>ONEL01000014.1 GCA_900316835.1 uncultured Prevotellaceae bacterium | reverse complement strand
GAATCAAATCCAGGTTAAAAGGAAAGAGCCCGGTACAATACCGAACTCTTTCTATTGACCGTTAATGTTTAACCCGTCCAACTTTTTGGGGTCACTTCAAACTTAGAGGGGGAGTTGCTAACGCAATGATTTTCAGATTACAAAAACATCACGTTAATTAATCTCGCTCGCAGCTGTCGTCACGCTACCGCTTAACGGCGAATTCCACGTTCGCGCAAGGCTTGGTGGTAGAGGGCGGCAAACGCTTCGTGCTCGGCAAGGGTGCGGGCAAAGTTGTGATAGCCTGAGAAGTCTTCTTTGGCGCACATGTAGATGTAGTCGTGCTGTGGTGCGTCAAGCACTGCATCGATCGACGCTTTCTCGGGCAGGCAGATGGGACCTGGTGGCAGGCCTTCAACATAGTAGGTGTTCCATGGCGATGGTGTGCTTGTGTCGGCATAGGTGATGCGACGCAACGCGAAGTTGCCTAGGGCAAATTTTACCGTTGGGTCGGCCTGTAGCTTGATGTGTTGAGCCAGGCGGTTGAGGTAGAGCCGCGCAACCTTTCCTTTCTCGTCGGCCTTAGCTGTCTCCCCTTCCACTATTGAAGCCAGTGTCACCACTTCCACAGGTGTGAGCCCCAGTTTTTGGGCTTTCTCTTTGCGCTCGTCGTTCCAGAACTTGTCGCTATATTTGCACATGTGCTCCAGCAGTTTGGCAGGCTCCACGTCCCACATGAACTGATAAGTGTCGGGCAGGAACACGCTGGTGATATTGTCGGGGTTGAGACCATGAGCAGCACACAATTCCTTGTCGTTGAGCGCGGCGAGCATCTCGTCTTTAGTCATCATCAGCTTCTTGGCAATGCGCTTGGCAAGGTCTTCCTTGGTGCGCAGGTTGTTAAGGGTGAGCTTGATATCGTCGGCGGCGCCACGGCGCAGGTGGTGAGCCACACTCAGCGCACTCTCGCCTTCCTCAATCTTAAATGCTCCCTGGCGGGTGCTTAGGTCACCACGGGTGAGGGTGACGAGTTTCATCACCTTAGCGGCAAACTGTGGTGAGGTGCAGCTGGCGAGCGAGTCGGCCACCACGTCGTTGGCAGTGCCACGTCGCAGGTAGAGCATGGCTTCCTTGTCG
Source organism: uncultured Prevotellaceae bacterium (assembly GCA_900316835.1). Lineage (GTDB taxonomy): Bacteria > Bacteroidota > Bacteroidia > Bacteroidales > Muribaculaceae > Sodaliphilus. The sequence goes on along the minus strand of ONEL01000014.1, from coordinate 49,382 downwards.
CTGGTGGCAGTGAGATAGGGCGACGCCACAATGACGCCTGTGGCAACTAGCAGTAGCGCCACCACAGCGCTAACCTTCAGCCACTTGGGCAGTTTGCTTAACCATGATTGCTTAGCGTTCCTCTTCCTGGAGGACTTTGCTGTGTATTTCCTGTTGTGATTTGATTTCATGCTGATGTGCCGGGATTTCTATAAATTCCCTGCAAAGGTAATGAACACATTTCAATTACACAAACAGTGCCTATCTAAAATAACTATGCATATTTTTTTGCACATAAATTTAAAAATCGTTATTTTTGCGCAACTTCTAGTCACAAAGTAGAACAACCTGTTATTATTTATTGCAAAATGAAAAAGACCATTACACTAGCCCTGGCGATGATTTTGTGCTGTGCCGTGGCGCATGGCGACGAACTGCTGCAATTCTCACAAACCAGTTTCGACGGGTGGACCTATACCCGCGACGACGTGGAGCTCAACAAGGACTTGATATCGCACAATCGTGTGTATCTCTACAAGGATGTGGATGAGGACTACACGCTGGTGTCGCCTGTGTTCAGCATCGATGGTGTTGACGGCTTGCAAGTGGACGTGGTAGCTTATTCCACCTTGTGGAACGACCCTGCCTACAATGCGACCAAGGGGTCGCCCACAGTGGAACTGCTGGATGCCGAAGGGAATGTGTTGCAGAGTGTGTTCTACAAGTTCGCTACTAAGGAACTGGAGCGGAATTTCTCGGTTACCTTTGCGGTAAATTCGCTCTCGGTCACTGACGTGCGTCTGCGGCTGGCATGTTGGGACGCAAACATGACATGCGCGCTCTCGGCGCGCCGTGTGTTCATCAACTCGGTGGACGCTCCCGCTGTTGAGGGCGACGTCAATGGTGATGGAGAGTGCACAGGCAGCGACGTCACGGCTCTCTATAATTTTATCCTCTACAACGACAATAGCAATATTGTTAATGGCGACCTGAATAATGATGGTGACATAACAGGAAGCGACGTGACTGCCGTCTACAACATCATCTTGGGACTATGATTAAAAAAACTACGGATTATTCTGATTAATCTGACATATAGGGGAATTTTAGCACGAAGCTTTTTAATTTCCATGCGTGACAGCACATGGCAAGTTGGTAGCCACTCCTGCGGAGTGAAAATTAAAGAGCCCAAGGGCTCTAAAATTAGGAAGCTTCGCTAAAATTTAAAAAGGCGCTGCCGCACTGAACCACTAATTTACACTAATTTACACTAATGTTAATTAAATAAAAACACGACTGAAAACTGAATACTGACGACTGATGACTGATGACTGAATACTGAAAACTGAAAACTCAATCTTAAGTAATTGTCTTTTAAACATCCGCTCGCAAGATAATAAACACAAAGCAGGGCGTGACCATAGTAGTCGCGCCCTGCTACACGTATTAGCATCTGAGAATTACTAATCTTCTTTACTTCACAATCTTAGTTGTAGACATTGAGCCATCGCTGTAGCGAGTAACAACGATGTTCACGCCTTGGAATGGACGGTCGCTCTCAATACCTGCCATATTGTAGTACTTCACACCAACCACATCACGAGCCTGAACACTCTCAATGCCAGTGATGACATTGCCGGCCTTTGCTGTATATTGTACCTTAGCATCAACAAAGTAGTAGCCATTATCAGCCACTGGAACTTGTTCAGGTAAAACACGCACACGTGGTGCATCTTGTTGAGTCTGTTGCAAGTTAGTGTTCTTAGTGAAATATACACGAACCAAGTAATTAATTTCAAGATCTTCAATTACACCAGTTTCGTTTTCATTCTCACGCAACTTGCGAGCACCAAATGTTCCAGTCTTGAACGAGATGGTTGTTTTTGTGCCATTTGAATGCTCAACTTCCTTACTGTCATTTCCACTACCTAATTGATACTTATAACTGTCGCTCTTATCGCACTCAGGGTAAGTGATTTCTTCAAATTTCACTTTAGCAGCTTTGCGATAATTCATCTCACTATACTCCTCTCCAAGCTGATTTTCATTTACCATGCGCCATGCACGAATCTTATAGATGTCGTAGTCGTCTGGGAAATCTTTTTGGTCAATGTTCAGATTGAGGTTATAGTAAGCGTACTTATTGCCTTCGTTGTCTTCCCAGTTCCAAGTACTCATAAGCGGGTTCTCAACATCGGGTTCAACCACACTGACTTTGAGTTTTCCAGCAGCAGTAGTGCGCAGAGCTCCACCATATGTGTTGTAGTCGTCACGAGTCAAGCTGCCAGAGAAGGTTTCTACTACAGGAGCATAGGTATAAGCCGCTACCGGCGAAGATTCCTTATTGGGTATATAGTCCACAAAGTCGGCCCACTTGTTGTAGTCATTCTCGGGAACGGTAACCTGAGCGCCAACATAGTAGTCTTCGGTGCCAATATCGTTCATCGAGATAGAATAGGTACTGGACTGATTTCCGGCGATTCCTGTTGGTGGAAGGTCTTGCTCGTCATCATTTCCGTAAACTTCGTTAATGATAAAACGGTTTTCATTAGCTAACCAGCGATAAGCATCGTAGCGATAAATCTCAGATTTACTGCTGTATTGAAGTTTTGTACTGAATGCCAAGTCTTCCAGCGACAATGTGCCCTCGGTATCTTCATCAACCTGATTTTGTGTAAACACATTATTAATCTTCGACTCTGTCTTGTAGACTGGCACACGGAAGCGGTTACTTGTTGCTTCGGTTGTGGGATTACCATCGCTACCGGTAAATGGTTGCTCGGTGTTGAATGTCATGTAGTAGAAGTATTGCGATGGATGCGAGTTGTCATCTTTTACCTTCTCCACAAAGTTGTCATAGAGCATAAAATTGTTGAATGTCACATAATCAACATTACCGACCTTGATATAAGAGTAGGTGGGGTTAGCGATGTTGGCATTGTCGTGATAGCCGGCATGCTTGCCTTCACCCATGCCTGAAGTCTGCCCATAGGGGAACTGCGACTCGCTGGCTTGAGTCGACTCAATCATCTGAATCTTAATATCTCCACCCTTTCTGTCTTCGGTCTCCACCTTGCTCAAAACTGTAGCGGTTGCTATCTTCACAGGTTCCTCTCCAATAGTTCCGGTAGTGCGATAGAAGTTAAACTCAGTACCTTGTTCTATATACTCCTTGCGCACACCGCCCGATTGTGGGCTTACCATCATGGCATTGCTATAGGCATTCTCCATTGTTATTGGATTGAAACGGCTATAGTGAGTCATATCCATGAGCATTGCCATCTCGGCCGGGTTCTTACCTCTAATCAGGTAGCTCTGCTGGTTCGACATCTGTAGGCTCAAGAAGTGATCTTTGTCCTGACCACGAACGGCATAGGTCACAACTTTGCCCGACTCCTCGCGTTGAACGTAAACGTCGGCATAGGTTTTCTTGTTGTTTGATGGATCAACTGTCAGGGTCACAGCAACTGGTTCGGCACCCTCAGCCAGAGGATTCCCGTTAGCGTCGGCATAAACAACCTCGTTATTAACCACTGTGGTATAATAAACTGGTTCATAACGCTGAGCCCCCGTTGCCTCATCCACAACCACTTCATAGAGCTGGTATTCTTGCTGGTCACTAGGAAGGAACTCATCAAGGTTACTGTCCCAAGTCAATGTCAAGTGATAATATTCATCATTCTCTTGGAACTCAGTTGTCTCGGTCACTGGATCTTGACGGATTACATAAAGTCCCATCTGAGGCTGATGCGCCTTGTTATAGTTAAGATACTGCTGATATACTGCATAGTCACGGTCGTTATCTTTCATCATGCGGTAGTCTGGAACAAAGAACATCATGTCGCGCACATCTTGGCAGTCTTTAGCCTCACTATCATCACCATACATCATGAACTGATGCCCCAAATTAGGAATTGACAAGCAATCATGTTCAACACCAAATGTCTGCATGTTTACAAGGTCTTGATAAATATCGGCTTTACCAGATGTTGCATCAGGATCTACAGGACTAAATTGCTCAAACATATGATAAAATAGCCCACCTACGTTTTCATCAACAAAACCATAAGAAGTATAACTATCGCTATAATCAAACAAATAATATTCACGAGTCCTCTCAATAAAGAAACTAGGTGGAATGCTGAAGTCATTGTTGAAATGAATATATGAATTATGGAGTAAACGAACTTGTCCTTTGGCTAACAGATAGAATTTATTCATTTTATCACAGTCAAGTTTAAACAAGGTTCCTGCTTCAAGTCCTTCTCCTGTACGCTTTGATTGAGCTATTACTCGAATTGACTTAATAGTGTTCTCAAATTGACCACGTAAACGATCATAATTGGTATCACCAAAACCTTTGTAATACAGCGAGCCATCAATCTCTTCGATAATATCATTATAATCGTAATCATCGTTAAGCTCAACCAGTAGCAACGTTAAACCTTCTTGATTGGGTTTGTACTGCGTCGTATTCATGTGGGTATAATACTCACGATACGTTGAGGATAAGTCATAATAAGTGGGAGTTTCTATTTCACCCTCTATATTCCATCCATAACGATCAACATAACTGTACCCATCCAAATCTGAAATTTTACTTACATCATCATAATTATAGGATATAGTACCTACCCCCGTATAGAATACATCATTATTAACCTCGTCATTTCCGTTCGCATCAAACCCACGCTTATAATTGCCAGGGATAGTCTTGTCGGTATAAATCTTCTTTATCATGGCAATCATTTGGTCGGGGTCTGTGGCGATGTCTGTCAATTTGCTAGTGTGCTCAACACCTGTTGCATCGGGGCCTCCTTCTTTCCAGGTGTAAGTAATGCCATCAAAGAATGATTCGTCGCGGGTAGCGATAGTGCTAGCATCATTACCAATGCCCTTGAGAGAAATCTGGTTCTCATGGCCATCAACAGTTACAGTGAGATAATCGCCATAGCTTGTGGCGGCCTTAGGATTAAATGTCACGGCAACAGTTGCTGTGCCATTAGCGTCGACAGTAACACTTGAATTAGCAACCGAGAAAGGATCGTTTGCCTTAAGTGCAGCAATAACTTGCTTACTGTTAGGATTAGTTAGAGTAGCATTAAGCACTTTGGTTCCATTAACTGCAATCATTCCAAAGTCTAAACCATTGCCAGTTAAGGAAGCGGTATTGACACCTTCTCCCTTAACGTCAACGTTTATGCTAACATTGCGCCCATCATCAACTACACAGAATGAACTACTATATTCTTTCACCTCGGTGGGGGCAAATGTTACTGTATATTCACGCGAGGCACCGCTTGCCAGGTCACCACTCTGACCAGTCACAGAGAAAGCGTTATCGTCAGGCTGAACAATGCTTGGAGTGATTGTCTCGATACCACTGTTGGTGATAGTGACAGTTTTGGTGCCAGAGCCATTAACTAGAACTTCACCCACATCAACCATAGATTGAGAAGCTGAGAATGCCAAATCTTCCTTGCCTTTACCACGCAGGATGATACGATATTTTGTGTCGCCTACTGTCACCTTCAAGATGCTGTTCATTGCTCCCAAAGCATTCCCGGGGGCAAAAGTTACAGGAACAGTTAAAGTGCCATTGGCAGCAATCGTTGTAGCCTGACTAGTTGTGCTGAACTTATCTTTATTGATTCCTGTAAACTCCCATGAAATAGCAGCTGCAGTGGGATTGTTGTTGGTCAATGTAAACGACAGATTCTTTGAATCGCCAGTGGGGACTATACCGAAATCAAGATTTTCAGTGTCGATTGTTATGTCGTCCTCAAATGTGAACGTTATTTTGGGAAGAAAACTTTGCCTTGTATTATTATAGTTACCTACTTTATAGAATGAACAATTAGTAGATTCTTTTCCTACGAAATAAGAATCATTGTTATCATATTGTCCTGCTGTTGTCACTTTTGTTTCAACAAGCAAATTAGTACCATGGATGTACTTAAAAGGCTTACTGAATTCAACTGTATAAGATGTCTCTCCATAAACAGGGATCACAGTACCCGACACTTCGTTGGTTGGAGTAAGGGCTGATGGGTTATAATTATTAAAAGATGAACTAGTGGTGGAACCCATTCTAACCGTTAGCTGGCCACGCCCATAAGAACCTTGAGGATTACCAAATTTTATACCATTTGGTAAATAAAATGTAATGGCTCTAATTCTGCGACCATCCATTCCATTCAAGTTTGTTAATTCTGACGCTTTATAAATCACTTGAGACATTGTTGAGGTATTCTCAAAATAATACCCATTAACTGGCACATAAGTACTTGTTGCAGTCCCATTAGCGACAGTTACTTCGGTCAATGTCCTTGCTGGTGCTTTTTGTGGGCCTCCAGATGGGGGTATCACTTCATTCTCATTACGAGTCTCATTGGTGAGAGAAGGCTTTGCATGACGGCTGTCGATAAGTTCATGCTTTAATTGCTTCTTTTCCACACGCACCATCTCTTGTGCCGCTGAGGATAGCCATGTGGGCCAGGCCAGGGCGGCTAGTAATAGTAATCTCAAAATACGTGTTGTCATAATAATACTTTTTTGTATGGTTAGTAAATAAAAAAATGGTTATTCATTTTAAGCGCATGCTTATGCGGCATTATATTCTGTTGAGCTATAGTCTTGCCTTGGTGCATGACTATTTCACAACACAAACTGGCACTATTAAAAAATAGTGGTTTTACAAGTGCATTACTTCTTGATTTTTAGGTTCTTTTTATAAAAGATGGTTTAGAGCTTCAAGAGTTTGTAATAACACATTAACAATTTTTTCCGTCACAAAATTAAACATTTTTTTGACATGTCACTATTTTTAGTATAAGAAAAATCACATTTTGTCTTGAATTTAATAGAATTAGTGGATATTTTAACACTTTTAATACATTTTAACGGTGTGAAATGTTTCGTTATGTATATTAATTCAATTATTCAGTTTTAGAGGGTGCTGCGTTACCTGTGGTGAGTTGCTGGTCAAATTTGGTGATATTGTGGTAAAATTGAAAGAAAACGAATAAAAAATGTTTATAAATTGTAGGAATTTCAGAAAAAATTCTTACATTTGCAAACGAATTAGAACGAAAACTACCCATTCGGGGCGTTTTTGACGCGTGTTTATTGCAAGGAATTAATTATTTAACCTAATATAAAACAAGTTATTATGGCAACACCAAAGTTAGATGATCTGGATTATAAAATCCTTAACATGCTATCGAGCGACGCTCGCAAGCCTTATCTGGAGATTGCCCGTGAATGTAACGTGTCGGGGGCGGCAATTCATCAGCGCATCCAGAAGCTGAATTCTATGAAAGTGATTAATGGCTCTATCTCGCTTATCAACCCCGTGGCTGTGGGATATGACACCTGTGCCTATGTAGGAATTTTCTTGAACGACTCGTCGAAGTTTGAGAGCGTGGTTGAGCACCTCAAGGAACTGCCCGAGGTGGTTGAGTGCTATTACACCACAGGCAAGTATGACATGTTTGTGAAGCTTTATGCTCACAACAACGACCACATGCTCAAGCTCATTCACGACAAGTTCCTGCAACTGGGGCTGGGCCGCACCGAGACGTTGATAACCTTTAAAGAGGTGTTCAAGCGCCAGATACCTATTAAGAAACCTTCGGCTAAAAAATAAGGCTCAACATGAGCATGGAAAACTATGACGCAATCCTTGCCCATGCCACAACGATGGCAAGGCAAGCGGGTGAAGTGCAGCTAAAGCTGTTTCGCTCGCGAGAACTGGAAATCGCCACTAAGCAGAACGACTTTGATGTGGTTACTGCCGCCGACAAGGCAAGCGAACGTCTCATCACCGATTGCATCAGCACCCTCTATCCCGACCACTCGATTCTCACCGAGGAGTCGGGATTAATTTTGAAGGGCGATGACTCGTGGCAATGGGTGATAGACCCCCTGGATGGCACTACCAACTATAGCGCCGGGCTACCCTGGTTCAATGTTTCGATAGGTGTGAAGCACCATGGCGAGGCTGTGGTGGGGGTGGTATATGCGGCACAGTTGCATGAGATGTTCACCGCAGTGAAGGGAAAGGGGGCGTGGCTCAATGGCAATCGCATTGCCGCCAGCGAGACTCCATCGCTGGCAAAGGCTGTGGTCTCGACAGGGTTCCCCTACGACAAGGCTACCAACCCCGACAATAATCTCGACAACGTGGCACGCATCATGCCACTGGTGCGAGGGCTACGACGGCTGGGCTCGGCGGCGCTCGACATTAGCTATGTGGCAGCCGGATTTCTTGATGCTTACTGGGAGATGAACCTCAACGAGTGGGACGTGTGTGCCGCAATGCTTATCGCTCATGAGGCGGGAGCTGTAGCGCACCGTTTCCGTCCCGATCGCAACTGGAGCATTATCGCCGCGGGCAAGGTGCTGGCGCCACAGCTGGAGCAGTTACTTGCCGGGCATTGATGCCGGTTGTGCTCTAACAAAGTTCCGAAAAGCACACTTTAAAGCTTTAACCCCAATCCTTATCACCGAATTGGGGTTAAAGAGTGGTTATAACTTGAGAAAAAGAAGAAAAATTTTGGTGGTAATAAAAAAAATTGTACCTTTGCAGCCGGGTAAGTCCTACACGGCCAGCTCCCTGCCAATCCCCCAGGTCTTGACCGAAGCAAGGGTAACAGGTTGTAGCGGCGCGATGTAGTCTTCTTACCCTTTTTTTGTACCCTATTGTTTCATCATTATAAACTCATGGGCACCGCCTGCAGTTTCTCCTGTGGCGGTGCCCATGATAGTTAGTGATATATTAATGTGTTGTGTTATTTCATAACAGCTTTGGAGGTGGTTGTGGAGCCATCGGTGTAGCGAGTGATGACAATGTTCATGCCACCGAAGGGCTTGCTGCTGCGCACGCCAGCCATGTTGACATATTCCACACTGCTCACCTGAGCGGGTTGCTTGAGGGTGTCGATAGCAGTGCCCTGAGTGAACTCCGCCTTGATGAGCACGTCGCTAGCCGGCATGGTGAACTGGTAGTTATGGCTGGGGCTTGTTCCACGCAAGGTGTTAAGCACGGTTTCCTCGCCAGTGGTGATATTAGTGAGCGTGATGCTATTGATGGCATAGCCGTTGGCGGGTTCAACAACGAAATTCACAGTTTCCCCGTCTTGCGAGGTGCCGTTAACCACGCCATCGCCCAGCGTGATAGTGCCGCCGTCCTCGGGTGTGCACTTGGTGCTCACTTGGTAGCTCTCGGCTAGCTTGTAAAGCCACACGCGTCCGTCGGGGTCGTTGTTGATGCTCTTGAACAAGAATTGCTCGTTGTCATAGTCGTAGCGTATGGTGCGAGTAGAAGAGCCCACATTCTTGAACCAGCACAGGTAGTTATATTCCACATTGCTGATGTACATGATGGCACGGCCATAATCGTTGGGAGTGGTGGTGACGGTGAGGTTGTCGCCCTGCCCGCGCAGGTATCCATTGCCCAGTGTGAACCAAGCCACGCGGCGAGTGTTGCTGCCAATGGTGGTATCCTGCACGCCTGCCATGCGAATGATCATGGCATCGCCGTCGACCTTAACGCGAGTTTTGCTCTCGTTCATCCATTCTACCACATCGGTAGCGGGAGGAGTGACATTTGATGCTTCCTTGAAGCGCATTACCTTGTCCTTATATTGGCTCACAATCACATAGCTCTTGCCTTCCACAATCTGGCTGCGCTGTGTCACGAGTTCATAAATGTCGCCCTCGGGCTTGTCGTAGGTGATTTCGATAGAGGCGAAGCGCACGCCATGACCCTTAACGGCAAAGTTCAAGCTCGATGAAGAGCCTTCCCATGTTCCAACGAAGCCACTGCTGGTGTAGGATCCAGGGTTGGTGGGGTTAGTGTGGTTAGCAAAGAGGGTAATGGTTGATGGCCCCCAGTAGCTGGCATCGAGGTCGCCTTCCACAGCGTCGTCGAGGCAGTGGAACACAATTTTCTTGATAGTGTAATTGTAGGAAAGGATGGTGAAGTTAGTATTAGGGTTCGCCAGCAGGTAGTTCACATTGTTCATGCCACCTGTCATGGTGAGGATGATACCATCTTTCACAGCATAGTATACAGTGCTGGCATCGGAGTATTCTCCCTCGTTGCGGGAGATGGTCACGGTTTTCTCGCTTGCAAATGTGGGAATTGCCATTGCAAGCACTAGTAATAAGGTAAAGAGTTTCTTCATGTGTAGAAAAGTTTTGTAAATTAATAATATAGGGTTGTTGTTAAAAAGCTCAATGTGAGCGCAAAGATACAAAAACTTAATAAATAATGCACAATTACGGTATAAATATTACATGTAAAGTTTTTTGTTTTCAAAATCAACTTCCCCCTCGAGCTGGGCAATAAAGTCGTCTAAGACATCGCGTTCCACGTCGCCCAAGTTAAACTCTTTCTCAGCATCCTTGCGGATGAGGGCTATCCACTCGCGCCGTGCCGCCACATAGTCGGCATGGATGCGTGCCACAGCGTCATCGTCGAGCTTGTCAATGTGGTAGTAGTCTAGAATCATGCGATAAGTCCATGTCCAGCGATACTCGTTATAATTGTTGTGAATGAACTGGAAACGCTCTAGCACCTGGTTGATATCGCTAAGGCGACCCTCAATGATGTCGCTAATGATGCGCTCCTCCTCGCTCACAGGCATTAGCAACCCTGAGAGGTCGATCCAGTCGCCCTCGCCCACAGCCACTTGTGGCAACTCGGGCTTGTGACGCTTGAGCACTGCTCCCATGTAGATGCGCAGCGCCAGGTCGTAGTAGTGAATTCCCTTGCGTAGCAATGGAGCCTTGATGACATACTCGTGATAGTTGTAGGTGCTAACGTTTTCGCCACTTGCTTCACGCAGTCGCTCTAGTATTTTTTTCCCGCGCAGTACCTCGCTAATGGAGAACGGGCTTAGCCAGTCGAAGTTGACAATGCTCTTGCGAGCCGCCAGGCGGCGCTTGTCGCGCTTGGGCCACTTGCGAATGTCGCGGTAAAGCCCCACGGTAGCGAAGTTGCGTCCGGGCACTAGATACATGGTATCGTTGTAGGCAATAAGATAGGAAAATGGTAGGTCGCGAGTGTCGGGGTGGTACATCAGTTTGCCAAATAACACGCTGAAAGTGCCTATGTTGGCAGGCATGAGCAGATAGGCTCCACTGGCGGTTTTTGTGCCTCGTTCCAGTATTCCATAGTGCATGGGACCCATTTTGTAGGCGTGATTGCTGAAGTTGGTCGCCGAGCCGGCATTGTAGAATGAGAACATGCCTCCAATCAGTAGCGAGCTCTTGTGATGACTCACGGTGAATGGCCCGCAGAATGCTGCGCAAGCCTCGCCATTCGACATGTAGCTGTTAGCAAAGAACACGCTCCCCGCAGCGGTGAAGCCGTTGCTTAGCTCGCATGCTTCGCCCACCATGCAGTCCACAATCTTTACACTATTGATAATTCTAGAGCCTCCACTGATGATTGATTTCTCACAAATCACACCGGTGCCAATGCAGATGGGGTTGTCGACAGTGCTGCTCACCGTGCAGTTGCTGAGTCTTGAAGCTCCTATTATGTTGCATCCGTCGCCAATGACGGTGTTAGTGATCTCGTTGGTGTTAATGATTCTCACTTTGTTGCCAATAGTGCTGCAAGCAGGCTTGTTTTGTTCCACATGCTTTTGAACCATGTCCTTGATGGCGACTTGCAGAGCGGAGTTGTTGAAATGCTTCACCATTAGTGCGGCAAGCTGGCTGTTGAGCCCGTCGAAGATGAGCAAATTACCCTTTCCCACCTCGTTGAGGACTGAGATTAGGTTTCCCTGTCCATAGTTGGCTTTGGGAGTGGTCTCAATGGTGCACACGTTAGAGATGTGGCATTCGTCGCCCACATTAACGTTGTTCATGAAGTTCCCAATGTTTTCGATTAGGCAACGGTTGCCCACAGTCACGTTCCTGAGCGTGGCATTGTTTATTCCACATCGCTTTACAAAACCCTCACTCACCTCAATGCTTCCGGCGAAGCTCCCTAGCTGTGCCGTGCCGTAGAACGTTACCCGGTGCAAGCTATCGGGGTTGAAGTCGTCACTCACTTTCACCAAGCTCCAGTCTTGCGCTTGGCAATCATTGTTTTGTAATTTCTCAATCTCGGCTTGGGATAGATTGCGATATGTTGTCATAATTATTATAAAGGTAAAAAAATGTTGTTTTTTTTCTTTTTAGTGTAGTTGTTTCTCTAGACTTGGTGACAAAATTAGGAAAAATAGTTTCAATAGCGTGCTTTTTTTGCGTCTTTAACCTTCATTGCATATTGTAACCAATTTTTTAGTAGAAAATGTAGTGTGGCGGTTGGGTTCAATATTGATAAAATGTAGTATATTTGCAAAAAAAATACCTCAATGAAAAAGACATTTTTATTTTTAATAATTAGCATTTTTATGGTGATGTGCACCCATGGCGCTATTGCCGGTGAGCTAGAGCCTGTGGCTTCCTCACAGGTGGTGAGATATGGAACACTCGAGAGTTATCCCCAATTCCCGTCACGGGTGATTGAGCCACGCAATGTGACGGTGTGGCTGCCGCAAGACTACAAGCTGGGAGAGCCCTGTGATGTGCTATATATGCACGACGGGCAAATGCTCTTTGATGCCACAGCCACATGGAACAAGCAGGAGTGGCAGGTGGATGAGGTGCTGGGCGCCCTCATTGCTGCCGGTAAGGCACGACGTTGCATTGTGGTGGGTGTTGACAATACCAGCAATCGTCTTTTTGACTATTTTCCCACTCGTTGCTTTGAGCAAGTGCCACGCGAGAAGCGCATGGATGTGGACTTAACCGCTTTCAAGGGAGATGAGTATCTCCAATTCCTGGTGCAAGAGTTAAAACCCTTTATTGATAGCCATTATCGTCCACTCACATCGATGGAGCACACCTTTGTGATGGGGTCGAGTATGGGAGGGCTGATTTCGCTTTATGCCATGTGCGAGTATCCATGGGTGTTTGGCGGTGCGGTGTGCATGTCTACCCACGTGTCGATGATGTTTCCTGACCCAAACTTTGATTCTCAAGCATGGAGCGAGGGCTTGCGCAATTATGTTGAGGCTAACATGCCCAATCCAGGCACTCACTTGCTCTATATGGATCGTGGCTCGGTAGAACTCGATGATACCTATGCACAAGCTCAAAGCAAGATGGATGCGATGCTCAAGAAATGCGGGTGGAATGCAAATCACTTTGTGAGCCGGGTGTTTGAGGGCCACAAGCACATGGAAACCTACTGGGCTGAACGCCTCGACACACCACTATTGTTTATCTTGGGGAAATAAAAAATAAATTAATCACTATCACATGCGATATTTTTTGAAACTATCCTTCCAGGGGGCTGAATATCATGGATGGCAAATTCAGCCTAACGATGTGAGTGTGCAAGAGACCATTGAGAAAGCTCTTGCCATGGTGTTGCGCGCCACTACTCCCATCACTGGCGCCGGTCGCACCGATGCCGGAGTGAATGCCATGACAATGTATGCCCACTTCGACAGCGCAACTCCCATTGCCGATGTGGACTTGTTGAAGCGTAGTCTCAATGGAATATTGCCGCAAGATATTGCCATTCATGATGTTATTCCCGTTGATGCTAGCGCTCATGCGCGCTTCGATGCCACAGCTCGCACCTACAAGTACTTTGCCCACACCGCTAAGTCGGCATTACTTCGCACAATGAGCTGGCAATGCAACCCCAGGCTCGACTTTGAACTCATGAACGAGGCTGCTAAGCACCTGCTGCGATATGAGGATTTTACCTCGTTTAGTAAGTTACATACCGATGTGAAGACCAATAACTGTCACGTCACTCATGCATGCTGGCAACGCTATGACGGCATTGACTCGCATGTGGAGCAATGGGTGTTCACCATCACTGCCGACCGCTTCTTGCGCAACATGGTGCGTGCCATAGTGGGTACACTGGTGGATGTGGGGATGCGCAAAATCAGTGTTGAGGAATTTTGTGGCATTATTGAGAAGAAAGACCGTTGTGCCGCAGGCACCTCAATGCCCGCCCACGCCCTTTACCTGTGGGATGTGGAATATCCCTACTTGTAAGACTTTAATTGGATTTCTTTAAGATAATTGCTAATAATGAGTCATCAGTTTTCAGTCGTCAGTATTCAGTTTCGTTTTTTAAAAGACAATTAAGGACTAATGCTTTGTGCATTAGAGGGGATTTATTAAAGACAATTGCTAATAATGAGTTCTCAGTTTTCAGTCATCAGTTTTCAGTTTCGTTTTTCAGTTGCCAGTCGTCAGTATTCAGTTTTCAGTCGTGTTTTTATTTAATTAACATTAGTGTAAATTCGTGTAAATTAGTGGTTAAGTGTGGTAGCGCCTTTTTAATTTTAGCGTGAAGCACCTCAGGGGTCCTATTGCTGGAGATTTTTACTTCAATCGATGAAATAGAATAATCGATTATTTTTATTTTAATATTTTTATAAGTATCTTTGTGGGTTATTTCATTTTTCATCGTTAACGAAAACCCATAAACTATTATCTATGAGTAAAATAACAAAAGTGGTCCTCACTGGTGGACCATGCGCCGGAAAGACAACCGCCCTTGCCAAAGTGGTGGAACATTTCTCTAATCTCGGTTACCAAGTGTTTACCGTCCCCGAGGTGCCTACCATGTTTGCCGTGGGCGGTGTGGACTATCTGACTAAAAATCAGTCGCTCTTCTATCAGGCCGAGAAAGCCACACTACAGATGCAACTAGAGATAGAAGACCGCTTTGAATCAATAGCCGCCGAGAGCGAGAAACCGGTGCTGCTGGTGTGCGACCGTGGCACGATGGACATCTCGGTATACCTCAGCCCCGAGACATGGCAAGCCATCACCCGCGAGGTGGACGTGCCCGTGGAGAAATTGCGCGACGCCCGCTACGACGCTGTGCTTCACCTGGTGACCGCTGCCGATGGCGCTGCCGAGTTCTACACCACCAGCAACAACGAGGCTCGCACCGAGGGTGTGGACCTGGCATGCTCGCTCGACAAGAAGCTGCGTGGCGCTTGGACTGGACATCCTCACTTGCGCGTGATTAGCAACAGTGAGAACTTTGAGAATAAAATTCGTCGCGTGCTACGCGAGATATCAAAGGTGCTGGGATTGCCCGAGCCCATTGAGAACGAGCGCAAATTCAAGGTGGAACTGGTGGGAGAGATCCCCAATGCTATAGAGAGCGATATCGTGCAGACCTACCTCCTGAGCGAGCCTGGAACTGTGGTGCGACTGCGCAAGCGCATGATGAATGGCAGCTATGTGTACTTGCAGACTACTACCAAGGTCATCAGCGACACCGAGCGCCTGGAGACCGAGCGCAACATCAGCTACAACCAGTATGTGAGTATGCTGGCGATGGCCGACCCCAGTCGCAAGTCGATACACAAAATTCGCAAGAGCTTCATTTGGGAAGGTCAGTACTACGAGCTTGACCAGTTCATCGACCCTGACCCAGGTTTCAGCGTGCTGGAGATGGACAGCAAAGCCCAGGGTGAGGAGACAAAGTTCCCACCTTTCATCAAGGTGCTCGAAGATGTGACCGGCAATCAAGACTACTATAATATCAACCTGGCGTTAATTAATGCATAATGCTTAGCGCTATTGTTTTATCGCACAAGATAATAGTTTTACTCACACATCAGTCGTTATGGATTTAACAAATGTTCGCGGAATAGTCTTCGACGTAGATGGTGTGCTCTCGCCCTCCACAATACCCATGGATAGCGAGGGACTGCCAGTGAGACTAATGAATGTGAAAGACGGATATGCTATCCAACTGGCTGTGAAAAAGGGGCTAAAGCTCGCTATCATTAGTGGTGGACGTTCAAAGGCGGTGGCACTCCGATATCGAAGCCTGGGAATTGACGATGTGTTCATGGGTGCTAGCTTTAAGCTGCCTGTACTGGAGCAGTGGATGGAGCAAACCGGGCTTGATGCCAGCCAGGTGGTATTTGTGGGTGACGATATCCCCGACCTGCATGCTATGGCGGCGGTGGCGGTGGCGGTGGCTCCTGCCGATGCGGCATGGCAAGTGAAAGAGGCGGCAAGTTATATCTCGCCATGTGCCGGCGGACATGGCGTTGCGCGCGATATCATTGAGCGCGTCCTCACAGCTCAAGGGATGTGGATGGACGATGAGCACGCCTTCGGCTGGTGATGTTTTTGTGATTTTCCTAAAAAAAGCACCCGCTACGATTCACATCGTGCGGGTCTTTTTATTGTTTACTTAACTATTAATTTATTCAGTCTATGTTTTGTTTTATCAACTAATAACTAATTCACTTTAAAATTTCACATTGCAAAGTTACAGGCATTGTCAAGAGTGCACAATCGCTAACAATGGGTAATTTTGTGCCATGGAGTCATCAAAATTTGTGGTTTTATTGATTTTTGTGTATTTTTGTGCACAAAAGTAAAGAAAAAAACGATAATGGTAACCATGAGAAAGATTTTGCTAATAATTCTGCTCAGTGCGGTAGCTGTTGCTGGCAATGCACAGCTGCTGTGGAAAGTGACGGGTGGTAATACCTGCAAGCCTTCTTACCTGTTTGGAACAATACATCTTGAGAGTGCGCAGTACATTGACAGTGTGCCTGGATTGCGTGATGCCATTGCTAATGTGGATGTGATTTATGGCGAGGTGCTCAAGGACTCCCTGACTAGCGAAAGCACAGTGATGAAAATGGCAAAAGATCTTATCGCACCTGCCGACAGCACTATTGATAAGTTATTGACAAAAGAGGAGTATGAACTCGTGGATTCAGTTGTGAAAAGCTACATGATGGGACTAATAGGACTTGACCGCCTTTCAAAACTGAAACCACTAGCTGTGACTACCCAACTGACCATGTTGCAGATGCAGAAACATTTTCCTAAACAGCAAGGGTACAAAAATGGGCTTGACGTGGGAATACAGTCGGAAGGGCAAATGCTGGGTAAGCACATCGATGGTCTGGAGACTGTGGAAATGCAGATTAAAATGCTCTTTGGTACACCGCTTGAGTTGCAGGCTCTTGAATTGGTCAACTTTTGCCGTAAAGATAAAGACATAGTTGATTATAGCGATAAACTGTGTGCCGCCTATCATGCTCATGACTTGGCAGCTATCGAGAAAATTTTTGTCGACGACGAGGATGAAGAGTTGCAAGAACAGATGGAAAGGCTTGCCTATAAGCGCAATCGCCAGTGGATGGACAAGATAACGATGACCTTGCCGGTGCAAAGCGTGCTGGTTGCTGTGGGAGCCGCCCACCTGGTGGGTGAGCAGGGGCTCATCAAGTTACTGCGCGACAGGGGCTACACAGTAGAACCGGTGTTCTAAAAAGATACATTAGTGGTTGAAAAATCGAGTTAATGTGTGCGAGATTGTATTTTTTAGAGAAAAAGAATTATTTTTGCACCAATTATTTGACAATTAGTTTTAATCTATACTAAAATATTCATTTCTAGAATGAAAAGGATTTTTGCATCATTTATTGTGGCAATGGCGGTTGCGGGAGCGAGTGCGCAGGGGCTCACGCTCGACTCGTGCCGTAGCATGGCTTTGCGCAATAACAAGCAGATGGGAATAGAGCGCTTGAAAATTGAGCAGGCAAGTTACCAGCGCAAGCAAGCGCAAGCAGCCTATAAACCATCGATTGACTTTGCCGGGACCTATATGCACACCGGGCGCAATATCTCGCTCGTTGACATTAATAGTCTCATTCCATCACAGTTTTTAAATACAGCCACAGGAAATTTTGATTTTGTCCTTGATCCCTCTACAGGCTTGGGATTTTCACTCGATGGCAAGATGGTGAATGGCGTTGCACAAAAGGTGAAAGACGCTCTCACGTTTGATACCAAGAATGTTTTTGCAGCCGGTATACTTGTCACCCAACCCATCTACATGGGTGGTAAAATCAAAGCCATGAACCAAATTACACAGTATGCCGAGCAAATTGCTCAACAGCTACATGACCGTGCTGCTGAGGATATTATATATAATGTGGACCAGGCCTACTGGCTAGTAGTGTCGCTCAAGTCGAAAGAAAAACTCGCCGAGAGTTTCCTGCAACTGGTGACTAATCTTGACAATGACGTGAAAAAGATGCTCGACCAGGGTGTGGCAACGCGGTCGGTATTGCTTAATGTTGATGTAAAGGTCAACGAGGCAAATGTAGCACTAACCAAGGTGAAAAACGGACTTGTGCTATCGCGAATGGCACTGGCGCAACTGTGTGGTCTACCACTGGATTCTCCCATGATTCTGGCTGATGAAGAACGCACCGACTTGGGAGCGGAGATATATCCAAGCACAATCGACATGGCTCAAGTGCTGGAACGACGTCATGACTACAACGCCTTGGAACTGGGAGCGAAGGTCTTTGACGAGAAAGCTAAGGTCGCTCGCAGTGAGATGCTTCCCACCATTGCCGCTGTGGGTAGCGTGTTTACCAGCAATCCACACGTCTACAATGGGTTTAAGAAAGAGTTTGGTTTCAACTATGCCATTGGAGCTGTGGTTAAGATACCACTGTGGCACTGGGGTGGGCTGAGTAATAAGTACAAGGCTGCAGTCGTTGATGCCAAGATTAAAAGACTAGAGATTGAAGAGATTAAAGAAAAAATTGAGTTGCAAGTAAATCAAGCCAACTTCAAGTATCAAGAGGCTTATAAGACTTACGAGATGACGAAATCGAACCTTGCTAAGGCCGATGAGAACCTGCGTGTGGCACAGCTGGGATTCAAGGAGGGCATGGCTACAAGCGATGACGTGCTCACAGCACAAACCGCTTGGCTTCAGGCTCATAGCGAGAAAATTGATGCCGAGATTGACTTGATGATGTGTGACGTTTACCTGTCGAAGGTTACAGGAAATTTGAAATACTGATTTTTATCCATCCATACACTACTTTTTTTAGAACATGGAAGACAAGAAAGAAAAACAGCAGCAAGCTGGCGCCAACGAGTTTAAGCAGCAAGCCGACATGATAAGGCCTGCCAATGAGAAGAACAAAGAAAACGCTCATGCTTCACACAATAGCGAAGATGCTGACAATAAAGCTTCGTGGACAAAGCCCATGACTCGCGAGGAGGAGAAAGCCAAGCGACTAAAGCTTCGCCAGGCTAAACGTCTGTCGTTAATAGGTGCGATGTTGATACTGGTTGCCGTCATTGCCGGAATGGCAATTTGGGGTATAATGCACTTGCGACCTGCCGATGCCACCATACAAGGACAAGCCGACTGCGAGGTGGTTCGCATTAGTGGCAAGCTTGCCGGGCGCCTAGTTGAACTCTATGTCAAGGAAGGCGACTATGTGCACAAAGGGCAACGACTGGCAAAGATTTACTCGTCCACTACCGATGCCACACTCTCTAAAGCTAAAGAGATGAAAAACGTCGCTGCAAGTCAAAACCTAAAGGTGGAACGTGGCACTCGCCAGGAGATAATAGCTACAGCACAGAAAATGGTGGAGCAGGCTAAATCGGCACGTCAGCAGGCTATTGCTGCCGAGGAGATTACTCGCAAGACCTATGAGCGACTAAATAATTTGTTCAACGAGGGCGTAGTGAGTGAGCAAAAACGCGATGAGGCTAAAGCCGCACTTGATGCCGCTACTGCCACTGTGGGAACAGCTACTGCTGCCGTCGAGGCAGCCGAGTCACAGCTGCAAATGGCGCAAAATGGTGCTCAAGCCGAGGATAAAGCAGCGTCACGAAGCATGGAAAATGTAGCTCAAGCCACAGTGCGCGAAGTGGAAGCTGTGCTTGAGGATCAATATCTCATTGCACCCTGCGATGGTGAGATTGCTAGCATCTATCCTCACCTGGGAGAACTTGTGATAATGGGGTCGCCCATCATGACCATTTCTCAGCTCAACGACATGTGGGTAGCATTCAACGTGCGTGAGGAGAAACTTAACGACCTGCCCATGGGCAAGGAGATAGATGTGAAAATTCCGGCTCTAAATAATAAGGAGGCAAAGTTTGAAGTGTTCTATGTGCATGACATGGGAAGTTATGCTACTTGGGCGGCTACCAAGGCCTATGGCTCTTACGATAGTAAGACCTTTGAGGTAAAAGCTCGCCCGGTAAAGGATATCCCAAACTTCCGCCCGGGTATGTCGGTTATACTTAAATAAAATCATAGCATCGTGTTGCGCACAATCGTTGACTCTATAATCCGTGGCTGGAAGCAGATGGCACGCAGGCCGTTATACTTGTGTATGATGGTCATTGTGCCACTGGCTAGCGCTTGGTTCTTCTTCGACTTGATGAAGGACGGAGTGGTTGAGCGCACTCCTGTGGGTATTGTAGATCTTGACAAGAGCGACTTGTCGCGCAAGCTCACTCGCAACCTGAGCGTGTTGCAACAAGTGAAGATTGTGGAGTCGTTTGAGAACTATTCTGCTGCAATCGATGCCGTACAGCGGGGCAAGGTTTATGGATTTATTCTTATTCCCAGCGATTTCTCAACCAAGGCGTTGAGCAACCACAAGCCCACTATTAGTTACTATATCGACTATGCCTACTACGCTCCCGCTTCTATGCAGTTTAAGGGCTTCAAGACTATCACCGTGCTCGCCAATGCGGGTATTGTGCAGACTGTGCTTACGACCCTGGGTATGCCCTCAGGGCAAGTGAGTGCCACGCTACAGCCCATTGTCACTCATGTTCATCCACTTAATAATCCATGGATGAACTATAACTACTATCTGAGTGCCTCGTTTGTGCCGTGCTTGCTGGCTTTGATTGTGATGCTGATTACCAGCTTCAGCATTGGCATGGAGTGGCATGCTGGCACAAGTCGCAACTGGATGCGCTCCGCCAACAATTCTATCACTCTAGCCACCTTCACCAAGCTATTCCCTCACACTTTCATATTCTTGTGCGTGGGGCTATGGATACAGTACATGATGTATGTCAAGTATGGATTTCCTCTCAACTGCAACCCATGGCACATGATTTCGGCTATGGCATTACTCATAGTGGCATCGCAGGGATTTGCGCTGTTTGTCATTAGTTTAGTACCCAATTTTCGCTATTCGGCAACCATTTGCACATTGCTGGGTATGCTCTCATTCTCTTTCTGTGGCTTTTCATTGCCCGAGGAGGCTATGTACTCGTGGGTATCTCCCATAGGCTACCTGATGCCCATCAAGTATTATTTCTTAATAAATGCCGACCAGGCATTGAATGGAATAGACTTGTACTACTCGCGTTATTACTACGTGATTCTCATTATCTATATCTTGCTTCCTGCCACAATGCTGTGGAAGCTCAAGAAGCACTGCATTAACCCGTTCTACATCCCTTAATCTACAATGGCTACACAGAAACTTAAAGATAGAAACTACGGATGGCTTGGCAGTATCGCTAGGGTGATGACTCGTGAGATAAAGCTCGTGTTGCGCGATGAGGCGGTGATTATTTTCTTTATTGTGCTAGCACTGGTTTATCCACCACTATATTCTCTTATCTATAACACTGAGGTCGTGCGCGACGAGGCGGTGGTTGTGGTTGACGATAGTCGCTCGCCACTGAGTCGTTCCTTCATTCGCCAGCTTGACGCCACTCCCGAGGTGTGGGTGAAATCCACAGCAAGTAACATGGAAGAGGCTCGGCAAATGATGAATAACAAGCAGTGTTATGGCATTTATTACTTCCCTGCCGACTTTGAGAACAGTGTGCATGAGGGCCGTCAAGGGCACGTGTCGCTCTACTGCGACATGAGCGTGATGATGCGCTATAAAGCCATGCTCACAGCCTTGACGAGCGTGCAGATGGAAGCTTGTTCTGAGCTGCAAGCCGAGAAGATGGGACGCATAGTAGACCTTGGAGGAGGCTTTGTTGTGAGTCGTCAGGTTCCACTTGGCAACACGGGCATGGGTATTGCCTCGGCAGTGTTACCATTCATCCTGGTGTATGTGCTGCAACAGGGCATGATGCTGGGTATTGCCATGATTCATGCTGGCGGCATGGGGCGTCGTCGTCGCAATCTTGGTTACGACCGCTTGGAAATCAAGGCATTGCCAGGTGTAACTCTCATTGGCAAGACTCTTGCTTACCTCTTGTTCTACACATTGCCAGTGATATTTGCTCTTTATGTAATACCTCTCATTTTCCATTTCCCGGTGAACGGCAATCTGCTGGGCATTCTGTTTATGGCAGTGCCATTTCTCATCGCGTCGTCGATGTTTGGTTTAGTGATGCGAGTCTTTGTCAATAACCGTGAGGGTGTGTTCTTGGTGCTTGCCTTTACATCGCTCATTTTTGTGTTCCTAACTGGAGTGTCGTGGCCACGATACCAAATGTCGCCCTACTGGATTGCCATTGGTGACATGATTCCTGGCTACTGGGCAGCTACTGCCTATGTGCGTATGCAGGTTGATGGGGCATCGTTGAGCCAGATTAGTGGTATGTATTGGAACCTGTGGATACTGGCGGCTGTGTGGTTTGTGATTGCTTATCTTGTCGAGGTGCTCGTGTTGCGCCCCAAGTATCGTGCCATGCAACTGCGTTGTGAGCTTGACCCTGAAGCATTGCAAAAGCAAACCCTCTACCAGATGGGCGATGACGATCTCTTAAATGCTGAGCTCAGGTAGATTAGCCATCGAGCGGAGATTTTTTCAAGATAAAGTGAACCCAAAAAGTTAGATAAAAAAACTTTTTGGGTTCGCTACATTTTGGCTAAATTGCCATTATCATGTTAACCGATTTGGGTTATATAATCGCATTACTTTAATGGAAATGTGAAGTAGGTGCTGGGATAGGGCTCGTTTTCTAAGGTGAAGTGCCACCACTCGGTGTCGAGAGGCTTGAAATCGTGGCGCATCATGGCGCGTCGCAGTATCATGCGGTTCTCGAACTGCTGCTTAGTGATGGAACGACCAGCTGGCGACTTGCGTCCGTTGTACTTGCCTGTGACTGGGTTGCCACCAAAGTCGGGATGGCTCTCAACGCCAAACCAGTCGAATGTTCCACCCATGTCGACTTCTTTCTCGGTGCGCATGTCAAAGAGTGTGAGATCCACTGTAGAACCACGGGTGTGACCGCTCTTGCGGGCAACGTAGTCGGGGATGAGCACGTCCTTGTTAAGCTCGGGATAGAAATAGGGTTTCATCTCGGTGGCGTTGAGGTTCTGTGCCCAGCGCATGAAGTGGTCGACGGCGCATTGTGGGCGATAGGCGTCGTAGATCTTTAGGCGATAGCCTTGTGCCTTAAGCTCGTCGCTCACAGCTTTGAGCGCTGTAGCTGCCTCGCGTGTGAGCATGGTTATGGGGGCTTGATAGCCGTCTATGCGCGCGCCCACAAAGTTGTAGGTGGTGTGATACCTTATCTCAAGGATGGCGTCGGGGATGACGTCAGCAATACGCACAAAGCCACGGTTGTCGCTAGGGTTGACTGATGGAGTTGTGGCGACAGATGTAACTTTCAGGCGCTTGAGCTCGGCCTTGGCGAGTGCCATTTGCTCGCAGAACTCAGGGCTGTTGTGAAGTTGTGAGTAGCCAATGCTGGCAACCAGGCGTCCGGCATCCACGTCGCTCTGCCAGTGAGCACCCACAATCACGCGACTTTCACCATACTGATAGGCGCGAGCGAAGAGCGTGTCGGCCTTGGCGGGATTGAGTTCGGAGAGCAGCAAGGCGCATGCCCAACCGCGTGCGGTGTGGCCCGAGGGGTAAGAGCCCTCGCGTCCCAGTTCTTCTTCATTCTCCTCGGCGCCATGAGTGAACAGGTGCTCATTGAAGCGCACGAAGGGGCGCTTGCGCATGTAGTACTTCTTAGGTGCTACACGAATTTGGTTGGTGGTCTTGATGCTGGTTTCCAGTAGTTTCCATGTCTCGGGAGTCTCGGTCTTGGAGATGTGTGTTCCAAAGGGCTCGCTGAACACGTCGAGCAGCGCTTCCATGCCTTCCTTGGCGTCGCGTCGGGCCATAGCGGCTCGCTCGGGGTTGTTGCGCTGTTCCTTGCCCTAGTAGTAGCGCATCACGTCGTGTGCAAAGAGTTCGCTGGTTGTGTCGGGAGGAGCCGGTAGGCACTTGATGATGTTAGGCAACTGGTCAACGCTGAGATAGGGCTGTACCTTTTGTGCTTGGGCTGTTGCCATGCCGCTCACTGCCATGAGCAAGGCGATGATTGTGAGTCTTAATGATTTCATGATAGCAAGAGGTGTTTAATGCGAAGGACCGCACAAGTCTCTCCTCAGTGGTGAAGAGCTCTTTGTGCGGTCCTTTATAATTTAGGGTGTGTGTTGATTACAAGTTGGGGTTAACTTTGTTCCACTCGCTGATGGGAGGAACGATGTCGAGAGTAACAAGCTCGTCGCGCATGTGGCACAGGTGCTCGTAGCTGGCATCGAGTTTAGCATTCTCCTCGGGAGTACCCTGTGGTACCTGGAAGGTGCATCCGTTCTCGTCGAGAGTGGTGTCCATTGCCATCATGATGTTGTTGTACTTGCCATTCTTTACATAGGTGCCGGCTGGCCAGCGGAATTTCTCGCCGCCCATCACCGAGCGAATCATCTCTACCGAGAGATAGGCAGGGCTCTGGAATGAGCTGCGGCCGCGCAGTTCGATAATCTTGGCGCCACCCTTGGTTACGTCGAGCTTCATCTGCTCCCACTCCTCGGCGGGGAACTCTGGAGTACCAATTATGTCGGTCAATGGCTTGCCGTCGATTTTCACGTGCGAGCCAAACACTGCCATTTGCTCTCCATGACCACCATAGGTAGCGCAACCGGTAACCTCGCTTTGCATTACGTTAAACTTCTTGGCAAGAGCGCTCTGCAGGCGTGTGCTGTCAAGACCTGCAAGAGTAGTAACTTGGTTGGGTTTCAATCCGCTATAAAGCAGGGTTACAAGACCGGTGAGGTCGGCGGGGTTGAAGATAATCACCACGTGCTTCACGTCGGGGCAATATTGCTTGATGTTCTCGCCCAGGCCACGTGCGATCTCGCAGTTGCCCTTGAGCAGGTCCTCGCGGGTCATGCCAGCCTTGCGGGGGGCACCACCGCTCGAGATGATATATTTAGCATTGGTAAATGCTTCTTTTGCATCGGTGGTAGCGGTGATTTTCACATCACCAAATCCACTCTGTCGCATCTCCTCGGCAACGCCCTCGGGTGAGAACACGTCGTAGAGGCAGATGTCACTTGTCAAGCCCATCATGAGGGCGGTTTGTACCATGTTTGAACCAATCATACCGGCAGCGCCGACGATTGTAAGTTTGTCATTAGTTAAAAAAGCCATAACTAAATTTTATTTAAATAATTGATAATAAGATGTTTCTTTCGCAATCTTGTGATTTCACCCACAAAGTTACGCAATAAAACACACACGGCAAACTAAAAGTAGTTTTATATTTTATAAATAAATCTAAAAGAGCCGTCGGGTGTGTTTAGTCAATGATTTCAGGGGTTCAGAATTTGAAAACTAATTGCAGCGAGTCGTTGCGAGCGATGTCGCTGGGAAACACGATGTTTCCATGATGAAAGGGGAGGGCGATGCTGGTAGAGCGTCCTTGAGCCAGGTCAATGCCGGCTTTCTCGTAGGCTAGCTGAACAAGCTCGGTGCAATACAGCTCATTGTGGTTGCTCCAGTTATAATGACTATCGAAAGGAATGCCCTGCCGGGCTAATTCTAGGGCTCGGTGAGTAGCGATGCGAGCTGCCGCCGGGGAGCAAGGCATGCGCATTGCTGCGCCATGCACGGCGCGACTGGTCATGAAAAATGTGTCGACGGCATCCACTTTCACGCGGTCCACACCATCGTTGCTCTCACCTGGCACCGCGTGCACCACACGCCACTTGCCATGGTCAAAAACCGCAATGCCCACGTGTGAGTAAGTGCCGTCGGCGGTGTCAAGCTTTGTTACCACTTGGCTCTGTGTACCTATTCCGCAACGAAAGAGAAGGTCGCCGTCACGCAACTGCTCCAGTGGCAGGTCGTTGCGCACTGTGCCGTCGTGGTCGTTGTCGCGCATGCACGACGACAAAGCCATCGCGATAATCACTACCGCGACCGCTGTTAGCATGTTGTTGATGTTGTGAATGCTCATGACCACTGCACAAGCCTAGGGCGAGCTCATCGCGAGGTTAGCTACTTCTTCTCCTCCTCGGGGGTGCTGGTTTGCTCAATAAGAATCTTGGGAATTTCCTCGCCGTCGATGATAACCACCTTGTTGAACATGCCCAGGGTCACATCTTTACCCTTGAGTGTACCCACCGACCACAATCCGTAGTCTCTCACTTGGAATGACGGTCTCACCTCCTTGTCCATGATATTGGCATTGGCACCCGAGCTCATGAAAGCGGTGTATTGAGCTTGCTGCTCCTCGGTGAGTTCTACTTGCGACCAGTCGTAGCTGTTCAAGTAATCAGAAATAACACTCAGGTGATCGCCATTGGTGGGGTTAGTCATCGACATTGCCACAGCCACGCCTCCGGCGAGCAAGACAATTACTAGCAGTGTTATTTTTACTTTCTTCTTGATATTCTTCATTGTGGGTTGTGTTACTATTTAGCTCACAAAGATATATATTTTTCGCCAACCATGCAACACTAGGCACATTAAAACCACCCAAATCACGCTACAATGGGTGGCTGTGAAATGGGTGGCTTGATTGTTTAACCTAAAATAATCCTAAAACTAATAACCTATTAATTTTTTTCAATATCCTATGTGAGTCTTGCTGTGAAAGATAGTTGAAGCTCGCGCTGGTGATTCATTACTGAATCTCAATCATTGTGCGCTCTTTCTTCATCTCTTGTGGCTGGAGCTTGGGTAGCACAACTTTGAGCACGCCGTTCTCGACGGTGGCGCTTATGGTGTCGCGATTCACGTCGTCGGGCAACAACAGGGTCTGGTGGAACTTGGTGTAAGAGAACTCACGGCGCAAGTAGTGTCCACTTTCCTTGTCATCCTCGGTCTTCTCAATTTTCTTGTCGAGTTCCACAACCAGGTTGTGATCCTCGTCAAGGCTAACCTTGAAATCTTCCTTGGTCATGCCTGGGGCAGCGAGTTCGACGTCATACTCGTCCTTCTTCTCAATTACATTGATAGCTGGTGCTGTGGTGTTGGCGTTCACCTTTGGCAAGAATTCGGTGTCGAAGAAGTCATTGAAAACATCGGGTAACCAGTTTGAATTTCTACGTGCTAGTAACATAATTTTAATCTCCTATATTTTTTAAGTTGTTAATTTTAATTTTGTCTGTGAGCGGTGCGGTTTTGAGCATCAGGTAGCTTGCGCTTGTCTTGGCTCTCACTCGCGAGCTCACTTCAATAGATTGCAAAGAAAATGCCAGCGGCAAAATATTTACTAAAGCCGACAAAATGGCGTATAAACCGACAAAATGACGGTATTAATGATTGAAAAACCGACAAAACGGCACAATTTCCACCCGCAGGAGTGGCTACCTCCCATCCACTTTTTAAGACAATTACTTAAGATTGAGTTTTCAGTTCTCAGTCATCAGTATTCAGTTTCGTTTTTTTAAGACAATTACGGACTAATGATTTGTGTATTAGAGGGGATTTATTACAGACAATTAACATTAGTGTAAATTCGTGTAAATTAGTGGCTAAGGGCGGCACTTTTTCTCAGACAATTGCTAATAATGAGTTTGTTTTCAGTCATCAGTTGCGTTTTTAAACCAACCAAATCGGACTAATCTGTTTAATTTGTGGTTTTTTCTCGCACTAAAGACCAATTTTGGTTGAAATAAATGTGTACCTTTGCATTTTCTAGATATCACTTACACATTTTTACACTTGCAAACTAAACAATACATATACCTATTTAATCCGCAAAACGATCTTGCCCTGGCAACGGGTGGGATAAATTATGTAGCACCGCCATTTGCTATGCGCATGGCCGAGGACCTAGCTGTGCTTCCGGCATTCATCGCCGAGCCTGGGTCGCTATTGATTACCGACAGTGATGCCGATGCCCGCTGGCTCGAGCAGCTTAATGGTTTGCTTGCGCTGGATGTGCATGCTATCGGTCGCAAGGAACTCAACCACTTGACAGGCTATCGCATCATGCCATGGGGATGGTGCCTAGATCTGCGTCGAAGGCTTGTGAAATGGGGTGCCGACCGCCAGCTACTACCCTCTAAAGACGAAATATATCACCTGCGAGGTCTTTCTCATCGCAGGCTTACCATCAACATTCACTTGCGCTTGCAAGAACTATTGCGATGCCAAGCCGGTAATCATTTACCGCTTGCTTGTCCTGTGCCAGTGGAGCTGGCGGTGCTTGAGGATGTGAGGGAGTTTGTGGAAAGCCATGACGGGTGTTTTATCAAAACACCATGGTCGAGCAGCGGTCGAGGCATTTACCACGCCACTGCTGGCAAGTGGACTCCTGAGCTGGAGCAGTGGTGCAACGGAGCCTTGAAACGTCAGGGCTCGGTGCTGTGCGAGGTGGCTTTTGACAAGGTGATGGACCTTGCTGTGGAATTCTTTGCCTGTGGTGGCAAGACCAGTGTGCGTGGATTCTCCATTTTCAGCACCGACAGTCACAGCCAGTACCACAGTGGCATAGTGGCATCTCAGGATGTCCTCCACCAGCGCGTTGTTGAGTTATATCCTCAATTTGATGTTGTTGTCGAGGCCCTCACCCGGGTGCTTGACGAGATGGTGGCACCGCACTACAGCGGGTGGCTGGGTGTGGATATGCTCCTCTATAGCGATGCGCAATCGGCATCAAGCACCCACTCAAGTGGAGCAGGGGGGAGCGAGGGTAACTCCCCCTCTAAGATAGAGGGGGAAGGGGGGAGTATGATAGCATCAACTGCTGGTGATCATACTCCTCAGTCGCTTCGCGCCAGCTCCTCTATCTTAGAGGAGCAGTTGTCGTGCTCTGGAAGCAAATGCTGCTCCCCCTCTAAGATAGAGGGGGAAGGGGGGAGTATGACACATCAATTCCCGGCGGGTGCATTGCGCCTTAATCCTTGTGTGGAGCTTAACTTGCGTCCCACCATGGGTGCTGTGACGAGTGTGCTGGGCGATAGGGTAGTGGCTCCAGGCTGTATTGGCTCTTTTTGCATTGAGCAGCGCTCCAGTGCTAGTGAGCCGTGGCGCAGCCACGACGCTCCCGTGATAGAGAATGGTCGCTTGCGCGGTGGCACCCTGTGTCTTACAACCCCTAGCGACACAGCACTCTATCGAGCCCTTTTGTCAATCGGCGATTAATTTATCCAGTTCGGTGTAGAGGCGGTGTAGTGGCAGTCCCATCACGTTGTAGAAGCTGCCGTCGATGTGTCGCACCCCCATGCAGCCTATCCATTCCTGTATGCCGTAGGCGCCAGCCTTGTCGAGGGGGCGGTATCGCTGCACATAGTAGGCGATATCCTCGTCGCTGAGTGTGGCAAATTCCACGTTGGTGACAACGCTAAACGAGCGCATATCGCCGGCTGTGGTGATTGTCACTCCAGTCACCACCTTGTGAGTCTTTCCCGAGAGCATGCCCAGCATGCGCCCTGCGTCGGCATCGTTGGCTGGTTTTCCCAGCACCTCATTGCCCAGTATCACCACCGTGTCGGCGGTGATAACTATCTCGCCGGGTGCCATGTCTTGCTTATAGGCGATTGCCTTCTTGCGTGAGATGTGTTCGGCGATTTCCATTGCCGGCAAGCTGTGAGGATAACTCTCGTCAATGTCCTTCTTCACCCGCACCACAAAGTCGATGCCCAGGTCGGCAAGCAGTTCCTTGCGTCGTGGCGAATTGCTGGCAAGCACCACATTATAGTTTTTAAGTTTATCAAGAAGCATGAGTAACAAGTTTTAAAAGGTAAAAAACGTGAGATTTTTTGACTCGTCCCAATACTTTTTTACCACTAATTCCCGCAAAGTTACACTAATGGATTGGATTAACACCAATTATTTGCTGAATTTTTAGTATACTGATTTATAAACCACTAATTATCAAGATTTGCGAAAAAAAACGTTAGTAGCTAACCACTAATTTGCACGAATTTACACTAATTATCTTGTTGGCGCTGATTCTCGATTTAAAACCACAAATTAAACAGATTAGTCCGATTTTTTGCTGGTAAAAAACTACGGATTTTTCTGATTAATCTGATGTTTAGGGGAATTTTAGCACGAAGCTTTTTAATTTCCATGCGTAGCATGGCACATAACGCCCCACTAGCTAAGGGATAAATTAAAATTGTTTGTAATTGTTAGTAATTGTCTGATAAAATTCGTTATACCAGCGATTGTCTTAAAAAAAAGATGAAAAAACGGGTTATTTTTATGCATTTCGCTTGAATAATCTTGTAACTCGCTGAATATTATTAATATATGTATAAAAAATGCCTCCTATTTTTTGTAATTTTCAATTAATCACTTACTTTTGCATGATAAACCAAACGAACAAATTTATAAAACCCATTACAATAACGCTGCTCCGCGATGATTTTTTATCCACGGGGAGCGAGACTAAGATTAGGACAAACAAAGATCAACTTTCTTCAACATCTGTTTAGTTGCAGCATCAAACTGTAGCCCCACCTCAAGGGACCACGTTAATGTTGCTATCATTGTGACCTGTGCTTGACTTTCTAACCCCATGGATAGGAATACTTTTGCGAGGAAGACGATGGATTTAGAAAACACGTGAGATTGTGATTTTTGCGATGCCCAACACTAAAAACGACTTATAACCATACCAAGCAATTATCTTGAGACAAACAATAAACTAAATTTTTTACTAACCAAACTTTTCAATTTATGTTAAAGAGAAAATTTTATCTAAAACTACTCATGAGCTTGCTGTTCACGGCATTCGTCGTGCCGCAAGTGTGGGCTGAGACGGCAGAGGTTGGTGGCACATCGACCAACAATCAGGTGCCGTTAAACTGCCAGTATGGTGACTATGGATACCATAGCCAGATGGTTTATTCGCAAGCCACTTTGCAACAAGCCGGTTTGCCTGAAGGAGCAAAGATTACTGCTATTACGTTCTATACCGATTCTGACTATCCTCTTAGTAATCCTAGTGGTTCAGCTAACAATCCTTTGACCATTAAACTTGGTCAGCCTGAAGATGCAACTTTGCCAAGTTTTGTTACAGATAATTTGACTACTGTATCAACTACTGGAAACATTTGGTCAGGTGAAACTTCTGTAACTCTTGAGTTTGACAGCGACAAAGCCTATACCTATGATGGAGGTAATCTGCTGATTGACCTTTCATGGGCATATGCTAGTGGAGGTTATTATAAAAGTATTTACTGGTTAGTATCATCAGCAACAGGAGCTTCGCGCTATGCTAATAATAGCAGTTCTGGCATAGAACAAAGCTCATACTCTAGCAACAATCTTCCCAAAATCACTTTCACTTATACTGCCGAAGCAAAACCATACGATGCAAAAGTTACTCCCTCGAGTCTTGCCTTTGGGAAATTGAACACAGGAGAGAGTAATACTCTTAATGTAACATTGACTAATAAAGGTGAAAATGCTTTTACACCTTCTTTGAGTGGATTGGCAATTCCATTTACTACAACTTATACACCAGCAGAGTTAGCAAGTGGTGAGAGTGTTGAGATTCCTATTACTTACGCTCCTTCTGAAGCAGGTTCATTTTCTGAAACAATGACCATCAACTGTGGTGAGGCTGGAACATTTGAAGTTTCCCTCTCAGGCACCGCGGTAGAGCCAGGCAGTGAGATTGTCGTCTGTGATGGTACGGATAAGAATGGATATGTTCCAGTTTATGGTTTGTACTATGACACAAAAGATTGCCAAGTACAGTTTATTTATCCAGCAAGTGCACTCACAGCACTCAATGGCCGTGAAATTACAGGTGTTAAGTTCTTCCCTGAGAACACAATTATGATTAATGGTGGAAAGTTGCAACTTTCTATTAAAGAAACAGAGCAAACTGTTTTCGAGCGCGAAACAGCAATTGCCAAGCCCAACGAGATTACAGAGATGACAGTTGCTGCCACAATTGTGCCTAATGGAACCGACAATGTGCTTGAATTTGTGTTTGAAGAGCCATTCCCATATAATGGTGGCAATTTGGCCTTTGAAACTTTAGTTGTTGAGAAAAAT
Organism: uncultured Prevotellaceae bacterium; assembly: GCA_900316835.1. Classification (GTDB taxonomy): domain Bacteria; phylum Bacteroidota; class Bacteroidia; order Bacteroidales; family Muribaculaceae; genus Sodaliphilus. The sequence goes on along the minus strand of ONEL01000014.1, from coordinate 17,328 downwards.
TCTTATGCCTCTGGGCTCAAGTTCTTAGGAGAGACCCAGAGTACTAGTACAGCTTTCTATTATTATCCTAGTTCTGGTGGTTTAGTTCAATTCCTTCCTAAGATTGAATTTGCATCAGTGAAATCTGGTGAAGTTCCCACCATCACCGTTGATCCTGCTACTGTAGAAGCATTCACTACTGAGGTTGGTACTCCTGTAACTGCTATTGTTAATGTTACTGGTGAGAACTTGACTGGTGACATCACTGCTACAGTCAGTGGCGATGATGCCTTCACTGCAGTTCTGGAGAATGGTGTGCTCACCATTACTTATAACCCCACTGCTGCCGGCAACCACACTGCAACTGTTACACTCTCGAGCACTGGTGCTCAGCCTGTAGAGATTGCTCTTACTGGTACTGCTACCGCTCCTGCAGTTGACTATGCAGTGAACATCAGCGACAACACCGGTGCGCACAACTATGGTAACGTGCTGGTTAATAGCTCAAACGTTTGGACTCTTACTATTACTAACAATGGCACCCAGACCGTTACTCCAACTCTGAGTGGCATTGAGGCTCCATTCTCTACCACTTACACCGCTACAGCTCTGGCTGCTGGCGAAAGCGCAACCATTAGCATTAACTATGCTCCCACCGAGCTTGGTGAGCACAGCAACACCATTACCATCTCGTTCCCCGAGGCCGGTGATGCTATCGCTGCCTACACTTGCGAGCTCAGCGGTAAGGCTGTGGATGAGTCTTATGACCCAAGCGATGAGAATGAGGTTGTTAAACTGGTAACTGTTGACAAGCGCAGTATCTATGTGCCCGATTTCATTGACAACGTTAATGGCAACACCACACCACAGCAGCTCAACTGCTATGACATGCGATTCAAGATGGCACAGCTCGATGATCCCGCCAAGCAGATCAAGGCAGGTGACCTGCGTCCAGGCAACAACCTCTATGAGTTCTATGCTATCGACGACTTCGGAACTGAGTTCCGTTTTGCTACCATTAACCTCTTTGCCGAAGGTGAGCCCTCAAGCAATCCATCGGTTAGCGCAATGGACGCCCCCATCAAGGTGACTCCTTCGGTTGAATATTACACCGAGGATGGTATGCCCGTGCACTCAACCTATACACACAACACCACTCTCAACTACACCGAGAAGATCTACAACAACATTAACGATCTCGTAGACCTTGAGGGTGTGATTGACTATGTGAACGACACTTGGTCGGCTAACACAGCCACCAACTCTCACCCCGACCACTATAAGTTCCAGATTCGTGGCGTGGGTCAGTTTGGCGACTTGCTCACTTCGCTTACTACAGATTATGTGGAAGAAAACATGACTGGACCTAATCATTCACTTGTTCTTCCTCCAGAATGGGAGCGTGGTTCTTGGGTTGGTCCAAACAACGAGACAGATGGTGTACACACTTTCTATTACTATGACCTCTATATTAAGAGATCTTTCTTCGATGAGCATGGTATTACAGGTCCTGTGACTGTGGTTGTCAATACAACCCTGTCGGGAAGTGGTTTTAATGCCGATAACTATAAGGCCATGAGTGTAAATGGCGTTGAGCAGATTATCGCCAAAGAGGCGTTTAAAGACTACTCTTGGACTGTGCCTTTGGGAAATGATTTACCAACTAACACTGTTGTTGAGCAAGTGCCTATGGGCGTAGTTATTAGGTTGGTTTCTACAGGTGCCGACTTTAACAGAACCACTGGTATTTACATCTACGGTGGTGGCACTGGAGTGAGCAACGTTGAGACTGTAGGCATCTATAAGTCTTCAATGAACGTGAAGGCCTACACTCAGGAGCAGGTTGATAATGATACCGACCGCAACCTCGTGGCTATGAATGCTGGTGCAAAAACCGATGTGAACGTTCTGGCTTACGGCGATCCCGCTGTTACTGGTTACAAATTATATAAGAACACCAGCGCTAGCACAAGTGGCATTACTGCTGATAATTACGTGGCATCCGCTAATCATGAAATTGGTGATGATGTTCACAGGTATGTAGTTAACAGTACAGGTACATACAATGGCTCTTATAACTTTGTTCGTGACGAGTCGCTTGGTAACATCGACGGTATGTGGCTGCCTATGTACCCTGCCGATGCTCAGAAGTACTTCTTGCCTGTAACCATTGCTAACGGTATTGGTTATGACGACGTTGTTCGCTCTGAGGGCAATACCTACGGTTCGGCTATGCAGCAGGTAGAGAAGAACGGTTCGGTAGACTTCGGTTCTAAGAAATGCTTCAAGAGTTCTTACACTTGGCAAGAGAATGGTGTGACCTATGCTATCTATGACCCAATGGTAGAGCTTACAAGTGAATTGCCAGCAGCAACTGGTTATGAACTCTACAACTATCGCTTGTGGGTAGACTATGATGAAAACGCACCAGCATGGGATTTCAGTTTGGATGACGGGCACATCACTTTGACTGATAAGATGGACCGTCCACTTTATAGTGGTCAAACCACTAGCATTGGTGGACAGGGTACTGATGAAAAGGAAGAATGGGAATTCGTTGCTCCTAACGATCTGGAAGAGGTAAAACTAGTAGCTCGCTTCTATTACAAGAAGACTTCTACCAGCAACTCTCCACGCATCAAGGCTCGTCCTACCGACAGCGATCGTCTCTATTACGTTGTTGAGAAGCAAGTAACAATTCCATTGAATGAGATAGTTACTGGTATTGACAATGTTACTGGCAAGGTTGTTGCCGGCGTGAAGTATTACAACGTTGCAGGTGTTGAGAGCGATCGTCCATTCCAGGGCGTGAACATCGAGGTTACTCGTTACACCGATGGCTCTAAGTCAACCCGTAAGATCCTGAAATAATTATCGCTAGTAGATAACTATTCATACGCTGAAATGAAGAGGGCGACCCCAGTCATGCACGGGCCGCCCTCTTTTTTAATTGCTGGAATAACAATTTTTTTTCAGACAATTACTTAAGATTGAGTTTTCAGTTCTCAGTCATCAGTATTCAGTTTCGTTTTTCAGTTGCCAGTTGTCAGTTGTCAGTTGTCAGTCGTGTTTTTATTTAATTAACATTAGTGTCAATTCGTGCAAATTAGTGGTTAGCTACAAATGTTTTTTTAGTGCAAATTTGTGTAATTGGTGGTTTATAAATCAGTAAAATAGCCCTTTTAGATTCCGTTGCCGGTGTAGAGCTGGTAATACTTTCCTTGTTGTGCTAGGAGTGCGTCGTGAGTGCCTTGCTCAATGATGCGACCATGCTCCATGACCACGATGATGTCGGCGTTGCGCACGGTGCTCAGGCGGTGAGCGATGACAAAGGTGGAGCGCCCCTGCATGAGCGAGTCCATGCCTTGCTGTATGAGTCGCTCAGTGCGCGTGTCGATGTTGCTCGTCGCCTCGTCGAGGATGAGCGCGGGAGGGTTGGCTACCGCAGCCCGAGCAATAGCGATGAGTTGTCGCTCACCCTGCGACAGGTTTCCACCATCGCCCGTGAGCATGGTGTTGTAGCCCTGCGCCAGACGCGAGATAAAGTCGTGGGCATGCACCAGTCGTGCTGCCGCAATGCATTCCTCGTCGGTGGCGTCGAGCTTGCCATATCGTATGTTCTCCATCACGGTGCCGGTGAAAAGGTGCGTCTCCTGTAGCACCATTCCCAAGCTGCGTCGCAGATCGGCTCGGCAAATTTGTGTGACGGGGATGCGGTCGTAGAGAATCTTTCCGTCCTGGATATCGTAGAAGCGGTTGATGAGATTAGTGATAGTTGTCTTTCCGGCACCTGTGCCACCTACTAGCGCCACCTTTTGGCCAGCGTCGGTGTCGAGCTCGATGTCGAAGAGCACCTGCTTCTCAGGCACATAGCTAAAGTCCACCATGTTGAAGTCCACCTCGCCCCGCTGCTTGATGAGCTCAAAGCCCCCGTTGCCGTCAGGGCGTTTCCATGCCCATGTGCCAGTGACGTGCTGAGCCTCGGTGAGGTTGCCGCCGGCATCTTCCTGAGCGTTAACAAGCTTAACAGTCGCTGTGCCATCGTCCTCGCTGCGCTGGTCCATCACGTTAAACACACGCTCAGCTCCCGCTAGCGAGGCGATGATGCTATTCACCTGGTTGCTCACCTGCGACACCGGTTGTGTGAAATTCTTGATGAGCGTGAGAAACGACACCAGCGTGCCCACGGTGAGCGCCTGTGCGCCACCCAGTGCCACCAGTCCACCCACTGTGGCACATGCCACATAGATGAGATTAGAGAGATTGCCGTTGATGGGCATGACAATGTTAGCCACTTTGTTGGCATTGTAGGCGCTATCGCGCAAGCTATCGTTAAGCACCTCAAACTGTGCCATCGCCTCGTCCTCGTGGCAGAATGTTTTCACCACCTTCAGCCCCGTGAGCATCTCCTCCACAAAGCCGTTCATGGCTCCCATGTCGTTCTGCTGGCGACGGAAGTAGGTTGCCGAGCGCGTTCCCAGCCACTTGGTGGTGAACACCATCACGGCGGTGAGCGCCAAGGTGAGCAATGTGAGCTGCCAGTTGAGCACTAGCATGCTGGTGAGCGTGGCTACGATTGTCACCAACGAGCTGAAGAGGTTAGGCAGGCTGCTGATGGTTTGCCGCAAGGTGTCCACATCGTTGGTGTAGACGCTCATCACGTCGCCGTGCGAGTTTTGGTCAAAGAACTTGATGGGCAGCGATTCCATGTGTTCAAAGAGTCGCTCCCTGAGCTTGACCATGGTGCCCTGGGTGACGTTAATCATCAGGCGGCTGTTGAGGTAGGAGCACGCCACGCCGGCAATGAGCACCGCTCCCAGCTTTATCAGCGCAACGGCGAGCGGGCTGAAGTCGGGTGTTGGCGCGGTGGTGAGCGGAGTGATATAGTCGTCGATGAGAGTGCGAGTGAAGAGTGTCGACGTTAGTGTGGTGGCGGTAGTGACAAGAATGCACACGCCCACTACCAGCAGCGACCACTTGTAGCTGCTTAGCACAATTTTCAGCAATCGGGCGGCGATTTTCATGCCACCAGGTGGCATTGTCGCCTTGCCTTGCATGCGTCGGCCACCGGGACCACCTCCACCCATTCTCATGCCTGCTCCCATACCTGCCATAGTGTGTAGATATTAGTCATTAGAAGTTAGATATTAGAATTAAGAAATTAGAATTGAGAAATAAGAAGATAGAGTTTAGGAGAATGTGAAAATATAATGTTATAATCAATTAAATCTTGTGGAAGATTATTCGGTATTTAATTCAGCAAGAATGCTTTCACGATATGAGAAAATCATTTTCCTAATTTCAGATAATTCGTTTAGGAGGTAAAGACATTTTTCAGGATTAAGATATCCGATATCTTTTGATAGTAGTAATTCACATTCAACTTCACTTGCTGACCCTAATGAAATCTGAAGAAAGTTGGCAAACTCTTTTTTTGAATTTCTACCAGACCCTTCCGAAATATTAATTGGAATTGATATTGCTGCTCTGCGAATTTGAGAAGTCAAGCCATATTTTTCTTCCCTAGGAAAAGATGTAGTTTCCCTATAAATATCTAAAGAAAATTTATAGGCTCTTTTCCAGTAATTTAGAGTTTTAAAATCAATCATTGTTATTATTTAATTCTTTGTTTCTCAATTCTTAATTCTCATTTCTCATTTCTCATTTCTCATTTCTTATTTCTCTTTTCTTAATTCTCATTTCTTAATTCTCATTTCTTAATTCTCATTTCTTATTTCTTCTTTTCTTTCTCCTTCTTCTCACGGTGCTGGCGGGCTAGGCGCTCGTAGTCGGGGTTGCCCTTTTGCAGCAGGGAGTTGAAGAGACGGTCGTCATTGATTACACGCAATGCTTCCAGCACATCGTGGTTGCGATGGTTGATAATCATGGTGTAAGCTCCAGGGTCGGCATACACGTCGCGGGCAATGAGCCCCTTGAGAACTGTCTTGATGAGAGTCTCGCTAGTGCGATATTGCTTTTCGTCATATTTCACGCTATCCTTCTCGCCCATGGCGATGAACTGTCGCAGGTCGCCCTCGGTGAGCGCGAAACGCTTGTCGAAATCGGTGAGGGTGGAGTAGGTGCTCTTGATGGCAGAACGGTGCTTGTCGACATAGTCGACGGCATACAGGTTGAAGATGCCCTTAGCCATGAGGTCGCGATAGTACTTGCTGTTCTCGGTGGTGTCGACCGGCACAAACACGTCGGGCATGATGCCACCGCCACCGTAGATGGTGCGACCGTTCTTCAATGTCTTGTAGCTTAGCGAGTCGTTAAACTGGATGCTGTCGAGGTGATAGTACTCGCCCTCCTTGTAGCGGTCGACGAGGTCCTCGTCGTAGTGCTTCTTGTCGCCCTTGGTGTAGGGTTTCTGGATGCAGCGTCCCGAGGGGGTGTAGTAGCGTGCCACGGTGAGGCGCATCATCGAGCCGTCGTCGAAGCGGAATGGACGTTGCACGAGGCCCTTGCCGTAGGTGCGGCGTCCCACCACCACCGCGCGGTCCCAGTCTTGCATAGCTCCCGAGAAAATTTCGCTGGCGCTTGCCGAGAACTGGTCGACGATTACCACCATTTTCAGGTCCTTGTAGTGCCCCAAACCGTCGGCATTGCCCTCCTGGCGAGGTGAGTTGTTGCCCTGGGTGTAGACGATGAGCTGACGGCGTTGCAAGAACTCGTTGCACATGTCGATGGCGGCGTTGAGGTAGCCACCGCCGTTGTTACCCAAGTCGATGATGAGTTGCTTCATGCCCTGCTTGCGCAGTTTCTCGATGCCCTCCACCATCTCCTCGTGGGTCTTGGCACCGAAGCGTGAGATTTGCAGATATCCCGTCTTGTCGTCGAGCATGTAGCACGCGTCCACGCTGTAGAGTGGAATCTTGTCGCGTGTGATGCGGAATGTGATGAGCTCGGGGTTGTTACCGCGCTTCACCTGCACCGTGACCTTAGTGCCCTTCTTGCCGCGCAAGCGCTTCTGGATGTCGCTGTTTTTCATCTTCACTCCGGCAATGCTGGTGTCATTGACGGTAACGATGCGGTCGCCGGCAATGATGCCCACCTTCTCCGAAGGTCCGCCTACGATGGTCTGGATGACGTAGAGCGTGTCTTGCTTCATGTTAAACTGGATGCCGATGCCACTGAACTCGCCCTGCAAGGGTTCTTCTAGCTCCTTGGTCTCCTTGGCGTCGGTGTAGCTAGAGTGTGGGTCAAGGCTCTCGAGCATTCCCTTGATTGCCTCCTCGGCAAGACGGTCGTCGTTGACAGTGTCGACATAGAAATTAGAGATAGCATACTGGGCATTGAGCATCTTTTGCAGCGAGCTGCTACCCATGCGTTGTGCTCCCACCAGTGCGGTGAAAGCTGTGGTAAGCAATATAGCGATTGCGATTTTTTTCATTTTTAGAGATATTGTGTGGTAAAGTAGTAGTGTGTGGAGTGGTGAAATATATAGTGATTAATTGTTGCCAAGAAGTTCGAGTGGCGCCGAGGCGGGGAGCATGGCACTCACGTCCTGGCCGTAGCGGTAGAGCTCGCGCACGATGCTTGAGCTGATGTGGCTGAACTCGGGCAGGGTGTAGAGAAGCACCGTCTCTATACCTCCCAGCCGGCGGTTAATCTCGGCCATGTGCATCTCGTTCTCAAAGTCCTGAATCATGCGCACACCACGCAGCAGGCAACTGGCGCCCTGCTGGCGTGCCACGTCGACGGTGAGTCCGTCGCTGGCTACCACGCGCACGCGTGGCTCGCCGGCAAAAATTTGTTTTATAAACGCCATGCGACTCTCAAGGCTCATGAAGGGCTGCTTGGCAATGTTGCTAACTACTGCCACCACTATCTCGTCGAAGAGTGGCAGGGCGCGTCGCACTATCGACTCGTGGCCCAGAGTGAATGGGTCGAACGACCCCTGAAACATGGCTATCCGCTTGCCGGTGTCAGTGCACTGTGATGTCTTCATCGTCTTCTATCACTAGATTGTCAATAATAAAGTTTTGGCGCTCCATGGTGTTCTTGCCCATGAAGAAGGTGAGTAGCTGCTTCACGTTGTCCTCCTTGCGCAAGCGCACACGGTCGAGGCGCATCTCGGGACCAATGAAGTCGACAAACTCCTCGGGCGAGATTTCTCCCAGTCCTTTAAATCGTGTAATCTCGGCATTATCGCCAAGCTTGTTGATGGCGTTCACGCGTTCCTCGTCACTGTAGCAGTAATAGGTCTCTACCTTGTGCTTCTTGGCCTCGCGACCCGCACTGCGGTTCTTGCGCTTGGCATCCTTGCGGTTGAGCACGCGGAAGAGGGGAGTTTGCAGGATATAGAGGTGCCCCGTCTTGATGAGCTCGGGGTAGAACTGCAGGAAATAGGTGAGTAGCAGTAGCCTGATGTGCATGCCGTCGACATCGGCATCGGTGGCTATAATCACCTTGTTGTAGCGCAGGCCTTCGATACCGTCGTCGATGTTGAGAGCTGCCTGTAACAAGCCAAACTCCTCGTTCTTGTATACTGTGGCAGGTGGCAACCCAAAGGTGTTGAGAGGCTTCCCTCGCAACGAGAACACCGCCTGGGTTTGCACGTCGCGAATCTTGGTGATTGAGCCGCTTGCCGAGAGTCCCTCGGTGATGAACAGGCACGAGTCCTCCCGGCGGTCGCCACGGCTGTCGTTGTAGTGCACACGGCAGTCGCGCAGCTTGTCGTTGTGCAGCGCCGCCTTCTTCATGCGCTCGCGTGTGACCTTGGTTACGCCGGCAATCGCCTTGCGCTCCTTCTCGTTCTCCTGGATTTTCTTCAGCAGCACGTCGGCGGTGGCTGGGGTCTTGTGCAGGTAATTGTCGAGCTCTTTCTTGATGAAGTCGTTAATGAACTTGTAGATGGTGGGTCCGTCTTTCCACATCACGCTTGAGCCCAGCTTAATTTTGGTTTGCGACTCAAACACCGGCTCTTCAACCTTGATGCTGATGGCGGCAACGATGCCGTTGCGAATGTCGCTGTACTCGAAGTTCTTGCCGTAGAAGTCCTTAATGGTGCGTGAGAGCGCTTCGCGGAAGGCACTCTGGTGAGTGCCGCCCTGGGTGGTGTGCTGTCCGTTAACAAACGAGTAGAACTCCTCGCCCATTTGCGCGGCATGGGTGATGACAACCTCAATGTCGTCGCCGGTGAAGTGCATGAGCGGGTAGAGGGGGTCGTTGGTCATGTTCTCGTTCACCAGGTCGCTCAAGCCATTGCGCGAGTGGTAGCGCTTGCCGTTGTAGTAGAGCGAGAGCCCTGTGTTCAGGAACGAGTAGTTCTTGATCATCACCTCGATGATGTCGTCGCGATACTCATAGTTCTTGAAGATGGTGGCATCGGGGGTGAATTGAACCAGCGTGCCGTTCTCGTCGTCGGCATTGGCGCCGGTGATTCCGGTCTCGTTCTCTACAAGTCCTTCCTTGTAGGTCACCGCCGAGCACTGCCCATCGCGCACCGAGCGGATGTAGAAACTCGACGACAGGGCATTCACAGCCTTGATGCCCACACCGTTGAGGCCAACGGAGCGCTTGTAGTTCTTGGTGTCGTACTTGGCGCCTGTATTCATCTTGCTCGAGGCGTCCTTCACCTGGTCGAGGGGAATACCACGGCCGTAGTCGCGAATGGTTACTTTCCCGTCCTCGACGGTGATGTCGATGCGAGGCTTGGCAAAGCCAGTGTTAAACTCGTCGATTGAGTTGTCAATCACCTCCTTCATTAGCACGTAGATGCCATCGTCGCTCTGGGAGCCGTCGCCCAGCTTGCCAATGTACATGCCAGGGCGCAGCCTGATGTGCTCCCGAGGGGTTAGGGTCACCAGTTTCTCATAGCCCCCAAAGTCGCTACCTTGTTGCTTATTATCTTGTAGTTCTAAATCTTGAGCCATTAATGTAATTTACTAAAGTCAAGCGCGAGAGGCAGGGCGGGAAAATCCCGTTGAGATATCGCGCCGTTATCTCCAATCTGCAAAGTTAGTCATTTATTGTGAATTATCTTCTCCAAAAAATCACAAATTGTGTAAAAAACGCTGGCACAAGGCTAAAAACATTGCTGGCGTTTTTTTAAAAAGACAATTGATGGGATTTTTTTAAGACAATTACTGACAAATGTTTTGTGCATTAGAGGGGATTCATTAAAGACAACTGCTGGGATAATTTTTTTTCAAACAATTACAAACAATTGAAAACAATTTATATTTTAGCGCGCCAGCGCATCAATTTTGAAATAAATTTTAGCGAAGCTTTAACCTTAAGCTCGAGGGAGTGAGCAGCACAAGTCGTGCCTGTGGCACGGTGTGCGAACAGCAAACCTCCCTCAATTTTGCTCCGCCAGGAGCGCCTTTTTTTCTCACAATTACAAACAAGGGGCATTTTATCAAAACAAAAATTAAAATCTTTGCTTTTCATTTTGTATTTCACTGAACTTGCACTAATTGTGGATAAATTAGGCGGCGCCTCGGAAAAATCCAAATAAATTTGGTTTTTCTCTCGGCTTGCACTAATTTTGTAACATTGTAATTGAAAAACTTGAACCTTTTATGAAAACTAGAATTATTATCGCACTCATGCTTGTGGCACTGGTGGCGCAGGCTGCTCCCTCTATCAAGACTCAACGCTTTGTCATCTCCGACTCAATACGTCTCTTTGAACGTGAGGATCCCGATGGCAACGGCTATAAACTGGTGAAGACCGTGCAAATGGACTGGCCCGTGACCATCAATGGCAAGCCTGCATCAGCCTTGACACGCTATCTGCTCGACTCGTTATTTCTCGCCTCGGGTGCCAATCACGACATTGTGCCTTATTACCCGACCGATGTGAATGTTATAAAGGACTTTGTGGGTGATTGTGTTTATCGCGCCATTAACAACAACACCATGTTTGATGAGTACATTAAGAAGTCTCCTCTCGCCGTCCCCGATGTTGATGGTGAGCAGTTTCCCCTGAGCCGCTGGACCGAGAGCCTTGAGTTCACATTCTCTCATTGTGAGCAAGACCTGGCGTTTTTCAAAAGCTGCTACGAGGATTTCTACGGTGGCGCTCATGGTATGTTCTGGACCGATTATTTGCCTTTCGACACCCGTCAGGGCAAGGTCATTGGTATTAAGGATGTTGTCACAAAGCCGGCAGCTGTGCTGCGCTTGCTTCCCAAATACGACACACGCCCAGCCGAAGGGGCATGGTGGGACAATGTGACCGATATTGACAATTTCTACATCAAGAATGGTAAGATAGTGTTTGTCTTCGCACCTTACGTTGTGGGACCATTTGCCGATGGCGAGGTTGAGGTGGCAGTGCCACTGAGCGCACTCAGCAAGCGTGGATTGCTAACTGCCTACGGCAAGAAGTTTGTAAAGCAAGGCAACAGTCGCCGTCGTCGCTAATTTATCGCCATGGTGGCGTCGTCATTGCTTCATCATTTCCAGCACGATGTGAGTGGCATTGAGCCCCCCACGCGGTTTACTTATCCTTTTCATTACATTCCTCATGAGCTTTGCGTGATTGCCGCTCAGGAGGTGATGGATTGTGCGCTTGGACAGCCACAATGGCACGACCAGCTCATGGCTGGAAAAATGCTGGGAGTACTGGTCGTAAAAGACGATGAGAAAGGCTTGGGATATCTTGCCGCCTACTCGGGAAATCTGGCGCACGGCAATGACGGTCAATACTTTGTGCCGCATGTGTATGACCTGCTCGAACCCAATGGGCTGTTTCGCACCGGCGAGGCTCGCATTAGCGAGATAAACCGCAGGATTAAGACACTGGAATCGTCGCCCGACTTTGAGGACCTCAAGAGTCAGCACGATGAGAGAGCACGATTCTTTGAGTTTGAAGAACATGAGATGCGCTTGGCAATGGAGAAAGAGCGTGCCAAGCGGCATGAACTGCGACTGAGTGGTGAGCTAAACGCCGAGCAAGAGCGGGAGCTGACTCGCCAGAGCCAATACCAAAAAGCCGAGTTCAAGCGCATGCGCCAGCGCCATGCCCAAGAGCTGAATAAGCTCAAGAAGCACATTGTTAATTATCAAAAAACTGTTGACAATCTCAAGCATCAGCGCAAGGTGATGAGCGAGCAGTTGCAGGGGCAACTGTTTGACCTTTTTGTGCTTCGTAACGCACAAGGTGAAAGCTGTAGCGTGAAAGATATATTTTATAAAAGCCTGCATCGATTACCACCGGGTGGAACAGGCGATTGCTGTGCTCCCAAGTTGCTAAATCATGCCTTCAATCACGGGCTGCATCCCCTGTGCATGGCTGAGTTTTGGGTGGGACAGTCGCCACTGGGCGAGGTGCGTCATCATGGTCATTTTTATCCCGCATGTCGTGGCAAGTGCTTGCCGTTGTTGCAATTCATGCTGCAAGGGCTTGATGTTGAAAGGAATACACTTGAGCTGCCGCCACAGGTTGATGATGTCAATGTGGTCTATGAGGACGAGTGGATTTTGATTGCCGACAAGCCTGCCGGGATGCTCACTGTGCCGGGAAAAGCGCATGAAGCCACATCAGTGCTTGATATTGTGAAACGACTATTGCCTAGTGCCACGGGGCCACTCATTGTGCACCGCCTCGATCAATCTACAAGCGGGCTAGTGATGGTCGCTAAGACTAAAGAAGTGCACAAGAGCCTGCAAAGCCAGTTTGCCGATCGTCGCATTGGCAAGATTTACATCGCATTGCTCAACGCTGTCCCAGCTTGTGATCATGGTGTGATAGACCTGCCATTGTGCCCAAACCCCTACGACCGTCCTCGCCAGATGGTTAGCATTGAGCATGGTAAGCGAGCTGTTACCGAATTTAAAGTGCTGGAAAAGCGAGGCAACAGGGCGCTTGTGGAATTTAAGCCACTCACTGGGCGAACTCACCAGTTGCGAGTGCACGCGTCACATCCTCAAGGACTAAATTGCCCCATTGTGGGCGACATGCTTTATGGCACAGCTAGCGACAGGCTTTACCTTCATGCACTGTCGTTGTCGTTTACTCATCCCATTACCGGCAAACACATCACAGTGACATCAACATTGCATCCTTTCTAGCCAGAACTTAAAGGAAGAATATTAGTTCAAGCTACTTTTACTTTTGTGGCTTTTTACGCACCGTCCAGCCAAAGTGTCCCAGTGGCTCTCCCAGGGTGTAATAGTTGCCGTGACAGTAGGTGATGAGTCCAGCCTTTTTCAAATCCAGTGCCCCAGTCGTGGGATTAATGAAGCGGTCGTCGGCGATGACGTTAAGAACTTCGGCGATAAACATGTCGTGAGTTCCCAGCCGCATGATGTCCTTCACCAGGCACTCAATGCTCACGGGTGCCTCGTCGATGTAGGGTGCTGCCACTTTCACCCCTTTCACAGGAGTGAGTCCCATTTCCTTCCACTTGTTAAAATCACGTCCTGAGCGCACTCCACACCAGTCGGTGGCTCGTGCCAGCTCTTCGTTAGTGAGGTTGATAGTAAATGCCATGTTTCGCTCCACAAAGTCGTGGCTGTACCTCTCGGGGCGAATCGACACATAGCACATGGCAGGGTCGCTACATATCGTTCCGGTCCAGGCTGCGGTAAAGAGATTGTATTCTTCGGGAGTGCTTCCGCACGACACCAGCACCGCTGGTAGCGGATAAATCATTGTTCCAGGTCTCCAATTTTGTTTCATAGGTGTGAATATTAGGTTTTTATACCGGGTCTACATCAAAATAAAGTCGGGTAGAACGCATGCGGCTATCGGTAGCAAGAAGTTGCTCGTAGAGGTCGCGCAGAATTTTCTTTACTTTCACCATCGATGCGTTTAGTTCCATTTTGAGCACGATTTGGCGTATATACATAGTCTGCACTTTTGCAACCATGGGCGCTTCGGGGCCTAGTACACGGTTTCCAAACACCTGCCTGAGCAGGTTGCTGTAGCGCAAAGCCATTTCCACTACCGTCTCGTCTTGTTTGTGCTTGAGATAGATGTTGATGATGCGAGTGAAAGGTGGATAGCCAAACTGCTGTCGGTCGGCAATTTGTTGTTCATAAAAGCCCTTGTAGTCGTGCTTTACAACCTTTTCAATTACAGGATGCTCGGGATTAGACGACTGGATGATGACCTTGCCTTGCTTGTGCTTGCGCCCGGCACGCCCGGCAACTTGTTCCATCATGTTAAAAGCGCGCTCGTGGCTGCGAAAGTCGGGGAAATGAATCATGGTGTCGGCATTGAGAATGCCCACAATGCTCACAGCGTCGAAGTCCAGCCCCTTGGTTACCATTTGAGTGCCCACAAGGATGCTGGTGCGGTGCTTTGAGAAGTCGTCGATGATGCGGTCATAGCTCGTTTTGCTGCGAGTGGTGTCGAGGTCCATGCGCGAAATTTTCTCGCCAGGAAACACCTTGTCAATCTCATCCTCAATGCGTTCGGTTCCGTAACCCACTACTTGCAGGCTAGGGTTGCCACATGCGGGGCACACCGTGGGCAACGTGATGGTGTAGCCACAATAGTGGCATGTGAGCGTGTCGACGTGGCGGTGATAGGTTAGCGAAACATCACAATTCACGCAAGTGGGTACCCAGGCACAGTCCTTGCATCGCACCATGGGTGCGTAGCCACGACGATTTTGGAACAAAATCACTTGTTCATTATTTTTTAAAGCCTTGCGACACTCGTCGGTTAGTTCTTGCGAGAACAGGCCGTTCATCTCATGCTTCTTCCATGCCTTCTTGGTGTCGATAATTTGCACCTGTGGCATCTCAATGTCGTCGTAGCGTGTGGCGAGTTCCACAAGCCCATATCGTCCAGTAGTGGCTTTGTAATAAGTCTCGATAGCTGGAGTTGCCGAGCCCAGCACCACCTTGGCACCATGCATGTGGGCGAGCAGGATGGCTGTGTCGCGACCATTGTAGCGCGGTGCGGGGTCTTGCTGCTTGTAGCTGGTGTCGTGCTCCTCGTCAACAATCACGAGCCCCAAGCTGGAGTAGGGCAGGAACACGCTCGAGCGCACACCAATTATCACGCAAGGGTCGCTACTGGTCAGTAGCTTTTTCCAAATGTCGACTCGCTCGTTGTCGCTGAACTTGCTGTGATAGATGAGCAGTCGCTCGCCAAAGACGCGCTGCAATCGCTGCGTGAGCTGCGTGGTGAGCGCAATCTCTGGCACTAAGTAAAGCACCTGCTTGCCTTGCTGTAGCGCATCGTTGATGAGGTGCATATAGATTGATGTCTTGCCACTTGATGTGACACCATGCAGCAAAGTGATTTCTTTTTCGCGAAATGAGGCATGAAGCTGCTTGTAGGCAGTGTCTTGGACGGCAGTGAGAGTGGGTAAGTCGACTAGCCCGCTCCCTAGCATCTCAAAGCGGTTTATCTCGCGCTTGTAAATCTCAAAGATGCCATTTTTGCGAGCTGCAGCGAGCACTGGTTGGGTGCAGCTTGAGCGCTTGAGCAAATCCTCTTGAGTGACTTCAATGAGAGCCTTGCTGCGCTGAAGCCAGTGCGAGAGGTCGAGATAGGCGAGTAGTAGCTGTTCTTGTTTCTTGGCGCGACTCACCTTGTCGAAGAGAGCGTGCAAAGCTTTCTCGTCGTTGCGCTCAACTGTTAGTCGCACGCAAGTCTCGGTCTTGGGGCGATAGTTATCTACCATGCGCTCAGCCACATGCACGGCGCCCTTGTCGAGCAGTCGGCTCACAATCGACTCCACGTTTTTGAATCCTGTGGCATTGCTTAGCTCGGTGATTTGCACCTTGCCACGCTGGGTGGTGAAGTCGAGAATTACCTTCTCACGGTCGTTTAGAGAGCCGGGTGGGTTTTCCTCAAAGTCGGGGTTGGGACTGATAAAAGTCTCGCTTTCCACCTTGAGCCCGCTAGGCACAGCAGCCTTGTAAACCTCACCCACAGTGCACAGATAATAGTCGGCTATCCATTGCCAGAACTTGAGCTGTGGATGTCGCAACACTGGTCCCTGATCGAGAACCGCAAGAATTTCTTTCACTTTATAGCCTTTAGGCTCAACGTCATGGGTCATCACCACTATTGCGGTATAGTACTTCTTGCGACCAAAGGGCACTAGCACACGCCACCCGGCTCCCACTTGCATGGTGGGAGGAATGCGGTAAGTATAAGTGCCTTGTACCGCAAGGGGTAATACAACTTCGGCAAACTGTGGCATGGTCTATCTTGTCAATTTGAGCTACAAAGATAGTTAAACTAACATTTATAAACAAATACTATCTCCAAATCCAACTATAAATTCTCCCTCCCCCAATATACACTTGCAGGCGCTAAAGCTTCGCTAAAATTAATTAAAAATTGAGGGAGGTTCGCTGTTCGCACACCGTGCCGGTGGCACGACTTATGCTGCTCACTCCCTCGAGCTAAAGGTTCTATTTAGCTTGTCTGGCAAAAACTATCTGGGTAGCTCGGGAGGCATTTCTTCGTAGTCAACATCAACAGTGGGAGCAGGAGCATTAGCTGCGTGTTGTGGTAGCAAAATCATGTTCTTGCGCAATGTGAGGCTCAATCGTTTAGCCTGTGGGCTGAATGACTTGTAGGTGAGCACACCGGCAATTATTCCACTCACAATGGGCATTGTTTTAGTGATGCCCTCGCTTATGCTACTCTTGGTAATGCTCGCTCCCACCATTTTTGCCACTTTCTTTACCGCTAAATTGAGGACGGCATTTGACATGGCATATTCAGGCAATTTCTTAATGACTTGTTTTTGCAGTCGCTCACCAATCTCTTGCACCACCTTAGTGGCAACCGCCACGCCTGTCATGACTCCTACAAAGATGGTGAGCAGGTTGGTTGCTCCCTCGCTGAGTTTCCCGTTATTGTCGCGCATGTCGGGGAAGCCATAGATGTAAGCCAGTTTTTGAGCTACCACTAGCACATGGTAATAGAACTGAGCGATGTCGGTGGGCACAGTACCCAGTGCCGCCCAACCTCCAGGCACTCCCATTGCTGCCGAGAGAATTGTCACCTTCTTAGTGTGAGACTTGATGGTGTCGGCTGCCAACTTGTCGAGTATTTTGCTTGGCACAACACCGGCAGTGCCACGCTTGATGGCGTCGTTGATGTGCGAGCCTGTGCAATATTGCTTCAGCTCATCGCGTAGAAACTTTTCTCTATCGACTGCCACACCAGGAAGCTTAAGCGCTGAGCTCATTACCTTATTCCAAATCTCCGATTGCTTTGCCATTGCTTTTTTATCACAATTAAATTTAGGTGGGTGCAAAACTAATAATAAAAATTTAATGAGCAGCACATTTCAGCTAGAAAAAAAAACAACGAATTACATTGAAAGTTCCAATAAGAAGTGCGAAAGTCTTCTGAAAGTTGTTTTCATAAAATAATATTATGAAAAACACCGAGGGGAACGCCAAGCGGCAAGGGGGC
>ONEL01000009.1 GCA_900316835.1 uncultured Prevotellaceae bacterium | reverse complement strand
GAGGGTTCCACCTCTTCCCATTCCGAACAGAGAAGTTAAGCCTCACCACGCCGATGGTACTGCGAAAGTGGGAGAGTAGGTAATCGCCCCTTAAGAGAGGACTCAAGAGCAATCTTGGGTCCTCTTGCTTTTTTATATACCAATATAACTAACACAAACACACTCTCATCCCGCTCTCCACTCTCATTCCCACTCCTAGAACAGAGCCCTAAGCCCCACCACGTCACTGGTCAGCGACATGGGAGGCGTAGGTAATCGCCCCTTAAGAGAGGACTCAAGAGCAATCTTGGGTCCTCTTGTTTTTTTATATTCTAACGTGAGTTCGACGAATTTATCATTTGAAAATCATTAAGTTAGCAACTGGGGAAGTGTCATAATTCGATAAATGACGCAACTCCCCCTCTAAGATAGAGGGGGGCAGGGGGGAGTATGAGAACAGCTATAGCAGTTTATGATATTGATTATTAGCTCATTCTGCACAATCATACTCCTCCGCCCTTCGGGCACCTCCTCTATCTTAGAGGAGGAGCTCTCATTAGATTTCGCATTTTGACACATCCTCTTGTTTTATATATCAATATAACTCACACTAACACACTCTCATCTCCATTCCTAGAACAGAGCCTTAAGTTCCAGTGGAGGTGTTGCAATGTACCTATCTCTTGTGTTGTTACATAATAGTGTTGTCTTTCTCACGTTTTATTATTACCTTTGCAATCACAATTGTATCAGCCAATGAACTTGCGTAACATATATGACTCTCGACGCATCTGGAAGATGGTCTTGCTAGCTATGTCGCTAGTGCTTGTGAGCGTGTTCATTTATTTTTCCAATAGCCTTGTTAAAGATCTTGCGAAGCAGGAGAGAGAACGCATGCAAATATGGGCCGACGCTACTAGGGAGATGGTGACTTCGACCGATGCCGATGTAGACTTCTTGCTTAGTATTATCCAGGGCAATCATAACATTCCAGTTCTGCTTGTAGATGACAAGAATAACATCATTGAGCAGCGCAACTTTAAGCTACCAGAGCCTAACGACTCGCTAAAGATGATTGATGAGTACACGGCGATAAACAAGCAGTTTCTGCAAAAGAAACTAAACAAGTTGCGTAAGACTACTAATAATATTGAGATAAAAATTGACGATAGCACTCACCAGGTACTTTACTATGAAGACAGCGATGTGCTGCGCAGGCTTGCCTACTACCCTTACATACAGCTGGCAGTGATGCTACTGTTCATTGCAATAGCTTATTTTGCCTTGATAAGTGTGAAGAAGGCTGAACAGAACCGCGTGTGGGTGGGACTCTCGAAGGAGACCGCTCATCAGCTGGGAACTCCCATCTCGTCGCTCATGGCGTGGACGCAGATGCTGGAGTCGATGGGTATAGACAAGGAAATTATCAACGACATGGACACTGATGTGCACCGCCTGTCGGTCATTGCCGACCGCTTTTCTAAAATTGGCTCAATGCCCGACAAGGAACTTACTTTCATCAACGAGGCGGTGGAGAGTAGTCTTAACTACATGCGCACTCGCATTCCAAAACATGTAACGCTTACAGTCCACACCGATGATGAAAAGAATTGCGGTGTGATGCTGTGCCAGCCACTCTTTGAATGGGTGATGGAAAACCTCACTAAGAACGCTGTAGACGCTATGAGTGGTGAAGGGCGTATCGACATTGTGGTTACTAGCGATGCCCAGCATGCGCACCTCTATGTAAAGGACACAGGCAAGGGTATTGCTCGCAAGAACTTTAAGAACGTGTTCAATCCAGGCTTTACTACCAAGAAGCGTGGCTGGGGCTTGGGGCTTACACTAGTGAAGCGCATTATTGAGGAATATCACAATGGCAAAATCTATGTTAAAGACTCGGAGGTGGGCAAGGGCACCACGTTTGCCATTGAAATCCCCAAGGTTAAATAACTAATTGTGTGAAGGAAAAACAAATGTTATCGCAACAATACATAAAAATGCTTGGCACAGGCAGCGCAATGTGTACACGTTGCTACAACACTTGTTTCTATCTCAAGTCGCCCCAAGGGCAACTCATGGTGGATGCTGGTGGTGGTAATGGCATTTTCAAGCAGCTATACCGTGCCGGCATCGACTTCGTGCACATTCGCAATCTTTTCGTTACCCATGTGCACACCGATCACATCATGGGTGTGATATGGCTCATACGCAAGATTTCTCCACTGCAGCACAAGGGCAAGTATCCAGGGCAGTTCACTATCTATTGTCATCGCGAAGTGAAGCAAGCGCTGGAAACGATGTGTAACATCATGATTCCCGCTAAGATAATGAGTGCTATGGGCAACACAATCATTTTGCGCGAGGTGAGCGATGGCGAGACTATTGACATTGACGATATGAGAGTCACATTTTTTGATATAGGCTCAGAGAAGCAACTCCAGTTTGGCTTCATGGCTATCATGCCCGATGGCAAGCGGGTGGTGTGCTTGGGCGATGAACCTTACAAGCCCTCAAGCGAGAAATATGTCAAGCAAAGCGACTGGTTGTTGTGTGAAGCCTTCTGCTTGTATCGCAATCGTGACCAATTCCGCCCCTACGAGAAGAACCACAGCACCGTGGTTGATGCGGGGCGGCTTGCGCAAGAGCTGGAAGTGAAAAATCTGCTCCTTTATCACACTGAGGATACCCACCTTAGCTCACGTCGCGACAATTACACCGCCGAGGCGCGCACTGTCTACAGTGGTAACATCCATGTGCCCATGGACCTTGAGACTGTAATGCTCTAAACAGCTAAAGATAATTTACTAACTATTATATATAAATCAACATTTTATGGAATCCATTACCCAAGGAAAATTTATTGAGATTGCTTATCAAATCTTTTTAGTTGAGACAGGTGGCGAGGACACTCTAATTTATGAGTTCAAGCAGGACAAGCCTGACCGTTTCGTCTTTGGCAACGAGCCAGGAATGCTCGAGGCCTTTACCAGTCACCTCGAGGGCTTGAAAGTGGGCGACGAGTTTGACTTCATCTTGGCACCAGCCGAGGCTTTTGGAGAGCGTGATCCCAAGCTGGTAACAGTGCTAGAGAAGTCGCTATTCATGATTGATGGCGAGTTTGATAGCGAACGCGTGTACGAAGGTGCATTTGTGCCCATGATGACAGCCGAGGGCATGCGCATTGAGGGCATTGTAAAAGAGATTACCGACAATAATGTTACTGTCGACTTCAATCATCAGCTCGCTGGCGAGACAGTGAGATATAAAGGCAAGGTGGTGGGTGTGCGCGATGCCACTCAAGAGGAACTTAATCCACCCAAGCATCATTGCGGTGGCGGTGGTTGCCATGGTTGTGAAGGTTGCGATGACAATGGCGCCGGTTGTGACCACGAGTGCGACTGTGACGGAAACTGCGACTGTGACAAGAAATAAAAATCTTGCAATTAGCCACTTCAAGTGTTAAATAAAAAAACCCACCCGATTCACATCGCGTGGGATCCAATAACCATATTATTAATGTCAATATTGCATCATTTTTGCCTTTCTAAAAACTGAGTGCAAAGGTAGGCATTTTATTGGAAACAGCAAGACCTGTAAACACCTTTTTATGTGGGTTTCGACTTTTGGGAAAGTTTTTACACCTTTAAGGATATAATCAGGTATAATGGGCGTTTTGAGCATAAAAGAAGTTTCAAAGTTTTAATAAAACCAAACGTGTGATGCCTACTTAAAATTTAGTGAGTAACTTTGCATTCGCAATGAGTAAAAATGCTCATGAAAAAAACTTAAAATATCGACATCAAATGAAAGAAAACGGAATAAAGCAACTCAACTTGGCCGATGTGCCACAAATAGCCTCCGGGCTCACCTACTATGATGGTGACGTGGGCTTTGCCGACGACATAACAGCTGTTACTCACCTGGTAGAAGCTTTCAAGTTGAATTTTGTGGCAATGGTGTTTTGCACTAGTGGCTCATTGACAATGAAGGTAAATTCGGTGCAATACACTATTAATGCTAATGATGGCATACTGGTGGACATGCAAAACGTGGTGAGTGACATTAGCTATGACAGCGAAATGAACTGCAAGATAATATGCATCTCGCTCGACAGTGGAGTGAGTTTCTTGACCAAGAGCATGTTTGAGGCTTTCATGCATATTAAGGCGCATCCTGTGGTTCACTTCAGTGTCAACGAGATGGAACTCATGAGCAAGTACTATGAGCTTGCTGTGTTCAAAATGCGTTATCCCGAGACTGGCATGAACGGAAAGGAATCGATGCAAATGATTTTGCGGGCCTACGTGCTCGACATGTTGGCAAATATCAATATCCACATGGGCATCCCGCGCGACACCGATGTCATTTTGCGGCAAGCCGACAAAATCTTTCACCGCTTTATTAAGGAACTTGCCGAGAGCAATGGTGTGCAACACAGTGTTAAGTACTATGCCGACCAGCTGTGTGTATCGCCCAAGTACCTCACAAGCATCTGTCGCAAGCAAGAGGGGAAGACGGCAGGCGAGCTCATCACAATCAACACAGTGGGGCATGTTAAGCAGCTGTTGCTTTACAGCTCACTGAGCATTAAAGAGGTGGCTACCCAACTGGGATTTGAGAACTTGTCGTTTTTTGGAAAATATGTAAAGAAGCACCTGGGTGAGTCTCCTAATAATTATCGCAAGACCCACAACTATGGCAAGTAGTGGATGGGTTGATTGTAGGCTTCATTAGGGTACAAAAAAAATTGATTGTCTCACGACAACCAATCTTAATTAACCTTAAATCTAATACCATGAAAAACACGGTGCAAAGATAGGCATTTTGGGCAATACAGCAATTTTTAATAGCCAAACTTTGCTTGTGTTTAACGTTTTTTATAGAATTGGCGTCTATCTCATGGCGCTAGCCATTTCTAATAGTGTAAAAATGCCTTCACGCCCTTCGTTCATGAGCAGGTCAAGGATGCTCAGCGATGGGGTGAAACCGTCATGCCTGTTCGACCACAGCTGGTAATATGGCACACTGGAAATAGGCAGGGTGTCGGCACGTTTACCACCTATCTTGCCACGCAAGTCAATCACCTGATTATTGCCTGTGGCTTGAATAAGTTCTTCCTCGTTGTGTGTCACAGTGGTTGTGATGGGCAGGTCCATGAAGTCGACCACGAGTTGGTGTAGTTGCATGTTCAACTCCAGCAGGTGGGTTTGTGAGCCTTGTGCGATGATGGCGTGCAGGTCGTGAGCAATGAAGTCGAAGAAAGGGCTCTTGCCGTAGGAAGAGAATAGCGCTCCCCAGTGCAGGTGTCGCCAGTTGCCGTGCTCGCTCAGGAGCACATCTTTCATCATCACAGGCATGGCATTTGACGCCCCGTCAAGTGGCACGGTGAGCTTGACGATGCCATTAGGACCATCGATGAGATAACGGTGGTGGCTGTGACGCAATGGCAGGTGCCTCTCGGTGGCATCAATAACCACGTGGCGTGCATGCACCATAGCTGCATAGCAGCGCACATCGCCGGCACACATGCTGCCTATGACAATGGGAGTAGCCACTCTTGTCTTGTTAATCTTTTATTTATCGGGGTTAGCGTCGATGAAGATGCGGTTCCAGCGAATCTTGCCACTTGTCCAGCCACGGTCTTTGTCGAACGAGATGA
This sequence comes from uncultured Prevotellaceae bacterium, assembly GCA_900316835.1. GTDB lineage: Bacteria > Bacteroidota > Bacteroidia > Bacteroidales > Muribaculaceae > Sodaliphilus. Next base: position 122,540 of record ONEL01000009.1, on the reverse strand, counting down.
TAACAAACATGGGTGTGCCCACAATGTGATCCTCGGGAACAAAGCCCCAAAATCGTGAGTCAAGCGAGTTGTCGCGGTTGTCACCCATCATCCAGTAGTAGTCCATCTTGAAGGTGTAGCGGCTAGCTGGCTTGCCGTCGATGTAAGCCTTGCCACCCTTAATCTCCAGGTTGTTGCCCTCGTAGTCCTTGATGCATCGACCGTAGAGTTGCAGGTTCTTCTCGTTGAGCTCTATGCTGGCCCCCTTCTTTGGAATCCAGACGGGACCATAATCGTTGTGAGTCCAGCCGTAGTCCACGCCCACCGGATAGGTGAAAGGTCCCTCGGCAGGTCCATATTTAGCTCTTTCCACGCTTGTTACCCACGAGCACTTTTGTAGCTCAGCCTTCATGGCGGCTGTTAGTGGCAGGTAAAGCTCATTGGCTATGAATTGCTGACCCGTCATGGGGTCGATAGTCACGTTGCGATTAATGTCCTCGTTGGTAACTCCCAGCTCGCCAGTTAGGTAGTCATAGTCGGGCGTGCCATTATATTTCACTTCGTAGTTATACTGTACATTTTTGGGCTCGGGGATGGGCTTGTTATTGATATACACAATGCCATTCACAATCTTCAGCGTCTCGCCAGGCAATCCCAAGCAACGCTTCACATAGTTGTCGCGGCGGTCAACGGGGCGATAAATCACCTCGTGGTTGTTCCACACGGCATCGCGTCCTTCCTGGAACACGCGGGTGTAGTAGTCGCCGTTATTAGGCTCATCAACCACCACGGTGTCGCCGGCAGGGAAGTTAAACACCACAATGTCGCCACGCTCCACGTTGCGGAAACCCTTGAGGCGGTGGTAGGCGAGTTGTGGATGCTCAATGTAGCTCTTGTGTCCCAGTAGCTCGTTTTGCGCAAGCGGGAAGTGCAGGGGAGTTTGTGGCACACGTGGCCCGTACACCATTTTGTTCACCCACAAGAAGTCGCCAGTGAGCAACGTTTTCTCAAGCGATGACGAAGGAATTTGGTAGTTTTGTCCCACAAAAATAAAGAGGAAATAAACCAGTATCAGTGCATACACAATTGCGTCGACCCAGCTCATGATGGTGCGCACCACCTTGTTTTTGCTGAACTTCCACCAGTTCCATGGTATGAACTGGGTGAGGTAGATGTCGGCAAGCAAGAACCATGCCAGTGCCACCCACCAGTTTCCTAGCCATGCCACCCATGCGAAGAAGATAGCGCTCACCACGCCAAAGCGAATCCAGCGAGTTTTCTTCACTCGTGCCAGGCGTTCACGCAGCGAGCCCGTTTGCCGCACCTTCTCTTCGTCTTGCTCAGTGCTATCAACTTTGTTATTCTTATTGTCGTCTTTCATATCTGATATTTATATTCTTTCAACTAGCAATGTGTGAATTAAAGTGCAAACTTAGTGAAAAAAGTTGACACAAGCAGTAAAATGACCCTTAAAATAATGTAATGCCCACCATGTGTGTCAAGACTTTCAAGTAAATAATTGTATTTTTTGAAACTGGTGGCGGTGTGGAAAAAATAACTGGCTTGGTGACGTGAGTGTTACCAAGCCAGTTAAGGAATATTTAGATTTGTTTTATTATAAACAAATGCTGTGGATTCACGAAAGAATTATTTGAGAGCCTCGTCAACTTTGTCGTTAGGAACCATTCTTTCCTCAAAAACATAAGCACCGGTTTTGGGAGAGCGAACCATCTTAATCACCTTGCTGAAATTACGACCTTCACCAGTTTGAAGGGTTGCAACAGTCTTTTTTGCCATGACTCAAATATATTATTTAATTTCTTTGTGAATAGTATACTTCTTGAGGTAGGGGTTGTATTTTTTCAACTCCAGACGCTCGGTTGTGTTCTTGCGGTTCTTTGTAGTGATGTAACGTGACATGCCAGGAACGCCGCTGCCCTTTTGCTCGGTGCACTCAAGGATTACTTGAATGCGATCACCTTTTGCTTTCTTTGCCATAATTTAATCCTTGCTTTAATAGATGGTTTTTAATTCGGTTAAATGACCCTCTTGAGCGGCTTTTTTCAAAGCGGCGTCGAGTCCGATGCGGTTGATAAGACGCAGTCCGCTAGCGCTAACTGTGAGCTTAATCCACTGGTCTTGCTCCACCCAGTAGAACTTGCGGTTGAACACGTTCACATTGAACTTGCGTTTAGTTCTTCTCTTAGAGTGCGACACGTTGTTGCCAGTAATCGCCTTCTTGCCTGTGATTTGACAAACTTTAGACATAGTGTTTTACTTCAATTAATGTTATCAAAAAAAAGTTTATTTGATTTCAAGCAGGACTGCTTTTCTTGACGAAGTCCGCGCGTAGCACAATATTCCCTACCACGACACCTTCACTCACACGGCGATAACTTGACGTGAGAAGCCATCAATGCTACCCACCAGGAGTTGTTATTTTTCGTATAAATATCGTCCTACGCTTTATGGCCACGGTTAAGCATCATCAAGCAGCCATCGAAGTTTCAACGATCATGTCACTAGAACAGGTCTAACGGGAATTCCTTCCGCAAGTACCTTGACTCGAAATCGGTTGCAAAGGTAGTAACTATTTTTTAATCAACCAAATTTTTTTGAAAAATAGCGTTAAAATGACATTTTTGAGCCCATCTTTGGCTCAGCAGTATGATAAAAGAAGCAATCCCCAGTCGCCAGGCGCTGAGGATTGCTGTGTGAGTAGTGATACAGTGTGAGTTAGAGATTATTTCTCCTCTTTGGGCTCAACGATTTTCCAGATGATGGCAGCCAGGCAAGCTCCAACGAATGGTCCCACGATGAATACCCACAAGTCGGTCAACGCTTGTCCACCCTCAAACACGGCGGGGGCGATTGAGCGAGCAGGATTCACGCTAGTGCCGGTGTAGTGAATGCCTACGAAGTGAATGAGAATAAGGCTCAAACCAATAGCAAGACCTGCAAAATTGTTGGTAGCGCCATTAGTCTTAGCTGTAGCGCCAAGCACTACCAGCACAAATACACAAGTGAGAACAATCTCAACGATAAGGCCTGCAATTTGAGTGCCAGCCCCTGCCACGGTGTTAGCGCCAGTGGTGGTCCCCTCAAAACCGGTGGTTGCTGAACTAACAAAAGCAAACAGCAGAGCAGAGCCAATGAATGCTCCAATAACTTGGAAAATCATGTACATTGCGCAGTCCTTTGCGCTAATGCGCTTGGTGAGGAAACAGCCCAGTGTGATGGCTGGATTGATGTGGCAGCCGCTGATGCCACCAATGGTGTAGGCCATAGCAACTACGGCAAGACCAAAAGCCATGGCAGTGCCCACGACCGAAGCTGTGTCAGCTCCACAATTCAGGCTCACGGCAGTTCCGCAACCCATCAACACGAGCACCATGGTGCCCACCATTTCGGCTAAATACTTTTTCATAATTAGAATGGATTTTAATAAAGTTAGTAATTATGGTGAATTATTTTATTGTCGGGTAGTGATGTGGAAGCATGGCTGACCTCGTTCAAACTTGATGTAGCATCGGTTGCTGTCGCGCAACTCCTTGAGGGTCTCTCCCAGGGTGTTGACCAGCGTGCGATGAGTGGCTTCGTTGCCTTCAAAGTCGGGCATGCTATCTACTTTTTCAAAGCAGTTGTAGGCGATGTCGAAAGTGGTGGCATACATGTGGCAACTCTTTTTAACCGCATTGCGGTTCACTCGCATGAGGCGCCGCACATCGTCCTCGGTTCGCAAGAGCGAAGTAACGATAATTTGATATTGCGCCAGTCCCTGGTTGCGTAGCTTGTCTTGGAAATTAGTGGCAATGGTGTTAAGCAGCTGTGCCGCGCTGGGTGTAAGGTAGGGCACCGAGTGGGTGAGTTTCTCAACCTTGAAAGAGTTAGACGTCTCCACCATCCACAGCTGGCTTGTGAGCATGCTGTCGATGTCGGTTCTCGCCCGCAGAGGCTCTATGCCAAAACTCTGGGCTGCCACAATCTGAGTGTCGTTTACATCGTGGAATCGATAGAGTTTTTTCAGGTTGGCGCTACCACCGGTCACCTTGATAGGTTTCCTGGGAATAGCTGCTTCCTCGGCAGGCAGAGCATAGGAGAAAATCATTGCCACAGCCACAATCAGTGCCACACCAGTGAACAACAATCGCAGCCATGAGATATTGTTGTTTTGTTTTTTCATAGTTGCAAAATTACAAAAAATGACTAAAAATATACAATTTGTAATCAATTATTTTATGAACTCCCTCTTTTTTATTGTAATTTTGCGCAAAATTTTAAAATAATAAAAAGATGGAACGACTGGAGATTACGCTAGCAAAACGCTTGCTCAAGATAAACGCAATCATGTTCCAGCCCGAGCGACCATTCCTGTGGGGCAACGGCTGGAGTGCTCCCATTTATAATGACAACAAGATAACACTCTCTTATCCCGACGTGCGCCGCTTCCTCAAGGTGGAGCTCTCAAGGCTCATCCTGGAGAACTTTGGTGAAGCCGAGGTAGTGGCGAGTGTGGCGATGGGGTCGATAGCGATGGGCGCCCTGGTTGCCGACACGCTGGGGTTGCCATTTGTTTATCTGCGCAATGTACCCAAGGATCATGGCTTGGAGAACATGATTGAGGGCAATTTCAAGCCGGGACAAAAGGTTGTTCTTATCGAGGACCTTGTATCAACGGGCCACAATGCCATCAAGGCGATGCGTGAGATGCAACTGGCAGGTGGTGAGGTACTGGGCATGGTGGCGATGTTCACCTACAAGTTTGCCGAGGCTACCGAAGCGTTTCGTCAAGAAGGCTTGCAACTGCTCTCGTTGACTAACTTTGATGCTATGCTTGAGGCGGCGCTCGAGACTGGCAATATCACCGATAAGGATGCTCAAGACTTTGAGCTGTGGCACGAAGATCCCGAGAGCTGGACCCCCGAAACCCTAAAAATTGACTAGAAACCTTAACCCCCCAATCGGTCATTAGCTCCTAATAACCGCATTTGGGAAAAAACAGATATAGAAATATGGAAAGTTACAAGAGTGATAAGATTGTCATTGACTATGGCATTGATGTGATATATAGCAAACTGAGCGACCCACGCGTGTTTAAGGCTCATCTCGACGCTAACATGGACCGCTTGCCAGCCGAAGCGCGTGAGCACCTGGAGAAGGTGAAATTTGAGGATGATGGTATCAGCATCGAGTCGCCCATGGGAGCCTTGAAGCTCAGTGTTGCCGAGAGTGTGGAGCCCACGATGGTGAAATATAGCGCTCAGCAGTCGCCAGTGCCATTTGGGCTAACAATAAACCTTGAACCCATTGATGAGAGTCACACCCATAGTGTCACCGAGCTCAACATTGAGCTTCCCATGATGTTGCGCGCTATGGTGGGCAGCAAACTCAAAGACGGCGCCAAACAACTAGGCGAGGTTATAGCCAAGTTGCCCTTTGGAGAGATGTAGTCACTAATCAGTGAGCAGGTTAACAACTGGCGAATCTAGAGAAGCCAATATTATCCTTATAGGTAGTAAGATATCATGAAACTAGTCGGGACGTCGTTTTTTTTTCGACATTCCGACTAAATTCATGACCGTTGCACTCGGCTTACAATTAGTATGCTCACCTCGTAGAGTCCATACATGGGAATTGTTACATCAAGGAATGCCCTTTGATGTAATCAAATGTAGCCTTAGGCGACGATTATTGGTGGCTGATGGTTGGGATATTACCTCGATCTAATAATTCCAGTACCTCGGCAATCTGGACACGACCATTTATGGATGCCTGTTCTATTATAAGAAATTTTTTATTTAAAGTTTAAATTTAAATGTACTATCCCGTGGTAGTAATGAAGGCCATGATTTGTGCATAGAATCCAGCTTTTGCTCGCGCTCTCGGAATCTTTTAAATTCTTCAGCAGCCTTTATTAATTCCTTATTCTTTTCGCTTAGTTCTGTGTTCAGCACTGGCTCCTTGGTGAATCTTCTCTGAGATTTGCTCGTGCAAGTTTGGCTGCAATTGGTATTCTTTTTACCTTTGTCAATTTTACCTTTGCGAATTTGCTCCCTTCGCTCTTGCAATCTTTCGCGCAGAGTGCCACGCTTGACATTGTTCTTAGTAGGTTTCTCAAATCTTGGCAATACTTTGGGTCGGGGAGTTTTAACCCTAATTCGCTGGGTTTTAGGCTTAATTGGTTTAAACGGATTCACAGCGCTTGCCGTGGTTGTGCCTGCCACCATGAAGCAACACAGCAGCAGGGCGATGCTTAATGACTTAAGTGTTCTCATCATCGATGATTGTTTTGGATGATTAAATAATCAATAGAGTTAAAAGAAGTTGTGCACACTTCACACATTGCTGCCAAGCTATAGCAGTTGGAGCAAAAATCTCAACCGCATGCACAACTTCCACGCAAGTAGCATTTTGTTACTTCGACTGCGTGTTCTGGCTTGGTGTGGTGTTTTTATTACCACCCTGCTGATTTTGTGCAGGCTGGTTGTTGCCGTTGCTGTTGTTGTTAGATTTTTTCTGTTGGGCAGCCTTTCTCTGAGCCTCGCTAACCTTTTTGTCCCACCAGTTTTCTCTGTTTGTAGATCCCGAGTTGCCTTTGGCGGGGTCGACTGTAATTGAACGGTCTTTGGTGTTACCTGCTGGAGTTACTGTTACCTGTTTTTGACCCATAACAGGCCAAGACATTGCAGAACAAACAACGAGAATTGTCACAAAAAATTTCTTCATAATAATTGTTTTTTAATGGGTTCCTACGTTATTTTTGGGGAGCTCAACAAGCAATAGGAACCCGTTTCCTGCCTGCTGATGCCCATGGTTATTTTCAAGTTATCTCTTGCTATTGGTTGGAATCTATTTCTTCTTAATTAAAGATTTAAAGAACGACATCAACTTGCCGGTTATTGATAATTTGTGCTTATATACTACCATTGGTGGCTCATAATGTTCAACATTTTGTGTAGATGAATCCTGGTGCCGTGAAGCCTCTTGTGCCTGTTCTTGCTTTGAAATCTCAACTACAAGTTGGTCATATTTTGACCCAAAGATGTTTAATATTTTTTGTTTAGCTCCAGCGGGCACATAAATTTTCTTCAATGACGGACAATTAGCAAATGGGTCACGTCTATAAGGAAAATTATAAGACATCAGGTCATGCATCTTTTCAGGTAAATATATCTCAGTAAGGTTTTTGCAGCCGAAGAAAACTCCATCATCAAGCCCCATCGACTTGATCCAGTCTCGTTTGATTGGTTTGGGAACAGTGAATGAGGTGAGAGATTCGCAATAGGCAAATGATAGAACCCCAATATAATATATATACCTGGGAATGTCACATTTTTTAAGTGAGACACATTTAAAGAAAGCTCCTTTCTCTATGTGGATAAGATTTTGTGGAAGTTTTATTTTAATGAGTGAGTTACAATCATAAAACATCCACTCACTGATGGTTTTTAATGAGTCGGATAGACTAATTTCAGTTAATTTTTTGCAGCACATAAATGCTTCTTTATAAATAACTTCTACCGAATTAGGAATCACAATACTCTCCAACTGCTCACAGTGGCAGAAAGCTCTCTCCTTTATTGTTGTCACGGAGTTTGGAATTTTGATATTTGCGATGTCGCAACCGGCAAAGGCTTCATAACAGATGATTTCGGTTCCCTGGGGAATGGCATAAGAACCCAAATTTTCCGGTGCTTTGAGCAGTCGCTTGCGGTCGGCACTGAATTTTACCCCACAATCGTCCTCCCATGCCTTGAGAAGTTCATCGTCGGTAATAATATTTTCATCTTCTTCAAGATTGTGAATATAAGTGTTGGAATTCTCTTTTAAGAACTTCTCTTTTGTGCCACAGGGAATAAGGAATTGCTCAAAAGGCTCCTCATGAGTATCACAAAATTCAAAATCAAAAGCTTTATTCGATATCTTTGCGATGGGGTTTAAAAGTGTGATATTTTTTAAACCGCATGTGTCAAACGCTCCAGCGGCGATATATCTCACCGATGCGGGGATTCTTATATCATCAAGGTCCTGGCAATAGCCAAAAGTATACTCCCCAATTGTTTTTATAGAGTTGGACAGCTCTATCTTCTTAAGGTACAAGCAATCGTAAAAAGCCTCATCCCCAATGTGTGTGACAGAGTCGGGTATTTTTAGGTCTAACAGGGAATAACATCTGACAAACGCTAAGTCCCCAATTGTTTCTATTGTATTGGGAATGATAAGGTTTTCAAGATGTTCACATCCTAAGAAGGCACTAGAACAAATAACTTCTGTCCCGTAAGGAATGGAATAAGATTTTATGTCATCTGGTGCCTTGAGCAGTCGTTTACGGTCTTGACTGTATCTTACTCCCCATTCATCAATCCACGCATTTTGCAACTCGTCCTCATCCGCCTCTGAGAAGTTGGCATTCAAGAGTGTACGATTTTTGTCATATAACAACATCTCGTCAGATGCCTCGGAGCTAATATATATAACTGTTTCGGGGATGGTTAGTGGACCTGTCAGCCCAGAACAGCCACAAAAAGCCCTTCTCTCAATTGCAATAACATTATCGGGAATAGTTAGTGATCCCGTAAATCCAGAACAGTCTCTAAAGGCCCACATTTCAATAGTGACGAGCGACTTTGGAAGAATAAGTGGACCTGTAAATCCAGAACAGTCCCCAAAAGCCTCACAACCAATAGTGACGAGCGACTCAGGAAGAATAAGTGGACCTGTAAATCCAGAACATCCATCAAAAGCCCTTTCTCCTATTGAAGTAACACCTTCAGGAATGGTGAGAGGACCTGTTAATCCGGAACAGTTTCTAAAGGTGCACTGTTCAATAATGACGAGCGACTTTGGAAGAATGAGTGGACCTGTTAACCCAGAACAATCGTGAAAGGCATGCGAACCAATAGTGACGAGTGACTCAGGAAGAATAAGTGAACCTGTAAATCCAGAACAGCCTTCAAAAGCCCAGTATCTTATTGAAGTAACACCTTCAGGGATGGTGAGAGGACCTGTTAACCCAGAACAATCGTGAAAGGCAGACGAACCAATAGTGACGAGCGACTCAGGAAGGGTGAGTGGACCTGTTAATCCAGAACATCCACTGAAAGCACTGCTCTTTATATCAGTGACACCTTCAGGAATGGTGAGAGGACCTGTTAAACCTGTGCACCCATCGAATACTCCTATTTCAATAGTGGTAATACCATTGGGAATAGTGAGAGCGCCTGTTAATCCTTGACAATATAGAAAAGCATTTTTTTCAATATGCGTCACTTTATAAAAATTGCCATCATGATAAATCTTCTCGGCAATTCTTAATTCACCCTTATACTTCTTGTCATCAAGGCCTAAAACTGTTGCCGTAAAGCTCTCTTTGTTTATTTTATATCGAACATGATGCCTAATGATATCTGTCGATTTCTTATGTTGTGATTTTGCCATGTTGATTATTTTGATTAGTCAATTATAATGGTTGTTGAGTTGGGGAATGCTCACTTTCCAATGCTCTCACTGAGTGGGGGATGGTTATTTCCCCTGAAGCCTCTAGGAAGTCAATGTGCCCTAAAAGCCACATTGACACGGCATCGTTGCTTAGGCAATATAAGATCATTATAAATAAAAGGCTTCGCTTTAGGATGAAATGGAGAAATCATTATTACATGTTCTTTAGAAATTATAGTAATTGCTGTGTGTTCTATATCGTTATGAAAAGGTGGTCCTATAAATTGCTGTTGTTATATTAGGGAATTTATAGAACCACCTTCCAATCATTATATCAGTCTTCTGCCTCCCATTCCAAACCTAAAATGTCCTTCACAAAATTTTCAATTTCAGATTCAGTTAACGGACCAGCGAGAGTTCGCTCTTTGTAATGATACAGAGCGTGCTGGGGATACCATCCCCCCGATGTGTTATGATAATAATGAATGTCATGCTCAGGGGTGCTGTGCTTTTCCTGCAAGAACAGCCAAACGGGAGTACCTGGCATTTCACCAAACTCATAGCTTAAATTACTCTCTTCCCACAGTATTTTGATCCATTCAAAATTTTCATCAGTATCGCAGTTTACTCCATAAAACAGCACTTGGTCACCATATTTGGTCGCAACCTTCTTCATGAGTTTAAGAGCTTCTTTAGAATGCTTACAGTAGTTTGAGCCAAAGAGTATCGCCATGGGGCGTTCTTCGGTTCGGTCGATATACTCAAAATCACTGTAATTTAGATTCATAACATTGCCCTGAGCTACAGCATTTGCAGTAGTAAGCATCAGTATAGACAATAAAATAAATACTTGCTTTTTCATATTATGAAGTTTTATAAAAAATTAGAAACTATCATTTAAGTCAAGCAATCCTTGTGCTTGTTGTATCAATGTTTTTAACTCTTCGGCTGTAAGGATGCCTTCAGCCTTGAGATGTTCTCCTGTCTTGCTATAAATAACAATTGTTGTGGGAACAGCATTGATTTCAAATATGCCTACTAAATCGCGATTGTTGTCTATATCAACTTTATAGAAATCGGCTTGTCTACTTTGCAATCTTGCTACTGAATGAAATGTTGGACTATATTGCCTACATGGACCACACCATGTTGCCCAAAAGTCAATAACAATGGGCTTTGTCATGTGTGGCATCAATGAGGTGGCAAGCTCGTTGGCATCGATTTCTCGGGTTTGAGCATAAGTAGTGGTGTACAAACACGAAATAATGATGACTGAGAATAATATAATCTTTTTCATTAGTGCAAAATGTTAATATTGATACCCAATTGTCAACCCCACGGCCCAGCCCTTGGCGGGAGAGCCTTTCTTATAGCTCCACTGGAATTCCCCAAAGGCACTCATTGTCATGTGATAGGTGGGCACATACATGAATCGCCCACCAATGCTTCCGCAGTAGTCCATGTCCTCGCCTTGTATCTTGACAAAGCGAAGCAAGCTCACTTCTGGAGCCAAGAAATACTTGCAATCGGTGAAGTCGTGCCCTTCGAGATTTATATATAGCTTTGTGTTTCCAGCCATTGCCAATATGGCAGTGGCTTTGTTACCTTCCATCATTGACCTGTAAGTGCCATTCTCATGCAAAATGCTGATGGCTTGTTCCCGATCAATATCATACTGTTCTTGCAGTTGCTTGATCATCTTGTTCATCTTGGCATAGTTAATGAAAAGTCCTAAGCCACACACGAGCGACACTGGGTCGAAGGAGATGTAATTGCGGTCGAACTTGTCCTTGCCATACTGGACAGTGGCACCGAATCCAGTGCCTATGCTGTTCAAAATCTCAAGTTCAACAGTGCCTGTAAAGAACTCATTGCTCCCTCGCAGGTGATAATACTTGGCACCACCATTAATGTGGATTTGAGCATTAACATGTTGAGTGCCAATATTGCACATTGCAATGATGAGGCTCAATGTACTTATTATATAACTAAAACGGATATTCATAATCTTCATTTCTTATTAACAATTTGTGTTATTAAGCTCTCGCACAGGTTTACCAGTGCGCTCATTTCCTCAACGCAGCACCACTCATACACTGAGTGCTCCGATTGCTGGCCCGAGTAGATGCCTGAGCCGCCTGGCATTGCCTCGGGGAAACGTGCCACCATCATTGCCGATGTTGTTCCTCCACGTGAACTGCGTGGTTCCATTTTCATGCCAGCGTCGCCGGCTGCTTTGAGTATCATGTCGGGCAGGTAAGTGGGCATAGTGTAGGCAATGTTTTCATATTGCATCTCATTGTCGGTAATGCTGGCTTTTACATTAGGAAACTCCTTTTGTACCTTAGCAAGATTGTAAGCCATGAGTTGCTTTTGGTAAGCCCCTTCTTGCTGGTCAAAGTAGCGCAAGCGCACCTTAACCACATAGTCGTTGGTGTTTGGCTTTCCGTTCTCGTCAAGTGGGTGGGTCATTGAGTAGCAGTGTATGTAACCTTCTTCTCCCTCACGCTTGCTGGGATTCATTTCAGCAGGCACTAAGCCTATAAAATAGGCTGCGGCAGTGAGAGCATCGGCATAGCCAGCTTTTTTGCCGTCGCTCGGATGAGCCTTGTTGCCCTGGAATAGGTAACTCTGCCCTATAGCCGAGAAGTTGGCTATCGAGAACTCGTTGGGGTCACTTCCATCAAGGTCAATCACAATGTCGGGTTTGTCGCCAAACACGGTTGGGTCATATCGCAAAGCCGCTTTGCCCACATCCTCGTTCTGGCTCAATGCTATCATAACACGACCATGCTTAAAGCCGGGGTTCTTTATCAGCTCCTCTACAAGCGAAACCAATACTGCGCAACCAGTCTTGTCGTCGGCACCTAGCAGGGTAGTGCCATCGCTTGTGACAATGGTCTTGCCTTTAAGTTCCTTGAGGTGTGCACCTTGTGCTGTGTTGGGATCTAGCACTATGCCGTTGTTGAGCTTAATCTTTCCACCGTCATAGTTGCGGTGCACCATGGGCTTGATGCCATTGCCTGGTGCTTCGGGAGTGACATCCAGGTGAGCCATAAGCAGGATGGATGGCACTTCCTTTTTCACGTTAGATGGGATATCAACATAAACATAATAGTCCTTGCTAAGTGTTACCTTCACACCTTTTCCATTCATGGCTTTTACCTCGTCGCAGATGAATGTGGCAATTTGTCGTTGTCCATCGGTCATGGGAAACGAAGTCATGCTAGGCTCATCTATTGACTGACTCTCAATCTTTGCATACGACAAGAAACGGTCTAGTATCTTCTCGTCGCTAACTTTATTGGTCAACTGCTGCGCATTGCTAGCAAGCAAGCATGTCGCGACTAATAAACTTGTAATGATCGTTCTTTTCATTTTTATTAAATAATGGTTTGTAAATGATTAATTAAATATGTCTTATGAGTCGTACATTTGTACGTTTAATAAATTTGATATTATTTTACTTTAGGTTGTATCAAAACTTGGAATTAGACAGATTATGAGTTGGTCAAAACCGTTGTTAACGATATGCCCCAAGTTTGTTACATCTAAAGGCTGGATAGTTCGGTGGGGCAAGCATGTTGACCCCGTGTCTACGACGAGAGTGCAAAAAGATGAAAAGACCTATTTTGAAATTACTAGAGAGGACACGCTAGAGAATGTCCTATCTGCGTTCTAGTTACTTATACGCACCTCTTACGGTATGGCCGCAGTTGGCATTAGTACATGTGAAGGTGGCTTCATTAATATAGCCTTTGTCGGAAGGTTCCATTATACCGGATGTCATAAAGCTACCACATTGGCCACATTTACGGTCATTGTTGTTGATAACGCATTTGTTGCAATTAGTATCTTTGATTACCCGCCAACTACCTCCAGCTGCAAATACAGCTGAGGCTGTCACAGCAATAATCACTGCCAACAAAATGAACACTTTCTTCTTCATAATGATTTCTTGGTTTTCATTGCCTTTTTAGATTCCTCGGATTTAAGGCGTGCATAAATAAAAAAGACGTGGGAATCTGTACTTTAGCTTACCCCGTCCTCAGGCTCTCGCATTGCCCCACTCCAGGATAAGCAACGCAGTTAGCCCACGTCAGTGTTGAATATATATGCTGCATAACACCACCTAAAAGGCAGTGTCTGGGCATAGTATTCACCCAACGTGGACGTCTACTTTGTTGCCGTATCTTCTGGAGTTATGTGAATTTGCGAGATTCAGAGAACGGAAGATAACGCCGTTAGTAAACGCCCTTTACCAATAATGTATTGACCCGCCGCCCTCTATTGGGCTAACCTGTCAAGCGCAAAGATAATTATGTTTTATGGATTTTACAAGAAAATGATAATCTTTTTGAGAAAAATGAAAGTAGTAAAAATAATCATTATTGATTGACAGAACAAAGGGGGGCGTCGCTGGCGACAAGTGTGTAGTTGTCAAATCCCCCCCTTGACACTTGTTCCGCTTGCTATTGCGCGCTGCGCAAATGCCAAAGGGGGTACTTAGGGTTCAGCCTTCGGCTGAAAATCCGCCTTAGGTCGGACGGGTCGGGGCTATGTTTTTTGCTAGCTATTCCAGTTGTGCTGCGGCGAGGGTGAAGAGTGAGATGCGCACACCAGGGATAGCTTGCTTGAGCACTGTGGCACAAGCCAGCAGAGTAGAGCCGGTTGTCACCACGTCATCGACGAGTAGCAAGTGCTTGCCTTGCAACGCTGCTACATGTTTCTTAGCCACGGCAAAAGTTCCCTCAATGTTTTTTTGGCGCTCAACAGCGTCTTTGTGAGTTTGTGTGGAATGTTCCTTGATGGCCTTAACCGCCTTTATCACAGGCACTGCTGTTGCTCGTGAGATGCCCTGTGCTAAGAATTCGCTCTGGTTGTAACCACGGCTAGCTAGCTTGGTGTAATGCAATGGCACAGGCACTATGGCATCAATGCCTGTGAAGAAATCAGAGCCACTCATCTCGCTCACAGCACGTTGAGTGAGCCATCGGCCCATGGTGGGCATGTTGCGATACTTGATGTCGTGGAGTATAGAAGCATAGGGGTCGCTCTTGTGGTAGAAGAAATAGCTGGTGCATCGCTCCACAGACACTTTGCCAGCCATTAATTGTTCAAAAGGATTGAAGTCTATTTCCTCATAGTGAGTGCGTGGCAGGTCCATTAGGCACTTGCGGCACAGGAATTTCTCATCAACCTCTAGCGGCTTGTCACACACCGAGCAAGTGCGTGGCATCAGCACCGATAAAGCACTATTTAGCAGCTCCTTAATCTTCATTACCGCATGTGTTGAGAATTCGGTCAACCGCTTTGTAGATAATAGCTGGCTCAAAGCCACGTGAGGCGGCAAATCGTAGCAAAGCGGCACGTGACAGCTGTGGGTCTTCACCCTTGAGAGTCTTAGCCTTTGCTTCCAGCGCATCGTTTAGAATGTGCGCATATTGCTCGTTGTCAATCTCACTGAGGGCGGCATCGATAATGTCTTGCTCAATGCCTTTGCCCTTGAGCATGAAGGACAGCTTAAGCCGTCCCCAGCCGTTAAAGCGCAACTTGTCGCGGCAGTAGGCACGCGCATAACGCCCGTTGTCGAGGAATCGTTCTTGCTTGAGCCGTTCGATGATGGCATTGGCGTGGGTAGGGGCAACGCCCCATTCGTGTAACTTGCGCCTCAGGTCGCCCTCGGCATGTTCACAGCGTGCACACAGTGTTGCTAGCCGCAAGTAGGCATTGTCGGGTGTTATGGGTTTGCGTTGCTTCATTTCTTTTGCCCTATTAATTCAAAAAATGTCGTTAGGCAGTTGCCGGGAGAGCACCAGTTGATAGATGTGTCGCGCTGGAGCCAAGTGAGTTGTTTCTTGGCGTAGACACGGGTGTTTTTCTTGATGCGCTCGCGGGCGGTCACAAAGTCCATAGTGCCGTCAAAATAAGCAAACATCTCCTTGTAGCCCACGGTGTTGAGTGAGTTGAGATGCCGCAGGTGATAAACGCTACGAGCCTCTTCTTCTAGCCCAGCTTCAAGCATGAGGTCCACACGATGGTTTATGCGGTCGAAAAGGGCAGGGCGGTCGATGTTGAGACCAATTTTAATTATATTGAAAGGACGCTCCTTGACACAGCCTGTGCGCAACGAGGTGTAAGTGACACCCGTCTGCCGGCACACTTCAATGGCGTGTATCACTCTCACATGGTTTTTCTTGTCGACGATAGCATAATACTTAGGGTCGAGCCGTTGAAGCTCGGCAAGCAATGGCTCCAAGCCTTGTTCGTGCCACACTTTCTTGACAGCGCTGCGCACCTCATCGCTAATGTCGGGGATGATGTCGATGCCACGGCACACCGCGTCGACATACATCATCGAGCCACCGCACATCACCGCCCACTTGCCTTGCGCCCACAACTGTGGCAATAGTGCCATCACATCGCTCTCAAATTGTGCCGCACTATAGTAGTCGTCAAGCTCCTTGAATTGTACAAAATGGTGTCGCACAAGAGCTTGTTCCTGTGGCGTGGGAGCAGCGGTGCCAATGGGAATACCCTTGAACACCTGGCGCGAGTCGGCATTGATGATGTCGCACCCCAAGTGCTGCGCCAGCTCAATCGCCGCCGCAGTCTTCCCCACCCCAGTGGGACCAGTGATTACTATTAAAGTGTTACCTTGCATCTAGAGAGATAACTGTGTGATTTACTCTTCTTAATAGTGCAAAAATAGCCATCTTTTTACACTTTTCCAACCGATTTTCAAAGAAAATTTACACTTTTCCAACCCGATTTGCACCCTGCACCAGACTGTTTAAGTAGACTGGGGGCAGCATTTTTTAAAACTAAAATGTAACTTTTGGAGAATAAAACTTAAGTTTCCAATGCTTGTGAATCACTTGATGAAGCGGGTGGCGAATTTTTTCACTCGCCGGGTATACTGCTCGGGGTGGTTGGTGAAGGAGCGGGCGTGCTCTGAGCCTGGGGCAATGTATTTCTCCTTGTATCCATGTCGCTTGGCTTGGTAAAGCTTGTCAAGCATAGCAAATGGCACAAAGGTGTCGGCATCGCCGTGGATGAAGAGCATGGGGAGTGTTGACTTCTTGACCTGTTCCAGTGGCGAGCACTCGCCGAAACTCCAGCCGTAACGCAGTTTGCACAGGGCACTGCAGGTGTAGAGCAATGGGAACTCGGGCAAATCAAACTGGTTGCGAAGTTCGCTGGCAAACTCGTCCCAGGCACTGGTGTAGCCACAATCCTCAACGATACATTTTACATATTCAGGGCACTTCTCGCCACTGATGCACATCACTGTGGCGGCACCCATCGAGATGCCATGGAGAACCATCTGTGTCGATGCCGAGGCGCCACGCCACTTGGCATTGGCAATTTCCATCCATTGCATTACATCTTGGGCATCGTCCCATCCCATGCCAATGTAGTCGCCCTCGCTCTCGCCATGGCCGTAGAGGTAGGGGAGCAGCACGTTGTAGCCCATTTTGTGGTAGATGCCGGCGATGTGGAGCATCGACTCGGCACGGTCTTTATAGCCATGCACAGCGATGGCAACCTTGTTGCTTGGCTCGGTGGCATTGAGCATGAGAGCATGCATTGTGCCGCGCCCATCGAAGCTCACTGCCGTGTCGCGCAAGCAGTGGTTGCGCTCGAGTGAGTCGACCCAACTTTTCATGCTCGCCGGTTCACGCTTGAAGAAGCGCTCCATCGCCTCTTGCTTGGGGCGATGATAGGGCGCGATGGCATAGTCAAGCATATAGAGACTAGCCCCTATCACCACAATGCATGCAAGAATGCCTATTGTGGCAATGGTCCATAAAATTGTTTTTCTTGAAAATAACTTGTGCATGGTGATGCAAAGGTAGCAAATTATTATGTAACTTTGCACTATCATGAAAAAAATCACACTACTACTAGCCGCAGCAGTGCTTGCCCTGGCACCGGCGGCTGCCAAGGGACTAAAGGGTAAGGTAATCTATGTGAATCCCGGTCATGGCGGCTGGACTATCAATGACAGGCCACATGCCACCATGAACTATCAGGAGATGGACACCATGAGCTTCTTTGAGTCAAAAACTTGCTTGTGGAAAGGACTGGAGTTGCGCGACCGCTTGCAAGCCGCGGGAGCGAAGGTGATAATGTCGCGCACGCGCAACGGATGGGTTGCCGAGGGTGATAAGAACGCCACGGTTAATGACCGTTTTGAAACCTATGCCGACGAGAACGGCCAACAGCAGCTCATCGACTTGTTCAAGATTGCTAGTCAGGTGGATTCGATAAATCCCGATTATTTTATCGCATTGCACAGCAATGCCACCGGCGGTGGTGATGGCAAGAAGGTAAATTACTTGCTTTACATGTATCGTGGAGAGACGGGCAACGACTATGCCAAGGGGAGCATCGATCGTGCCACAGTCGCCTATCCCTACATGTGGAACAATCCGCTCACGGTGTGGACTAGCTCGTCGATGGACGATCGCTACATTGCCGGCGACCTCACGTGGATGGGTGGAACACCTCCAGGCAAGCCCAATGCGCTTGGTTATACCGGCTGGTTGGCAGTGCTCAAGCACCGCGTGCCCAGCTTCCTGGTTGAGGGATCTTTTCACAGTTATCAACCCGAGCGTCAGCGACTCATGAACCGCGACTACTGCCGCATGGAGGGCATTCGCCACTTCCGTGGCATCAACGCATGGTTCAAGGGTAAGCCCGAGAAGCACGGCTACATAGCCGGCACCATCAAGAGTGCCGATGAGCGTGTCGACGACCCACACTTTAACTATGTTGACGGCAGCGACGACCAGTGGAAGCCTCTAAACGGAGCCGTGGTGTATCTACTCAACGAGCACAACGTGAGAATCAGGCACTACAAGGTCGACAACGAGTGGAACGGTTTCTTCGGTTTCTTCTACCTCAAGCCAGGCAAGTATTCACTCATCTATGACGTTCCAGGCTATGAGAGTGTTATAGAGAAGGTGGAAGTAAAGAAAAATGAGACCACCTACTGCAAGCCCCGCCTGCACCGCACAAAGATAGACATTAAGTAAGAACTTATCGTAACATTATAAAATGAGCCGCACATGCAACATTAATGCAGTGCGGCTCATTGTATATTTGTCAGGAAGAGATAAAGTTATTTCTTTTTGCTGGATTTCTTGCTTGATTTTTTGCTAGATGACTTCTTGGTTGAAGAGGTCTTGGTTGTTGAGGCGGCGGGAGTTGAGGCCTTGATGTAAGCTCCATATTGCTGCTTAACCTTTGGCAGTTGTTTCTGCAGGTTGGCGATGCGGGTAGCGTCGCTGGGGTGAGTGCTCAAGAACTCGGCCTTGGTATTAGAGGTACCGGCACTCATCTTTTGCCAGAAGGTCAGGGCGCAGTCGGGGTTGTAGCCTGCCATGGTCATGAGAACCAGACCAATGTTGTCGGCCTCAGTCTCGTGCTTGCGCGAGAAGGGAAGCATTACGCCATAGTTGGCACCTAGACCAAACACCGTGCTGGCGATGCTTTGTGTGGCTTGGCTCTTGCCTGCGGTGAGGATGCTAAGTGCGGTAGAGCCATATTGTAAAGCCTTTTGCTGGCTCAAGCGCTCATTGCTGTGTTTAGCCACAGCGTGAGCCACTTCGTGTCCTAGCACCACTGCCAGTTCATCGTCGCTAGAGACAATGTTCATGATGCCCTCGTAAACCACGATTTTACCGCCTGGCATGCAGAATGCGTTGAGCTGGTTGTCACGCACCAGGTTGAACTCCCACGCGAAGTTTTTCACTTGATCGCTCATGCCATTAGCGTTAAGATAAGCCTCGGTAGCGGCGGCAATGCGTTGTCCCACGCGAGTCACTTGCTCGCTCTTAACGGTTTGTGTCGACCTGGTTGCAGTTTTCATGTACTCGTTGTAGGAAGCGATGCTTGATTGCAACACTTCGCTATCCGAAACTAGATTAAGTTGATTGCGTCCCGAGATGGGCACCTTGTTACAACTAGTGAGCACTAGTGCTACAGTTGCTAAAAGTAAAAAAATCTTTTTCATAATAATACGAGTTATTAATGATATGAATTGATTGTTAATGAGTTATCACGCGCTTGGTGGGAGGAAGGGTTGAGTTGCGAAGGTCGACAGCATCGCACACGGCATTAGCCAGCTTCATGAACGAAGCCCCCGACACGGTGTTTTGCAAAATAACGGGCACGCCATCGTCACCTCCCTTGCAGATGCCTGCTACCAGTGGGATTTGGCCTAGCAGTTTCACGTTGAGTTTATCGGCTAGGTGCTTGCCTCCGTCACGACCGAAGATGTAATACTTCTCGTCGGGGTGAGCGGCGGGAGTGAACCACGACATGTTCTCCACGATGCCTAGCACCGGCACGTTCACGTGCTCGCCCATGAACATCGACACCCCCTTGCGAGCGTCGGCTAGCGCCACTTCCTGTGGCGTGGTGACCACAATAGCCCCTGTGATAGCAAGAGTTTGCACCAGTGTGAGATGAATGTCGCTGGTGCCTGGTGGCATGTCGATGATAAAATAGTCGAGCTCGCCCCAGTGTGCCTCGGTGATGAGTTGCTTGAGGGCATTGCTGGCCATGGCTCCTCGCCACAGCACAGCTTGCTCTTTGTCAACGACAAAGCCTATAGAAAGAGTTTTTACTCCAAATTTCTCGGCAGGAACAATGAGTTTCTTGCCGTCAATTTCTTCCATGTAGAGTTGCTCATCCTCTATGCCCAGCATCTTGGGTATGCTGGGACCAAAGATGTCGGCATCGAGCAATCCCACACGGTAGCCTTGCTGCGCTAGCGCTACAGCCAGGTTGCAAGCCACCGTCGACTTGCCCACGCCACCCTTGCCACTCGAGACGCCAATGATGTTTTTCACGCCAGGCAGTGGTTCGTCGGCTTTAGGTTTTTGCTCAAGTGAAGGGGTCTTGATAGCAATGTTGCCCTTGATGTCGATGTCGGGGCTGATGTGAGTGTTGATAGCCGTTTCACAAGCCTTTACTATCGACTTGAGGAATGGGTCGGTCGCTTTTTTGAAGATTAGAGAGAAAGACACGCGATTGCCATCAATGCGAATGTCGTCCTCCACCATTCCCATTTCCACGATATCTTTTCCAGTGCCAGGATATCGCACGGTGCGCAGGGCGTCGAGAATTAAGTTGGGATATAGTTCCATTGTCTTTTGTAGTATCTTTTTTATTTAGGTTTGTTTATTGTTGTTGTCAAAGATTTGCGGCATTTGAATTTCGCCACGGCCGTAAGAGCGGTAGGTGTCGGGCTCAATATCAATGTCGGGCTCCTGTAGCACTCCTTCCTGTGGCAGCACGAAACTGATGTATTTGATTGTCAGCCCTCGTTGCAACCACTGGTTCTCGTAGTGAGTTTTAATTTCAAGAATGTCGTCGGCTAGTCCGCTAGCATAGAGGTCGCTAGTGTCGACCAGTGTGTTGAGGTGATTGAGGCGAGCCAGCTCGTGAGTGTAGGTGTAGAGGAATGGGCTGTCGGTCTTGAGGTGTAAGATGCCGTTTGGCACAAGAACCTTGCGATAGTTGTTTAGGAATCGTGTCCCGGTGAGCCGCTTGTTAGCGTTTTTCATTTGCGGGTCGGGGAAAGTGATCCATATCTCGGCAACCTCGCCAGGAGCGAAAAAATTGTCAATCAGCTCAATGCTTGTTCGCAGGAAGGCAACGTTAGCGATGTGTTCCTTCTCCACCATTTTAGCGCCGGTCCACATTCTGGCACCCTTGATGTCGATGCCAATGTAGTTCTTGTCAGGGAACTTCTTGCCTAGCCCCACGGCATACTCTCCCTTGCCGCATCCCAGCTCAAGCACAATGGGATTACTGTTGTGGAAATACATCTCGTTCCACTTCCCTTTCATGGGAAATCCTTTCTCTTTCACAACGGCAAAGGGGTACTGGAAAACGCATGAGAACGTTTCCATCTCGGCAAATCTCTTGAGTTTGTTTTTTCCCATTTTTTTAGTAAGGGTGCTTCGGAGACAGTGATTATATTTCGTGAGGTTTGGTGTTTCTTATTTGCGAAGCAGCTTGTAGTTGTGCCTGCTGCCGTCGGCGAGAACCACGCTCACGATGTAGTAGTTGCCATAGTAGTTGGCAGTGTTGAGCTCAGCCCGCATGGAGGCGGGAGTGGCAACGCCGAGCATCACACCACGGGTGTCGAAGATGGCGATGCTGGCAATCTCGCTTGTGGCGCTCACATTAAGCATGTGACCGCTAAACCAGGCTTTAACCTTTGTCTCAGCATCGGCAATGCTGGTGTCGATGCTGGTGGGGAGGTCTTGAATGATAAATTCTTTCCACTGTTCAGCATCCTTGTAGTCTTGCTTAACAGCTTTGTCTACTTTCAAGGGGATGTAGTGCTGTGGCACTCCTGCCCACACGTCATCGCCCAGTTCAGGAACAGTGGTAGGCTTGGCAGTAACAAGCTCAAGGGCGGTTTGCCCTGCCATGGCCTTAGTGCCAATGTAGCGCACGCTTTGCGGGAAGTTAAATTCCCTAGTGTTGTCCCAGTTGTAGAAAGCATAGTCGCCAATGCTTGCAACGCCATCTTTCACGGGTTGCTCAGTGATGATATTGTTGTTGCCTGCCAGCAAGTAGTTGCTCAGGCTGGTTAGTGTCGAGGGTAAGTCGATATCTTCCATGTCAAGGTTGTAATAGAACGCGCCATCGCCCAGCGACTCTAACGACGAGGGCAATGAAATGTTCTTGAGACTCGTGTTGGCAAATGCCCACATGCCAATGCTCTTGAGCTCGACACACTGGTCAAGGGCAATGCTTTCAACACCCGATGCAGCAAAGGCTGCCTCGCCCATCGAGGCAAGCTTGCTGCCTGACTCAATAACAGGATTGGCGAGAGCGGTGCACCCGCTAAAGGCTCCTGCCATGATGCGGCTAACATTTTGCCCAATGGTGACGCTTGAGAGCGACTTGCAGTCCTGGAACGCGTCTTTGCCAATGGCAAAATCACCAGCGGGGGTGATGGTTGCCGCCTCAAGGGTCGCGCAACGCGAGAAGGCCCCATCGCCCATCTGTTTCAAGCCTTGGGGCAAGGTGATAGCGCGCAACTTGTTGCACGCGGTGAAGGCATAGGGGGCAATGACCTCGAGCGAGGCGGGCAGGCTGAGCGTTTCCAGGTTTTCACATCCGGCAAAGGCTGCCACATCAATAGTCTTGAGAGTGGCGGGCAGCTGCACCTCGCGCAGTTTTTTCCCCATGAAAGCTGTTGCGGGTATTGTGTTCTCCTCATAGGTCGTTAGGTCCAGGAAAAGTGGCTTTTCATCATCTTGATAGGCCACAATAGTCACATTACTCATGTCAATCGACTCAAGGCTGTTGAGCTTGCCGGCAATGAACTTAAAGTCGCGAGCGTCCATCGCGCCGGTGATGGTGAGTTGGGTTATTGACACGTCGGGAACAGCTTGCTCAAGACTGCCAGCGGTGTTGCTAACTTCAAGAGCCCATGAACACAGGGCAACAACCACAGCACTCACAACGAAAAAGAATCGTTTCATATTCTCAAAAAAAATAATTACCACATTAATATTATCGTGCAAAAGTAATAAATAAACTTTACATAATAAAAAAATAATGTGGAAAAGAGTTTTGTGTGTTTTTTATCTCAAAAATGCGATTAAGCGAGTCAAAGCTCCAGCTTGCTATAAACCTTGCGAGCGTGAGCTTTTTACATCAAAAGAACCGTCCCTTTGATGTAATTATACTATCAAAACGAGCATTTTACATCAAAAGAACCGTCCCTTTGATGGCATACTAGTCATTGTGAAAAACATGTGGTAGGCCAGGTCTAGGTCGCTGTTAGGGAATTGCGCAAGGTAAAGCTGCTATAATAACTTAAGGAGGGTGAACCCAAGAGAACTTGGTCACCCTCCTTGCATTATCTACTTGCGTTGCTAGGTTAATTCACTTTTAAGCGAAGCGCTCTTTTTGAGTCAGAACCGAGGCGCGCATTGTGGCTAAATCCCTTCTTGGTGGCAGAGGCAATGTTGTTTTTGTTTAAAATCTTGTTGCTCAAGGTGTAGCGTCCATTAAATGCGACCTGAGCCGATGCGGTGGCTGTCAATGCGATAGCCATGAGTAGAGTTTCTTCATGCAATAAATGGTTTATGAGATTAATAATAAGTTTATTACATGATAAGTGCGGGAAGCTGTGAGCTTACCTGACGATAATCTTCTTACCGCCCACGATGTAGATGCCACCGGGCAGGCCCTGGGTGGCGGTAGCGCGCTCTACTCCCATGCGAATGAGTTGTCCCTGAGTGTTGTAGACATTAACTGGTCCCTGTTCCTTGTCGGTCAGCAAATTGTCGATGCTGGAAACTCCATTAAGCTTGATGTGATTTTCGGCAAGTGTGTAGACGTTATCTTGATAATCGACAAAGATTGTTGTGGGGATGTCGATTTGGTCCTCATCGGTAATGGCCCTAGTGCTTTCCAGCTCAAGCGAGAGGAAGAAACCATCATATCCCTCAATGTCGTCGCCAGCAGGTGAGTAGCCCAAGATCAGGTAAGAGCCGTTGCTTTGCTTGCTAAGGTAGATTTCATGTCCCACACAGCGCGAAATGGCTGTCGCAGCTGTGATAGTGATGTGGCTTGGCACTATCATCTCAAGCTGGAATGCTGTGTAGTTGAGGTTGTTGTGCAACTGCAGGTTGAGCGTAGACTTCATGTTGGCGTCAAACAACGCTCCGTCGCCCATTATCCAGTCGTGAGAAGAAAACCGCCCGGGCTGAACTACTGGCTCGTTGCCATTGATGATGTTATAGATAGCAGTTATGTCGGCAACATCCACCTCGCCGTCACCATTAACGTCGGTTTGATCTACGTTAATGCCCTGTGTGATACCCTCTAATAGATATCCACGCTCGCAAGCGACATCGGCGGTGGTAACAAAGCCGTCGTTGTTAATATCGCCTCGTGGTGTCGCCACCGTAACAAAGAAGTCGCGCCATTGTGGAGCCTGCTTGTAGGCGTTGACGCACTCGCGGTTGACGTTGAGGGTAACACGGCTCTGGTTGATGCCTGCCCACACGTCGTCGCCCAGTTCAGGCACTTCGAGCGGCTCGCTATTGATGCTTTTAAGCCCAGTCATTCCCGCCATAGCTCTAGTGCCGATGTAGCGTGTTCTCAACGGCACGGTAATAGCGGTGTGTTGCGACTGGTTATAGAGCGCGTAGTCGCCCACGCTGGTTAAGCCCTGCGTCATAAATCCAGTGTCGCGCAGTGCATTGCATCCAGCCAGCATGTAATTGGGCAGGTAGGTGAGTGCGTGTGATAGTGTGATGGTCGAGAGCTTGGTGTTGTAGAATAAAATACCCTCATCCATGCTTCGCAACGTTGATGGCAGGTAGATTTTAGATAGTCCAGTTCTTGCCATCGACCATGCTCCCAAGTGCGACAGCCATGGTGTGGCAGTGAAATTGAACGATTGTAACCCTGACTTGTAGAACGCTTGCTCACCAATGCTTGCAAGAGTAGAACCCTGAGTGAAGTTTATTTCCTTGAGGCTAGCGCACCCAGTGAAAGTCATGTTACCGATTGCGGTTACTTGGGGACCAAGAGTCACATCCGAGAGCTTACCGCAAGCCATGAAAGCCTTGTCGCTAAGGTTCATGGCGGTGCTGGGGTTGATAACCACCGTGGTAAGGTTAGAGCATCGGGCAAAAGCTCCCGTGCCCACTTGAGCTATGTTTCCACCGAGGGCTACTACAGTCAATGCCGTGCATGAGTTGAATGCATCGTCGCCAATTTTTTGCAATGATGTGGGAAAAGTGATATTTTTCAGGTTAGAGCATCCGGCAAAAGCGGCGTAGCCTATTGCCTTGAGATTGGCTGGCAATGACACTGTGGTGAGGCTTGTGAGCCCTGTGAGTGCGCACAGAGGAATTGTTTGGGCCTCGTAGGTTGCTATGCCCTCCAGGAGTTTATCTTCTTCGACCGAGGTGTATTGTGCTATTGTGGCGTTGCTGAGGTTGAGCGTGGTGAGACGCTCGAGATTCTCGGCAATGAACTTGAAGTCGCGTGCGTCGATGGTGCCGTTGATGGTGAGCGAGGTGATATTAAGGTCGGTGATGGCTTGAGCCAGCTGGCCCGCCTGGGTGGTCACAGTCACTGCCCTTGCGGCAATGGCCACAAGCAAGAGAAATGTTGTGATATAAAGACGTTTTATCATGATAATTTTTTCAATACTATAGCATGGTGGTTGTGGCTAAAAAAGAGAAAGGAGGATGTGTCAAAAAAAGCTGGAATTTAATTTTGACACACCTTCATTTCTCTCCCTAATGATGTTTATTATTTAACCATCACTTTCTTGCCGCCCACGATGTAGATACCTGCAGGTAGCCCTGTGGTGGCATTGTCGCGTTCTACCGCCTTGCGCAGTAGTTGACCGTTCATGTTGTAGACATCAACAGGTGAGTCGCCAGTAGTGTCATCAATATTGATGTCTTTAACACCAGTGGTGTTGCTCACGCCCACATTCAGCTCGTCAATCAAGTGTGAATCCTCGCTGGGCTCAACGGCAATGATGTTGTTGAAGTTGATGATTTCATTGCCACTATAGCTGTCGCTAGCTTGAACCTCGATGCTGAAGATTGCACCCTGGTTGCCACTCCAGGTGATATTTCCACTAGTGCTAGCGAGAATTCTCCACTTGCCTGGAGCTACCTCGTTGTAACCCACAAAGGCTCCCTTACTGCGGGTTGTGGTTTTTACATCAGTGATGCTCAGTCCTTGTGGCATGTCAATGTCGAATTGTATTGTGGTATAGGCAGTCTCGTTGTTCATGTTCAGCTCAAGCCAGTAAGTCTCGCCGGCATTGATGGTGAAGTCGGCAGCGGTAAGGACATCGGTAGTGGGCTTGCATGATGGATGCCTTGGCGCTTTACTCAAGCCCAAGATGATGTTATACACGGCAGTGATATCGCTACCGGTAACTGATCCATCGCCATTGACATCGCTTGTTTCAAAATAGGTAGTGTTGTTGTAGAGGATGTAGTTGTAAAGAGCTGTAACATCACTACCAGTCACTTGGCCATCGCAATTAACGTCGCCAAAGATGCCCTGGCGAGTGAGCAGGAAGTTTTGCCACTGCATAGCCTCATTGTAGGCATTGAACGCTGTTGCGGGAACATAGAGTGGAATAACCTCTTGATTTACTCCCGCCCACACATCGTCGCCCAGTTCTGGGACCTCGGCGGCATTAGATGTTAAGGACTGTAGCTCAGTCATTCCCGCCATAGCTTCGGTGCCAATGTACTTGAGTGTGGCAGGCAAGGTGAGGCTTGTGGCTGGAGTGTTGTAGAAAGCTCGGTCGCCAATGGTGTCAGTTACCGTTCCTGGCGCATTGTCGTTAACCACAGCTGTTCCTGCCAGTAAGTAGTCGTCGAGCTTGGTGATAAGACTATTGGGCACAAAGCTGGTTAGTTCTTGCGCATAGTAGAACACGCCTTTGCCCAGCTCTTTAACAGCGGCGGGCATAGGCGCGCTCACCTGTTTTGAGCCAGCAAATGCCCAGTCCTTGATGGTGGTTAGGTTATTGGAGGCCTTAGCAAAGAAATTGGTGATTCCTGAGCCCATGAATGTTGCGGTGCCAATGCTGCGAATGTTGTTCTCGCCGGGGAATGTGATAGCTGTGAGACGCTCAGTGCCTGAGAGTGCTCCATCGGCAAGTACTTCTACATTGGGTCCCAGTGTGAGCACGCTCAAGAAGCGGCAGTCGTGGAACGCGTCTTTAGGCACAATAAATGCGCTTGTCACAGGAGTAATGCTGGCGCTAATCATGTTCATGCATCGTGAGAAGACGCCAGTGCCCAGTGTCTTAATGGATGATGGCAAATTAGCCGCTCCTAGTGCTGTTCCTGAGAAAGCATAGGCCGCTATGGAGTCGATGCCCTCATGGAAGTTAAACTCACTAAGCTGGCGACATCCGGCAAAGGCAGCCATGCCAATGCCCTTTACACTCTGCGGCAGTGTGACCGTGGTGATGGGCTTGTCGAAGAACGACATCGCGGGAATTACGCCAGCGGGGTAGAATGTGTCGTTGCAGAACAATGGTTTAGCGCTAGTGTATTCCACAATGGTTGCTTGGCTCAAATCAACTGTTGTGAGTTGCTCAAGCTCGGTAGAGATAAACTTAAAGTCGCGAGCATCCATCGAGCCAGTGATGGTGAGCGATGTGATGCTTTTGTCGGTGACAAGGTTCTCAAGATTGCCAGGAGTGCATTCCACGTCAAGTGCCCATGCGCTGAGTGTGCACAGCGATAGGGCTATAGCGAGCAGTAAATTCTTCATGTGATATAGTAGCTATGTGTGTTATATTTATTCTAGTTGAAAATAGCACTATGTGCCTAATATTTTTAACGTGTGAATTAATAGTTTTATTATATTAATGTGTTTAAAGTTTTTACTTGTCGCTTGAGGGGGGGATGACTATCTGTTGGCCTATGTTGATTTGGTCATTCTTGATGGCGGGATTGGCGTTCCTGATGTGGGTGATGCTCACACCATAGCGTTTCGCGATTTTTGTCAGGTTGTCGCCGGCTTTCACCGTGTGGGTGCGTGGCTCAGCGACTTGAGTCTTTTTTTCTTGAGCCTCAATAATTGGTTTGGCTTCGCTGGCGCTGGCTTTAGTGGGCTCAACAACCTCTTGAGTGGCTTTTGTTTCGGGCGATGTGGCTGGCATGCTTTCACTGCTGGCAGTTTTGCGATTTACCATGTCATATTCCTCGGGCATAATGAGCAGAGTGCCAATCTCGTTACCCTTAGTGTCGGCATAGAAATAGCGTAGATTTTTGCGCTCGCGAGTGGCAGTCGCGAGTAGCAAGTTAAAGTCAAGAGCGTCGGGGGCTTGCTTAAACCATGCGTCGCGCTTGGTCATTACAAATGCCGGCACATTCACGTTTTCTTTAGTGATATAGGGCACGGTGACCATTAGCGACACGGTCGACGAGTCGGCACTCATTTCCACTCCGCTCAGGTGCTCGTTGTTGCCTATGGGGAGGTGATGGCGTTTCACAACCTGGCTCGCTGCCGTCACATAGCTTGCCGTCGAAACAAGTGGGGTAGTACTCATCTTGCAGGTGAGAGAGCTAACAATGCGCGCGATGAGCGATGGCTGGTCGGCGCGGTGAGCCATTATCACCAGGAATGTTCCAAACCCGGCGTTAAATGTCACAGCCTCACACTGGTAGAGGTGGTTGTTACTGGTTTTCTTGAATTCCACGCACTTGCCGTCGAAGCCTGCCAAGCTATAGTCGTAAATGCTGCTAAACTGCGATGCGGCTCTGCAAAACACATCTTTGCGCCCCACAATTTGGCGAGTTAGGTACAGGGTGGGGTCAAAAGCCCCCTCAATGTAGTCGACCCGGGCAAGCTCCAGCGTAGCACCTCTAGCATCTACTCTTGCGATGTCTACCCTGGCACCATAGGGTCGCAAGGCATCATCATTAGTTAAGAACCAGCTGTCGTCGGGGGTAGAGATAGAGAAAAATTCATTCTCTACCATTGCCGCGGTGGAGCTTATTGCCACCACTAGCATGGCAATTATGGTTAAATAATAACGTTTCATTATCTTAGTTGGTTTTGTAAGTTCTTGTGTATATATATCAAACACACAAATGTAGTTATTATTATTAAAACTGAGAAAAATGAACAATTTTTTATTACCGCAAAAATGAATTTTAGTGATTTTTTAGTCGTAACGTTTTGTAGTTCAGTTTTTTTTACTACCTTTGCAGGCACAAAAATTGAAAGGAGGTTTGATTTAACCACCAGAAATATCTGAACTACAGACATATAACCATCATTGCAGGCAGCTCCACACTGCCTCGCTACTAGCACAATCGTGAGTCGAGATTGCGCGGGGTAGCAGTTACAAAGTGGAATTAATCAATATTTATTTTAGACACAATCGCACACTTCCCACGCATAGCAAGGTGGTAGTGTGACCACAAGTGTCGCCACAAGAGAAAGAAATAATTTAATAACAATTTAAATATCAAAAAAACTATGATTATTGTTCCAGTAAAAGACGGCGAGAACATTGAACGCGCCTTGAAGAAATTTAAGAGAAAATCAGAGCGTACAGGCATCATCAAGCAATTGCGTGCACGCCAGCAGTTTGAGAAACCCAGCGTTATCAATCGCAAGAAGATGATGAAGGCTGTTTACATTCAGCAGCTTCACACCGCCGAGGAGATTTAATTTACCCGCGCGTTGATTATAAACGATTAACAAGAATTTCTCTTAATTAGATATTTCTAATTTTAAACACAAGGGGCACTGGTCCGCATAGCTCGTTGAAGCTTGGGACCAGTGCCCTTTTTTTGGGGGGGTAGCTAAGAAGGGGCAGTTGCTAGTGTATTTTTTTTCAGACAATTACTAACAAAAATGCGATAAAGCGAGACAAAGTTTTAGCCCCAGCTAGAAACGTTGCGAGCGTGAGCATTTTATTTAATCTCACCAGCACACTATAAAAGCGGAGACCGAGGAATTTACCACAAATTCAACTCGGCCTCAAAACTATTGCAAATAAAAAGAGTAAATGAAGTTATTCTAAATCAAATCAATAAGAGCTTAATAGTTTCTAGTTTTGGTCTTAATAGATTAACTTTCTCTCAAGTGTAGTTATTGTTGAAAAGCTATGGATCCTTATTGTTTCTTTGCCCAATAAACACAGCACCGTGCAAAATACTGCACGGTGCTAGTGGATTTTAATATTTTTTTGCAATTTGCTTTCTCTTACGCTCTATTTACTTGCTGGTTTTAGCTTTGCCACGAGTGTTGTAATGAATCTCGTCATTGTCGGCACTCGATTGGTTTGCTTTGTTAGCCTTAATGGGCTTAACGGTGGTCGAGTTGCTGGTCTTTGACTGCTTAGCGGCAGCTTTTTCTTGTTGCTGTTGCTGCTTGATGCGTTCATCCTTAGCACGTTGCAGTTCGTCATGTTGTTGCCGCTGCTGTTGCAGTTGCTTTTCTTTCTCAATGTCGGCAGCACGTTCCTTGGCGGCCTTCATGCGGTCTTGTGCCAAGTTGTGTGCACGTTTCTTAGCCTCTTCTTCTCGACGCTTTTGCTCTTGCTGTTGTCGCTTTTTCTCTTCTTCGAGTCGCTTGCGCTCCTCTTCCTTGTGCTTCTTTTCAATCTCCTTCTGTCGCTTTTCTATTTCTTTGCGTTTTTTCTCTTCGGCTTTGCGCTGTTGCTCAGCTTGCTTAGCCTCCTCTTTGCGACGTTTTTCTTCCTCCTTGAGGCGTTTCTTTTCGGCTTCCTCGCCT
Organism: uncultured Prevotellaceae bacterium; assembly: GCA_900316835.1. Taxonomy (GTDB): domain Bacteria; phylum Bacteroidota; class Bacteroidia; order Bacteroidales; family Muribaculaceae; genus Sodaliphilus. The sequence continues at coordinate 91,832 of ONEL01000009.1, read as the reverse complement.
CGTTTCTGCGCCTCGGTCTTTTCCTTGTTTTTATAGTTGTTTTCTATTTCTCGTCGTTGCTTGGGACTCATGGGGACCTCGGGTTTCTCTTGATGCTTGATTTTGGGTCGTGGCACCTCGCCATTGTTGCGACGCACTTTGCGCCTTACATGGTTCTTGTAGGCTATATCTTTCACGCTGTAGCCACGATTGAAACGGCTCAAATCGACGAGCGCGTCAATGCCGTCGATGCGTCCACGGTCGCTAAACTGCCACAATATCCACTTGGCGCCATAGTAGAGGCTTGGCTCACTCTTGGCATATCGCGCTATGAACAATGGATAGTGTGCAAATTGTGCACCCAGATAGTTGTTGAAATAGCTACTGCTGGCATAAATCATGGGCTTGCATCCATAGTGTTGCTCAAGCATGATGGCAAATTTCATCACGCTGTCCTGTAGCTGCTTCACGGTCCATCCGCCACGTTTCTCTACATCGAGCAGTGGCACTAGGTCTTGTTCCTCGGGCAGAGCAACACTAATGAAGTTCTTGAACTGGCTCTCGACCGATGAAGTGGTGGTCATGAAGTGATAACTTCCCACCTTAATGCCATGGCGGCGAGCATTCTCAATGTTGCGACGATAGCGGTGTTGCTTGTGGGTAGCTCCCTCGGTAGCCTTGATGTACACAAACTTTATGTTATCGTCACGAGCAGTGGTGCGCCAGTCTATATCCTTTTGATAATTAGACACATCAATGCCGTCGTAGATGAGATTCTCATTATTGCTATAGTTTTTGTCGCCCACCAGTTTCACCTCCTGATCTTCGTCATCGTTGTCATTGACGTTCACAGCAGGGCACAGCAGTGAGAACAAAATAGTAAAAATCATAAGGAAATATACTCGCATATACTCTAAGTTTTTTCTGATTGATAGGTGCAAAGATAATAAAATAGAATAAGAATCGCCAAGTTTGAGCCAATGTTTAACATTTTTATAGAACATTGATAGCGCTTAAAACGCCGGTAATCGCTCTGCCTAATGGCAACCTTGAGAGTTTTATTCATTAAAAAAATATAATAATTATTATATTAAACGTTTTATTAGTAATTTTGTCACATAAAATAAAAGAGAAAAGCAAAATAATAAAATGCTATGAAACGAATTATTTTAATGATTATCGCAGTGGCGTTGTGCCAGGTGGCTGCCATGGCGCAATCAAAGGCTACATTCAAGGAAACGACCTACGACTTTGGAACCATCAAGGAAGCTAAGGGACCTGTGAAGCACACCTTTGAGTTTAAAAACACTGGCGACAAGCCCTTGATTATTGTTGATGCCGTCGCATCATGTGGGTGTACTCGTCCCAGCTACACCGCCAAGCCCATCAAGCCTGGCAAGAAAGGGAAAGTGGAGGTGACCTTTAGCCCAATAGGGCGACGTGGCACCTTCCGCAAGACTGTTAAAGTTAGAACTAACGCTGTCGACAGGATTTCTACCCTCGTCATCACTGGCACCATTATCCCAAAGAATAAAGACTAACACATTGTGAGGAGGGACAATATACTCGCCACAGTGGCACTGCTCATAGCATGGGTAGTGCCTACTGCATTATATGGCCAACCCATGGCGCTCTGGACCGATAGCGTGCACAACTATGGCACTTTCCATGAGAGCGATGGTGAGCAACGGGCTACCTTTGTGGTTGTCAACGCTGGCGACTCACCACTGGTGATAACGCGCGTGCAACCCACCTGTGGTTGCACTGTGGCGCGGTTTACCACCACAGCTATTGCTCCTGGCGAGAGTGGCATGGTAAACGTTACCTATTCTCCCACCGGGCGTCCTGGCCCATTTGAGAAGACGGTGTGGGTTTACACTAATTCGGTCCCCAATCGCACACGCCTCACTATAAAAGGTATTACAATAGGCGCTGAAGGCACTGTGGCTAAATATTTTCCCGAGCATGCTGCTCACCTGGTGGCGACACAAACCACCCTTGCCGCTGGCGAGGTGAGGAAGGGTCTTATTCGCAACAATGTTGTCACTCTTTACAATCCCACTCGCGATAGCGTGGCGGTGGCTTTTGACAATAACACTAGCCACATCAACATCGTCGCTAAGCCCGACACTATTGTCCCTGGTGGAATTTCAACAATTTGCTTCTTCTTTAACAGCCAGCGCACGCCTGTGTGGGGAATCAACGACGACACCATCACAATGATTACTCACCCCGTGGGAAAAGACGATGACACACAGCAATCGAAGTTCAACCTTGTGGCTAATGTGGTAGAAGACTTCAGCAACCTCACCAATGAGCAGCTCGTTCAGGCTCCTGTGTGCACTGTCTCGGATCACAAGATTGTGCTCGGCGATGGCGACATTGCCGGTGACAACCCCACAGTGGCTAGCTTGGAATTGGCCAATACAGGCAAGAGCGACCTAGTGGTGCATCGTATCATGACCCTCGACGCGGCTATGAGTGGAGCCTGCGATAAAACTCTAGTTAAGCCAGGCGAGAAAGCCATGGTTACAATAAAAATAGACCCAACTAAGGTCAAGGGTGATGTACTTAATAGCGATTTTACTATTATCACTAATGACCCCGTTAATCCACGCATAGTGGTGAGAGTTGTGGGGAAAAAATAAAAACAAAAATAATAATATGCCTAACACAAAGATATCACAACACACAGTGAATGAGGGTGATGAACGCTTCTTCACTCCTAAAGAACTGGAAGAGATAAGACAGCATCACAATGTGGAATCGCCAGCTATTGAGCATCCTGAGAATGATGAGCAATACACTGGGCTACAAGTGAATGCGGGCATTGAACAAATGCCCATCGTGAATCCTTACATGAAGCATCGCAAACGTCGTCCCAAGCTCACGGTGAACGACTATGTGGAAGGTATAATCAAGGGTAACACAACCGTGCTGGGACAAGCTGTTACGCTGGTCGAGAGCTTAAATCCCGACCATCAAGTCATTGCTCAAGAGGTGATTGAGAAATGCCTGCCACACACCGGCAAGTCGCGTCGCATCGGCATCACGGGTGTGCCTGGCGCAGGCAAGAGTACGTCGATCGACGTGTTTGGGCAGCATGTGTTGCGCGATGAGAATGCCAAGCTGGCGGTGCTGGCTATTGACCCCAGTAGCGAGCGTAGCAACGGCTCCATCTTGGGTGATAAAACTCGCATGGAAAAACTCTCGGTTCACCCGCGCGCCTTCATTCGCCCTTCACCATCGGCAGGGTCGCTGGGTGGCGTAGCCCGCAAGACACGCGAGACGATAGTGCTGTGTGAAGCCGCCGGCTACAATAATATCTTTGTAGAGACCGTGGGGGTAGGGCAGAGCGAGACTGCAGTGCACTCAATGGTCGACTTCTTCTTGCTCATTCAGCTTGCCGGCACTGGCGACGAGTTGCAAGGCATCAAGCGTGGCATCATGGAGATGGCCGACGGCATTGTTATCAACAAGGCCGATGGCGACAACCTTGAGCGAGCTGAACTTGCCGCCGCACAGTTCCGCAACGCTTTGCACCTGTTTCCCTTGCCTCCCAGCAAGTGGACTCCTGAGGTGATTACCTACAGTGGCTACTATGAGCTCAACATCGACAAGGTGTGGGACATGATCGATCGCTACTTTGAACACGTGGACCGTAACGGCTACTTTGCACGCAAGCGCAGCCAGCAAGAGAAATACTGGATGTATGAGACCATTAACGAGCAGCTCAAGTCGCGCTTCTATAATGATCCTGAGATTGAGCGCCTGCTTGAGCTCAAGAAAGACATGGTGCTACACAACCAGCAGTCATCGTTTGTTGCTGCAACCGATGTGCTCAACTTCTACTACGACAAGTTAACCAAATAAATACTAGTTATTATGAAAAAGATATTTTCTCTCTCAATCCTGACGCTTGCCATGGTGGCGATGCTCTCGTCGTGTGCGGTGAACCTGGGAGGTGTAGCTGCCAACTATAGCCCTCTCAATAACTACTATGTGAGAAACGATTTTTCTAATGGCACTCACAAGCTTGTGATTCACAATCAGGAGGATTTCTATCGCATCTTCGGTGACGCGGCGGTAATGGGGCGCAACGGGCAACCCACTACTGTGAACTTTAGCCGGCAGTTTGTGGTAGCTCTAATTCTTCCTGAGACTAGTCGTCAAACTCAGCTCGAGCCAGTGCGTCTTAATCGTGTGGGCGATCGTCTTTATTTTTCCTACATGATATATGAAGGTCACATGACTAGCTACACCATGCGCCCCTTTGTGGCAATGGTGGTTGACCGCAATGAGCCTAGTGAGGTGGTATTCCAGCGAGTGACACAAGAAGATCTCGACAGGGCCGGCATTCACTATAATCCAGGCATCAATCCGGCAGCCACAGGCACCAACTATGGTGGTGGCTTGCGTCCCAGTGTGGGATACTAATTTCGCGTGATGAAGTTCTGGAAACGCGGCGAAGTCGTTTCTTGATTATCCCAAATCGGTCATAATGGCGCCAATCAGTTTTAATGGGCTATTTATGACCGAATTGGGTTATTTTTTATCCCAGGGATAAGTGCGCTTGGGGTTGCGAGGGAACCATCCCTTGTGCACTCGTTCCTGCTGGTGAAATATCTCCAGAATGCTCCAAAAGCTTGAAAATCCTGTCACTCCCAGCAATGCCGCCACAAGCACGTTGTCGATAATGAGAGACAGCCCAACCATGGCAATGCCTAGCACTAGAAACCACCACCAGCAACGTGTGCCAAAGTGGTACTCTGCCTTAATGACAATGGGGTGGAAGATGCCAATGATGAGAAATGTGCAAAGCCCAATGATAAGGCCCAGTAAATTATGATTTTGCAGAAAATCCATAATGTTAATCATTTGGGTAAGTTGAACGCCATGGTTACTTTATCACGGGTTACATCAAGAGTGACTGGGCAGCCCTCAATGAGCGGATAGTTCCAGCTTTCGTCGTGCCCGGTAGGAAAGTCGTAGCAGATGGGGATGTTATAGGGCTTCACATACTCATCGATAAACTCATAGACCGAGTTGTAGCCACGTGAGGCTGGACAGCCGTCAAAGCGCCCCACAACCAGTGCCTTAATCTTGCTCATCACGCCACGCAAAATCAGGTGCTGGAACATGCGATCGATGCGTGAATAAGGTTCTTCCACCTCCTCAATGAAGAGAATTATGTCGCGACCATCAATGAAAGAGCGGTCGAGAAAGTCGTAAGGGGTGTCGGCGATGTCGCCATATACACACATGTTACCGCCAATCAAGATTCCACTTGCCTTGCCTGGGTGGTTGAGGGCGTTGCCAGGTACCTCATAGGTGGGAATGTTGCCCATGAGCATGTCGCGAAGCCACAGGCTAGGCTGGTCGGAACCGCCAGTCTCGGCAAGGCGTCCACACATGTTGCCGTGTATTGCCATGTTTCCAGCACGCACCTGTGCGCTCAGGTAGCCGGTGATGTCGCTGTAGCCCACTATCCACTTGGGATATTTCTTCAGGCTATCGAGAGGCAAGAGGTTGAGCACATTGGCCGAGCCATAGCCTCCTCGAGAGCAGATAATTGCCTTAATTGAGGGGTCGCGCAGCGCCCACATCAGGTCGCTGAGGCGTTGCTCGGGAGTGCCGGCATAGGTGTGGTAGTTGGTGCGTGCATGTCTCCCTTCCACCACCTCAAATCCCCACTGCTTGAGCACTTCCTCGCCCTTGTCGATTATTTCAAGTTTGGTGGGCACGCTCGAGGGCGACAACACAGCCACTTTGTCGCCTTTTTTTAAGAAGGCAGGAGCCTGGGGCAACTGTTGTTGTTTTTTCTCTATCATGCGCTGTCCCCATCCATGACCACGATGCCTGTGCTGTGCTTGCACACCGCTAGTGCCGCACATGGCAATTATGGCTATCAGTAATAATGCTTTTTTCATATCATTTTTTAATTTTCTATTTTTCTTTTTTGAACGTGCAAAGATAATGAATTAACCTTACTCAAGCAATTTATAGAACATCACTTAAGTGTTTTGTTCCTTAAATTGTGATGGCGACATGCCAGTCATCTTGTTAAAGAACTTGGCAAGACTTGACTGGTCGGCAAAGCCGTAGTCGTAGGCGATAGTTTTTATTGACTTGCCTGTGAGGATGATGTCGCGCTTGATGTGTGATATAAGGAACAATGATATAACATCTTTAGCATTGCGACCACACTTGAGCTTGGAGATGGTGCTTAGGTATTTGGGTGAGATGTTCAATTTTGAGCCATAGAAGGTTACCTCATGCTCGCGGTCGACGTGGGCATAGATAAGGTCGATAAAGCGGCGAAAGTACACATCGGCTTGCGAATAGTGTGTCACCACCGTGCCTCCTGTGCGCATCATGTTGATGTGTGCCAGCACTATGACTATGGCTCTGAAAAAGCTCACTGTCACCTCGTTGTGCTTGACAAGCAGTGGCTGTTCTTGAGTGAGAAACAAATTTTCAAAGCAGTTGTTGAGCAATAGCCATCGGGCATGATCGTCGATGTGAATGACCGGTGTTAAAAACACCTGTTCCATATACTCGGTGGGAATGCCCATGGTGGCATCGATTGAGAAGTTGCGCGAAGCCACCATGATGCGTGCCTTGAAATTGTCGCTCATGCTCAAGGTGCGCATGTTCAACACGTTAATCAAGTTCAAGCAGTCGCCTTGAGCGATAGTGAGCTCTTGCATGTTGGCCTCAATAGTGGCACTACCACAATGGCACATTACCATGATGTTATACTGTGTGGAAATGGTCTCTTGTGCCATCTCGCTCTTACCATCCACATCGAGGATGCAATAGCCGTATTTCTCTATTTGTTGGTCAAAATTCATGTTGTTTTCCTGTTTTGACCGCAAAGTTAGTTTATTGCGCGCAATTTGTCAAGTGAATAAGGAAATATTGACAACTATAAAAAGAGTTGTCAGTTATCAGTTGTCAGTCGTCAGTTGACAGTTGTCAGTTCGTTATCAGCTGTCAGTTATCAGTCATCAGTTATCAGTTCTAGATAATAGATGCAAATAATATGATTAATTCGTGGTTTTAACGCTTTAAGCCATCCTGCGCATGGAAATTAAAGAGCAACGCGCTTAAATTTTCACTATATATCAGATTAATCAGAAATCCCGAAGTTTATAATCAATCATGAAAAAGATTGTGCATTATGAATTGTGCATTATGAATTGTACATTATGAATTGTACATTATGAATTGTGCATTATGAATTATGCATTATGCATTAATCATAGTCCCAGGAGGATGTTGTAGACAGCGGTGACGTCGCTACCGGTGATTGCGCCATCGCCATTTTGGTCGCCGTTGACGATTGCGCTGGAATTGTTGAATAGCAGGTAGTTATAGAGTGCTGTAACGTCACTGCCGGTAACCTCGCCATCGCCGTTCACGTCACCGGGAGTGCTATCACCGCCCATTCCCGAGAGGTTTGACCACACTTGCGTGGTATTGCTGCCCACAGTGCTGGTGTTGAGCTTGAGGTAGGCATAGCCACGGTAGAATGCTGTAGAGCTTGTGATTTTGCTGAATGTCGGCGTTTGTGAGTTAAGCTTAAAGTAGCTCAGAGCATTGTTGGACGACACTGTTGTGCTTCCGCTTGTCACACTCTCCATGATGCTTGCCACCGCAGGAGTGCTCGAGGGATAATAGAGCCTGTAGAAAGTACCATTGGGTTGCCCGTGCACTACAGCTCCTGTTCCTGCTGGCAGTCGCAGCACATTGTTAAGCGCTACCGAGTTATCAGACTTACTATAGGAAGCGGCGACATAGGCTTCCACTAGAGTGTTGTTGAAGTCAACGTCCTTCACGCAGCTGAACGTCTGCCACTCGCTATCGAGCTGTAAATGCGGATACACCCTGCTACCGTTGAAGTAGTTCGTGTTAATAAAGTCGCCCAGGCGACGATAATCTACCCACAGCTTGAAGTCGCTGGCATTGTTGTCGAAGAAGGCTTGTCCCACTGTGATTGAGTTCTTGCGGTCGATGTGGGGCAAGAAGAGCTCATGCAAGCTCTTGCAACCGCTAAACGCATACTGCCCAATGTAGCTTACTGTTGTGGGAATAAAGCCGGTGCTGGGATTGCTCCCGCTGCTCTGCTGGCAACTGCTTAGCGAGCTGTTCATGAACGCAAAGGCACTAATGGTCTTTAGCGTGGGGGTGAAATAAACGGTTTTGAGAGATGTGGAGCCCAAAAAGCAACTCTCGCCAATCGATGTGCAGTTGTAGGTGCGGCCATACTGGTCCTGCTTGCCGTCGCCTGCAATGATTGAAGTCTTGGAATTGAGCACCTTGGGATTGTAAACCATCTCGCAGGTGCCACTACTGCTGCCGCTAGCCGCAGTTGTCACAGTGTATTTGAGCCCGTCGCTCGTGTTGGTGAAGTCATAGCCACCCTCTTTAACCGAATGATCGGCACTAACTCCAAATTGTGACCATGCGGCTGTATAACTGCCCACATACCCCACCGGCACATACAAGGCGCCGGTGACGCGAGGCAAGCTGCTGGTGTAAAAACTCTGAGTCGCGTTGCCGTTGATGGTAGGGGGTGTCTTTCGATTGACTACCAGCTCAAGCAGGTTGTTGTAAGCAAACTGGTCATATTTATAATGTATCGAAGTTGTGGTGGCTGGGAACACGATGCGAGTGGCTTTGCATGTCAAGGCTTCTTCCTCGGCAGTGGTGAAGCCATAGGGCAACTCAATGTCGGTGAGACTGGTGTTGTATAAAGCAAATTTCTTTAAGGTCTTCAGCCCAGCCGGAAATTTCATCGTGGTTAGAGCGCTACAGTTGTAGAATGCATTTTCGGGGATTGTCGTCAGTGTGGCCTTGGCATTTATATTAACGGTGGTAAGCGACTTGCATTGCGAAAATGCCGATAGTCCCATTGAACTGAGTGAGCTACCACAGCTAAAGTTCTTTATCGCCGAATTGTAAAAGCTGCGAATGCCCACTTTTTTCAGATAATCGAGCGATAATGATGCCGAGAGGCTAGAGGTGTTCGTGAAAGCCGAGTCGCGAATTTCCTCCACACGGGTGAAGGTGAAATTGTTCAGCGAGGTGCCGTAGAAGGCACGGGGAAAGATGCGCTTGACGAAACTGCCACCCGACACGTTCACAGTCCCTGAGAGTCCCTCAAAGGCACTGCGTCCTATCTCCACGGGGTCATAGTACTTGCCATTGATGATAACAGCCGTAGGGATGCTGGTCGAAGTCTTTCCACGCACCAGTCGAGCATTGCCGTCGCGTGAGTAGCCGGCATAATTGGTGTGTGACGCCTTGTCAATCACAGTCCACGTGTAGCCGTTGCTGTCCATGTGGTCCCACACGTTGGTGTGGTCGAGATTGCCTGTCTGTAGCTGAAACCATTTCCAGTAGGTTGCGCTAGAGTAGGCCGAGTAAGCGTCACGAGGCACATAGAGCTTGATGCTTTCAGGGCTCTCTCCAAAGACATTGATCACCGATGGTGGGGTGACGAGGTTAAGGTACACGGTATTTATGTTATTACTATTACTGAAGGCAGTTTTGTTGAGAGTGGTGACCGACGAAGGAATCCTCACCGAACGCAGGTTAGTGCAGCTGGCAAAGGAACGAAGACCGATTTGCTCTACTCCATAGGGTAGATATAGATTGACGATTGTCTTGTTGCCTTCTACGGCATAGCTCTGAATGTAGCGCAGGCTGGTAGCGAAACCTGTGTTTTGTGGGCCATAGTTGCCGCAGTTCCAGGCTGCGGGCACCTGAATAAGGTACATGTAATTATAATTGTAAAGGCAGCCGTTGTAGGCGGAATAGTACTCATTGTTGCTGTCAACGGTGATAGTGGTGAGGTTGGGACAACTAAAGAATGGCGCGTTGCCTATAAACTTGACACTCTCAGGAATATTAGCTGTTGTAAGTGCCGTTTTTTCAAAGGCATAGCTGCCTATATACACTACCGCGTTAGGTCCATCCTCGTTGGCCTTGTACAGCTTGAGTGTTGATAGATTGGAACATCCGCTAAAGGCATTCATCATGATGCTGTCCACAGCAAGATAGGCGCTTTTCAGATTGGTGCATTTGGCAAAAGCCGCAAGGCCAATTTTATCAGCCATACAGTAGTAGTTAGTGACAGCCGTCACGCTTGTGTTCCCAAGGAATGCACTGTCGGCAACCGCTATAAGCCTGTAATTGCCTGGTGAGTTGATCATGGTAGCAGGATTAACGTGCTGATCCAGGGTAACGATGCCGTTGTTGGTGGAATTACCACCCACCATGATGCATTGAGAGTTGGTGCCCTGGTATGGGATGCCGTTCTTGATAACGTAGGCTATGCCTTGATTCTTGAAGTCGTAGGCATAAGTGTTGTTGCGCTCGATATTGTCGCCAAATGCTATTGACCACAGATTGTTGTTGTTTAGGGCATTAGCTCCACGCTGGGTCGCGGTGTAACACCACATGTTGGTAGAGCCGGTGTTGAATGTTGTGGCATAGATCTTGGGAGGCACTTCTCCGGCATAAGCTACCCTCTTGAGCGAGGTGCAGTTTTGAAACACGTCCCAGGCAATAGTGCTTATCGAACTTGGCATTGTCACTTGGTTTAGCGCGGTGCAGTTCTCAAAGGCCGCCGTTTGAATAGTTGTCACGCCATAGTCAATGTAGGCCCTGGTAATCTTCGTGTTTCCCTTGAAGGCATAATTTAGGATTTTGTCTACACGGTATTTCTTGCCACTGTAGTCAACATAGCCAGGGATATACATGTAGCCTGAGTAGCTAGGGTCGGCAAGGCCATTCAGTGTGGCAGTACTCTCACCACTGGTGCGATAGTTGAGGTCATACTTGAAATCGCCAATGCTCACATTATAGTAAGTGCCATCAGCATAGCACAGCGTCATCGCCATTGCAAATAATAGGTAAAAAAATAAGCGTTTCATAATGCAGAGTTCTATTATTAAGTTTTTAAAGATTAAGTCATTAGTAATCAATTTACAAATATATGATATTTTTGTTTAATTGCAAAAAAAATGAGGGAATTCATTAGAGAACGCCCTCACTTTTATGAATTAAGCTTTGTGCATCTATCGCAATTATGCATTATACATTAAGCATTCGTGCATTATGAATTGTGCATTATGAATTATGCATTATGAATTATGCATTATGAATTATGCATTGTGCATTAATCATAGTCCTAGTAGGATGTTGTAGACAGCGGTGACGTCGCTACCGGTGATGTTTCCATCGCTATTTTGGTCGCCGTTGACGATTGCGCTGGAATCATTAAAGAGCAGGTAGTTGTAAAGCGCTGTCACATCACTGCCGGTAACATCGCCATCGCCGTTCACATCGCCGGCTACACTACCATTGCGAGTGATAATAATATAATCAGGAATATCATCGTTGCCACAATAGATGCAATATCCATAATAAGTTCTTGCGATATAAGCATCCTCGGGGTAAGTGATGGCGCAGTTTTTAAATGTTATACCTTCGCCAATTCTTTCGATAAAGCCATTGATTTTAGCCTGTACATTGTCGAATGTAAGTGTGCACAATACACCATCTCCATTATCTCCAATGCCTTCGGTTGTTTCCAGGTTAATGTTCTTTATCGTCAAGTGAGTCGTTCTGACAAATATGTCTTTCCAGGTACTTGATGTGATCAGGGTGCCATTACCTGTGATTGTCACGTCCTTGGCATTGTAACTCTGAAGCGACAATGCCACAAAGCCATCTGTTAGAATTTTACATTCCCCATTAATCAATATTGTCGCATCCTCGGTTATTTCGATTGGATAAAAAAAATCATAGGGATTACCGCTATTGTATTCAATGACGGCATTGTCAAGAGTTAGTGTGTGGGAAGTCGCGTCCCATGTGATGGTACCTCTAGTGATGTATGGGCTACTATAATTACCGTTTTCATCAGGTGAATTCCCGCAGACGGTCACCGAAGCGTTTGCACCCAGGGCAAAAATGATAGAAATAAAGAGTAATAAAAAAAACTTATTCATAAAATACTATATTTTAACATGAAAAAAAGAAAATCAATGCATTATGAATTATGCATTATTTGAGTGCTTCCTTGCACTGGGTGTACATGGCGGGGCAGTTGCTCACCACGTAGTAGTCGCTGCCCTGGGGCTTTACTACCTCAACACCACGCCAGTTGGTGTCCCAGCCTTTGCTGTCGATGAGCAAGTAGATGACGGTGCCACGCAATAGCTGGCTCTCCTGATACTTCTTGTTGGGGTCAACTTTCATATCAATGGTGAAAGGCGCTCTCACCTGGTATCCGTTCTCGGGAGTGGCTCCCTTGAGCATTGCCCAGGCTATATAGGGGCGGGCATAGTACTGGTCCTTACCCATTATCTCGCGCAAGCGACCCACGGTGCTGTTATAGTTGGTCGACGTGTTGTTGAGCCGCAGAGCCGCCTCTCCGTCGGCGCGGTTGTTGCGATACAGCTCAAAAGCCATTACCTGCAGTGCTACCGCGCCTTGTGGCTCGCCACCCAGTTGTGATTGCATGGCTTTCCACTCGGCGAGAGTGGTGGGGAATGCGGTGAATGTGACGCTGGTTTTCTTGTCGCCTTCCCAGCGGTTGGGGTCCACTGTGCCGCTGACGCGTGCCACGGCACCGCTATTGTGAGTGCCGGTTGCCTTGCGCTGGGCGTTGGCTGTGGTTCGTTCAGTCTTTATGCCACGTGCTTTTCGGTTGTTGCGCTGAGCGCAAGCGTTAGTTGTGGCAAGTGCCATCGCGGCAATTAGTGCGATGGCTGTGAATGATGTTACGATTCTAGAATTCATAATTTTAATTTTTTTTGGGTAAAAAACTACTTGTCAATGATTATCCCTCGCCCTCGCCCGGACCGGTGAGATTGTCAATCTTCTCGACCAGTCTTGATGTGGCTGAAATAAATTTAGAGGAATCTTTAAAGTGCTTGAGCAACTGCTGTCGTGCCTCAATCCAGCGAGGGAACGCCACGGTGGTGGATTTCACGGCACTGGTGATGTCGTTGATCAGGCTGTTGAACATCTCGGGGTTTTCGTCTTTGGTTGCCTCGTCCATGAGCATGAGCGACTGGACGCAGTTGTTCATGTTGGTGATAATGGCGGTGGAGCGACTGGCAATGGGAGCCATGCCTGCCACTTGCTGCTGGGAGCCATAGGCGATAGAGGCTAATGCTTTCACATCGTCGTGGCGCATCTCAGCCAGGCCGCTCAAGTTGCCACCGGCAATGATGTAGGCAAGCGTCCCGCCAAAGTTCTCGAGAAAAGCCGCGCTGGTGACGTACTCACCCAGTGCGTCTTGCAACTGGAGCCATGCGTTGGCTTCGTTCTCGATGGCGGTGCGTGCCTCGGCGCTGGGAGCGTTAGCAATGAGGCGCTGTGTGGTGACAACGGTGCGGTAGGTGTCGGCGATGCGGTAGCAGTAGGCGCTCATTCTCATGTCAAACGTGGAGCCACCACCCAGTTGCTCGGCATGCTTTTCGAGTCGCTGGAGAACTACAAGCGTCTTTTGCTCGGCGGTAGTGGATTTCTTGTCGAGCCGGGCATTGAAATAGGGTAAGGCTCTTTTTTCAATGTCGTTGCGAAATGCTTGGAAGTCGGCTACGGTTTTAATGTCTACAGGTGTGTTCTCGAAGAACGACTCGGCGAGGCCCTCGATGGGCTTGTGCATCGTCTTTGACTTTGCTCGAGTGCGCTTGGCGTCAACATTTACTGTCAAGCTCACCATGGCAATCGCCACAAGGAGCATAATGGCTTTTTGCAGAACTCTATTTTTCATAATCATTAAGTTTAGTTGCACAATATTTTTAACCTACAAATATAAGTAAAAATATTCAAATTCAGACCATAAATTTTAAAATAATTAATAATCAAATCAATTTCACTGTTTTTTTTTGCTCCTGAGCGCAAGTTGGAGTAACTTTGCAGTCGTAAAAAACAAGAGAAAAAAGCAAGAAATGATAATACTCGGAATTGAGTCGTCGTGCGACGACACCAGTGCTGCTATCATCAAGGATTGCATCTTGATGAGCAACGTTATCGCCAGTCAGCGGGTGCATGAGGCCTATGGTGGCGTAGTGCCCGAGCTGGCATCGCGCGCGCATCAGCAAAACATTGTTCCTGTAGTGAGCGAGGCTATTCGCCAGGCGGGAATCAGCAAGAGCGATATCGACGCTATAGCTTTCACGCGCGGACCTGGCTTGCCTGGTTCGCTACATGTGGGCACCTCATTCAGTAAGGGGCTGGCACTGGCGCTGGGTATCCCGCTGGTTGATGTAAATCACTTGCACGGGCATGTGCTGGCGCATTTTATCAAGGAGGACGAGAGCACTCCTGTGCCCGAGTTTCCTTTCCTGTGCTTGCTCATTAGTGGTGGTAACTCGCAGATTATCAGGGTCGATTCGCCATGTGAGATGGAAATCTTGGGGCAGACCATCGACGATGCCGCTGGCGAGGCTTTCGACAAGTGTGCTAAGGTGATGGGGTTGCCCTATCCTGGAGGTCCCATTATCGACCGTCTGGCACAAGAGGGCGACCCCACTCGCTTCAAGTTTGCAAAGCCTCACATCGAGGGTTATAACTACAGCTTTAGTGGTCTCAAGACGTCGTTTCTCTACACCCTGCGCGATGAGCTGAAGAATAACCCCAATTTCATTGAGGAGAATAAGGCACACCTCGCCGCTTCGCTGCAAAAGACGATTATCGATATCCTCATGGATAAGTTTGGGAAGGCTATCAAGGACACTGGTATCAAGACGGTGGCGATAGGTGGCGGTGTGAGTGCCAATAGTGGTGTGCGCGCAGCGGTGCAGCAATATTGCGATCGCCGTGGCATAAAAGCCTTTATACCTAAGCGCTCCTTCACCACCGACAATGCCGCCATGATTGCCGTAGCGGGATATTTCAAGTTTAGCAACGGTGAAACCTGCGACATCACAGCTCCTCCCTTTGCCCGTGTGGTTATCTAATGCAATTCACACATGCACATGCATAATATTTAATTTCTTTAACTTGCTTACAAAATAATGCTCTACTCAACAATAGTTATAGGCGATGAGCTGCTTATTGGTCAGGTGACCGATACTAACAGTGGCTGGATTGCTCGACATCTTGCCCCCTTTGGCTGGGAGCCTAAAAACGTGAAAGTAATTGCCGATGATGCCGGCGAGATTTTGCACGCAATCGACGAGGCGTTTGCTGTTACCGATGTGGTGCTCATGACTGGCGGTCTGGGACCTACCAAGGACGATATCACCAAGGCCACGCTGTGCCGCTACTTTGGTGGTGAGATGGTGCTCAACGAGGATGTGAAACGCAATGTCGACGCAATGTTTGAGCGTCGCGGATTGCCCATGAACCAGCTCACGGCAGCCCAGGCTATGGTGCCATCGTCGTGTCGCGTGATACAGAACGAAGTGGGCACGGCTCCCATCATGTGGTTTGAGCGCGAGGGCAAAGTGCTGGTGGCAATGCCTGGAGTGCCATTTGAGACGCAAGCTATGATGGAGCGTGCTGTGATTCCGCAGCTCATCAAGCACTTCCACAGCGATGTGGACATTGAGTATCGCACCTTTGTTGTTATCGACTATGCCGAGAGTGCGCTGGCTGAGAAGCTCGACACCTTTGAGCGGCAGATGCCTGATTACATTCATCTGGCCTATTTGCCCAAGCAGGGGATTATACGCCTCAGGCTCACTGGAGCGCACCACGACCCGCAAGTCATCAACGAGGACATGGAGCGACTCTCTAAACAGCTGCACAAAATCTTGGGCAAGAGCATCATTGCCGATGGCGACAAGTCGCTGTCGCAAATTGTGGGCGAACGCCTGCGAGAGCTGGGACTGACGCTGTCTACTGCCGAGAGTTGCACTGGCGGCAACGTGGCTCACGTTATCACTCAGGTGGCGGGCAGTAGCGACTATTTCATGGGGAGCGTGGTGAGCTATAGCAACGATGTGAAGCATCGTGTGCTTGGGGTGGACCAGGGTGTTCTCGACACTTGTGGAGCTGTGAGCCAGCCTGTTGTGGAACAAATGGCTAGTGGCGCTTGCCACGTGTGTGGCACCGATTGTGCCGTAGCCACCAGTGGAGTGGCTGGTCCTGGCGGTGGTAGTCCCGATAAACCCGTGGGCACAGTGTGGATGGCAGCCAAGGTGGGTGATATCATCATGAGTCAGTGCCACCACATGCCTGGCACAAGAAATCAAATCATCGATCGTGCAACCACCCAGGTGTTGATTATGCTACTCAAGATGCTCGGCTAGTGGCTGGGTAGGTTTTTTCTCGTCCACAATCTTTTGTGCCAGCTCGTTGAGCTGTAAGCATTGCTCGCGGGTAATGGGGCGGCGGTCGTTGTGGTGAGGCCATGGAGCCACTAGTAGCAAGTTGCCGGCGTGGCAAGCGTCAAATTGCTTGCCCTGTGGTTTCCAGTAGGGCGAGAATCCATTCTCCACGAGCACTATCATCTTTGCTCCTTGCTCGTAGGCGGCACGCATCACGGCTTTCTCGCCAGGACTGATGCATGCCGACACAAGAACCGCACCTTCCATGGCACGTTTAGTCAGGGTACTTACTCGCTCGGCAATTTCTTGCTCGTTTAACCCAAAGATTTTGTTGAAGACATAGCGGGCTATGTCGAGACAAAATTTGAAACAAAATGCAAAAATAAAGCTGTTATGGCATAAAAAGACATCTAAACTAACCTATCGTCGGCCTAATGACCGATTTGGGTTTAGGCTTCGGGAGCAATACACTATCGCTTTCTCGGGATGCTCAAGCAAGAACTGATTGCCGGCAACAGCAACCGTGGTGTCGCCAATTTTTACATCGCGCCTCACGACAAAGAAATCGGGGTTGTGGCGTTTGGTCCACAAGCGCAAGGGATTGTGGAGAATATAATTTTTCATGATTTTCAGCTGGTCCTTGTGGGTGACAATGCTGTCTTGGTAGCCTTCTTCCCATAGAGTGCCAAGGCCAAGTTCGCGCGAGGCATCGTTACATCCTTTCTTGAAGCCATTGACAAGGACTCCCAAGTGCGCTTCCAGCCGCTGTCTAACGTGAATGATTCCGTGCAAGTGGTCGGGCATGAGTTGCACATTATACAGTTCAACCTCAGGATAATAAGTCTTTATTTTTCGCCAGCATGCAAGTACTTTGTGCCCTAGTGCGCTCGGTTCTACCCATGGAAGGGGGTGGCTATCGTCGGCATCTCGCAGAGTGCCCAAAATGTTACGACGGCCTTTCACAACAAAGGTGAGCATGTAAATGCAAGGTGAGCTATAGTCATGCCCCGCTTTGCGACGCTTCATCGAGGGCTTCTTCTCAAGCTCCCCCTTGTGAGTCTCCCACCACTGCTTGCGTTGTTCATTTCTTTTATCTTCCATTTCACAAAAATAAAAAAAGGAAAAATAATGGGGTCAAGAAAATGACGAGTAGTTATTAACAAGTTATTTACAAGCTTTTTATTAAGTGCATTGCCTCGTAGCAGCACCTTCAAGCGCTATGAAATCGTTTGCATTCTCCATTGAAAAAAAGTGTGATATTTTTTTTGTCTTTTCAATTAAAAAATAATATTTTTGTGAGTTAATTGCATGTGTTAGCATCAATTTCTAACAGGAATAACAAAACCATAAAATAGACATAACAATGAAGAAATTACACATCTTAATCGCAATGACGCTACTAGTGAGCGTCAATGCCATGGCACAAGGATGGCCCGCCAACTACGGCGGAGTCATGCTCCAAGGCTTCTTTTGGGACAGCTATAAGGAGACCCCCGATTGTAGCCCGTTCGGGCCATGGCAATATCACCAGAGCAACGATGCCACTGCGACACACAAGCCGGGCTACACCTGGGCAACCATGTATGGTGCCGGATGGGGTAGCGCCGAAGAGTGGCAAGTACCAGTGACCACATGGCCCAGCCTGCTGGCCCACAAGGATGACATAACTCCATTCATTGACTTGCTGTGGCTACCGCAAAGTGGCTCAACAGTAGCCGACTCAACAACAGTTTATTACACCAGCAACGACAATAGCCGTCGTGGTGGCGTGCGCCCATGGCGCAATGGCCAGACGTGGGGTTACAGCGATGGCTCCACCATCACCAACCCCGACTGCATGGGCTTTGTGCCGGTGTTCTACTTCCACCACGGGTTGAGCTACAACCCAGACGGCACACCCTGGACCTACACCGACAGCCAGGGCAAGGTGTGGACGCCCATGTCCTACTTTGGCACCGAGGCCCAGCTGCGTGAACTAATCTCCACCTTCAAGAATGAGGGCACCGGAGCCATTGAGGACGTGGTGGCCAACCACCGCGGCGGCCTGGGAACCTGGAGTGGCGACAAGAATTCCATTGAGTTCCCCACCGAGTACTACAAGGGCACCTTCAGCCCCGAGGGTGAATACATTAGCTGGACGAGCGCCGACGTGTGCAGCGACGACGAGAGCGGACGCGGCACCGGCAACGAGGACTGCGGCGGCCGTGGCGAGTGGGCACGCGACATCGACCACCACGCGCCTGCCACCCAGCAGAAGGTAATCAAGTTCCTCGACTTCCTCAAGAACGACCTGGGCTACGTGGGCTTCCGCTACGACTATGCCATGGGCTTCGAGGAGAAGCACTTTGCCGAGTATAACACCACTTTACGCCCCACCTTCAGTGTGGGCGAGTACTGGGGCTCAAAAGATAATATATCCAGTTGGATTCACAAGACCTACATGGAGGGCACCTACCAGAGCGCAGCTTTCGACTTCCCGTTGCAGAGCGACATCCGCGAGGCATTCAACTACGGCAACTACCGCTACCTGAACAACTCGGGTCTCATCAGCGACCCGGTGCTCAAGCGCTATGCCGTCACCTTCCTCGACAACCACGACACCTTCAAGGACCTGCCCACCGACGGCTCCAACTATAATTGGGATAGTGGCAAGGCCTATAACCATCGTGTGGAAAAGAATATCGTTGAGGCCAACGCCTTCATTCTGGCTATGCCTGGCACTCCCTGTCTCTTCTACCCCCACTTCATGCACCCCGATTGGCATCCAATTCTGTGCTGGCTTATCAAGGCTCGCCGCACTGCAGGCATCACCAACGAGAGTGAGCGCTCGGCTGCTGAACTGATTGGCGATAATGGCATTCAGTGGGTAGTCACCGGAACTCACGGTCAAGTGTGCTTCCAGCTGGGCGACGCAACCGATCAAGGTGTTCCCAGTGGATTCACCACAGTGTGGGAGAGCACAGCCGATAGCAACGGCAAGCGCGTGGCACGCTACAGCATCACCAGCTCTCTTTACGACCAAATTGAGGGCAACACCAAGAAGAGCCTTATCAACGGTTACCCCGTTATCGACCGCAACAGTTGCACCTTTAGCGGCTCGATGATTGTGAACGTTTACCCCTCGAGCGAAGGATGCACACTGGTTTACACCACCAACGGTCAAGACCCACAGGCCGGCGACGCTACCATCACCGAGAATACCACTCTCAACTTCACCGACAACATCACCCTCAAGGTGGGCGTGCTGGTGGATGGCGCTGTTCCTACAAGTTCTATTGTCACTCGCCAGTATGTGAAGACCGCCACCACAAGCGACAAGATTAACTTCTATGTCAAGGACGACAACGCACCCAACTTCTACGTATATTATGACGACGAGAACGGCACCCACAAGCCTCTGGGCGAGTGGGGTGGCACCCATGCCACTGAGCAAGTGAAAGTGGGTGGCATTGACTGGTGGCACGTGCAGATGGACAAACCGGCCGTGCCCGTTAACCTCATCATCAACTGGGACGGTAGCCAAACTCCCGACATCACCGGTATCACCAGCGATGTGTTCTACACCGTGCAAGATGGTCAACCCAACGATGTGACCAACACCTACATGCCAATGGTAGAGAACCCCTCGCTCTCAATCGACAAGGGCACCGGCACCTACCAGGGAGGCGTGACGGCAACTATCACTTCATCCTATGGCGCGGCGACTATCGTATACACCACCGACGGCACCGAGCCCACCACTAGCAGTGCTACCATCGCCAGTGGCGCCACCGTCACCTTCAACACCACCGGCAACCACTATCTGCGCGCCGCAATCGTGAAGGACGGCGAGATTATCAACCAAGTGGCACGAAGCTACTATGTGGAGAATGGAGCCGGCGAAACCACATTCAATGGCACAAGGGTGTTTGTGCGCGCCGAGAGTGCGCCAAACCTCTATGTCTTTAACACCAATGGTGCTGCACCAAGTAGCGACTACACCGAATGGGGTGGCAAGCAACTCAAGAAAACTGTCACCGATGCCGATGGCTACACCTGGTATTACGCATCATTCGAGGGCCTGAACTCTTGCAGCATTATTCTCAATAACGGCAGTGGCAGCCAAACCGAGGATATTACCAACATCTCGGGCGATGCCTATATAATTTACAACGGCAGCAACTATTATTTGAATGTCACCGGCCTCACCAGCCACAAGTCTTACTTGCTCTTTGAGCCAAGTTTAAACAAATGGGCTGATGCTGGTGCTGTGATGCAAATTTACGTTAATGGCGTGGGTGATAACCTGTCTATGTCAAAGATTGGTGGGACCAATGGTGGTAATCCAATCTACTTGTGGTATAACAACGAAACTACAGTTGGAGAGGGAACCAACATTTGCTTCAAACGCAAGGATCCCAACAATCTTGACGAGCAATGGGCTTATGCAAACACCACGTATACAAAGGGCGGATACTACTATGATGATGGTCAAGACTGGAATGACCATGTTCAACGTTCAAACGAAGTTAATTTCTCCAACTTGAAGTACCCCGATGTACCACAGCAGGAATTTGATGACGATGCCACCATCACCTCGATGGCAACGCCGGTGAGCGAGGAACTGTACTTCTACTTCGAGAACAGCAGCTACGGCTCACCCTATGCTTGGGTTTACAGCAGCACAAAGACCTATGGCGAGCATGGCTGGCCAGGCGAGGCACTGGTTGAAGTGGTGGGTACAGCTGCCAACGGCAACACCGTTTATCGCTGGACCTATCCCGCCGGCGTCGCTCCAAGCAATATCATCTTCAGCAACAAGGGCGCGTCGCAGACCGGCACTTTCGACTTCGTGAACGGCGGCTACTACACTACTGCCGGCTACCAGGGCACAGTGACAGGCAACCTGATGAGCCTCAAGGAGATGCTCAAGAATGGCGCTGCTATCAAAGGCCAAAAGTTCACCTTGAGCAACGACCTCACCTCGGTTCTTCTCTCGGCCGATGGCAAGAGCATCATCGTCAAGGACGGCGACGGCGAGGCCATCGACATGTCGCGCAATACCGAGGGCAAGCCAGTGCACCACACCATCGCCGATTGGAAATACAACCAAAGCAACTGGATTGAGTTTAAATTGCCACAGCAGGTGACCACTGGCGACAACATCACAGCTTTCAACAACAAGACATTGCTGGCTCAAACCATCGTGGGCACTGTGACCGATGTGACCAATCCAACCATAACTCTCGATGCCAATCCGTTACCAGTGGCTAACGCTACTGCCTTTGAGCCCAACAAGTATGTCACCGCCAACTTTAATACTGGTGCCAACAGCGATTACTACTTTGTAGAGCCTAAGGCTCAGGAGTATGCTACCATTGAGTGGGCTGTTTACCATGATGGCAAGTTCTACATGCCTCTGAATCCTGAAGCTAACAATCAGCAGGCTACTAACACTGTGCATGGTGCTGTGGCAGTGTCGAGCGACAATAGCTATCGTGATGACCAAACTGCTCTAACCGACCTGACTATGTATCGCCTCACTGTGATTATCAAGCGCAAGTCACAAGCTCAAGGAGCTCCTCGCCTCATGGCGGGCAACTCGGGCATCGCTGTTGCCACCGACGACCCTGTGTCGAGCCAGTGGGAGATTGCCATCGTGAGCGCCGAGGAACTTAGCGATGCGACTGTTACCCCCATCGAGAAAGTGACAGCCGAGCGTGAGCTGGTGCGCACTATCTATTTCAACCTCAATGGTATTGAGAGCGATCGTCCGTTCCAGGGCGTGAACATTGTGGTGCGCGAGTACAGCGACGGCAGTCGCTCAGCGAGCAAGATGATTAAGTAAAACGTCAATATCAACCTTCTCTCGGCTGGTGTCTCTGGCCGAGACATGGCATGGCTCCATAAGCGATAGAGAAGTCATGGCATGTTGAAGACAAAGTGGATTGCCCCACGACGGGTGCAATCCACTTTGTTTTTTCCCCGCTCCCTGGCTGGGGTACTATGGGTGTAACTGAGACGGCTGCAAAAGTTTGAAATTAACGATAACTCCCCCCAGCAACAATCAAGAGCTTTTAGCGCTGATAGTGTGGCATTTCCTCGGGGATTACCATCGAGATTTCAACCATTCCTGCCACACGGCCGTCGCGTTTCCAGGGAGTTTGGTAAATCATTTTGCGCTGTCCTTGCTTGCTGATGGTGTAGGCATTGATGGTGTCGGTTTCCATCATGTGCCTAATCATTTGCTGCGAGCGCTCCTTGTGGCAGGGAAAGAGGTTTTGCCCCACCATCGACTTGCCATCGCGGTTAAATGTTTCGCGCGACTTCTTGTTCATGTACACTACAGTGCCCTCGGTGTCGCACACTGTTACTGCGCAATGCAGTTCTTCGGCCCAATCAAATTCCATAATTTTCTTTCTGTTTTTTTAGTCTTGTTTATGTTAATATAAAAAGTTTTACTAACACCATTAGCCACCATCTACTTATACTGCTCGGTAATATCCTGGAAGGTGCTGTCGCCGTCGTAGATGAAGTAGTGGTTGCCTGGTGGCAGACCATTGATGTCGCTGGTTTGGTTGCGGCTACTGCCAGCGTTAAATATTATGTTGATGGTGGGCTGGTCGCTGTGGATGCGTTGAGTCCACCAGGTGTTGCCGTCGGCTGTGGTGTGAGTTTGCGTCATTATCTCGCCGGGCCAGTCGCCGTTGAGGATGTGGTTGTCGCCGTCGTAGTACACCCACGAGTAGAGGTGTGGTGCCACGTCGGCCATGACGTTAATCACGAAATCGGTCTCGGGGTCGGTAGTGCTTTCCAGCCCCAAGATGATGTTATATACTGCTGTGACATCGCTGGCAGTGATGTTGCCGTCGCCATTTTGGTCACCATTGACCAGCGCGCTCCGGTCATTGTAGAGAATGTAGTTGTAGAGTGCGGTAACGTCGCTTGCCGTGCACTCCCCGTCGCCATTTACGTCGCCTTCCACAATGGTGGGCGCTCCCCACTGCTCCATGAGCCACTGGTACTTGAGGTTGAAATTATTCTTGAACACGTCGCGGTCGTTAAGCACGTCGGCATTGCTATATTGTGGCCATCGCTCGGCATCGGCGAGGATGGCATAGTAAATGTGGTCGATGTGGTTGTCGATAAACTCATTAATCTTGCTATAGTTTTCACGTACAAAGCGATACCAGTGCTTCTTTACTATTTCCTGAAAATGGGGGAACTTGGCAATTTCGCCAATCCACGTCTGTGTGAAGGCGGGACGGTCGTAGATGAAACGACCTATGCTGCGGTGGTAGGCGTTGCCGAAGTCCCACACTGGTCCAAACATGATTCTTGTGTCGCTGCCTCGTTCCTTGTGCCAGTAGCAGCTACCATGGAACGACTCGGTGTCGTCGAGCAGTTCCTGCACCAGATAGAAGCATGCAAGCGTGTCGGGGTCGATATATTGTTCCCATGAGTTGTTCTCCTTGTCGTTGACATAGATGGCGGCATTAGTGACGTTGATAAGGTTAGTGAGATAGGTGCGTTGCTCATTGCTGAGCAGCTCGGGCGACTTGTAGGTGGAATAGATGTTCAGTCCATTGCCCTCGACAGTGCGTACCTGCTCGTCTTCCATGTAGTTGTCGATTTCTACTAGCCATCCGCCACTGATGTTGAATGGGTTGGTGTCGTAGTCGGTTTGCTCGGTGATATTCACGCGGTCCACATCCACACGAATGTTCTCGGTGAGCATGTAGAGCCCTATGTAGTCGCCGTTGAGCACCACTTCCACGGGGCGCTCGCTTGGTGTCCATGCCAGTCCCACCATGCGGCTTAGTTCATATCCCACGGTGTTGCGCAGTCCGCTCAAGTTGTCGTCGGCATTGCTCATGAGTGCCCAGTGCTTGCTACGTTTCATGCCTAGCAGCGGTTGCTTAGTGTCGAGCTTGAGACGATAGGGTTTCTTGTCGAAGCTGCTCCAAGTGTAGTTGCCACGTCCGCGTATTTCCATGAGTTGTGGCGCGTCTTTCGACCCCACGTTTTCAATGCCGTCGATGCCCATGTTGTCGATGTAGTAGTAGGCATAGATATATTCGTCCTTAGAGGTGATGGGTTGTGAGTTCTCGGTGTCGATAAATAGCACTGGCAGGGTCCCTGAGTAGGCTGGTTCGCCAGCGGGACGTTTCCATGAGCCTGCAGCCCAGTTGTTGCCGTTGGAGGGCGTGAAAATCCACCCCACTGGAATGGCAAGATCGCAAGTCGCGGTGCGTTTCTCACCCAGGGTGTTGGTGATGTAGTCCTTGAGGTTGGGGAACGTCTCGTTGTGGAGGCCATCGCTGAGCGAAGTCTCGGCAAATGTGTAGCGGTACATTCCTGTCACCCTTTCGGGAATAGTGATACTCCACAGGTCATTGCCCTCGTGGGTCATGGTGATGACATAGCTCTCAGGGTTAGAGTAGCTGCCGTATACAAATTTCACTGTCGTGTAGCGAGTGAGAGAGTTGTCGAAGTAGAAAGTTCCTTGCGGGATGTCGAGAGCACTGGCATTCATTGCGGTAAATAGCAACAGCAGGAGCCACGATAGAGTGTTTTTCAGTGACATGATGGTGTGTCTTGTGATTTACGATAAGTTTAGTTTAAAAAGGGTGATTGCGTTGAGGTCGGTAGTAGCCGACACTGTTTCGGTACTCACGCCCAGATGCTCGGCGACAAAGTGGCAAATGTGGGGTAGGTTGGCACTCTCGTTGCGCTTGCCACGGTTGGGCACCGGTGCAAGGTAGGGCGAGTCGGTTTCCAATAGCAGTCTTTCAAGCCCCACCACTGGCAGGATGTCCTTGACCTCGCTTTTCTTGAAAGTGACAATGCCATTAACGCCAAAGTAAAAGTCGCCACGTTTTCGCACCTCATCCACTTCTTGCGCGGTGCCGGTGAAGCTGTGGAACACTCCTTGTGGCAATGGCTCGCCAAAGTTGTCCATCACGTTCAGTATCTCGTCGAGAGCGTTGCGACAGTGGATAATGAAGGGGATGTTGAGCTCCTTGCACCAGTGCAGTTGTGTGTCGAGCGCCTGCATCTGTTGCTCACGCCATATGGTGTCCCAGTACAGGTCGATACCTATTTCACCCACTGCCACGGGGTGCAGGTTGTCAAGCAGGGGACGCATGGTGGCGAGATGCGTCTCAAAATCACCATCCACATCCTCGGGGTGCAACCCCAGAGCTATGGAAATATATTGCGGGTAAGCTTCGCGCACCGCTACCAGTTGCGCCACGCTGGCTAGGTTCTCGTTGGGCAACACAATATGCCTGACTCCCGCCTGTCGCGCGCGAGCGATTACTTCGTCGCGGTCGGTGTCGAAGTCGTTGCAATAGATGTGACTATGCGAGTCGATCATGGTGACGATGTGTGATATTATTTTTCGCGATTGACAAGGCTGGTGATAAGGTTCTCAAAGGCTTGTCTTGCCTCGTGGCTCATCTCCACCTGGCGCAACAAGGCTAGAGCACGCTCAGAGTAGTCCTCTATTGCTTTGCGGGCAAGATCTTTAAGCCCCAAGCGTTCATAGAGGGCCGTTACAGCCTGAATTTTCTGCATCTTGAACGAGGGGTCGATATTTAGCCATTGCTCAAGCTCGGTGGCATCGTTGCCGGTGGCGAGATTCATGGCGTTGATGAGCAGGAAGGTCTTCTTGTTGTTGGCTATATCACCACCAGTCTCTTTGCCAAAGGTGGCAGGGTCGCCCCACACGTCGAGGTAGTCATCTTGCAACTGGAAAGCCAGCCCCAAGTTCACAGCCATGTCGTAGATGGTGGCGGCATTTTTGTCGCTAGCATGAGCTACGATAGCTCCCGCCTTGCATGCGCACCCCAGCAGCACCGACGTCTTGAGGCGTATCATGTTAATATATTCTTCAACAGTAACATCGTTGCGTTGCTCAAAATCCATGTCCCACTGCTGACCTTCATAGATTTCCATGGCGGTAGTGTTGAACAAGTCGAGCATGGGGCGCAGAATGTCATCGTCAACCCTTGAAACTATCTGTGTGGCGATGGTTAGCATAGCGTCACCGCTGAGGATTGCCACGTTGTCGTTCCACCGAGTGTGGACGGTGGGCTTGCCACGACGCACGAGAGCGCGATCCATAACGTCGTCGTGCAGGAGTGTGAAGTTGTGAAACATCTCAATGCCCAAGGCGGCATTGATGGCCTTGCTGGTGTCACCACCCATGGCTTCGCACGTCATGAGAGTGAGCACGGGTCTAATGCGCTTGCCACCCAGTGCCATGGTGTAGGCAATTGGAGCATATAGCTGTGCCGGTTGCTCTGGATATTTTATCGCGGTAATAGCCTCGTTGATGAGGTTTAGGTAGTAGTTGTAGTTATGCATTTGTACACTATTGTTCTTGGGGGTTGGTGACTTTTACAAGTTGCTCAAATTCGTCCCACTGTTCATCTTTGGGCAGGTCTTTTGGGCGCTCAATGAACATTTCTTTAGCGAGACCGGGATCGTTTTCTTGCAAATATTTCTTGAAAGCGCGGTTGTAGCTGTTGATGACTGACGTGTCGCCCGTCACTTGAAACTCAGCTTGCATTGCCTTGGCTTCAAGTATGGCATTTTGCATGGCAAGAGTGTCGCTATGATTAGTTTCCACTACTGCTTTAGCAGCCTTGGTGGCAGTGGCGATAGCTTTCTGAGTGAGTGCTTTGGTATCCTCGCTGCCATTCTTTGATGCGCAAGCTGTGGTTAACGCAAGAGCGACAAGTAGAGCTATTATAATGTTAAAATAATTTCTTGTCATAAAGTGCTAATAGAGTTTTATTAATGCATGCAAAAATAGTAACACCTTGCGAAATGTGCAAATTTTGCCTTGCGATTTTAGGTGACAGGCACAAAACAACACGACCTCGCGTCATGTAATTGAAGCGAAGCCGTGCTGAAAGTGTTTTAGTATTAAATTAAATGCAAGGGTGATTACAGTCCCAAGATTATGTTGTAGACTGCTGTAACGTCGCTGCCCGTGATAGAGCCATCGCCGTTTTGATCACCGTTGACGATTGCGTTGGAGTCATTATAGAGAATAAAGTTGTAGAGAGCGGTTACGTCGCTACCGGTGCATTCACCATCGCCATTCACGTCGCCAGCAACAGCACTGGGTTGAGCAACTGTGCCAAGTAGCCCCTGCTCGGTGTAGTAGCCACCATTAACAAGGAGGAAGTCGCTAGTTTGTGGCACACCATGATTGCTAAATAGAATGCCGTTGGGCAGTGTGGTGGGCACGTTGCCGTAGCTCCAGCGATAGATGTTCTTGCCACTGGGTGCTACACCAGCCACGTCGATGAGAGCTGAACCAGGCCAAGCGCCACCAGTGAAATTGGTGTTGTCATTCCATATCCAGGTGTAAGGCTCGTAGTACTGGTCGGCCTCAAAGTAGATGAACAAGTCATTGTTTACCCATGTTGCGCACGATGGTATGTCGGCGTCGGGCATGTCGGTATGCTGCGAGGTGACATTGGTAGCGCTAGTGGTTCCGTTATATTCAAAGTAGCTGTCGGTAGTGAGCCCCTTGATGTCGATTGTTTGCGCACCATTACCATTGTTAAAGATGATGTTGATGGGGCTTACATCATAGGTGTGGGTCCACCACAACTCACCGTCAATGGTTGTTGTTGCTGTCATTTGAGTTCCTGGCCATGGACCATTGTGCTCGCCACCGCCGTCTTGCCATGAGTAGAGGTAGGGGGCTGTGGCGGCTTTGCAGTAGATGGTCACGCCAGTGCTGGTGGTGCCACCTGCATTGTCGTTGCTGCTAGAGGCAGCTGTGACGGTGTAGTCGCGACTGACAATAGCTTTTACATTGTCGCCGACAAGCACACCTGCCTTGACGGTCACCTCCTGACCTTGGGTGAATTGCAATTCCTTCATGCCGGTGGCACGGTCGCTGGAGGCAGTGGGAGTGGTACCATCGGTAGTGTAGACGATAGTAGCGTCGGCATAGCTGGCGTTGATGTAAACCTTCTTGTTGGCAGGCAGGTTACCACTGGGCTTGTCGATGCACACAAATGGATTGTAGAGCTCGGCTAGATAGATGTTGCTCAAGTCGCGAGCCTCGCCATCGCTGAAGGTGTAGAACACGTCGCCGGCAACCTCGGTAATGTCTTGAGTTTTGGTCTCATCATCGCCCTGGTTGATAAGGAAGTTGATAGCATAGTCGGCACTTGGCTTGTCAAATGTGTAGTACAAGAACTCGGTACCGCCCACGGTGCGCTTCTGTGTCATCTTGGTACCAGGCCACTCGTCGGTGAGAGCGCCACCACCGCCGTCCCACGCATAGATGTAGGTGTCGTCGGTGTTAGGAGCTTTTACATGCACTGTGATGTGAGTAGCGTCGGCATCACTAATGATGTAGTTGCGAGTTACCACGCCACTCACTTCGCCATCCATGAGCACACCCACCTTGAGGGTGGTGTTCTCGGTGAAGGTGAGGGTGGTGGCGGTAGCGATTTGAGTGCTTGAGGTAGTGGGGGTAGTGCCATCGGTGGTGTAAACAAGCTTGGTGTTGGCCATCGAGGGCTTGATGGTTACGGTAACCGAGTTGGCATAGATTCCGCTCGCCTTATCAATTACTGGGAAGCCTACAATTTTGCCTATTTTCTCGCTATTTTCCCAGTCAATGCCCTTGGTGATGTAGAAGGCATAGTTAGTGCCCTTCTGCACGAGCTGATATTGCGATGCGCTGGGAGCGCTCGACGCTGCCGAGCCTAGTCTTACCATCACTTGTCCCACCGAGCCTGTGGTGGTGAAGATGATACCGCCGTTCACCTTCTCGCTGGTGCAACTGCTCATGTTAGTCACGCCGGCGGCGCGACGACCCTTAATCATGTTGGTGATAGCGTCTTTGTAGTCCTCATAGTGCAAGCTGAAGATGCAAGGTGTGCCAGGCATGGCAAGGATGAAAGCATTGGCAGCCTCAATATTGCCACCACACTTGTTGTGGTCGCGGTTGGTGTCGTGATTGTCGACAAATGTAACGGCATAGCGTTTGTAATTCTCATCGGCGATGAGGCCTGCCATGTCGAGGCTATTCCAGTTGCCACCGCCGAAGGCGTCGTTGATGGCAAACTTGAGTGCAAAGTCGAAAGTGGCGCTTTGTATTACACCATTAACAGCAGTTCCGTTAATCCACTGTTTCAAGAGATCGGTATTGCCATCAAAGTATTCACCCACCGAGAACATGGGGTTAGTGGCGGCGTTATACTTACCGGTGTACTGTGGAGCGTAGCCCTTAGTCATGTCGAGGCGGAAGCCCACATATCCCAGCGAGTCGAGCAAGAAGTGCTGATAGGTGATACAGTTTTGCTGCACGCGGGCATTAGTGTGGTCAAGGTCGCGAGCTCCATCAAATCCCTCGCCGGTGTCGGGGTTTCCACCGCCACCGGTCACATCATCGTTGCTCACGATGCCTGTGTAGTTGACGTTGTCCCAGGTAATGCTATAGCTTCCCGCTGTCTCATCCTGGAAAGTGAGATATCCCTCGCCGTCTTGAGCCTTGGCATCCTTGTGGTTGAGAACCACATCCTCGATGATGCCGGTGCCCAGTGCGCCATAGGTCTGAATCATGTTAACGAGCTTTGATTGTCCACCAAAGACGGTGGTGTGTCTCAGCCACAGGTAAGGCATGTAACCCATGGTCTGGAATGTGTTGCCACCACGTGTCATGGCGGAGTTTGGAACCCATATCAAGTCGTAGATAGAGCCCAATTCCTCGCTGCGAGCTGTGAGGTTATCCCACTTAGTGTAGTCATAGCTGTCCCAGTAGAATCCCTGGAGCATGATGCCTCCATAGTTGGCAGGCCAACCTTGCGCCATTGCGCTGATAGCAATGATTGCTGATGCTAATGATAGGTAAAACTTTTTCATCGGAGTATATAGTATAGATTAAAATGTGGCTAAATAGCAAGCAAATGTAATAATAAATTACTGGAAAATATGGCAAAATGTAAAGTGTGTGCTATAATAAAAGATGCAAACGTTTGCGCTTGAGGCTGTTGGAGCGGTTTGGTATCAATATTTTTCACCATGTGTTGGTCGTGTGGAATAAAAATGGTAATTTTGTAGCCACTAACTATGTGTAACTACTTGATAACATGAAAAATAATATATTTAAATGGTTCTCAGCCCGCTCGGTGGTGGTTGTGATAATGGCAATGATGATTGCCATGGATGCCGTTGCTGCCGACTATGTGATGAAGATGAAGCGCCTGAGTGGTGTCTACACTGTGAAGTGTGAAGTGAATGGTGTGAAGAAGGATTTTATCTTCGACACAGGCGCGGCTCACACTAGCCTCTCGCAGGAGTTTGTCAACGAATTGCTCGCTAAAAGAAAAATTTCTAAAGCCGACTTTGTGGGTACTACCCAAACCCGCAATGCCAGTGGTGTGATTGACAATAATGCCACGGTGATAATAAAGCAGCTCAAGGTGGGCAATCGGTTGATGAGTAATGTGAAAGCTATTGTGGCAGTTGCGCAAAAGGCTCCACTACTGCTGGGATTGAACGCCATTGAGCTACTTGGTGAGTGGTCGATGAAAAAGGGATACTTGGTGTTGCACGACGATGCCTCGGGCAGTAGCCGGCAAGGTAGTTATTCTAGTTCACAGCAGGGCACGGTAATCACACCTGTTGATAATAATGGCGACGTGTTTGTTGACTCCGAACTTTTGCCCACACCAGCCATGATGGACTATGGCACGGTGAACTTGCTTGAGCCTGGCGTGCGTGTGGCAGCCTATAGGGGCGATGCTCAGGCCGAATATATTGTTGGGGTTAGTTATCTCAAGGGCGACGGAGTGGAGCCCGATTACGACCTGGCGGTAGTTTGGCTCAAGCTGGCTGTTCGTCAGGATTATAAGCCAGCGATGCGTGCGCTAGCCGATTGTTATGACTACGGCTGGGGCGTGGAAATTGACCACGAGCAGGCTACCTACCTGCGCACCATGGCAGAGGAGGAAGTGTATTGAAATAATAGGATTTCGTGTTTTTAGAAGTCGAGCGAGAGTCCCAGTTGCAAGTTGAAATTGAATGGGTGCTCGTTGCGCTGTGTCTTGAGTGGCAGTGTGGTGATGTAGTGTGAGAGTTTAGGCTCAAGATAGATTCCCACGTGCTTGTTGAAGTTGTATTGCACACCAGCGGTGGCGTGTACCGACCATTGCAAGCGCTTGATGGTGACGTCTTCCTTGCCGAAAGACGCGTCTACCACTCTCTCAACGAGTCCTTCACCACCAACGAAGGTGGTGAGTCCCTTGTAGCGCCAGAAGTTCCACCGCACGCCAAACGGGAGGCCTATGAGTTTAACATTTTGCTTGAAGCTCTCAGTGCCGTTGTCGGGGGTTACATCGCTGTTCATCGATGTGAAATTGAGTCCCAAATTACCATACAGATTACCCACAATGCGCTTGGTGAAAGTTAGTCCCACGGTGAGTGGCATGTGGTGATGATAGCTGTAGTTGACAGGCATTGTCACGTTTTGTGCCATGCCTGACGGCGCTGGTGCCAGCATCATGCCTGGAGCCGCCATGTTCTGTGGCGACGCTGCTGTGGATGTGGAGTTGCGGTCGCCCGATATGAGCCCGTTGCCATAGGCTGCCATTAGCAGCTCGGGTTTGGGCTTGCTGCGTGGTAATGCCATCTGCTCGCGGGCGATGCGTCGAGCGTTGGCGTCGTAGGCGAGGTGCTGGTGATAAGTGCTGTCGCTATAGCTTCGCCATGGCTCCATAGCCTCTTGGTTCATAGCGTTGTCATACTCGGCATAGAGTTCCTCAAGGGCTTGCATCGTCTCGATGTCGTAGAAGTACTCGTCGGGGTTAAACTCGTTTTCTTCGTAGGCTAGTTGCTCTTCGCTGTCCATTAATGGTTCTTGCTCATAGTCTTGTGGCTGAGCAAACTCTTGACTGGCTTGATGGTGACGATGATGTGTGGCAGTGCCGTTAGTGCTAACACTGCGATGATGGTGATGAATAGTGCTTGTGTTGCTTGTGGATGTTGTGTTTTTAGCAAGAAGGGAGGTAGGAGTTGTGGGCTCAGTGGCGGTTTCTTGTTCGGCAGGAGTGGTTGCGGTGGTTGCCGGTTGTTGCACGGCAGGTGCCGCTGGGGTGTTTTGTGCCAGTTGTTGCACCGTGCTGGGGGCTTCGTCATTGAGCAGGAAGAAGCCGGTAGTAGCTACTATGGCAACAGCTGCAGCGGCGGCTACGACCTTCCACATGCGTGGCGCGATGCGCGCGCGTTTAGGTGATGTGGTAGCGACATTCTGTTGCTGGAGCGATTGTGCAATAGCCTCCCAGGCACCTTCAGGCACTTGCCTTGTGGAGCTGGTTGCTTTTTGCTTCACCGCTTCAATCCAGTTGTCGTTGTTAATTTTGTTGCTCATAGTGTGTTGTTACTCAATGTTGTGCTCGTTGATGAATGTTTTGATTTTTCGTGCAAGCAAGGCTTTAGCTCTTGCCAGTTGCGACGATGAGGTCTTCTCGCTGATGCCTAGTTGCTTGGCAATCTGCTGATGGCTGTAGCCGTCAAGGCAGTAGAGGTTGAACACAGTGCGGTAGCCGTCGGGGAGCTGTGAAACCATCTCAAGGATGGTGGCGGCGTCAAGCCCATTAACTGCCGTGGTGGTGTCCTCGTCGTTATCATCGGGCGGGTCGCCTATTGCCTCTACCGGCATCTGCGATGCGCTCAGTCGTTTTGCCATTCGCAAGAAGTTGAGCGACTTGTTCACCGCGATGCGGTTGAGCCACGCTCGCAGCGAGCCCTCGCCTTCCCACTTGAAACGCTCAATGTTGCTATAGGCACTGATAAAGGTGTCTTGTAGCACGTCTTGCGCATCGTCGTCATCTCCCACATAGCGGAAGATAACAGCCATCAGTTCAGGAGAGTATTTGTCAAAGAGTGCACGCTGGGCAATAGCATTGCCCTGCTTACAACCTCGACTAATCTCTCTCTCGTTCATCATGACGTTGCACTTAATAAACACCTGAAATGCAAAATTACTGCATCATTTGTTGAAAAAAAATTTTTTTATACAAAAAAACAAAGCTGCTCTCCACCTCGTGGAAAACAGCTTCAAATCCTTTTAGCTTGTGTTGCTAATTATTTAGCGGCAGTAGTGTCCTCTTTTGCCTCAGCAGCGGGGTCAACTTGAGGAGCAGCTGCATCTTCCTTAACCTCTGCAGGAGCCTCAACCTTAGCAGCAGTGTCGGTAGCAGCGCTATCAACAACAGCGGTGGTATCCTCTACAGTAGCGGTAGTGTCAGCGCTGGTAGAAGTAGTCTGAGTGCCAGTGCAAGAGAACAAAGATACGCTAGCGATTACAGCAACGAATAAAACTAACTTTTTCATTTCTTCAAAAAATTTAAATAATAAAACAATAAATAATTTTCTGTGTTCAAAAATCGGTGCAAATTTATATCAAAATTTTAATATGCAAATCTTTTTTGAAATTTTTTTTTGAAAAAAATATGCCAAAAAACATGAAATTAACAATAATTCACAAACTTACGAATTATCACATGCTTAATTACCAGGCTAATAATTGCTGAAATAATTATTTATTAGCAAAAGTGTTAAATTGTGTTTAGAATTTGTGATTTTAATTTTTGTGATAAAAAACGCCATTTTATCACCTGTAGAGGAAGCGCTTGATGCTACGTTTTGGGGTCTTCTCAAACTCGTTGACCATAATCTCGATTTGAGCTATGCGCTCATAGGGTGCCACGAGTTTGTTGAGCTCAGTCTTCACGGTGTTCATGTGCTCAGGGAGCTTGTCGCGAGTGATGCCGTCGCGATCCATAGCGTCGTAGTCGGGATAGACGAGTGCCACCAGTTTGTGGTCGCGGTCCACCACCAGGCTCTCGCTAATGTAGAGCATGTTGTTGAGCTTAGCCTCAATCTCCTCGGGGTAGATGTTCTGGCCGTTGGCGCTCAAGAGCATGGTCTTGAGGCGACCGCGAATGAAGATGGTGCCGTCGGCACTCAGTGTTCCCATGTCGCCAGTGTGTAGCCAGCCGTCCTCGTGTAGCACCTTGTCGGTGGCTTCGGTGTTGTGGAAATAGCCACTCATCACATTCTCGCCCTTGACGCATATCTCACCGGGAATGTTCTCAGGATCATCGCTCAAGATTTTGCACTCCATGATGCCTAGTAGCACACGACCGGCGCTGTGAAGCACAAACTCACGCCATGGTGTGTGGCTTACCAGTGGTGCGCACTCGGTCATGCCATAGCCCACGGTGAATGGGAACTTAATCTTGTAGAGGAATTCCTCGACCTCGGCGTTGAAGGGGGCTCCACCCACAATCACTTCCTCAAACTCGCCACCAAAGGCCTCGACCAGGCGTTTGCGAATTTGGTCATATATCTTGCGGTCGAGGTAGGGCACCGCCAGCGCCCAGCGCAGCTTGGTCTTGGTGATCATGGGCACTATCATCTTGCTATAAATCTTCTCAAGCACAAGTGGAACGGTTATCACCAGGTTGGGCTTTATCTCTTGCATGGCCTTAACAAGCACCTTGGGAGCTGGAATGCGGCCCAGCAGGGTGATGTGCGACCCCACGGCAAGGGGGGTGAGCATGTCGAAGGCGCAACCGTAGGCATGAGCCAGTGGCAGGAACGAAACGCAACGGGTGCCACGACGGTGCAACTGTGAGTTGATACCGTACACTATGTTTCCTGCCAGATTGTTGCCGGTGAGCATAACGCCCTTGCTAAAGCCCGTGGTGCCGCTGGTGTAGTTTATCTCCATGAGCTGGTCGTTGCCACGGTCGATGTAGTTGATGCATGCGGCGCTGAAACCGTTGGGGTAGGCTTGCTGCATGAGCGAGTCGATGTTCTCGAGCACCTCGCCCATTTTTTCTTCTTCTTTTTGTGCCAGCAGCTTGCCGTTATCGAGCGACACGGCAGCGCGCACATGGCGCATGTTGTCAAAGTCGAACGACTCCCAAATCGAGTTGCTGGCATATAGCAACTCGGCCTCGCTGTGGTTGATGATGTGTTGTGCGTCGCGCGGATTAAATTCTTGCAGGATTGGAACAATCACGGCACCATAGGTGATTGTGCCAATGAACACAATCACCCAACTGGGGGTGTTCTTGCCTATTACTGCCACGCGGTCGCCGGGCTTGACGCCACACTCTTTATAAATAATGTGTAGGCGAGCTATTTGCTCGGCAAAGTCGCCATAGGTGAGTGTTTGCTTGGTGTTATAGTCGCTTAAGGCGGGTAGTTCCCAGTTGTTTCGGAAGCTCTCCTCAAAAATCTTGATTGTGTTCTCTTTCATCATAGTGGTGACACAAATATATTTAAATGGTAATTGTTTATTTGCAATAATTATAGACTGCAAAATTAATAAATATTTCTAAACTTGCAAAAAAGAGAATTGTCGATGGGCATTTTCTGAAATCGGTTTACTTGGTTGCTACTACTTTTTGCTCATTTTAAATAATGTATTTAATTTTATTTTAGTAATTTTGTAGCGAGACTAAGAATATTTACACATTATATATAATATATCATGAGAAAGAAAACACTCCCTCTCATCAAGGACGACCCATGGCTAGAACCGTTTGAGGACGCTATCGTGGGGCGGCACAACGATTACCTGCGCAAGCTGGAAGAGCTCACTGGCAAGGATGGCAACCTAGTTGATTTTGCCAACGCCTACAACTACTATGGCCTGCATCACGACGAGAACGGCTGGACACTGCGTGAATGGGCGCCTAATGCCACCGAGATTTTTGTCATTGGCGACTTTAACAACTGGACCGAGTGCGCGCCTTACAAGATGCGCCGCCTTGAGCAGGGAGGCAACTGGGAACTCAGGCTTCCTGAGCGTGGCATGAAGCATGGCGACTTGTTCAAGCTCAGCATCCACTGGCAGGGTGGACAGGGCGAGCGCATTCCTGCCTATGCCACCCGCGTGGTGCAAGACGATAACACCAAGATTTTTTCGGCTCAGGTGTGGAATCCTGCTCTGAAGTATGAGTTTAAAATAAAAAATTTCAAGCCACATGTGAAGCCGTTGCTCATCTATGAGTGCCACATAGGCATGGCGCAGAACCGTGAGGGTGTGGGAACCTACGAGGAGTTTCGCACTAATATACTGCCGCGCGTAGAGGCCGACGGCTATAACGCTATCCAAATCATGGCGATCCAGGAACATCCCTACTATGGCTCGTTTGGCTATCATGTGTCGAGTTTCTATGCCGCCTCAAGTCGCTTTGGCACGCCCGAGGAGCTCAAGCATCTCATCGACGATGCTCACAGTCGTGGCATTGCCGTTATCATGGACATAGTGCATTCTCATGCCGTGAAAAATGAGGTTGAGGGGCTGGGGCGCTTCGACGGCAGTTACGATCAGTATTTCTATGGCGATGGCCGTCGCGAGCATCCGGCTTGGGACTCGCTGTGCTTCGACTACGGCAAGAATGCCGTGCTCAATTTCTTGTTGAGTAACTGCAAGTTCTGGCTCGAGGAATACCGCTTCGACGGCTTCCGTTTCGACGGTGTGACATCGATGCTCTATTATAACCACGGGCTAGGGCAGGCGTTTGGCGGATATGACGACTACTACAATGGTAATCAGGATACTAATGCTATTACCTATCTCACTCTTGCCAACAAGCTCATTCACGACGTTAATCCCCATGCCATCACCATTGCTGAGGAAATGAGTGGCATGCCAGGGCTGGCGCGAAAGGTGAAGGATGGGGGCATAGGTTTCGACTATCGCATGGCGATGGGTATTCCCGACTACTGGATTAAGACCATCAAGGAGCTCAAGGATGAGCAGTGGAAACCCACTTCGATATTCTGGGAACTCACCAACCGCCGCGCCGACGAGAAGACAATCTCCTATGCCGAGAGTCACGACCAGGCACTGGTGGGCGACAAGACTATCATCTTCCGCCTCATCGACAAGGAGATGTACTGGCACATGATGACCGGCGACGACAATGGCGTGGTGAGCCGTGGCATGGCGTTGCACAAGCTCATACGCCTAGTGACCGCAGCTACCATCAATGGTGGCTATCTCAACTTCATGGGCAACGAGTGGGGGCATCCCGAGTGGATTGACTTCCCGCGCGAGGGCAACGGGTGGAGCTACAAGTATGCCCGCCGCCAGTGGGACCTTGTCGACCGCGAGGATCTCAAGTACAGGTTCCTTAACAACTGGGATAACGATGTGATGCACCTCATTGGTGGTACTCACAATTTCCAGGCATTGCCCATCCGCAAGCTGTGGGACAAGGACGATGACCAGGTGCTTGCTTTCATGCGAGGCAACTTGGTGTTTGTGTTCAATTTCAACCCAGTGAAGTCGTTCAGCGATTACGGTTTCCTTGCTCCCGAGGGTGAATATCACGGTGTGATTGACAGCGATAATGCACGCTATGGCGGCTACGGCAACGTTGACGAGGGCGTGAAGCACTTCACTGAGCACGACCCACTCTATGCCAGCGCCCACCTGGGATGGCTCAAGCTCTACATCCCTGCCCGCAGCGCCCTCATCCTGCGTCTGCAACCCATGAAATCTAGTAAATCTAGAACATCTAGAACATCTAGCAAAAAACTCAACAATAAATGAATATTGTAGTCTACTGCTCGGCCAATAGCGACCTCCCCAGTGAGATTGTCGCAATTGCCACCGCATTGGGGCGGTGGATAGGGGAGAGGGGGCACTCTCTTGTCTATGGCGGAGTGAACGCGGGCTTGATGCATGCCACAGCGGTGGCGGCTCACGATGCTGGTTGCCGGCACATTGTGGGCATAGTGCCCGAGTGCTTTGAGTATCGTGCCGACCCGCTGTGCACCGAGCTGCAACTGGCGCGCGACTTGTGCGACCGCAAGTCGCGGCTCATAGCTCAGGGCGACGTCTTTGTGGTGTTGCCGGGTGGAATTGGTACTATCGACGAGTGGATATCCACGCTCTCTCAACTCATTGTTGATGGCAACGTGAAGCCCATCATTGCGGTGAACCATGGGGGCATGTACTCGCAGCTGGTTCACCAGCTCGAGACCACCGCCGCATCGCAGTTCTCGCGCTCACCGCTTGTCGCCAGCTCTATCCTGGTCAATAATTCACATGAACTAATTAACAAACTTAATGAAATAAACAAGCAATGAAAAGTA
The DNA here is from genome assembly GCA_900316835.1 of uncultured Prevotellaceae bacterium. GTDB lineage: Bacteria > Bacteroidota > Bacteroidia > Bacteroidales > Muribaculaceae > Sodaliphilus. The sequence goes on along the minus strand of ONEL01000009.1, from coordinate 53,412 downwards.
AAGTTTACACTCTCACAGGCGACAAGGGCACCACTTCACTGGTGGGTGGCCAGCGTGTCGCTAAAGATGATATCCGTGTTGAAGCCTATGGCACTGTTGACGAACTCAACGCTCACCTGGGTATGCTGGCTCATGCTCTCAAGGGGCAAAACGCCGAGGTGGAGCAGCTACTGTTCAAGATTCAAAACAAGCTCTTCAACCTGGGGGCTTATCTCGCCACTGAGCAGAGCAATGTGGAGGCGCCGGTCTACGGACTTGACGACAGCGACGTGAAGGCTGTGGAGGCGATGATCGACAGCCTCGACGAGCAGTTGCCACCCATGCGGGGCTTTATTCTGCCGGGAGGGACCCGAGCGTCGGTGTGTTGCGACCTGTGTCGCACCATCACTCGTCGTGCCGAGCGTCGCATGGTCACGCTGGCGTCGCGTCAGCCTCTCAACCCGCTTGCTCAGCGCTATCTCAACCGCCTGAGCGACTTCTTCTTTATCCTCGCCCGCCACTGCAACGTCACCGCCGGCGTCGCCGAAGTGCTGTGGGATAGGAGTTGCTAGGCTAGGAACTACTAGGCTAGGAACTACTAGGAGTTACTAGGAACTACTAGGAAACCTTCCTATTTTCCTCACTCCTGACCACTCCTAACCATTCCTAGCCATTCCTAGCCACTCCTAGCCACTCCTAGCCACTCTTAGCCACTCCTAGTCACTCCTAGCCACTCCTAGCCACTCCTAGCCACTCCTAGCCACTCCTAGCCACTCCTAGTCACTCCTAGCCACTCCTAGCCACTTCTAGTCACTCCTAGCCACTCCTAGCCACTTCTAGTCACTCCTACCCTAATAACCCCTAAAAGATATGAGTAATTTTCTTGATTCTCCAGGTGATTTTAAGAATCTCATTGCCTATAAAAAAGCGATATGTGTCTATGATGGCACAAAATATTTCACGCAGCGATTTTTAAAACCTGGTGACCGAACTATCGGTCAGATGGAGCAAGTTGCTCGTTCGGGAAAGCAAAATATAGTTGAGGGGAATGTTGATGGAGCAACCTCAACTTATTCTAATATTCACTTGATAAACATCGCACTTGGGAGCCTGGATGAACTAAAAGAAGATTATATTGATTACTTGAGGACTAATAATCTCAGGCTTTGGGAACTGGAGGATGATAAATGCAAACTGGCTCGCGCTGTGTGTGCAAAACACAATGAGCCAGAATATTACATAAGGGCTTTTGAGGCGCGAACCGCTGAGACTATAGCAAACATAATGATAGTGGTGATAATGCAGTGTATAAAGTTGACGGGCCGATTGCTGGCAAGCAGGAAAGAAGCTTTCTTAAAAAATGGTGGCAAGAAAGAAGAAATGTATAGGATGAGGAAAAGCTATCGTAATCATGGCAATGATAGCTATGATGCCAGTGAACCCGAAGTAGACTATGGCAATAGCGACGAACTCCCATATTAGCCCCCCTAGTAGTTCCTAGTCACTCCTAGTAGCTCCTATCCCATCCTCCCTCCCCCCTCCCCGCGCAAACGTTTGCGCGGTTTTTTGTTGAAAAAGTGGCATTTTTCTATTTTTCACACATTATTTAATAATAAATTTGCGTGCTTCAAGGAAAAACATTGACCTTCAAGCTGTTTTAATAACCATAGTATAGGAAACATTTAATAACACAATTAATACTAAAACTAAAAAACAAATGAAACAAAATTTTAAACAATTGGCATGGAGGACATTGCTAACCCTCACATGCATCTTAACCACGACCTCAGCATGGGCCGTAACCTACTCGGTTGCTGGAGATAATTCCGACATTTTTGGTGCCTCGTGGGATGCCAGTAACCAATCAACTACGATGACATTAACAAATGATGCTAATATATATCAATGGACATCGGGAGAGTTTACTGTTAGTGGTAAAGTAAATGTGGAGTATAAAGTTGTAAAAGAATATAGCTGGGATGAAAGTTGGGGTAATTCTTCTGGTGGCAATCAAAACTACACCATTAATAACGCTGGTTGCTACACAATGACTTTCTTTTTTAATGAAAATACAAAGGCTGTGTATGCAACGTTGAATGATATTTACACCGTTGCCGGTACTGCTGCTTTGTTTGGAACTAATTGGGATATCTCAGATACCAATAATAACATGACCAACACAAGTGAAACTACATGGACTTGGACAAGAAGCAATGTAGAGCTGACTGCCGGAAATATCGAATTTAAGGTAATAAAAGGTCATAATTACAATTATGGTTCATGGCCAGCAAACAATTATGTTTTAAATATTCCAGAGAACGGGAAATATGATGTGACTATTACTTATGATAGCAGCAACAACACCGTCACTGCCACTGCAACCAAGATACCAGAGGTTATTTACCTCTTTGGCTCGGTAGGTAAGTCGGAGGCTTGGTTGTATTCTACTAGCAACCCCACTCTTACCACAGCCGATGGCGGTGAAACCTACACAGGTGTGTGGGATATCAACGAGATGCCAAGCTATACTGCACGCGACGGTAAGTATGGCTTGTTCCTGCTTGCAACCGACATTAAGAGTGATTGGAATTCTACTAAGCCCTACATGATTGGTAACACCGATTCGGGTAGTGATAATCATTACTGGATTGATGGAGGTGAGGGGCATTATGATCAAGAACTGCCAACAGCAGCTGTTGGCACAAGCCAGAACGGCTGGACATTGCCTTCAGGAACTTATGAAATCACTTATAACCGCAAGAATAACACTCTCAAGGTTGTCGATTATGATGGCCCTGTGATCTTCGTCTACGACTACACTCGTCCCTACATCTACGTTAGGGATAACGATGGCAAAGAGTTTAATGGCGCTGACCCAGGTGCTCCCATTCTAAATCTTGACGAGAACGTGGGTGGTCATCGTGGATTGAGCGTGGATGGTGACATAACCAAGAATGGTGCTTCGCCACTGGGATGGTACAAGTTTGCTGTGCCTTCCAAGTCATTCCCCATCACGTTCCAGTTGCACCACAACGATGACAAAAATATCATCCATAGCGGTGAGCTCACAGTTACTGCAGCCGATGGCGACGTGTATTACTACTGGACTGGTAGCAATGATACAAAATATGCTAAAGTCACTGCACAAGATGATGTCCATGAGGCCGATAATATTCGCCGCATCGTGGCTCACGTGCGTGTGCAAGGAACCACAGTTCCCACTTGCAATGGTGTGGAGATGAATGGTCCAAGCTCATTCTATGGTCAAATGTACTACTGGACTGCTGTAACCACCTATAACACAGGTTTCAATTTCGACATCAAAAATGATGGAAAGGAAAAATATGTAGCAGATGCCAAGAGTGACTTCTATCTTGAGCTTGTTGATGGCGAGTACACTATGATTAGTGAGCAAGAGATGGAAAGTCGCCTTGCCAACAAGACCGGTTTAGGCACTATCATCCACTTGCAGAAGAATGCTAACACTCCAACCGATAAAAATGGTTATGTACTTGGTATCGAGACAAGAATTCATGATGATAAGGGTTACCACAATTCAACCAACTTGGGTGCTACTTGGTGGGGCGCTTCGGTCGATGCGACATTGTATCCTTGGAAGGGCATCTATGAGCAGGATGTTCATGGTTGGTCGGATGGTGTTATTACCAACTATGATAATTCCCGATACATTTATATGAGTGATGGCCTTAATGGAAATCCCGATGTCTATACCATCACTGCCGAGAACGGAACAGAGTGGTACACATGGTACAGCGACCGCAGTACTGCCACAATTAATTTTGGGTATGGAAATGCTCAGGCAGGTTATCCTACTTATCCCGAAAATGAGAGCACTGATAAATTCTTTGCTACCTATGCAAGCCCACAACCAGCTCAGACCGCAGGTGAGGTGTGGTACGTTTGGACTCCCGACTTTGATGCAACCCTTACCAATGGCCAGAGCACTAACAATGGCACCTTGCTCGACGTGACCCGTACCTACGAGAGCCGCGCTAAACAAAAGGCTATGTGCTCAACCGAGCGTGATGGCAATTATGTTTACTACACCGATATCAAGGGATGGGGCGACGGTAACGTTTATTGCTACGTTTGGGACAAGAATGGTAATCCAATTACTCCTTGGCCAGGTGTTAAGATGACAAAGGTTGGCTATGACGATGAGGGACACCCTGTTTATCTTGCCGACTTGTCGAACTATGATGTTACAAATGCAGGTAACGTCCTCTTTAACAATGGTGTTACTGACTCTCATGCAACCAATAAGCGTCAGACAGGCGACCTTGAATGGGCTAACGGTGGTTGCTATGACTATTTGGGCTTGCTCTATCGCATTGGTGGCAACACCGACGTTATCGACAACGAACCCGATGGATATCCCACCACCATGAAACTGCATGGCGTGTGGTACAGCCGTGTGAAGGGCACTCTCTTCGCTAAGGGCGACAATGACTACAACAACAAGAGCGAGAATGGTTTTGGCTATATCGACTTTGCTAAGACCGTGACCGATGGTAGCCAAGAAGGTACAGTTCTTAAAGCTGATGACTATGATCAGAGCAACTGGGTGGAGATTTATCCTAGCGAGAGTGGTCATGGAAATGTGACAACCGGGGACTTGATGAATCTCCTTAACAAGGACTTCACTCTTTATGGAACAAAGGTTAGCAGTGTGAACCCCACATTCCATGCTATCACTGTTACCGATAATGGTGGTGAAAAAGAGTATACTCCTAACCCCTTCACTCCAGCCCACTTCAATGGCACGCCTTACTTGAAACGCAGTGGCGATGATGAGTGGTACTTCTTCGTTGAGCCTAAGCCCAATGAGTTTGGCCAGATTTTCTGGACGATCTATGATGATAATTATGACAATAAAAATGGTGCTTTTTATGCTGCGGCTAGAACAGGCTTTACCGGCACTATTAATGTTGACTGGAGCTACCATGATCCTTTCTATGCCGGTGGTCAAAACATGACAAAAGATCTTACCGAGACTCAGCGAGGCGAATGTGGAAAGAATCCTGGCACTCTAACTCACCTGGGTGGTTATAGTGGCTGGTATGCTATTATTAAACTCTATGAGGAAGAAAGCACTACTAGCAATGCTCCACGTCACACTCTTAGCAACAACCAGCTTAGCGTTAGCGACACTGCTCCAGCTTCAGAAGGTACAGTTCGCAAATACACCGTTTACCCCATTTGCTTGACCGACGAGAACCTAGCTACCGCCATCGACAATATCAATGTTGACAAGCGTGGCGACATGCGTTCGCTCAAGAGCACTCGCTACTACAACATGATGGGTGTTGAAAGCGCTACTCCGTTTGAGGGTGTTAACATCATCGTGAAGGAGTACAGCGACGGCTCGCGCGAGTCGAGCAAGGCGATAATGCGATAAAAAAAGCATTGCGTTAAGCAATCAATTTTCTATATTCCTATTTTTAAAAAAAACCGGCGTTCTCAATAAGCGAGAGCGCCGGTTTTTAATTCTTTAAAATTGTAATTCACAAGTTTTTATACTACCTTTGTAATCTCATTATATCTAGAAATTGTTAACTAAAACACAACACTTTATGAACCGGCGAGAGATGATTAAGATGACTGGCGCCGCGGCGCTGGGAGCCACGGTGCTAGGACTGCCAGCAGTGGCAAGCGACAACGGAGAGATAGTAGATAGCAGGAGGCGTAAAATCATGGTGATTGGAGCACACCCCGACGATCCCGAGACGGGATGCGGTGGCACTATGTGCTTGCTACACGATGCAGGGCACGAGGTGGTGTGTATCTATCTCACTCGTGGCGAGGCGGGAGTGCCTGGCAAGAGTGCCGATGAGGCTGCCGCCATTCGCGTGGAGGAGTGCAAGAATGCTTGCCGCATCACTGGCGCGCGCTACATCTTCATGAACCAGATTGACGGTAACACACAGGTGACCCTAGAGCGTTACCGTGAGATGCGCGAGCTCCTAGAGCGCGAGAATCCCGATGTTGTGCTCACCCACTGGCCCGTTGACTCGCATCGCGACCATGCGGTGTGTGGCATCTTGGTACTCGACGCTTGGCGTCGCCTGGGTCGCAAGTTCCAGCTCTACTACTACGAGGTGATGACTGGCGACCAGACCCAAATGTTCCGTCCCACCCACTGGGTGAACATTGGCACTGTGCTCGAGCGCAAGCACAAGGCGTGCTACTGCCATGTGAGCCAGCAACTTGAGCCCATCTTCGAGGGTTGGCATGAACCCATGGAGAAGTTTCGTGGCATTGAGAGCCACTGCTCGGCAGCCGAGGCCTTTGCTCTGCACACCGTGAGCTTGGGTGGAATTTAGCGTAGCCACTGCTATTTTATTAGCCCTGCAAACGTTTTCACAGTTTTTCACACCTTATTAATATAAAAAATGGGTGTACTCGCTTTTTTTGTTAGTAATTTTAACCACTGGAAAAAAACTAATAAAAAAATACAATCATCATTATGAAACTTATTTTTAATCTAGATTACCAAACAATCTTTGGTGAGGAGATTGTGTTGCACATCGACGACAGCAAGCTCGACTTCCTGGACGCGTCGCACAAGATGACCACCATCGACGGACACCGCTGGACCTGCGAGGTGAGCTATCCTGGAGTGAGCGGACGCCACATTGACTACTACTACAGCGTGAACCGTGGTGACGACGAGATGCGTCGCGAGTGGCTCACAGTGCCACATCGACTCATCTTCTCATGTGCGAAAGCTAAGCGCTACACCATCTACGACCACTGGCTCGACCTGCCCGAGGACAGCTACCTCTACAGTAGCGCCTTCACCGATTGCCTTGCCGTGCGCCCCATGAGCAAGCTCGTTAGCACCGGCTATGGCAAGACGGCGCTCATCAATGTACGCGCTCCACAGCTGGCTGGCAATCAGCGACTGGTGTTGTGTGGCGAGGGTGCCGTCCTGGGCGACTGGAATGCCAAGCGTGGCATTGAGATGACCGAGATTACCCACAACCAGTGGGCTGTGAAACTCAATGCCTCGAAACTGGGTGGAAGAATTACATTCAAGTTTGTTGCCGTCGACGACAAGGGCAACATTTGCTGGGAGGAGTGCGACAACCGCAACATCGATTTCCCCACCCTCGCCACTGGCGAAGTGGTGTGCTACGAGCTATCGCAGGCCACCTTCCCACTGCCGGCATGGCGCGTGGCGGGAACGGTGATCCCTATTTTCTCGTTGCGTAGCAAGCAGAGCGCTGGAGTGGGCGACTTTGGCGACCTCAAGAAGATGATCGACTGGATGGAACTCACTGGCCAGCGTGCGCTGCAAGTGCTACCCATCAACGATACCACCATCACCAAGTCGTGGACCGACAGCTACCCCTACAACAGCATCTCAATCTATGCTCTCCACCCCATGTATGTCGACCTCAAGCAGCTTCCCGCCCTCAAGGACGTGGAGAAGATGCGCCACTATCAGCAGCTGGGACAGGAGCTAAACAAGTTGCCACAGGTGGACTATGAGCGCGTGAATGAGCTCAAACTCGGTTACCTGCGCGACGTGTGGGAGCAGGAAGGCGCTAAAATCATCGCAACTGCCGACTATAAGAAATTCTACACAGCTAGCAAGCGCTGGCTTGTGCCCTACGCAGCCTTCTGCGTGTTGCGCGACAAGTATGGCACCGCCCGCTTTAGCGAGTGGCCCAATCACCGCCAGTTCACACCATCGCTCAAGAAGAGCGTGGAAGATACCTCTACCGCCATGGGCGAGAAAGCGGCATTCTGGATGTTTGTGCAATATGAGCTCAGTAGCCAGATGAAAGCTGCTCACAACTATGCCCGCAGCAAGCACGTCATTCTCAAGGGCGACATCCCCATTGGCATTAGCCCCAACGGCTGCGACGCTTGGGTAGAGCCCAACTATTTCAACATGAACGGTCAGGCTGGTGCTCCACCCGATGCCTTCAGCGCCGACGGCCAGAACTGGGGCTTCCCCACCTACAACTGGGATGAGATGCTCAAGGACGGCTGCAAGTGGTGGGTACAACGCTTCCAGAACATGAGTGAATACTTCGACGCTTATCGCATCGACCACGTGCTGGGTTTCTTCCGCATTTGGGAAATCCCCATCCACTCGGTTCAGGGCTTGCTAGGTCAGTTCTCCCCAGCACTGGGCATGACCCGCGAGGAAGTGGAAGGCTACGGTCTGCGCTGGCAGGAAGACTTCTTCCTCAATCCCTACATTGCCGACTGGGTAATTGACCGCGTCTTTGGCCCTCACGCTCAGCGCGTGCGCGACACTTTCTTGCTGCATAGCCACGACGACATCTGGAAGTTGCGCCCCGAGTTTGACACTCAGCGCAAGGTGGAAGCAGCCTTTGCCGGCAAGACCAGCGAGGACGACAAGTGGGTGCGCGACGGCCTCTACTCGCTCATCAACAATGTGCTCTTTGTGCGCGACCGCAAGGACGCCAATAAGTTCCACCCACGCATCACAGCACAGTTGTCGCTCATCTATGAGGCATTGTGGGACAACGACAAGGAAGCCTTCAACCGCATCTACAACGACTACTATTATCGTCGCAATAATCGCTTCTGGTATCATGAGGCGATGAAAAAACTGCCACGCCTGGTTGAGGCTACACGCATGCTCGTGTGTGCCGAGGACCTGGGCATGGTGCCCGATTGCGTGCCCTGGGTGATGAACGAGCTCAAAATCCTGAGCCTCGAAATCCAGTCGATGCCCAAGGACAACAAACTCAAGTTTGGAAACTTGCAGAGCAACCCCTACCGCTCGGTGTGCACCATCAGCACTCACGACATGAGCACGTTGCGCCAGTGGTGGGACGAAGACTGGCAACTCTCACAGGAGTACTATAACGAGGTGATGTGGAAGAGCGGACCTGCTCCACATCCACTGCCTGGATGGCTCGCTCGCGACATTGTGGCTCAGCACCTCTACAGCCCATCAATGCTGTGCCTGCTCAGTTTGCAAGACTGGCTCTCAATCGACGAGCAGTTGCGCCTGCCCAATGCCGATGCCGAGCGCATCAACGTGCCTGCTAATCCCCGCCACTACTGGCGCTACCGCATGCACATGACCATTGAGGACTTGATGAGCAACAGCGAGTTTAACGCTAAGGTTAAGCAACTCATAGCACAAAGCAATCGATAATAATCAAAAAAAATATGAGGTTCTAGAAAATCTAGAAGATCTAGAAATTCTAGGACCTCTAGTTTTAACCTTCAATAATAATCTTCAATGAAACGCAAAATAACAACCATCGTGATGGTACTGCTGGCTGTGGCAGTGGTTAGTGCTCAGCAAGTGCTCTCGCCCAATGGCAACGTGCAACTAGTATTCTCGCTCGGTCAGGGCAACCAGCCCACTTATGAGGTGATTTACAAGGGAAAAACAGTTATCAAGCCCAGCCACATGGGATTTGAACTAGCACGCGACAAGCATGCCAACAAGGGCATGAACGAGACTCACCTGCTCACAGGCTTTGAGGTAAAAGACTACAAGGTGACGTCACACGACGACACTTGGACTCCCGTGTGGGGACAGTACAAGAGCATTCGCAATAACTACAACGAACTCACAGTCGACCTCTATCAGGCTAGCGCTAACCGCTACATGACACTGCGGTTTCGCGCTTACGATGACGGCATTGGCTTTCGCTACGAGTTTCCACAACAGCGCGACCTCAACTATTTCATTATAAAGAAAGAATGCACACAGTTTGCCCTCACTGGCGACCACCGCGCGTGGTGGCAGGCAGGCGACTACGACACCCAAGAGTATCCCATGCAGGTGACACGGCTCAGCCAGGTGCGCAACCGCATCACTGCCTGTGCCAGCTTTGATAAACCCGGAGCAGTGGGTAAGCGTCGCACCGACTACACCGAGGACCGCATGCGCGACGCTGTGGTGTGGGACAACGCCTCGCAGACCGTTTTCTCGCCCACCGGCATTCAGACGTCGCTGCAGATGAAGACCGATGATGGTCTCTACATCAACATCCACGAGGCCGAACTCGTGAACTACTCGTGCATGCACCTGGAACTCGATGACAAGAACATGATTCTTGAAAGCAACCTCACACCCGATGCCGTGGGAAACATGTGCTACATGCAGACTCCCTGCCGCACCCCCTGGCGCACAGTGATGGTGAGCGACGACGCGCGCGACATGCTCGCCTCGAGCCTCATTCTCAATCTCAACGAGCCTTGCAAGATTGAGGACACTAGCTGGATTCACCCCACCAAGTACTGCGGAGTGTGGTGGGAAATGATTGTGGGTCATGGTAACTGGCATTACACCGACGAGTTTCCTAGTGTGAAGCTGGGCGTGACCGATTTTAATAAAGCCAAGCCCAATGGTCGCCATCGTGCCAATAACGACACGGTGATGCGTTACATCGACTTTGCGGCTCGCAACGGCCTCGACCAAGTGCTGGTCGAGGGTTGGAACGTGGGCTGGGAAGACTGGGCCAACATGTGGAAAGAAGACGTGTTTGACTTTGTCACTCCTTATCCCGATTTCGACATCGACATGCTCAACCGCTATGCGCATAGCAAGGGAGTGAAGCTGATGATGCATCACGAGACGAGTTCCAGTGCCGATAACTATGAGCGCCACCTCAACGACGCTTACACGCTCATGAACCGCTACGGCTATGATGCTGTGAAGACGGGCTACGTGGGCGATATCATCCCGCGTGGAGAGCATCACTATGGCCAGTACATGGTGAACCACTACAACTGGGTGCTACGTCAGGCAGCCAAGCACCACATCATGGTGAACGGGCATGAGGCAGTGCGCCCAACCGGCTTGTGTCGCACCTGGCCTAACCTGGTGGGTAACGAGAGCGCTCGTGGCACTGAGTACGAAGCGTTCTACGGTAGCAATCCTAATCACACAGTAATCTTGCCGTTTACCCGCTTCCAGGGTGGTCCCATGGACTATACCCCTGGTGTGCTTGAGACACGCCTTGCCAACTGGAGCGACAATCAGCACATCGTTCACAGCACCGTAGTGGGCCAGCTGGCACTCTACGTGGTGATGTGCAGCCCACTGCAGATGGCTGCCGACCTGCCACAGAACTATGAGAAATTCATGGATGCCTATCAGTTCATTCGCGACGTGGCTCTCGACTGGGACGACAGCCGCTACATCGATGCCGAGCCGGGAGAGTATATCACCGTGGCTCGCAAAGCTAAAGGTAGCGACAACTGGTTCCTGGGTGGCAAATGCGACGAGAAGGGTCACCGTGTCGATGTCAAGCTCGACTTCCTCGACAAGGGTCGCAAGTATGAGGCCACAATCTATGCCGATGGCAAAGACGCCAACTATGAGACTAATCCCGCTGCCTACACCATTACCAAGAAGACTGTTAAGCAAGGCGATGTTCTCAAGCTCGTCGAAGCTCCTGGTGGTGGCGTGGCAATCATGATTAAGGCGATTTAGACGCAGATTATATTTTCTCAATTACTTGATAGCTCGAATACTCGATTTTACGGAAAGAATATGAAAAAAATACTATTAACAGCATTTATTGCATTGACTATGGCAACAGCAGGTGCTCGCAATTATAATTTTAACGAGATGACCTATAGCCCCAAGGCTACCACTTTCTTTCTTAACACTAACGACGACGCTCAGGCGGTGACGCTGAGCATCTACGATGCCGGCATCGACGGCAAGGTGCTCAAGAAAGTTGAGCTCAAGCGTGTGAAAGGAAGCAAAAGTGAGTGGACTGGCAAGGTGAAGGGTGACCTCAAGGGTAAGTTCTACACCTTCAATGTCAAGTACAACGGTGCCTACATGGGCGAGACCCCGGGCATCTTTGCCAAAGCGGTAGGTGTGAACGGACGTCGTGGTGCTATTATCGACCTCGCCACCACCAACCCCGACGGCTGGGATGATGACAAGCGTCCTGCCATTGCTCTCAAGGATCACATCATCTATGAGATGCACCATCGCGACTTTTCCATTGCGCGTAACATCAATCTTGACCCAAAAGTTACTGTGAAACGTGCGAGTACCAACTATCCCGGCAAGTTCATGGCACTCACCGAGGACTGGGCTACCAGCCACCTCAAGGAACTGGGTGTGAACGCGGTGCATGTGTTGCCGTCCTACGATTACGCGTCAATCGACGAGACCCATCTCGACCTCAATCGCTACAACTGGGGATACGATCCTCTAAACTACAACGTGCCCGAGGGTGGTTACTCTACTAATCCCTACGACCCCGCCACCCGCAACCGCGAGTTCAAACTCATGGTGCAGGCGTTGCATCGTGCCGGCATCCGTGTTATTCTCGACGTGGTGTATAATCACACTTTTAATATCGACAACGGCAACTTTCAGCGCACTTGTCCAGGAACGTTCTACCGCAAGAACGCCGATGGCTCGTGGAGCAACGGCAGTGGCTGTGGCAATGAGACCGCAAGCGAACAGGAAATTATGCGGCAGTACATGATAGAGAGTGTTAAATACTGGATTAACGAGTATCACATTGATGGTTTCCGTTTTGACCTGATGGGTGTGCATGACATTGAAACCATGAACCAGATTGCCTCCATGGTGCATAGCATCGACCCCACTATGTTAGTCTACGGTGAGGGCTGGAGCGCGGGCTCGTGTGCCTATCCGCAAGAGAAACTGGCAATGAAGGCTCACATGAAGCAAGTGCCCGAGGTTGCCGCCTTCAGCGACGACTTGCGCGATGCGCTGCGTGGTCCTTGGGACGGCGACGACAAGGCTGCCTTCCTGGGTGGGCTTCCTGGCTTTGAGGAGAGCATTAAGTTTGGCATCGTGGGAGCTATTGAGCATCCACAAGTCAACTACAAGAAGGTTAATTACAGCAAAGAACCCTATGCGCTGGAGCCTACACAGATGATAGCCTACGTGAGTTGCCACGACGACATGTGCCTCGTGGACCGCTTGCGTGCCAGCGTGCCGGGACTTAAAAACAATGAGAAGGAACTCATCAAGCTCGACCTGCTGGCACAAACCGCAGTGTTTACCTCGCAGGGCATACCGTTCATGCTCAGTGGCGAGGAGTTGCTGCGCGACAAGAAGGGTGTGCACAACAGTTTTGAGAGTCCCGACAGCATTAACCGGCTCGACTGGAATGGTCGCATCAAGCACCCCGAGGTGTTTGATTACTACAAGAATCTCATCGCCTTGCGCAAGCATCACGAGGGATTCCGCTTGGGAAGTGCCGAGCTTGTGCGCCGCCACCTCGAATTCCTGCCGGTTGATGGCGATTGCCTGGTGGCTTATCGCCTCAAGAACCTGAGCCAGGTGGGTGATAAGTGGAACAACATTATCGTCATCCTCAACGGTAACAACGTGAAGAAAACGGTTAATGTGCCCCGCTCAACCTACACCATTGTGGGCGATGGCACCGTCATCGACGAGAAAGGCTTCTACACTCTCACCACTGGCGACATCATTGTGCCGGCTCGCTCAGCAATCATCATGCATGATTAGGTGTTAACTAATCAGCTAAAAATATTCTAAAGCAAGATTACTAGATAAAACGATATAAATTATGAAGAAACTTTTTTTAATTGCATTAACCGCATTGTGGGTGGCTAGTGCCTGGGCAATTCCCAAGGCTCCGATTTTCAAGGTCGACCGCATTGAGCCCACCAACTGGTATGTGGGCATGAAAAACCCATCAGTGCAGCTCATGGTATATGGTGCTGGAATTCGCGACGCGCAAGTCTCTACCGATTATGCCGGAGTGAAAATCGATAGCGTGGTGCGTCTTGATAGCCACAACTATCTGCTTGTGTACCTCAACATCGCTAGCGCTAAGCCTGGCACAATGGAACTCAAGTTCACTAAGGACAAACTCACAATTATAGTGGACTATGAGCTTAAGGCTCGAGAAATGAGTGGTGATCGACGCATGGGATTTACCAATGCCGATGTGCTCTATATGCTCATGCCCGACCGCTTTGCCAACGGCAACACCGCCAACGACCGCGTTGCCGGCATGCGTAGCCAGGTGTGCGACCGCAACAAGCCCAGCTATCGTCATGGTGGCGACCTGGAGGGAATACGTCAGCATCTCGACTATCTCACCGACCTTGGCGTGACAGCGTTGTGGTTCACACCCGTGCTAGAGAACGACTCGCCCGAGAGCCCATGGAACGATACCTATCATGGCTATGCCACTACCAATTACTACCGTGTAGACCCACGCTTCGGCACTAATGCCGACTATCGCCGTCTCACCGACGAGGCGCATAGCAAGGGCCTCAAGGTGGTGATGGACATGATTTTCAACCACTGTGGCTTTGAGCACCCTTGGGTGGCCGACATGCCTAGCCTTGACTGGTTCAACACTCATGAGTGGCTCAAGGAATCAAAAGGCACAAGCGACTCGCGTGGCACCAGCTTCATGCAGACGAGCTACAAGCTTGCTCCTGTGCTCGACCCCTATGCCAGCGAGTTTGACAAGAAACAGACTGTCGAGGGCTGGTTTGTATCTACCATGCCCGACCTCAACCAGAACAACCCTCACGTGATGAACTATCTCATCCAGAACAGCATGTGGTGGATTGAGACAGTGGGTATCGACGGCATCCGCATGGACACCTATCCCTATGCCTTTGCCGGTCCCATGGCACGATGGATGAAGGCTATCGACGAGGAGTACCCCAACTTCAATGTTGTGGGAGAGACTTGGTTTGAACAGCCTCCTTACACTGCCGCTTGGCAGCGCGACAGCAAGATTGCTAAGGAAAACAGTTATCTGAAGACTGTTATGGACTTCTCGTTCTACGCTAGCTGCGACTCGGCTCGCATTGAGCAGACCGATGGTCAGTGGCGTGGTTTCAATCGCGTGTATAACAGTCTGGTCTTTGACTATCTGTATCCCAATCCCAGCAGCGTGATGGCATTCATCGAGAATCACGACACCGACCGTTTCCTCAAGGAAGGCAAGGACGATCTCACTCTCAAGCAAGCGCTGGCGCTATTGCTCACGGTGAATCGCATTCCGCAGCTTTACTACGGCACCGAGGTGTTGATGAATGGTACCAAGCGCATCACCGACGGCTATGTGCGCAAGGACTTCCCTGGTGGCTTCCCCGGCGATACCCATAATGCTTTCACGGCACAAGGTCGCACTAAAGAGGAGAACGACATGTTCAACTGGTTGCGGACATTGCTGCACTGGCGCAAGGGTGCCGGCAACGACGTGATTACCAAGGGTAAGCAGACTCAGTTCCTGCCACACAATGGCATCTATGTGGTAGCTCGTCGCTACAACGGCAAGACTGTGATGACCATTGTGAACGGCACTAATGCCAATGCCACCATGCCCGTGAAGCGCTACGCCGAGATCATTGGCAACGCCCTCACAGCCCGCGACATCCCCACCGGCTCGCACTTCAGCCTCGTGAGCGACCTTATCCTCACCCCACGACAAACACTGGTGCTCGAGTTCTAAACTCACTGATAATCAAGTAAAAAAATGGGCGGCGCAATCACATTGCACCGCCCGCTTTCTTATAACCTTATATTCACAAGTGAGAAATAAATAGTGCCTCCTGTTAATTTCCGTCCTGCTCTATATTTATGCTAATTATACTACCATCAGCACTTTTATTAAAACTTTTGTCCAAATCTATGGTTTTTACCCAACTTTTGGACAAAAAACATGGAAAAATTGTGTAAATAATTTGGTATAATGAAAATTTATTACGTAATTTGCGTTACGGAATTATCGTAACGGATTTTATGTAATAAGATATTGATATGAAAGCACTGAATAATCCATTTGTTACCTACGGTTATAAAGGTCCCGAGTATTTTTGCGACCGTGAGCAAGAAACAAAGGCTATAATAACTGCTTTGCACAATGAACGCAATATCACCCTTGTTGCGCCTCGCCGTATGGGTAAGACAGGGTTGATTCATCATGTGTTTAACCAAATTGAGCAGGCACAACCTGATGTGCGTTGTTTCTATGTAGATATTTTCCCCACTAAGAACTTGAAGCAGATGGTGCAAGCGATGGCGAGAGCTATATTAGGCAGACTTGACAGTCCATCGCAAAATGCTATGCGCAAGGTAACTCAATTTTTTAGTCGATTTCGTCCCACTGTAACCTATGACGAAATAACAGGGGTTCCTACTGTTAGTCTCGACATTGTGCCAAATGAAGAACGCAACACGTTGAAGCAGATTTTTGAGTACATGCGTCAGTCTGGAGTTCGTTGTTATGTAGCTATCGATGAATTTCAGCAAATATTACAATACAGTGATACTGGAATAGAAGCGCTTATTCGCTCATATATCCAGTTCTTGCCCAATGTATATTTCATCTTTGCTGGTAGCCAGTATCATGTGCTTGAGCAAATGTTCTCATCGGTAAACAGGCCATTTTTTCAGAGCACTCAGATGATGCATCTTGGGCCATTGGATGAAACAAAATATCAAAAATTTGCCAACGAATTCTTTAAAAATCAAGGCCGTGAGATTTCTTCGAAACTGTTTCATGAGTTATATGAAACTATGCATGGGGTCACATGGTATGTGCACGCAGTGCTTAACAGGATGTATCAAGAGGTTAGAGAACCAATAGATAAGGACTTGATTAATAAAGTGATAAACGAACTCGTTGAAGAGCAGGCTCCTGTTTTCCAGAACTACTACAATGTGATGACGGGCAATCAAGCTGCTGTTGCTGTGGCTATCGCTTGCGAAAAGAAAGTGGCAAAGCCTTTATCGCAGGATTTTATAGCACAATATAGACTGCCGTCACCAAGTAGTGTACAAACCTCAATTGAAAAGTTGGAGGCTAACCAAATTGTGTTGCATGGCTCTGATGGTTATTATATCTATGACCACTTCTTCGCTCGATGGCTTCGTAGCTTGTATTGAGATTAATATCAGAGCATTGTGCAAGTCTTCCCTATTATATTGTAAAAATGATTTCTATATCATCCCCGAATTGGTGGCGAGGGTGAGGGCTTCGGTGATGGAGCGGGTGCCCAGGCGTTTAAACATCACTCGCTTGTAGGTCTTCACAGTGTCAATCGAGCGGTTCATCGTGTCGGCAATCTGCGCCACGGTGAGCCCTTGAGCCGACAGTATCAGCACCTGCCGCTCCTGTGGTCGTAGCTTAACCGTCTCCTTGGTTATCCAGCGGTGGTAATCAAGCGAGTATTCCCAGTAGGACGGCGCCCCTTTCTTGCGTAGCTCAATGTGTCCGGGCTCGCTGTGCGACGAGAGCGACACCACGCACATCGAGAGCCACAGCTGGCCATCGTCGGCAAGGGCAAATGGTGTCATCTTATGGTTGATGAGAAACCGTTTCTCGCCATCCTCGATGTGGAAATCGTAACTAATGAAATAGCCATTGCGCTCTTCCACAGGGATGCTATTGAATTTCTTGAAGCCCGCGGTGTTGATCTCAAGCAGCATGGCTTGCTCGGCTTCAGGCACATGGTCGATGTAGAACTGATAGCCCATCTTCTTCATTTGTTCTGCTGTGTGACCACCCAGGAACAGCGGATTACTTGCCACATGCAGGAACTCGCGTTTGAAATAGTCTATCACATAGATGCTCTGGTAGGTGGCATTAGCCATCGCGTCAACGGCACGTTTTAGCATCTCAATGTGGGTATAACGGTCACCACAGAGCTCACTAACGCTATTTTCCTCAAAAAAGAAATCCTCAATTCTTGCCATAATTAACAGGTTCGTTTAACTAATTTCACCAACCATTGGTTGCCGAAATATTATGTTTTTTTCTACCACAAAGGTACAATAATTATTTGGGTTGTTAAAGCCTTTCACACCCTAAAGTGTGAAAATGCTAATTTACAGTTTTGTGTCTGCAACATTTCACCCTTTAGTGTGCGTCTAATTCAAAAAGACCTATCTAAATTTGCTTGTAGAATAATTTACCCCCCCCAAAAATGACTATGGAAAAGACATTACCAAGGTTAATGAATAATAAAACGTTTAAAAACAAGCGCAAGTAGTAGAATTATGCTTACCTTTGCGAAAACATACACCTTTTTCGATGAGATAATTCTTGTATATAATACATGCGGCTATGTCTTTCATGAGTTGCGCATGTTTACATGCCACATGTAAAGAAAAAGATTGAAATGTTCAATATCAATAAGAATTCAGAACAATGAAGAAACTTCCTTTCATCATATTCGTTTTTATAATGCTTTGTGCGTTATGTTCAAGCGTCTGCAACTATAAAATTGCCGAAAACAGAATAACACGAGATGTAAACAATGCACTCAAGCTTACTCTTGCCACAATGCCCACTGATGTTGTAAATGCCGATACTATCAGCTGTTATCGTAGTCATATCACAATAGCCGAGCTGAAGGACACTGCATGCATTGCCATGACATCCGTAAAAAGAGCTGGGCGCATAGAAACGAAGATGGTTGCACAGGCTAATTGCGACTTTATCACCACACTGATGATTTCTGACCAGCGAGCATCTGGGACATTATTATTTGTCGGCATTCTATGGATGATATGCAGCATACTATATATGCGCAGGTTTAAACCTGAAATGTTTGCTGGAGGACTTAATTATGGAGGCATTGTTTTTGTCAACGACAAATTTATTACTGCTAAGGGCGAACCAATTCATTTCACTCCAATGCAGCATTCCCTTATGGAGATGTTTATGATGACTGAATCTCATTCGCTGTCCAAACAAGAAATCTGCGACCGTCTGTGGCCCAAGAAGCCCGATGCCAGCGACACGCTTTATACTCTTATAAAACGGGTAAAACCCATCTTGGAATCCAATAGTAACTTGAAAATAGAGTCAGACAGGGGCAAAAGCTATACATTGAAACTCAAATAGTTAGGTTAATGTCAGATAAATGTCAGACAAATGTCAGGTAATATATCTGACACTTTTTTTATTCCATAATACCTTTGCATCGAAATTCAAAAAAAGTTTGATGCATATGAAACAATCATTATTTCTACTCATTCTCCTATGTATTTCTTCTTTCTCTGCCTTTGCTCAGAATGAAGACAAAACTGTTACTCTTGATGAAGTAATTGTCAAAGCCCCCAATGTCATCAGCAAGGCTGACGGCCAGATAATATTTCCTACAGCTGCCCAGAAGAATGCCTCCAACAACGGTTATGGTCTTCTGCTGAAACTCTCGTTGCCCAACCTCCGAATTGATGATGTGGCACATTCGATAACAGCAATAGATGGCAGAGGCAGTGTGCAACTTAGAATCAATGGAATCATCGTCGGCAAAGAGGAAATGTTGGCACTTAATCCAAAACTCATAAGCAAAATTGACTTCATTGACAATCCTGGTGTGCGTTATGGTGAAAATGTAGCCTATGTCATCAACATTATAACCAAGCGCAATGACTCGGGTTATACATTAGGTGCTGACATCACTCCCACTCTCACTTCCTTGCAAGGTGATGGAACGATATATGGAAAATGGAATCATAAGAAAAGCGAGTTTACTGTCTCCTACAATTATAGTGGTTATAAATTGAACGGCACGAGGGTAACTGAGTTGGCAGAATATACCTTGAATAATGGTAGCATCCATACTATAGATCGTGATGATGTTGAGACTCTCAGAAAAGCGCATAGTCATGATGTGAAGCTTACCTACAATCTGGCAGATTCTACAGCCTTTGTCTTTCAAGCATCCTTGAGTGAGAGTCTAAATAAAACTCCTGGCAATTATTCAATTAAAGACATCATTGATGGCACAAAGCGATATAATTCAACTAACAGAGAGAGCGGCAAATCCAATTCGCCTGTCCTCGATTTGTACTTCTTCCGCCAACTCACTCCGCATCAATCAATCACAGCAAATGTTGTTGGCACTTACATCGCCACTAAGAGCAGCAATTACTACGATGAGGGAGCACCTTATCAATATGACGTGAGTGGCAAGACCGTCTCTGCTTTATCTGAAATAATCTACGAAAATCGACTGAAACCCTTCACATTATCTGCCGGAGTAAACTATCGCTACAAATACACGAAAAATGATTATACGGGCGATGCTTTCGCTCTGACTGAGTTGAAGCAGAATAATGTCTATGCGTTCAGCGAGATAAAAGGCTCGCTCAAGAATTTACGATATTCACTTGGTTTGGGAGCAAGCTACATCCATTACAATCAAAATGCGCACAATTACGACTTCTGGACTTTCCGCCCCAAGGCGACTCTGGCTTATAATATCATGAACGGAATGCAGCTAAGTTATACCTTCGAGATGAAAGAGCGTGCTTCACGCATTGCCATGGTCAGCGATGCAACAATTCAAACAAACAGCATGGAATATACCGTGGGCAACCCCGATCTCAAGCCTAGTCGAGACATTGAACACACATTGCACCTGTCGTATAACAATGACCGCTGGAGCGCATTTGCCGAAGGATTCTACAGGCATTGCAATAAACCCAACATGGCACTCTACGAGCGCACCGCCGATAATAAGTTCATCTATACACAGATAAACCAGAAAGCTATTAACGTGTTAAATGTAATGGCATACGCAAGTTATTGGATTATACCCGAGAAGCTACAAGCTTATGCAAACGGAGGAATGATGCGTTGTTTTAACTATGGGTTTGACTATACGCATTGCTACACATCGTGGTTCTATTCGGCAGGTGTCACAGCCTATCTCGGAAAATTCACTTTACTGGCTTATGCTAACAATGGCTTTCGCTTCTTAGAGGGCGAAACTAAGGGATATAATGGAGCTAATACAATCTTGCAATGCTCCTACAAATATAAGGATTGGCAATTTTCACTCTCATGGTCAAATCCTTTCATCAATAACTACAAGTCTGCCGAGAGCGAAATTCTAAATCGGAATCTGTACAAGCACTTTGTTCATAATAATAGAGATTTTGGCAATAGCGTGTCACTTAACATATCATGGCGATTAAGCCGAGGCCGAAAGCATCAGTCGGCCGATAAAACTATCAATCTAAGAGATACCGACAATGGTATCATCACCCGATAAGGGGAAGCTATTAAAAGATCATTGTTTGCCTTGTGGTATGGCTCATTTTCACACCCTAAAGTGTGAAAGTTGACTTTTTCTCAAAAATGCTGCAACATTTCACCCTTTAGTGTGCGTCTAAATCAAAAAGATTTATCTAAATTTGTAATTGAAATGATATAAACCCAAAGGCTATGGAAAAGAGAATTGTTACCTTACTTATGCTTATGTTGTGTGCTATTGGTGCGATGGCGCAGCAACTTTGTGTGCGATGCCAAGTGAACGACAGCAAGGGCGAGGGTGTTCCTTTTGCCACAATATACATTTATAATATAGATGACACAACCAAGGTTGTGAGTAGTGGAGTGAGCGACGCCTTTGGCAAGGTGGACCACCACCTCGCAAATCCTGGCAGCTACTTGATGAGCGTGCATTTTGTGGGCATGGCACCCCAGGAGCGCACCTTCGTAGTAGGTGCATCGTCGCCTGTTGCACAGCTGGGCACAATAGTTCTCAATACTGAATCAACGATGCTCAGCGAAGTGACGGTTACTGCCCAGCGCCAGCTGGTGACTGCCGAGATTGACCGCTTAACCTACGACGTACAGGCCGATGCCGACTCTAAGACCAACAACGTGCTCGACATGCTAAGGAAGGTGCCAATGGTCTCGGTCGACGGCAAGGATGATGTTTTAGTGAAAGGCTCCTCTTCGTTCAAAGTGTATCGAAACGGCCATCCCGACCCTGCCTTGAGTGGTCAGAACATGAAGGATGTGCTCAAGGCAATTCCTGCCAGCACCATCAAGAAGATTGAGGTGATAACCGACCCGGGAGCAAAATATGACGCTGAGGGTACCGAGTCCATTCTCAACATTGTGACTGTGGGTGGCAGTGGCTCATTGATGCAGGGCGTGATGGGTACGGTAAGTTTGGGTGTCGACAACACCGGTAGCCCTAATGCCAATGCAAGCGTCGTCACGCAGATTGGAAAAGTTGTTGCCTCGGTAAACTATGGCTACAATAACAAGAACCGCCACTACGACCACAACATCATGGAGAGCGAGCACACCTATGCCAACACAGGCAACACATTGTATAGCCACAACGAAACTCGAGGCTCTTTCAATTTCCACTACGGCAACCTTAGTGCGAGTTGGGAACCTGACTCGTTGAACCTCGTTTCGCTCTCGTTTGGCGGTTACTACTATGGCCGTCACTCCGATGGTTTCAACAATGCTCGCATGACCGACTGCGATGGAAACGTCCTGTATCGGTACACTACCACCGGTCGTGTCCCCAAGAGTGGGTCCTACGACCTGCATGGCCGCATCGACTATCAGCACCTGCTGCACAATCCCGGTGAGATGTTGACTCTCAGCTACATGCTCTCGACCAGTCACAATAATCTAAAGAGCATCAACTCATTCAGCGACATGCTCAACTGTCCGTTCCCCTATACCGGTCAAACCACCGACACCAAGGAGACCTTTGCCGAGCACACTTTCCAGTTCGACTGGACTCGCCCATTCGCTAAGTATCACACCATTGAGACTGGGGTGAAATATATCAACCGCTTCAATACGAGCGAGGGCACTTTTGGATTTGATGGTGCGCCCGAGATGGATAACACCACACTCTTCAACCACCGCGCCCATGTGGCAGCAGCCTACCTGAGTTATCGTTTCAGTAAGGACAACTGGTCAGCCAGAGCCGGAATGCGCTATGAGTATAGCCGTCTCAATGCCGAGTTCCCCGATGGCAGTCACAACAATTATCACCGCAACTTGAACGACTGGGTGCCCGACTTGAGTGTGCGATACAAGTTTAACGACGCGCATAGCCTCAAGATTAACTACTCCACAAGCATCCGTCGCCCTGGCATTGGCTATCTAAACCCAGCTGTAGAGGAAGACCCCACGAGCCGCAAGTTTGGCAATCCACACCTTGGCAGCTCGCTCAACCATTCAATCAGCATGACTTATATGAAGATTGGCGGCAAGCTAACCTTCAACCTCAGCCCCGGCATCTCGTTCAGCAACAACCGCATAACGGGAATTCAGTACACCGATGGCGATGTGCTGGTTTCAACCTATGCCAACACTCTCAAGAGCCGCTACTTGAGTTTGAGCGGTTTCGTGCAGTGGACAATAGGCCCGACCACGAGTTTCACACTCAATGGCAACGTGGGGCATTATAACTACGAGAGTCGCGACCTCAATCTCAAGAACAGTCGATGGGTGGCGTTCTACTATGCACAGCTCACACAGCAGCTACCCTGGAAGTTGAGGTTCGCTGCAACATTGAGCGGTCGCAGTGGCGGTGTCGATGGCCTCTATGGTCACTACACAGGCACTATGTATTACAACTTTAGCCTGCAGCGTTCATTCCTCAAGGACGACCGACTCACAGTATACTTAGGCACTGCAAACCTCTTCAATTCCAGTAAGTACAACAAGATTACCATGTACACGACCCATGGCGACTACACAGGCAGTGACCGCGCTTGGCAGTTTATGCGTGAGTTCAGGCTAACCGTTACCTACCGCTTTGGCTCCCTCAAGGCGGGCGTGAAAAAAACCAACAAGACCATTGAGAACAATGACCTTGTTGGCGGTTCAGGGCGAGGCGGTAATTAAGCCTTCACCATTATTTCTTGGTATCTTGATGAAATTAATTTAGTGTTCTCAAAAGCTAAGTCCCTTTGAGGACACCATTTAGCTTTAATCATTCATTGTCGGCTGGCTGGTCTTCATCAAGAACAAAGCAGGCATGCTCGCCTTTAATGTCCATAATCATGCAGTCGCGAGGCTCTTTGCGGAGTTTCCAAATATACATAAAGTTAGGAGCTGTTGAGCTTATGAAAACAATGCCGAATAGGCACATGCCAATGCTGTTTATAAAAGGTGAAATTAGTAATGGCAGAAGTCCCAATACAAAGAAGGGTGCTATTACCCCTTTGATATATTGGCTCTTTTTTAGGAGTTTATTACAGTAAGTCCAAAGCACCATAATCTTCCAATCCATTCGGTAACTGGTGTTTCGCCACCCCCACACAAGACGATGAACCAGAGGTGATAACCGACCCGGGAGCAAAATATGACGCTGAGGGCACCGAGTCCATTCTCAACATTGTGACTGTGGGTGGCAGTGGCTCGTTGATGCAGGCAATAGGTGCCCTGGTTACTCAGAAGGGGGAGTGTGTCAAAATAAAATAGATGAGTCACGCTAGCCCTTTAGGGTGCCATGAAGTTTAATTACCTTAAGATAAAACGATAAGCTCTACACGGTCCTCATAAGTCCATGTGCCATCGAAATGCACGTCGGTCCAGGTGAATGTGGCCGTTCCATGTGCTGGAATGAACTTGCCCGAGACATGGCTTGTGTTGGTCTCGGAGTAGTCATATTCGTCGCTGCTTACAGGCGATACGCTTAGATAATAATCCTGGGCGGCGACATCTCTGTCTGATCTATTTGCAACAACAACCGTGTGAGTTACCTGGTAGTCACAACCACTCGGATAGGTTTCTATCTCATCGCCAAATTGCTGTGCGTTCGTTACAATTTCTAGTCTATTGCCATGTTCTGAGTAATTATCTCTATCGAAAGTGTTGTCGCCCTCGCTGCCGTGATGACCTCCTGTATTGCTGCTTTGAAGTGAATTGCGCTGTTCTTTTTCTATGTTTTCTTTTATCTTCTTTTCTATCATTTCTTGACGTGGAAACACTTTACCTAAAATTCCAAATGATATAAAGTTGCCATCTAAAATATCGTTTGGAAATTCATAATCACCACTTTTCTTATGACAAACTGAGAATAAATAATAATTCTCAACTTCAAAGTTTTCCAGAATTGCTGCTTTTAATGCGGCATGAACCTTATTTTCATCTAATAAGATGGCTTCAGGTTTTTTATCATATATCTCATTAAGAGGTATTGTTTTTATTATAGCCTCTGCATGATCGGTCTTGTCAGGTACGCTAAAGAAAGCATATATAATTAAGCCCCAAAAAAGAATGTTACCCAACCCCAAACTCACATTGGTCTTATTGATAACTGTTGCAGGTGGTGGAGTGGGCACTTGGTTTTCTTCTATATTTTCATGTTGCTCACTTTGATTATTCACATTAGATTCACCTGTATCAAGCACTCTCGCAGGTGATTGCTCTTTATTGGAGCTATTGGCAATTGTTATCTTTTTGTCTAATTCTTTGGTCCAGTTTTCAATCTTCTTTACTAATAGAGCTGTTGCTTTACTCATAAGCTCTTTAACTTTAGACCATAACGATGGGGTTTGTTTTTGTTCCATAATTTTTGGAGTTTTTAAATGTTATGTTTCAACTGCTGATTCGCATTATTATGTAAAAAGCCAAGAGATTAATAAGTTACTCGCACATATTTTGCAATCTATTCGTCATCTTGAAGCACCAACTGCTTCTCGGTGCAAACGTTTATTTCGTAGTCATTGGTTTTGTTATTAGGGAGAAGATTTATTAATTGTTTCTCTAGCATATTCTCAACACTTTCCTTCATTAAGGAATTAACGAACCCATAGTTGCAATTAAATTCTACAAAGATTATTTCGAGTTCAGATTGAGTTAACAATAAGGTCTCAGCATCGGTGTCGTAAGTATAAGTTCCTGTTATGTTAAAATTTGCCGAGAATGTCATCTCCATGGGTTTGGATATAAATACTAAATCAATAAACGCGTCGTTTGTTTTCAAGAAACCTCTTGCATCCACCATAGCCTCACAATATAATGAATAAGTGCCATCATCATTAAAGGTATAAGTTTCTTCACCTTTTGCTTCTCCATAAAAAGTGTCGTCTCCATCTTCAACTGATAGTTTTCTTAATAATGCACTATTATCTTGAGTTGTTACACGATGCCATTCACCCTCAATATTAGGTTTGGTATCAAATATAATATCTGGAATACGAAGATCTTTGTTATCCCTGTCTGAACCACCAGAGGAGCAACTGATAAAAACATGTGCTATTGCAATCAGGAAAATACTTATGAGCAATGT
The DNA here is from genome assembly GCA_900316835.1 of uncultured Prevotellaceae bacterium. Taxonomy (GTDB): domain Bacteria; phylum Bacteroidota; class Bacteroidia; order Bacteroidales; family Muribaculaceae; genus Sodaliphilus. The sequence goes on along the minus strand of ONEL01000009.1, from coordinate 27,402 downwards.
TGGAAAACTTATATAATGATTGCTTCTCATTATATTAAAAATATTTGCTCTCATTGTTTTTTGAATTAGTTATCGATATGAAGTTGATATATAGCTGTAAAAAGAAGTGGCCTCAAAAGAACTAGTCCCTTGAGGACGCAAAGCCAGTCTTCAAACTCTGTCGAAGCCTGGAGGTGTCTCTACCATTATTCTTTTTTGAGGATGATAAGTGTGGCAATCACACCTGGTATCCATCCGCAACAGGTGAGAAGTAAAGTGATGAGAAATGACCCGCAACCCTTGTCAACTACTGCAAGTGGTGGGAATAAAAAGGCCAATATTAATTTTATACATCCTGGTTTTTTAGGGAACATACGGTAGCCACCGTCACTATCCCGCCTTAATTCGAAACCCATACCAAATTATTGTTTATGTCAATCAGCAGTTGAAATAACTGTTTTTTCTACATTCTCATAATCTTCTTCGGATGACCCTTCAAGAATTGGATATTTAGGAGATTCACCCCATCTATTCGGACCTATTGTTGAATCTTGGCAACAAAAATAAAGCTGAATTAACGTTCCTATAGTAGGAATAAAATTTACACAAATAACCCAGCCACTTTTGTCAATATCATGTAGTCGGCGAATTGTTAAAGACAAATCTGCTAAAAATAAGTGAATGAAGTAAATAATGCTTATTGATAAGCTTATTGATTCATTAGAAAAAAAAGAAATGATCGCGTTAAAAATAAATGTAGCTATTACTATATACAATTGCGCCCACCAGTATTCACTACGGCGTGCACGTCCTGAAAAGTCAAAACACTTAGAATAAAAGTTTTTTACTGCCTGACCAAAAGAGATGGTCGGAATCTTTGTTGCTCCAAAATTAGTTGCATCCATATTAAAGTTCGATTTTAAAAGTTGAAAAATATTGCAGTTGTGATTATTGTATTTATGGGCGTCTTACCGCTTTTCCATTCTTGTAGGTTGCTGGGATCATTTGCCCACGGCTGCACTGGCTGCATTGTCCACTACCATCGGGCGATTTCTTGTAAGGTCCATAGTGTTTGTTTGTGCATTGGCTACACACGCGGAAGCCGCAGTTGTTACAGATGTACCAGTTGGAATAAGCCGGTTGGGTCTTGCGGCACCACTGGCAGGGAATCTGCTGCGAGTCGGAGATGTCGGCAAGCAAGATGCTCTGGTGGCTGTGGCTGGTGGAGTTCCACCCAATGGCGTTTACTTGTTTTTTTGTTTGAGTCTCATTAGATGTCTTGGCGATGGCTACAGTGGTCACAATCGACACAGCCAAGAAGGCAATTAATAGAATTTTCTTCATGATTGTAAAAAATAATTTAGTTTTTATTGTTTTTATGAATTTGTTATTAGTCCTCAAAAGAACCGTCCCTTTGAGGAAAGAATTGTTTTAATTAATATTTTATGTCTCAAAGTGAGTAACCAATCCATTTAATTTGTTTGTGAATGTTCCCTTGTAGTGCACAATATTCTGATCTATTTTTCCATTAAACGTCCCTATTATAGTGTCATCGTCGGAAATTACTTTTAACGTAAGAATAAAATTAGCGTCAATCGTAGCATGGCATTTCTCTACCACTAGATAAAAAACATTGTTTTCACATAATAGCAATCCAACTTCATCACCTTCCTCGTAAGAAGCAGGATAGGGTAATAGTGCAACAGATATTTCTTTTTGGTTTCCAATTTTCCCTTTCATAATTTCACACTCTTGAGCATCAAAATGTGCTATACTTTTTGACGTGATATCTTTTGGAAAAATCTCATTATTATCGACCTCTAAAATGTCGTCTTCATTTTCGACTGTTCTGGAGTTGTTGCTTTTAATTGTTTCCTCTGCATAATCTTGTGATGAGATTATATTATCTTCACTGGTTGGCACGTCAATTTCATTGTCGTTTCCAGTATCTGTTGGTGGTGTGTTCTCTATTTCTCGTTGCTCATAGTGATTGTCAACCGTGTTGCCTGTATTATTGTTATTAACTTGCTCTTGTCTGTGTGAACTGCCTGACGTGGAGTGATTACCACCGCCACACATTGAGCCAAATATTGCGAGAACAATAATAGCACCTATTATTGAGCCACAGCCACAGCCTTCTTTCTTTTCAAAGAGCCTATATCCGCCGTCACTATCTTGCCTTAATTCAAAATCCATGTCAAATATAATTTTGTGAATCAGTAGTTGAAATCACTGTTTTTTATGCGATGTGAATGAAATGATTATTTACTTGTAATGTCTCCAGTGGTATCAGATAATACCTCAAAATCGGTAGAATCAGTTAATGTATTTAAATCGGTAGAATCAGTTAATATTTCTATTGAAGATGGCTCATCATTCATCAATGTGCTATCATTCTCAAAAACATCATCCCATTCTTTATTGAAATCATATTCAATTGCATTAGATGTGGGAGCAGAAATAATACCATATCCAAACGAAAAAAAAAGAACATCATCGAGAAGTACCCCAATAGTATAGGCCAAATATATGACCATGCGCTTAAGTCTTTTTTATTATCATTAGAGCCTGGCGTTTCAAGTCGAGAATACTTAGTATTCACTGCGCCTTGAACGACTCTTGAAATCGAAATACTTAGCATAAAATTTTCCTACTGCCCTACTAAACGAGATGGTAGGTTGTTGTGTGTAATGATAATTTATTTCTTCCACAATAAAGTTAAGAATTCAAAGTTAATAATCAGTTGGATTGTATCAATTGTTTAAACTCGGTCAAGTCAATTAAAGGAGTGTCACTGAGTTCAAGGATTAAATCGTCAATTTTTTCGTTAATGGCATCATCTCTCAAAATTGATTCGTCCTTTGAAATTGACTTTGCGTATCTGGCGACCATGATTTCTTTATCTGAGGCGATTAGGTGCTTGGCTTTTTCAGTCTGCCCCAGAATTGTATATAAACAAACGTCATTATAATTAACACTTGGCTCATAATTTTCAATGAGTTCTTTCATTCTGTTATTATTATCTTCTATCATCTTTTCATGAGACGCAATGGCTTCGGCATCACGCCCCGCAAAATGAAGAGCCAGGATTTTTTTACTGTGACTTTGGAGGATATAGTGTTCACTGTCACTTATGAGCGACATTAACTCACGCCCTTCTTTCTCCTTGCCAGTGATAATGAGAGAGCAGGCATAGTAAAAAAAGTCAATATTGCTATCTTTAATAAAAGCAGATAGAGGAATTTTCTCATCGTTATAATCTCGCACGCTAGTTATATACTTATTGAAAGTTTCGACCACCGCATTGTAGTCGTGCTTCAAGAACAGTGCGTACCCAGCAAATTTAAGCATCTCGTCATCACTGATTTGTCCAGCGAAATTTAATGTCTTGGCGTCGGCGACGCAGCGGTCATAGAGTTTATGTTCTGTCTCAAGTTCGAAAAGTTTACTTCTTTCCCATGAATTTAATTTATCGAAATTGTTGAAAAGGACATCTATTGCATCATTTATATTGCCAGTTGCCACATAGCAGTTGGATAGGTCCTGAATTCCATTATACACCTTGTCTTCCTCAATCGACTTTGTGAGATAAGTTATAGCTTGGTAATAATCATTAATCTTTTTTTCTCCGTAGTTAGGTAAATATATCAGACCATTTCCCAATATATAGTTTTTATAATTACTTAGCGTGCCATTGTCGCAAATCTTTGCTACCCTGTTAAACCACATTTCATTAATTTTTGCGATCTGACATAAAAGGTCAACGCTTTCTTCTTCTGCTGAAATATCAATTTTGTTGGCTTCAATCACGTCGTTGAGTGCATTACTATAATCGTCATTGTTGGCTAATAATTGCGCTCTGCTAATTAATGCTTTAGCATTGTTGTGTTGTGCGCATGCCGCATTATAGTATTCCAAGGCTTTTTCAGGGTCTTCATAAATATAAGAGTTACCAAGCATGAGGTTTAAATCCACATTGTTAGGGTCAGTCTTTATAAGTCTTGAAGCCAGTTCTTGCATCAATTCTTTGTTAAAGGATAATGCTCCTGAATTCGTGATAAATTTTAAATTATCGTATGTGGGTCTTAGATCAAAAGCCTGCATTATGTCTTTGGTTGCCTGTTCCTTATACTCGAAAACACTGAAAAAGGAAAGAGAGGCTCTTTCTAACAAAGCTTCAATTTTTGAATCGACATCGCCCGATGGCAGTTTGTCGATGCAGTTTTTAAAATGCTTAAGGCTTTCATTAGCAAGAACCTTTGATTCAGCTTCATTTTCATTGTAAATCGATGACATTGCTTTGCATTCTGCCAAATAATATTCAGCGTATGCATTCTGTGGATGTTGCTTCAACTCCTTCTCTAGATGCTTTATGGCATTCTCTAAGTGTTTTTTGTCAAAATTAATGGTGAAAAAACCTTCGCACAAGGCATATTCGGCTAGAGCAAGTTTGTATTCCTTACTATCTGCCCATTTGTTGAACTCTGTCTTGCCAAACGTGATTAAATCTAAATCACTGGCCTCTTCAGGCTTAAGTGGTGCCGGCTCGTGGACATCGGGTGCGACAATCGGTGCGACACTGGCAGCGTCATCTACGATAGTGCTAGCAAAAGCCGCAACACTTGAAGAAAATGTTAAAATCGCCAAAAATGAAAAGATAATGAAAATTCGTTTCATGATAGATGTATTTTATAAATTAATATTTTGAGTTTTCGGGAAATTAAGGAATATTATTTTTTATTGAGTCTATATTTCGACGCAGACTCTCCAGATTCTTCCATCTGTTTTCATCGTTATTGTCGTTATCGTCATCTTTAAATATTGATAATACGATACCAATAAATGCTAATATCACTAATATTGTTAAGATTACAATTAATGTTTTAGCCAAGACTTTCCTTGTTTTATCTTTTCTCGGCAAACGTTTTGACCATACATCAGAGAAACCAATGGCAGCATCGTAAAAGTTCAAATCAGAGTGAGTGGTTATCCCAAAAAGACATTCGTAAACCAAATACTCTGTACTAAGAATCCCATCATTTGTCGTCAATTGTTGATAATCTATAGTTGCTTCTTGCAAGTATCTTTTCAGACCCATAACCGCTCTTGCCTCTTTTGGACTTATTATTGAGCATTTGACCTGAGGGTATTGCGTTACTATGGTATAATAATCTTCAAATTTGTTATAATTATCAATGTCTTTTTCTTTATCATATGGGTTTATGTCAATATCATTAAGAGAAACAATATTATCCTCATTAGAATTTGCCCACAATATTGAGAGCAAGCAGTGATATACATTCTCATAGCTCATTGTGACTGAAGAAGGAAGTTTGGCTGCGGGAGGGTTAATTATTCTCACAACTCTATCATGGTCTTCCAACAACTCTATGTCTCCGTTGTTAATCATTCTTATAAAAAATGCTTTCATTTTGTGTTTAAACCAAACCTTAGATGGTTCTATTGCTGAAATGTATCCAAAACATTGTTGCAAGTCACCATTAAAAGGAATCTTGGTTGACCATTTGGGTGGGTATGGCTTAAATTTTCCAAACCAACGCTTATACTGGAATGATAGATAAACTTTCTGTGCTGATATTAATAATAATATTATTATAATTAAAAAAAATATTATAATAGCTAAGTAATGAAAAAAGCCAAAATCAGTCTGCGTGTCATAGTTCTCATATGTGAGAGAATCGGGAACACTGGCACTCATGCTCATAGAAAGGCTGAGCATGTGCAAGATAAAAAGTAAAAAATAGCGATGCTTAGATGTCATTTGATTATTTATTATTGATATGGTCCACTTTAAAAAGTCGAAACTCTTTTTCAGCCAACAATACAAACTAGATGAGATGAAACACAAAAAAAGCGTGAGCCTGTTTCGCCTTTATCCTGCTTGTGGGCTCTGGACTGCCCGAGGTCAAGATAAATTGGAAACAGCTCACACCTTTAGTGATACTATGATGCGCGCGAGGCGTGCTCGTAGAATCAAACCAAAGGACTGCGTTGCTATGTTTCGCCCTTGACCTCTTGATGAATTGTCCAGATTCACAAGCAAGGTGAAAGCTAAAAACGCTTCCTTAAAAATATGTCACGCAAGGCGGCACATTAGGTGCCTGACCATTGCGATTGCAAATTTAAAGAAAGTTTTTAAAAATCACAACACATGTGAGCTGTTTTTTATCATTGGGCGTAATCATGCTTCTAATTATTAATTTTTTGCCAAAATTAAGATAAAAGTGCCAAAGATGGTTCATCCGTTTCATCCGTTTGAGTTTATGTGAAAATTCGTGAGATTGCAAGAATAAAAAAATGCGAAAAAAATTATAACTTTGCCAGTGATATGATAACTGTAGCAGAAAAAACTCTTATTGAGCAGCGGTTTGGGCGTGAGATACGGTATCCGGCCGATGTCGAGGCCTTGCACTACGACGTGCTTGCTTCGACGGGTGAGAACATCAGTGTTAACACCCTCAAGCGCTTGTTGGGCATGGTAACCGACGTTAAGCAGGCTCGCCAGTTCACTCTCGACACCATTGCCCATTATGTGGGCCATGAGAGCTGGGAGGCAATGGTGCAGTTTGCCCGCGAGAGGGGAAACTCTGCATTTGAGGATGTTGAGAGTGTTGATGTCTCATCGCTCAAAGAAGGTGATGTGATTGAACTGACCTATGCCCCCGACCGCATGGTGCGCATGCGTCATTGCAAGGGCGAAGAGTGCGTGGTGACTGTGAGTGTTAATAGCAAGTTGTGCAAGGGTGATGTGGTTGATGTGTCACACTTGGTGCTGGGCTATACACTCTATGCTAAGAATGTGACCCGCAACGGAAACTCTATGGGCTGCTTCACCGCAGGGAAGATAGGTGGCATTTCTAGCATAAGGATTATAAAAGGTAATGATGTGGAAGAATAGGATTTTACTGCTTTGTGCAGCGATAGTGTTTGCATCGGCTGTCAATGCCTTTGCACAATCTCCGGCTCAGGCTAAGGCTGTGAGTGAAGCATGCAGCCGGTGGTTCAAGCCTCTTGATGGATTTTAGGTAATTAGCGATGACAATTATGAACAGGCTATAATGGTTTGGAAACAAGTGTCGGGACTCTTGCCTCAACGCATCGACTCGCTGGCTGCCGCTACGGGACTCTCATTTCATGAGACCTATAAACTTGTGGAAGCTCAATACATGAACCACCCATTCATGGCAAATAAAGCTGCTTACCTGCGCCTCAAGGGCAAGGAATGGAGTGAAAGCAGCGACATGGACCTGGCTATAGTCGATTCTTACATGGTGGGAGCGACAATCGAAACAAAGAAGGCGATGGTGGCAGAGATTAGGTTTGCCGCTAAGGACTATAGTGACGTTACGGCTATACTTTACGATTATTACGCTCCCATCCACAAAGCCTACAATGAGCTATTGGCTAAAGGCGTGCAGGAAGACTTGCTCGATGATTATCGCCAGCGCTGTTTTCGCGAGCTCGACAGTGTGGCAAGGAAAGCTCCGTTAAGCCCCGACGTGGATAAGCGAATAAATAATATTGTCAAGCAGCGGTTGCAAAGTGTTGCTGCCCAGGTGGCAACGTTCACCACTCTCAAAGAGTTGGAAGAATTCCGCAAATCTCTGCCACAGCTTGAGAATGAGATTGTCAAGAGCGAGTCGGCGGGGCACTCAAGCGTGTGGAGTAAACATCTGAGTCATGCTCTCACGAAGCAGTGCGACAATTTGCTACAGGCCAGACATGAGGCATTGTGGGATGACTTGATTGAGCGCATGAATGTTGTGGCGCGCCCGGTAGTGCAAAACTTTGCCAAAGCTGTGAGCAAGGCTCATGACCATGATGAATATTGTAAAATCTACTATGATTATAGCAAGAAGATAAATCAAGGTAGTGAGCTCTATGATCTATTGCTCAAAAACGGTTTCAGTAAGGATGATATTGACCGCTATCGTCACGAATATATCAAGGAACTGGATCAATATTGAGTACTTAAGCTATGGAAACCAGCGATTTTGCACAGGAAATGAGCGTGACCGGTGGGAAGCGGGTTATTGAGAAGCTGTCAACCACTGGTGGCACGTGCGACACCTACCGCGTGCGCATTAACGGCAAGTGGCATTTCATGAAGCGCCCTAGGGAAGAGATGGCGTCCAACTCGTTGTATATCACCGCCTTTGAGCGAGAGTTCGATATTGGTTATAGGCTTGAACACAAGTCACTTGTGCGCTACATCGACAAGCGACGTGATGAGCAAGGGGTGTATATTCTCACCGAAATGGTCGACGGTGATAATCTTGATGAATTTGTGAACAAGAATCCTGATTATTTTAAAGACAAGAGAAAACTTAAAGAGTTTGTGATGCAGATGCTTGAAGTGCTTGATTATCTGCACAACAACCAAGTGTTGCATCTCGACCTCAAGCCTTCTAACATAATGATTACGCGCGTGGGACACAAGGTGAAACTCATCGACTTGGGATTTGCCTATAGCGATTGCTACCAGTCGATCGCTGCAGGAATGACAAGAGAATATGCGGCTCCCGAACAGCTCAATGGTGGCGAAGTGGGACCGTGGACCGACATTTATGCGCTTGGGAAAGTGCTGCTTGCGTTATTCAACAAAAGTAAGCATAATAATGAATTTCAATCGGTACCGTCATGGTATCGTGGCTTTGTGAAGAAATGTGTTGAGCAAGATCCCAAACAGAGGTTTGCTACTATAGCCGAAGCCCAACGCTATTTGTCGAAAAAACATTCCATTCACAGTCTTATTGCAGGCTTTGTAATCTCAATTGCCATATTGATGATTATCATCCTGTGGAGCGTTAATCATGGCAGGAACTCCGAGGTGTTTCAACCGGTCAAAGAAAGCATCGCTATGCCCCATGATAGCATTGACAGCATGGTAAATCGCAACTCTGCCCGTGAAATTGGAGAGATAAATAACTCACATTCAGCCAATTATCAGACCTCGCCACAAAACTATCAAAATCAAGACGCAATAATTAATACGTACAACTCATCGCCAGCAATAGAAAAAAAGGTCATTACAGTTCCTGAACCATTGAAATCGCAACTGCATGAAAGGGCAAAAGCTGCTTTTGCTGCAATAGAACGCCAATACCCTGTCATTGATGACTATAAAACACGAAGCAATTTACTGATTGAAATCAAAAAGGCAAGGCAGGAAATTTTTGGATATGCCAAATCGCAAGCACATGACAACGAGGGAAAGGAAGAATATTACAATGTCGCTTTGGAGATTCTGAATGAGGAGTATGAGAATAGCAACCTGCCTAAGATACTTGATACATCCAAGTAGAATGTGGTGGCGGGCGTGAAAAAAACCAACAAGACCATTGAGAACAATGACCTTGTTGGCGGTTCTGGGCGAGGCGGTAATTAAGCCTTCACCATTATTTCTTGGTTGTTTTTATTTCTTCGCGATTCTCTTTGCGGGATGGATTGCGCTGGTGGGGCACACGAGCTGGCACAGGTGGCAGCCTACGCACTTGCGACCGTTGATGCTGGGCTGGCGACTCTCGGGGTCGAAGTCGATAGCCTGGTGGCCACCGTCCATGCATGAGGTGTAGCAGCGTCCGCACCCAATGCAACGCTCGCGGTCAATCATCGGATAGACTATTGTTGAGCGGTCAAGGTCGGATGGTAGCACAAAGTTTGGCAATTCCTCACCCACGAGGTCGGCAAGCGATGTCACGCCACGCTCGGCCATGTAATAGCGCAGACCCTCAATCATGTCGTCGATGATGCGGTAGCCATATTGCATCACAGCGGTGCACACCTGCACGTTGTGGCAGCCCAGCTGGATGAATTCCAGGGCGTCGCGCCAGGTCTCGATGCCGCCAATGCCACTGAACTGCATATTCTTGGTAACGCGATTTTGGGCGAGCTCGAGAATGAAACGCAAGGCGATGGGCTTCACGGCACGGCCCGAGTAGCCCGACACTGTTTTCTTGTTGCTCACGGTGCCGCGCGCGTCCATTGTAACGCTCTTGATGGTGTTGATTGCCGAGATGGCATCGGCACCGCCAAAGTGCGATGCGATGGCAGGTCGAGCCATGTGAGTGATGTTGGGGGTCATCTTGGCGATTACCGGAATCTTCACGTTGTGCTTGACAAAAGAAGTGTAGAAAAGCACCAACTCGGGGTTTTGACCCACGTCGCTACCCATACCTCTCAACCCCATCTGGGGGCACGAGAAGTTCAGCTCAACGGCATCGGCTCCAGCTTCCTCGGCCATCTTGGCAAGTTTTATCCACTCCTCTTGGTTTTGACCCATGATTGAGGCGACCACTATCTTTGTGGGATAGTTTTGCTTCAAGCGGCGCAGGATGTCGAAATCTACCTCGGCAGGGTTTTCCGAGAGTTGTTCCATGTTGCGCAGGCCGTAAAAGTCGCCCTTGGCATTATTGCTAATGGTATCAAAGCGTGGCGACACCTCAACGATGTCCTCCAGGCAGATGGTCTTGTAGAAGACTCCTGCCCAGCCCATGTCGAAGGCGCGTGCCACCATCTCATAGTTGGTGCATATAGCCGATGAGGCAAGGAAGAACGGATTTTCGCACTTGATGCCGCAAAAGTCAATCTCAAGGCTAGGCAACTGCTTTTCTTGATACTCAGGCAACTGAGCCACTATTTCACTGATGCGGATGGGACGGTCGTAGTGAATGCAAGCCTCCTGAGCGGCGGCAAGGTCGCTGGCTGTACAGTCTTTAACCCACTGGGCGGCATTCTTCTCGTTGCCAAACCGCACAGCTTGAATAGCACGTGCCACATCACCTTTTCCACAGGCCTTGCTGCAAGGAGCGTCGGCGCAAAGCAGGCATCTCGCCGCTTCTTCGTCGATATGAAAATATTTATTCATGTGTCTTGTTGTAATATTTAGTAACTAAAAGTGCAAATTTACACAATTTATATGAGAACGTTCGCTATTTTCCTTTATAAAATCAATAATAAAATGTCTTTTTGTGATGAATTGTATCTTTCTTATGTAAACAGTTGCTTCAAAACCTCGGGTGAGCGCAGGGTGCCCAGGGTGGAGTGGTGCAGACGGTAGTAGCTTAGCATCATTTCCAACATCTCGTTGCGTTGCTGGCGAGTGAACCTGAACAGGTGCATGTTGTCCCATGTCATGCGTGAGAGCAGTTGTAGCACGCGAGCTTGAGATGGAGCTATCGACTTGCCGCCTGCCAGTGGCGACGGCGTGAACACACCATCGCTCATGTTGAACCAGTAGCCCTCGCGATAGCTTTCCACATCGGGCTGTATGCCAATGAACGCCCCCAATTTGTAAAGGAAACAAATGTGAAAATTAGCCACACTGCTTTGTGCTTCCTCAAGCCTGATGATAGAGTTGCGCAGGAAGCTATAAAGCACCATGTTTTGCTCTTGCTCTTGAATGGTGCGGGAGAGCAACTCGCTCAGGAACATGGCTATAGCATTCTTCATGGGGTCGCTATAGATGCTCATTAACATGGTTGAGCGACGCACGTCGTGCAACGTGCCAAGCTCGCGACCTGGTTGTAATTGAGCTTCAAACTCAATAAGCGACAGTGGCATGAACATGGCGTTGCGCATGCGTGCGGCCTGAGTGCTCCCCTGGCGCACCAGGAATGCCAGCATTCCGCGGCGGTCGGTATAGATGTGCGCAATGTTGTGTTTCTCGTTATACTTGATAACGTTCACCACTATGCCCTGCATTTTCTCGGTCATTTCACAAAAAACTCAATTACGTGGTAAATATCTAATTGCGAAATTACTCTAATCGTCCAAAAACAGCAAGAAATACTAAAAAAAACTTTGTGTTTTAGCGATTTGAGCAAAATAAATTTTGCCATTTCAAAAATTTGACCTAATTTTGCAGTCGCTTTGAGAAAAGGCGATTTTTTTTGGCCCATTCGTCTATCGGCTAGGACGCAAGATTTTCATTCTTGAAAGAGCAGTTCGATTCTGCTATGGGCTACTAATTAACAAGATAAATAAATTACATTTTTTAAAGAATTATGGCAAACCATAAATCATCAATCAAACGTATTCGTCAAACTAAGACAAGAAATCAGCGTAATCGTTACTACGCAAAGACTATGCGCAACGCTGTTCGCAACCTGCGCAAGATGGAGAATAAAGAGGAAGCTGCTGAGGCTTACAAGAAAGTTTCTGCTATGCTCGACAAGCTGGGTCGCAAGGGCACTATCAGCAAGAACAAGGCTTCTAACCTCAAGAGCAAGCTCGCTAAGCACGTTAACAAACTCGAGGTTGCCTAAGAATCTCTCGGCGACTATACTGGGGTTTGCTTAGTATATTTTCCCAAGAAGACGGCGTGCAGTAACATGGCGCTCGTTCTTCTCATTTGGCCCATTCGTCTATCGGCTAGGACGCAAGATTTTCATTCTTGAAAGAGCAGTTCGATTCTGCTATGGGCTACACCACAGAGCGTTAAGTTTCAACACTTAACGCTCTTAACTGCTTTATGCCTTATATAACGATGATAACTGAAAAAAGGTGATTTTGTAGTATAATCTCAATAATTCAGAAAAAATGATTATCTTTGCGTGTCTACATGACATAATCAAAAGATAAAATTTAATCATTTATATTCATTTTTCAGATTGTGGAATGAAAAAGAGGAACCTACATTTAATATTCTTCATAGTTATAGCTTTAGTGGCATTGTTTCCTGAAGTAGCTAACTGTCAGGTCAAGCGTGCATTGCTTGTAGGAATCTCTAACTATTCTTCCAATAGAGTCACACAATGGACTGACATTCATGGTGCAAATGATGTGGAACTCTTGGCGTCTACATTGAAGTCACAAAGATTTAAGATTACCAAAGTAACTAACCAACAAGCTACAGCGAAGCGTATTCGTAAAGAGCTGGTTTCTCTTGTAAAATCTTGCCGTGCTGGCGATGTCGTTTACATTCATTTCTCTGGACATGGTCAGCCCTTTGAGGACCAGAATAAAGACGAAGCAGATGGCTGGGACGAGGCAATCATTCCTTATGATGCACAAAAAGTTTACAGTAAAGGAAAATATGAAGGTGCAAATCACATCCTTGATGATGAATTATCCCGTTATTTTAGTCAGATAAGAACAAAAGTCGGTGCCAAAGGTTTTCTTTGTGTTGTAATAGACGCATGCCATTCTGGCGGGGCTTCTCGTGGAGAGGAAATGGAGGAAGATGAGGAGATTTTCTCTCGTGGAACACGAGACGGTTTTAGTTCAACCAGGAAACCTTATCGTCCCCCTGTTAACACTAATGGCCATTTTGTCATTAATAGTAGTGGAACACAAAGTGGAATTGTCATTCTTGAGGCATGCCGTTCCTATCAGTCTAATTATGAAATTAAACAAGATGGGCAATACTATGGCCCGCTTTCATATTACATTAACAAAACTTTGAGGTCCAATCAACTAGTAAAATCCTTATCATGGGTTCAGGTAGTAAAAAGATTAATGGACGGTGATCGACGATTGACAAAACAGAACATGGTTATTGAAACCTCTTTGAAGTAACATACTGATATGGATTATTCACATGAAACTCTGAATAATTTTGCATCAAAGCAATGGGAGAAAACCCTAGCATTTTTGCAAGGGCACTATTCTTTGTCACATCCTGATTGTGAAGATGTTTTTCAAGAGGCATTTATAACCTTGCACAAAAACATAATAGATGGTAAACTGGTCAATATGACTGCGTCGCTGTCTACCTACTTTAATAGCATTTGTCGCAACAAAGCATTTGAGCTTTTAAGAAAAAGTGGTAAAACAATAAACATTATTGACGAGTACCCTGATGCCACCAAGGATGAATTTGAAAACGAACGCATTGACCGTCTTTTAGCTCTTGAAGATGATGACGAACAGGTCGAGCGCAGGAAATCAGCTATTGTGTTGCAAATAGTCAAAGATTTGCCTGAGCCTTGCGAGAGTTTGCTGTGGGGCTTCTATCGAGACGGTTTCTCCATGAAGACTTTGGCGAGTATGCTCAACTACAGTAGCGAAAGCTCGGTCAAAGTAACCAAGCATCGTTGTTGCGATAAGTTCAAGAAGCGTTATAAAGAAATAGTTGGTAAAATCCTGGATTAACAGTAAAACTATGGACAATGGAAAATGAATTCAACAATATAGACGAGAGGCTCTTGCTCGAAGACGAACGCATTGCCAAGTACCTCAAGGGCAAAATGACTGCCGATGAGGAACAACTGTTTTTGCAAGAACTAGGCACCAATGCCGAGTTGAAGGAGAAAGCAGTTGCAATGGCTCGCCTTGCAAAAGCCATGAAAGAAGTTGGCATAGCCAGCGACAAGGATGTCGTCAGCGAGTTCCTTGACGTAGATTCCGATGCAGTTAAGGCAGTTGCCAAAAATGTGAGTGCAACTAAAAATAAAGGCAAGATAGTTGCATGGCGAAGGACTGCAACATGGCTTTCAGCTGCAGCTTCAGTGGCGCTACTTGTTTGGGGAGGTTTTAGTTTTAATGATTATCGGAAGACTACTGGCCTCGGAGAAGAGTACTCATCAGTCTTCACATCTTCACAATTTACTCGCGGCGGAGAAGATAATGCAGAGATAGAGAACAAACTTGCCAAACTCTTTGACAACGTTGCCGCCAAAACTGATTTTGACAACACATTAAGCGAGTTGGAAAAATGTTGGGACTTGGCAACGCAAGAAAACTATAACGACTACACCGATTATGCTTCAGAAATTGGTTGGAATCTAGCTGTTGGACATCTAAAGAATAATGACAAGAAGAAAGCAAAAGAAGTTCTTACTAAGTTGACAGATATTGCTCCTGAAGGAACGGCTATTGGTGATAAGACTAGGGAATTATTACATAAAATTTGGTGAGGGATATGGGTAGACTTAGATATATTTTTTTGTTCATAATTAGTATTTTAATTCATGTTTCTTGTTTTTCGCAAATTAAGGATAATGAAATTGAAGATTCTATAAATAGCTATATTTCAGAAGGCTTATTTGTAAAAGCCTCGAATAGAATTGTAGACTATGCATTATATTTGGAATCTATTGGAGAAAAAGAAGAATGTGATGCATGGTTTGAACGATATGTTAGTTTTATTGATGGTTTGGATATATCAGTCTATAAAAATGAGATTATAAGATACTATCTTAACTATATTGATATTCTTGAAATAAGAGCTTCGAATGCTAGTGCCCAAGAAAATAATCCAATCAAAGCTATTTCACTTTATGAGAAAGCTATTGAAACATTAGAATCTATAAAATATTATGATCCAAGTATCCAATTGCGTATAGCATCATATAATTCAGAAATTGGAAGTATTTTTTTCCTTCTTAAAGATATGTCAAACTCAAAAATTTATATAGATAAAGCTTATAAAGATGCACTCTTTTACAGTGGAACGATCAGCTTAGACTACTGCAAATTACTTTCGAATTTGGCTTTATGTTTTTGGAATCTTAATCAACCAACAACTGCGGCTTCTATTAAACAAACAGAGATTGCATTACGAGAGAAAACATCTTTAGAACCATTAATCTCAGATTATGCTCTTTTAATGATGTATAATCATGGGCAATCAGATACCATCATTAGCATTGGGAAAAAAGTGTTTGACATTTATGGTGACACTATTTGCTCTTCTATGACATACATATATTATTCTATAGCTGAAGCATATTCAGAATTAATGTATGAACAAATATTGAAGGGAGAACAATTTAAGGATAATAAGGAGAACTATGAATATTATATTGAAAAGGCCAAAACAACATATGAGTTATATTTGCAATATTACAAGAAACAAAATAATGCAAATCAAACATTTGCAAACATTTTGGAAATTCGTGCTAAACATCATTTAAGATTAGGAGATTATGCCACATCATTTAGGTTGGCAGAACAAGCATTTTTAATAGACAATAATAGCGATAGGCTGTTTCTTATATGCCTGAATGCGGTTTCAATTCCTGATGAGAATGCGATTCACAAATATTTACCAATGTATTATGATTATTTAGAAAACGATTTAAAAGAGATGTTACCATTGCTCGGTTCAGTCGAGTCAGAATTGTATTTACAAAAAGGTGGTCATCCAATATATAACTTTATTGATTGGGGAGTAATGAATTCAAAAGATAGCTTGTGTATATCATTTGCTTATAATTCCTCACTGTTAACAAAGAATTTATATCTTAATTCATCATCTCTTATTCCATTCATAACCGATGAATCATTGTTTTCAGAATATCAAAGCCTATCTTTGATAAAAGATATAATATTTAAAGAAAAGAACCTCAATGATCGATTGATATTATTACATGAATACGAGCTAAAAGAGAGAAATTTTAGATCAAAAGTGATTGAAAACGTTAATTCTTCATTATTTGCAAAATGGAATAATATTCAAGAGAAATTAGATATTGATGAAGTAGCAATAGAGTTCATAGAGTATGGAGAAAAAGATTGTTTATATTCAAAAAATGATGCTGGAAAACGATATGGTGCATTAATTATTTCTAAAACTTCATCCTATCCTGTATTTGTGGATTTATTTGGAGTTGAAGTTGCCAAAAAAGTATATGAACAGCAACCCAAATCTTATTCAAATAATCTAGGCTACAATTTATATAAGGAATTATGGGATGCCTTAGCTCCATATATAAAGAGTGCATCTAAAGTTTATTTTTCGCCGATAGGCCTGTTAAGTCTTATTAATATTGAGGGACTAATGGATCAGAATGGTGTAGCGGCATTTGACAAATATCCACTAAGTCGTGTCTCATCAACGAAACAAATTATTCCTCAAAAACATCATTTCATAGAAAGTGTAGCTCTTTTTGGCGGTGTTGAATACACTAAACAAAAAGACTATCTGCCAGTATTTACTCTTGATAGTCTTAACACAAGAGGGAATTGGTCTTATTTGGCTGAAACACTTTGCGAAGTTAACGAGATAGAAAGTGAAATAAAACAAGATAAAGATTATATCTGTGTATATAAGTATATTGGAGAAAATGCTTCAGAAAAACAATTTAAGGATATCTGCAAATCTTGTCCTAGTATCCTTCATATTGCTTCACATGGTTTTTATATTCCAGAATTAAAACGAAGTAAAGTGCCTTATTATAATAGATATGATACAACCCTATTAAACGATAATTTGTTTTATAGTGGTTTAGTGCTTGCAGGTGGCCAAGATTCGTGGAACAATTCCACTTTCAATATAGAGGCTAATGATGGCATATTATCATCATTTGAAATCTCAAGATTAAATCTCAGAAAAACAGATCTTGTGGTGTTATCTGCGTGCGAGACAGGAATTGGAGACTTCTCGTATGATGGCATCATTGGTTTGCAAAGAGCGTTCAAATATGCTGGTGTTAATTCAATTATTATGTCTTTGTGGAAAGTAGATGATGCTGCAACTTCATTATTAATGGTTAATTTTTTTCATAACTATTTGGAAACAGGATCAAAAGAATGCGCATTCAGAGAGGCTCAGCGCATTGTTAGAAAAAAGTTCCAAGACCCTTATTATTGGGCTTCATTTATTTTGCTAGATTAAATTTTGAAAAATTATTTTGTGATTTTAGGAAGTTCTTCTATCTTTGTTCCAATCCGTCGACTCTGATAATCAGCATGTTGTTACAGATGGTAGCGGTAGTATTCTTTTTCATATTATAAATAGTTTTGATATGAAGCATAATTATATAGATTTTGATCAAAGTGGTAATCCAGTAAGTTTTTTTGATGATGAAAATGAGATTTATTGGGTTTACCAAGGTAAGAGTGAAAACGGTGCTGATAATTGGTATGGTTGTATAGAGTATTTCGCAAACTTTAGTGGAAAATTTAAGTTATGATAATGAAGAATTTTATTATTAAGATTGTATTCTCTAATAAATATGAGGAAAATGCCTTAAGTTTTGATGAATTTGAGAATGCAATTGTTGATGCAATCAAGGATTGTAAAAAAACTTCTTTTCGTGTTTTCTTAAGGAATCCAATGCCTCTATCAGAATTCAACTCAGTTGTTAGAGAACTATGTGATAAAATTAAGCCTATACATGGTAATATAGTTAATTTTAGCCGAAATAATGAATGTTTTGGAGAAAAGAATAATTTATCAGGCATAGTATCTGCTACTTATTATATTGAATTAAGATAGCCATGTAGGAAATAGTACATCTTTTGCATTCTTTTGTTAACCTTTAGTTTGTTTCTGTCATTAAGGGCAGAAACAAACTTTTTTAATAACAATTTAAATTGAAGAATTATGGAACGTAAAACTCGTTACACAGTGGTAGATAAGAGAGGTAAAGAACTATACAGTTCGAACGGTTTCTTAGGATTTGTTGGGTCAACATTATTAGTCCAACTTGGAGCGGCACTTGTTTTAATGATTGTTGCAGGGGTGGTATGTGGCATTGCGTCACTCTTTAGCTAAATTGTCAAACTTATTAAATCATCACAAATATGGAAGCTGAAAGATTATTATTCTTGGTAATAGCTCTTGCATTGGCTTTTGGGGTAGGTTGTATGGGAAGCAAACGAAAGATTGGTTTTTGGCCTGCGTTTCTTATCTCAATTCTTAATGTGGTAATCGGCTTAATTGTTGTTTTGTGTTCGAAGAAATTAGACGACAACGAATTAAACAAAAAAATGGAGGGTTAATCATGAGAGTTTTTGGAATAATTTGTATCGTATTAGGATCATTGAGTTTTTTGGGGGCTCTAATTGGTGGTCATAGTGTTTTCGGTCCTGTTTTCTGGCTAGCACTAGGTATAGCATTGGTTATTATCGCTAATCAAAAAAAGGATAATAACCGAAGAATGGATAAACAAACTACAATAAATGGAATAAATCATTCAGCAAGCAATATTCCAACATTGCCTAACTCAGATAATCATAAAAAGCAAAATGTCGTTGGTAATGTTCCAACAGCCGTAAAAACGAACATACCTGTTCCAATGACAACAAAGCAAAAAGAGGCTGCGATATGTTTAATATCATATTTCGGAGGATATAATGATGATATAGAAACAAATCTGGAGACTAACCAAATAGTTTATTCTCTATCCTATCAGGCATCTATTTATTTTGAGATTCAAAACTTTCCCGAAATGCTGCCCGGGGCGATGCAAAGGAATAGTGACCCCGATAAGATGATTGATACTGTTATGACAATTGTAGATAGGCAATACAAAGAGTTTCTCTTACTTAGTTGTTATGATTTAGCTAAGATGTCAGGGAAAGCAGAAGCATACGATTTGCTTTATAACATTGCCAATGAAATGGGCTATAATAGGGACCGATTTAATTCCCTTATCAAGCAATACTCGAGAAACTAACCAAAGGTTATTTTGTAAGAATGTATGGCGGTAAAACAGTCTTTCTTCGCTGCGGCCTAATTAAATTAAAGTGTAAACAAAAAAGGCAGATGTCTCACGACTTCTGCCTTTAGTGCGCTTCAAGATGGACTTGAACCAACGACCCCCTGATTAACAGTCAGGTGCTCTAACCAACTGAGCTATTGAAGCAATAAACAATTAAAAACTTAACATTATGAAAAGCGCTTCAAGATGGACTTGAACCAACGACCCCCTGATTAACAGTCAGGTGCTCTAACCAACTGAGCTATTGAAGCAGAATGTTTTTGCAATAAAAAGTCCCGACTTTTCGGGAATTGCGGTGCAAAATTACACTCAAATTTTTAATTGTGCAACAGTTTTGGAAAAAATATTTAAAAAAAATCTCATTTAAGGGTTTTTTAAGTACTTTTTAAGTTGCTATGTCAACTATATGTAGTACTTTAGCAGTCTCAAATTTCAATTAATGAACTACGTTTTAAATCATGTTTAATAAAAAACTACGCAATATAGCTGTCGCAATGGCTGTGACAGCGGTGGTGGCACCGGCGTTGACAATCGCACAGACCACCAGCACCAGTTCTCAAGACTTGCGCATAGCTCGCAACCTTGACATTTTTAATAGCTTGTTCAAGGAACTGAATGCCTTCTATGTCGATTCGCTCGACGTAGATAAATCGATGGAAACTGCCATCAACGCTATGCTCGACGATGTGGACCCCTACACTGAGTATATCCCAGCCTCGGCACGCGAGGACTTCATGGTCATCAGCACTGGCGAGTATGGTGGCATAGGGTCCTACATCTATGAGCGCAACGGCAACGTCTACATCAGTGAGCCCTATGAGAACAGCCCTGCAGCCAAGGCTGGCTTGCGTCCTGGCGACCGCATCGTGATGATCGATGGCGACTCGGTGGCAGGATGGAATAGCTCAAAGGTGAGCGAGCGCCTCAAGGGGCAGGCAAGCACCAAGCTGCAACTAGTAGTGGCACGCAAGTATGACCCTGACAGCATAAAAACCTTTGATATTACCCGCGAGAAGATTAAAGTTGACCCGGTGAGCTACTATGGTGTGACCCATGGCAACACTGGCTACATAGCACTTGACACCTATAACGAACACTCGGCGGCAAATGTCAAGGAGGCATTGCTCAAGCTCAAAGCTAACTCCGAGGTGAAGAATATTATTCTTGACTTGCGAGGAAATGGAGGCGGACTGCTCGAGAGCGCGGTGCAACTGGTGGGACTCTTTGTACCCAAGGGTACACAAGTGCTACAAACTCGTGGTAAGACTAAGCAGCAAGAACGCACTTACAAGACTACCGAGGAGCCCATCGACACACAAATTCCTCTAGCGGTTCTGGTGGATGGCGGCACAGCCTCGGCAGCCGAGATTACAGCTGGAGCACTTCAAGACCTTGATCGTGCCGTGGTGCTAGGCTCGCGCTCTTTTGGCAAGGGACTAGTACAAGCTACCAGGCAGTTGCCCTTCGACGCGCTGTTCAAAGTCACCGTTTCAAAATACTATATTCCTAGCGGACGTCTTATCCAGGAACTTGACTACTCTAGCAAGGACGAGAACGGAGCGCCCAAGCACACCGCAGTCGACAGCACAGCACAAAAATACACCACCGCCCATGGTCGCACAGTGACTGGTGGTGGTGGCATAACCCCCGACATCAAGATTGAACCCTCTCAGGCTAGTCGCTTAGCCTATAACATCGTGCGCGATGGTTGGGCTTTTGACTATGCCGTGAAATAT
This sequence comes from uncultured Prevotellaceae bacterium, assembly GCA_900316835.1. Lineage (GTDB taxonomy): Bacteria > Bacteroidota > Bacteroidia > Bacteroidales > Muribaculaceae > Sodaliphilus. Next base: position 6,275 of record ONEL01000009.1, on the reverse strand, counting down.
GCTTCGGAGCATCCCACGATTCCCGCCCCCGAGGATTTCAAGATTACCGACGAAATTTTCAACGATTTCAAAGCCTTTATCGACCCCTCGCGGTTTGAATATGATAAGGTGTGCGAAACAAGCTTCAATAATCTCAAGAAGACCGCCGAGGCCGAGGGCTACCTCAACGACGAGACCCGCGACGAGTTTGATCGCTTAGAAAAATTGCTCAAGCACGACTTGAACAAAGATCTGGACCTGCATCGTAACGACATTGAGAAAATACTGGCTCGCGAGATTATTAAGAGCTATTACTACCAACGTGGTCAAATGGTTTATGCCCTTGGGCAGGACAAGGTAACCGACCGCGCCTGTGAAATGTTTAACAAGCCAGGAGAATATGAGCGCATTCTCAACATCACTCCTGCCAAGAAAAATGCTGGCTCAGCCAGGGATAAAACAAAGAAGAACAAATCAAGGAAGAAGTGATGCCAGCCACTATATCACTCAACACACTTAGCCAACTCATTAACACTCAAGCCCGAACGGCGGCTCTAAAAAAGATGGTCACTGGCAAACGCAACCATCACATGGTGGTGGATGGGCTTGCTGGCTCGGCGTCGGCTATGCTCTTTGCGGCACTGCCACAAGGCGAGAGTCCTTACTTGATTATCGCCAACGACCTTGACGAGGCTGGCTACATCTACAACGACCTGTGCCAGCTCACCGGCGAGGAACAGGTGCTTATTTTCCCCTCGGGCTACAAGCGCGATATCAAGTATGGACAGATTGATGCCCCACAAGAAATCCTTCGCACCGAGGTCCTCAATCGCTGGCACGACGACAAGGGGCTGCGATGGGTAGTCTCCTATCCCGAGGCAATGGCCGAGAAAGTGGCTCCACGCAATCGCATTGAGGCCGACACAGTGAGCCTGGAAGTGGGCAAGGAAATGGACCTCACGCAAGTTGCCGTGAAGCTTCGTGAGCTGGGATTTCACGAGGTGGACTATGTTTATGAGCCTGGGCAGTTCTCGTTGCGAGGTTCCATTCTGGATGTTTTTTCCTTTAGCAACGAGTACCCCTATCGCATCGATTTCTTTGGTGATGAAATCGACAGCATTCGCACCTTCAACGTTGAAACGCAACTCTCGCAGGAGCGACTGTCGAGTGTGAGAATCATCAACGACACTTCGGCTAGTGCCTCAAGCGCTGGAGTTTCGTTGCTGCAATACATTGGTAGCGATGTGGTGCTTGTGGTGCGCGACTCGTCATGGATTTTGCAACGCGTCAAAGCCATTGCAAGCGAGTCGATAAGCCCGAGTGCTCTTGAAGCGAAAGAATGCGACAGCGAAGCGATGCTCAAGGTTGTTGACTTCGATGAGTTTGCCACTGAGTTTAATGCTATGCGTCGTCTTGAGTTTTACTATGGCGAGAGCACAGCCAGTGCCGACTCTCGCATGACAATGCACTGCTCTCCCCAGGGCATCTACCACAAGAACTTCGACCTCATCAGCAAGTCGTTCACTCACTTCCTGGAACAAGGCTATACATTATATATATTGAGTGATAGCGAGAAGCAAACCCAGCGTCTGCGGGTAATCTTCGATGACCGTCACGACGACATCACTTTCACACCAGTGATGAAAACCCTGCACGAGGGGTTTGTTGATGATGATCTCAAGCTGTGTGTCTTTACCGATCATCAAATCTTTGACCGCTTCCACAAGTACAACCTCAAGAGCGAGAGGGCTCGCTCAGGCAAGCTGGCATTGTCGCTCAAAGAATTAAACCAAATTGAGGTGGGTGACTACATAGTGCACGAAGATCACGGCATAGGGCGCTTTGATGGACTACTGCGCACCTCGATTAACGGCACCATGCAAGAGATGATAAAGCTCTCCTACCTTAATGGTGACGTGATTTTTGTCTCTATCCACGCGCTACACAAGCTCTCGAAATATCGTGGCAAAGAAGGTGTGGAACCCAAGCTCAGCAAGCTAGGAACCGGAAAATGGGAGCGCATCAAGAGTCGCACCAAGGGGCGCCTCAAGGACATCGCGCGCGATCTTATAAAGCTCTACGCCCAGCGGCGTCAGGAAAAAGGCTTTGCCTATAGCCCCGATGGCTACATGCAACAGGAACTGGAAGCATCGTTTATCTATGAGGACACCCCCGACCAGTTGCTGGCATCACAAGCCGTGAAGGCCGACATGGAGCGCGATAAACCCATGGACCGACTGGTGTGTGGCGACGTGGGCTTCGGCAAGACCGAAGTCGCCATTCGTGCCGCATTCAAGGCGGCGGTAGATGGCAAGCAAACCGCTGTGCTGGTACCTACCACTGTGCTGGCATTCCAGCATTTTAACACCTTTAGCGAGCGCCTCAAGGACTTCCCAGTGCGCGTTGACTACCTGAGTCGCGCTCGCAAGCCCAAGGATGTGAAGCAGATTATCGCCGACCTTGCCGAGGGCAAAATCGACATTATCATAGGCACCCACAAGCTCATTGGCAAAACTGTTAAATTCAAGGACCTGGGATTGCTCGTCGTGGATGAGGAGCAAAAGTTTGGCGTTGCCGTCAAGGACAAGCTTAAGCAACTCAAGGTGAACGTCGACACCCTCACCATGAGCGCTACTCCCATTCCACGCACCCTGCAGTTCTCGCTCATGGGGGCGCGTGACTTGAGCACTATCAACACACCTCCCGCCAACCGTTACCCCATTCTCACGTCAATCAATGCTCTTGAGGACGATGTGGTTAAAGAAGCTATCAACTTTGAGCTCTCACGCAACGGACAAGTATTCTTTGTCAACAATCGCATTGAACCGCTTTTCAACCTCAAAGCTATGATAAACCGCCTGGTGCCCGACGCGCGAGTGGTGGTCGCTCACGGGCAAATGCCTCCCGAGCAGCTGGAACAGCGCATTATCGACTTCACTAACCATGACTATGACGTGCTGCTGGCAACCACCATTATCGAGAGTGGCATCGACATGCCTAATGTGAACACTATAATAATAAACAATGCGCAAAACTACGGGTTGAGCGACCTGCATCAGCTGCGTGGACGCGTGGGACGTAGCAATCGCAAGGCTTTCTGCTACCTGCTGGTACCACCTGGTGTGCCACTCACCTCGGTTGCACGCCGTCGCCTTCAGGCCATTGAGAGCTTCAGCGATTTGGGTTCAGGCATCCACATCGCAATGCAAGATCTCGACATTCGTGGCGCGGGAAATCTGCTTGGAGCTGAGCAGAGCGGTTTCATTGCCGACCTGGGATTTGAGACTTATCAAAAGATTCTTAAAGAAGCGGTACTTGAGCTCAAGACCGAGGAGTTTGCCGACACCTTCATGCAGCAAGCTCAAGAAGATGCCATGGTAAGCGGCGAGGAAGAAGTAGAGTTTGCTGCCGACTGTGTTATCGATACCGACCTTACTCTTATGTTTCCTGCCACCTATGTGCCACAAGAGAGTGAACGCATCTCGCTCTATCGCGAACTCGACAACATGGAGCTGCAACGCGATGTCGATGACTTTGAAGAACGTTTGCGCGACCGCTTTGGCGAAATTCCCGATGTGGGAAAGGAACTGATTCGCATTGTGCCACTGCGACGCACTGCTCGACGCTTGGGTATAGAGAAAATAGCATTGATGAAGGGCCAGATGTATACCTATTTTGTGGGCGACGAGAACAAGGCCTACTATCAGTCACGGGCCTTCGGACGCATGCTTAACTACCTGCAGCAAAATCCGTTGCGCTGTAAGCTTCGCGAGAAAAACGGTAAGCGCTCCATGCTCATCGCTAATGTCACCACCGTGCAGCAAGCACTCGATATCTTGCGCGTCATCACTTCTCTTGACGCGGTGTAGAGCATTATTTCAATTTGCACAGCTCGCAATTTCTTGCTAACTTTGAGCGTTTAATAAAAAACAATGGAACTAATTACCAACTAAATAATATTATTGCAACTATGTTTAACAAAGAAGTTTATGTAGCGCGTCGCCAGGAGCTCAAGAAGCTGGTGGAAAGCGGCGTGATAGTGCTCTTTGGCAACAATGAAGCCCCCAACAACTATCCTAACAACGCTTACTATCCCTTCCGTCAAGACTCATCGTTTCTCTACTACTTTGGTCAGAAACGTGATGGACTAGTGGGAGTGATTGATGTTGAAAGTGGCAAGGAAATTCTCATTGGTGATGACATTGACATTGAGGACATCGTGTGGTATGGCTCGGTAGATAGTGTAGCTGATATGGCAGCACAAGTGGGAGTGGCCAGCAGTGCCCCAATGGCTCAGCTCAAGACGATTGTTGATGAAGCTACAGGCAAGGGTCGCAAGGTTCATTTCTTGCCTCCTTATCGACACGACACCATGATTCAAATCATGGACCTGCTGGGAATTCACCCAAGCAAGCAAAAAGAAGCAGCTTCGCTCGAGCTCATAATGGCAGTGGTGAAGATGCGTTCGGTGAAGAGCGCCCTCGAAATCGAGGAACTGGAGCGTGCCAGCGTGATAGGTTACAAGATGCACACCACAGCAATGCGACTGGTGAAGCCAGGTGTGACCGAGAAATACATTGGCGGGCAAATCAATGGTGTGGCTCAAAGTTATGGCTCGCAAGTGAGCTTCGGCACCATTTTCTCGCAGCATGGCGAAATCATGCACGGTGCTCCATCAATGGCGCCTCTTGAGGCTGGGCGACTCGTGCTGTGCGACTGCGGAGCCGAGACTATCGAACACTACTGCAGCGACAACACTCGCACCATGCCAGTGAATGGCAAGTTCACCCAGCGTCAGCTCGAGATCTATAGCATTGTTGAGGAGTGTCATGACATGGTGCTCAATGTGGCAAAACCAGGGGTTAAATACTTTGATGTGCACATGGCAGTGTGTCGCCTCATGACCGAGCGCCTCAAGGAGCTAGGACTCATGAAGGGAGACGTTGACGAAGCAGTAGCGGCAGGTGCTCATGCCATGTTCCTGCCTCACGGCCTTGGTCACATGATGGGAATGGATGTGCACGACATGGAGGGCTTGGGACAAATCTATGTGGGATTTGACGAGGAGACTCGCCCACGTCTCGACCAGTTCGGCACCAACGCGTTGCGCATGGGAAGACGCCTGCAGGAAGGATTTGTCGTTACCGACGAACCAGGCATCTACTTCATTCCTGCACTCATCGACGAGTGGCGTGCCAGCGGTCATTGTGCTGAGTTCCTCAACTTCGACATGCTGGAAACCTATAAGGACTTTGGTGGCATACGCATTGAGGACGATGTGCTCATCACGCCTGACGGCTGCCGCTTCCTGGGCAAGGACATCATTCCTTATCACCCCAAAGACGTCGAAGCCTTCATGGCAGGAAATTGATAGATAGTATTTTATACCTTTTAATGAGGATGTTGCAAAATGTGAGAATTGGCAACATCCTCTATTTTTTTGGAATTATATACTGGAATTCATCAAATTGTTTCACGTTCAGCTCTTGTAGCAAGGCTCGGCTGCGGTCCACATCTTCTTGGGTGTTGTGGTTGGGGATGTGAGGCAAGCGCACGGTTACTTTCTGGGTCATGCCGTCGTGCGACATGAGCCAGCGCAGATTGCTGAGTACTAAGCTATTGTCTCGACCGGTGTATTGCTTGTAGATAGTTGGGTTGGTGTCCTTGATGTCGATGAAGAACTGGCTGACGTGTGGTAGCACTCGCTCCAGGTGGGAGCGACTCACATTGAGCGAGGTTTCGATATTCACATTCCACTCGGCGGGCTTGATGTGGCAGAACTCGTCGATAAACTCGCTGTGTAGCAGTGGTTCACCGCCTCCAAATGTTACTCCGCCACCAGTGGCAAGGAAGTAGAGATTGTCAAGCATCAGCTCATCGAGCAACTGGCTGGTGGTAATGTCGCGCCACACCATTGCCGGGTTAAGGCATTGCGGGTTGAGACAATAGTTGCAACGCAATGGGCAACCATGAAAGGCAACAAGCGTGGTTACACCATGACCATCGGTGGCGAGCCTGTGTCGCACAATGCCAATGAATGGTGCCGATAATTCTTTTTTCTCCATTAGAAAATGATGCCCACCAAGTGGCGCACTTAGTTTTGGCTAGTTATTATGGGTGCTTTTGCTATACAAAATTAGTGCAAACCAAGTGAAATACAAAATGAAAAGCAAAGATTTTCATTTTTATTGCCAAGGACTTAGCTCCAATAAGAAGTGCGAAAGTCTTCTGAAAGTTGTTTTCATAAAATAATATTATGAAAAACACCGAGGGGAACGCCAAGCGGCAAGGGGGCG
>ONEL01000003.1 GCA_900316835.1 uncultured Prevotellaceae bacterium | reverse complement strand
GAAGCTGATGTGCGTGATGTACAGGAGATGACTGCGAGTAACGTGGGACTCCGTATGATGTCTGAAGAGGCATCGGTGAAGGAGGTTCCGTTAACACAGAACTTTATCCGTACATTGCATAAAACCTTGCTACGTGAAGATTATACTGTCTATCGAGAACTTCCTGGAGGAGTACAAACAAGCTATGTCATCCATGCTGGACAATATAAGACTCGCCCCAACAGTGTTATCACTCGCTATGGTGACCGATTCGAATATGCCTCACCAGAGGAAACTCCCAGTTTGATGACCGATTTGGTTGATTGGTATAACAAGGCAGAGCAGGAAGGAAAACTTTCTCCTGTTGAGTTAGCCGCATTATTCCACTACAGATACATCCGTATTCACCCGTTTGAGGATGGAAATGGACGTATAGCCCGACTGATGATGAACTTTATTCTTACTCGTCACGATTATCCGATGATTGTAGTACGCAGTCGTAAAAAGAGTGAGTATTTAGAGGCTTTGCATCAGACTGATATGGAAGTAGGCCCTGCACCTGCTGATGGTGCACATGCTGATATTAGGGACATCAAACCATTCTTGAAATACTTCAATGAACTGGTAGCTACTGAGGTATATAATGATGTACTGTTTGTAAGCGAAAAGGATGAGAATGTATGGTGGTATGATGGTGAACGGATAGCTTTCCGTACCCCTAACTATACTAAAATACTGAATGCTATGCGATCACAACCTACGCTTACATTGGCTGATATGAAAGAAGTGACCGGCATCAGTATTGCTGCCATTCAGAAACTCCTTGACCAGCTTATTCAGAAGAAGTATGTTGAACGTGGAGAGAAAGATGGTAGTTGGAGAGTGTTTGTGACTCAGTAACATGCTTTGTTTTAGCAATGCAAATATTTAAAGGCCTAGCCTCGTATTTTCTTCCTGCAGGTGTACTGGAATACTTTTAAGTGACTGATTTCGCAGAAGTACCAACGCAGGAAAAGAGATCCTATATACAACCGAGCTTCACATTTATATACATCTCCTTCGCCTTTTTTTCCTGTTGCCTGTGGCAATAATTGCTTAAGTGGAAGGATGAGCTTGGTGCTACTCGTAAGTGGAGGTCCTGTCTCTTGTATCAAGAGATGTGGAAGTGGAAATGGATATGAGAAGTAATGATGCATAAAAATATATGTTCAGAATAATTGCTATACAAACATTAGAATCTTCAGCGGAACGGTATCAGATACCGGAGAACGCTACAAGGGAGCAGAGGTTTGAAAGAGATCTCCGTAAGGCTCGCCGTGCGAGCGTGATGAAGGTTCTTCACGAAAACGAATGGTATTGGCTATCAAAAGGCTACAGAATAGTGGAGGGGCAGCTTATTGCCACCAGCGAAGGTCTTGCTGATGATTTCTATTCTGGAGATGGACCCTATATCAGTATTTCTGCCATAGTGGGAGAGAATGGTATGGGAAAGAGTTCTTTGTTAGAACTGTTCTTCCGTTTGATAAACAATGTGTCTTATGCGATGAGGGATGCACTTGAAGTGCAGAAATATGCTTTGCATTTCGTACGTGACATTTATGTAAGGGTTTGGATACAAGATGACGACGGAATCTACTACATTGAGCAAAAAGACAACAACGTAAGGATTCATTGGCAGGACGGACTGGCAGCAGACTTCGAATACAACTTTGATAGCGCGGAACATGCAATTGATGCAGAAGCAGACAGGGAACGTTTGCGTAAATTGTTCTATACCATAGTTGTGAATTATTCGCAGTACGCATATAACACAAATGATTATCGAGCAGAGTGGGATATGGGTGATACCGGAGGAGAGAGTCAAGATACACTATGCTGGTTGAGTGGGTTGTTTCACAAGAATGATGGGTACCAGACCCCGATAGTTTTGAACCCTTTCCGTGAGGGCGGTAATATTAATATCAATCAGGAACGTGACTTGACTCAAACTCGTTTGTACTATTTGGTACTTAACGATGCTTCTCCACTGAAACAGATTCTGAGGAAGAAAGAGGCCAAGGCGTTTATTTTTGACATAGAAAACGATCTTAACCCAATGCCAGGTAAACGTTACTACTCACATAGAGTGGTAAAGCAGATGGCACAAATGCGACTACTGAAAAGTAATAGGGATTACAAGGCTGTCAATGATATTGGACGTAGAATAACAGCCGCATGGGGCCATGTGCTGGGCTATGAGATTGAATCTCGCAAGAGAGGTGGTGATTACTGGCAGAGAATGGATGATGTGAGAACCATCAACTATATTGTCTACAAAACACTGAAAGTTTCACGTAACTATGCGCAGTATTACGACTATCACGACTGCTTTGATGATGCCGACAAGGTGTTGGAGTATGTAGGTAAATTGAATAAAGATACCTCTCATATTACTCTGAAGATAAGACGCTGTTTGGCATACCTCTATTATCATCATTACAGTACCGGAAACATGGTAAATGGCCAAGTTGAGGGTAATACTATGACGGTCAATGATTATAAGGCGGCCATAGACCGATGTCTTGAGACTGAGGATGAGATTCTGACAAGCTTGATACAAGAGCGATATACGACCTATTATTATGGGGAGGAAGTAGAACCTCATATCTGGCAGGAGGAAGAACTTATGCCTGCACCATCTTTCAAGACAGATATCTTGATAGAGGGGGAGGACGGCCAAAATGTGAGATTCAGCTCATTGAGTAGCGGAGAGAAACAGGTAATCTACAGCGTTTCGTCGATTCTGTATCAACTGCGAAATATCAACTCGGTATGGGATAAGCCCAATGAGGATAATGTCGTTTATAAGAATGTGTGTCTAGTGTTGGACGAGATTGAACTGTATGCCCATCCGAAGTATCAGCTTAAACTTATACGGCTGTTGATAGACAGTATTAAATCGCTGGGGATGTTACATGTGCTTAATGTCAATATCATTATGGCAACCCATTCGCCCTTTGTATTAAGTGACATTGCCAAACAGAACGTACTCTACCTTGAAGACGGAGAAAATGTGGGCAGAAAAATCAAGTTCTCACCATTTGCTGCTAATGTGAACGATACGCTGCTTCAGAGTTTCTTCCTAAACGAGGGGTTCTTGGGGGCTTTCGTTTCAGAGAAGATCCGAACGCTTTGCGACTATCTGGAAGGCAAGGAACAGCATGATAATTGGAATGACGACAAGGCAGAAAGGTTTATTGACGAGGTTGGAGACCCGCTTATTAAGCAACAACTCATGGCGCTCTATGTCGAGAAGCGATTTGGCAACAATGGGCTCGCAGAACTTGGCTGGCTGAGAGAGAGGGTGATAGAATTAGAGGGACGATATGCGCAAGATTAGTATTACACCAGAGATAGAGCAATTGGTGAAAACAGAGTATGTGGATGCCATTCATAATTCCGCTTTTCATCATGATATTGTTGATGAACTGACAATGCTGAAGAATGAGTTACGTAGGGCTAGAAGTATAAATGTTAATACAGGATCTTCAAGAAATCCAATATGGAATGTTAGCCCTTCAACGCCACAGCAGTATGCCGACTATGTGGATGAAATATTAACGGGCTATAATGATGGTTCGTTGCTAAAATGGCAACCAACTATTTTTTGTCGTGATATAACACATAAAGATACGTTGGTTAGCCATCAAATAGCTAACTGTGCCATGATGATCGATGGTGTGAATAAAGGATCTTTGTCAAATCGACTCATTGATGCAATGCACTATAAGAATGTGCGAGATCAAATAGTGCCACTTATTTATCGCAAGTTAGAACTGAAAGCCTGTGTGTATTGCAATGCCAACTATACCATCAGTGACAGCGATGGAGAAGGCTATTATGACCTTGATCATTGGAAGCCCAAGTCATACTATCCATTCTTATGTATATCTTTCTTCAATCTTCAACCCTCATGTCCCAGTTGCAATAGAAGGAAGTCTGCAAGTGACACTCCATTCTTTGGACTATGGGATGATACCGGGAGCAGAGATTTGGATGTGCTGAAGTTCAAATTGGATGAACGCTCTTTGGTGAACTATCTTGTTTTTCTTGAAAAGGAGAATTTAAAGGTTGGTGTAGTGGCGGCAGTTCCTTGGGATGAAGCTCAGGTCGCTATCCGAGATAATACAGACCAACGGTTACATATAGAGACAAGGTATGCAGAGCACAATGACTTTACAGAAGAAATCGTGTGGAAGAGTAAGATATACAATGCCAGTATGATTAAGAGCTTGCGCGACTCTGGTTTCAGTGCACTGATACCTAAACAGACGGATTTGGAGAGGTTTATTCTAGGGACTTATGCAGACCCTAATGAAATACATAAACGCCCACTGACAAGACTTGCTATTGACTTGGCCAAGCAGTTGGGATTGTGGAAAAAATAGTTGCAATCAATAATGATAGAATACGATTTTCTTATGCAATTACCCAACGAGTTTGAGAACTTGACGAGAGGAGGGGTGTCAAAAAAGACAAATCCTTCTTTTGTACTATTTTAACGTTCTGAATTTCCATAAATGTTGCACTTGTTAGTGAATTTCTCCTGCCAAAGTGTCTCATAGTGTCTCATCACTTCTCATGGTGTCTCACGTTGTACCCTCGATTGCATTTTGGACTTTTCTCACAGCGTCTCACGCTTGTCCCTATGATGTCATCTTGGTGTGAAATTGACTTTCTGTTTTACACTCGCGGTAGAAATAAGGTGCAAAAATAACTGGAAAAACAGTAACTAACAAATATGCAACTTGAAGTGTTAAAATACAAAAAGTCCCTCATTTGTAGGAACTTAGTTTAAGTTGCTCCATGTTGTTCAGTGTTGTTTATAAGGGGTTACTTTTCCACGCAGAATCTACTTTCCGACGCAGAATCTAATATCTGCAAATATGAGTAATTGAATACCAGTTATATAACATAATTTTGGGAAAACAAATGTTACGCAGAGGGACGCTGGAGAAACAGAAAATTGGCAAAAATCTGTAAATGAAGCTGCCGCGAAAAAAAAGAAAAAGCAAACATCAGAAAATATGGCGATGCTTTTTTTGTATATTTACATCCGTTAACGCAAATTTTTGTAGATTTTTGGCAATCGTTGAAAAGCAGGTAAGGTGTAACTTTCATTTTTGGTCATTCTTTGCTCATATTTCCTTGTTGTTCTTTGTATATCTTTATAATTATGCGAGAATAACAAAATACATCAAATTGCCTGAAGTTGTAATGATAAATGTTAAAACCGACACGCTTTATGTTAATAATATGTTAAATATATTTTATTCTGGATCGTTGTTTCGAAATCTTTTATATCTTTACAAAAAATAAGCAAGATAAATGTATTCTGAAATATTACGAATAATAGAAGGAGGACTAAGTAACGACAAAAGAAAAATTGTCAGTTACTCAAACAGGTTGGCGAATCGTTTTGAAAAAGACGGAGATTCTGCGATGGCCAAATGTATTTTGGACGTCGTGAATGATGTTAGCAGAAATGGAACTTCCACTATGGATGAATTTAGAAATATTCCTGTTGACAGTGAAAGTAGAATGAAAATAGTGGAAGTTATTCCAGAACCCCACGAACGTACAAAGGTCGTTCTTTCTGGTGTCGTAAAAAAACAAATAGAAGATTTCATAGAATTGATAAATCATCAAGATGATTTGGAAAAAGTAGGAATTGACATTTCTAAAACTTTATTATTGTATGGCAGGCCAGGTTGCGGAAAAACATCTATTGCTCATTATATATCAGAACAGACCAAGATGCCACTATTAATTGCAAGGCTTGATACGTTAGTGTCAAGTCTATTGGGAAATACTGCAAAAAACATTAGGGCAATATTTGATTATGCTCAATCCAGACCGTGTATTCTCTTTCTTGACGAATTTGATGCGATTGCGAAAGCAAGAGATGACGCACACGAGTTGGGCGAACTAAAACGTGTTATCAATAGTCTTTTGCAAAATATCGACTCTTTCCCGGCATCCAGTATATTGATTGCTGCTACGAACCACGCAGAACTATTAGACAAGGCTGTATGGCGTAGATTCCAAACATCAATTGAGGTTGGGCTACTCGATGACGATTTGATGAAAGAATTGGTTAGCCTACTAATTGATGATTTTGACTGTGATTTTAAGAATGATGAGAAAAGAATAGCATTTGTCGTTAAACTGATGCAGGGCAACACGCCTTCTGATGTGAGAACGATATTTAATAAGGTAAAAGCTCTTAGTGTGATAAAAGGAGTAAACAAAATCACATTGGAAAATTTACTGGTTGGTATATACAATTTCAATCATAACAATGCGAGTGTTGCCGAATTGGTTTTATATTTGAGCCAGAACGGCATCTCGCAAGCATTGATTTCAGATACATTGGGTATATCCCAAAGACAAGTAAAAAACATTTTATCAAAGGAGAAATAAAATATGGCAAAAGAACTTCCTATACAAATAGTAGAACTACGTCAGAATCAAGATGATTTTAAGCCTGAAGGTGGTGGTAGCAATCAACTCCCCCAATGGGTTACAGATGCTGCCGTAAAACGGAATGGAACAAATGTTAGTTTGCAACTGAATTTGCTGGAAGATGTTTTGTCTCGACGGCAGAATGCTAATATCCCGATATTGGTTGAGGCTAAACTGAATGACGAAGCAACCGCGAAATCACATCGTAGTGGGGTTCGTTCTATGTTTGATGTTGCGAGGAAACGAAACGTAATTGGAATGACCGATTACAATAAAGTGTTAGTAAAGATTGACAACACTTCTGATTTGCATGAAATGAAGAATCGTTTTGGAAAATATCGTAATGCAAAAATAAAAGAAGACGAAAAGAAAGCTATAGCAACAATAGAAGGGGTTACTCAATATCACGTATTTGTTGATGACGATATTGTAGATCAAGAAATTAAAGTACGTCTGGTTGATTATTGCGATGAGGTAATAAACTCATCTTTAGAGCAACAGTTCCTATCGTATTGTTCAGACAATGGTTTGGAAGAGTGTAAATTGGATTACTCAAAGAATCTAAAACTGTATAGTATAAAAAAGGCGAATAAACAAGTACTTCAGAAATTAGCCACTATGGATGGAATCTTGTCTATTCGTAAAATGCCACATTTTATTATCACAAATCAGCCGGAAGATGCTGATGCCGATTTAGATGTTAAGGTACCAGAAGCGAATGCCGAATATCCTGTTGTTGGTTTACTTGACTCTGGGGTAGAAAAGATAGATCATTTAAAAAACTGGATTTTGTCAGATGATGATTGTCCGTTTGATTCTGAAGACATAAGTCGACGTCATGGAACTTTGGTCGCAGGTATATTGCTTTATGGAGATGAATTGTTTGGCCGAGAGTTAACAGGTAGCTTACCTTGCAAGATTATGGATTGTCTAGTTAATACTCCAGAAATATCTGTTAGAGAAAGTGAACTGATTGCTTATATAAAAGAAAATGTACATAAGTATCCTGAAATTAAAATATGGAATTTATCTCAAGGATGTGATGTGCCTATTTCTGATAGTCAATTCTCTGATTTTGCAATAGCCTTAGATGAATTGCAAAGAGAGAATGACATTATCATTTGCAAATCGGCAGGTAATGGTGCCCCTGGGAGTCTTAACAGAATAACAGAAGGTGCCGATTCTATATATAGTTTAGTCGTGGGCTCATTATCCCACGAGAAACGAACAGATCGTGATGGTAAAGCAAATTGCAGGTCTCCTTTCTCTCTTGTTGGCCCAGGGCCTCAGAGTTTAATCAAACCTGATGTCGTACAGTATGGCGGCAATGTCAATACTGGTATCAAATCTTTCTCCATCTATGGGAATATTGCAGAAACATCTGGAACAAGTTTTTCCACTCCCCGTATCAGCTCTTTAGCAGCTTCATTGAGATTCTTGTTAGATGATAAATATACGCCACTTTTAGTAAAAGCATTGATTGTACATAGTGCATCTTATCCATCAGAAATGAAAATGGATGCCAAACAGCGTTTGGTAGAAGTTGGCTATGGTCTGCCTTCTACATGCATGGACATATTACACAATGATGAAGATGAATGTACTATGGTTTTCGATTTGACATTCACAAATGAGAACAGTTATCAAGTCATTGATTTCCCTTACCCCGATAGTATGGTTAACGAGGATGGATATTATTATGGTGATATAACAATAACCCTTGCAACAGCTCCAATTCTTAATCCTAACGAATCTGTTGAATATTGTCAATCTGAGGTTGACGTAAAACTTGAGACATTTAATTCGGTAGTACAGGTACAGCCTGGTGCTCCCTCTGTCGCAAAAACAATACGCAATGCAGATCGCCTTGTTGGTACAAATAATATCTTAACCCCCTCGAACTATAATTCAAAAGCAAGAAAAAATCAAGATGACACTTTTTTAAAGGAAAGAACTTTAGTTTCTGATTATTTCAAGTTTCAGCCAATCAAGAAGTATCATGTCTCGTTAGAGGAGATGACCAAAGGGAAGAAAGAGAACATCCTTACATCTGGTAAGAGATGGGCTTTAAAAATGAAAGCTTTATATCGTGATTCGCTTATGACCAGCAAAGGGTTTGACCCTTCTGTAAGTTTGGAACAAAAGGCTATTCTAATTGTAACAATTAGGGATCCCCAGAAGAAAGGAATTGCTTACAATGAGTGTATTCAGCAGTTAAGAAATAGAAATTTCAATCATAACAATTTGCAACTTACACAAAAGTTACAAGTTAGTAATGAGGGATAAGTATTCATTTAAGGGAGATTATTAGAAGGGGACTAATCTTGCTTTTTTATACCTTTACCAACAAATTGTAGATATGACAGGCTTTAACTCATATATTGATGGTCTTGACCTTTCAGAACTGAAAGCGTATTTTGTTAATCGCGGACGAGTGACACAATATGCTAAAGGTGATTATTTCGTCAAAGCAGGTGAAGAATCTCGGTTTATTGGGTTTGTTGATTGTGGATATTTCAACTACAAAGTACATAATTTCTCTGAAGGAAAAGGCTATATCACAGGCTTTGCATTTGAGGGTGAGTTCGTGGGTGATTACCCAAACTGTCTTTCAGGAAAAACTTCAGAAGTGACTATTGTAGCTGGAACTTCATGTAAGGTCTATCAATTAGCAGGTGAAGAATTATGTAATTTGTTAGATTCCGATGGTATGAGAGATCTAAAACTAGCCATATCCGACCATCTCTTTTCTCAGGTCTATACACAATACCTTGATACCTATCGAATGACAACCAGAGAACGTTATAAGCGTTTACTCCTTCGTTGTCCTGAAATAGTACAAAGTATCAACCTAAAAGACATAGCCTCTTATCTAAAGGTGACACCCACAACTATCAGTAACATACGTAGAGAGATAACTTTTGGTCTATAAATTCTCAAAACGTTTTGAGAGTTTGTTGGCATGACGGTTCTTTTGCTTTATGTTGTGCTTAGGCATACTGGTAAACTATTACCTTTGTACACAAAAAGCACAATATGAATATCGTTATCATCGGAGCCACCTCAGGTGTAGGTAAAACTCTTTTCGAGAAATATGCAAATGAGAACAATAGAATCGGCATTATTGGCCGACGAGCACATTTGCTTGACGAATTGTATCAGAAATATCCATCCAAGACCATTCCTACTAAAGCAGACATCACCAACTTGGAAGAGATTGAGCAAGCCATCAATGCGCTTCACAAAGAGATGGAATACATAGATCTTGCTATCGTGTGTTCGGGTACAGGTGATATAAATGCCACACTCGACTATTCCATAGAACGACCTGCTATAGACACAAATATTGTTGGTTGTACGTTTGTCATAGACATGCTTTATCATATCTTAGAACAACAAGGTCACGGCCATCTTGTTGCAATCACTTCCGCTGGGGGACTGCGAGGTGAAGCAATGGCTCCAGCCTATAGTGCAACTAAAGCCTATCAAATCAACTATGTGGAAGCTTTACGTAAGAAGGCTTTCAAAAATGGAGAGCATATAATTGTTACAGATATTCGTCCTGGTCTCGTTGATACAGCTATGGCAAAAGGAGAAGGATTGTTTTGGGTAATGCCTGTTGAGAAAGTAGCCAGGCAAATCATTTCAGCTATTCGTAAGAAGAAATCCAAAGCCTACGTTACCAGGCGTTGGCATATTCTCGCAATCATCAACAAAAATCTTCCATTCTTCCTATATAAGAGATTGTGATTTCCCCTGCATCGAAAGTTGATAGACCTTAAGGAATATTGGTTTGGTTTAGTTCGCTTTATATATAAAAAGGGATAAACTAAACCTATTTTCCCACGCAGAAGTGGCTGAAGATTTCGCCTAGCACTTCGTGGGTGCTGATTTCGCCGGTGATTTCGCCCAGGTAGTGCATGCACTCGCGTATGTCCTGGCTCAGCAGGTCACCAGTGAGGCCGTTTTCCAAGCCTTGCAGTGTGCGGTCGATGGCTTCGCCGGCACGCACTAGGGCGTGATAGTGGCGAGTGTTGGTCACAATCACCGCATTCTCGTCGCTCACCTGTGGCAATGTCGCCGCGTCAATAATCACTTGCTTCAAGTGCTCCACGCCGTTGCCCTGGCGAGCCGATATTTCGACTATTGTCGTGCCTGGAGCAAGCTCTTTTACCTTGTCGATAACCTCACTCGATGGCCCCGCATCAATCTTGTTGATGACGGCAATCACGGCTTTGTCGTGGCAGTGCTCCAGGATTTGCTTGTGGAATTCTTCCATTTCCACAAGGGGAGCAGTGGCGTCTATTACCCACAGCACGATGCGTGCCTCGTCCATTTTCTTGAACGAGCGCTCAATGCCCATTGTCTCTATCACGTCGGTCGACTGGCGGATGCCTGCGGTGTCGATAAAGCGCAACAATGCTCCACCCAGCACCATGGTGTCTTCTATAACGTCGCGTGTGGTGCCCTTGATGTCACTAACGAGGGCGCGGTCGTCGCCCAGCAAAGCGTTGAGCAGTGTCGACTTGCCGGCATTCGAAGGTCCCACTATGGCCACTGGCAAGCCGTTCTTAATGGCATTGCCTGCTTGGAACGACTTGGCGAGGTTGTCGATAACTTGCTTGATACTCGTGGCTAGCGTGCTGAGGCGACTGCGGTCGGCAAAGGTAACATCTTCCTCGCTAAAGTCTAGCTCGAGCTCTATGAGCGACACAAACTGCAGTAGCTGTGAGCGCAACGAGCTAAGCTGGCGGCTGAAGGCACCTCGCATCTGGTTCATCGCCACACGATGCGAGGCTCGCGACTGTGAGGCTATGACATCGGCTATAGCCTCAGCTTGCGACAGGTCTATCTTGCCACCCGCAAAGGCGCGCTGAGTGAATTCCCCTCCAGTAGCGGCGCGGCAGCCAGCGTCGATTAGTGTAGCAATGAGTTGTTGCTGAATCCACACCGAGCCGTGGCACGAGATTTCCACCACATCCTCGCCTGTGAATGATGCCGGTGCGCGAAACACTGTGAGTACCACCTCGTCGAGCAAGTCACCCGTTGAGTTCATTATGTGCCCTAGGTGGGCGGTGTGCGATGCCATTTCGCTCAGTGGCTTGCCTTGCCAGCGCTTTTGTACTATGGCAAGAGCATCGTCGCCACTAACCCTTATCACTGCTATTCCCCCCATGCCGTGGGGTGTAGAAACTGCGCAAATTGTGTCCATCTTGGAGTTATAAGTCGTTTTTACGTGGATTTTTCCAGTTCTTGTTTTAAATAATTTAAGTTACTAAAGTGCTGTGCGACAATTCCCCCTCTAAGATAGAGGGGGATACAGGGGGAGTATGACCCTGCTGCAATAACAGCAATTTTGACAATATGTGAGAGAAATTTTCATACTCCCCCCAGCCCCCTCTATCTTAGAGGGGGAGATTACAACCTGATTTAGTGTTACAATCATAATTACTTTAGAAACTTAAGTAAATAATTATTGCCATTGCTCGAAGTTGAAGGTGCCTTCCACTTGGCGTTCCACATTGTCGGGCAGTGACGAGAAAAAGTCGTGACCAGTGACGCGTTCCACCTCGTCGACGCTGCACGCGTGGCGCTTAACGCCGCCAGGCTCCTCGCGATTGTTATACAGGAACCCTATGGCACGGTTACGAGCGGGGTCAAGTACCACCTTGAAGAACCCTGCGGGCACCACAATGTCGTTATTGTTGCCAATGCGTTTTCCGCTACCATTGAAGATGGGACCTGTGGCAACCACAATCTTTCCATGCTGGCGAGCCCAGTCATGCACCTTGAGTTCAAGCTTGTTCCAGCTGCCACCATTCATGTCATGGTCCTGGGGGCAGATGTTGGTCATCAAGAAGCAGTCGCTCATCGACTGACGGCTCCAGCGCATGTCGTTGGCGGGAGCCATGTGACCACGGTCATATCCGCTACGCTTATATTCCCACCACTCAGGGCAGCCGCTCACCGATGGGTCGGCATAGAACTTGTAGTTGCGGCGATGCTGGGCATTGGGGCCGTCGGTCACTGCCACCATGCTGGCTGTGAGCATGTAGCTCACGCAGTTAGGAACCCTGTAGCTGGGGTTGAAATTCACTGTCATAGCCGCATATTGCTTAACGCTGTTGCGATAGCGTGGGTTCACACGCACTGCTGTGAGACTAGAGTTTGCCACCAGTTGCGATTGCCGTTGCGTCATCGCCTGCTCGGTAGTGAACACTTTGTGCTTATTTTTCTTGCGTTTAGCGCTCATGCCAGCTGGCACCATCAGCACTATTATCATTGCTATCACCCACCAGTTTTTTCTCAACATTTTCATCATACCATCATTTTTTTGTTAAACACATTTTTTTCAAGCACTTTCGCTAGCAAAAAATGTGCCAAAAATGTTGAGCCGTCAATTAAGCCACTGGTATAAGTTGCACTTTGCCTCTATGTTGTTTTCCACGTCATCGGGCAGAGCGTTGAAGAAGTTCATCCCTGTGCGTTTTTCTACCTCATCCACGCTCACCGCATAGCTCTTTAGCGAGCCACCGCAGGCACGATTGGGGCAGATAAACGCTATTGCCCTCATGGGATTGCACTTGGGAGCTAACACCACCTTAAAGAAACCCTCGGGAACGGCAATATCCATGTCTTGCCCTATGGTGCTGGGATTAGTGCCCACAATGGGACCGGTTACCACTATTAGCGACTTGTCGCGACGTGCCCATTCTCTAACCTTCAGTTCAAGGTCGTTCCAAAAGCCGGCATTAAGAGAATTATCCTGCGGGCAAATGTTGGTCAAATAAAATGTCTCATCCATCGCCTGCTCGTCCCATTTCATGTCGCCGGCAGGAGCCATGTGCCCACGATCGTAGCCCGAGTCGCGGTAGTCCCACCAGTTGGGACAGCCAGCCACTTTCTCGTCGCGCTCAAAGTTGCCACTGCGCTCTCGCTTGCCACGGGCTTCCTTGTCGGTGATCTCATACACCACGCAGTTGGGGATGTGCCACTGCTTGTTAAAGTTAGACGTGTAGCCCTTGTAGTGCACCACTGTGTTACTTAACCCACGTGGCATTAGCACGCTCTCATAGTTCATGTTATCACCCGCTGGGCTACCCTGTGGTGTGTTGCTTGTCGTTATCGCTTGTGTGGCATCGGTCTCTACAGCCTCATTCTCCTCATCGTCGTTGTTCATGTAGAGGATTGCCAGCAGTGCCACCACCGCCACCCAAGCCACCCATCGCAGCCATTGCTTAACTTGTGCTTTACTTGCCATTTTCAATAATCAGTAGCATTTTTATAAATTTATCTCGCAAAGGTAACCTTTTATCGTCGTTTCTCCAAAAAAAAAGATGCACCCCGTGGGGGGATGCATCTCTTTTTAGAATTTATGAACAAGTTGATTATTTAACAATAACCTTCTTGCCACCGTTGATGTAGATACCAGGAACGACGGGCTTGCCGTTGAGCTTCTGACCGTTGAGGTTGTACCACTCGTTGCTTTGACCCTTGTCGGCGTTGATATCATAGATACCTGTTGGTGCGTAGTAGATGAACTCAATCTGCAGAGGTGCGCTGATGCCCTTCAGACCGGTGGTCTGTGCCTCGGTGATGCGAACAATGTAAACAGCGGCATCTTGCATCTTGAAGTTGCTGCCGGCGCCTACCCACAATGTGGTGGGAACGTTAAGCAACTCATTGGTGATCAGGTAGTGGCCAATGCCGGTTTCGTCGGTACCACCCATCCAGATGGCCTGGTCGTCATCGCCATAAGTGATAACCTTGAACTCGTCGCCTGCAGGCAGGTCAACCTTAGCCTCAAAGACGCCGTCCTCAACCTCTTCAAACTTCAATGGCTCAACACCATCGCCCCAGTTGTTGAAGTCGCCAACCAGGTAGAACTCGTTAAAGCCAGTCTCTTCCTCGGCAAGAGTTGTGAAGAATGTAGAAGCGGTCCACTCGGTAGTGTTCTGCTCGTCAACGATACCTTGAACTTGTACCTCATACTTAGTCTCGGGAGTCAAGCCCTCGATAGTGTAGATGCTGTTCACGTTCTCAACAACCTGCCACTCACCTGGCTCAACAACATCACCGGCCTGGATGATCTTGAAGTTGTCGATGTTCAGGCGGAACATGTCGGTGCAGTTGAAGTGACGGATGGCGATGTAGCCGGTCTGTCCCTCGTAGTCGCTCAAGTCGGCTGTAACCTCCTCGTAAGCAGCACCCGAAACGCTCTCAGGAATGAGCTCAACATAAGAAGTGAGGTCGGTGCGCTCACCGGTCGAAACATATACCGCATAGTGCTCGGCAGCATAGCTTGGATCCTGGCCACGAACCATGAACGACAGTGTGCCACCCAGGTCAAGTGCTGGAGAAATCAACCAGTCGTCGGGAGTGAGAGCACCGCCCATGTAGCTAGCCGAAGTCATGCACGAAGCATCATATACATACTGGTTGGTGTTGTCGTCGGGAGTGAAGGTGTACCAAGCGTAGCCGTCGCCATCGGCATCGATGGTGATCCAGCCGCTCTCGGTTGGGAACTCGCCGCTTGCGAGGCCATACTCGAAGCCTTCCTCATAGCCGGGATAGATGCCGGCGGTGCGGTAGCGCAGGTTGTAAGCATCCTGGCTGCCCTCCCAGTTTGCATCGGCTGTGGTAGCGGTGATGTTGTTTACAAACAGGTTGGTAGGCAGTGCGTCGGAAGGCAGAGTGGTGAAGTTCACGCTCTCGGTCCAGCCCGAAATGCCATCCTCATAGATTCCCTGTACTTGGCACTCATAGGTAGTGCTTGGCTGCAGTGGCTGCATGGTAACAGGAGCGGTAGTGTTCTCAATGGTGACCCACTCAGCTTCGGGAACATTCTCACCAGCAATCTTCATGGCGTCAACAAAGAGGTAGTATCCCTGTGCATCGTGGTGACGGATGGCAATGTAACCTTGCTGTCCCTCATAATCGCTCAGGTCAAACTCTTTCTTCTCCCAAGCCGATGCCGAAGAAATCATAGTACCGGGAGTTGCTATGTTTTCAGCAATTGGAGTGAAGTCGTCTACTGCAGTACCAGTTGTAGAAACATATACACTGAAGTTCTCTACATAGTTCGGACCAAGGTCACCTACATAGAATTCGAGAGTGCCACCAAGGTTAGCCTTTGAGCTGATCAGCCAGTTGTCAACACCAAGTGGTGTGAGTGATGAACCACTGTCATCCATACTCTTTGAACCATAGCACGACTCGCCATCAGCAGCAGCAAGAACAGTACCACCCAGGTTCCAATCTATGATATGGAAGTACAGCCAGTTGTTAGTAGTCCAGCCAGCGGGAGCCTCCTCGGCCTCAAAGCTCTCATCGAGATTGGTCTTTTCGCGGTAGCGCAGGTTGAATGCCGGGCAATTGCCAAGCCATGTTGCTACCGCACTCTTAGCGGTGATGTCGCTAACAGCAAGTTCGGTAGGCAATGGGAACTGAAGTGGAGTCTCGAAGCTTGCCACCTTGCTCCAAGCGCTAACGTCGCCCTCGCCACAGTTGCCGCGAACGTAGGCGTCATACTTGGTACCCTCGGTCAAGTTCTCAATAGTTACATTGGGCTCACCGGTTACGTCGGTGTAAACATAGTTCTCCTGGTCGGGGTTGAAGCCGGCAGCGCCAACGGCTACTTGCCATGCATCCTGATCCTCGCTGCCTGGAGTCCAGCTCAAGGCTGCGGTGTTGTAGGTAACAGTGCCCACGGTGAGATCCTTTGGAGTGAAGCAGGTGGGCATTTCCATCAAGAATGTTACAAATTCCTGACCTGCAGTGGGAGCAGTGCCTTGTGCGTGGTTAACGAGCTCATCGCCACCGGGGCCATAAATTACGAAGCCACACTCGCTGCCATAGCTGCCACTCTTCCACTTAATAGTGTAGGTCTCGCCGTAGCAAAGAGCTACAGTGCCGGTAACAGGAGCATCCTTGCCACCGGTGGTAATAGTAACGGTAGCCTCAAGCACGCCGTTGCTGTTGTAGAACTCAAGAGCGTTGCCGTTCCAGCCGTCGCCATAGGAGTCGGTGAGCTCATAGCTAATCTCGCCCTTGTCGGCATCCTCGCAAGTGGGAGTTACAAAGTTGCCGGTAACCCAAACGCTGGTGTTCTCACCGGCGATGGCGTTAACGCGAACGTTGTACTCGCAACCATTGGTCAATGCGTCGAGAGCTACACTTGGGGTGGTAACAACTTGCGAAGTCCACTCCTCATCGGCTTTCTTCTTGTACTCGAAGTTCCAAGAAGTCTCCTCGCCACCGGCAGTCCAGCTAATGTTGGCACTGTTGGTAGTAACGTCAGCAATGGTCAGTGCGGTTGGTTTTGGAACAATCACGCCACCACCTGGAGTGTAGGTGAAAGTGGTCTTTGGAATGAAGTCGCGAGCGCTACCTGTTACAGCATCGGTGCTGCCTGAGTTGTAACCGGCAAACGAAGCACCGGTATTACCGGTCTGGCCGTAGAACTTAACGTTCTTGTAGCCGGCGTCGGTAGTGTTCTCAATGCCTAGGAGCAGGTTGCCACCGCCATATTGATAAGGAGTAGCAAGCTCTAGAGTGATAGTGCCATCGGCATTTACGGTGAATGTGCCACTGTAGAGAACATCGCCCTTGGGCTCAAAGGCTGTCATTGTGGTGTAGTCTACCTCCATCAGGTACACGTCGGCAGTGCTTGCCGTTACGTACTCAGCAGTCTGGTCGGTGTAGAATGTCAGAGCAGTGATCTGTCCGCCATTCATTGCATTCAGTTGCTCAGCGGGGAATACAACTTGACTTCTGGTGAAGTCGTCCCAATAGAAAATGTATGCGGGAACAACGTTGCTTTGACCTTGTCCCTCATACACCGTCAATGTCTCTTGGGCAACAGCAGGCATGAATGCCGCCATTACCATCAGAACTAAAGAGTAAAAAATCTTCTTGTTCATAAATACACGGTTTTGGTTAATAATATAAGTTAAAACACACGGTAAGTCAATATTGTAAGTATTTATTTGCAATTAGCAATTCGTATTAATATTTGCGCAAATATAGAAATTTGTTTTTAATAAAGCAAATTTTGTGATAATATATTTTTGGTTGGTTGATAACTTTTTTTGTTCGTCTATATTTGCCACACGGGTTCCATTCTAAATAACTTGTTGTAAATCATCGGGGTTTATCAAAATTCGGTATCTGTTGCAGCTTGGGGCTGTTATTAGTCATAAGTTGTGTTTTTTTTAAGACAATTGCTAGTGTAATATTTTATCAGACAATTACTAACAATTACAAACAATTATATTATTCCCTAAGAGGGGGCTTGTGCCATGCTGCGCATGCCCCCCCCTTTTTTCAGTAGTAATGGGCGCTTCGCTTAAAATTCATTAAAAATTAATATAAAAATTTTTATCTTTCTACAATAGCTAATTTTATTTTAACCTTAAGCTCGAGGGAGTGAGCAGCATAAGTCGTGCCACCGGCACGGTGTGCGAACAGCGAACCTCCCTCAATTTTAAGTGCGAAGCACGCCACTTTTCTGTAGCAATGGTTTTTTCAAACAATTACAAACAATTACAAACAATTTTAATTTATCACTTAGCTAGTGGGGCGTTATGCGCCATGCTGCACATGGAAATTAAAGAGGCTGTTGCAAAACTCTAGGTCATAACCTCGAAGAGGTCAAAAAGGCTCGAAGAGCCGCTTCAATAGTAACACCATGCAAGAACCCCAACGGGGTTCGCAGCTTGGTGACTGACAGCGACTTATGCTTGTGCCTCGAAGAGGAACTTTAGTAGGCCACATTGCTATGCATAAATTGTAATTATCATTATATTTAATGTTTTGCAACAGCCTCTAAAATTCTAGTGGCGCTTCGCGCTAAAATTCCCCCTACATCTCAGATTAATCAGAATAATCCGTAGTTTCTCACTAGCTAAAATCTGTTTAATCTGTTTAATTTGTTGTTTATTAATCAAGACCCAGCGCTATCTTGATAATTCGCGTAATTTGTGGTTTACAGCCCTCAGTACACCTGTCGTCGCATTTTGATTGAGCAAGGCTATCACATTCCCATCAGGTCGCGGTAGATGTCGAGGGCGGCGGTGAGGTTGTCGCTGCTGATGTTGTTATCTACCACTGGCTTGCCACATGCTTTGAGCAAGGTGCAGTTTATCTCGCCGGCAAGGCTTTTCTTGTCGTGGCGCATGAGGTCGAGCAAATGGGGATAGTTGTCGCAAGTGAAGTGATAAGCGCCGTAATTGTCTTTTACAAAACTCGCCAAGCTATAAAGCTGGCTACTGGGAAACTCCAGTAGCATGTGCGATAGTACAGTCTCCACCACTAGGCCCCATGCCACAGCATAGCCGTGTGGCACTGGCTGGTGGCGCTCGATTGCCATGCTCTCGAAAGCGTGCCCCACGGTGTGCCCCAGGTTGAGCGCTTTGCGCAAGCCTTGTTCGGTGGGATCATCGTTTACAAACCTTTCCTTTACTTTTACTGAGGAGCGCAGTAGCTCCAATAATTTATCTTGATCGATGCTGTCAAAACTGAAATTGAGCAATCGGGCGAAGTCTTCTTGCGACGAGAGCATGGCATGCTTGAGCATCTCGGCAAACCCCGACTTTACCTCCTGTAATGGCAAGGAGGAAAAGAAACAGGTGCTCACAATCACATGACGTGCGGGGGCATACACCCCAATCTCATTCTTGAGACCGCCATAGTTGATGCCCGTCTTGCCACCCACGGCAGCATCAACAGCAGCGAGAAGGGTGGTGGGGACATTGATAAAAGGGATGCCACGCTTGAAGGTGGCGGCGGCAAGTCCACCCAGGTCGGTGACCATGCCACCACCCAGGTTTATAAGCAATGAGTGGCGTGTTGCGCCACATTGCTGCAACTCTTGCCACACGTGAGTGAGGCTCGTGAGTGTCTTGTTCTCGTCACCACAGGGAATTTCTATCACGCTGGCATTGTCCAGGCATGACAACTGTGGCAACACCAGCCGCCGGGTGTTGGTGTCGACAAGCACTATAACTGCATTATAATTGCCACCCTCAATCAGGAAATTGAGGGTGGTGTTTACGTCGTTACTATAATGCAGTCGTTGTGTCATTTTTGTGTTTTTAGAGCCTCAATCAGTGCCGGTAATGCTTCTTCCATAGCTGCCATGCTGGGATAGACGATGTCGGCTCCGGCTTTGTACATGTCTTTCTCGGCTATGGGACCTGTGGTCACTCCCACGGTGAAGCAGCCTGCTGTGTGACCTGCTTGAACGCCTAGCGGAGCGTTCTCAAGCACAATGCACTCGTTGGGCTGGGCGTTTACCTTTGCCATAGCCTTGAGATAGGGTTCAGGATTGGGCTTGCCACGCTTGACGTCGGCAGCGGTGACGCGTTGCTCATCAAAGATGCCCTCATAGTCGGCATCTACACGGTCAAGCATAGATTGAGTGCCCGAGCCGGTAACCAGTACGCACTTGATACCGGCTGCCTTGAGGGCTTTTAGCAAGCTCAGTGTGCCGTCAATCATCTCCACGTCGCCAAGCTCGGTGAAATAGCGAGTCTTCACCTTGTAGAGGGCTTGAGCCTCGTCGTCGGTGATGTTCTTGCCTGCGCCATCTTTAAATTTCATCTTGATGATGTCGCGGCCAGTCATTCCCTCATACATGTAGAACTCATCGCGTGTGCACTTGATGCCGTTCTTTTTCATTAGTTTCACCCATGCGCGGGTGTGATTTTTCATTGAGTCGAAAAGCACTCCGTCCATGTCGACGAGAGCGGTGGTGAAGTTAAATGTCTTCTTGCCAGTGTACTTGTAATAGTTGGCAATAGCGTTTTGTTCGGTCATTGTTTGTTTTTAAATGATTTATGATGGTGAAAATAAGTTATTTAACTTTATATTACTGTGATGTGGAAGCAACACTGCCCTCGCTCGTGGAGCACGGTGCAGCGATTCTTTTGCTGGAAGTCGAGTAGCACATGGCCCAGTATGGCCTTTAAGTCCTCGCGATTGATGAGGTAATCGTTGTTGTAAGGCTCAAAGTGGGTCCAGCTCAGGTCGAAGGTGGTGCCAAACATGTGGCATGAGCGAGCCGACGCGTTGCGGTTCACCTTCAATAGCTTTTGAATGGTAAAGTCCGAGCGGGTGCAACTGGTGACCACAATGCGGTAAGCACTGCCGCCATGGGCTTTTACCGAGTCGGAAAAGGCGCACCCTATTTCCTCTAGCAGCAATGCCGCCTTGGGCACTAGGTAGGGCATGGAGTGGGTGAGCGAGTCGAGATAGTAGGCCTCGCAAGTGGCGATTTTCACGATGGGTTGCCTCAGGCGGTAAGCGTCGTGGAAATTCTTGATGGGCTCAATGCCATTGCGGGTGGCGTGAGGAATTTGCACGTCGTTATAGTCTTGAAACAGTTCTTTATAGGAGCCTGGTAGCGGATCTACCGCTAGGCGATGAAAACCATCATCGTCGAGCCATGCGGTGTCGCTGTCGAGGTGCTTGTCTTCCAGCTGCGGGCGCTTGCCAAGCTTGGCGATGCACTCGAGCTGGCTCTTGTCGAAGTAGTCGCGATAAGTCTTTCCTTTCTTGCAAGAGGGCAGGCACGAGACAAGCACCGCTATTGCTAGCGCTATAAGGAGCAAACGTTTTTTTGACATCATTTTCAATGTGCTGGCTTCATTATTTGCCCACTGTCTGGACAAAGAGGATGCGCTCGTTGGCGCTGAGCTTTAAGGCCTTGGGTAAATTCTCGCGGTCAAAACCTGCGCGAACCACACTCTTGAGCCCGGCTTGGGCGCAGTAGAGATATATGTTTTGCGAGGCGGCGCCAGCGGTGTAGCCCTGGAACTCGCCACGTTCTTGCTTGCTGGTGTCTACCACAAGCACAATATTGATGGGTGCTATTGTGGCGAAGTCTTGCATGGTGCTGTACTTGCGAAAGTCGCCGGTGTTGACCGTTGTCAAGGTGTTAGCCTCGGGATTGTAGCGACTCACCTCGGTAGGGGTTACTACATAGAGTATCAGCTCCTGGCGGTTCATGGCAGTGGCAATGGTGTGCTTGCCATCGTGAGTCACGCCCCATGCCGCCCACAGCATGTTGCTTAAGTCTTGCTTGGAGATGGCTTGTCCTGGTTGATAGTCGCGGCTCGACTTGCGCTCGTTCATCACTTGCATCAAGGGCTTGCCACCGGTGGTATTGGGTGTTGGCAGCACCTCGGCATTAATTGTAAAACTTGCCATAATCGAAATTATTGCTAAAATGAAAAGTTTGTTCATGATGAGTATTTGAATAAAAAATTTTGACAAAAATAATACTTTCTACCGAAAAATCATGGCTCTTGACGTGAATAAAAATTAAAAATACTAATTTTGCATCGCATTTCTGCGTTTTTAAGATTGAGATTAAATGAAACTGGGTTTTATATTTTTCATGCTACTGCCTGTGCTGGCTCATGTCTATGTGCTGTGGCATGTGTATCAAGTGCTGCCCATGCCGGCATGGGGTAAGTGGATTGTGGTGTTGCTCATGACAGCGGCGCTGGCGATGATGTTCATTGGGCTCTTTGGGGCTTTTGACCGAATGCCGCTATCGCTGGCTTCAATAAGCTACGACATCAGCACTTCATGGCTCATAGCTTTTCTCTACTTGCTCATTATCTTCATTGTTCTCGACTTGGGAAGGCTTGTGCACCTGGTGCCCAAGGAGTGGTTGCACAACAATGCCTTTACCGCTGGAGCCATAACCACCATGGTGGCTGGACTGCTAATCTATGGCAACATTCACTATAACAACAAGGTGCGACAGCCACTTGAGGTGCCCACTGCTAAGCAACTTTCAAAACCTGTGAAGGTGGTCATGCTGAGCGATTTGCACTTGGGCTATCACAATCGCAAGGCGGAGTGGCAGCGATGGGTGAAGATGATTAATGCCGAGAACCCCGACTTGATTCTCGTGGCGGGCGACATTATCGACGGCTATGTGCGACCTCTCAACGATGACGACATGGCAGCCGATTTCCACCAGCTCAAGGCGCCGGTGGTGGCTTGCTTGGGAAATCATGAGTATATTACAGGCATCGACAAGGCGCTCGACTTTTACCAACGAGCAGGCATAACGCTTTTGCGCGACTCCACGCTCACCATGGGTGACCTGCTGATTGTGGGGCGTGACGACCGTTCTAATCGCAATCGCAAGACTACTGAGCAACTACTCGCCGGTGCCGACCGCAATAAGTTTATCATTCTGCTCGACCATCAGCCTTATAATCTTGACGAGAGCAAGAAAAATGGAGTGGACTTCCAGTTGAGCGGGCACACTCACGAGGGGCAGGTGTGGCCCATCAGCCTGGTGGTGCATGGCATGTATGAGGACGCGTGGGGATTCTTGCAAAAGGGCGACACTCGCTACTATGTGAGCTCAGGTCTGGGAATATGGGGTGGCAAATATCGCATTGGAACACGCTCAGAATATATCGTCGCAACCATCACCGGCAATAACGATGTCAAGGCCAAGGATATCACCGACCGCCACTAGTAGCAGCAGGGCAACGCCCTGAACGTACCGTCGCTACGCGTCATCGTGGATTTCATACGAAAGCACGATGCCAGGTTCCCGGAGTTCCGGCAATCCGCCACCTACAAGTTATTTGGACCACTCCTATATTTGAGAATAAGAAAAAAGCCTCCGACTATTTTTTCCTGATTCTCTGAGTTTATCGTTGATCGGTTAGAGTTTAGAGACTTCGGCGGCTCCCCGAAACGCCTACCATATTCGGCAAAAAAAACTCATTTTTCTTTCAATTTTTGGCTCAAATATTGCAACTATCTCAAAAAGAATGTTTAACTTTGTAAAGTAGTATATACTAACGGAGGATAAAATTATGGCACGACCGATTAAAGAAACACCTGTGCTGAAAGGTGCGATATTGCCCCCCCCCATTTTGTAGGATAGATTTCTTATAAACAACCTCATACGGCACATTCATGCTTCGGCTTGAGTGTGCCGCTTTGCTATATATAACCTAATTTATTAACTCTTAAAACTTACCGCTTATGAAAAAGTTTATACTCTTACTTGTGGCTGTGCTCGCCAGCCTCTCGATGTGGGCCGAGACGAAGTACATCGCCGAGGTGATGCTCATAGGAGGCACCAAATCCGAGACCGACGAGCTTAAGGATACCTACATGGATCAAGGCTGGACGGTCATAGACCAGGACCTGAACGCGGGCTGCGGCTCGTCGAGCGACTACATCTATCTGCTCTACAAAGAGGGAAGTACGGCATCGCCCAACCACACCTTCGTCACCGACTTCCTTTTAAGCAATGCCTCTGGCACTGCCCCCGACACCCGTGACGCCTACGGCCATCGCTATAAGTTAGTACCCTATGACGGCGGCGACCACTTCAAAGAGAAGAAGGGCGACCTGAACAGCAATGCCGGCGGTAACGACATCCACCTCTACTACACCACGGAAATGATGGAAAATATGGAAGCAGTCAGCCAAATCACCTTCAACGCGACGCAGAGCGGTGGCATAAGCACCTTTAGTACAGCCACGGGCTACGACCTGAACGATGGTGCCGGTGGGGACTACATCTATATGCACTGCGAATCCAACGCTGCGCCAGGTTGGGATATCCAGAAGAGCAGCGACGGCTCTCAATGCTACGTCAGGGGATTCACTTCTTCGGTCTTAAAGAAAAGCGACATATTAGCCTTCCCCGCCATCATCGACGGCGCAGCAGTGGTAGGAATAACCGGCATGAACTTCTCGGATTTCATCAAGCTCGAAACGATATACTTCAGCCAAGACTATGACGCCAGCACGATACCGTCGGCCAATCAGTGCTTTTTTTTAAAGAATGTCCATATCGTGGACAACAGTGGCATAAAGATAAAGGAAGATGAACTACCTGCCTCCGTCACGAGCATCGCTGACGGAGCATTCACCTGGACCAAACTTGAGACCCTCAAGATGCCCAATGTAACGAGCATTGGAAATGAAGCCTTCAGTGGTTGCTACCACTTGACGAGCGTCACATTCCCATCTGGCCTGACGAGCATTGGGAATGAAGCCTTCAGTGGTTGCTACAACTTGACGAGCGTCACATTCCCGTCTGGCCTGACGAGCATCGGGACGAATGCATTCTACAATTGTGACGCCCTGACAAGCATCACCCTCCCGAGCAGCTTGACGAGCATCGGGAATAATGCATTCAACTATTGTGACGCCCTGATCTCAGTTACCATCAGCGGTAATCCGACGATGGGAGCGCAAGCCTTTCCCGACGCAACGACGCTGGTATTGGAGCCAAGGACTAATAACTGGGACGACGCGAGTTGGACGACGTTCTACAACGACTACGCCAATTTCAAGGCGCAGGGCGCGGCTAAGGTCTATAAAGCCACGGTGGCAGACGGTAAGGTGGTGTTGACCGAGGTGAAAGACAAGATAGTGAATGCTGGAACGGCGGTGGTGCTGAAGACGGGCAAGAGCAACAATTTCGTGCAACTGAACCGCACCACCGATACAAGCAGCGACACGCTGGCTAACGAGCTGCACGCCGAGAACGCCCCCAGATACATCCCCAACTGGACAGCTGTAAACTACCCGGACCATACCTTCTACTTGCTGGGCAACAACTACGGTGTGGGCTACTACCGCTACTTGGGCGACATGATGCCGCAGAACGAGGCGTTCCTCGCCCTGCCGCCGGGCACCGACACACCCCAGATGATGCCCATCGTAGAATATCAGCCATTTGCTATTACGCTGCCCGAATCGTTTGAGAATGGCTCGGTGACTTGCGACAAGACTGAAGCCGCCGAGGGTGAGACCGTGACGCTGACCGTGACCCCCGACGACGGCTACGAGTTGGAAACGCTAACCGTGACCACCGTTGACGGCGAGCCGAGCGGCGCACCTGTGTTGCGTCTGCGCGGCGGTTCATTGGAGCTCACTCCTGGTGAGAATGGCACTTACACCTTCCAGATGCCGGCGGCTCCCGTGACCGTGAGCGCCACCTTCAAGGAAACCACCGTCACCGGTCTTATCGACCTTGACGCAGCGCGGCTCAAGAGCGGCCAGCGTTACAACCTCATGGGACAGCCCGTGAGCCGCGACTACAAGGGCATCGTCATCGAGGACGGACGCAAACGAGTGATTAAGTGAGAGCAATGCCATGCTTGCATGAGCATTGCCGAACGTGAACGAGTTCGAGCGATGCTCAACATGATTGTAAGATAAAGCAAAAACAGTGTCTTTTACGCATAGAGGAGGGTGTGTAAAAATGCGAAATCTAATGAAAACTCCTCCTCTAAGATAGAGGAGGTATAATCAATATTGTAAATAGACGTTAAGGCTTTCATACTCCCCCTGCCCCCTCTATCTTAGAGGGGGAGCTGCGTCTTTTATCACATTTTGACACACCCTCTTTTTTTATGCAGCAAGACATCATCAACATTGATTTGAAACTTCCCACCGGGTGGGAAGATTTATCGGGCAAATAGCTTTGGTACGTTTTCGCTTTGCTGTCGCAGGGCTTCACCGCAACCTAAGTCAAAGCCTATTGCATCTGCCGCTTGGCAGGGCTGAAAGTTTGAAAAAGAAACTTCACGTTTAAGACAAGGAAAGGAAATCCGCCATGTCGCATGGGGGATTTCCTGCAAACTGAAGTCAAACAAAAAAGTTTAAAACGAGATTAGTAAAGACTTGTTTTTCAGGTATTATATTAAAGGCTTGATGTCTTGAATTGTTTTATAAAAAAGTGTGGGGTATATATCTAAAATAACGTGAGTTCGACGAATTTATCATTTGAAAATCATTGCGTTAGCAACTCCCCCTCTAAGTTAGAGGGGGTCGGGGGGAGTATGTCCCCTCATTTGATAGTTATCATACTCCTCAGTCGCTCCGCGACAGCTCCTCTATCTTAGAGGAACAGCCTGATATACAGCTATTTATTTTCATCGAACTCACGTTAAAATAGTGATGCCTGGCGGTAGGCCGCTGGCGATTGTGGCGCGCTGTGGCGCATTGGCGCGGCAGTTGTGGTTAAGGCAATGTTCATTGTCCACCCTTGAGTCTTGTTGCGTATGCTGAGCTGAGCAAGCCCCATGAATCTTCCTGCGGCACTTGTGATAAATTTAACCACTTCGTCGATGGTGGCAAAATTGCTCTTGCACACGCTCACAAGGGTTTTCCCTCCAAGCATGAGGGTCGCGAAAATCTGGTCGCCTATCATTAGTGTAGTTGCAGTCTTTTTCATAATTTTGTCCTCCTTGATTGTGTTTTTTTTTAAGTCTATTGATTAATTGACACCGCAAAGGTAAAGCACTGGTGTGCCAAAACTAAGCCCACTAAATATAAAAGAAGAAAAAACGCGGGAAAAAGTGCATTTTTTGTTCTCATTACACTCTGGCGCTAAAGAAAAAGGCTCTCAAAATAGGTGATAATAGGATTGTGTTTCTCGCAAAAAGTGATTATCTTTGATGCGTGAAAAAATAGAATTAACAACGAAACACATTAATTTATAATGAAGACAAGGATAACCGAACTCTTTGGAATTGAATATCCCATCATTGCTGGTGGCATGGTGTGGTGTAGTGGTTGGAAACTGGCTTCGGCAGTGAGCAATGCTGGAGGACTAGGATTGATTGGGGCCGGATCGATGACCGCCGAGGTGCTGCAAGAACACATTGTTCAGTGCAAAGAGGCTACTCGTGGACTGCCGTTTGGGGTGAATGTGCCACTGATGAAGCCTAATAGCGCTGAGCTCATGGAGGTAATAGCGCAAGAGAAAGTGCCGGTTGTGTTCACTAGTGCCGGGAGCCCTAAGAAGTGGACTTCGTGGCTTCATGAACGTGGCATTAAGGTGGCTCATGTAGTGGCGTCCTCTACTTTTGCGCGCAAGTGTGAAGAAACTGGGGTCGACGCTGTGGTTGCCGAGGGATTTGAGGCAGGCGGACATAATGGAAAGGAAGAAACTACCACCATGTGCTTGATACCGGCGGCGCGCAAGGCAACGTCGCTTCCGTTGATTGCAGCCGGTGGCATTGCCAGTGGCGAGGCGATGCTTGCTGTTCGTGCGCTAGGTGCCGAGGGTGTGCAGATAGGCACACTATTTGCACTCACCCAGGAGAGTGGAGCCCACGAGGCTTTCAAGCGTCGCTGTCTCGACCTCAACGAGGGGGATACTAAGTTGTTGTTGCGCAAACTATCGCCCACAAGGCTCGTTAAGGGTGGTTTCTACAACGCCATTGAGGAAGCCGAAAATCGTGGCGCTAGCCCTGAGGAGTTGCTTGATATAATAGGTATTGGGAAAACTAAAGTGGGCATCTTCGACGGCGACATCGAAAATGGTGAGCTCGAGATAGGGCAAGTGGCATCGCTCTTGAAAGGCAACGACATCGAGCCTGTTGCCACGGTTATGCAACGACTAGTGCTAGAATACGAGCAAGCCCTTGCCAGCCTGCAGTAGCCTCAACCTATCGGCTGAAGGATTGCTGCAGTCGCCTATGGCTACTCGACACAATCGGTTTCCTCAGAGAGAGACCTGCCACGTCCATTGTAACTACGACAGTCGCTAGGCTAACCTCTTTGGCATTATCGGAGAGAGCCCTGCCGCGTTTCTTATCGTTGCGACAGTCTCAGCCGTAAGGCTGACCTTTGAGTAACCGTGGGTACCGGCAGTACGAGCGAGCGAAGCGAGAGAGGATGGTCGGCACCCACGGATAGAGACCTCCCCGCTACTTGTCGCTGGAGGCGACCCCCTCAGTCTACGAGGAAGTATTTTTCATCGATATCTGCACCATTATCTATTATAAATTTACGGTATTCCTCAGCAAACGTCATCACTTTGTGATGCTCCTTCTGGTTCATGATGTATTGCTTCACTGTTGCAATTTCGTCTCTTGAGTAGGTAAAAGCTGCATATCCACTACCCCAGCCGTCAAACATGGGAAACGACGCATTTTGCTTAAGCCATGAGCTAGCAGCGAACTTTAAGCCTCTAACAAACTCCGACACAGCGACATTTGGCGGTATAGAGACCAGCAGATGAACGTGGTCGGGCATGCCGCCGATGCGATAAAGCTTGCCATTGTGATTGTTTACATATCCTAAAATGTAGGCATATAGCTCTCGCTCGTGTTCCTCACTAATGCAGGGGATGCTACGATGAGTGCGAAGCACAATGTGGTAGACAAGATTGGTGTAACTCATAGCGCAAAGGTAATAATAAATGGTGAGAACAGCAAATCTCGGCGCAAGGGGTCGCCTCCAGCGACGAGGAGGGGGGAGATAGCCTATCCTGGGGTGCCGATTGCTGCAGTCGCCTGTGGCTCCTTGCGCAATCAGTACCCCAGGTTACTCAGAGGTCAGCCTTCGGCTGAAGGACTGCTGCAGTCGCCTGCGACTCCTCGACACAGTTAGTCAACTTGCCAGTATCAAGGAAATGTTTATATACCTTACTATCATAGCTGCCGTCAAAGCCCTCGGCACTGCTGTCGATGCACCCTTCATACAGGCTGTTACCATCATACATCAGTTTGGGTGCACTGTCGTAGGGGACACGACGCAAGTAGGCCACGACGTGGTTTATCTCATTGAAGTTGGGGATATTTATCATGGCTCTATTAAGGCAGTAATGTTATTTGTTACTTTTTAGAGGGGGCATTCTTTTCAACAACGGGCCAGCGGTCGCG
This sequence comes from uncultured Prevotellaceae bacterium, assembly GCA_900316835.1. Taxonomy (GTDB): domain Bacteria; phylum Bacteroidota; class Bacteroidia; order Bacteroidales; family Muribaculaceae; genus Sodaliphilus. The sequence continues at coordinate 188,316 of ONEL01000003.1, read as the reverse complement.
GCTCAGCGGGAGGGTGTAGTAAACCGAAAGCCCAAAAGCCCACTTGCTATTGCGAGAGCCGTAGCCAGGGATATACCATGGCTTGCCATTGTCGCTTTTCTTGTATTTAAATAGTCCGTGGTACTTTGCTTCCCAGCCCAGCGACCAATTACCGGCGATATTTACTTTCAAGCCTAGAAGGAACTCACCCCACAGCGCATTGCCACTCAAGCCTCGCAGGTCGTAGGTGTGGTTGTTTTCGCCCCAGTAACCATTGTTTATGACAACATCGGTTATATCATACTTAAATGTGCTAAAACCTAGCCTCACGCCAGCATAGACCTGATAGCGTGGCTCTTTCTTGAAAAGAAAATTAAAATTGGCTCCCACTTTAAAATAGGGTGAGAGCTTACCAGTGTAGGTGAAATTCATGTCATCGGGGGAGTCCTTGGCTCTTCCCAAGCCAAGCACAAGCACGGGCTGAAAGCGATTCCACATGTTGAGCGTTGCACTCACGTCAAACGATGAGTACTTTTGCCCAAAAGCCATTAAAAGTGCGTCGCCAAAGTTGACTCCTAGCTGCAACTCGGTGAGGGTGGGATAATGTGGATATATTTTCGCCAGTGAGTCTTTGCGCTCCTGGGCTCGTGCTTGAGCGGTGTCACCACTTAGATATTGCTCTATGATCTTCTCGTCGGTGCCCTTTGGCGGGGTCATTACCTTGTTGGTCGATGGCTTGACGGGTGTTACCTTGCGCTGGGGCTCTTGAGGCTCCTGTGCCATTGTTGCCATGGTCACCATCATCATCAAGGTCACCAGGCACACCTTTAATATTATAAAACCCTTACCTCTCATTGCATGTAGATTTTTATCGACACCATGTCGGCATTGGTAATCTTTGAATTAGGAATGGCAATCGAGTCGATAACATTTTTGGTATAAGCAAACGAGGTTATGTTAAAATTGTACATCGCGCCACACTCGTGCGACTCAAAATAGGGTACCGCATCATATTTCAGGCTGATGGTGTCATTTTCGATGCCTTCCACATTGTAGTCGAGAACATACTGGCATGAGGTGACCTCAAGGCGCAGTGGCAAGTAAACCTGGGTAGCACTGGTCTCGCTAATGATGCAACTGTCGTTGGGGGCTCCTATGCCATAGACAGTGAGATTAGGCACGCTGACGTTGCTTTGACCCTCATAGAATGCAGCCAGCGGAATGGCGTTGCTATTGCCTGAGCAATTATCATTGTTGCACGAAACCATGGTGATGCCAAGTAGTGCCATCACAGCAATGAGGAGATTATGTCTTGAGAAAACTGACATGCGAGCCTTTTTTTACTTTATTTCTTCCGAAATCTCGTAGTGGTTGCGACCTGCCGAGTTGCGAGCTATCAGCTCACCCAAGAAACCCGTGAGGAAGAGCTGTGTGCCTAGTATCATGCAGGTGAGCGCGAGATAAAAATAGGGGGAGTCGGTGACTAGGATATAGTGATTGCCGGCATGCATGTTGTAGAGCTTTATCGCACCCACCGCAATCACAGCAATCAAGCCAATGAAGAACATTAAGCTACCCAGCAAACCGAAGAAATGCATGGGCTTAACACCAAACTTCGACTGGAACCACAACGTCATCAGGTCGAGATAGCCATTTACAAAACGGTCGAGACCGAACTTCGACTTGCCATATTTGCGTGCCTGGTGATGAACTACTTTCTCTCCAATCTTGTCGAACCCCGCATTCTTGGCAAGGTAAGGAATGTAGCGATGCATGTCGCCATACACCTCAATGTGCTTCACCACGTCGTTGCGATAAGCCTTGAGCCCGCAGTTGAAGTCATGCAGGTTCTTGATGCCGCTCACCTTGCGGGCGGTGGCGTTAAAGAGCTTGGTGGGTAACGTCTTCGACAATGGGTCGTAGCGTTTTTGCTTCCAGCCACTCACCAGGTCATAGCCTTCGTCCTTTATCATGCGATATAGCTCGGGGATTTCGTCGGGAGAGTCCTGAAGGTCGGCGTCCATAGTGATTACCACATCGCCCTGCACTCGTTCAAAACCTGTGTAGAGCGCTGGCGACTTACCATAGTTGCGGCGGAAGCACACTCCCTTGATGCAGGGATTGTCGGCACTGAGTTTTTTTATCACTTCCCAAGAGTTGTCGGTGCTACCGTCGTTAATCATCAGCACCTCGTAGGTAAAGCTGTTTTCAGTCATCACCTTTTCAATCCAGGCTGCTAGCTCAGGCAGCGACTCAGCTTCGTTAAATAGTGGTACTACAACCGAAATGTCCATAATTCGTGTTTTTTTTCTATTTAGCTTAAATCTTGAACTTTAGTTTGATTTTTATCGACACCATCTTTTATCTTGGTCTTGCTGGCGATAAACGCTGTGACCGCGCCACCCACACATCCCAAGCTGGATGTGAGCCAGAACATCTGCACGCAATAGTCAAATGGGTTGGGTAGCATGTCGTTCTTTATCATCTTGTCGAAGGTGCTCACAAACTCGCGTGCCTGTGCTTGAGGCATGTGCTTGTAGGTGTCGACTATCATCTGCGCTTGCTCATACAGGAAATCGGGGCGGAAGTAGATGATGACACCATAGCTGATAAGGCCACAGATAAGCGCGCCACCTATGGTGGTAAATATGCCCAGGGTCCACAACTCGCTATAGGGCGCGAAACCATTGCTGCGCACATAGTACTGGCGTTGAAACAGGTAGAGCACCACCGGGGCGACGATTGCCACTATCATTGCCAGCAACGAGACCAGTGGCACCTTGTCGCCATATATCATCGACATCGATGCAACCGTGAGCATGATACCAAATGGCACTCCAAGCTCGGCGCTCCTGACAAACACGTTCTTCTTTTGGTCCATAATATCATTAAAATAGTGACATTTATCACTACTAAAATGCAAAGTTACGAAATAGTTTTTACTTATAAGGTATACAAGTTCACATTTTTTCAAAGCAAATATCTGGTGGCTCGAGCTTAGGATTTTAATTATGAGATTGTTATAAGTTTTACACCAACTATTAAAACTCTCTTTTTTTTATGGCGAGAGCTAAGCCTCGTTAAGTAATTTTTGCACAAAAACAGCCCTGTTGTTAGTAAAATCTTTGATTTTTGTTTTTCTATTTGATAAATAATTACTTACTTTGCACCGCAAAAAACGAACATAATTTATTTAACAATTTAAAATTCATAGTATTATGTCTGAAATTCAAGAAAGAGTAGCAGCGATTATCGTTGACAAATTGGGTGTAAGTGAATCACAAATCACTCCAGAAGCAACTTTTGCTCAGGATCTTGGTGCCGACAGCCTTGACACTGTTGAGTTGATCATGGAGCTTGAGAAGGAATTTGACATCACTATCCCCGATGCTGAGACTGAGAAGATCCAGACCGTTGGTGACGCTGTAAGTTTCATCGAGGCTGCAAAAGCTGCTGAATAAGAAAATCCGAAAACATCTTTTTGTTTTTAATACATCTCCTTTTTAATTAGTATGGAATTAAAGAGAGTAGTGGTAACAGGTCTTGGTGCCATCACTCCTCTTGGTAATGACGTTGATACCACTTGGAACAACGCCATCAATGGAGTGAGCGGGGCGGGACCTATTACTCATTTTGACGCATCATTGTTCAAGACCCAGTTCGCTTGTGAGGTCAAGGACTTTAACGTTGAGGACTATCTGGACCGTCGCGACGCGCGTCGCATGGACCTCTATTGCCATTATGCTATGGCAAGCGCCACTCAGGCACTCAACGACTCTAAACTCCTTGAGGGAGAGAACGTGGATCGCAACGAGATAGGTGTTATTTATGGCTCGGGAATCGGTGGCTTGCACACCTTTGAAAACGAGGCTGGCTACTATGCCAAGAATGAGGAGAAGGGTCCCAAGTACAACCCATTCTTTATTCCCATGATGATTGCCGACATCGCTGCTGGTCACATCTCTATCAAGTGGGGACTACGTGGTCCTAACTATGGTGTGGTATCGGCTTGCGCTACGTCGACCAATGCGCTGATTGATGCTTTCAACTACATTCGCATGGGCAAAGCTACAGCCATCGTTACTGGTGGCTCGGAAGCTGCGATCTTCCCAGCTGGTGTGGGTGGCTTCAATGCCATGAAGGCTATCTCTACTCGCAACGACAGCCCTGCTACTGCTTCGCGTCCATTTAGCGCTTCGCGCGATGGCTTCGTGATGGGCGAGGGTGGCGTGACGCTGATTTTTGAGGAGCTGGAGCATGCACTGGCTCGTGGTGCTAAAATCTACGGCGAGGTGATAGGTGGTGGCATGAGTGCCGATGCTTATCACATCACAGCTAGCCATCCCGAGGGACTGGGCGCTACATTAGTGATGGAGCGCGCGCTTGAGGATGCTGGTATCAAGCCCGAGGATGTTGACTATGTCAATGTTCACGGCACATCCACTCCCGTTGGCGACAAGAGCGAAGCTCAGGCTATCCTCGACGTGTTTGGCAAGCATGCCTATGAGTTGAACATCAGCTCTACCAAGTCGATGACTGGTCACATGCTGGGTGCTACTGGTGCTCTTGAGGCTCTGTTCTGCATCAAGGCTTGCCAGGAAGGCATTGTTCCTCCCACCATCAACCACGAGGAGGGTGACAACGATGAGGAGATTGACTACAATCTCAATTTCACTTTCAACAAGGCTCAACGCCGCGAGGTGAAAGTGGCATTGTCTAATACCTTTGGGTTTGGTGGACACAATGCCAGCATCATCGTCAAGAAGTATTAAGAAGTTAAACATTTCTATTGCAGGCATTAAGCTAACGACTAGTCTTTAGCACCAATGTGGAGCATCTAGCTCAAGGCGCGTTGCAAGAGCCTGCATTGAACTAAAACTCCACTAGTCCTGTTGTTTAACCGAATCATATCAGCTATAAAGTTCCTTTTCTCTAAGGAAAAGGAACTTTATGTTTTTATTCATAGCATAACAGGATTTTACCCGCTGCACATTGAGTACTACAAACTGGCTCTCGTTCATCGCTCTATGCCAGTGAAAACTCAGGACGGACGATGGGCTAACAATGAGCGCCTGGAATTTCTGGGCGACGCCATTCTCGATGCCGTAGTGGGGGCTTATCTTTACCGCATCTATCCCACCAAGCACGAGGGATTTCTCACACGCACTCGTGCCAAGATTGTGCAACGCGAGAGCCTTAATCGCATTGGCAAGGTGTTCCGATTGGAGTCGCACGTGCGTGCTTCGTCTCACTCTTCAAGCCATAACTCCTACATCAGTGGAAACGCCGTGGAGGCACTTGTTGGAGCCATCTATCTCGACCGCGGTTACGAAGCGTGTCGCAACTTCATTGAGAAGAAGATAATTGCCGATAATCTAAACCTAAAAGAATTAGTAAAGACCGAGCAGAATTACAAGTCGCGACTCATTGAGTGGACTCAGAAGTATCGTGTAACCATTGAGTTTGAACTCATTGACACCATGATGGATGCCGAGGGTAATCCGGTGTTCAAGACGGCTGTCTTGCTTGGAGGCATCTATGCTGGCGATGGCTCGGGGTATAGTAAAAAGGAATCACATCAGGCGGCAAGTAAAAAAGCTTATGAGCGACTCAAGCAGGAGACTATCTTTCGCGAACAAGTGCTTTCAAGCGCACAGACTAGCCTGCATTAATAACAACTATCCCTTTTCTAAAGTATCCTTCTCACTGTTTCTTTCACAAGCTCCAGTGCTGTTGCTGTGTCCATTGCCTCTTCAAGGGGCAAGGATGGTGGCGTGACGGCTATTATATGCTCAAATCCTAATTGTGAGGTGTCTAAACCTGCTTCCACACTGCCACACAATGCCACTACCGGCACACCATGGCTTTGTGATGCTATCATCACCACCCAGGGAGCTTTGCCCATTAGAGTTTGCGAGTCAAACCGTCCTTCTCCTGTAATCACCAGTTGCGCATTATCAAGCAATGAGTCAAAGCCTGCCATGTCAAGCAACGCTTGAGCTCCAGGAACTATCTCGGCATTCAAAAACGCGAGCATGCCTGCCGCCACACCTCCTGCCGCGCCTGCTCCTCGCATGTGAGCGACACCATCGGGCATAAGACTCGCCATGTTTCTTAACCCATTATCTAATAGCTTAACTTGCCGAGCGGTAGCTCCCTTTTGTGGCGCAAAGACACATGTCGCTCCATTGTCGCCGTAGAGCGGATTGCCGACATCGCTCAGAAGGGTGAAGTGCGTGTCTTTCACAGCTCGGCTCAAGCCTGAAGTGTCAATGCTCTTGACACGCATCATGTTTTTGCCGCATGGCGCGAGGCTGTTTCCATCACTGTCAAGAAATCTCACGCCCAGCGACCACAGCAATCCCATGCCACAGTCGGTGGTGGCGCTACCGCCTAGACCAAGGATGATGTGCCTGGCACCGCGATTAATAGCATGCGCCAGTACCACTCCAGTGCTGGCGGTGCTGGCGTGCATAACATCGCGTTCGGCATGGGGTACAAGAGCCAAGCCACTTGCTGTGGCTAGTTCCACATAGGCTTCGTGTTTTTCTTTGTCAAGCAGGTATTGAGCATCAACGCTGGGCAAGTGGGGTAGTGGACCTTTCACTCTCACCGTCACGCGTTTTACTCTATTGCCACCTATAAATTCTAGTGCGTTTAATGTGCCATCACCGCCATCGGCAATGGGAATTATTGTCACAGTTGCATCATGGTGCTTTTCTATAATGGAATCCTTTATAGCTTCGGCGAGTTGCCACGAAGTAGCGCACCCCTTAAACTTGTCGATGGCAATGACAACATTCATGGTCTTTTTTTAATCCACCTGCACTACTAGGTAGTTAGTGTACTGCCAAAAACGGTTTGGGTCATGAATGCGTAGCACTTTCATGCCACCACCGGCGTCGTCAATGGTATAAGACTGCTTGTCATGGTTGGTAAGCACTTTAGCCTTCTTGCTGTGCAGGTTAATCTCGTTGAGTGTGCGCTTGTCGGCCTTGGTGAAATAGGATTGCATGATATTGCTGCTCTGCATCACCTTAGTCTTACGCAAGAAACCTGTCTCAATGATTTTGTGGTTCTTAAGCTCTTTTTTAGAGCCTATGGCATAGAAGCACTCGTTCATCTCATTTGCTATCCTCACGGCTTCTTCTTTAGCCTTTTGTTTTTCTTGTTGAACCTTTTCATTCTCGTTCTTTACATGTGTATTAACCACATTCAGCGAGTCAACCTTTTGGTTCAGAGTCTTGATCTTGGTGTTGGCGGCATCAAGTTGAGAAGTGAGCGTGTCTATCATCCGTTGCTGGTCGGTGAGCTGTTGCTTGAGGTTGGCAATAGTCTGCAACATCGATTGCTTGTCTTGCTCATTATACTTATTGGTTGCCTCGGCACGAGTTAGCTTTGCCTCTAGCTCGGCCAGCCGGTTAAGGCGATTTTGAACAGAGTTCTTTATGAGTAAGATGTCGTTGCGCAACTGCTCTTTGCGGGCTGTGGTCTCATCACCAAAGCCTGGAGCCGAGACTATCTGTTCCATTTCCTTAATCTCATTCAAGCCATCGTTCACCTCATTGACTAGCGAACTGAGAGAATTCATGTAGTCACGAGCCATGTTAAGCGAGTCACGAAGCAGCGTGTTCTCATCATTGAGTGCCGCGTTCTCGTCGCTTGCACTAGCGCTACCGCTTGTGTTGTCATTGTTCCGACATGCGGGTAGTGCTATCATTGCTATAGCTGCCAAGCTTAAAATTAATGAGTTTATGAGTTTCATATCAAAACGTTATTATTTTTATTTCATGTTGTTGTATTTGTTCTTGAATTGGGCATATTTGTCAATTTTGGCATGAACTGGTGCCGGGCAACCTTCTACCACTATCACTATCTCGCCACGTGGGGCTTGGGTCTTGAAGTGGTCAACTAGCTGCTGCAATGTGCCATGGTGAGTGGTGTCGTGCAATTTTGAAATCTCGCGACACACCGACGCTGAGCGTTCGCCACCAAAGGTCTCGACAAACTGCTCTAGCGTTTTCACCAGTCGCATGGGCGACTCATAGAATATCATTGTGCGCTGTTCTTGTGCGAGTTCCTGCAGCCTGCTGGCACGTCCCTTTTTCACAGGCAAGAAACCCTCAAAGGTGAAACGTTCACACGGCAGCCCTGAGTTTACAAGCGCTGGAACAAATGCTGTGGCTCCTGGCAGGGTCTCAACCGCTATGCCGTTTTCTCTGCATGCCCGCGAGAGCATAAACCCAGGGTCGCTAATTCCTGGTGTGCCGGCATCGGTGATAAGGGCTATTGTCTCGCCGGCAAGAAGCTGGTCTACAATAGCTGTTACTGTCTCGTGTTCATTAAACTTGTGATGGCTACGCATGGGAGTGCTCACGCCACAATGCTTCATTAGCACTGAGCTGGTGCGGGTATCCTCGGCGAGTATCAGGTCCACTTCGTTGAGAACCTTCACGGCGCGAGGGGTCATGTCTTCAAGATTTCCCACGGGAGTGGGAACCATGTATAATTTCCCTGCCATAGCTACCTGATTCTTACTGTAAAACGTTATTCCTTAAAACTCAAGCCCACGAGCCTGATAAATTCTTTAACAACATCATTGCTGGTGTCCCACTGCAGGTCGTCGGTCAAGAAATGTTGCACCTGGTTCATGTCGCGCATCTTTTGCATCAATGCCAGCGTTTCGTCAAGCCTCGTGGCATCGCCTGCGAAGAGCTCGCGTTGAAACAAGAAACGGTCGTTGATGCTAAAAGCCCTTGCTATGTCTCTTGGCTGGTGCGTCAAGGGTGATGCTGGCTCTTCCTTAGCGACAGCCACTGGTTTTACTGGCTCGGTGGCAGGTGTCGATGTTTGCTCAACTGCCACTGGTTTAGGACCTTTAAACACCGGGGGCTGTGGACAAGCGGGGGGAACAATGTGGCCTTCTTTTTCAGGCTTAGCACAGTTCACCTCTAGGCAGGAGGCTTCGCTTGCCACCTGTTGAGCTTTTTGCTTAAAGCGGTCAACTACCACTGGGGGCACATCGTCGCTGTGACGTTGCATGACAAGCAATAGTCCCTCTAGTTCATAAACTTGCGAGAGCAGATTTTCAATGCCTTTATTCATGAGTTTTATGTATTTTCAACATGCAAACATATAAAAAATAATTATATCTTATACTCAATAAGTGCATTTTTTTAAACAAATTGCTGTAAAATGCACTTCACTCATGGCATTGACATCTTAATGCTCAGGGTCAAAAATGCCTATCAGCAGGCGGTCAATCATGTTCTTGAGATTGGGACGGCTGCCATGCCAGTTGTTGACAAGAACTGCCCAGGCATACTGTGGCTCCTCGGCTGGATAATAACCCACATAGCATTGAACGTCGCGCATTGACCCCGACTTTACTGCCACGTGAGTGCTGATAGCGGTCTCGGGGATAATGGTGCCTATGCGAGCATTGACTCCCACGCGTGGCATCAGGTCTACTAAACGTAACTGCTTGGAACCGAAACGACGTTCCGCCATGTAGCAAAGCATGTCGGCAAAGAAGCGAACGGGGGCTTTGTTGTTACGGGCGAGACCACTGCCGTCATACTGGAACTTACCACTAGCATCAATGCCACGAGCGGTAAACAAGCTGTCGATGACCTCTACTCCCTGTGAGTCGATGGGTTCACGACCACTATTGTAAGCAATGGCACGAAGCAGGGCCTCGGTAAACATGTTGTCGCTACGCTCTAGAAGCGAGGTGATGATGTCGGTCATAGCCGGTGAGCGATGAGTGAGAAGTAACCAGCGACGACTGCTTGCTGGAACATTGTTGTTACCCACCCTGATGCCTTCGAGCTTGAGAGTGCGGCTCACACTGTCGATGAGTAATGCCTCGGGGGTGGGATTTGCAACGTCAAAGTAGTAGGTGGTATCGGCAGCGGTGCCTGTGAGAACTATGGCTGGATTGGCATACTCCAGCAGCACTCCCACGTTGTCCTTGTTGCCAGGGCGCATGCGATTTATTATTTCCACACCTGGAACATTAGGCTCGAAGTGGGCATTTCGCACCTGTCCGTTTCCAGTGCCTTCAAACACCAGCCGCATGCGATTGTCGCAGTAGTTGAGGGCATGCACACCCATTCCGAAGTCCCATGCTAAGTCGTCGGCGCACCAGTCGCCATTAAAGGCGGGATAGTAATAACGCGACTTGTCTACAAGCACTTTTCCCTCAATGCTCGTGATGCCCTGCTTCTTGAGGGTCTCTACAATCTCGTGCACAATATCAAGGTTTTCCTTGAAGTATACCGACCCCAGCGTGGGGTCTCCCACGCCTTCTATCAGCAAGTTCCCTTTCAGGGTGTTACCATTAATTTCGCCATCAAGATACACTGGAGTTTGGAATACATAGTCGGCTCCCAGTAGCTCAAGGGCAGCGCTCGATGTCACTGTTTTCATTGTCGAGGCAGTGATGCAAGCCATGTTGGCATTGTGGGCTCCTAGGGTCTTGCCACTTTTAATGTCCACTACTATCACGCCCAGTGAGCCATGGCGCATGAGAGTGTCGAGGGCAAAGCGGTCGATAGCGCGTTGAGTGCGCTGTGCTGTAATGTCGCGCGCTTGCGTGGTAGCAACAGTCACCAGCGCGATTATTAATAATGAGAAAAAATTCTTAATCATAGTTGTGAATTATAATAACTTAAAACTAATTAGCTTTTAATCATCTGAGATGAAGTGCCGCACTGCGGGCGAAAGTTGAGGGAGGTTCGCTGTTCGCACACCGTGCCTGTTCACCGCGACTTATGCTGCTCACTCCCTCGAGCTAAAGGTTAAAGTTTCGCTAAAATTAAAATTGTTTTCAATTGTTAGTAATTGTCTGATAAAAATCCAAGCAAGCAGAACTATAGCAACTGAAAACTCTCACTCTTCACCTCCGCCCTCGAGCAGATTGGCGGCGATGCCGTCGGCTAGCTGAACGAGTGAACACAGCGGGTGTTCATCGCGAGCGGTATTCAAGCATCTATTAAGCTCATAGCTCTGCATGGGCAGGTCCCAGGCGGTCATGTGCCAGCGAATGGCAAGCAACTCATCATCGTAGATTTCCAAGCCACTCATCAGTGCCAGCATAGCGCTCTTCTCGCCATGACCCATGGGAAAATTGGAATAGTTGATATCATAGCTGGGCACCTCGCGCCACAAGCCATCATCGCCCTTGCGCTTCTTGAGGGTGGGGTGATAAATGTCGGCCTTGCAAATGTCGTGCAGCAGTGTGGCAATGATGATGCTGTCGCGATTTAGCTGGCCTTCTAGCTCGGGCTTCATGGCTATTACCATCTCGCGCAGCTGCAACCCGGCCTTGCATGTGTTTAGAGAGTGCATCAACAGCCCGCCGTCGCTGTTTAGGTGGTGATTTACACTTGCCGGAGCGGTGAAGAAGTGCATTTTGCCCTCGTCAAGCATCTCAATGAGGTCGTCAACTCCCTCGCGCCCTGTCGACTTGAGCAGGCTTATAAACTCTGCTTTATAGGTCTCAATTTCTTGTTTAGTCATTGTGTCTATTCTTTTTCTTGCGTTTGTGTGTTTTTTTATTATCCATCTTCAAGTACTTCACCCAAGCATAGCGCTTGCGATGCTCGAGGTACTGCATGTTACCCTCGTGGCTGTAGGCCTCGCGCTCAAAGCTGATGCTGTGATAAGCATTACCTTTCATCATCAAGCGCACTAACCATTCCATGACATAGGCGAGATAGAACGGCAAGTATAGCAGTTCACGCATCTGGGCGGTGTGAATGCGCTCGTGATTTACAAGGCGCTCGCTAACATGGACATTGGGATGCACAAAGAACACACCAAACAGGTTGATGGCTGCATGCCGTCGCATGGGGGGCAGATATTTACTGCGCACTATCTTCATGTTGCAAGGCTATATATTTTTTAGCGAAAAACTACCCACACTATAGAATGGGGGCACGACTGCAAAGATATGAAAAAAAAATGAGCCGTGCTATCAATCGGTCTCAAGAAACGCAAAATACACGGCAACAATTAGCAGCCCAAACGATACAAAGTGGTTCCAGTGCAACTGCTCATTACTGAAAAACAGGCGAACAAACACAGTGAAAACCGTGAGTGTTATAACCTCTTGCAACACCTTGAGTTGCATGAGCGAGAAGGGACCACCATTGCCCTCAAAGCCAATGCGGTTGGCGGGAACCATGAGCGAGTACTCAAAGAATGCTATTGCCCAGGAGAAAACGATTACCGCTATCAAGGGCCAGTGCGATGTCACGCCCATCTGTTGTAGCTTCAAGTGTCCATACCAGGCAAATGTCATTATTATGTTGCTCATCACTAGCAACACCAGCGTGATAACAATACTCCAGTTCATGTGTTTTACTAAATGTGACATTATTTTTGGGAAAATATAAAAACGGCAGCAAAGGTAAATAAAAAAATGCGATTTTTTATTTACCTTTGCTACCTAAAATTATTATTCGCATTATGAAACGTTTATTTCTACTGCTTGGAATGACTATTCTCACCACCATGGCTGTGGATGCGCAATGGTGGTGGTGGAACCCTAACTATCCCCCCGACGATGAGGATGTTCAACTCACTCAAACTAATCTGCCCATCGTGTGGATTGACGTGGATGGTAACTACATCGACCGTGATGAGCGCATCACCGCGCGCATGAAAATCATACACAACGGCAAGGACTCGCTCAACTATGCCGACACGTTGGCACACCCTGGTCAGCACATCGACTACGAGGGATACATTGCCTTGCGTTACCGGGGCAATAGCTCGTTCTCATCGAGCGACAAGAAACCTTATTCGTTCCGAACCATGACGGCACCCATCGAGGAGGGGGGAACCAAGGTGAAGGTGAAAATTCTGGGCATGGGAAAAGACAACAACTGGGCAATTCTCGCACCCTATAGCGACAAGAGCATGATGCGCGACTTGCTGGCTTTTGAGCTGGCAAGGCCATGGATGGAATATGTGCCTACGGGAAAGTTCTGCGAACTCTTCCTTGACGGCATCTACTATGGCGTCTACATCATGTGCGAGGTGGTGAGCAAGGGGAGCAAGCGTCTCGACCTTGACGACCCTGGCACCGAGGGCGACGAACTCACTGGAGGATATCTGCTCGAAGTGGACCGTACCGACGAGGTTACTTACACTTCTAAATACCACCCCGTGAACAGCCGCGGGTTTGATTTATCAAGCAAATATATCAATTACCAGTTTAAGGAGCCCGATTATGAAGAATTGACACAGGAACAGCGTGACTACATAACAGGTTGCATCGACAACATGGAGGACGCATTGCACTCGGCCAATTATACCGATGAGAGCGAGGGTTACAGGCAATATCTCGACGTGATGTCGTTCGTTGACTATCAGCTAGCGCAAGAGCTGGCGCATAATGTCGATGGTTATCGCCTTAGCACCAAGATTTTTAAGCGTCGCGACAGCGAGGACCCACGGTTCAAGCTTGCGCTGTGGGACTTCAATCTGGGATATGGTAATAGCGACTACTACAACGGGTGGTACACCACATCATGGGTTTGGAACAACAACGACATGCTAAACAGTCAGGGCGACTCTCAGCTTGTCCCATTCTGGTGGTATAAACTCAATCGCGACCCTTACTACACTAATCAGCTCAAGCAGCGATGGGCTCAATATCGCAGGACAAACTGCAGGGATGACAGGTTAATGGCAACTATCGACTCCATGGCTACTGAGCTCACGGCACAAGGGGCTATCGACCGCAATAGTCAGGCATGGCCCAGATGGGGACAATATGTGTGGCCCAACAAATACATTGCACAGGATTTCGACGACGAGCTCAATTACTTGAAAAGCTGGATAACCGACCGATTGGCTTGGATGGACGAGCAGTTGGGCTTCGACCCCAATGCCACGGTGCCTGGCGACGTCAATGGTGACGGTCAGTGCACGGGTAGTGACATCACAGCGCTCTATAACTACATTCTCTACAACGACGATAGCTCTGTCGTCAATGGTGATCAAAACAACGACGGCTCCATCACTGGTAGCGATGTCACCGCCGTCTATAATATAATTTTGGGAACTGAATAATTTGAGATGTTATCTTTGTTAACCCCGTTATCGTTAAAGGTTGTTCACTAGTGCTTCAATCTTGGCACGAGTTTCGTCGGTCTTTTGCTCTTCGTTATTAGCGGTTACTATACCGGTGTCGGTAGCGCTCCAGTAGTTGCAAATGTCGCGATACTCGGCCATGGCACCGTCATACACGCCTGGCGAGTAGCTCGAAACAAGCATTGCCATTTTCTTTACCTTGGCGGGGGCGTTCACGCAGTACATGCGCTGGATGGGAGCCTGCAGTTGGGCACACAGGGTGAAATAATAGATGGGGGCGGCAAGCACTAGCACCTCGGCTTCGGCCATGAGGGGATAGAGTTCTTGCATGTCATCCTTTTGGATGCAGGCACCGTTGCCCTTGGTGTGGCAATACTCACAAGCTAAGCATCCCGCTATCTTTTTGCGAGACACATTCACAAGTGTCACGTTGTGACCTGCTGCTTCGGCAGCTTTCTTGTACTCCTCGGCCATCCAGGCTGTGTTGCCCTTAGCGCGAGGTGATGCTTGTAAAATAAGAATGTTCATAATGATGTTTTTAAAATTAATAGTTAAATATTTTTTTCTTTGACTGATATTTATTGTTCTGTTTTTTTCAACCTCATGTAGTCCTTGGGCGATGCGCCATAGTATTTCTTGAACATGCGTGTTGTGGAGCTTGCCGACCGCTATGGGGTGGAGATGACACAAATTGCTCTAGCATGGTTGCTAAACAAGGTTGAGGCACCTATTGTGGGGGCGACTAAGTTACATCACATCGAGGGCGCGGTAAAAGCGCTGGATGTGCATCTTTCACCCGAAGATATTAGTTATCTGGAAGAACCCTATGTGCCACACAACCTCTCGGGAGTGATGGCTGTCAACAAGCCGGCAATGGCTGCTGAGCCTGTGTGGGTAACTGCAACCAGGAATAAGTAGCAATCAAGGCATGGCGGCAAGGCCTGCTGGTGTCATGAGGCCTCGGCGCTCTAGGTCGTGACAACGTTGCTTGTTGAGCTCGGTCCAGTGGCTTCGTTTGCGCCTGGGGGAGAGGCGTTGGGCTAGGCGACCATCGGGCAACTTCTTGCATGTGGAGTCAATCCACCCAAAGCATAGTGCCTCTTCCACAATGTCGAGATAGGGCAAGGCATTCCACGTGGGTTGCTTCTTGCGATAGGATACCACCCAGCATTCGCGCTGGGTGGTGTGGTTCGTTGTGAGCCACTGTCGCAACTCGCTCCTGTGCGTGAAAGATAACAAAGTGGTTACTTCCATGAGCCAACCTGATACTAGAGTTCAATCTTCTTTATAGGTTTGGCGGGAATGCCACCAACTACTGTGTTGGGTTCTACGTCCTTAGTAACGACTGCTCCCGCTGCCACCACAGCTCCATCACCTATTGTGACACCTGCCAGCACCGTGGCGTTAGCGCCTATCCACACGTTTTTGCCAATGTGGATGGGAGCATGAGTCATGCCACCTCGCTTGTTAGGGTCGAGATAATGGTTGAGGGTAGCGAGCACCACGTTGTGGCCTATCAGGGCTCCCTCGTCGATAGTTATACCGCCTTGATCCTGAAACTTGCAGCCCATGTTGATGAACACTCGCTCGCCCAGCACAGTGTTCTTGCCGCAATCGGTGTGGAATGGCGGGAACATGCCCACACTCATGGGAATTTCTCGCCCAAAAAGTTTCTCAAGAAGTGTGTGTAGCTCCTGTGGAGTGTGATACTTGCCGTTAATCTCGGCGGTAATTTGCAAAGCTTCTTGTGACAGCTTGTGAAACATGAGGTGTACTGGCGACCCATCATCAATGGGTTTGCCCGAGGCCATGTAATCGCGGAATTCTTGAATTGTCATTGCTTGTATATATGTATGTATTATTATTAATCTTCGGGTGATGGCATTGAGTCCCAAAATGAGCGCAGCTCGGCAATGATGTTGTCGTAATCTTGCATGGTGAATGTTCCGTCGCCCATCATCATTATGGTGTAATCAATACCATCAAATGACCGCCCCACGCCTGTGTCGCGAAAACCGTTGCGCAAATAGAAGTGGTAGCGGCGCCGGCGTTGCTCAAGGTTGTCGCAGTCTTGCTGCAGTGGACTCTCCATGTCAAGGATGTTGCTACTGTCTTTATATCGTTCTATTAATCGTGAGAGAATTTTTTGTCCCACACCCTTGCCACGCAATGGTGCTGGCACTGCAAAATACCAGAACCAGTTAAACGACTGGCGAGGATAGACGATAGTGAAGCCCAGGAGCTTATTGCCTTCGTTTTCATAGTAAGCTGTGAAGTCGAGTGGCATTTTCTCCACCAGCACCATCAAGTCGCCCCAGGGAATTTGCTCCTCCTCAGGGAAAGCTGCTTCATATAGCTCCCTGAGCTTGTTATCGGCATTAGCTGCTATTATTTGTGTTTCGGTCATTATGTTTTATTTTGTGAACTCAATTATAGCACTTGCCGCGGTGCCAATTGAGAGTGAAACGGTGATGATGTCGCCTTGATTAAAAATGGTGGGAGTGAGCTGGTCGCCGAGCTTGGCTGGAACGCGGTATTCCATGCGCATGCCTTGAACATCAAAGTCCTCGGGCAAAAATTCCATGGCGATGCGCACATAGTGGGCATTGTTCATGTGCCTGTTGTAGTCGATGTCGGCACGCGTCACTGACACTGGAGCGAGAGTGACACCGCCCTCGTGAGGAAGAATGATGCGACGGTCGCGATAGTTCATTTCCTGCTTGGGATCGATGGAAATTGATGAGATGGTAGCATCGTCTATGCGCTTTAGTTTGCCTGTTGAGAGGTCAACAAAGGCTCCCATGCTCCACGTCTTGAGGCATGGCTCACCTTGTGAGTCTCGAATGAAGGTGTTGCGGAATCCATACATGGGTTTAACGTCATAGACCGATGTTGTAACAGTCAAGTTCTCTTTAAAGCTAGGCAATCTCACTATTTCCACCTGCCTGGTGGCAAGCAGTTGCGCCAT
Organism: uncultured Prevotellaceae bacterium; assembly: GCA_900316835.1. Classification (GTDB taxonomy): domain Bacteria; phylum Bacteroidota; class Bacteroidia; order Bacteroidales; family Muribaculaceae; genus Sodaliphilus. The sequence continues at coordinate 171,263 of ONEL01000003.1, read as the reverse complement.
GTTTTGGTCGTGGAAATATTTCTTTACTGAGGGTTCGCTTTCAATCCACATCTCGGAGCAGTCTTGCATCATCTGCAATGCTGAGAAAATCTTCAGCTTGCCGGTGCTGTCGCAGGTGCTTGTTGTAACTTTATATTTTAGGCTATACATTTTTGTTTTTATTTTAAGGTTTCCACACATGTAGACCTTGCGCCAAAGCCACGGTGGTGGTAAGTTCAAGCAACTCTTTGTTGGGACCATAGAGTGTCATGTAGTGGTCGTCACCAGTGATGGAAATCATTGCTTGACTGCTGTCGATCAATAGGTTTAGTGGTTTTCGCTCCAGCACTAGCCGTTCGATTGTGCCTGGCTCGGGATTTTTTATCCACTTGTCGCCATCTTGAATCGTGATGTCGTGATAGCAGTTGAGGGCAAGCAACACACCGGCAAACTTGCGATAAATGCAATCAACCTGCGGTGAGGAGAGCAGGTGTTTTTCTATCGCGAAGTATTGACCTGAGCTATTAGCCGGCACCTGCTTGGGCAAGATGTCGATAATCCAGTAGAGCTTGGTGAGAAAGGGCTCTATTGTCACTGTGCATTAACGGCTTTGGGAGTCCAGTTGTTGAAGAAGCGTAGCACTTTCTCCTTGTTGTATCCTTTGCCTTCCTCAAGAAAACTTGAGTCTTGAATGTGAAGCACTTTGCCTTCATGGTTTAGCACCACAAACACTGGGTAACCAAACCTTGCTGGACTGCCCAGGCGCTGGAGCATTGCGCCGTCACGGTCTTTGTCGGTCGACTTGTGTGGGTTGTAGCTCACATGGATATATACAAAGTTTTCTTTAACAACTTTGGCAATCTCCTCATCGTCGGTGATAAATTTTGCAAACTTCAAGCACCATGGGCACCAGTTGCCACCCACTTGGCAGATAACAAACTTTCCATTCGCCTTGGCTTGATCAAGAGCGTTATCAATTTGCTCCATGGGGTCGATACTGTCGTTATAGACCTTGGGTAACTGGGCATTAGCTACAAGTGCGATAATTGCTAAAATAGCAATGGCTAGAATTTTTTTCATTATCATTGTTTTTTTTGATGTGATCAATACTTAGTGAAGTTGTATTTCTCGCGCAGGGCGACTTTTTCCTCGGGGGTGCGGCTAGTGAAATAGCCTTTCCAGCCGGGGCAGAAGTTTATGTGCCAGCGCCAGAAACGGCCTAGCATGGAGTTTGGCTTTTTGTCATAGTGAGCTCGGAATTTGCAATTCTCGCAGTTATGTGCCATAATTGTAGTAGATGTTAGAGTTATAAAAATAATTTATGCGACAAAGTTAAGAATTTCTATTAACATTTAGCCGCATTACTGAACGTTTTTGTATTTTTGCACACTAAAATCATCACTACTATGGCAATTATTAATATAACATCGCTGGAGCAGAGTGGGGTGGAGGTGTTTGGCACACTCACCGAGGCGCAACTGCGCAATCGTCTGGAACCCAGTAAAGGTATTTTTATCGCCGAGAGCCCTAAGGTTATCAATGTGGCGCTCAATGCTGGCTATGAACCGCTGTCGCTGCTGTGCGAGCAACGGCACATCGATGGTGACGCGGCTGGCATCATTGCGCGATGTGGCGACATCCCTGTCTACACTGGCGAGCGCTCATTGCTGGCTCAGCTCACGGGCTATGTCCTTACTCGTGGCGTGCTATGCGCTATGCGAAGGCGGGTATTGCCCAGCGTGGAGCAGGTGTGTAAAGGTGCCAAGCGAGTGGTGGTGATTGATGGCGTTACCGACACCACCAACATTGGCGCCATCTTCCGTTCGGCGGCAGCCTTGGGTATCGATGCTGTGTTGCTCACACCCACTAGTTGCGACCCGCTCAACCGCCGTGCCGTGAGAGTGTCGATGGGGTCGGTGTTTCTTGTGCCGTGGACATGGCTAGAGGCGCCTGTCAATAGCCTCAACTCGCTGGGCTTCAAAACTGTGGCAATGGCGCTGACCGACAATTCTATCCCTCTCGACTCCCCGCAACTTGCCGCTGAGCCACGTCTAGCACTGGTGATGGGCACCGAAGGCGACGGCCTGCCCAAGGAGACTATTGAACAAACCGACTATGTAGTGCGCATACCCATGAGTCATAGTGTCGACTCGCTCAACGTGGCGGCAGCGTCGGCAGTGGCTTTCTGGGAGCTTCGCGCCAAGTGAAGACAAGATAAACACACACAAAAAAAGCAACATTGAGACCTATTCATCCAATGTCGCTTTTTTTTGTTTAGCGATGTCAATTATTTTGTCGCCGCTTCCATGAAGGCATCCATGATGGCGGTGGGGCGGTGGTTGTGAAAAGCGCCCAGTGGGTAGTGCCCCTCGGCCTCGGGAGCCCAGTAAAACACTCCGGGGCAGTGGCCTCCTGTGCGGTTGCGGGCTGCGTCGATGAGGCGTGACATGAAGGCCTTTCCCGCCTCGGGGCGACGTGCCTCGTAGCCTGTTTCCACTATCATCACCGGGCAGTTATATTCTTGGCTCAAGGTGTTGATGTTGGCTATTACGCGCTCCAGTGTTTCGTCCTCACTCTTGGTGAGACCTGCATCCATGTCCCAGTAGGGATAAACGCTAACCCCAATCATGTCAAACTGCGCTTTGTATTTTTTCAGTCCATTAAACACTGTGTGGTAGCGTTCAATGTCGCACGCGGCGTCGAGATGAACGATGCACTGGGCGTGGGGATACACTTTCTTGGCGGCGCGATATCCTGCCTGGGTGAGACCGGCATATTGCTTCATGTTCTCAGGCACCCTGCCCATGGGCCACAGGAAACCATTGGTGGTCTCGTTGCCTATTTGTATCCATTTCACCTTGATGCCGTTTTTCTTGAGTAGCTCAAGGGTCTGGGTAGTGTGCATTGCTACGGCTCGTTTCATGGCATCGTAGTTGTAGTGTCGCCAGCGGGCGGGAATGTTCTGCTTGCCGGGGTCGGCCCACCAGTCGCTGTAGTGGAAATCAATCATTATTGCCATGCCCATAGCTTGTGCGCGCTGTGCCATCGCCAGCACGTCGTGCATGTCGCACTCGCCACCTCGTGGGTTTACCCACACCCTGAACCTGGCGGCATTAATTCCTAGTTCGCGCATGAGGGTGATGTTATCGCGTTCCTCACCGGCATTGTTATATAGTTTCACCCCATGGCGCTCTAGCTCACTAGTGCCACTGATGTCGGCTCCCAGCCAGAATTCCTGTGCCGCAACCGTCATGGCAATAGCGCAACACAAGAAAATAAATGACAATTTTTTCATAATAAACCAAGTGATAAAAAATTCAATCCTAACAGCACAAAAGTATATCTTTTTTTTCATCTGTGCAACTTGCTATCTTCTTGAATTGAGCAAAAAATAATAGGAAAATGTTGCGTTTTGTTGATAATTATTCATTTTTTTTCTAATTTTGCCTGTTACCTATTTCAATCCTGCCGGTCAGCGTGGTAGCAAACCATTCCCAGGTCTCAACATTGTGGTTAAGCTAATGAACGACGGCACCACCGTCACAACCAAGGCTCTCTATTAACCACTTGCTGTATCATAAACTATTCCTATCAAAAAAGAGTCACGCATGTGGCTCTTTTTTTTTGATATAGTCACCCAAAAATCAACCTATTATATGTAGTGTTAAATAATCCTAAAACAAAGGGTTGGAAAGAACTACTTACATTGACAATATATAAATTTGCATGTTTTTTAGCCTTTCTAATTATCAAAGGTTTAAGGAATTGAGCTTTTTACCATACAAAGGAAAAAATAACCAATTATTCAAAGAAATATTATGAGACAAACAATTACTCTACTAATGCTAGCTGTAGCGATGCTGCTGGCGATGAATGTGAGTGCAATCACTCCATTGCCCGACCAGGGCGTGTACCGCATCAAGAATGTTTATTCGGGCACTTACGTTAAGTTGCAAAGCAACTATCTTGCCGACATCACAGCAACTAGCTACGCCGAGGCGAGCCCACTGCTGGTGTGGTATGGCGAGCGTGACGAGAATGGCGAGGCGTTGCTCACCAACCTGAGTGGCGACGGTGGCGACATGATTGAGACACTAGAGTTCATTAAGGGCCTCATTGAGGATGTGCTGGTCTATAACAACCAGCCCACTTGGTTCCTCGAGGAGATGTTCCAGTTGCACCTCGTGCCCACTGGCGATGCCGACGGCTCGGTGTTCCTGTGCGTTGACGTTCCCGAGATTGAGAACTGGGAGACTATACGCGACATTATCCTTGAGGCAGCAGGTGGCCAGACCGCAGTGACCTACTACATCAGCCACATGGTGCCTGGCAATCGCCACTACATGGGCATTGACTATGACTTAAGCTTTGGCTACCGCCTGCAGGCCGGCACCCCCGAAGGCACCGACATTAAGTTCCTCATGGAGCGTGAGTCGCTCGAGGGAGGCTATTGCTTTGTGAAGACCGCAAGCGCCACAGCCGAGGCACCCTACCTGCGCCGCGTGCATGAGAAGAGTAGCACAGTGGATCTGGCATCGCCCCACAACGACGCCAGCGCAGTGTTCGACCTCGCTGTGAACGACATCAAGGTCACTCGCCTTGCAGTGCAGGGCCTCGACCTGGCACCACTGGCGCAGGCCGCTGGTGGCTACCTGGCACTGTGCCCCACCAACACTGAGGCCTCTAAGTTTGTCTACGACGCTTATGCGCTCAAGCTTCAGCTGCCCGACGAGGGCGTTGACGCTGCTGCCGTTGTGGCTGCTGCCAAGGCTGCTCTGGGCGAGGACAGCGAGATAGCTGCCGCCCTCGATAGCCACATCGACCTCATTAAGGACCGCGCCGCCATCTACATTGTGCACAGCGACCAGGGTGGCGTGAGCGTTGCAGGAGATGCCAACTATGCTGCCTACGGCGACAACGCCAAGTGGAAGCTTGAGATGATCGACACCGAGGACAACTACCTGGCACCTGCTGCCGAGGTTCAGGCCAATGGCAAGTACTACACCACGCTCTATGCCGCCTTCCCGTTTACTATCAACAATCCGGCAAATGTGGTGGCCTACAGTGTGATGACAATGGCCGACGACGGCACTCCCACCATCGAGCCTCTTGAAATGGATGTTATTCCAGCTGGTGGTGCCGTACTGCTGGAGATGACTACAAACGATGATGCCGACAACATGTTGGTTCCGGTTATTGAGAGTGGGTCGCAAGGTGTTCGCCCCATGATTGGACCCACTGGACCGCTCACTACAATGCTTGAGGGTACTTATTTCGACGACAACATCGAGAACAACGCGTCAACTATGCTCACCCTGCACGAGGGACTCACCTTTGCAACCGATGCTTCTCTTGATTTCATGCCAGCCAACAAGGCTTGGGCTAATAAGGACATCAACACTGCCATCAGCCGCATTGGTAACGATAAGCAGAATGGCGACGACACTATCTACGACCTCATGGGCCGTAAGGTAGTGAACCCCACTCACGGCATCTACATCAAGAACGGCAAGAAAGTAGTTTATTAATGCACAATGCGTAATGCACAATGCATAATTAGGCTAGCATTACGTTTTCCTCGACAATCTAGTTAATCTAGAAAATCTAGTAATTCTAGAAAATCTAGCAATAGTGGCAAATACAGCACTGAAAATATGGATTGCGACACTTGTGGCGGGCTTTATGCTCGCCACAGGCGCCGCCGTTCATGCCCAAGACAAAGTGCCCTGGACCCACCCAGGCCCACTGCTGCCCGACAGCTCCAACTTCGTCACCGCCAGCCTGCTGGTGATTGAGCCAGGTCCTGAAACAGTTTCAGCCATGGGGCATAGCGCAATTAGATTAGAGTGCCCAGTTCACAATCTGGATTACTGCTTCACACTTGAGAATAATCCGGAATATAGTGGCTTGGCGTTTATTTTAGGAAAAACTCCTGCTCATGACATCGCAGTCCCCACAAATGAATTCATCACAAAGTTTGCTACTGAGAAACGTCGTGTGTTGCAGTATGAGCTAAACTTGACCCTTCATGAGAAGCAAGAACTGTGGCGTGCTGCCGACATTGAATTTACCAATGAAGGTCACCGCTTGTTCAACTATTCTTATGATGGAACCGACAACTGCACGTCGATATGCCTTGAGTTAATTGAACAAGCGCTCATCGATGAAAAAATCATAGTCGACGAAATGCCCGGCATTCTCACAAGGAATAATGGAATTTATTTCCGTTACATGTCTCGCCGTTCTCCATGGGTTCAATTCTTATTGATTACACTTGGTGGCACGGCATGCGATGAAACGTGGAATATGCGCAACCGCATGGCACCTGAAGTGATAATTCCTTTGCTTTCCCATTCACACTTTGAGGGGCAACATGGTTCGCGTTCAGTGCTTAAAGGTTCAGGAAAAGAGTTGTTGCCACGTGGGGTGGTGGTTTCGCCAAGTCATTTGTCGCCCATCCTGGTGTTTGGGGCGTTGCTGGCGATTGCCATTGTCATTTCAGTGCTGCAGTATTATCGCCGAGTAAACAAAATTGCTCGCGCTTTTGACGTGGGGTTATTTGTTTTCCAATTACTGCTGGCAATGCTGCTCGTTACAGCATGTTGCGTCGGCTCTATAGTTGGCACGCATTGGAACTGGTACCTCATCCCCTTCAACCCACTGCCATTAATAATATGGTTGCTATGGCACAAGAGGAAAAAATTCTATAAGGTCTATTTGTTCTACACCGTGGTGCTAGTGCTTTTTATTTTTGCAACACCACTAAGCGAGCAACTCGACCTGCCACATCAGCTAATCACAGCGACCCTCGCTGTGCGCTGCTTCTACAACTACTACGACGGCAAGCGACAAGCCGCCACAGCCGCCGTAACTGCTAAAACAAATAAAAAACACAATAAAAACAAAAAGTGATGTTTAAATTTAAGAATTTTAAAATACTGCTTTTACTGATTCTTTTTGCCTTTGCTGGAAACAATGCATGGGCTGGAGATTATTCTTGGTTTCATTTTACAGCAAATGTTAAAGCTCAAGTAAAAACAGCTGAAGGACTAGTGTATGATGTGCCTGAAGCAGGAAATGTTTACGCAAAATGGGAAAGTAATTCAGCAGAAGAAGCAAACCAAACAAAATCTCATACTCATCCTAGTCAAGCAACAAATGTTTCAAGTTTCGAACAAGATGTAACACTTCATGCTATACCCAACACTGGTTTTAGATTCCTTTATTGGACTAAAGAGGATGGTTCAATTATAAGTGCATCAGAAGCTGAACAGAATGATGGCAAAGCAACTATAACATGCAAAGCAACTAGACGGTGCTATTATGGAGGCAGCAAATCTGGACAAACCGATAATGAAGAATATCCAAAACATATGGAAAGTCATGATAATTTGACAGAACAATATGGCACATACTCAAACATATTCAATTATTACGCTGTTTTTGAACCGATTTCAGCTTCAATAGCTGTTAAATCAAATAATACAAGTATTGGTCGTGCAATATGTTCAAAATATGATAACAAAAAAGACGACCAAGTAACAATAAAGGCGTATTGTATAGACTATGACACAAAGTTCCTTGGATGGGAAGTAAACGGTGAAATAATCAGTCGCGAGAATCCATATACTTTTACTGTCACAAATGAAGCTTCAGATGACCCTATTATTTACACGGCGATATTTGAAAATGGATATAATTTCCATCGCATAAGAAATTATGTGACAAAAAACTACCTTAATGCTGTTAGTGATGAGGGTAACGCTGCAACATTAGTTTCGGGTGGTGCAATCACATCACTTGAATTAAATACTAATGATTTGAATGACGTAATGTATGAGGCTGGTTCAATAGTTGATATCTATTATGCTCGCATTCCAAATGACAATCGTTATTACTATGATTATTTTGTACAAGGAGCTAAAGCAAGTAAATATTATGATTTTGACCCTGACGACCCAACAAGTAGTACTGCTGGTGTGTTCTTGAGAATGCCATTCGATGCAAAAACTTATACTAACACATGGGCTTTTGCTACAGCAAATGAAGGTGGTTTTAGATTTACTGACGATAACGGAACTCCCAAAATCACAATGGGAGAACGTCCAGAATCGCAGTGGTATATAGAGTGTATAGATAAGGACTTAAATACAAAGGAGAACTATTTCTCGCTAGACCCTAACAAGCTGATTGAGGTGGATGGCAAGTATTACACCACGTTGCGCACGTCGTGGAATATCTTGTATAATCCTGAGCAGATGACTCCCTATGTTGTTACTAGTGTTGATGAGGAGACGGGCACCTTTGAGATGGAGCCTATCACTGGCAACATTATTCCCCTGGGCACTCCTGTGATTATCGAGACCAAGAGCACTAGCATCGAGGAAAACCGCATGGTGCCCACAACAACAGCCTTCACTGGAACGAAACCGGCAACAAACTTGCTGCAAACGAGCACAAAATACTTCCCCAACCAGAGCGTTAGTGGCAACTATAAAGCATTGATGGTTAATGGAGAAGGCCAGCTCGCCTTTGGCGGCACAGCCTTGACCACAGTCAATGGCAACGAGGCTTACCTGCAAGTGGCTAACGATGTAGCTCTAAAGCCCATTGCCGACCTCCCCACTCTCGCCACCCTCAAGGATATAGAGAGCACTGGTGAGAAGGGTAAGCTCTACACCGTTGAGGATGGGCTTGTGGCAGTGGCTTTTGCTGTCGATGAGCAGGAAAATTGCGCCTTGCTGTGGTGCAAGGACCAGGCCGAGTCGAACGCTAAGACCGAGGTGAAGACGGGACAAACCGATTACATGAAAAATCAGTATGCAAAGCTCTATAAGTCACCTGCTCCCGAGAAATGGGATCAGAGTAACTGGGTGGCTGTTAAGCTTGTGCCTTACAAGAATGTTGGGCTTAGAGATATCGCCACAAGGTTGAAAGATGATGTGGTGGGTCATGTCTTGAAACCCAAGGCTGTGACTGGCACTTATAGCGATGATGTGAACTATACTATCGCCATGGCTATGCCTGAGCAAGATGGAAAGGTGATCTTTGAGAATATGATAGGTGACGCATTCACTTATAATGAAAATCTCTATTGCACAGCTAATTTCTTGAGCGAGAATCTTGTGGGCGAGAACGGTGTTACCCAGAGTACCACAGCCGAGCACTATTATTTCGTGAATCCCAAGATTCAAGAGGTTGCCAAGGTGACTTTTGCCGTGTGGAATGGTAGCTACTTTGTGGCGCCGGCACCGCAAGAAGGAACATCAACCAACGAGAGCGAGATTAATGGTGCTTTCAATGTTGACTGGAGGTATAATTCGTATATTATTAACACCTTAGCTAGCAATAAAGCTTATCAGTTTATGGCAGTTGTGCAAAAACCGGTTGCCGTGGCAGGTGGCATGGGTCTAAAAGAAGAAAGTGAGGTAACTCCCATGGATTGCACCCCCGATGGCACCTACATGGTGTTCCCATTAAATCTTGACCCGAGCAACAAGGACCAAGTTATAACCTCCATTGCCCAGCTGGTAGTTAGCAAGACCGTGAGCCGTGTGGTGTATTACAACCTCATGGGCGTGGCTAGCGCGGTGCCATTTCAGGGTGTGAACATCGTTGTCTCCGAGTATAGCGATGGTAGCCGCAAGGCTCGCAAGGTGGTGATGAAGTGATTAAAAGTTTTGCGATAAATAAAATGCCGGGCAGTGCTTCATAATGTGGCTCTGCCCGGTGTTTTTCTTTGATGATGGGGGGCTAGATGCTTGCTATTGTGGATGCGAGTTGGTTTAGCATCAAGCACTGGTTGCGAAAGATGGTTGTGCGATGGTTGTGATGTGGCCATGGTGCCACAAGAAGCAGCCTTCCTTGAGCGCAAGCGTCAAACTGCTTGCCACCAGGTTTCCACAATGGTGAGAATCCGTTCTCGAGTAGGACGATAGTCTTGAGGTTAGCATCAAAAGCCGCTCTCATAACCGCTTTCTCGGCTTTGCTGATTGCAGGGGAGACAAGCACCGCTCCATTGCGCGCAAGCTCCATGTAGTGGCTCACCTCCTTGTTGATAGCTTCCTGGGTGTTGATGCTGCGGCTGCATCTCACAGCAATCTTGACGGGGTGGTTAAGCAGGAACTGGTTTCCCACTGTTGCCACTTCCCATTCTCCCACCGTAACATTGTTCTTAATGGTGAAGAAATTGGGGTTATGTAGCTTTATCCACAATCGCCGCGGGTTGTCGTGGATGTATTCCATCATGTGCTGGAGCTGGTTTTTCCCCGAGAGAATGACGTCGTTAAAGCCCGCCTCCCACAACTTGGTACCCGATTGCTCAAGTGCGAGGTCATTGCTCTCTTTTTTGAAACCGGCAACAACTTGTCCTAGATGAATTTTTGTTTCCTGAGTGAAGAAGAGAATGCCGTGGATGTGGTCGGGCATAACTTGGAACGCTAATGATTTAATTTCAGGGTATTTGCTTGAGATTGCTGCCCAGCATGTAGTGATTTTGTCGCCAAGAGTGGTGTTCATTATCCATGGCTCGTGATGTGAGGCATCTTCGCCTTTAAGGCTTCCTAGCAGTGGCCTCCTGTTTTCGGCGACGATGGTGATCATGTAGATGCAGCGACTGCGGTAGTCGTGGTTGTTTCTGCGCCGTTTCATTGACGGCTTAGGGGCGATATTGTTTAGCTCAGCCCACTTTTTCCTGTGCTCTCCCCGGCTTTCTTTCATGATGCAAAAATAATGGGATTAAATGGAACTAGCAAGAATGAGAGGGACTTTTTTCACGGCCTGGGGCCTGCGGTGCACGGCTGGGGGCTCTTTTTCACAAGCTAAAGCTTGCGGTGGCCTACAGCCTGGGGCTTGCGGTGGGTGACTGCCTGGTTTTTTTCACAGCCTGGGGCTTGCGGTGGGTGACGGCCTGGCTTTTTTCACGGCCTGGAGCTTGCGGTGGGTGATAGGGTGGGGTGGGGTATCGCAAGCTTTAGCTTGTGAAAATAAAAAATATCATTAAAAAAACAAGTGGCTGCTATAGTATTTAAAATTGTTTTCGTAACTTTGCAAATTGCAAAACTATGTAGTTGCATAATTAATTATTAGATAGAGTGATGAACACTGGAAAATGGATTCGCTTTGCATGCATCTTGGGACTATGGCTGTTCCTTGTCTACCTGTTGTGGACTCGCGCTGAGCACAATTTCATGATGGTTTTTACCATCGTGGCAAGCGCCATTATTGTCTTTGTTCCTCTCTACAAGAAATACATTCGCAAATAAAAAGAAAGCACTATAGATGTCGACCAAAGATTTTATAATTGAGCATTTCCCATTGTTGGCAAAGATTGATAGCCCTGCCGACCTCAAGAAGTTGCCTGTGGAGCAGCTGCCGGCGGTGTGTCAGGAGCTGCGACGCTTCATCGTGCACGAGCTGAGTGAGAACCCCGGGCATTTCGCCTCGAGCATGGGAGCTGTGGAGATTGTGGTGGCACTGCACTATGTGTTCAATACCCCCGACGACCGACTGGTGTGGGATGTGGGGCATCAGGCCTACGCTCACAAGATTCTGACAGGTCGTCGCGACCGCTTCTCGACCAATCGCAAGCAGGGTGGTCTCAGTGGTTTCCCTAATCCCAGTGAGAGCGAGTACGACACCTTTCAGGCAGGTCATGCCAGCAATTCCATCTCGGCAGCGCTGGGCATGTCGATAGCCAGTGAGTTGCAAGCCAACCCCGACCGCAAGGTTGTGGCGGTGATTGGCGATGCGTCGATTAGTGGTGGCCTGGCCTTTGAGGGCATCAACAATGCCTCAATTCACAAGAACAACCTACTCATTGTGCTCAACGATAACGACATGTCGATCGACCGTCCGGTGGGCGCTTTGAGTAAGTATATGGCTCATCTCTCGACTTCAAAGCGCTACAATAACATGCGTTACAAGCTCTATCAGTTCATGCGTCGTCATCACATGATTAGCGATAGTGGCAAGGGCATTGTGTTGCGTTTCAATAATGCTATGAAGTCGTTGCTCACAGGTCAGCAAAACATTTTTGAGGGATTGAATATTCGCTACTTTGGACCCTTTGACGGTCACGATGTGGTGAAGCTAGTCAAGACCTTTAACGATATCAAGGACATGACCGGTCCCAAGCTCATCCACTTGCTCACAGTCAAGGGCAAGGGTTATGAGCCCGCCGAGAAAGATCCCACCACATGGCATGCACCAGGCAAGTTTGACGAGGACACCGGTGAGCGCATCAAGGGAGCTAGCGCGGGCAAGCCATTGAAATTCCAGGACGTGTTTGGTAAGACGCTGGTAGAACTGGCACAAAAGAACGAAAAAATCGTGGCTATCACCGCGGCTATGCCCAGTGGCACCTCGGTGTCGATGATGCAGGAGGCAATGCCAGAGCGCTCATTCGACGTGGGCATCAGCGAGGGGCACGCCGTGACTTTCGCCGGTGGATTGGCACGTGAGGGCTTACGCCCCTTTGTGGCAATCTATAGCGCCTTCTTGCAGCGTGCCTACGACTCTATTATCAACGATGTGTCGATAGCTCATTTGCCAGTGGTCTTCTGCCTCGACCGTGGCGGACTAGTGGGCGAGGATGGTGTGACACACCATGGTCTCTTCGACCTGGCGTTTATGCGCGCTATCCCTGGCATGACAGTTACCGCCCCCATGGACGAGCACACCCTGCGCAACCTCATGTACACCGCTCAGCGTTACACTGGCGGGCCATTCTCCATTCGTTATCCTCGTGGTACGGGCAAGGTGGTTGACTGGCACAACGACATGACTGAGCAACCCATTGGTCATGGGCGTAAGTTGCTCGATGGTGACGACGTGGCTGTCCTTAGCCTTGGAACCATTGGCACCAATGCGCGCGAAGCTTGCGAGAACCTGCGCAATCAGGGCATCAATGTGGCGCACTACGACATGATATACCTCAAGCCCATTGACGAGGATATACTCAGCGAGGTGTCGCAGCGTTTCAAGAAGGTAATCACTGTTGAGGAAGGTGTGACCACCGGTGGCCTGGGCAGTGCCGTTGCCGAGTGGTTCACCGCTCATGGTATCAACGTGCGACTGGTGCGCATGGGTGTTGATGACACCTTTGTTGACCAGGGCACAGTGGCACAGCTGCATCAGCTTTGCCACCTCGATGCTGCTTCAATCGAAGACCAAGTAAAACAACTGCTTAACGAGAAATAACTATGAGAATTGTAATTGCCGGTGCCGGAGAGGTGGGAACCCACCTGGCTAAGATGCTCTCTAACGAGGAGCAAGACATTATTGTGCTTGACACCGACGAGAAAAAACTCTATAATCTGGAGAACTACAACCTCATGACCATGAGGGGCAGCGCTGTCTCGCTCGAAGTGCTCAAGAATATTCAGGTAGGGGCTGCCGACATCTTCATCGCTGTCACACCTCACGAGACCATCAATGTCATTGCGTCGTCGATGGCTAAGAGCTTGGGGTGTAAAAAGGCAGTGGCACGCATTGGTAACTATGAGTTCATGAAGCCGGCATCCAAGAAGTTCTTCTCATCCTATGGCATTGACACGCTCATCTATCCCGAGTATCTGGCGGCTCACGAGGTGAAGACTGCCATGGAACACACCTGGGTGCGCAACTGGTTTGAGATGCTCAATGGCGAGCTGATTGTGGTGGGCGTGAAGATTCGTGCCAACTCCCGCATCGTAGGCATCAAGCTCAAGGACCTGGGTGGCATGTCGTCGTTCATGCACATCAATGCCATTAAGCGCAACCGTGAGATTATTATCCCCGGTGGCGATGACATGGTGCTGGAAAATGATATCATCTACATAGCCACCACACGCAAGGATGTAGACAATGTGATTGCCGTGTGCGGGAAAGTGCAGCACGACGTGGAGCGCGTTCTCATCATGGGGGGCAACGCTATTGTGCAACAGTTGGTGTCGATTTTGGGCAACAAGTACAAGATAAAAATCATGCACAACGACTTGGAGCGTTGCCAGGAGCTTGCCGACATGTTTCCCGACTGCAACGTGGTGCACTACGTCGCTGGTGATACCGATGTGCTTGAAGACGAGGGCGTGGAGGACTACGACGTGTTTGTCGCCATGGGCGAAAGCAGCGAGAGCAACATCTTGAGCTGCGTGATGGCTAAGGAGATGGGGATGCGCAAGACAATAGCTCAAGTGGAAAACCTGCAATTCTTCAACGAGGCCGAGAGCCTCAACATTGGCACCATCATCAACAAGAAACTCATTGCTTCAAGCACCATTTTCCAGATGATGATTGATGACGACACCGACAATGCCAAGTGCCTGGCGCTTGCCGATGCCGAGGTGGCTGAGCTTGAAGTGGGAGCGGGGGCTAAGGTGACCAAGGCACCTGTTAAGGACCTCAAGCTAAGCCGCGACATGACCATCGCGGGCCTCGTGCGAGGTGGAGTGGGGCAGCTGGTGAATGGTAACACTCACCTGCAGGCTGGCGACAGGGTGGTGGTGTTCTGCTTGAGTGGAGCCATCCACAAGATTGAAAAAATGTTTGGATAATAATCTGGTTTTTCAGGAATATCTCGTCTTTTTTAGAAAAAAAAATAAGAAAACTCAATGCAACTGGCAAAACATAGAAAATTCACACAGAGTATCAACTTTCCCATCGTCCTCAGGGTAGTGGGATGGCTGCTCATGATTGAGTCGCTGTTTATGGTGGCGCCACTGGTGGTGGCACTCATCTATGGCGAGATGTGGATTGTTGTCGACTTTGCCATTGCCATAGGCATCACTCTTGTGGCTGGAATGATGATGAACCATTTCATTAGGCCGGTTACCAAGAGCATGCGCAAGCGCGAGGGACTGCTACTCACCGCCACTGTGTGGGTGTTCTTCTCTATTTTTGGTATGTTGCCATTTCTCTTCTCGGGGACGGTGACTAGTATCACCGACGGTTTCTTTGAGACAATGTCGGGATTTACTACCACTGGAGCTTCGGTCATAACCAATGTGGAAGCTTTGCCACGAGGAATACTCTTCTGGCGCTCTATGATGCAATGGATAGGTGGCATGGGAATTATTCTCTTCACGCTGGCTGTGTTGCCAATGCTCAACTACAAGGGTGGCGTGTCACTATTCAATAGCGAGGTGACTGGAATCACTCACGAGCGCATGCGTCCGCGTGTGAGCCAAACCGCTAAGAGCCTGTGGGCAATCTATGTGGTCTTTACTGTGACTCTAGCTACTCTGCTAATGCTAGGCCCCATGGACTGGTATGATGCCTTGTGCCACACCATGAGCACGGTGTCGACGGGGGGCTTCTCTACCAAGAACAACGGTCTACACTTTTGGCACGACTATTACACCGACATTGTGATAATGCTCTTTATGCTCCTGTGCGGTATCAACTTCACAATCATCTACAATGTGGTGGTGCGTGGGCGTTTTAGCGAGTTCAAGCGTAGCGACACTCTCAAGTGGTATCTTTTCATAGTGTTACTTGGCTCTATCGTGGTCTTTGCCCGAATAGCCTACATGAGTTTTGTCGACACATGGCATTTTGGTACGGTACTTGCGGCTTTCGACACCATCTCGGCAATCACTTCTACCGGCTTTGCCACCTACGACTATGAGCATGAGGGTCAGTTTATTTTCTTCATCCTCATTGTGCTCATGTTCTTTGGTGGCATGGCAGGCTCTACCGCTGGTGGCGCAAAGATCGACCGCTTTGTGGTGCTGCTCAAGAACGTGAAAAATGAGCTTTACAAGGTGGTGCACAGCAATGCGGTCACTGCGGTGCGCCTTGATGGCAAGTCGGTGCCACACATGATAGTGGAAAAGGTGCTTGCGTTCTTGTCAATCTATGTGGTAGTATTGATAGCTGTGGCTGTGGTGCTCACACTGTTTGGAATGCCGGCTTTTGATGCCTTGTTCAACTCGCTGTCGGCAATCAGCAACATTGGTTTTGGCTATGGCGAGATGACTGGTGGCCCCGACAAGTTTGCAATGCTGCATCCTGTGGCAAAGTGGCTACTGGCTTTTGAAATGATGGTGGGACGTCTTGAGGTGTTCACAGTGCTAGTGCTGTTTACCCCCAGTTTCTGGAAAAAAGACTAGAAGGCATTACAGCGTCACTATAATAGATAAATGAATAACGAGTATATTGAATTTTTTTGAAAAACAACAAGAAAAATGAGTAAAGATGATTTGATTTATGATGAGTATGGTGTTGACACCTCGGCAATGAAAGAGCGGGAAAAGAAAAAACGACAAAAACAAGAGAAACAGACCCGCGACGAGGAAACACCATCGGCATGGAGAAGGTTTATAAACTTCTTCACCAATGGGCGCACACGCTTTGCGATAGGCGTGATCTTGCTCATACTGGGAGTGTATTTCCTTATCACTTTCCTCTCGTTCATTCTCTTCTCGGGAGGTGGTGACCAGAGCAGTGTGAACTCTAATACCATCATCGAAAATGCCGACCCCGCCAACACCACTAAGGGCGTAGACAACCTGGGCGGATCCATTGGCGCCGCTACGGCTCAGTTCTTTGTCAAGGACGGAGTGGGACTTGCGGCATTTATCATTGTGGTGTGGTGCTTCACCCTGGGTATGAGATTGATAAGACGGCGCAGCTCACACTTCTACACTTATTCGCTAGTCTCGGTCTACAGTATTCTCACCTTCTC
Organism: uncultured Prevotellaceae bacterium; assembly: GCA_900316835.1. Classification (GTDB taxonomy): domain Bacteria; phylum Bacteroidota; class Bacteroidia; order Bacteroidales; family Muribaculaceae; genus Sodaliphilus. The sequence continues at coordinate 154,618 of ONEL01000003.1, read as the reverse complement.
AATGCTATTAGGGGCTTGCACTTACTATGCCGACACGTCTTTCTTCCGCATGGGTGGAGAGCTGGGCTATTATGCTAACCAGTGGCTCATGGGGCTACTGGGCATCTATGGCATGGTGGCGGTGAATGTGGTGCTGTTAATACTGTGGATACTGGTGTGCTACAACACATTGATGGATATTTACAAACGAGTGAAAAGTGTGCGAGATAGCCGTAAGAAGTTTGCCGACGAGGATGCTAATCATCGCATAAGGCACTCTCACGACGAACTCTCGGGATTTAAGGGCGATGACCAGAGTGGATTGAAAAAGACACCACGCAAAATATTTGACAAGATAGTTGATAAGAAGGGTGACAACGAGGAGAAAACCGACTCTCGTGCCACGAAGCCACGACGCGCCAGTCGAAAGCAAGGTGACAAGGATGCCGAGTTTGAAATAAAAACGGCTAAAGAGATAGAGAAAGCTAAGGGGGTGACTAATCCTCACGACCCCACAGGAGAATATATGCACTACCGTTTCCCCACTATCGACTTGCTTGCCGACCTGAAGACTAACGTCGACAACGTGGATGTCAACGAGCAGGAAGCTAACAAGCGTCGCATTGTCGAGACTCTGGGGCAATATGGAATTCCCATCAAGAGCATCACGGCTCATGTGGGACCCACGGTGACACTCTTTGAGATTGTTCCTGAGGAAGGTGTGAGAATTTCTAAGATTAGAAGTCTTGAGGACGATATAGCGCTGAGTCTTGCGGCACTGGGAATCCGCATCATTGCGCCCATGCCTGGACGTGGAACGATTGGCATCGAGGTGCCTAACCACGACCCTCAGGTGGTGCCCATGCGTGAGGCTATTGCTTCGCGGGCATTCCAGGAGAGCAAGGCTGCTCTGCCCATGGTGCTAGGTAGCACGGTGAGCAATGATGTGTTTGTCGCCGACCTCACCAAGATGCCACACCTTCTCGTGGCTGGTGCCACAGGTCAAGGTAAGTCGGTGGGATTGAACGCTATCATAGCTTCGTTGCTCTACAAGAAAGGACCTAGCGAGCTAAAGTTTGTCCTCATCGACCCCAAGAAGGTGGAGTTTAGCCTGTATGCTTCGCTCGAGAAGTATTTCTTTGCCAAGGTTGAAGGCGAAGACCGTGCCATTATCACCGACACGGCGAAGGTGGTGCAAACTCTCAACTCACTTGTACAGGAGATGGAGAATCGCTATCTGGTGCTTGAGCAAGTGGGAGAGCGCAAGCTCGAGGACTACAACAAGCGCTGGCGCAAGGAACTGCGTCACCAGATGGATGAGAACGGCAAGTTCTATCAGTATATGCCTTACATTGTGGTCATTGTCGACGAGTTCAGCGACCTTATCATGACAGCTGGCAAGGAGGTGGAAACACCCATCGTGCGCATCGCTCAAAAGGCACGTGCAGTGGGTATTCACATGATTATTGCCACACAGCGCCCATCGGCCAATGTGATTACTGGTCTCATCAAGGCGAACTTCCCTGGACGTATCGCATTCCGCGTGTCGCAAGTGGTCGACAGTCGCATCATCCTTGACCGTCCGGGTGCCCAGCAACTGATAGGGCGTGGAGATATGCTCTTCTCAGCCAACGGCGAGATTACACGCCTGCAATGCCCATTTATCGACACGCCTGAGATAGTGAACATCTGCTACTATATTAAGGAACAGGAAGATGCCGACACTGAGATTAGTCACGAGCAACCCTACATCTTGCCCGACTATGAGGGCGAAGGTGGAGGTGGTGGAGATGCCGACTTCGGGGGGGGCGCTTTGAACGACCGCGACCCACTATTCGAAGAAATTGCACGCCTGGTAGTGCAGAAGGACACAGCTTCCACCTCGTCGCTGCAGCGTAGCTATGGCATTGGCTACAATCGTGCGGGTCGCATCATGGACCAGCTGGAGGCCGCCGGCATCGTGGGACCTGCCAGTGGCGGCAAGCCTCGCAAGGTGCTCATGACTCCGCTCGATATTGACCAAATGTTCTGAAAAAAACATTAAACCCTCACCACGTCACACGGTCAAAAAAAGAAAGGTAAAAGCTATATGACAAAAAAGATTTCTTTAATATTGGTAATGCTATTGATGGCTACAGTGGCTAGTGCACAGTCGCCATCGAGTGTGGTAGACAAGGTGCTTGCAGCACTCAAGTCGAGAAACGCGGTGAGTGCGAGCTATGTCGTGACTTCATCGCAAGGTTCTAGCCGTGGCACACTGGTGATGAGTGGGAAAAAGTTTCGTGTGCTAGCCAGCGATATTAAGTGCTGGTACAATGGTACCACGATGTGGTCCTATTCTCCTGCTACCGACGAGGTGAACATCACCACACCCACTGCAGCCGACCTCCAGATGACTAACCCCTATAGCGTGGCTCAGAACTTCAAGTCGGCTTACATCATCTCTAAAGGTGGAACTGGCAATGGCACTTACACCATTCGCTTCACACCCAAGAAGAAGAGTAACGTGAAGCATTTGCTAGTTACCGTTTCCACAGCCACATGGCTTATCACCAAGGCTGTGATTGTGGAAACTAGTGGAAAGCAGTCCACAATCGCCATCAGTAACTACAATCGCAACGCATCGGCTACAGCGGCAACCTTCGAGTTCAACAAGAGCCAAGTCCCTGCTGGAACCGACATCGTTGACCTCCGCTAATGAACCAGCCCTCAAGCAGGGGCGGTTCGTTTGAAGATAAAAATTAAAAAAGATATACTTATTAATAATAATGATGGAAAAAGTTCAATGCTTGATAATCGGTTCGGGACCGGCAGGTTACACTGCGGCAATCTACACTGCCCGCGCCAATGTGAAAAATGTACTCTTCGAAGGTTTGCAACCAGGCGGACAATTAACCACTACCACCACCATTGAGAATTTCCCTGGCTTTCCTGCAGGTATCGATGGTAATGAGCTCATGGCGAAGTTGCGTGAGCAAGCGGTAAATGTGGGAGCCGACGTGCGCTCGGGATTTGTGCAGAGCCTCGACCTTAGCAAGCGACCTTTTGTCGCAACCCTTGATGGTGGAGCAACTATTGAGGCCGACACTGTGATTGTTGCGACAGGAGCATCGGCTAAGTATCTAGGACTGGCCGACGAGAAAAAATATGCTGGTCAGGGTGTGAGCGCATGCGCCACTTGCGATGGCTTCTTCTATCGCAAGCGCGTGGTGGCGGTAGTTGGTGGTGGCGACACGGCATGTGAGGAAGCTCACTACCTGAGCAACCTCGCTCGCAAGGTCTACATGATTGTGCGCAAGGATCACCTGCGAGCAAGCGCTGCTATGCAACAGCGTGTGATGGAGAAGGAAAATATTGAGATACTGTTCAATACTAATACTCTAGGACTCTTTGGTGAGAATGGTGTGGAAGGTGCTCATCTCGTGAAATTCAAGGGTACCGACAAGGAGGATACATTTGATATTGCCATTGACGGATTCTTCCTCGCCATTGGTCACCAGCCCAACACAGCATTCCTGGCAGGACAGCTACAGCTCGACGAGCAAGGCTATATCGTGACTCACAAGGCAACCACTGCCACTAGTGTTGAGGGGGTGTTTGCCGCTGGCGATGTCGCCGACCCACGCTACCGCCAGGCGGTAGCTGCCGCTGGCACTGGATGTCGCGCGGCTCTTGATGTTGAAAAGTTCCTTGCGGCGCAGTAAGCCTTAGATGGAAGCACTGCAACAAGCGCTAATCGACTACGGATATTGGGGCATGCTACTGTCGGCAATTCTTGCCGGCAGTGTCGTGCCCTTTAGTAGTGAAGTGGTGATGCTAGGACTGCTGGCGGCGGGGCTTGACAGGTGGCCACTCATCATTTGGGCAACGGTGGGCAACGTGTTTGGCGCTCTGCTCACCTATTACATGGGGCGCTTGGGACGCATCGACTGGATTGAAAAGTATTTTCACGTCAAGAAAGAAAAACTCGACCGCATGCGGCAATGGTTGCAGGGGCGAGGCGCGTGGGTTGCTTTTTGGGGATTTATACCAATCTTTGGTAACGTGCTGCTCATTGCCTTGGGCCTGATGCGATCCAACATTCCCATTACCACAGCTTGCATGACCGCGGGCAAGTTCTTGCGTTACGTCCTGCTGGCCTACGGCATCTCACTGGCTCTTTAGCAGGCTTATTTGTTATTAAGAATTATTACTGCCGGGTCGCTGGCAAGTTGAGCGGGGTTTGTGCCCATGGCACCCTCGGGTACTGCCATGCCACGGCTGGCATAATGCTTGCGCCAGTAATCTAGAATCTTGCCTTGTGTGTCATGAAACGACATGTGAATGAGAGGAAAAAGTCGTTGCCCCTTGCCGTTTACATAACTCAGTTGCACCAGCTCGCTGCAGTAAATCTCTTGTGTATCAATCATGTAAAGGTTATCGTAGGGCTTGCCCAGGTGTTCCATGGCATTGCTTACACTCTGGTCTATTCCACTGCGATCCTTCAGCCGACCCACTAGCAATCCTCCCTTGCTCAAGGTGCGTTGCTCAAACTTATCGTAAGGCGTGAGCACCACACCCTCATCAATAGCCTCAAGGGCATAAAGCTTATTATTTACCCATGTGGCTATTGCCACATGATAGACCGGTGGGGTGGCGCTGTCATGCACAGTGGCAGCGGTAATCGCTTTTCCGGCGGTAGAGCTTGTGGCAAAGAGAAGGTCGCCCTCCAGCACATCTAGCGCCAACGCTACCTTCACTGTGGCAAGCAATGTTATTATAATAGATAGTGCTCGTTTCATTTTTTTAATTTGCATTAAAAAAGAAAAACCCGCAAGAAGTGCGTTCCTTGCAGGTTTTTTCGTTTTCACGTCTCTTCTTGTGCGAGCCTTGAAATTACTTGCGGATACCAAGCTCTTTCTTGGCGATGATTGCACGGTAACGATTGATGTCAGTGCGGATTAGGTAATCCCTTGTTGACCTTCAAGTGCTCGGTCAAGTGGGCAATACGGTATGAGAATAATGCTATCTGGGCCTCGGGAGAACCAGTGTCAGTATTGCTTTTGCCGTAGGTGCCAAAGATCTCTTTCTTTTTGTCTTGATCTAAGTACATCGTGATTATTATTAAAATTATTTCGCAAAATTGCGGGGCAAAGGTACTCAAAATTTCTGAATTGGCAAACACTCGGCAACAAAAAAATGAAAAATTCCTTATTTATAATAGTATTCGATTTTTTTTATGAGCTTTTAAATGGTTATAATTTTGTTGATTATATGATTTTTTGTTATCTTTGTCGAACAAACTGTGATACTCTTTTTTAAAATTCGACTTTAATCTAATTATTTTTTATTATGAAGAAAATTTTATCTCTTCTGTTAATCTCGGTCTTTGCTTTTAGCGTTGGCTGGGCCGAGGAAGTTGTGGTGGAGAAGACTCTTGCTGAGATTGCTACTGCCAACAACTGGACTGTTTCTGCTGGTCAGAATGTCACTTGCTACACATCTTTTGCTCTCGATGAAAACATTACTATTTCTACAACAGGTGAAGCCAATTGTGGCTCATTCTGGGGCAGTGACTGGCGATTGTATCAAAACAAGGGCGGCAATGTGATTGTAACTGCAGCCAATAGTTGCACGCTCAAGGCGGTGACTTTCACTTTCACGGTCAGCAACACCGGTGCTTTGCTGAATGGTACTGATGCTGTTACTTCGGCTACGGCAGTTGAAATCACCGGCACTTCGGCTGAGTTTACCGTGGGAAATTCTGGCACTGCCACTAATGGCCAGGTGCGCATCACCAAGATTGCTGTAACCTACGAGACTAATGAGGTTGTTGAAGGTCCCGCGGCACCCACATTCTCTTTCAGCGGTAATGATCATGTAAATGTTGTGAGCAATCCTCCCACCATTTATTTGCCCGAGGGTGCTACTCGCATGACTTACGGCTACGGCACTAGCGCGATTGCCTATGGTATCGATGACACAATGGACCGCGAGGCTACCGGCGATGTGGTTCTCGACATGACGGGTTTTGAACAGAACGATTACATCTATGTCAATGCAATGGCTTTTTATGCCGACGGTAGCTACTCGGCTATTGCGAGAACCGCTTTCTATGTTTCCGACCCTAATCACTTGTTCCCCATCAATGCTTCGGTAGAGACAGGTGATGAGACTGGAACAATCTCTTGTCCTGAGTCGGCAAAGGCCGGCGACGTTGTTGAAGTGGAGGTTACACCGGCCCAGGGGTATCATTTCTGGAAGATTGAAGGCCGATATGATTTAGGACAAAAACAAATCACCTTCGATGGCACATCATTCACTATGCCCGAATTGACCAGGGCTGATGACCAGGTGATTATTTCAGTCTACTTTGCTCAAGATGCCAATCCCAATGGCGGAACTGTTACATTTGTTGCGGGGACCGATACGTCATCTGGGCTCACTATCACAAAGGACCCTGTCACTCTCACGTTGACTGATGGCACTCTCTCACGCACCGATAACTACAGGGTGTATAAAAATGGAAATATCACCATCTCGGCAGCTAGTGGATACACAATCACCGGCATTGATTTTACATGCACTTCAAGCAACCCTGCCTCTAATTTTAGTACACCTGCTAATGGTACTTGGGTAACTGATGGTAACAATGGCTCATGGACAGGAAACGCTCAGGAAGTGACTCTCACTGCTAGTGCCGCACAAGTTCGGATGACGCAAATTGATGTTACCTATGTTGCCAACGATCCCGATGCATTGGCGCTGCCTGTGATTGATGGTACTACTCCATTCGTGGGCTCTACTCAGGTGACTATCACCAATCCTAATGACGGTGGCGATATCTACTACACCATCAATGGTGATGACCCCACAGCGAGCAGCAATGCTTACACCGAGCCTTTCACTATTACTGAGAGCACTACAGTCAAGGCTATTGTCGTTCTTGGTGACAAGACAAGTGCTGTTGCGCAAATGTCATTCGTTGCTCTTCCTTCGGTAGCCAGCATTGACGAGTTCATTCAGTCAACAGGTACAGTAGCTTTCGCTAATCCGGTTATTGTTCTAGGACAAAATAATCAGTATCTCTACGTTCAAGATGAGACAAGCACTCGTGGCTTACTTATCTATGGCAATGTGGGGCAAACCTATGAGTTTGGTGATGTTATCCCTGCAGGCTTCAGCGGTTCTTATTCACTTTATAATGGACAGTATGAGATGGCCAATCCGGCAGGATTTGAACCAAGCACCAGTAATGTGGCAAGCACTCTCGTGCCGCTAGAGCTCACTCCAAGCCAGGTGGGAGATGCCAACTTCGGTCGTTATGCCGTAATCAAGGGCGCCTCTATTGTCAATGGCAAGATTGTTGTGGATGAAGAAGAAGTTGCTCTCTACGATCGCTTCAAGTGGACTGCGCCTGCCGACTTGACACAGGTGTATGATATCTATGGTGTGGCTAGTGTTTACTCTAGCGGACCTCAGTTCCTGCCATTGAAGGCTGAATCAGTCGCTCAAGATGAGGGTGTTGCTCTTGCCGAGATTCTTGCCAGTGGTGAGAATGGTGCGGAATATACTATCGCCGACGACCTCGCTGTGGTTGACATCGCTCAGCTTGAGAACCATGCGTTTGTCACCGACGGCAACAACAACTGGCTTCGCGTTGACTTTAGTGACGACATTGAGGATTTCGTCTTGATGAATGCTATCAAGGGCGGTACGCTCAAGGGCACATTGAGCAATGTTGAGCTCAACCCAGTGTTCACAGTAACCGAGATGCCACAAGAGGGTGAGAACACTGTGGACTTCACCGTTGAGAAGATTGACCTTGCCGAGGAATTCACACTCAAGGCTAACCAAGTGGTTGATGCCGCTGGTTACTGGAGAGCAGCACAAGGTTGCTTGCGTGGCTACTTGTCGGGCGGACAGAGCTTGACCATTAACAGCTCATGGGCAACCACCGACAACACCATGGTGGATGGACAGTATTACGCAGTGCGTTGCGCTATCAGCCTCAAGGAGGCATGGAAGGCAAGTGCCGGTATCGCCCCTCGCGACTACGACTACGACTTCCAGAACTACCTGGGCAACATGCTCGTGATGCCTTCTACCCCCACTGCCATCGAGGATGTCAATGCCTTAAGTGTGAAGAGTGTGCGCTATTATAATATAGCCGGCATTGAAAGCTCTACACCATTCCAGGGTGTGAACATTGTGGTTCGCGAGATGAACGATGGCAGCAAGGTGACAACAAAGATTGTGAAATAGTACATTTTTGGGGTTATAAAACTTGCACACTAATTCAAAAACCACTTGGCGCCTTTTTGGCGTTCCAAGTGGTTTTATTGTTGGGCTTGATGATAAGAATATGGTCATTTTTTGAAAGTTTAATGAAAAAAAACTAATAAAATATTTTGTTTTAAACTAAAAACACTATCTTTGCAAAAAGTTTCATGAGGATTTTACTACTAATATGCGATGTAAGGTACTTTACAAGCTTTAAAATTTAATTAGATATTATTATAATGTTGAGACCGAGAGGTCAAGGCTAAAATAACAGATAAAACAAACACAGTATTAACCCTTTTTTATTGATTCTATCTCAGCTATGGATGAGAATTTAGAGAAAAAACCAAAGAGGCCACGCATTGGTGGCGAGGCACGTCCTGTTATGGACGACAATGAGAGCGCTCGAAACTTTGAGAGCACCGACTTCAATCGTGAAGCACAAGATGGAGAAAACGCTGGCGCCGACTATCAAGGGGGCTACCAGCAGCGCACCTACAATCGCCCACAGCAGGGCTATCAGCAACGTGGTTACAACCGTCCACAACAGGGCGGATATCAGCAGCGCAACTATCAAGGTGGATACCAGCAACGTGGCGGATACCAGCAACGCGGTGGTTACCAGCAGCGACCCTACAATCGCCCACAGCAGCAAGGTGGCTATAACCAGCGCTACCAGCAACAGGGTGAGGGTGAAATGGGGCAGCAGCAAGGTGGTTACCAGCAACGCACCTATAATCGCCCACAGCAGCAAGGTGGATACCAGCAACGTGGAGGATATAACCGCCAGCAGGGTGGTTATCGCCAGCAAGGTGGTTACCAGCAGCGCGGAGGCGGCTATGGCCAGCAACGCCAGCAATATGGTCGCAAGCAACATGGCCCACGTCCACAAATGCGTTTCACTCCACGTCCTCAGCGCATCGAGTATGAGGAGCCAATGATTGATCCTAACACCACCATGCGCCTCAATAAGTTCATGGCTAACGCTGGCATCTGCTCACGTCGTGAAGCCGATGAACTCATCCAGAAGGGTCTTATCAAGGTGAACGGAGTACCCGTCGATCAGCTTGGCGTTAAGATTACTCCCAAGGATATCGTTGAATATAACGACAAGGTGGTTGTTGCCGAGAAGAAATGCTACGTGCTTCTCAACAAGCCCAAGGATTGTGTTACCACTAGCGATGACCCCAATGGACGCAAGACCGTTATGGACTACGTGAAGGGTGCTTGCGAGGAGCGCATCTATCCCGTGGGACGCCTCGACCGCAATACCACTGGCGTGTTGTTGCTCACTAACGATGGCGACCTGGCATCTAAACTGACTCATCCACAGTATGTAAAGAAAAAAATATATCAAGTGTGGGTTGATAAGCCCATTAGCGAGGACGACATGCAACACATTGCCGATGGTGTTGAGCTCGACGATGGTCCCATCCATGCCGATGCGGTGAGCTATGTTAGCCCCACCGACCGCAAGCAGGCCGGTATCGAGATTCACTCGGGTCGCAACCGTGTGGTGCGTCGCATCTTTGAGGCTCTCGGCTATCATGTTGTGAAACTCGACCGCGTTTATTTTGCTGGATTGACCAAGAAAAACCTGGCTCGCGGCAAGTGGCGCTATCTTTCGCAGGAAGAGGTTAACTACCTGAAGCAAAACTCGTTTGAGTAAACAAATAAAAAACTAAAAAATATCAACTGCTCATTCCCACCTTGTAGAGACTAGGGCATGGGCAGTTGAAATAATTTGACCTAAAACATAATTATGGCAATAAAACGAACTAAAATTGTTGATGCCTTCACGGGTGAGCTCGAGGGCAAGCAAGTGTGTGTGAAAGGATGGGTGAGAACCCGCCGTGGTAACAAGCATGTGCAATTTGTGGCTCTTAACGATGGCTCTACTATCAACAACTTGCAAATCGTAGTCGACCTGGAGCAATTTACCGAGGAACAGCTCAAGCCCATAACCACTGGCTCTAGCTTGTGCGTGGTGGGTACACTGGTGGCTTCGCAAGGAAAAGGACAGAGCTACGAGGTGCAAGCACAGGAAATTGAGGTCTATGGCACTGCCGACCCCGAGGAATATCCTTTGCAAAAGAAAGGGCACACCCTGGAATTCTTGCGCGAGAAAGCTCACTTGCGCATGCGCACCAATACCTTTGGTGCTGTGTTCCGCATCCGTCACCACCTCGCCTTTGCTATCCACAAGTTTTTCAATGACAAGGGATTCTTCTATCTCAACACACCTCTCATCACATCAAGCGATGCCGAGGGTGCCGGCGAGATGTTCCAGGTAACTACTCTCAATCCTAACGAGCTCCCTCGCACCGAGGATGGCAAGATTGACTATACCAAGGACTTCTTTGGCAAGGTGACTAGCCTCACCGTGAGTGGACAGCTGGAGGGCGAACTGGGAGCTACCGCGCTTGGAGCTATCTATACATTTGGACCCACATTCCGTGCCGAGCACAGCAATACACCTCGACACCTGGCTGAGTTCTGGATGATTGAGCCCGAGATGGCCTTCTACGATATTAACGACAATATGGACCTCGCCGAGGAGTTTATTAAGTACTGCGTAAAATATGCTCTCGACCACTGTCAGGACGATATCGCTTTCCTCAACAAGATGTATGACAACACTCTCATCGACCGCCTCAACAGCGTGCTCAAGGATGAGTTTGTGCGACTCACCTACACCGAGGGTATTAAGATCCTGGAAGAAAGTGGCGCAAAATTTGAATTCCCCGTGAAGTGGGGTGTAGACCTGCAGAGTGAACATGAGCGTTACCTCGTGGAGCATCATTTCAAGCGTCCTGTTATCCTCACCGACTATCCCAAGGATATCAAAGCCTTCTATATGAAGCAAAACGACGACGGCAAGACCGTGCGTGCTATGGACGTGCTATTCCCACAGATTGGAGAAATAATTGGTGGCTCGGAGCGTGAGGCCGACTACGACAAGCTCATGAACCGCATTCAGGAGCTGCACATACCCATGAAGGACATGTGGTGGTATCTCGACACTCGTCGCTTCGGCACTGTGCCTCACAGTGGCTTTGGATTGGGCTTTGAGCGCCTCGTCCTCTTTGTTACTGGCATGGCCAACATTCGCGACGTCATTCCCTTCCCTCGCACTCCTAATAATTGCGAGTTCTAACATAATTTCCACTCCAAGGGAATATATATGAATAATGCTGTCGCTGGCGGGAGGGTTTTCTTGCCAGCGATGCTTTTTTGTGACCTTGTTACATGCAACACTATCTTTATTTGTTGCGGGGGGTGAAATTAAGTTAAAATAAACCTCAATAAGGGTGGAAATTTCGGTGTGTCCAGAAAAATTATTATCTTTGCATCTAATTTTAAGAATACTATAATCTACAATGGACATTAATAAAGTTTTATTCATCTCACAGGAAATATCACCCTACTTGCCCGAGACCGAAATGGCTACAACAAGCCGTATGCTTGCGCAGGGTGTTCAAGGCAAGGGTATTGAAGTGCGCACTTTCATGCCTAAATATGGCTTCATCAATGAGCGTCGCAACCAGTTGCATGAGGTGATACGCTTGTCGGGGATGAACCTGATAATTGATGATACCGACCATCCTCTAATCATCAAGGTCGCCACGCTGCAGCCCTCAAGAATGTCGGTCTACTTCATCTACAATGAGGATTATTTTACCCCCAATATTACCAAGGATCTGGAAATCAACTCTATGCCCGACGATAACGACGAGCGCTCTATCTTCTATGTGCGTGGAGTGCTTGAGGCGGTGAAAAAACAACTCTGGATTCCTGCGATTATCAACTGTAGCGGATGGTTAACGGCTCTTGCTCCATTGTATATAAAGAAATTCTATGCCGACGACCCTTCGTTCCGTGATGCTAAGGTGGTGATGAACCTCTTTGACGACAAGCTGGTGAGTCCATTAAATGAAAAACTCGCCGAGAAACTGAAATATGATGGTTTTACCGACGAGGAGCTTGCGCCAATCCTTGGCAAAGAGGCTACCTATGAAGACCTCATGAAGCTTGCGGTCGACAATAGCGATGGCGTGATACAGTGTAGCCCCAAGATTTCATCTAAGGTGATGAAAATCGTCGAGGACTCAAAACTACCTTTCCTCAAGTACAAGAAGGGAGAGTATAGCCAGTTTGTTGACCGATGCATGGAATTCTATCACAGCCTGTAGGATGAGGCAAGTGAAACACATGCCCGAGCAATTATTCTTTTCGTAGTATAATAATTAGATGCGAGAAATGAGAAACTCTATATTATTGTTAATTGCAACACTGATTGTGGCAGTGGGCTTTAATTCTTGTACCGACGAAACAATTGGCACTTCAATATCCGATATTAAATCGGCTATAATCTCCGATTCTAACTTCGTGCTCACAGGAACATCGGTGCGCAATAGCCACTTGCGCTCACGCAGTAGCATTCAGTTGCTGGGAAAGGTAACAGCGCCAGGGTATGGCACGCTCACTAGCGATGTGGTCACTCAGTTCATGCCTTCAAGGGCTATCGACACCGTGGGAGTGCATGGTGGAGCCAGCTGGATTGACTCATGCTTCGTTACAATGCGTGTGGCTATTGGCGACGTTACGGGCGACTCTCTAGCCCCCATGCGAATGAATGTCTACAAGCTCAATAAAACACTGCCAGTGCCCATCTTTAGCGACTTTGATCCTTTGTCCTACTATAGCCCTGGCGACTTGATGGGCTCGGTGACCTATTCGGCTAGCGAGCTGGCACGCAAGGAAATCATGACTCAAACCGGTGTCGCCGGCTATTACTATGAGATAAACGTTCCTGTCTCGGTCGACTATGCGCGCGATATGTTCAACGAGTACAAGAATGACCCGGCTACATTTGCTACACCTGCCAACTTCGCCAACTACTTCCCCGGTGTCTATATCACCAATAGCTATGGCGAGGGTCATGTGATGAACTTCTACGACATTGAGTTTGTGACCTATTATCGCAAATATGAAAAACTCACCGAGGCTACCGATACTATCTACCCCGCAAAAACACAGAGTTATCTTGCGGTAACCCCCGAGGTGGTATACAACAACAATATCTCACTTGAGCCTTGTGATGCTATTGAGGCAATGGTCAATGCGGGCGATGCTATTATTATGTCGCCAGCGGGATATGAGGTGAAAGTGCAGTTCCCTGTGCAGAGTATCATCGACAAGTATAATAGCGACACTGAAGACGCGCTGGGAAAAATCAATTCACTATCGCTTGAAATACCTGCCGAAAATATAACAAATCTTTATGATATTGCGCCACCCAAATATTTGTTAATGGTAAAAGAAAGTTATCGCGACACTTTCTTTGAGAAAGATTCGCTCACTAACAACAAGGACGCTTTCTATGCCGAGTATAATGCGCAAGAGAAAACCTATATCTTCTCGGGATTGCGCAACTATATACTTGATATTATCAACAACAAGGGAGGGGTGGCATCACCCGAGGACGTGAACTTCGTTATCATGCCCATTGATGTCACCACCTATACTAACAATGCATCTTCTAGCTATTATTACTACTATAGCTCGTCGTCGACGACCTCGGTGGTGACTAAGATAGCTCCGGCTGTCTCTAAGCCAAGCATGGTGAAGCTTAATTTAGAAAAGGCTATTATTAACTTGATGTATAGCAAGCAGATGCTTTATTAGCACGGTAGTAAATAACACAACACTCAATAATCAGCCACAATAGCTCAGTTGGTAGAGCAACGCATTCGTAACGCGTAGGTCACGGGTTCGAGTCCCGTTCGTGGCTCTTCGTTCATGACAAGGGTAGCCGGTTTTCACACACTGGCTACCTTAGTTTTTTTTTATATTGTGTAATATTGTGACTATGGAATGCGTTATGATAGAAACAAAACAATTATTGGCAAAAACTGGAATATTATGGAAACCGACAATTTAAATGTGCCTCCTCCTCTACCACCCGATGGGGAGCAAGTGATAAAAAATGGTGATAATAGCAATGCGACTAATTTGGCTCCTAGGTCAGCAAGTCATGCCTTGCCTGTAAAACCCCAAAAGAAGTTGACGCAAACATTGGGCTTTAAAGTAGCTTTTATCGTGCTTCTTTCTTTTGTGCTGCTGCTACCAACTTTCATGATCGATAGCCTCAGTGTCGAGAGGGAAAGCACTTCCACTCAAGCGCGTTACGAAATATCCCAAAAGTGGGGAAGACCGCAGCACATCACGGGCCCCGTGATTGCTATACCCTATAAAGCGAAGCTCAAGGGTGACACTGCTGTCACCGAGCACATTCTTTACATCCTGCCCAAGACGCTGAATATCAATGCCGATGTCAAGAGCCAAACTCTTTATCGGAGCATCTATGAGAGTGTGGTCTACAACACTGCCATCAATTTTGACGGAACGTTTAAGATTAAAGGTCTGTTGCCGGCACAGGTCGACACTACTGCCCTCGAAATGGATAAGGCTCACATAGTGGTGGGAATTACCGACTTGCGAGGTATAGCGCAAAAGCTTGTGATGGACATCAATGGTAATGTGGTTGAAATTAACGATGGTGGCAAGGATGGTAACATTCAAGTCGAAGACATTTATGCCGACGCTGAAGCCACAGCCACAGCCTCAGCCAGCGACATGGAGTTGTATGAGGAAAGTAGCGTCGATTATGCCGATATGTATCAGGCCTCTGGTGCTTCGGCTGCTAAGGCGGGGGTTAATATCTTGCCCTTTAGCTCGCTCGACTCGGTGCCTTTCAAGATGCACCTTGACTTGAAAGGGTCCGAAAGCCTTAATTTCACACCCATCGGCGAGACCACTAATATCAGGGTGAAGGGTGATTGCCCAACCCCCAGTTTCGGAGGCAATTTTCTCCCCGATAGTCGCAATGTTGACGCCAATGGATTTACCGCGTCATGGAAGATTATCAGCATCAACCGAGCCTATCCTCAAGCTTTTATTGACGACATGAGCTCCGACCTTAATGATTCACAGTTGGAAGTTGGTCTCTTGGTTCCTGTCGACAGCTATCACAAGACCGAGCGGGCCATTAAGTACGCTTTCATGGTGATTGTTCTCACTTTCATTGGAGTGCTGTTTGTTGAGATTAAAATGCGCAAGCACATCAACGTCTTCCAGTATCTGCTGGTTGGGCTAGCTCTCGTGTTATTCTACTCGTTGCTGCTTTCCATCAGCGAGCACTTGTCGTTCGGGTGGGCTTATCTCATTGCGGCGGCTATGACAATCGCGATGATTACTCTCTACCTTATTGGCGTGCTCAAGCACAAGAAAATGGCAATAGCCATTGGTGGCATGCTCACTTTGATATATGCCTACATCTTTGTTTTGCTCAATCTCGAGACTTATGCCCAGCTGGCAGGTAGCGTGGGATTATTCATCGTGCTGGCACTCATCATGTACTATTCGCTTAAGTTGAGAACCGAAGACTTGACTTGACGCTATTGACAACTCATTTTTATGATAACCGCCCTGCCGGCGAGTGTTTACTAGTAACCACTGCCGGTAGGGCTCTTTTTGTGGAGCCAATTCTCCACATGCCTGCTGTGGATATCTTTTTTGAGAACGTTAAGTTTTTTTTAGTGCAATATTTTTTGCCCATTGTGTTTTTTGCCGTACCTTTACAAGTTAAATAATGCGGTAATACTTATTATTATAGATAATGAGAAGTTTTTTTAGATTATTTGTTGTGATAACAGTTTTGTTATCAGCCGTTAACGCTATGGGACAGACAGCCTTGTTTGAATATCCCACAGCTCCCGACACTTGTTCTACTATCGAGAGCCGGTGTAACTATAGCGTGCAGCATTTTTGGGACAAATGTGAGCTCACACGCCCTTTCGATGCACGCAACGACAGCTTGCTCATGGAAGCCATGCTCACTTATTTCGACATCATGCGTGCTGGTGCTAATGTGAATGTGTCGTTGTCGTCGGTGCGTGACCTCATGTTCAAGGCACAAGCTAATCATGATAATTTCTTGCGATTGGCGTCGGTGGCAGAGTATTTGCTTTACTATCACGACTTTGACTTTATTGATGACCTGTACATCACTTTTGCCCAGGCAGTGGCCGATGCCTCGTGGGTGAAAAAAGACATGCGCAATCACTATGCCAGCCAAGTGAAAAGACTCAACTCTAGCAAGCTAGGGCAGGTTATGGCCGACTTTGAGTTTACCTCAATTACAGGTGCTAAGAAGCGCCTTAGCGACTGCAAGTCACCCGCCAAGTTATATGTACTACTCTTTAGCGACAACGATAGTGGTAGCTCAATCGAACGCATGCGACTAAGCACCGATGTCGCTTTCTCACAAGCTGTTGAGAGCGGGCAAGTTGAGGTTATTAATATCCTTGCTACCGATGTTCCCAAGAAGTGGGATTCCGACTCGCAAAGCTATTCAGCCACCTGGGTGGTGGGGGCGAGCAAGGATGTGACAACCAAGCTCGACTTGCGCATCATGCCCTGCCTCTATATCCTCGACGAGGACTTCAAGGTTATAGCCAAGAACAAGACCGTTGACTTCTTGAAAAACCTGATGAGAGGAAACTAAGTAATTTATTAATGCACTAATTTTTCAAATAAGATGATAAATATACCTAAGTGGTTTAAGACGTTTCTCATGTTTAACGCGGGCCACACCTATAGCAACCTCTCGCGACTATTCCTGCGACTGTTTACTGGTCTCATGTTCTTGCAGATGGGTATACGCCAGATGCTACACCTCGAGGAGTTTGCTCATCAGGCCATGGGCGCGATGGGGTTACAATTTGAGTCGACCATCGTTGCCATTGTGGTGGTGGAAATAGTGTGTGCGGTGTTCATCATCTTGGGGCTCTTCACGCGAGTGGCTCTCATTCCCTCTATTGGTGTGATGCTGTACGCCGAGACTGTCATGGCTAGCGCAACCAGCGTGTCGAGCGCGGGGCAGATGTTTATCTTCGAGCCTGGCTACCCCATCATGTTCCTGGGTATTTTTGCCTACATGCTACTGGCTGGACCAGGAAAGATTTCTCTCGACTACTTGATTGCAATACACCTCGTTAACGAGAAAGACGAGGCCGAGAGTGAAGTTCTTGAGAAAGCGTGAAACTAACAACGATAATTAACAACTATATAACTAAATGAGCAAAATCGCCGTTCTGGTTTCGGGTGGAGTGGATAGTGCTGTGGTGGTGCATGAACTGGCTCAGCAGGCACAACACGACTTGCAACTGTTCTACATTCGCATTGGCATGGATAATGACGAGGGCGATTGTAGTGCCGAGGAGGACATTGAGATGTGTAACCTCATCGCGCATCGCTATGGGCTTCCTCTCGAGGTGGTGTCGTTGCATGAGGAGTACTGGGATAACGTCATGGACTATGCTCTGCGCACGGTTAAGGCTGGGCTCACACCCAACCCCGACATGATGTGCAACCGCATGATAAAGTTTGGATACTTTGAGCGACGTTGGGGCAAGGATTTTGACTTTACCGCCACCGGGCATTATGCCACCACTTGCGAGCTTGATGGCATCAAGTATCTCGCTACAGCAGTTGATCCGGTTAAAGATCAAACCGACTTCCTTGCTCAAATCACCTACGACCAGCTCAAGCACTTGATTTTTCCCATCGGCTCTATGCCCAAGGCTCGTGTGCGTGAAATCGCTCAGCAGGTGAAGCTGCCTAATGCAATGCGCAAGGACAGCCAGGGCATTTGCTTCTTGGGGCAAATCAATTACAACGACTTCATCCGTCGTCACTTGGGCACCAAGCGTGGACCCATCATCGAGATTGAAACCGGACGCAAGCTGGGTGAGCACAACGGCTACTGGTTCCACACCATAGGCCAGCGCAAGGGGTTGGGACTGAGTGGAGGACCATGGTATGTGGTAAAGAAGAACGTGCAGGACAACGCTATCTTTGTCTCTAACGGTTATGGTACCAGCAAGCAGTATGGGCGCGAGATACACCTCGACGAGATGCACTTCATTAGCGGTAATCCGTGGCAGGGAAGCAATGACGCTCATGAAATTACGTTCAAGAATCGCCACACTCCGCATTTTGCCAAGGGGCATCTCTTGCACATTGAGGGTAACCAGTGGCTCATCAACAGCGATGAGGATATCCAGGGCATAGCACCAGGGCAGTTTGCCGTTATCTACGACCGCGACCAGCATCTTTGCTACGGTAGTGGAGTGATAACACTTTAAGTGCTAAGTTGTAAGTGTTAGATTTAATCTAGATAAACTAGAAATTCTAGAAAATCTAGAAATTCTAGAAAAAAATAATAAGAAATGACCGAAAACAAGATAGAAATGGATGTGCTTGGCATCACCTATAGCCAAATTCAACAAGGGGCTTACGCGCTCTTATTAAAGCAGCGTGATGGCGACATGCGAGTGCCCATTGTGGTGGGAGTGAGCGAGGCGCAATCCATCGCCATGCGACTTGAGCATGTAATTCCACCGCGACCCATGTCGCACGACTTGATGGTGAGCATGTTTCATGCTTTTGGTATTAGCCTCGACGAGGTGGTTATCTACAAGTTCAGCGAGGGAGTGTTCATGTCAAGACTCAAGCTGTCGAGCAACGACACTAACCTGGAGCTGGAGTCTCGCACCAGCGACGCTATTGCGCTGGCTTTGCGCACTAGTGCCCCCATCTTCATTACTGCCGAGGTGCTCAATAAGACAGGATTTCTTATCAAGGATAGTGAGCAAGGCAAGAAAGTGGCTGTTAAGCCAAAACGTTCACTCAACGACATGACTATTGAAGAGCTGCAAAAGAAGTTGAGCCGTGCTGTGGAACTTGAAAAATATGAGCTTGCGGCAAGCATCCAGCGCACAATCAACGACAAGCTTGGAAACGAGCCTTCGTCACAAGAATTGAATGAAAATAATATTTAAAATCAATAATCTCTAAAAACTTCAAAACTATGAATCTAAAAGTTCGCTTAATCATTATGAACTTCCTGGAGTTCGCTGTGTGGGGATCTTATCTCACTTGCATGGGTGGATATCTCGCAACTCACGGACTGGGAGGGGAAATAGGCTGGTTCTATGCTGTGCAAGGAATCGTCTCGTTGTTTATGCCTGCATTGCTCGGAATTGTTGCCGACCGTTGGATTCAAGCACAAAAGGTGCTTAGCTTGGCACATCTGCTGGCGGGAATCTTCATGATTGGAGCTGGAGCCTATGCTATGAGTGCTGGCGACGCTCCTGCATTCTGGCCCTTGTTCTTGCCTTATGCTATCAGTGTGGCTTTCTTTATGCCTACCATTGGACTTGCTAACTCGGTGGCTTTTAACGCGCTCACTAAGGCTGGGATGGACACCGTCAAGGACTTCCCACCCATTCGTGTCTTCGGTACCATTGGTTTCATCTGCGCCATGCTCACAGTCGATTTCACTGGTATGCAGCACAACTTCGGTCAGTTCTTTATGTCGGGCGGATTTAGCATCTTGCTCGCTATCTATGCACTTAGTATGCCCAAGTGCCCTGTCAACAAGAATGCCGGGAGCAGCTCGTTTGTCGATGTCTTTGGCTTGCGTGCTTTCACCTTGTTCAAGCAAAAGCGAATGGCAATCTTCTTCATCTTCTCAATGTTGCTAGGTGTGTCGCTACAAATCACTAACGGATTTGCCAATCCTTTCCTCACCGCCTTCCAGGACATTAAAGAGTATGCCGGCACCTTTGCCGCTCAGCATGCTAATGCCCTGATCTCGCTATCACAAATCAGCGAGACGCTGTGCATCTTGCTCATTCCGTTCTGCATGAAACGCTTCGGCATCAAGAATGTAATGCTCATTGCCATGTTTGCATGGGTATTCCGTTTCGGCTTCTTCGGCATGGGTAATCCTGGTATGCCTGGTGTGATTCTGTTTATTCTCTCTTGCGTGGTTTACGGTGTGGCATTCGACTTCTTCAATATCTCGGGAGCTCTATATGTCGACCAGCAAACCGATGAGTCAATTCGCAGTAGCGCGCAAGGCTTGTTCATGGTGATGACCAACGGTATTGGCGCTACCATCGGCACCCTGGGTGCGCAAGCTATTGTAGATCGATTTGTTTATGCCGACGACGTGGTAGCGGCTGGTTCTAATGCCGTAATCGGAGGCTGGACAACATCGTGGTATATCTTTGCCACCTACGCTCTCGTTGTTGCCATTGCATTCCTCTTTATCTTCAAGGATCCTCGCAAAGAAGAAACTGCACGGCTAAAACAAGCATAACATAATGTCGTGATAATTATGCATTGCGCATTTTGCATTGTGAATTATGCATTATGCATTAAGAATTAATATTAAGAATATGCATCGATTCTTCGCCCCCGACATAGCTCACACTCTCACTCTTCCCGAGGAAGAGTCGCGCCATTGCGCCCGAGTGCTGAGGCTGGTCGAGGGCGACGAAATCGAGGTGGTGGATGGACAGGGCAACATCTATCGTTGTAGCATTGCTCTTGCACATTCCAAGCATTGCGCCCTAAATATTCTCGACAAGGTGGCTTGTGCGCCTCACTGGGGAGGTGGCATACATCTTGCTGTGGCGCCAACTAAAAATCTTGACCGCATTGAGTGGATGGCCGAGAAGTGCACCGAGATGGGCATCGACCGCATCACGCCATTGCTGTGCCGGCACAGCGAGCGCAAGGTGCTCAAGACCGAGAGACTACACAAAATACTGGTCGCTGCCATGAAGCAGTCGCTAAAGGCACAGCTGCCACAGCTCGACGAGCTCACGCCATTTAACTCTCTCATTGCTGAGCATAGAGATGCGCAACGTTTTATCGCCTACTGCGATGAGTCGCTGCCACGCAACGAGCGCCACTCGCTGGCACAGGTCTACGAACCCAGTCGAGATGTGGTGGTCTTGATTGGTCCCGAGGGTGATTTCGACCCAGCCGAGGTGGAAGCGGCCCTAAAAGCTGGTTTCATTCCAGTAACACTGGGCGAGAGCCGTTTGCGAACCGAGACGGCAGCACTCTTTGCCATTGCTACTATTCATGCCATTAAGCAAAAAATGAAATCGTAATGTTAGACTACTTGAAATCTTCGCCCACAGGGAATTTCTTCCTTCTTGCAGGACCATGCGTCATTGAGGGAGAGAAAATGGCTCTCGATATTGCTGAAAAAGTGCTGGAGACAACTTCGAGGCTAAACATTCCTTATGTCTTCAAGGGTAGCTATCGCAAGGCTAATCGCTCACGCCTCGACTCGTTTACAGGCATTGGCGATGAGAAAGCTCTTAAAATATTGCGCAAAGTGGGCGAGACTTTCAATATCCCTGTAGTCACCGACATTCACACACCATGCGAAGCATCAATAGCAGCGCAATATGTTGATGTGCTGCAAATTCCAGCTTTCCTATGCCGACAGACCGACCTGCTGGTGGCGGCGGCTCTCACAGGAAAAATGGTAAATATAAAGAAAGGACAATTCCTCTCGGCGCAAGCCATGAGATTTGCTGTCAACAAGGTTTTAGACTCGGGCAATAACGAGGTTACTATCACCGAGCGAGGGTCTTCATTCGGATATCAAGACCTCATAGTTGACTATCGTGGCATTCCTGTAATGAAACAGTTTGCGCCGGTTATTATGGACATCACTCATTCTTTGCAACAGCCCAATCAAGAATCGGGAGTTACAGGAGGGAAACCTGAACTCATAGAGACTGTTGCGCGGGCTGCTATAGCCACTGGAGCCGATGGTCTCTTCATCGAGACACATCCTAATCCGGCTGTGGCTAAGAGTGATGGCGCTAACATGTTGCAGCTCGACTTGCTTGATCAATTACTCACACGATTGAGCACACTGAAAATGACAATTAATCAACTCGATAATAATAATTCAAAAAATTAATATTTTTTACTATGAAATTAAGCAAACTATTTGTGCTCCTGCTGCTCACGATAGCATCAAGCACGATGTTTAATGCCGCAGCGCAAAACGATGAGAAGTATAACGCGGCAATCATGAAGGTTTATAACGAATACATCGCTAAAAACCCTAACGATTACAACACGCTTTTCATGCGTGCCAACCAAAACTTCCTCAACCACAACTACGATGCGGCTATGGCCGATGTTAATCGCACTCTGGAAATGGCTACCAGCAAAGACACCGAGTTGCTCTTTGATGCCTATATGCTGCGAGCTAAGCTGCATGACATCAACAACAATCTTGAGGCCGAAGGACAAGATATTGAGAAAGCCGCGCAAGTTAATCCCACTAGCCTTGCATGGGTCGACCTCAAGGGTAAATGGGCTTATCGTTGTCAGAGCTATGACGTGGCTAAGCAGCAATTCCAAGCCATTCTTCAGCAACAACCTCGCAACTACGATGCAATGTTTTGCTTGGGGTGTGTCGCTGCCAAGGAAGGTAAAGCCGATGATGCGATGAAATGGGTGAACCAGGCTGTAACGCTATTCCCTGCCGAGGCTCAGGTGTATGCTAATCGTGCCTATGTGCAAGAGCTACTGGGCAAGTATCGCGACGCTAGCGACACTTATCTCATTGCCATGAGCACTACCGACGACAACGGCTCTTCTATTGAGCAACTCTTCCGCCTTGCCGACTCTCACTACGACGACGTGATGGCATCGCTGCGTAGTGCTACCGACGACAACCCGCGCGTGGGTATCTTCTACCGTGTGCGCTCGGCTATCGCGCTCAAGTATAAGCACTACGGTCAAGCACTTCGCGACCTGCGTGCTATTACCGACAACAACCTCATGGAATATGCGTCGATTTACAACGATGAGGCGCAGTGCTTGTTCCAGTTGGGCGACTATGACCAGGCCTATACCTATGCTAACAAAGCTATCGCCAACGATGCCACCAGCCCCGACGGCTACATCTTGCGTAGCATGATAGAACTGCGACAGGGTAAGGGCAATAATTACAATACAGCCATGCAGACTCTAGACCAGGCGCTTGTGCTGAACCCCAATTATGCGCCCACACTGCTGGCTAAGGCTCGACTGCTCATAGCCCAAAAGAAGTATAAAGACGCCGCTACACTTCTCGACAAGGCGGTCGTTGCCGACCCCACTAGCGCCGACGCACTGCTACTGCGTGGATGGCTCAATAAGAACCATCTCAAGAGTAATACCGCTGCCAATGCCGACTTTGAGAAGATACTCACTCTTCCCGACGACGACATGACTTCGCTACGTGGATTTGCGCTGCATGAGCTGGGACGCGACAGCGAGGCTAATGCCTGGGCCGAGAATAAGATTAAGGAGTTGTCGGCTACCGGCGGTGAAACTTACTACTATGCTGCCGCACTACAAGCCGCTATGGGCAATAAGGCACAGGGCATTAAGTATCTTGAGTCGTGCCTCGCCAACGGCTATGGAGGACTCTATGATATCAAGTTCAACGAGGCTCCCTATGTAAATCTATCGGCGCTGCGTTCCGAGCCCACCTTCAACATGCTCGTGAATAACTCACAACTCAATTTCCAGGAGCGATAAGTCCACTGTTTGGAAAGCGCTGAGTTTATAAACTAAAACAATAACCACCTGCACATTACTTGATTGTGCAGGTGGTTTTTGTAATTATGTTATGTGTGTTGTCGTTAAGATTATGGCTGAACTTGAACAACGCCAAACATCTTTCCGCTGAATGTGCCTTGATAGATTTCGTTGAGAGTGAATGTGCCCTCAATGTTCAAACCATTATTAGTGACAGTGGCGTTAAACTCGTTGAGAGTGTAGTTGCTAACGTCGTCGGCCTTGACGTTGGTGCCACTAATGGTGTAGCCGTCGCCTGTGATGGTGACAGTGAGACCCTCAAGGAAGGTGACATACTGGATTGACGACTCGCTTGTGGCAAGGCGCAGGTTGTAGATGCGCATCTGTGCTTTCATGTCGGTGGGATTTACCACTATTGAGACGGGCATGTTGTCCGATTCAAATGGGTCGCTGCCTTGCTGGGTGTTGGTTATCGAACTGCTGGTGTAGGGGAATTTCAGCTGCGACACACAGGTAACTTTGTGAGTATTATTATAGGTGAATTCAAGATACACTGTGTAGTCGCCAGGATTGTAGTAACCGGTGAGATTGGTAACACCAGTGCCGGCACTAGCGGCGGTAAATACCATCATTCCTCGAGTGCTGTCATACTCCATCATCTCATCGTTAACTGCCACGTTGGCAACAGTGGTGCCATTGATAGCCACTGGAGCAGTGAGGGTGATGTGTGAGTCGTTGTTATAGGTCCACTTGATTGATGCCGTTGTTGTCGACACATGCATGTCGCTAGGGTCGCTAATGGCGATAGCTTTGTTTAGCATCTGTGTGGTGAAAGAGAAAACCTGGCTATCTTCGTTGCCGTCGCTACTACAGCCTGTGCTGGCAAGTAGCATAAATGCCATTGTGAAAATAGAAAAAACTTTTTTCATGATTAAACTTGTGTTATTTTAGTTAGTATTAATATCTCATGTGAAAAGAAAATGCGCTACAAATATAGCGCATTTTTTCTACTACAAGAGTATTATTTGTTGTAATTATGTCAAAACAATGTTAATTTCACACGCTTGGGTGAGCTGTGTGTTTTTAGTCAACGTTTTTCCAGCTCCACAGATAGAGGGGCGATGTGTTGTTGTGCTCGCCACCCATGCTGTTGAAGAAGATGCTGTGGGTGCCTTCGGCAATGTTCAGAGTGCCGTGGTAGTTAGTGACTGTCATTGGGGGCATGGGAGTGGGTATATCAAGTTCGGCTCCTGAATAGTTGTTAGGAATAATGTTGTCGCCACTCAGCTCAAAACCTGTTGAGGTTGCCACTACATCAAGGTTGGGGATTGAGATTTTCTTGAGCACGGGACTTGAGGCTCCGCCCACGTTGAACTGCACGTTTTGGATAAACACCTCGGCCTTCATCGTGGCGATGTCGATGTCATAGGTGTAATATAGTTCGGTGGTCGATTTGTATAAGTTGTTCTCAACGCGGCTGCTGATGGTGCTGTTGCACACCAGCACTCGCCAGGTGTCGTTAACCGTGTAATCGAGTGTGTAAACCTTGTTGCGCTTGTCGATGTAACCTCTCACGTTGGTCAGCTTGTAACGTGTATTCTCCTCGTCGGTGCCAGGTTTTAAGAACTTCACGGTCGAAGCTTGGAATTCCACATAGTCATCGTTAAGTTTGTAAGTCTTGATTTTGTCCATCGCAAACGAAACGGGGAATGGCATGTGAGAGTCAAACTTTACATTATTGGCTACCACCTCAACTGTTGCCTCACGCATGTCGGTATACTCAATGTTAAAACCATAGGTAGCAGTCTCAATGTAGTTCACACTATTGTTGGCAATAGTGATAGTGCTGTTGATGAGATCAGGGGCAGTGATGGTTTCTTGTGTAATCTCAGGAACATAGGGCTCATCGCCACCACATGAGCTTAGCCCGGCTAACGATGCCACAAGGGCAAGTGATAAAAATAATTTTTTCATAATAAATTGTTATATTTTAATTTATAGTTTCTTTCGCATCTGAATTAAATATTCACTCTCAGCGTTGTTCCCAGCATGCGGCCGCGACCGCGCTGCAAGAATTCATGACCTATTGACACAAAGTAGAACGTGCTCTAGTTGGTGCCGGTGAGGTAGGTATAATAGTTTTGCGGCATCATAATCCAATTTATGCTAATTATTCTTGTATATTTATTGTTTCACATCATTGTTTCCATTTCTTAGTCATATTCTTATATTTTTGATGGATATCATTAATGCTGATATTTCCATTTGTCTCACGTTCGCAAAAAGAGAACAAGGACTCTATAAATTCTAATGCTTTATCTCGTTTTTTTGCATATTTAAAATCTCCATTATCTCGTACATAGTCTATTAATGATAAAATATCGTCATGATCAAAACCTTCAATACGAAAGGCGGACTTGTTTATTCTGTCAATTACAATAATATATTTTTTGTTATAGGTTTTATTTTCAACTTGAGCCACCATCAGGTCTATTCCCAATCCATATTCACCACAACATCCTCCACCATCTCCATCTTTTAGTATTCCAACGCCATAGTGGTAATAATAGTTGTAATCCAAATTAATAGCCTCATCTTGATTGTAGCCTTTGTCTAATTCAATAACAAGGTCACACAATGTATTGTAATCATAAAGATTATCTTTAGGTATAGCTCGCCCAAATAGTAAAAAAGGCACAACCAACCAACTAACTACAAGCACAATGTGCCTAATGGACATTAACTCTTTCATAATCTCTAGCTTTACGTAAACAAGTATTAATTCTTTTCTCCCAATAGCTGTTTATCAATGAGTCTTGACCCGTTAACAAACGATACCTGCAAAAGATATCAATGCCATCAATATTGCAATTAGAAGCAACCCATTTAATGCTTTCATTGATATCCTCTTTCACATCTAGCAAAAATGACATAGTGTCATCTATAATAAATCCTTGCAGCCTAAAAACGGATCCTGTTTTTTTGTTAACTGCCACAACATAAGGTGTTGTTGTACTATAATCAATAATACTAGAACTGTCACATTTCAAGATTATATAGTCATTCAGGATTTCACTTTTTTTATTTATTTCAGATGCGTACAGTTTTTGTGATTTTAATTCACTAATCTTTTGTTTTATGGATGGCCCATTTTTATAATAAGACAAGGAGTAACCGTGAACCGCTTCTAAACACATACACTGATGAAATTTTTTGACAGCATATTCTCGGTTAAATTCTATATCTTGGCTCATAGAGTATTGACTCATAAAAACAATTATTAAGAGAAAAAAATACCTAATGTTTTTTTGTCTTTTCATATCTCAATTTTTTGTATTTGTTTTCAAAATCTAAAGCATCTTTTGATATCTGCATGTCCCCATATCAACAAGGGACAAATAGTGGAGATTATTAAGCACGGTATTCTTTTTTTATAAAATTAAGAAATAATGTTTAAATATTCACTCTTAGCGTTGTTCCCAGCATGCGGCCGCGACCGCGCTGCAAGAACTCATGACCTATTGACACAAAGTAGAACGTGCTGTAGCCGGTGCCGGTGAGATTTTGCCCCCACAGTTGCAATGAGTAGAGCTTGCCCTTGAGGGTGATGCTACTTGCCAGCAGGGCGTAGAAAGGCTGTCGCAGGCTGTTGGCCTCGTTCCAGTAGATTTCTCCTGTTCCCTTCACGCTAGCATCCAGAGTGATGCTTTGAGCCCACTTGCCACCACCTTTTATATTATAGGTGTAAAAAGCTTGGGCGTAGAGGGTGTGCTGGGGGCAGTAAGGCACACACTTGTCGCGATAGTCGGCCTTACCGTCGTTGTATCTTACAAATCGAGCATCGCAGTAGCCATAGCTCACGTTCATGCCAAAGTCACTGGTGAAATTGACGCTCAAACTTGCCTCGGCACCCAGGCTGCGGGTCTTGCCGGCATTGGTCATGATGCGTCCGGTGGTGGTGCCGTCGGGGAAGATTGTCATCTGGCGGTCGTGACAGTCAATGTAGAAAGCCGCCACGTCGGCACTAATGCGATGGTTGACGCTCTCAAAGTGTGCTCCCACCTCATAGTTCCATGCTTTCTCAGGCTTATAACCCACAATGTCGTTAACATCGTAGGCGGCACCTATTCCCATGATACCCATCAGGCGCTGTTGTAGCACGTCGCTAAACATCTGGGTGTTGAAGCCTCCAGCCTTGTAGCCCTTGCTCACACTGGCATAGACGCTGGCGCGGCAGTCGGTTGGGAGGTGATAGGTGACGGCTAGCTTGGGTAGTAGTTCCACAAAGTGCTTGCTTAGCGCCCCGCCATCGTTAATGTCGATGTTGCTGCTGTGATAGATTTGTCCAGTGGCGGTTTCAATGATGTCGTAGCCCGTGTGGGTCTCGCTATTATAGCGCAGTGAGGCATGCTCGTAGTCAAGTCGCAGGCTGGCTATGAAGGTGAAGCGCTTCCAGTCAAGGCTCGACTGGTGGTAGAGAGCCACACCCCAGGTGGGGTTGGTAAAGCGGCTGCCAAGTTCAAAGCTGCGCTCTCTCCACACCACGGGATAGGAAGGGTTGACGCTGTTGATATGGCCTTCAATAAGCGATGCTATACCGGTGTCCTTGAAGGTGACAGGGGCATCCATGCGATAGCGGCGATAGAACCCGAAGGCTCCCGCAAGCCATTTATATGACCCGTCGCCATGGCTGCGTGCCACTAACTCCTGTGTGACGGCATGCTCGCGGCGCGCCTGGGTGAGGGTGAAGTAGGGTAGTGGGGTGAAGTCCTGGTCTAGGGTCATGTTGTCGTTGATATATTGGTAACTAGTGATACTCGATAGCGACCACCGCTCAAAACTCTTGTTTATTGTCAATCCGTCCATCACGCTAGTGCGACGATAGAAGCAAGTGTCGTTATAGGCGATGCGACCTGCCTCCACCCATTCGTAGGGGTAGCCTCCCTGGCGACTTATTGAGCCGCTGAGTGTGTTGCTCACGGTGAGTGATGGCGACGGTTGCCACACCACCTTCATGCGTGCCGAGCCTTGTCGCTCCCAGTCGCAGTTCTTGCCGTTATACTCGTTCTTATATTGACCTTGGGTAGAGGTGTAATATATGCTTCCCGAGATGCCTAACTTCTCACCGACGCGTGCATAATGGCTAGCTCCGAGCTTAAGGCTCATGTGCGACGCCAGCTCGGCAATGATGCGAGTACCTTGCCACGACAGTGGTGATAGCGTGTACACATTCATCAAGCCACCCATGGTGTTGCGACCGTAGAGGGTGCTTTGTGGACCACGCAGCATTTCCACGCGTGCGATATCGGCTATGTCGAAGTCGTAATTCTCCTTGCAGAGTACCGGCACATTGTCAATGTTCAAGCCTATCGACGGCTGGTCGATGCGAGCTCCCAAGCCACGCACATAGATGGTCGATGTCATGCGACTGCCATAGTCGGGCAGGAAAAAATTGGGCACTAGGTCGCTTGCTCCACGCACAGTTGCAATGCCTTGACTCTCAATGCTCTGGCGACCAATAATAGTCGCCTGCGAACCAATGTTGGTCAAGTTGCTCTGTTGCTTGATAGCCGTCACGCTCACGCCCTCCAGCACCACTGTGGTGTCGACTTCGGCAGCAGCCGGCTCATGAGGGTCACTAGTCCCCATTCCCCACATTGATGGCACCAAAACCTGGCACGCTATAGCACATAATATTTTAAAGCCTATTTTCACGGGTGCAAAAGTACAAAAAACTCTGCACCCGGGCAATCACAACAAGTAGTGATTAATTGGTTAGCGCGCCTTTCTGTCTAAATAAGAGGTTCATTGGAGCTCAATACCAGCTAATGTGATATTTAAGCGTTGTTGATAAATTCTTTATTAATTATAGTGTTTGTTTCAAGGAAGTTTTGTATATTTGCATGACTTAACTAAAACACTTTAAAATAATATGGCAAAAATTCATGGAGCAGTAACGGTCAACACCGAGCGCTGCAAGGGCTGTAACCTGTGTGTTGTGGCCTGCCCGCAAGATGTGCTTGACCTTAAGAAAAATGAAGTAAACAACCGAGGTTACCATTATGCCTACATGGCTAACGCCGACAAGTGCATTGGATGCCAGAGCTGCGCTCTTGTATGTCCCGACGCTTGCATTGAGGTATATCGTGTTGTAGAGAAGTAAAACAACTATTGTAATCAACCTAAAAAAACAAAAACCGTAGAAACGATGAACGATAAAGTTACATTAATGAAGGGTAATGAGGCACTGGCTGTGGCCGCCATTCGCTATGGTGCCGACGGTTATTTTGGTTATCCTATTACCCCGCAGTCGGAGGTTCTCGAAAAACTGGAAGAAGAAATGCCCTGGGAAACTACTGGTATGGTAGTGCTGCAGGCCGAGAGTGAAGTGGCTGCAATCAACATGGTGTATGCTGGTGCTTCGTGTGGCAAGATAGTGCTCACTTCAACTTCTAGCCCAGGCTTCAGCTTGATGCAAGAGGGTATGAGCTACATGGCAGCTAGCGAGGTCCCCGCATTGGTTATTAACGTGATGCGTGGTGGACCTGGACTGGGAACTATTCACCCCTCACAGGCCGACTATTTCCAGGCTGTTAAGGGTGGTGGTCATGGCGACTACCGCTTGATTACACTGGCTCCTGCTTCGGTGCAGGAAATGGTCGACTTCGTGGCACTGGGTTGGGACCTGGCATTTAAGTATCGCGCGGTGTCGATGATCCTTGCCGACGGTGTGATTGGCCAAATGATGGAGAAAGTGGTGCTTCCCGAGCAACGTCCACGCCACACCGAGGAGTGGATTCGTGAGAACTGCCCATGGGCTGTGAACGGCCGCAAGGGCATGCGCCCCAAGAACATCATCACTTCGCTTGAGCTCGATGACGACAAGATGGAGGAGAACAACCATCGCTTCCAGGCTACCTATCGTGAGATTGAGAAGAACGAGCAACGTTGCGAGTTGATTAACACCGACGATTGCGACTACCTCATCGTGGCATTTGGTAGCATGGCACGCATCAGCCATAAGGCTATGGAGCTTGCTGCCGAGGAAGGCATCAAGGTGGGTATCGCTCGTCCCATCACATTGTGGCCTTTCCCAGTTGACGCTATTCGCAAGGCTGCTGAGGGTGTTAAGGGTATCCTTAGCGTAGAGCTCAGTGCCGGTCAGCTCATCGAGGATGTGAAACTCGCTACCGAGTGCAAGTACCCTGTTGACATCTTCTACCGCCTGGGTGGTAATGTTCCCGCTCCCGACGAGATTCTCACAGCTCTCAAAGAGAAACTGGTTAACAAATTAGGATAATCAACTCATTAACACACACAATCAAGACCATTATGGAACTTAAAGATATAATTCGCCCTGAAAACAGGGTCTACAAGAGACCATCGCTTCTCAACGAAGCACACATGCACTACTGCCCTGGTTGTAGCCATGGCGTTGTGCACAAACTCGTTGCCGAGGTTATTGAGGAAATGGGACTGCAAGAAAAAGCCATTGGCGTTTCACCAGTGGGTTGCGCTGTCTTTGCCTATAACTACATTGATATCGACTGGCTCGAGGCCGCTCACGGACGCGCTCCAGCAATGGCTACAGCTACCAAGCGCTTGATGCCCGACAAGCTCGTCTTCACCTATCAGGGCGACGGTGACCTCTCGGCTATTGGTACTGCTGAGACTATCCATGCCGCTAACCGTGGTGAGAACATTACCATCATCTTCATCAACAATGCCATCTATGGTATGACTGGTGGACAAATGGCGCCTACCACACTGCTGGGACAAAAGACCGCTACTTGCCCCTACGGACGCCGTGCCGACCTCAATGGCTATCCCTTGGCTATCAGCAACCTGCTAGCACAACTCGATGGCACTTGCTATGTGACACGTCAAACAGTTTACAGCCCAGCTGCAGTTCGCAAGACTAAAGCCGCTCTCAAGAAAGCTTTCCAAAACAGCATGGACGGCAAGGGATGCTCGGTAGTGGAAATTGTGAGCACCTGCAACACCGGATGGAAACTCACTCCCGTGAAGGCCAACGAATGGCTACAAGAGAACATGTTTGCTAAGTACCCACTGGGTGATTTAAAAAATAAAGAATAATCATGAAAGAAGAAATAGTAATAGCAGGCTTTGGAGGACAGGGTGTCCTCTCAATGGGTAAGATTCTTGCCTACTCAGGATTGATGGAAGACAAGGAAGTGACATGGATGCCTTCTTACGGTCCCGAGCAACGTGGCGGTACTGCCAACGTTACCGTTATCGTGAGCGACGAGCGCATCAGCTCGCCCATCCTCAACATGTATGACACTGCTGTGGTACTCAACCAGCAGAGTCTCGACAAGTTTGAGAAGATGGTGAAACCTGGCGGTGTGCTCATCTACGACGGTTACGGCATTAACACTCCTCCCACTCGCACCGATATCAAGATTTATCGCATCGAGGCCACCGAGGCTACCATCGAGATCAACAACAGCAAGGCTTTCAACATGATTGTGCTGGGTGCTTATCTCAAGGTGAAACCCATTGTGACCATTGAGAACGTGCTCAAGGGACTCAAGAAGACTCTTCCCGAGCGTCACTGGCACCTCATCCCCATGAATGAGGAGGCTCTCAAGAAGGGTGCCACCCTCATCAAGGAGTAATCGCGATGTGGTGTGTGGACAAGTGTACTTGTTCACACCACAGTGAAGCATAATAAAAATAATAAACGCATCTCGCTTTCAGGAGTGAGATGCGTTTAGCTTGCTTAATGCGCGCTCATTGCACATTAATATGTAATGAGTTCCGCATTTTGAACTGCTCAATACCGCTCACGGTCATCGTTGTCGATTTCGCTATTGATTTGCATGGTCTCCTCGGCGGCGTCCTGGTAGACCTCGTTGGTGTCAAACATGCCGTCCTCATAGGTCATGTAGCGGTTAGAATTGCAACTGGTGGCTAGTGTCGTGAGCCCTGCGCCCACTAGAACTAACATGATGCCGGCAATCAGTATTTTTCTTATTCTCTTCATTATTCTTTAGTTTTTTTCGTGTTATTCAGGTTTTATATTTCTCGTCGGCGAAATTACACAAAAAAAGCAATATTGCCTACAAATCACGACATTTTCTTCTTTCCAATCATTGTTGGGGGAAAAAATTCCGCAACATTCATCAATCAGTGGGGTGAATGTTGCGGAACGGCTATATATAAAAGTAAGTTAGTTTTTTTATTGTCGTCTTGTAGGGTGGATTGCTCACTTGTGCTTGCCACGTGAAATCATTTGGCGAGTGAATTTGCGCTCTGATTGCTTGAGAAGGAACATTTGCTTGGGAGACAAGATTTTAGAGAATTTCTCAAAATACCTGTTTTCAATTTGCCCTTCTTTAATCTTGGCATTTTGCATAGCGCGTGCGGCGTTTATATATTCTTGATCGGTAACTTTGCGATTAGTTGCGCTCACTTTGCGCGCCTGGTGACCGGTTTCCTTGTTCACCGCATAGATTTCTTTCTCCATTGCCTCGTAGAGGGGCATAAACTTATCGCGCTGAGCTTGTGTCATCTGCGTTTGCTCGGCAATAAAGTCGTGCTTGTAGTCAAGCATCTCTTTCGACCAACGGCTACCTTTCCCTTGTGCAAAGGCCGTAGTGGAGATGCCTAGTAGCACCACTGCAAAGGCTATGTGTAAGAAACTCTTGTTCATGATTTCAGTAGTTGTTTTTTTAAAAGAAAGTCATGCCACCATTTTGTCAAAAATCAATGATGTGGCTTACTTTTCGTTTTTTTGCTCTTCCATCTCCATGTAGACCGAGTCCTCATAGGTCATGATGTCGTAGTCGCTCACCGAGCCATAGTTAATGAGCTCATCGGCATTTTTTTCTACGGCAACACCTGCCGAGATTTGGGCGGCGCGTTGCTCGCTACTGGCCGAGGATTTACCTATTGAGAAGATGTTCATCATCAGCCACACTCCAGCAAACATAGCCGCCATGTAGATGAAAGGTCGCACTCTAACCCACATAGTGGGTTTCACTTCCTCGGTTATTTTAACCTCGGGAAGCGATTCCAGCAACTTGGCATTGAAATCATTGAAGTAATTTTCAGGAACTTTAAATCCTGGATTCTTACCCAACTTGTCTAATATTTTAGATTCTTCTTTTTTCATTACAACCTTTTGACTAATGATGATGGAAAAGGTTTAATCGTTATTCTCAAAAAAAGTCTCAATTTTCTTTAGGGCATGATGATAGGATGCCTTGAGGGCTCCCACCGAGGTGCCCAAGATTTCGCTCATGTCCTCATATTTCATCTCCTCGTAGTAGCGCATGTTAAACACCAGGCGTTGCTTGTCGGGGAGGGTGGCGATAGCTTTTTGAAGCTTTATTTGCGCCTCGTCGCCGTCAAAATACTTGTCGGCTTCAAGGTTGTTGACCAGGAAGCTGTCGTCATCGTCGATGGAAATATTGTTAAGGGCTTTCTTCTTGTTGATGAAGGTTATAGACTCATTGATGGCTATCTTGTAGAGCCATGTCGAGAGCTTAGCGTCACCGCGGAAGTTGTCAATGTTAGTCCAAGCCTTGATAAATGTGTTTTGAAGCACATCGTTGGCGTCGTCATGGTCAATGACCATGCGACGAATGTGCCAATAGAGCTGCTCGGAATAGTGTTCTATCACTTTCCCGAATGCGCTACGGCACGTGTCTTGCTTGTGCAACAACTCAATCACTTGAGCCTCGTCATATTTCTCTCGTGCAGCCATCAATTTGTTATTCCGCTTCAAAGTTAGTTATAATTTTTCACTTGAGCAAAAAAAACTTTGCTTTGAGGAATGAGAGTGGCAGTTTGGGTCACTGGCTTGGCTATGCTGTCAGAATGGAGCCAAATACTGGTAGTCATCTTGGATTTGAATCCACTGATAGTCGATTTCGCGCCATATCGAGTAGTGAATGCCCTCGAGGGAGTTCCAGCGCACGTAGAGCTCGAGACCGGCAGGTGTGGCTACCATAGCCATGATTTGTGGAGCATAGAAGAAAATCTCCTTGCTGTAGTCAACGCCACTCTCGGTAAACTTGTTGCCGTCGGTAAGCGGTTGCCAGTCGTTGTAGGCTGAGACTACCTCACCCTCGGCGATGCACACAGTTGCCACCAGTCCCAGCCCGTCTTGCGGCGCAAATAGCACTTGGTAGAAGTGGCGCTCATTGACGCTACACGATGCGAGCCACTTGGTGGCGATGATGCGGCGTCCGCCATAGAAGTCGCTAATAATTTTTGCCACATCGCGCGATGCGCTTTTCTCCTTCTCGCCAGTGAGCCAGCGGGTGAAGTTGAGCAGGTTGTGGTCATTGAGCCATGCCTGTGGCACAATGAATGGGGTGGCCTGAGTGTCGGCATAGCCACGGAACATCTTGCGTGACATGGCGGCATCGGTCAAGGCGAAAGTGAAGCGACCACTCTTGCCGGTGGCTTTCTCGCTCACAAACTTGGCGTTGCCCACGTGTGGCTTGAAGATGATGCGGTTGTAGGTGCGTTTCATCATGCCTACATCCACACCCTCGGTGTTCCACGTCTCGTTGTCGGTGGTGAAGCGGTTGCGGGCAATGTTGATGTCGGAGAGTGGCAGCGGGCGGTGCTTTAGTGTGATGTCGATGTTGGCGTCGCGACCCTCTAGGCTGTAGATGTAAAATAGCGGTTGCCAGTTGATGTCGGTGGTGGGCGTGGTGCCAATCTGCTTCAGGTCGTTGCCGGCAATCTTGAAGGTATAGGTGTACTCATGGTGATAGTCGCTCACCGAGAATTCGTCAATGCCATCGCCGTCAACGTCGTTGAAGCAGTACCAGAAGGCATGCATTTGGAACGGCTTCTCATGGTTAAAGAGCTCGAGTGCCATGGGCAGGTTGCGTTGCACTGCGGCAGGCATGGCGATGGCAGTCACAGCCCAGCAGGCAATCAATAATAGTGATAAAAAGATCTTTTTCATAAATGTCGTTTATTTATCGATGTTAGTAATTCTATGTCAAAATCTTGCGGTTGTTGAGAGAATGTCGATAAGCACTTGGGGCTATTGTGCGGGGAACACAATCTCACAAATGCAAAGGTAACCATTACTTCGATAAATTGCAAACAGGCAAAGATAAAAGTTAACTGAGATTTTAGGATTTCCGACAAAAACGGCGAAAAAGATTTTAGGATTTCCGACAAAAACATCGAAAAAGATTTTGGGATTACAGGACTGATTTGAAGACTAGACTCTAGGAAGGGACCGAATTTTCATAGCTAGGTTCTAATGGTCATGTTAAATTGTATATAAAACGAAGCAGTTTTAAAAAATGTCATTTAATAAAACAAGAAAGTGCTAGTTTTTTTGATTGTAATTGATAGAATAGTTTGAAAACTAGCTTATCATCCCCCAGTTGTTTTCGCGGGCGAAGAGGAAGCGCATGGTGCGTTGCAGGAGCTGTCCGTCGGGCGAGGCGAGGTCGAAGTCCTCGTCGAGGATGCGTTGAGCCTCGTTGCGGGCGGCTTGTAGTGCGGGACCGTCGCTTGCCAGGTTGGCGATGCGCAGGTTGAAAGCCATGCCACTCTGCTGCGTGCCTTCCATGTCGCCCGGTCCGCGCAGCTTCATGTCTTCCTCGGCGACGATGAAGCCGTCGTTGGTCTCAGTCATCACTTTTAGTCGGTGTCGCGTTTCCTTCGACACTTTGTATTTCGACATCAAGATGCAGTAGCTCTGGTCGGCGCCACGTCCCACTCGTCCGCGCAACTGGTGCAGCTGCGAGAGACCAAATCGCTCTGCGTTCTCAATCACCATCACGCTGGCGTTGGGCACGTTCACCCCCACTTCAATCACTGTTGTCGACACCAGGATGTGAGCCTTGCCACTGGCAAAGAGCCCCATTTGATAGTCTTTCTCGCTAGGCTTCATCTTGCCGTGAACGTAGGCAACATTGTAGCTGGGGAAATTCTCGCGAATTATCTCATAGCCTTCCTCTAGTGCTCGCAAGTCGAGTTTCTCGTTCTCCTCTATGAGTGGATACACGATGTAGCACTGACGACCCTTCTTGAGTTCCTGACCAATGAAGTGATAGACAGCCATGTGGTTGTTCTCATATCTCAACACGGTGGTGACTGGTTTGCGACCTGGTGGCAGCTCGTCAATCACACTCACATCAAGGTCGCCATAGACTGTCATCGCAAGGGTTCGAGGGATGGGGGTGGCGGTCATTACCAGCACGTGGGGTGGGGTAGTGTTTTTGCGCCATAGTTTTGCACGTTGCGCCACGCCAAAGCGGTGTTGCTCGTCGATGATGGCTAGTCCCAAGTTCTTGAATTGCACCGTGTCCTCAATGAGCGCGTGAGTGCCAATGAGAATGTTTAGTTCTCCGCTCATGAGTTGCTCATGAATTGTGTCACGCTCTTTCTTGCGAGTAGAGCCTGTGAGAAGGGCTGCCTTTAGTCCCACAGCACTGGCCATAGCCCCAATGCTCTCGTAGTGCTGTGTGGCAAGTATCTCGGTGGGTGCCATGATGCATGCTTGGTAGCCGTTGTCGACGGCAAGCAACATGGTCATGAATGCTACAATGGTCTTGCCACTGCCCACATCGCCTTGTAGCAGGCGGTTCATTTGGCGACCACTACCCATGTCGTGGCGAATTTCCTTGATTACACGCTTTTGTGCTCCTGTGAGCGGGAACTCCATGTGGCTCTTGTAGAACGAGTTGAAGTGCTCACCCACGTGGGCGAACACATGTCCTGGCACTTGAGCGTTGCGCCCCTTGATGTACTTGAGGATATTCATTTGCAAGAAGAAAAGTTCCTCAAATTTGAGCCTGCGCTGCGCTTGTTGCAGTAGCTCAATATTGCGTGGTAGGTGAACATTGACCAATGCCTCGCGCAGTGGCATTAGCTGGTAGCGGTCGATTATTGACTGTGGAAGAGTCTCTTGCAGGTTTTTAACAGCGGGTGTATCGAGCAGCGCCGCCACTATCTTTTGAAGTGCCCGTGTGGTGAACGAGCGGTTGTGCATCTTCTCGGTGAGGTTATACACGCCCACCAAGCCACGGTTCATCGCCTCGGGCTTGTAGGGGTCAATCTCAGGATGAGCCATGTTGTAGTGACCCTTGTAGATTGTGGGCTTCCCAAATAGGATATACTCCACTCCCGTGTGATATGTTTCCATGATGTATTTCACACGGTTGAACCACACTATCTCAATGGTGCCGGTGCCATCGGTAAAGAGGGCGTTGAGCCTGCGGCGAGCCCCCTCGCCCTGAGGTGTAAACGAGATAAATCTACCTCGCAACTGGATGTAAGGCATCTCACCTTGCAAGTCGCTGATTTTGTGGATTGTGGAGCGATCGATGTATCGGAAAGGAAAATAGTACAGCAAGTCATAGAACGAGTGAATATTTAACTCTTTCCCTAATAGTTCAGCTCGCTTGGGGCCTACCCCCGGCACAAATTTTATGTCACTCTTAGCAAGCTTTTCCATCCTTGATGAGTTGGGTTGCCACCACAAGGTCGATGGGGTGCGTGATTTTAATGTTAGTACTCTCGCCTTCCACGAGGGTTACCTGATGTCCTGCTTTCTCAACAACGCTGGCATCGTCGGTAAACAGTGGCGATTCTTCTACGTCATAAGCCCCTTTCAGCCACCGTGCGCTGAATGTTTGGGGAGTCTGTACAGCGCGCAGCGATGAGCGCAACAACTGCCTTGATGTGCCATCATCGTCAAGTTGCCTGATAGAGTCGCTAGGCGCAATAACAGGGATGGCACTACCGCGTTTCATGGCTGTGTCGAAACAGCGGTTTATCAATTCGACCGAAGCCAGTGGACGCACACCATCGTGCACAGCCACAAGGTCGTTGTCGTGTAAGTTCTCAATAGCCGCCAAGCCATTTTTTACCGATTCAAAGCGAGAGTTACCACCTGTAGCGATAGTGTGGCTCACAGGAAAATTGCATTCCTGGCACATGCTTAGCCACATCTCGTGATGCTCGGCAGGAAGTACCACCACAATGGATGTTACCCCAGCCTGCTCCAACTTCTCAATAGTGCGCATTAGTACAGGTTTGCCATCAAGATGAAGAAACTGCTTGGGCAGCTCACTCCCAAATCTCTTACCACTGCCACCGGCTACTATTATCGCATGTCGCTTGCTGTCGTTGATCTTATCCATTGTTGTGTGATTTCTTTCTCATGCAAAATTAGCGAGAAAAATGTGCTTTGGCAAATATATTCTTGGCTTTTTGAAAAATTAGTTATATATTTGTCCTATCTAATAACTATAATCATCGAAACATTATGAAACGAATCCTTGCAATCCTTGGTGTAGTGCTGTTTGCTGGAGTAGTAGTGGCCGTAGCCGTTCCAAAGAAAAAAGTAACCAATAAGAAAATCACTAAAAAAGTGGTACAGAAAAAGGCAACAAAATCTCAAAAGAATAATGAGCCGGCAGTCTTGCTTGTGAAATTCAGGCTCGAATGTCAAGGGGTGGGGCGACGCCCTAGTGATGGCGCTGTGATGTCGGTATCGCAATCTAGTAGTGGCGACTTCATCTATCATCGTGCCTTCGGCGACTATGAGGGCTGGAGTTATGAACTGAAGAAGGGTTCTTGCAATCAGCTGATAAAAGAGCTCAGCAGCATTGCCTCGAAGAAGAAGCTATATGACTATAAATTCACTAAGCTTGACGACGAGGACTTGAATCGTCCTCGCTGGCTGGTAACCATGGAAACCGTTGACGGCAAGGAGTATTCCATCGTTGAATATAGCGATGGCACCGAGTTGCGTAAAATGGTAGAGGCGGCTTTTGCGCCAGTGATGGAAAAAATTGGGAAACATGAACTCATTGGCCCCTATTCCCACTATCACTACAAGGGTGATGGCTCGCTGAAATATCGCACCGACCATGATGAAGAAGGCCGTGTGCATGGTGGTTATCGTCCCGATGAGCCTGATGCTACCTTCTGACCTCCTTATTAGCCTTAGTCGCAGGCTTTGGCTCACATTAGAATAGTAAATAAAAAATATCCACAAGGCATGACGAGTTTTGTGGATATTTTTTACTACTTTTGCGCCTAGAAATTCAACACGATTACTACCAAAAACTTATAAAACAACTATTATTGATGAAAACAGTAAAAAATTTACTAATCTTGCTGGCTATCTTTGCCAGCTGTTTCTTTGCGCAAGCTAAGGACTATTCTCCCAAATTCCTGTGTGGGGTGGTGAAAGCCGACTCCTGGACAATGAACAACAACCAAGAAGGTATCTACGAATTAGACCTCGCTAATGCAACCCTAACCAAGCTTACCGAGGGCCAAGATGTGTACCAGGCTCCGCTTGGTGGTGCTGTCTATGAAGACGGCAAGATGAAAGGTATTCACTTCAAGACGGTGTGGGACGATTTTGATCAAACCAACACCTATGTGCTCTATCATGTGCAGTATGACATGGAAACCTGGGAACGTACCCTGGGCGTGACGCTCGGCGACATGGACCGCAACTACATCTCCAGTTGTGGCTTGGCACACGACCCGGTGAGTGGTAAAAACTATGGCATCTTCTATAACTTCAACATGAGCTGGCAAGTGGTGAACCGCAAGCTAGCCACAATTGACTTCTCGACCAATACTCCCACTCGCACCATTCTGGGTAATTCGTCAATTCCCATGGCTGCTATCGCTTGCAATGACCAGGGGGTGCTTTATGGCGTGGGACAGGATGGATGGCTCTATGCTATCAGCACAGCCAATGTGGGTAGCTCTAGTGAGATAGAGGTGATGCCCATGGGCGACTTGGGTATCGACAACATCTCGACCAATCCCAGCACTATGACCTATGATGTACGCACCGGCAAGTTCTACTGGGCAGTTGTCCTCAATGACATGAAGGGCTACCTCTATGAGATTAACCCCACCCTAGGTTCGGTAGCCGCAACCCAACTGATGCAGAACCCCGACAATGCTTGGCTCGTAAACCTGTGTGTTCTTGAGCCTAAGGCTGCCGACGATGCTCCCGCGGCTGTAACTAATCTTGCTGCAACCTTTGAGGGCGCTTCAACAACAGGAACTGTGTCATTTACCGCTCCATCGACCACCTATGCCGGTGAGTCGCTGACAGGAACTCTCAACTATATAATCACCGCCAATGGCGAGCAGGTTGCAACAGGCACTGTTGATGCGGGAGCCGATGCACAGGTTGAGGTTACACTACCCATGGGCAATGTGGAGATTGCGGTTGTGGTAGCTAATGAGGCTGGTAATAGCCCCGAGGCAAAACTCAAGCTTTATGTGGGTGCCGAGACACCAAGCGCTCCAAGCAATGTGATGTTTGACTACAACTATGATACTAAGCAGAGTATCGTTACATGGACAGCTCCCACACTGGGCATCCATGACATGGAACTTGATGCCGAGGCAATTACTTACAATGTTTATCGCATGCCAGGCGACGTGCTCGTGGCTGAGGGCGTGGAAGAAACCGAGCTTGCCGAGGATTTCGACCCCGAAGCTCTTGCTCCTTATTATTATAAGGTGGAAGCTGTTCACTACACCATCAAGGGCGATGCTGCCGAGTCAAACAAAGCTGTCGTAGGCCCCGCACTAGATGTGCCCTACACTAACAACTTCAACACCGCAGCCAGCATGGACCTGCTAACCATCCTCGACAATAACCACGATGGTAACGTGTGGAAATGGGGCAGAACCTACTCAGGTGGAGGGCGTGCTGAGTTCTATAACTCTAAGACTATTGATGCCGATGACTGGTTGCTATCTCCACCCATCAACCTCAAGCGTGGAGCTACTTATAGCATTAGCTTCGATGCTAACACAGCAGTGTCTAATGATGTTGACTACATGGATGTGGCCTATGGACGTGGAATTCACGTCGAGAAGTATAAGCCCATATTCGACCACATCGTGCTCAACACACCAGTTTCCAATACCTATAGCAACACTACCATTGTTCCCGACAAGAGTGGAGTGTACTACTTTGGATTCCATTGCACTAGTGTGGCTGGTTATGGCTGGCTGTTGTTGCACAACTTTAGCGTGAAGATGGTGGCTGATGCTCCCGTTGTCACTGGTGATGTGAATGGCGATGGCGATGTGACTGGCAGCGATGTCACCGCATTGTATAACTACATTCTCTACAACGATGCCAGCGCTATTGTAAATGGCGACCAAAATAATGATGGAGACATCACTGGCAGCGACGTGACCGCAGTCTACAATATCATCTTGGGGCTTTAAAATGCACGCCGAGAAACAGAAAAATTAAAAAAGGTGCCACTTGCGGCACCTTTTTTTGTGAGAAGCCACAGCTAAATTCTGCTCAAGGCTAAAAACTTTTTATTATCTTTGCAGTCGCATTTAGAGTAGTGCCGCAAAATGACTTGTG
Source organism: uncultured Prevotellaceae bacterium (assembly GCA_900316835.1). Lineage (GTDB taxonomy): Bacteria > Bacteroidota > Bacteroidia > Bacteroidales > Muribaculaceae > Sodaliphilus. The sequence goes on along the minus strand of ONEL01000003.1, from coordinate 112,524 downwards.
CTTTGATGGCAAAAAATAGCATTAAGCTTTTGGTTACTTAACTATTCTATTTCTCAATTATCAACTTAATTCTAGTCAACTGCTGAAAAAATGATAGAGTTTCCTAATGCAAAGATAAACTTGGGGCTGAACATTGTGGAGCGCCGGGACGATGGCTACCACAATCTAGAAACTGTGTTCTACCCCATAGGGCTTACCGATGTGCTGGAGATTGTACCGGCACGGGGCACGGGGTCGACATTAACCACCTATGGCAACCCTGTCGACTGCCCGGTGGAGAAAAACTTGGTGATGAAGGCGTTGAGACTCATGCAACGGCATTGTGATGTGCCCGAGGTTGACATCTATCTTTACAAGCACATCCCCGATGGGGCAGGACTGGGCGGTGGCTCAAGCGATGCTTCTAGCACCATGCTCATGCTCAACGAGATGTTTAAGTTGGGAATTAAGAAAGAAGAACTCGCTCGCCTTGCCGCCACGCTAGGTGCCGATTGCCCATTTTTTATCTATAATCGTCCCATGATGGCTACGGGAATAGGCGATGTACTCACACCCATCGACGTTAGCCTCAGTGGATTGTGGCTTTATCTTGTGAAGCCGCCTGTGAGTGTGCCCACTGGCGTGGCCTACTCGCGTGTTACACCTGCCCCTAGCACCAGCGACTTGCGCATCGATGTCGCTCGCGCTGTGCGGCAGTGGAGTGGGGTAGTGAAGAACGATTTTGAGCCTAGCGTGTTTAGTTCCTATCCTGAGTTAGCCACTATCAAGAATTCAATTAAAAGTGGTGGCGCAATCTATGCCTCTATGTCGGGCTCGGGTTCTTCAATTTTTGGCATATTCAGTGATGCCATTATGGCAGAAAAGATGAAGGGTAGGTTCACGGGTAGTTCCGATTATGTCATCGCATTATAATTAATGTGCTGTGGCAAGGTTTTTGCATAACAATTAATGGTAAAAATAAACAAATAATATGGCTAAGAAAGAAGACAAGAACAAGAAAGTTGATGAGCAACAGGTTGAACAACCCGAGCTCAATGAAAATATAGACAAAGAAGAGACTGCACAGGAGCAGGACTCTCAGGAAGAGGCTACACAGGAAGAGGCAGCCGAACCCACTCCCGAGGAGCGAATAGCTCAGCTGGAGGCAGCCATTGAGAAAGAGAAAAAAGAATATCTTTTTCTTATGGCCGATTTTGAGAACTACCGTCGCCGCACATTACAGGAGAAGCAAGATCTCATTAAGAATGGCGGTCAAAAGGTGCTTGAGGGCATCTTGCCAGTGGTCGACGACATTGAGCGGGCAATCGACGCCATCAATCAGGGTGGCGACCTTGATAGCCTCAAGGAAGGTGTGGATCTTATCCACAACAAGCTCATTAGTTACCTCAAGAGTAACAATGTGGAAGCCATTGAGTCGACAGGCGAGCTCTTTGACACAGATGTTCATGAGGCAGTGACAACTTTTCCGGCTCCCAGCGAGGACCAGAAGGGGCGCGTCATTGACACAGTGCTCAAAGGCTACAAGCTCAATGACAAGGTGTTGCGCCACGCTAAGGTGGTAGTGGGACAATAATAGATTGATTAATAAAGATTGTGCGTTACGCTTTTGTGTTATGCACTAAAAGATAGATTATGGCAAAGAGAGATTTTTACGAGGTTCTAGGGGTTGATCGCAATGCCGATGCCGATGCGCTGAAAAAAGCTTATCGCAAGCTTGCTATTCAGTATCACCCCGACCGTCAGCAAGGAAAAAGCGATGCCGAGAAGAAGGACGCTGAAGAAAAATTTAAGGAGGCTGCCGAGGCCTATGATGTCCTCAGCAACCCCGACAAGCGTGCTCGCTACGACCAGCTGGGGCCTGAAGGCTATGACCAGATGAATGGTGGTGGTGGCTTCTCGGGTGGAGGTATGTCGATGGAAGACATCTTCCGCCAGTTTGGCGATTTGTTTGGGGGCTTTGGTTTTGGTGGTGGCTTCAGTGGCTTTGGCGACACTGGGGGTCACACTGTGAACCATGGAACCAATCTTCGCGTGCGTGTGAAAGTCACTTTGCAAGAGGTGGCTAAGGGCACCGAGAAGAAAATTAAGATTCCACGCCAGGTATCGTGCTCGGCATGCAACGGCACAGGGGCAAAGAATGGCACAGCTCTTGAGACTTGTCCCACTTGTCATGGCTCGGGTGTGGAGGTGCGCATCCGTCGCACCATCTTAGGACAGATGCAAACTCAGAGTGCCTGCTCCACATGTGGCGGCTCGGGCAAGCGCATCAAGGAGCGTTGTCCACATTGTGGTGGCAATGGTCTTGTCAAGCGTGAGGAGGTTGTCACTATCAGTATCCCTGCCGGCGTGAAAGAAGGCATGATGCTCAACATGCGTGGCAAGGGCAACGACGCACCAGGTGGCGGTATCCCTGGCGACCTGCAAATCGTTATTGAGGAGCAACGTCACGAGCATCTCATTCGTGACGATCAAGACTTAATTTATAACTTGATGATTGACTTCCCCACAGCGGCTCTGGGCGGAAAGGTTGAGATTCCCACCATCGATGGGCGAGCAAGGGTTACAATAGAGCCTGGTACACAGCCTGGCAAGGTGCTAAGGTTGCGTGGCAAGGGACTGCCATCGGTCAATGGTTATGGCAATGGCGACTTGCTGGTGAATGTGATGGTCTATGTTCCTGAAAACCTGACCTCTAGCGAGAAACGAGCTGTTGAGGCATTGCGGGAGTCACCATCTTTCAAGCCAAGCAGTACTACTAAGGAGCGTATCTTTAGTCGCTTGCGACACATGTTTGACTAAAGACCGCTTCTCCTCTCTATCCTTATCCTACCCTATTACCCCCTATTGAGATAATGAGAAACAAGCGTTTTATGTTCAATGGCCCGCGAGTGCCACGTAGCCAAATGAAAGTGACCACATTCCTCGCCAATGAGGAGATGGGGTTGCTCGATTTTGTGCTCAAGAAAATGGATGGCATTAGTCGCAACAAGGCTAAGGGACTGCTCAGTCACGAGCTTGTGAAAGTGGATGGAAGGGTAGAGAAACAGTATAATTTCACGGTGAAGCCCGACATGGTGATTGAGGTTACAAAGAACCCTCGCTTCATGCCCATGCGCAACTTCGACCAGTTCTTTGCCATCCTCTATGAGGATGAGCACCTGATTGTCATTGATAAAGCCGACGGGGTGCTTTCGATGGGAGTGGGCAGGGGTAGCCTGAACATTAAGATTTTGCTTGACCAGTATTTTGCTTCCACCAAGCAGCATTGCACAGCTCATGTGGTGCACCGCCTCGACACACGCACCTCGGGTGTGATGGTCTATGCCAAGAGTGTGGAAGTGCAACAAACACTAGTCAACAACTGGCATGCTCACGTGCGCGACCGCCGCTATGTGGCGGTGGTGGAGGGAACTATGGAGGAAGACCATGGTCACATTGAGAGCTGGTTGCGCGATACTCCCACTCGCAAGGTGATTACAAGTCCATTCAATAATGGTGGAAAATGGGCGAGCACCGACTGGTGGTTGCTCGACAGCAACGACGATTTCTCGCTCATTGAGCTGCATCTTAACACAGGGCGCAAAAACCAGATACGTGTGCACATGGAGTCGCTGGGTCATCCCATCGTGGGTGACTACAAGTATGGTAGCACCGACAATTCGCTGGGGCGCTTGGGGCTTCATGCCTTCCGCCTGGCTTTTATACACCCTGTCACTCATGAAGAACTGGAATTTGAGACACCCTTCCCTACAGCCTTTATAAATCTTTTTCCAGAGCCTATAGTGTGAACTGTGGCGGTGTTACAATTCCGTAACATTAATAATATTTAACCTATTATTATAACAAAAGCTTGAATTTTTATGTAAGTTTATGTTTTGGTACAAACACAAACAATTATCATTATTAGAAGAATTAAAGCTTTATTATTGTTAGCTTTGATGTTAACAATGAGATTGGTTGCTAAGGCCGATAATGATCGCGTTATCACTTATGAGCAGTTGCCACAGCCTGCTAAGGAAATGATTAAAGCGCACTTTGCCAGCAAGGTGCCAATGATTATTACTGCCGACTTTGATGACTTTGAGGTGTTCTTTGAAAGCGGAGAGAAAATAGAGTTTGACATTCAAGGCTCATGGAAGGAGATTAGCTGCAAGAGAACATTTGTCCCCGACGCCTTAATCCCCGACATGGTTAAGGCGGGTGTGAAAAAGTCGTTTTCTGAAGCTGCGATTATCAAGATTGAGCGAGACAGGCGAGGCTATGAGGTGAGGCTCAATAACGGATTTGATGTGGAATTTGACACCGACTTTAACGTGATTGATATTGATGATTGACAAAAAAACTGATTTAAAAATGAAAAAGACATTATTTTACTCAATGGCTGTTGTAGCGCTTGGCTGCTTGGCTGTTGCTTGCAATCAAAACTCCGACAAAAACGGGCAACAACAAACCTCATCTACCAATGAGATACAGATGGTAGACGCAACTTCCGATACCCTTGATACTAGAAAGCCCATTGTGAAGAACGATAAAGATGTGGAAGTAAGTATTGACAATGTTCCCCAAGTAGCTAAAGACTTGCTGGCAAAATATTTCCCTGGCAAGGAGGCTACAAGGGTTACTACCGACAATGACGACTTTACCATCTATTTTAAGTCGGGTGAGAAAGTCGAGTTTAACAAGCAAGGTGAATGGAAAGAATTTGAGTGCATGGCAGGTGTGCCAGCTGGTGTTATTCCACAACAAATTAAGTCGCAAGCTGGTGATGCCACTATCACAAAGCTGGAGCACGTCACAACTGGCGGATATGAAATAGAGCTCAATAACGGCAAGGAGATAAAATTTAACCAAAATTTTCAAGTTGTGGAAGTTGATAACGATTAATTTTTTTCTTTCATAGACTAAATAGAGCGGTTGCTATTCACAAATGAGCAACCGCTTGTTCTTTGCTATAAAAAACATTAATAATGTGTTTGTCACGAAAATATTTTCTATCTTTGCAATTAGAACATTACATTAGCGAAAATTGCCAGATGGCATGAACGAAAGATTGAAAATAGGGCTTGAAATGGCAAGGCGGGAGAACCTTCGCTTGCAACGGGAGCACCCTCTGGAACAGCTGTTCTGGGAGTGCACATTGCGCTGCAATCTCTCGTGTCGCCACTGTGGTAGCGACTGCGCTAAGGATTTGACTGCGACCGAGATGCCATTGCACGATTTTCTTGCGGTGCTGGATGAGATAGCTGAGCATCAATCTCCTTCAACGGTGATGGTATCGACCGTGGGAGGAGAACCACTGGTGCGACGCGACATTGTGGAATGCGGGCGAGAAATTAAGCGTCGTGGTTTCCAGTGGGGAATGGTTACCAATGGCTACTTGCTTGACGAGACGATGATGCAATCTCTTGCCGATGCGGGCATAGATAGCATGGCAATCGACCTAGACGGATTGCGCGATGATCACAACTGGTTGCGGAACAATGAGCACAGCTTCGATCGTGCTTTGCGCGCCATTGAGCTGATGAAACAAGTAGAGGGACTTGAATGGGATGTGATAACGTGCGTCCATTCGCGCAATATCAACAACCTTGAGTCAACCAAGCGATTGCTAATTGATGCTGGTGTGAAACACTGGCGATGCTTTACTATCGTGCCCATGGGACGCGCCGCAGGACAAGAAGACTTGCAGCTCACCGACATCCAGTTTCGGGATCTTCTCAACTTCATTGTCAAGACTCGCCTAGAGGGGGATATTGACATTAACTATGCTTGTGAGGGATTTCTTGGTGCCTATGAGGGGCTGGCGCGAGACTACTTTTACTCATGCGAGGCGGGACTCACCGTGGCGAGCGTGAGGTGCGATGGCGCCATTTCAGGATGCTTGAGCATTCGTAGCGACTACAATCAAGGCAATATCTATCATGATAGCTTCTGGAATGTGTGGCAGAATCGCTTCGAGCAGTATCGCGACCGTGAATGGATGCGTCGTGGAGAGTGTGCCCAGTGCGACATGTTTCGTTACTGTCAGGGCAATGGCTTCCACTTGCGCGACAGCAGTGGCAATCTCATGCTTTGCCACTACCGTCGTTTGAAAAACGTGAAACTATAATTAAAAACTAACGATACATCATGAAGAAAGATAATAACAACAGGCACAAGGTAGCGATAGGCGCGATGCTTGCCGCGGGAGTGACAACGGGAGCTATTGCCACTGGGGCATGCACTCAGGTGAAGACGACCGAGGCGCAAAGCCCTAGAAACGAGGTGGAACTCACTGCTGCCGACGTTGTGATGGTAGATGGTCAAGAAGTTACCATCGAGGATGTGGCACCGCTATCTCAAGACCCAAGGCGCCAACAGGCAAAGCCCATGTACGGTGTTCGCCCCAACCCCATCAGGCTCTTATATGGCCCTCGTCCTAATCCCAACATGAGGCCCGTACAGCCTGTCCCTGAAGATGCGCCCTCGGCTCAGGTGGAGGCTGGCGTGAAAGAGGTGATGGCATCGATGCTCAATGTTAGTAGCCGCAATGTTAAAATCATCTCGAAACTCGACGAGGATTATCATCTCACAGCCGAGCAACGCAAGCAACTCAAGGGCGAACTGGAGCGCCGCTTTGACATTACTATCCCCGACGATACGTTTAAGAACATAAAAACCGTTGGCGACCTGGTCAACACCATTTGTGTCCTGAAGTATTGATTGGTGGCGGCTATAGACTGCAATTACCATGCGTGGCATAGCGGGGAAATTAAACAATTTTCTCGCATTGTGTGCGTTATATTTATAAATAATGTATAACTACCTAGCAAGAGTCATGAAGAATTTGAGATATGTTCTATTGACAGCACTGGCAATGGTCACAACGATGATGGCATCGGCACAGGTGACCTTCTTAGGCAACGGGCGAGAGATATATGAAGAAACTCCAGCTGCCAATACTGGGCTTAACCACATCTATGTGCTCTATGACACTCAGGGTGTGTCGATGGTTTACAATGCCGGGACCGACCCCGACGATGTGACATGGTTGCGCTTTGGCGAGCAGGGTGGGGCTTATGCCACCGAGGTGGAGGGAATTGTGCGTTCGGGCAACATAACCACCTTGCCACAAGTGGAGGCTAACTGTGGCTACATCATTGAAGAAGGCACCGACCGAACCTACTTGTGGGTTGTTGACTATAGCAAATATCGCCTAGCGCTCAATAGTGCGATGGTCGACCCCGAGAGTGATTGTGGCACCACTACAATACATGTGGATGGCAGTGGTAGCGATATTGTTTATTATACTATCAATGGCGGTCGACGTGTGCTTGACCGCCAAATCAAGATTAAATACAACACCCTAACTTGGGATGCCGAAAACGCATTTTGGAAAGAGACTCCTGTGGAAGAAACCGAAGAGTCGTTCAAGCCTGCCATGGCTGTGCCTGCACCCTATTGCAACACCACTTTTACCATAGAAGGTGACAAACTGCTGAAGTTCTGGGGTGAGGCTAAAAGTGTGACTACCGACGAATACTCGACTGTTGCCATTAATGTTGAGACAACAGCAGTTCAGGAGGAACGTGACAATGATAACGAACAAAAGACCGACGGCTCGTTCCTGGGTGGGTCGGCTCCTGCACACATCACTTTTACTGCCCATTGTACCCATGCTGTGACCTACAAGGAGTGGCAAGTGAGCGATACTCAGGAGTTTACTAATCTGCTGATGACATTCTCGCAAGATGAAGTCGACTACACATTTGATGACGCTGGAACTACCTACTGGCGCTTCTATGGCGCCAATAGCGATGGCTCGTGTGAGTATTACAGCGATACTTACACAGTCAACATTGGTGAGAGTGTGCTCTTGTGCCCAAATATCTTTTCGCCGGGGTCGACTGAGGAAGTGAACGATGTGTGGAAGGTTTCTTACAAATCTATTGTCGAATTCCATTGCTGGATATTTAACCGCTGGGGAAACAAGATTATTGAGTTTACCGACCCCTCACAGGGCTGGGATGGCACCTACAAGGGCAAGCAAGTGCCTGCTGGTGTGTATTTCTATGTGATTCGTGCCAAAGGTAGTGATGGTAAGGAATATAAGCTCAGTGGCGACATCAACATCTTGCGTTACAAGCGACATGAGGTGCCAAGTGCAACCGATGAACCTGAGCTGTAATAAGTAAACAAGGCAATACCCACAACTGACAACTGATAACTGACAACTGATAACTGACAACTGACAACTGACAACTGACAACTGATAACTGACAACTGATAACTGACAACTGATAACTGACAACTGACAACTGACAACTCTTATGAAATATATCAAGCCTATTTTAGTGATTGCAATTGTGTGCGCTGTGTCGCTAGTAGCTAGTGCTCAGCGCCTGAGTGATGGATTTATGACTGTGGCTTCGCCCGATGTCCCCGCGTCGATAAACTTCTGTGGCGACCACATCAGTTTTGACCGCATCGACATGGCCGAGCGTCTCGACCGTGAACTCATCACAACCATCTACGGTCAAACCACCACATCGCTCATCATCAAGCGCGCTAATCGATTGTTTCCTCGCTTAATAGAAATCTTGAAGGAGAACAATATGCCCGAGGACTTGATTTATCTTGCTGTAGCCGAGAGCTCGCTCGATATCAATGCTTTCTCGCCTGCTAAGGCTGCGGGCATCTGGCAATTCATGCCAGCAACGGGTAAGCAATATGGGCTTGAAGTCAATGACGACGTTGACGAGCGCTACGACCCCGAGAAGGAAACCGTGGCGGCTTGCAAGTATCTGCGCAATGCCTACAGTAAATATGGCAACTGGGCTACCGTGTGCGCCAGCTACAATGCCGGCATGGGAAAAATTTCGGCCGAGTTGTCAAACCAGCAAGTGAACACTTCATTCGACTTGCGGCTGGTAAACGAAACTTCACGTTATGTGTTCCGCATCCTGGCCTACAAGATTTTTTTGCAAAATCCTAAGCAATATGGCTACCGCTTGCGTAGCAATCAGCTCTATCAACCCATCGAGTGTGATGTGGTTGAGATTAGCACTCCGGTAGCGAGCTGGGTGACTTGGGCCAAGGACCATGGCTTGACTTATGCTCAGTTGCGCGACGCTAACCCTTGGATAAGAAGTACTAAGTTGCCCAATGCCTCGGGCAAGGTCTACAAGGTAAAGGTGCCCAAGCAGGACGCACTCTACCGCAGCAAGACCGAGATAGAGGTATATAACGATAACTGGGTTATTGACTAAAGTTCTACACACTCACTGAACACACACACACTACACCCTAAATGAAGTTTAACGGAAAGGAAACCGACTGTGTGAGCGTGCTGGGTGCACGGGTACACAATCTCAAGAATATTGATGTTGACTTGCCACACTACAAACTGAGCGTGATAACAGGTCTCAGTGGTAGTGGAAAGTCGTCGCTGGCTTTCGATACAATCTTTGCCGAGGGGCAACGACGTTATTTGGAGACTTTCTCAAGCTATGCTCGAAACATGCTGGGCGTGCTTGAACGCCCCGATGTGGATAAAATCTCGGGACTGAATCCTGTGATTTCGATAGGGCAGAAGACCACCAACAAGAATCCACGCTCTACCGTGGGGACTACAACCGAGGTCTATGACTACCTGCGCTTGCTCTTTGCCCGAGCCAGCGATGCCTATAGCTACCTCTCGGGCGAGAAAATGGTAAAATACTCGCTCGATAAAATTCTGGCGCTTATCCTTGAACGCTTCGACGGCAAGAAGATCTACCTGCTCGCGCCGCTGGTAAAGGGGCGCAAGGGACACTATAAGGATCTCTTTGAGCAACTCCGCAAGAAAGGTTACCTCAATGTGAGAGTGGACGGAGAGATGCGAGAAATAACTTTTGGCATGAAGCTCGACCGCTATCGCAACCACGATGTGGAGCTGGTGGTAGACCGCCTGAAGGTGGCGCGCAAGGACGAAACTCGCTTGCGCGACACTATCAACACATGCTTCAAGCAGGGTGATGGGCAGTTGCTTGTGATGGACGCCGAGACGCAGGCGGTGGAGCATTATAGTCGTTCGCTCATGGACCCTGCTACCGGGCTTTCCTATCCTGAGCCGGCGCCTCACTCATTTTCATTCAACTCTCCACAGGGTGCATGCCCTCGATGCAAGGGACTAGGCTTTGTCAATATCATTGACAAGGAGAAAATAATGCCCGACACATCGTTGTCGATTAGGGCGGGTGGTATTACTACGCTTGGAAAGTATAAGAATTCACTTATATTCTGGCAAATTCAAGCCATCTGTGAAAAATATGGTGTCTCGCTCGACACTCCCATTAAGGACCTGCCCGAGGAAGCTATCGACGACATCATGAACGGTACCGATGAGCGGCTTAACATAAAGAACGAGACAATGAGCACCAGTAACTATTTCCTCAGTTACGAAGGGCTGGTGAAATACATTGAGATGCAGCAAAGCGAAAACGCTACTTCCAAGGCGCAAAAGTGGGCGGGACAATTTTTCTCGCGCACGGTGTGCCCCGAGTGCCATGGCGACCGCCTGAACAGGGTGGCGTTGCAGTTCCGCATCGCTGGCAAAAACATTGCCCAGCTGGCACGCATGGATATTGCCGAGCTGCGCGACTGGATGCTCGACTTGAAGAACAATGTTCCGGAGCGGCAGTGGGCAATCGCGCAGGAAGTAGTGAAAGAGATAACGAGCCGCTTGAACTTTATGCTCGACGTGGGGCTCGACTACGTTTCACTCAACCGAGCCAGTGCTTCGCTGTCGGGGGGAGAAAGCCAGCGCATCAGGCTCGCCACGCAAATTGGCTCGCAACTGGTCAATGTGCTCTACATCCTCGATGAGCCTAGCATTGGGCTGCATCAGCGCGATAATCAGCGACTCATCAATTCGCTCAAGAAGTTGCGCGACGAGGGCAACACCATCGTGGTGGTGGAGCACGACCGTGACATGATGCTCGAAGCCGACTATGTGGTCGACATCGGGCCCAAGGCGGGGCGTCGAGGTGGCAATGTGGTGTTTGCCGGCACTCCCAAGCAGTTGCTCAAGGCTCACACCATCACCGCTAGCTACCTCAATGGTGAAGCTAAGATTGAAATTCCTGACGAGCGTCGCCCTGGCAACGGCAAGAAGATAGTGCTACGGGGCTGTTGTGGCAACAACCTCAAGAATGTGGATGTTGAGATTCCGCTAGGCACTTTCATTTGTGTCACGGGCGTTAGTGGCAGTGGCAAGTCGTCGCTCATCAATGGCACCCTGCAACCCATTTTGAGCCAAAAGTTTTATCGCTCGCTCACCGAGCCTTTGCCTTACGATGCTATAGAGGGGCTGGAGCACATTGACAAGGTTGTCACAGTCGACCAGTCACCACTGGGGCGCACGCCACGCTCGAATGCCGCAACTTATACTAATATTTTTACCGACATCCGCAACCTCTTTGTCAACTTGCCCGAGGCTAAGATTCGCGGTTACAAGCCTGGACGATTCTCGTTCAATACCAGTGGCGGGCGTTGCGAGGCTTGCAAAGGCAACGGCTACAAAACGGTGGAAATGAACTTCCTGCCCGACGTGCTGGTGCCGTGCGAGGCGTGTGGTGGCAAGCGCTACAATCGCGAGACGCTCGAGGTGCGATTTAAGGGTAAGTCAATCGCCGACGTTCTCGACATGACCATTAATCAGGCTGTGGAGTTCTTTGAGGCGATACCCGGACTGTTGCACAAAATCAAGGTGTTGCAAGATGTGGGATTGGGCTACATCAAGCTAGGGCAGCCCTCGAGCACTCTCTCGGGCGGTGAGAGCCAGCGCGTGAAACTTGCAGCCGAGCTCTCGAAGAAAGACACCGGCAAAACTGTTTACATCCTCGACGAGCCCACAACCGGCCTGCACTTCGAGGACATCAAGATTTTGCTTGGAGTGCTCAATCGCCTTGTGGCGAAAGGTAACACCGTCATTGTCATTGAGCATAACATGGACGTCATCAAGTGTGCCGACTACATCATCGACATGGGTCCCGAGGGGGGTAGGGGAGGTGGACAGGTCATCGCCACCGGCACCCCCGAGCAAGTGGCACAGTGCAGCCAGTCGATCACCGCACAATATCTCAAAGATGAATTGAAATGAGACTGCGCAAGATTATAATAGCCAGTGGGGTTCGATATGGCATTCCCATTGGCCAACTCGATTTCCGCGTAATAGATGTGGGCGATATTTTGGAGGCAGCTTTCCAAAATCCTTTAATATTGTCATGGCTTCTTGGAGTTTGCCCATGTCGAGTCCTCGCTTTATGCACCGCTTAACATCCTTTTCAAAGCGGTGTGTTGTTTTTAATCGGTAGGCCATTACGCACCCATTGCTTTGAAGAAGTCATCGACCGACGCATACTCATTCACGCGTCCTTCTTTCACATCAAGCATCGATTCTTCATAGGCTGTCATACGCTTGCGACGTGCCGATTTCACGCTTCTCACGCCTTTAAGCATCTTGATAGCCTTCTTGATGTCTTGCAAGAGCGACATGTCCTCTATCTCAACCAAGATTTGTCCCTCTTTAGGAATTGATGTCACATTTGCCATTTTTCAATAAGTTAAGTGTTTCATTAGTGCAAAGTTATAAATTAATGAACAAATCACCAAATTGCTCTCGGGTTTTATTTATATTCATTCTATTGATGGAAGTTTTTTTGTCATACAATTGCAAACAATTAAAATAAATTTTAGCGAAGCTTTAACCTTAAGCTCGAGGGAGTGAGCAGCATAAGTCGTGCCATGGGCACGGTGTGCGAACAGCGAACCTCCCTCAATTTTCGCCCGCAGGGCGGCACTTCAAGCCCCCACGCCAACTAGATAATTAGTGTCAATTAGTGTCAATTCGTGGTTCTCCCTTTGCGCCATGCTGCGCATGGAAATTGAAGAGCTACGCTCTAAAATTTAAAAGGCGCTTCGCGCTAAAATTCCCCTATAATGTAAAATCTCTTTTAGCGCGACAGCGCTTTAATTTCCCGGCGCGAGCCGGCTTTTTTGGGGCCGCGAGGCGCGACTTTTCGATAAAATTCCCTAGGCGATGAATTTGTTTTATTTGTTCTTATTCAGCAATGTCTAGACCGACAAGTTTTTGAGTATTTGCAAATAATCAGGCACTACTCAACATAAGCCGAGTAGTGCCTGAAAACGTGACTATTTAGTGCTTGTTATAGACCCAGGATGATGTTATAAACAGCTGTAACATCGCTACCGGTCACTTCGCCGTCGCCATTTTGGTCGCCATTGACAATAGCGCTGCTATCGTTGTAGAGGATAAAGTTGTAAAGCGCCGTTACGTCGCTACCGGTGCACTCATCATCATAGTTCACATCGCCAGGAGCAAATGGTACCTTGACGATATTGACAAAAAAATAGCTCCACTCCGGTGTTGCTTGATAGATATCCTTTGTGCCTTGAGGCACATATAATGTACAGTTGTTTTTGTCGACTCCGTAAAACGCACCATTTATTATCCAGCTGGGTTCATAGGGTTCAAAAAAAGACTTTGAAACCACCTTATCTGGACTTAGGATTCTACTTTTGAATGATGTCAAGCCAGAGCAACCACCGAAGGCTCCAAAGCCAATCGATGTCACCGAATTGGGTATCGTTATCTCTGTCAAGCCAGTGCAATACCAGAATGCCCCGCCGCCAATCGTCGTCACCGAGTTGGGGATGCTCACCGAGGTCAAGCTGCTGCAACCACCAAAGGCACAGTCACCAATCTTCGTCACCGAGTTGGGGATGATAGAATTTTCACATCCAGCTATGAGTGTGTTTGTTGCAGTTTCAATTATAGTATTACTATTATTGCGAGAGTCATAATTCTGGTTGTCACTATCAACTGTAATTTCTGTTAAGTTATTGCAATGGCTAAATACGCCAGTACCAACCGAAGTTACTGAACTTGGAATGTCTATGCTAGTTAGACTATGGCAAGCCCAAAACGCATCATTACCGATAGATATAATCGAATTAGGAAGAGTTATTGTAGACAAGCCAAAACAATAAGAGAATTTGCAACCAACTGTATTTCAGTCGATTTTATTCTAAACGGTAGAAAAGTGTTGTCGATGATTATGGAGATGACGAAAAAGATGAAGATTTAACGTTTTTAACTTTTATTAGTTGACCGCATAAGTAGTCTTTTTAGATTGAATTAAGAAATATTGCCACATTAAAATCCATATATCTCCTGTCTTTGTTTAAATGCAGACTCGCCTCCTTCCAATATTTGACAGCAAAGTTCTACTGTGTCAGAATTGTCAATAGACCCAGAGGAAATAATCATAGCTTTGTTATTTGTGCTTTTTAACGGAATTATCAGCTCTGCATCTCCAAGCACAGCAATATTAGGATTATGTGTAACAATAATAACCTGCCGTTGCTCCTTTATCTTTCGGAGAGTCTTTACTATTGTCTTATAAATAAACTCGCTATCAAGATTATCTTCTGGTTGATCTATCAATAATGGTTTTGTTGAATCTGAAAGAAGTAAAATACCTAGCAAAACAGACTGTTGTTGCCCCAATGAAAGATGGGATATGCGCCTAATAATAGGTTTCCTTACTCCTCCAGTATCTACATATTTTGTGACAATAATCTGGGGTAAATCATCGAATCTTAAACACTCCAGACTTTCATATTGAAAATCCTGACGTAGAGTCTGAAAAATAGCAGCAATATCTCCGTCGTTCAAGAGTTGCGAACCGTTATACTGAATTGCTCTCAATGGCGCATAATCATTGTTACAGACTGCTTTTATAAAGTCAAAGATCGTTATGCTTTGGGCTATGATGTTGGCCTTAGGAACCTGTGAAGTCCTCCAACCCATCATCTGTTTAAGACAATCAGCAAAATCTGGAGCATGCAGGTTCTCTTGGTACTTAACAGTAATGAAAAAGTCATCTACTGAATTCCTCAGATCTCTATTAATCTTATCCGCAAACAATAGGTGTTGGCGTGTAATCTCCTTTTTGTTATCTATGCGAGCAGATATAAGGCTCTTTCTAGAAGCTTGCAATTCTTTCAATTTCTTTTGGTCATCAAGAAGCTTCTTTACCGTTTTGTCATAATCAACAATATCCTTTGATATTTGGTTTATCTGCCCCAAGTCAAACGGGATGCCTTGTTTAGTCAACTCTTCCTTTTTGGCATCAATCTTATCTTGTATTTCCTTCTCTTTAGAATTCCACGCTTGCAATTGGACATTTAACTCGTCAACCTTAAGTTTCAACGCTTCTTTTAACTCTTGTGACTTTGCTGCAACTATCCCAGCAAAGGAATCAACAATAGCTTTTACATTGGCGAAGAAGTCCTTACCGACCACAATATTCTCCTCGCTTATGGCAGCTACCTTATCAAAAACATCCCTGTTGGCCAATATTTCAGAGTAAGTTTTTACAAGTTCTTTTAAGTCTCCGATTAGCGATTTTCTTAGTTCCCGCTCTTGAATCAAGGCATTATGATATTTCACTATGTCCGCAGCCTTGGTCTGCTCTAACTTTTTCAGTTTGGCTTTTTCATTTTCTAAATTCTTTTGAGCAGCAGGTAGAGCTATGAGATTGACCCTAAGCTTGTTCATCTCGCTCTGATTACTCCTCAATTGCTCGACAAATAGGTCATCCTGCTGTTTGAGTGCACTTAAACTGAGGAACGAATCAAGAAAATCAATAATCACCTGAGGATTCTCGTCGCTATGTTGAATAGTATTAGCTGTATCACCCTGCCCATAGCTCTCAATCGGAATAGATGTGATTCCCTGTGTGGGGTCCGTTCTGTTAACAACCGAGCCATGCTTATCTCTTTGCAATTGCAAATGCTGACCAGTCTCGTCAATATAGTCAATCAAAGCAGTTTGGGGCCATACATCAGAATCGCGCAGTTTTGACTTTGACTCATCTCCCGTGGTTTCGCGTATCGATTCTAATAAAGTTGACTTTCCTGCACCTCTACTTCCTATGATGCAAGTAAGGTTGGGGCTCAACTCTATATCAACGCCATCCAGCAATTCACCTTCCAGCTTCACATGAGTAATAATGGGGCGTTGTTCAGGCAGATAATCTTCAAGCCTCACACGAGATTCGCTACTCAAAAAAGCCAACTTAAAAGAGCGGAATGTCAAAGAGGCCATCTTGATTCGAGTCAACCTGTTATTGCCATTGATATTATTTCCCAGTTTAGCCAACTCATGCGAGTCAGACGACATAAGTTTCGCAAAATCTCTGTGCAACTTGTTGTCATTAACCCCTCGCCAAACTTCAAGCAAATGCTTATGGTCTGTACTATCATCAGCATCTGTATATAAGCCAGCATCTTCTTTCCTGGTGATTTCCAATCCCATTAGACAGCGACACTGAAAGATAGCTTCCATGTGCGGTCCAAATCTACCGATTGTTTTCTCAAAGCCAGAGTCTAGTGTTATATGTGCTAGAACTCCTATTCCACCCAGTTGTCCTGTTCTTTGAAGACATTCTACAATGCTTTGGTTGCAAATGGACTTATCTGCATTAAAAGTCAATGAGCCATAGAATTGTTGCAACAAATCCACCGTCTCAAAATAGGTCAGAAGATGCCCTTGTGTTGTGCTCACCTCTATACCGGGTACCACCAAAATATCCTTGTCAACGGCATACTGAACAGCTGCCATGCTATTAAGCCACTGGTTGTGGTCTGTGATGCTTATTACCTTCAAGCCTTTCGAGATTGCCAGGTCAACGATAGCTTGCGGTGTATTCGTTATATCTGTAACATCATACGAACCAGTCCCTACTCCATAAGAATGAATATGTAGGTCTGCTTTATAAAATAATGCTCCTTGACTCATCAATTATTTACTATTTTTGTACTATTCTGAAAAGAATAAAGTAAAACAATAGATTCTCCTCTTTTAAGAAATTACAACTTTAGAATTAATATACCTAATGACAATGCAATTGTCAAAGAAAGCAGTGTTCCTGTCAATACATACTCAGACTTTTCACTGCCAGATGATGCTTCATTAAACCGAAGTATGGACTTTGCGGCAATGAGGAAACCTATAGCCTCGTATTGAGACATAACAACAAATAACAACATGAGGCCACGCTCCAGCCATCCAATAAGCTCTCCTGAATGGAAATTACCGTGGTCATCATTATCAGTCGGTGTAATGCTTACTTTACAAGCTCCAAGAATAAGTAATATCAAGATGTTTGCTGGTTTTAAAGCTAACATCATAGCGACGATAGTATTCATACGCAGTGGGTGATTAATCGCAAACTCATGAAGCCATCCGAATTGCTGCCAATCATTATTTGCTCTCAGCCAAATATTAACAAATACTACGATGACAGCAATGTGTAGAATTTGATCGGTTAAAAACACCCACAAATCATGCCGTTTGTTGGTGCCATCAACTAATTTTGCATGTTCAAGATTCTCTATCTTGAAAATATTCCACTTTACCTGTATACACGACTTAAACCAGTCAATCAAAAAATGGAGTGCCATTATACAAGCGGCAAGCCACCATCCCCTTAAATCCCATATGGCACTCCATGAGAGTATTCCGATTAACAAGGAATGTAACCACAAATCCTTCCCCTTTACAGAATACAAAACCTTGTTCTTGCAAGAAGAACCCCATTGCAGATAAAAATCGCCCAAAATGTGAGCAACAATAAGATTGAAAAACAAATTATTAATCATAGTCTTGAAGTTACTTTTCGATAATATATAATTGCCTGTTCTATGGCACTCCATCCAAGGTCCTTTAATGTTTGATTGACCCCTGAGACTGAGATACCCATTTTTTCAGCTGTTTTACTTGTGTCTGATGAAAGAATCCTTTCACAAAGGGTTTCACACTTGCGAGCAGTTGCATTGTTCAATAGTTGATTGACTAATGTTAATATAACTTGTAAAGCTTGCTCATGTTCACTATCAGCCATTGATATTACAAATGAATATTTTGCTCGTCCTACAAGTTTATCCATAGTACGTCCAGAACGATAAATAGCATCACCATCCATCATGTCTAAACCACGGTCAATTGTCTTCATTTCACCAATGCCTATTGCTATCCTAAGACCGTACCTGTTAAATCGTTTGTCTTTTTGAATATTGCTTGGTTCAAACGATTTAACCCACGTTTTCAGAATTAGGGCCACTTCAAATGCATCTTCAGGGCTGTCCATGATACATTCGATAGAGTCGCCTCTAACAATACGTCCCCAAAAACCTTGATAACGCTCTTCAAGAATATATAGGCACTTTCTCAACTTTTCGTTGAGTTCAATCATCGACTCCCGAGAGAGAGAAGTGGACGACACCACATCAGCAGATATTGCAGCATACATATTTTCAATATTTTATCTACAAGAGCATAGACTTGTTTGTTTTAAATACAAGTCAATTCACTTGTTTTGATTAAATACAAGTTATCTTGCTTGCAAAGATAGGGAATTTTCTTCTTACTAAAGCAAAAAGGAGATGATTTTCACACTTTCTTAATGTAATTTAATGAAAATAGCATCGTTTAGTATGTAATTAATGCAAATTTTGTCTAAAGTAAGTCCAACATATAACAAAAAGAAATGTTTTCTCGCTAAAAGTCACTACCTTTGTACTCACAAATTATAGAACAACAGTAATATGACCAAGGATTGAAGGATTATATATCGAACTCTCTGTGAGCCACAGTTGAAAGAGCTTTTTTAAACCTACACAGAAAGATGAATGATGCAGTAACGATTATTGTGGGGGCTGGTGCTGTTTTGGACTTTGACCATAAGGGCATATTTCCATCTGTGAAGAATATTACAGAGGAGGTGCTTAAACTGAGTATCCAGAAAGTGGATGGAGGTGAAAGACCGCTTCTGCGTGAAATTAATGATTTTATTGTTGGGAAACTGAATCAAGTAGGCCGTCCAGAGATAAATCGCTATGTTCCGCCACAATTAAATTTTGAGAACTTGTTGCATGTCATCGAAATGTGCATTGCTTATAGCGGCGGCTGGCATAAGGAATATGTGTCCTGGATCCCATTTCCAGAGTTCGGAACCTTGATTCAACCAGTCAAGTTCTTGAAAGATATTCATACGTATGATTATATCAGGGCTGCATATGGGCTGCAAAAGACAGTAATGGACATCGTGAATCAATACGATGCTTCTTTTTGTGAGGATAAGTCAGCGGAACAATGGTATCGAGATTTCTGGAAATCCTTGTCTGGGAAATCGAATATCTTCAATCTGAATTATGACAATACGAAAGAGAATAGCCTTGGTGAATATGAGGATGGATTTCCTCCAATCAAAGATGGAGAGGATTATAGTCGCTTTTCAGCGAGACGATATTATGAAAACTCAAGAGGTGTTTCAACTATAGCACATTTGCATGGTCAGATATTGTTCAGCTAAGCAAGGGAATATCCGTTTGATTATAGTATGCGGGACATGGTAAAGAACAGAGATTATAAAACCGCGTGTAAAAATAGGGGTGGTGGGCAGTTCCCCCCATCTAATCAGGCGAAGGAAGAGTATTTACAACCTGAAATCGTGTCTGGTTTAAGGAAGACCGAAAAGATGACGTTCGCTCCCAATAACGTCTATCTGTCGGATTTGGCGAGAAAGGTGATTGAGAACAATCGATTGATGATTATTGGGTATTCATTTGGGGACTTGTATCTGAATGAGATTATGGGATTGGGTATGGCCGCACACGGGGATGATTTTAAGGTAGTGATTATCGATAAATTTCCCTCATATATAAACTCGTATATTTCATGGTTTCAGCATCTGATTCATGGATGCAATCCGGAAGAGTTTATTTTTGTTTCAAGGCTCGCTAAGGATAGACTATTTTTTGAAATTGGGCAGGATGAGCACCCGCTTATTTTTGAAGACTATAGTATTCCTGTGGTTTCAAAAATGGTAAACTGATGATGTGTATAAATGGATTCAAGGATGCGGTAGTGCGATTTTTCTTTGTGAGTGGTTGGAATTTTGTTACTTTTGCGGCATGAAAGACAACAAAAAGACAGATGCCGTGATGATAGCGCTGCTGCGGGAGCGCGTTGAGGAGGTTACAAAGCGGCCTATGAAGTCGCCAAGCGACTTTGAATGGCTCAGTGAGAGACTCGGTGAGATGGGGGAGAGCATGTCGACCACCACCATCAAGCGCTGCTGGGGCTATGTGGATGCCGACGTTACGCCTCGCCTCCGCACTCTCGACATCCTGGCACGCTACTTGGGCTACCGCGACTACGAGCACTTTGCCGTAGCTCACGACACGCTCGAGGACGGCACACCCAGTGCTCCTGTGCACGGCTTCACGCTGCGCCCGTCGGTGGATCTCGACATTAACGACCGTGTGATGCTCACGTGGCAACCGGGGCGAGTGTGCGTAATACGCTACTTGGGCAACGAGCAGTTTGTTGTTGAGCGCTCCGAGCGCACTCGCCTGCAACCGGGCAACACTTTCAACTGCGGAATCATCATTGAGGGCGAACAGCTATATCTTCACAACCTCATCACCGAAGGCCGCAAGCCCACCAACTACGTGTGCGGCAAGCTCAACGGCATCCACTTCAAAGTCCTCACACAGGAAAACCGTCAGTAGCGCTCTATTCTTTAAGACAAAAATGCGATTAAGCGAGTCAAAGCTGAGCCCCAGCTCAAAGCGTTGCGAGCGTGAGCATTTTATTTAATTGCTAGTGTAATATTTTCTCAGACAATTACTAACAATTGAAAACAATTATATTATTCCCTAAGAGGGGGCTTGTGCCATGCTGCGCATGCCCCCCCTTTTTTTCAGTAGTAATGGGCGCTTCGCTTAAAATTCTATAAAAAATTAATTTAAAAATTTTCATCTTTCTGCAATAGCTAATTTTAATTTAATTTTAAGTGCGAAGCACGCCCCCTTGTCGTTTGCAACATGCTGCGTATGCCTCCCTTCAGTAGTAATGGTCGCTACGCTCTAAAATTATATTCTTTTAAAATTTTATACTTTTAATTTTAGCGCCAACGGCGCAATAATTTCTCGCGCTAGCGAGCCCCAATCCCAGGCTATGATTAGTTTCAATTAGCGAAATTAGTGTGCCCCACCAGCAGACAACTGACAACTAATAACTGACAACTGATTGACGCCGCTAGAGTAGGGCAGAAGTCAGTGCGTCGATTTGTCCAAATTTCCTATGTGGGGTGTGGCGATTGTGGTGATTAACGCCGTGAGAGTTGAAAATTTTTCAGCGGCACGTTTGGTGGGGTTGATAAATCAAGAGGGGAAATTGTGGTGGAGGAGTGGTGGTGAGGTGGGCGGGATGGGCAGGAAGGATGTTGGTGATTGCCGGTTGCTGTTGCTTGGCATTGGCATGCAATAAAGGTGGAGGTGCCAGGTGTGTTATGAAATGGGAGCAGAAAAATTGATTTCAGGCGTTTCGGGTAACAATTTATCACAATTTTGCGTAAATGGTAAGGGGCTCAGAGGTGATTTTGTGGGTTGAAATCCCCATTTTTGGAGTTTTCTGGCATGATTTGGACGGTTGTTTCTTGCTGTGGCAAAATGGTGCTGTGATGGCTGATAATCGGCGTTTTAGGCTGGTGGGGGAGTGGTGGTTAAGCCCATTTTAACGCCGTGAGAATTCAAAATATGGCCTTGTGGCCGAGTCTTTTAAAAATTATCGCCAAGAATCGGGTTTTAGGCAATAAATGGTAAGATTACCATTTGCGGTTTGCATTGTTGAACTGGCCATGAGCAGGTTTGCTTTACAAATAGAAACAGGGAATTTTGACATCAAAAAATGAAATTCTAGCATTTGGAGACAATGCGACTTTCTGAATTTGCAAATTTAAAGTTTGCAAAATCAAATAAATCGGCGATTAACAGAAATTTACATTTAATATATTTTGCTAAAAATCAAGCGATTAACTATCGCAAAATGGAGGGTTGAGTCGGGTTTTAGCCGGAATTTTGCGATTTGATGAGGTTGTGGTAGAATTTGCACTATATAACTAGTTAATATGTAGCAAAATAGAGTGTTTTATATAAAGTAGAGGTTTAATGTGGGATACTAATGCCTTGGATTTGGTTTCTTAATCGCCTTTTAGGTAATTAAAAATGCAAATTTGAAAATTTAGGTTTAAAAATTTGGTTTTTTCAACAGGATGTTCTAAATTTGCAAACGAAAAATTTATAATTGTTAATCGCATTATGGACCTAGTTTCACGCTTAAAACTGTTCTTAGAGCAAAATGGAATAGGAAATTCGCAGTTTGCCGACACCTGTGATATTCCCAGGCCTACAATCTCACAGTTGCTCAACGGCCGTAACAAGAAAGTGAGTGATGAGGTGATTTCTAAAATACATATCGCCTACCCTACTCTAAATATAATGTGGCTAATGTTTGGCGACGGAAATATGTTTGTAGATGGTGCCACACTAAGTGATGCTCCCGCACAGGGTCAAGACTTGTCCAAAACTCCACAACAGTCAGTACTCTTCAAGGGCGCTGGGCAGGTGGAAAATTCAGCAAAGCGCTCTCCTTCTACCATCAGTTTTGGCACCGAGATGCCGTCGGCTGGTAACACTGGCTCGGCACTGAGCGATGCGATTCAAAACATAGCCAAGAGCGTTGGCGGAACAAGTTCTCCTGCATCTCAGGCGGGAAATCGTGGTCGCCGCATTGTCAGTATCATGATTTTCTACGACGACAACAGCTTTGAATCAATCACTCCGGCTAGGTGATTTTTAGCCGTTGTCAAAGTTGGTGGAAACGTGGCGCAACTCAGCGCATGAGGAATAAAATATAGTAATACTTCCTCGACTTATTAATATCGCAATAAAACTACTTTACGCTATAAAATCCTTTCAATGCCGCCCTAGTCATGAGCACTGGGGCGGCCCTTTTTTTGCGAGTGGAAGAACAATCATGAGTCTTTCAGTTGGGTGCAAGATGATAGAAAACCGGAACCTTATTATTGCAATCTGAAAACTATTTACTACCTTTGCGGTTGTAAGAAATACACATTATTATAAATTATTAAACGATGAAAAAATCAAAATTTTTAATCCTTTCATTGGCAATGACAGCAATGACAATGAGTGCAGGCAACCTGGCCAGGGGCGTGGACCGCAGTAACCTTGACCTGAGTGTTAAGCCTGGTGAGAATTTCTATTATTACGCCTGTGGTGGCTGGATGAAAGCTAATCCGCTCGACCCGCAGTATGCACGTTTCGGCACCTTTGATGAGCTTGGCGAGAATAATCGCGCTCAGCTCAAAGACCTCATCCTGAACCTGGGTAACAATAATCCACAGGGTAGCCTGGCGCAAAAGGTTAGCGACCTCTACCTCCAGGGCATGGATAGCACCCTGCGTAACCAGCAAGGCAATGCCGCGCTTGAGGCCGACTTGGCAAAGATCAAGGCAATGAAACGTAATGAGCTTCCTGCTGTGATGGGCTGGATGGCTCGTGGCATCACTTCGCCATTCTTCGACAGTGGTGTGATGGCCGACCTCAAAAACAGTGACCAGAACTTGTTATACATCACACCAGGCTCGCTGGGCATGGGCGACCGTGACTACTATCTGGAAAACGATGAGAACACAGTGAAGGTGCGTAAGGCTTATCAGAGCTACATTGAGAAGCTGCTCACACTGGCTGGCTATAAGAAAAAAGCCGCTCAAAAGGCGGCTAAGAGCATTCTCGCTATCGAAACCGAGCTTGCGCGCGCTAACATGACCCGTGAGGAAAGCCGTGACTACAGCAAGCAGTACAACTTGCGCACTGTGGCTCAGCTCAAGGCCGACTATCCCAATGTTGATTGGGATGCCTACTTTGGCGCTGTGGGCCTGAAAAACGTGGATAAAGCTTGCGTGATGCAGCTCCAGGCCATGGCTAAGGCTAATGAAATGATGGCATCGCTCAAGGACGAGGAAATTAAGGATTACTTGACTTTTAAATATGTAGATGCGGCATCATGCTACCTTACCGATGAGTATGAGCAGGCCAACTTCGACATGTACAGCCGCGCCATGAGTGGAAAGCAGGTGATGCAGCCACGCTGGAAACGCTCGCTCAACGTTCCTAATGGTGTGCTTGGCGAGGCCGTGGGTGAACTCTATGTGAAAAAATACTTCCCCGAGGAGTCGAAGAAAAAGATGCTCAAGCTCGTCAACAACCTGCGCATTGCTCTTGCCGAGCACATTGCGGGACTCACATGGATGAGTCCCAAGACCAAGGTTAATGCGCTGGTTAAGCTCAACAGCTTCACAGTGAAGGTGGGCTATCCCGACACTTGGCGCGACTATAGTGGCATTAACATTGACCGCAACGCTTATTACTGGACCAACGTGAAGAATGCTCGCCAATTTGAGGCCGACTACCAGTACTCACAACTGGGTAAACCAGTAGACAAGACTAAATGGCAGATGACACCACAAACAGTGAATGCCTACTACGATCCATCTACCAACGAAATTTGCTTCCCCGCAGGCATCCTGCAAAAGCCTTATTTCGACCCCGAAGCCGACGATGCCAGCAACTATGGTGCTATAGGCGTGGTGATTGGTCATGAGATGACTCACGGATTTGATGACCAGGGACGTAATTTCGACCACAATGGTAACATGGTGGACTGGTGGACCGCCGAGGATGCCGCTAAGTTCCAGCAGCTCGCCGACAAGCTGGGGGCTCAATATAGCGCTGAGATTGTTGCCGACGACGTGCACGCCAACGGCACATTCACTATGGGCGAGAACATTGCCGACCATGGTGGACTGCGTGTGGCTTACAGTGCACTCAAGAAAACTGAGCAGGGCGCTAGCGATGAGCTTATCGACGGCTTCACACCCGACCAGCGCTTCTTCTTGAGCTATGCCAATGTGTGGGCGGCTAACATCACCAAGGAGGAAATCCTGCGTCGCACCAAGGTTGACCCTCACTCGCTGGGCATTAATCGCGTGAACGTGGCAATCCGCAACCTTGAGCCATTCTTCAAAGCTTTCGACATCAAGCCAGGCGAGAAGATGTGGCGTGCGCCCGAGGATCGCGTCACCATTTGGTAATTGGGGTTAATAGTTGATAATAGCATTTTGTGCAACATTGTTTAGCTATTAACCAGAATAACAATAATAATCAAGCCGCCAGTGCAACAACTTTGCTAGCACTGGCGGCTTGATTTCTATTGGTTGTGATTATTTTTAATAGAAAAGGAAACTGTATGAAAAAAAATAATTATCTTTGCATATTGTAATTAGAGATGAAATGCCAAAGATTTTTGAATATTTCGGTTTTATTTTTTATTTCTATTCTAATGAGCATGAACCTATTCATGTGCATGTTATTCACGAGGATAAAGAAAGTATCTTTGACCTGATCATGATGGATGGTGAACTTGATGATATTAATGTGCGCACAAAGAAAGGTGTAGAAGCTCTATCGGATAGAGAAAAACGGATAGCTAAAGCTTTTATAAAAAAATATCATAAGAACATAATTGATAAATGGGTTAAATTTTTTGTGTTAAAGCAAAGAATAAGAAGTACAAATATTAGAAAGAAACTATAGGAGGAAATAGTTATGGAACGATTGGAAATAATTAATGCCACCGATGAGGGAAACTTGACTGTGATGATTGAATTTAATGATCACACAACTCAAGTTATTGATGTTGGAGATTTTATTCGTCGTCATCCACATCCTCAATATAACAAGTATCTTGACCCTCGTAAATTTCGTTTATTTACTATTGAAAACGGCAATATTGTGTGGGGAAAGAATTGGGATCTCATGTTCCCAATAGAACAACTCCATCGAGGTGTGATTCAATAATTTGATTGTTTGCCCAATAATCAAGCCGCCAGTGCAACAGCTTTGCTAGCACTGGCGGCTTGATTTATCTTTTATGTTCAACGGGCCAACTGATGGTTTTACTCCACTCCCTGACCGTCGGCGAGACGCTGACGCACTACTTCATACATCATGATGCCACCAGCAACCGACACGTTGAGCGAGTTGATATTACCAAACTCCGGAATCTTGACAAAGGCATCGCACTGGCGCACTACCTCAGGTGAGATGCCCTTGCCTTCGCTACCGAGCACCAAAGCGACTGGACCAGTGTAGTTCTCGCTGGTATAGTTAACTGAGTTCTTGTCGCTGGTGCCAATGATGCGACAACCGCTCTGGCGAAGATAAGTGATAGCTTCCTTGAGGCTGTGCTCGCGGCACACGGGCAAATAGTTGAGCGCGCCAGCCGACGTCTTGATAGCGTCGCCGTTGACGCTCACGCTTCCCTTCTCGGGGATGACAATAGCACTCACGCCGGCGCAGTCGCAGGTGCGTGCTATAGCGCCGAAGTTGCGCACGTCGGTCACACCATCCAGAATAACAAAGAAAGGATTCATTCCCTCATCGAAGACGGCTGGCAACACCTGGTCCACCTTGTAATAGGTGACAGCCGCCAGCATAGCTATGGCTCCCTGGTGGTTCTTGCGTGTGATGCGGTTTAGCTTCTCGATGGGTACTCGCTGAATGGTGATATCGCGCTCTCGTGCCAGGTTGATGAGGGTGTGTGCCAAGTCTCCGCTCAGGTCTTTCTTGAGCAGGAGCTTATCGATTGTTTTACCCGCCTCAATGGCTTCGATTATAGCGTGGAGTCCGAAAATTGTGTCCATTAATCCTGTTGTTAAGCGTTAAGTTTTAAGAGTTTAGTTTTAAGCGTTAAGTAAAAGAGAGCAGCATTCTATTGTGGCACGCTTAACAGCGAGAGCTATTTATTAATACGCGTGCATTATCAAGCGCTGCTTGGTTTATCTCGTTACCGCTGAGCATGCGGGCAATCTCGGTCACGTGCTCATCATCGCTGAGGTGTTGCACGCTGGTTGTTGTGCTGGTGGCGGTATCGGTCTTGAACACTCGCAGGTGGCTTGTGCCATGTGCTGCCACTTGTGGCAGGTGGGTAATGGCTATTACCTGGATGTGACGCGCGATGTCGCCCATCATGTCGCCAATGCGGTTAGCTATCTCGCCCGACACGCCAGTGTCCACTTCGTCAAAGATGATGGTGGGCAGGTTCATAGAGCGTGCTATTACACTCTTGATACATAGCATGAGCCTGGAAATCTCGCCACCCGACGCCGTGTCCTTAACAGGCATGAGGTCTTGGTTCTTGTTGAAGGCAAAAAGGAATTCTACGCTATCACAACCTGTGAAATTGAGCTCAGCAAGCTTGAAATTGATGTCAAAGCTCAGGTTCTTCATGCCCAGGTTTTGCGCCAAGGGTTGCAACGTGGAAATGAATTGTTTAGCGGCCTTTTTGCGGGCCGATGAGATTTTTACCGCCAGTGTGCCAGCCTCTTGGCGCTGGCTTGAGAGAAGTTGCTCCATTTGGGCGATGCGTTCCTCGCTGCAGTCGATGTTGCTGAGTTTTGACTCGTAGTCTTGCTGCAGTGCCAGCAACTCGTTCACCGTTCTCACGCCATGCTTGCGCTCAAGCGAGTAAATGGTGTTAAGGCGGTCTTCCACTTGCTGTAGCATGGCAGGGTCGTCGCTGAGTGTTTCCTCTATTATAGCCACGCTTTGCGCTATGTCTTTGAGGTCGATGAGAGAATTATTCACTCGCTGTCCCATACCCTCAATGTCGCTCAGGTTTTGCTCGGCGTTGGCAAGTGTTGCTTGCACTTCGCGCAGCTGGTCGATGAGTGATTGCTCCTCGCCGTTGAGCATGTTGCTCACTTTCCACAAGTCCTCTTTGAGGCTCGAAGCGTTAGCCAGTCGGCGCTGTTGTTGCTCAAGCTCATCGTCCTCACCGGGCTGCAAAGCTATTTCTTGAAGCTGGTTGAGCTGGAAGCGCAAGTAGTCCTCCTCGCTACGGTTGCGGGAGAGGTTATCGCGCAGGTCGTTAAGCTGTCGCTCGGTGGCGCGAAACCGGTTGTAGAGCTGTTGATACTCTTTCAAGTCATCATCGTGTGCGGCAATGTTGTCGAGAATTGATAGCTGGAATGCTGGCCTTGACAGCAACATGTTGCTGTGCTGCGAGTGGATGTCAACCAGGTGTGTCATTAGTTCACGCAGTGTGGTGAGTGCCACCACGCCGTCGTTAACAAAGGCTCTTGAGCGTCCATTGGGGTTTATCTCGCGACGTGCTATGAGCTCGCCGTCGTAGTAGTCGAGCTCGTTATCGTCAAAGAATGGCTTTAGGTTGTAGTCCTTAATGTCGAACGAAGCCTCGACCACGGTTTTACGCTCCTTGTCACGTATTGACGAGGAGTCGGCACGTTCGCCCAGGATTAGCGCCAGCGCACCAAGTATAATAGACTTTCCTGCTCCAGTCTCGCCAGTGATGATAGTGAGTCCTTGCTCAAAGTGTATCTCAAGCTGGTCGATGAGAGCATAGTTAGATATAGATAATCGCTTTAGCATTATAGAAGTCTCTAGGAATAACTAACAGCTTAAAACAGTTCACTTATAACTTTATCATTTAATGTCAGTGCTTTTGATGCGGTTCAAGCGGTCGGTCTCGGTGGGGTAGAGAGGATAAAGTGTTTCATACACCTTTTCCTTCTCGGTGCTATTGGCCTTGGAGTAGATATTTACGAGTTCGTCCATCTTGGCGTCCTTAAACATCGATAGGCACACCGACATGGGCGCGACGTCATAGATCTTCTTAAGCGTTTCGAGCGACTGGGTGATAGTTTGACGTCCCTTGTCCACGCTTGTCACCATCTGGTCAAGTCCCAAGCGATGATAATTGTAGAATATCTCACGTATGGCGCTGGTCTGCTTGTCGGTATAAGCGCTTAGCACCGCACTGCGGTTCTTCGAGTCCTCGAAGGCTTTCCAGCCACTTTCACCACTGCTTTGAGCCATGCGCACTATATTTCCTAGCTTTTCAAAATAGGGGTCACCGCCATTCAGAGCAAACGAGTCAAAATCGAGCGCGATGACAAACAGGGCATAGAAGTTAAGGATTGCGGTGAGATTGCTCTGCATTTCCTGCTCGTTGTAGACGAGTTGCTCGTTGTTGTCGTAGGTAAACTCAATGCGAGTGTCCTTAAAGTTTATTAGGGTAGTGGTGTAGGAACTGTTGTAAACCGGGCGTGTGCTCTGCACCTGAAGGTCGCCCTTCATCTTGCCGGTCGACTCGTCATACTCGGCAATCGTCAAGTACATTTTGCACTGTATCTTCTCGTTTGCCGCAAACTGAGCATCGGTCCAAACAGTGGTGTTAAGGTATTCATTAACAGCTTCCTGCAAGGTGTTGAAAATATCCTTATTAGCATTATTTACCTTCTTGGTGTCAATTTCAAACGTGCAGTTCAGCTCCTGCGCGCTGGCACCCAAGCATGAGAGTGCTGCGATAGATATAAGAAATATTCTTTTTAATCTTCCCATTTCAAGCAATTAAGCGGTTTCTTACACGATGGTAAGTATTATATATTACAATATATATAATAACGTATAGGTTAATAAAAAATTGCCCTGAATTTAAGAGATAATAAAAAACGCGCTCCATGATTTTTTTTGAAGCACGTTTTTCAAAGAAGAGGCAGGTATTGCGTGAGGCGCGTCATAATGAACGCACCGATTCACGTTCTTTAGAGTCGCGATACACATTGTTCACCTTGTTGCCACCAAATGTGTAGGAGATACGCAACTGTACCGAGTGGGAATGAATATTGTTGCGCGATGCAAAGCTGTAATCCTTGTAATGGGCTGTAGAACGAGTGATATTCCAGCCGAAGGGGTCGCTCACCGACACTATCATGGCAAGGCGGTTGTCAAGTAACATATAGCGCAGCTCGCAACCAATGAGTGACATTGACTGGTAATGCACCATTCGCTCTGTATAAGGGAAATAATGACTTAAACGCACGTTGAAGATAAGGTTGCGTTGGCGGTTAAGCATGAATGAAGTGTTGAGCTCTAGCTTGCCACTCCAGCTGCTTTGGTCAAGGTCCTTGAAATCGGCAACCTTGGATTTGGCATAGGAGTTGAAAACCTCTGCGCCAACATTCAAGCTCCACCATTCAAATAATGAGCGATTGTAAGAAGCATAAATACCAGCCTTGTTGCTATTAAAACAGTTTTCGGGTGTTGTTTGCTGGCTTGCATCGGCATTGAAACGAGTCACGTAGCCAATGGCATTGTGGCTGTAGGAATTATAAAGCACAGCGTAAAAGCCTTTAAAACTGTAGCTTATTTCAGCGTTATGAGTTGTAGTAGGCCTCAAGTCGGGATTCCCCGATACATAGTCATTGGTAGTTGTATAGTAACGGAATGGATTTAGGTCGGCGAAACTAGGGCGCGTGATACCCATTGAATAGGATAATGAAATGCGGCCAGCGCTTTGACTATTCCAGCTCAAATTTAATGATGGGAATAGATAGCAATAGCTATTGTTGTGATGCTCATCGCCAATATCCTGACGACCTTTCACCGAGGTGTGTTCACAGCGCATGCCAATCTTGCCAAAGAATGAGTCACCTAAGCTCTTTTCTGCACTCAGGTAGGCAGCGGCGGTGTTTTCGTTATAGTTGAATTGATTGCTCTGCAATGGGTCGTTAATCCACTCATTGTCAATAAGGTATTTTACATTGAGTGCTGTGTTATTACTAATGCTGGTGAATGCTAATCCCGTTTCCATCTTGAATGTCTTGAACGGTAGCGTAGCATCGATTTTCGCTGAATGGATGTGGTATTTATTGTGTCCTTCATTGGTGAGCAGAGTTTCATCATTCTCATTATTGGTCACAACTTTAGCTAAAGACTTGCTGTTGCGGTCGAAGTAGTTGTAAGTGACACTCAACAATTTCCCTTTGTCGTCTAGTTGCATGTCGCAAAATGCTGTCAATGTCAAGGCATTGTTGGGGCGCGAGGGTGAGTGATTGTGGGAGTTGAATGTTATGTCTTGCTCGACTGTAATGTCGTTTAGCTCGCTACTTAATCGGTTTGTGGCAAAATTTGCGATTGCTCCAGCGCTAATGTGGCTAGAGAACTTATATTTGAAAAGACCATTCAAGCCAAGTGACTTGTTGCTGAAATGAGTGGTGCGTTTGGATGTCTTGATGTGGTCTTCGAAGGTGTAAACGCGGTCAAGGTCGTTAATGCCCTTGATGTCGTTCCAACTTGCATTGGCCGAGAGTTCAACTTTTCGAGTGGTGTGCGATAGGCTGCCACCAAACATATAGTTGAAACTTTCGCGTACATTGCCGTTTGCCCACACATTGCCGCGAGTGCCCAGGGATTCATTGCGTGTAGTAATGCTGATGAAAGCGACATTGGAACCAGCTGCATATTTTGCTGGTGGGGTGGTGAGCAATTCAATTTTCTCAATGCCCGATGCTTGCAGGTTTTTTAATTGCATGGCTATTGCGTCATTACTCATCTCCAAGAGCCGACCGTCAACGATATACCTCACCGAAGACTTCCCGGCAACGGTCACGGCATCACCCTCTACTGTGACACGCGGTATTCGGTCAAGTACCTCGATTCCGTTTAGTCCCTTGGCAAACGTGTCGTTCTTGGTAAGATAGACAATTCGGTCGGGTGCTTGTTTGAGCACAGTGCGATGCCCAACCACCACAACCTCGTTAAGTTCAAGCACTTTGTCCCAATAATTAGCAATTGAATCAATATCTACTGAATCGCTTATTTCCTGCGAATAAAGGGATGCAGGTAGCATAGCCATCAAAATGATGGCATGAAAAAGTTTATTCATTTCACGTTGTGTTTTTTAGTTATTTAAATGCTTTTTCCTTGCCTTGGATGAAGAAGAACCCACTACCGTTCTGGTCGCGTTGCAACCCTATGAAGATGACTTCTCCGTTGTTGATAACTTGCAATGATGTGTATTGCCCATTACTTTCTTGATGGTTGGAATATTGAGAGGCTCGTGGCGTATCACGCTCTATGGCATCGGCTATCTTCTTGATGATACCGAGGTTGTTCTTTACCGTAATGCCACGATAGTAGTTACCATTGTTTTTGTAAATGGAAACCGTTACACTCTTATTGTTGTTGAAGCGACCATCAAACAGGTTTTCCACGTGTAACTTAGGTGGCTTGGCAAAAACTGTCACACAAGTGACAATACACAGTAGGGCTATAAGTAAACGTTTCATTTCGAGTGGTTTATTTGATTCATGAATTGTTCTACCTTGGCTTTCTCATGGGCCTGCTGCTCGTCGACAGCCTCCATGAATTTCTTCATCTTGGCTACATCGGCCTCGGCAATTTTATGAGCCATTTTAGAGTTTACCTTCTCCCCGGCAACATAGACAATGCAGTTGTCATTATTCTGATTTAGGCTGAGGTGGTTGTATGTTATATATATTCCCAGTGCCATAGTAACGCAAGCGGCCACTCGCAAGGGCAATGCAAAAAAGCCTTTGTGCTGTTTTGCGGCTTTCAGCTTTAATGTTCGTGAAATCGCCATTAAGTCTTTAGTTTCGTTGATGATGGTAGATGCAAAGTGGCAGTGCCTCAGCACATATTCCAGCTCCGCTTCTTCAAGAACAGAAAGCTGGCAATCAATATATAGCTGGCACAGCCTTTCAACTTCTTCTATTGAGAATTGAATATTTAGATGATTCATTGGTTCAACTTTTTATAGGTTTCACTAATCTTCTTGCGCGTGCGACTCATGTTCATTCTCACCGCCTCGACCGACATTGACAATTGTTTTGCAATGTGTTCATAGTCGCAGCCTTCATGGGTGACAAGATTGAATATTTGCCGTTGGAGTGGTGTTAACTGCTGTTGCAGTAGCTTCTCAAGTCGTTCAATATCTTCGGTTTCCATGCAAAATTGTGGCACATCACTTGAGTTGATGGTGTCGATAGGAACTGTGCGTTTTTTCCTTAACTGGTCTATGCAGATGTTGCGCAACACCGCCACTAGTTTGTTTCTCGCTTCTTGCGAAGTCTCAACCTCTCCTTTGTCACTCAACTTGAGCCAAGTGTCCTGGACTGCATCTTGAGCATCCTCATCGCTGTGTAGATAACGCATTGCGATGTGGTGCAGCTTGTCACGCAAGCCCATAAAGGAGGATGTCATCAAGTCAAGTCCCATCTCACTATAAAGACGTTTGTTGCCCCCAAAACGTAACAGCAAAAATACGTATAATTTCAAAAACATAGTGTTTCTTGTGCTTTGTCATAGAAACAATGGTATTTCACATTAAAAATCTGCCAATCTTGGCAGATTTTTAATGTCATCCTTGCGCAATTGAATAAAACTCGTTACTTTTGCATCGTAAAAAAATGCCAAGATTGGCAAAAAATTAATATAAGCAATGGAAATAAAAAGAGATAGATATCTCCAGCAACTGATAGAAAGCCGTCAAAATGGCTTTATCAAGGTGATAACTGGAATACGCAGATGCGGCAAGTCGTACCTATTGAATGTCTTGTTCTATCACTACTTGTTAGAGAATGGCGTGGCAGATGACCACATCATCCGTGTTGATCTTGAAGACCGCATGAACAAGGAGTTGAGAGATCCAGATGTAATGCTACATTATGTTCATGATAGAATCAAAGACAATGAACTTTACTACATCATTATTGATGAGGTGCAGTTGATGGATGAGTTTGTCGATGTATTGAATAGTTTCCAGCATATTGACAATGCAGACACTTACGTGACAGGAAGTAATTCACATTTCCTATCATCCGACATTCCAACAGAGTTTCGTGGCCGAGGAGAAACAATTAATGTTTACCCACTATCATTCTCAGAGTTCTTTTCTGCCAAAGGCGGGGACAAGCAAGATGCATGGCGCGAATATTATACCTATGGTGGTTTGCCTCTTATCCAGTCTTTTGACACCGAACAAAAGAAAATAAACTATCTGAAGGACTTGTTCGAGACTGTTTATCTGGCAGATATTATTGAACGACATAATATCAAGAATGAGAATGAAATGCGTGAGTTGGTGCTTATTTTGGCATCATCTATTGGGTCTCCATGTAATCCCACAAAATTGTCAAACACATTTAAGAGTGTGAAAAATGTGAAGATTGGCAGTCAGACCATATCCAATTATCTAACATATTTGACAGAATCATTCTTAGTAGATAAGGCAATACGCTACGACATTAAAGGAAAGAAGTATATCAATACACTTTCTAAGTATTATTTCACTGACATTGGCTTGAGGAATGCCATTCTTGATATGCGCCAACAAGAAGAAACGCATATCATGGAGAACATCATTTACAATGAACTGCTAAGTCGTGGTTGCATCGTAGATGTGGGAATGGTCGAAATAAAAAAGCAGGACAAAGATGGTAAGTGGATTCGTATTCAGCTTGAAGTGGATTTCATTGCCAATCTTGGAAGCAAGAAGTATTATTTACAGTCTGCATTATCCATTCCCGATAGGGAAAAGGAAATACAAGAATCTCGTTCGCTGATAAACATCAATGATTCTTTCAAAAAAATCATCGTCGTAAAAGACCACATCATGCCTCGCCGAAACGAAGAGGGAATACTTACGATAGGACTTTACGATTTCCTTCTCAAAGAGGACAGCTTGGATTTGTGAAACTGGAAAGAATGTCAGGTAATATGAGTTAATTTCCAAACAGATAAGAACGTATTATCATCGAAGCAGGCTCAGTTGTTAATATCTAACGATGGCAGAGCTGAAGATATGGAGATTATTAAAATAGTTATCAATGAATACAGATAATCATGGATATTTTTCGGCAAAGGATATTCTTCCTTTGTTAAAGCAACAAATTGACTATCTTGAAAACCAAATTGCTGAAAAATGCGGTATGAAGCTATACAAATCCTCCAATGGCTTTACTCAAGAAGAGATTTATGAGTATGCAGGTGCAAAGGATTGTGTTGCAACTTTGACATTGAGTCAAGAATCTGCAGAAGTGTATGGAGAATTGTTGACAGTTGCATTTGTGTATTATCAAAAAGAGAGAATTGCTATTGAAAAAGACAAAACAGCCCTTAATGATATAAGCAATGTAAAAGCAAAAGAACTTTTGGGAGAGCTCGACAGCAGCCTACATGCTCAATTACTGAAAGATGGTGTCCCGACAAAGGATATAGTTGAAATGATAGTTGGACCCGACACTGAGGATCAAAACACTTATGCGAGCTCTCATTTGCGTAAGCCCAAGGTTTTGGAGATTCCTATCGAAAGTAAAGGTAATGGTGATGATATTCGTTTTATGTATGGAGCTTTGTGTCACTTCATTTCTGATGGAATAGAATTGACTCCAGAAGAACATAATGAGTATCTTGCCTATAAGATTGTTTTGGAACCTGAGAAACTAACTGAAAATGAAAAAGCAGAAATCTTTGATGAGAACGGTGCAATTGTTAATCAAGAAGTAGCATATTTCTGGTTGATGTGGAAGAAAAATGCAGGCAAGCTGACAGAAAAAAATGAAAAGGATCTGATGCAGTTATCTAATAATAGAATAGCAAATCGTTTCGAATTGACTGATAAAGAACTGAATAGTATGGGGTTGAGTTTTGATAAGTTAGTAAAGAATTATCCTGAGAAAGCTATCCTATTGTTCTCAAGGATTATTGACTTTCATGAACATCGCTATAATATCGCAGGTAAGCATCTACTGTATATGAGTTTTGAATCATTCCTACACATATACTTACGACATGTAAAAGAACTTACTGTTGAGAATCAGTTTGGTGAAAGAAGTAAGTTTCAATTAGCCGAAAAGGATTTAAATGCAACCATGAGTATTGTTCTTGGTGCTTTGAATGATGAGTATCAGAAATATAAAGATGAACACCCAAATAACAGGTTCTTCCGTAAAGGCAGTAAGGCATACTACTATAATGGAGACTATTATGACGTCGACATATTACCAGATGGTCAGATTGGCAGCTTCTATAAGCGTATTGATAAATAAAAACTCAGCCGAGGGCATGTATGTGCCTCGACTGAGTTGAGATATGGTTGTTTACTGTGATTAGATTGATTGTCTTTACAGTCGGTTGCGCTCGTCTTGACCGGCATGACTGCCCTTGTAGCGGCTCTTGGTGGCGTTGAACTTCCACGATAGGTTGATGCCGATTCGACGGGTATCGCGATACTCCTTGAATTGTGTACGGACATTGATGCCACCGTAGGCGGTCATCTCCGTATATCGGGTGTGGAAGATGTCGTTGACAAGAAGGGCTACGCTGAGGCTCTTATCTTTGAGAAACTGGCGACTTAGCCTTATATTGATATCACCTAAGGCTTTGCGCTGCGAGCAGCCTGTTTCGTGAGCTAGTTTAATATAGCCCTGAATATTCAGCAGCCAGTCTTTCGGAAACGAGAATGTGTTGTCGAGAGTGAACTCGCTAATCAGACCATTCCAAGTGTGGGTGATGCCCATCGATTCATAGTCTATATTGTTGTAGAAGAACCTCGCTGTGTAATTCATTTGCCAGATGCCTATCTTGGGTGTGAAATTTAGTACTATGCCATAGTCTTGCATCTTGGGTATGTTACGGTAGTCCGTAATAACCACTCCTGGGTGTTTCTCATCGTTGTAGGCTGTCTGGAACGAAGTTACAACATTGTGCATATATTTGTAGTAGGGCTGGATGTAAAGCCACTTCCACTGTGAGGTCCACGACAGACCGTGTGTTGTCTGTGGCTGTAGGTAGGCATTACCTGTACTGTATTCGTACTTGCTACGATAGTGGATAGCAGTGCTGAGTATAGAATAAGGCGGATTATTGCGAGTACACTGATAACTGAGGGTGTGCATCCATCGCGCTGTGCTGTAGGAAAACGAGAGGCGTGGGATGAGCACATGATAGTCAGGACTTTGCTCCGGGTCTTTACTGCCATTAGTTTCGTAGTCATTGTGTTCGTTCTGCCAGCGCAATCCGGCTTTGAGACTGAACTTCTTCACTTGCAGCGCGTAGTTGGCGAACAGTGACCATGTCATTGTTTGTTGGTGTACGCTGTTGTCGGTAGAGAAACCATTCTGGGTGAAATCGCTTTTGCGGTCCACTCCCGATACTTCCTCGCCGAAGGTTAGGGAGCCTGTGGGGATGGGAGCAGTGACGATGAGTTTTTCTGCCAGCAGGTTGTTCTTGGTCAGCGTGTTGCTGCTGACACCTGTCATGCCTACAGTTCCACCCGTCATCTCGCTCTCTGAATGTCCACCGTAGTAGTCGGCACTGAAGTCCAGTTGCCACTTGCCGATTTCACCGAGGTAATAGGCATTTACAGCATGCTCCATCCGAGGCTTTAGAGAGGTGACCGTCTTGTTGGTCTCCTCTTCTAAGAATTGGCCGTTGCACCACACTTGTTCATCAGTATCTTGGCTGCCTGTCGCATCGGTGATATAGTTGTTGGCAGTGTAAGTTAGCCCGATAGAGTGTTTCTCGGATATCTCCCAGTTCCAACCTAGGTCGGCAAAGTAATAGTTATAGCGATTGAGATAGATTGCATCTCTGTGGAAGTCCCATGTGCGGGAAGCCTGTAATTGGTCGTCAGCAGTGGCGGTGATGTGTTGGTTATTGCTCGTCAGAAACCCTCGAACGAAGAAGTCCATGCCATTGCGGGTGCGATAGTTCAGTGCAGCATTGCCATTAGCATAGTATTCTTTTCCTTGGCGGTAGGCAGCGGAGAAGTTGCCGCTCAGTCCCTCGCCGGCTTTTCGCACAGTCTTGAGGCGAATGACTGATTTTACGTCCTGACCGTATTCCGGCCCAGGGTTAGTGATGATTTCTGCCGACAGGATTTCATCGGCGCGGTAACGTTCGAGTTCTGAGGCATCACGCACTTTCTTGTTGTTGATGTAGATTTCGGGCTTACCGTGACCGGCAATAGTGCCGTCGCTCATCATCAGGGGAAGATGTGATAGCATGTCATTCACCGAGCCGAAATTTTCCAATACAGTGCCCTGCACATTCGCAATAAGACCGCGCTCTGTCGAACGGACAAGGCGTTTCGCTCCTTTGACAGTTACTTCGCCGAGTTGGATGACTTCGACTTGCAGCTGGATGGTGCCCACATTTTCGCGAGAGCAAAGTTTATAGACTGGTTTGTAACCAATGTAACTGAACTTGGCAATTACCTGCGATTTGTCGAGTGGGATTACGAATATGCCACTGGCATTGGTCACGCCACCAGTTATGTAAGACGAATCGGAGGGGTTGAGCAGTCGCACATCGGCAAACTCCAATGGCAAGCCTTTCTCGTCAACAATCTTACCTGTGAGGTGGCGATTGCTCTTGTGAGTACACTCCACGTAGATTTCATTGTTGCCACTTTGTGTCATGCGGATGGGGTAGAACCCAATTACTTGCTTGATGGCATCGGGAACCGACTTGCCTTTGACCGAGGTCGTTACCATGAAATCCTCAAGTTCATTGTAGATGAATATGATTTTGTGTTTGCTCGTTTGTTGCTGGATATATTTCAGCGCATCGCTCATCGACACGTTTTGGAAATTGTGTGTGATGCGTTGTGCCATTACTGTGTTCACAAAAGCGCAAAGCATGAGTGTGATAATCAATAATCTTTTCATTGCTTGCCCTCCTGTGATGATGATTCAACAATCAGTTTGTTCCCCTCTTGGTGGATGCTGAACGTCTCGAAATTTGACAACATCTCAATGACTTTATCCAGCGAGTATTCGGGTTCCCATTGGTAATATAAACGCAGCGAACGCACATCTTCAGAGCTATACTCCACATCCACATGATAGTATGCCGAGAGCTCGGTTAATATCTGCTCCAGTGGTACATTGTCATAGAGTCGCGGTTCAGTTTTGGCTGTTGTTTCTTCAGTATTTTCTTCGGTGCTTTCTTCAGAATCTTGAGAGATTTTTTGAATTATTGCTTCATTGTCTTTAGTGGCAACAGAGTCCACATTCTCTACCTTATGGGGAGTCTCTTTTGAAGTTATGATCTTTTCAACTCCAAAGAATCCAGTGCGAATGGCTGCATAGGTGAACCCAAACAATGCAATCATGATAGCCGCAGCAGCGGCAATCTTGCGCCATAGTGGAATCACAGCTGCGTGGTTTTGCTTTGACTGAATCAAGCGTTGCCACTCAGCATCAATTTCATCGTCAGTTATTTGCGACGATTGAGCGGCGCTCTTTGTTTTTGCCATGAGCGTATAGATTTCGCGGCACTCGTCATCGGCAAGAATGTCTTGCCACTGTGCCTCGCTGTATTGGTCTGGATTGTCCAGCATTTGGAACAGTAAATCGGTCTTGTTCATTGCTCTGCTTTTTTAAGTGTTTGACGTAATTGGTCAAGTGCGTTGCGCAAGTGCTTGTAGATGGTGGTTTCGCTCACGCCCATTCGCTTAGCTATTTCACGGAAAGTTAAACCCTCGGTGAAATGGAGACGTATTATCTCCTGGCATATGGGTGGGAATAACTCGTTGATGCCCACTTTGAGCATGTCAATTTTGCTCTCAAGATCTTCGGGTGAAGTCTGTTCCACCTCATCGACAGGTAGCAAATATTGGTGTACTTGCTCATGGATTTTTCGATTGCGAATCGCATTAAGGCACCTATTGCGCACGCTTAATAAAAGATAGGAGTGAGCGGTGTCTTCATGTAGCTCCACTTGCTCCACAAGTAGCCTGGCAAAGACATCGTGCACAATGTCTTTGCTCTCGTCATCATCGTGCAGCAGTATGCTGGCCAGCCTATACATCGCGCGATAATGCAGCTTAAAGAGCCGCTCAACTTGTTGTTCTCGTTGTGTCATACACTATATATACACATAGAAACCGATTTACTAAACCACAAAAGTACACTTTTTTTCAAAGATGTTGATTTAGGTCAAGGTTTTGGGTATAAAAATACCACGGTGGAGCCGTGGTGTTTTTATGCTTTTGTATATATAGAGAATAGATTCTATTTTATATAATCTTTGACCAAAACGTCGACTATGTCTTTTGCGACCTCAGATTTGGGTTTACAAGGATAATCCAATGCCTTGCCGTCGCTGGTGATGATGGTGATGACATTGGTGTCGACTTGGAAGCCTGCATCTTTGTTTTGTAGGGAGTTGAGCACGATGAAGTCAAGGTTCTTACGCTCGCATTTGCTACGGGCATTTTCTACTTCATTGTCGGTCTCAAGGGCGAAACCTACAGTTACCTGGCTTGGTTTCTTCATTTCTCCAATGGATTTGGCGATGTCGGGGTTCTTCTTGAGGCGGATGACGGGAATTTCGTCCTTTTCCCGCTTGATTTTATGGTCAACAGGGCTCTCCACTGTGTAGTCAGCAACAGCGGCACAGAGGATTGCCACGTCACTCTCAGCAAATTCCTTGGTTGCTGCGTCGTGCATCTCCAGGGCGCTCATCACGTCGATGCGATGGATTGCTGGCGACGATGTGTTGAGAGCAACGGGACCAGCAATCAGCGTTACCTCGGCTCCGCGAGCAGCACACTCCTCGGCTAGCGCAAATCCCATTTTTCCCGACGAGAAGTTGCCAATAAAACGCACCGGGTCGATTTTCTCGTAGGTGGGGCCTGCGGTAATCATTACTTTCTTGCCGGCAAGGTCTTGGCCATGAGCGAAAAAGTCGTTGAGAACTTCAAAAATCTTCTCTGGCTCTTCCATGCGGCCCTTGCCAATAAGGTGACTCGCCAGTTCGCCAGCTGCAGGTTCGATGATGTGGTTGCCGTAGCTACGCAGCAAGTCAAGGTTGCGGGTGGTGGTGGGGTGCTTGAACATGTCAAGGTCCATTGCAGGAGCAACAAAGACAGGAGCTTTTGCCGAGAGATAGGTGGTGACGAGCATGTTGTCGGCGACGCCGGTTGCCATCTTGGCTATGGTTGATGCAGTTGCAGGCGCAATCACCATAGCGTCGGCCCACAGGCCTAGGTCCACATGGCTGTTCCACTGCCCGGTGTTGGCAGTGAAGAACTCGCTGATAACAGGCTTTCCGCTCAAAGTGGAGAGCGTGACTGGTGTTATAAATTCGCGAGCGTTGGGGGTCATAATCACCTGCACGCTAGCTCCCGCTTTTACCAGCAGTCGCACCAGCGATGCTGTCTTGTAGGCGGCAATGCCACCAGTGATACCTACTATTATATTTTTTCCTTTCAACATCCAGTTGTTTTTTAAAAAGAAGTTATAGTGGGAAGAGATGAGAATTAATTAAAGTGTTGCTTTTTCGGCAAGGCGTTTAAATCTCGCTACTTTCACTTAAAACTCTAGCAACTACTACTTGAATTGTATAGTCCCCGAAGTGGTGCGTTGTTTCATCTTGATGTAGATTTCACGCAGCACTCGCTTGGTGTCCTCGGCAAAGTCGCGGTTTTGAATCCAGTCGTAGTATTGAGGGGTTTTAGTAAGCACCTCTTCCACGCTCTCGCCCTTGTGCTGACCAAAGTTGAACACCACCACACCCTGGTCATTGCGCACAAGCCGACCCGCAAGATCAACATTGCGTTTTTGAGTAGAGTAGTCCGAGAGGAAGTCTACATCGTTTTGAAGCTGGTCGCCATAGCGGTCGAGCTGTGCCTTTAGCACCTCGAGCGTGGCGCGCGTGTCGGCGTTGGCCGAGTGGGCATCGGTCAGGTCCTTGCCGCAATAGAACTTATAGGCTGCCACCAGGTTGCGTGGTTCCATCTTGTGGAAGATGGTCTGAACATCAATAAACTTGCACTTGTTGAAGTCGACTGTTACTCCAGCTTTGAGGAACTCCTCGCTAAGTAATGGAATATCAAAGCGATTGCTGTTGAAACCACCAATGTCACAGCCCTCAAACATCTGAGCCAGGCTCTTGGAAATTTGCTTAAAAGTGGGGCAGTCTTTCACATCCTCGTCGTGGATGCCATGCACCGCGCTAGCTTGCTCGGGAATGGGCATCTCAGGGTTTAGGCGACGAGTTTTCTCCTCCTCATGCCCGTCGGGGTAGACCTTGATGAGCGATATTTCCACAATGCGGTCCTTGGTGATGTTCAAGCCTGTCGTCTCCAGGTCGAAGAAGATGATGGGGCGCTTTAAGTTCAGTTGCATGATTGTTTAAGTTAAACTGTTTTGAATTTCCTAAACTGAGGTTCTTATCCCATCACCATCATTGGCATGAG
This sequence comes from uncultured Prevotellaceae bacterium, assembly GCA_900316835.1. Taxonomy (GTDB): domain Bacteria; phylum Bacteroidota; class Bacteroidia; order Bacteroidales; family Muribaculaceae; genus Sodaliphilus. The sequence goes on along the minus strand of ONEL01000003.1, from coordinate 70,460 downwards.
CAGGATGAGCAGGTCTTCGTTCTCACGTTGCTCGGCGGGTTTAAAGATACCTGCGCGTGAGGGGTCCATGAGCTCGAGGGTTACCATGTCGTGACCAATGTTGTTGAGCACGTCTATGATGTTGTCATCGTTGAAACCAATGAGCATCTCGGCACCTGAATAGTCGCAAGCGATAACTTCCTCGCTCGACTTCGAGAAGTCGATATCTTGGGTGGAGAGGTGAATTTGGTTCTCCTTGAGGTCAAACTTCACAAGACCGCCAGGGCTAGCTGTTACCGACACGCGCTTGATGGCTGTGAGCATTGTCATGCGGTCGATAGTGAGAGTGTACTGGTTGTCTTGGGGAATTACCGAGTTGTAGTTGGGGTAACGACCATTGACGAAGCGGCACGACATGGTGTAGTCGGCGCTCTCAAAGGTCGCGCTCTTAGAGTCGATTGTGATTTTCACGTCGCCCTCCTGCTTGTCGAGGATGCTGGCAAGGATTGTGGCTGGCTTGGTGGGAAGAATGAACGAAGCCTCAAGGCCGGTGCTCAGGCCCAGCTCACGGAAGCGCACCAGCTTGTGGGTGTCGGTCGAAACAAAGGCAATCTCCTCGGGCTTGATGTCCCAGTAGATACCCATCATCATGGGACGCAACGACTCGGTGCCAACGGCAAATACCGTCTGCTGGATGCCACGTGCCACTTTCTCGGCTGGCAGGGTGAAGGTTTTTACTTCTTCCTCGCTCTGTGCCTTGGTGGGGAACTCGTTGCCGTTAATGCCAATGAAGTTAAACTCACCATTGAGGTAGTTGATGTTAATGGCAAGGTTCTGGTCGTTGATTTCCACGGCAAGACCTTGGTCGGGGAGCTCCTTGAGCATGTCGAGAAGTTCTTTCACGCCAGCGGCAAACTTTCCACTGCCCTCGGCATTGGCTACCTCCACCTGGGTGGTGAGAGTTGTCTCCTGGTCACTAGCTGTGATCACCAGCATGTTCCCGCTCAGGTTGAACAGGAAATTGTCGAGGATAGAGATGGTGTTCTTGGAGTTAACCACTTTGCTCACTGCCTGCAAGTGAGTGAATAACAGTTTACTTTGGATGTTGAATTTCATTTGTCTTTATTATTAGTAGTTATTATTATTTTCTATATGTGTATTATTAACCTACAAAGTTAATAATTTATTTTAAATTATAATATTAATAATGTGAAAAATGTCTCTCAAAGTTATTAACAAGCTCGCGCCTGCAGAATGAGTCGACTGGTCAAAGAGAAATGGTGAAGAAAAGATTTTTTCAAAAAAAGTGGGTTTTACTTGCAGGATTTAAAGATTGTTTGTAACTTTGCACCCGTCAAAAATCGGAACATGCGGTTTTTGACTGGCTTTTCAAGCGTGAAAAGCTCTTTTCGGAAAGATGGTAGAGTGGTCGATTACACCGGTCTTGAAAACCGGCGTGCTGAGAGGCACCGGGGGTTCGAATCCCTCTCTTTCCGCAACGCGAAAAAGACGTCCCTTGTGGGCGTCTTTTTTCGCGTTTAGGACAGGGCTGCGGATGAGACCCCCAGGTTCGTTATCGACCTTCAGGTCGCTTTCGTAGCGCAGCGGAGAAAGAATCCCTCTCTTTCCGCAAAGCATTAAGGCTGGTTGAGTTTTCTCAACCAGTTTTTTATTTTGGGTCGCATCAAGTTCACTTGAATGAGAACTAAAAAAAAACTGATAAGCACAAAGTGCCAGCCTTAATGCTTTAGCATCCCCCGCGGGAGCGCAAGGGATGCACGCAGTGAATCCCTCTCTTTCCGCTAAAACAAGGCAATAAACTGACAATCAGTTTGTTGCCTTTGTTATTTCTGAAATCACGGGACGCAATAGGGACGATAGCATGCAAAAAAACACAAAAAAGGCAAAAATCAAAAATGTAACTATTTGAAAATCAGTTATTGTTGCCTCCTATTTTCCGCAATGAGCCCCACAAATCACTTTTGGGCAATTTCGACAAGTAGTTGCTGTTCGCTTGACATCTTCAGCACAGTGGTACGTTCTTCTTTTGTCTCTGGCAGAGTATAGGTGATGGAGTAGATGTTGTTGGTCATCTCTCTTGCCTGGTTGAGTGAGATTGTCGCTTCTGCCTTCTTGAGCCTGCGCTCAAGTTCGAGCAGGATAGTGTATGCGGTGAAGCAGATGCAGATGTGCCCCTCGATGCGGTTGCGCAGCCGGTGGTAGATGGGACGTATTCGCAAGTCGGTCTTGTTCATGCGGAACGCGCGCTCGATGAACCACAGGTTGTGGTAGTTTGAGACAATGGTCTTAAGCGGCAGCCTTGAGTTGGTGATATACGCCTTGATTCCATCCCAAGCCGCATCGGCATTGAACTTGTCGTAGTCGATGGATATCTTGATCTCGCCATCCATGCTCAGATACTTGTTGTAGCCGCGGTTATTGATGTTGCTCTTTGTCAATTTGCCTGCACCAAGTCTCTTCTCCAGCCTCTTGAGCCCGCTCGTGCGGTTCTTGGCATCGTTTTTGGCTCTCTTGTCACTCATCGACACGACCACGCGATGGCCGTCTTTTCGCTTGAACGAGCGCACCTGCCCATCTTTGAGATTCATGGAGAGAATCTTGTTCTGGAACCTACAACTAGACAACAGCAGTAGCATCAGAAAAGGTGTTAAAGTAGATGGTTGAAATTCCTACAAGGTATGCTGCTAAATTTAGCCTTAAGGATGGTAAGTGCTATAAGGAAAAATGAAACAATAAGCCCCATCTTAGTTCTAGCAAAAAATCAAGATGGGGCTGTCATTATATATAGATTAGTGGGATGGCATTTGGACTACTATCAAAAATGTATATCAATCAATTTTAAATAATCTTCTTCACTTATCTCAAAATATTCCTTACTTATATCTTCATCTAAAATACTTTTAAACAGAAATCTTATAGAACCGTCTGTTGCTTTGTAGATAATTAAACCTGTGTTAAGTTGATAATCGCGTTCCATTGAAGTTTGAATAATATCAACATCTGCTGTTGATTCAACATCTAATTTGGTTGGTGTAGGAAAATAGAGAGTAATAGGGGTATTTGTAAGATTTCTTAAATACTCCATTTTATCTTCTGTTATCATTAAATAATTCTTTATTTTATAAGACCTCCAATCTTCATTGATATATTCATACTCATAATAACCATCCAATTTATACCAAATAAGAACATAGTAAGGTGTATCTTTATAAATTATAGTTTTAAATTGTAAACTGATAATATTATTTTTATAGTGTGAGTTACTTATATATGTAGAAGTAGAACTTGATATAACATTTTTATGTTCAATCCATTCACCAGATGTGTTATTATAACTCCATCCTGTAAAATCAGTTAATATTGGTCCTTCACTAATGAAATGTAATTTCGGTCTATTTACTCTCTCTTGTCCAAAACTAGCTACACAAATTAGATAAAGTGTAATGATGATATAAAAACGTTTCATAATTGTACTATTTAGTGATTAAAGTTGTTTATTATATTGTTTTACTTCAGTGTTTCTTTGATGTATTCTACATCTTCTTCACTAAGGTTAAACCATTCTCCCCTTATTCGCTTTTCTCCATAAGCTTTATGAAGAGCAACTTCAATAGCTTCAGCAATGGTTCTTGTAGGATATTCTTTTGCTGATAAAAGTTCTATTGTAGGTTTATCACTTTGCAAAGTGTGTTCCCTATATCTAGGATTATTAGATATACCAATTTTATAGAAATTGTTAGTTGTGTCTATCATCAAATAAACAAAACAAGTTTTCTCTTTTATGGAGTGATTTGATTTATCATTGTCTTGAACTAACTGAGTAGTAATATTATCTTCAACTGCTTTGTTGTACTTCATTATAAAATCTTTTAATACATCAGCAGATAAAGTCATTTTTGTTGGATTATATTCATTATATTCACAGCAGCAAATATTGGCACCTGATGCAACTTTGATCCCATCCCCATTGATTATTTGCCATTGAACAAGCCTATGTTGTTCAAGTGTCTTTAAATCATCTAATGATAATGAGTACTTTATAATAGAATCAGAAGCCCAAGATTCAACTTTGACAGGGTTACTAATAGCATTTAAAGTTACAACTGAGTCATTATCAAATAGTAAATGAAGTGAACACTTCTTATTCAAATTGATCTTTTTCCTTTCGTATCTTAATTTTAAATAATTCTTAGAACCTATATTTTCAAAGTTAATTATAACGTCATTTCCAATTTTGAACCCTAAAGTATTACCAGCACATTTCTTTCCAAAAATCACAATGTCCTTAGTAAAATTATCAGTTGTAATCTCAATCTCATTTGGATAACTACTAACCCAGTACTTATAATCGGAATAGATAGTACAGATTAAACTACCTTTTTGCAAAGCACCACTAGATTTTTTTACTAAAAGTCCAGAAAATGGTGCTTTTATTTTTGCTGTAATATTATTTTCGTATGAAGAATCATCTTTCACTATAAGTATATCATCACCTTTGTTAACCTTAGAGTAATCATCAACAAGCCATTGTTTAATTGTAACCCATCTTAAATAATCCATTTTATCTATAAAAGCACTATCAAGCATCCCATAATTAAATATGACATAATTAATTGGTTTTTGTTCCAGTTGGGGGTTATCAGCAAGTCTTATAGTAAAAAGTAAATCACCATCTTTTATGGTATTACCTAGGTTGCAACTATTGATAAAATCATCTTTTACACAGTATGTTAAATAACCTGAGTAATTTGAATAAAATCTAATTCCAACACAAAGCAAAGTATCAACTTCAGAAACATTATTATTAATACAATAACTAGAGAAGGAAGTTGAATTTAACCCCAGTTCTATAATTACATCCCCTTGTGAAAGAAATTCACCATCATTAAAGGGTCTATTAGTGATGGAATGTTTGTTAATGGCTATATCTGTCATTGTGACATTCCTTTTTCGTGCTTCATTTCCATCCCAGCTAAACTTAGTAGTGAAATTATTACTATTTTGTTTTGCTCTTTGAAATAAACAAAAATCTAAGGCTCTTTGGTTAAAGTATGCTTTAATGATACCACCTTCATCAAAATAATTAATTACGTTATCAATAGGTGATAATTGTTTTGGCAGTTCTGGTGGTGTTGGGGGTAGAGGTGGTGGCACTTGCCTAGATTGTTGTTCTTCTTGGACACCTGTAGAGCTTAGAGTTGTTTCTTGCTCATTCTCTTTTTTGCCAAATATTTTTTTTAGAGTTTTCATCTTTATATGTTTACTATTTTAATCGGTTCCTCTTTTTCTTTTGCATAGTCAATGGTGCAAAAATAATAAAATCATCCCAAAAGGCAGTCATAGACACCTAGCTTTTTTATTTTATTTGTAGTTGTTGCTCTCTTTCCTCTTTATTGCTTACTCAAAATAATGGCATATATTACATCTCCATCGGTAGGCTAGGTGAGATTTTTGTAAAAAAAGGTACATAATGAAAAAATAAAAACTCACCTATAGATTGTGAAACATATATTCTATATCTATTGTTATTTCTGATATTATGCAAATTATGAGCTGTTGGTGGCCAGAAGAATATGACACAAGGGGTATGGGATTAAATTTCATCAGCTAGGGGAATTTAACCCCTCGCCCCTGAACTTTCCACAAAAGTTGGATTTCAGCAAACCTAAAACCCCTAGTGGACTAAAGAAGGATGTGCCGACTATACTAGCACCCCCTTACTAGACCAAAAAATAATTGCAGAATTTTCAGGTTTTTCTTTGGTAGATCCAGATATTACGGCTACTTTTGCACCATCAATGATGATGTTAATATTTGCGACTAGCCTTTGAAAGGCTGACAGATAAAAAGCTGAAAATCACTGATTTCAGGGCAGTTGGGGAATTCCCTCTCTTTCCGCAATAACGTAAAAAAACTGGTTGAGGTTTCTCAACCAGTTTTTCTTTTATCTAGCGTCATTGCGGTCAATTCATGACTGATTTAACTTCTGAACTCCAGTGTTTTATAAATAATTTCTAGTGGCAGTCATGATGTTTGAGAATTAATAATTAGTGACCGCTAGGAGTTATTTGGGGGCATGATTTAATCTGCCCACCGCTAAGGCGCATTGTGAGTGGCTCTCCTTATCTGGGGCTAAGCGTGGCAAGCATTTTCACAAGAATATCGAGTGCCTCGTTGGCATGCTCAATGGGGCAGGTCATCGTACCGGAGAATCCTTCGGGCTCAAGAGAAATCATGATGAACCACACCTCCACAGTTTTTTTGCCATCATCTTCATCGGTTATGATAGAACGCACTAGGGCATAATCATCCTTTACCAACTTTTGGTCTACCTTATTGCCATGACTCTCTTTCATGTAAACCCAGTTGTCGACAGCGTTTTGCAATTGGGCTTTGGTGGGACCTTGCTGGTTGAAACTAACATCAAATTTGATGTCGTCATCTTCGTTAGCTATGTTTACGAAAGATTCACCGTCCCATGTTACTTCCCAGTCGGCAGGATAATCAATCCTAAACGCTTTGTTCTCGTAGGTCTTTAATTCTTGAGCATGTGTGTTAATGCCCAATGCAAACACAATTAAGGAAATCAATAAAGAATTTTTCATAATAAAGAAAATATTAAATGTTACATTTATTTTTGCAAAGTTAATCTTTTTTTCCAAAATGGTTTTGTTTTGGTGTTTTTTAAGATGCAAGTTGAAAAAAAAGCACCTGAAAAGACCGAAGGGAATGAAAAAATCACTCTGAGAGTATCTTATTGAAAAAAACTCGCTAACTTTGCATCTCGATTCATTTAAATAAATAATATAGCCTGTGGGAAAAAAGAAGAATTTGCCTCTGCTTGAGGACTTTGAGATAACCGGAGTGGCTGCCGAGGGCAAGAGCCTGGGGCGATGGAACGACATGGTGGTGTTCATTCCCTATGGAGCGCCGGGCGATGTGGCACGTGTGAAGATAACCCGCAAGAAGCACAGCTTTGCCGAGGGGGTAATCGACAGCCTTGTCAAGCCCAGTGAGCTACGCGTGGAGCCCATGTGTCAGCACTTTGGCACATGTGGTGGCTGCAAGTGGCAGCATCTGCCTTATGACTACCAGTTGCGATGCAAGCAGCAGCAGGTGGTCGACGCTCTCGAGCGCATCGCTAAGGTGCCACTGCCGGCAATCAGCCCCATCTTGGGCTCAAAAAAGACCACACACTACCGCAACAAGCTGGAGTTCACCTTCAGCAACAAGTGCTGGCTCACGCCCGAGCAGATGCGCAGTGGCGAGGAGTTCCCCAATCGCAATGCCGTGGGTTTCCACATTCCGGGTGGCTTTGACAAGGTGCTCAACATCGAGAAATGCTGGTTGCAGGACGACATCAGCAACAGGTTGCGACTTTTCCTGCGCGACTATACCCAGCAGCGTGGCTACACCTTCTACGACATTCGCAACAATGTGGGACTCATGCGCACTATCATGATACGCACCGCCAGCACTGGCGAGTTGATGCTGGTTGTGGTATTTGGCGAGGACAACGAGGCAGCTATTGCCGATGTGATGGGGGCTTTGAAAGAGCAATTCCCGCAAATCACCTCATTGATGTATGTGGTAAATCTCAAGGTCAATGACTCGCTCACCGACCAGGAATTCATTCTTTACAGCGGTCGCGACTACATCGAGGAGGAGATGGAGGGCTTGAAGTTCCGTGTGGGGCCCAAGTCGTTCTACCAGACCAATAGCGAGCAAGCCTACGAATTATATAAAGTGGCGCGCAATTTCGCGGGGCTGACGGGTAAAGAGCTAGTCTATGACCTCTACACCGGCACCGGCACGATTGCCAACTTTGTGGCTCGCCAGGCGCGCGAGGTAATTGGTATTGAATATGTCCCCGAGGCCATTGAGGACGCTAAACTTAACTCGAGCATTAACGGCATTGAGAACACCAAGTTCTATGCCGGCGACATGAAAGACGTGCTCACAGGCGAATTTGTGGCACAGCATGGCATCCCCGATGTGATGATAGTTGACCCGCCACGTGCCGGCATGCACGAGGATGTGGTGCGTGTTATTCTTGACGCTGAGCCACGGCGCATAGTCTATGTGAGTTGCAACCCTGCCACACAAGCTCGCGACATCGCGTTGCTCGACAAGAAATACCGTGTCGAGGCCATTCAGCCAGTCGACATGTTCCCTCACACCCACCATGTCGAAAATGTGGCTTTGCTAATTAAAAAATAACGTCTACAAGAAAAGTCGAAAACAACCAACAACTGTCACCCACTTGGACTGCAAGAGATATATTTTGGTGATGATGGTGATGCTCACAGCCCTGGTGGGGCGTGGGCAAGCGCCTGAGGGCTACACCTCTATCAAGGGGGTGGTGATCGACTCTATCACAGGCGAGGGCTTGCCCTACGCGCAAATCTTCCTCACTGGCACGCAAACTGGTGCGCTAACTAACGACAAGGGGGGCTTTACAATAATCACAGGTGTGATTTTTGATAAAGTGAAAGTGAACTACGTGGGGTATCAAACTCAAGAGATTGAGGTGCCACTGGGACGCCACACCGACCTGGAAATAAAACTCGTGCCCACTACCGTCATGCTCAACGAGGTGATAGTGCGCAAGACTGCCAAGTATGTCAAGAAGGGAAACCCCGCAGTGGCATTTGTCGAGAAACTGCGGGCTCGTCGCAACATGTACAACCCTCGCGACCACGAGTTTTACAGCTACAACAAGTATGAGAAAGTGTCCTTTGGCTTGAACAATTTCAATAGCGAGAGTTCGCGCAACCTCATTGCTCAAAACTTTAAGTTCCTCAAGGAATATGTCGACACGAGCGATATTACCGGCAAGATGATTTTGCCGCTATCCATACAGGAGAAAGTGAGCGAGGAGTACTATCGCAAGTCGCCAAGCACTCACCGCGAGGTGGTAAAGGCGACTAACCATGCTGGCATCGACGACCAGCACGACACCGAAAGCCTCAAGCGATTCATCGACGACGTGTTCCGCGAGATGGACATCTACAGCAACGACATCACATTCATGCAAAACCGCTTTGTGAGCCCGCTCTCAAGCATCGGTACCGACTTCTATAAGTACTATCTCGACACTCTCGAGGTAGATGGCGTGGAATGCTATGAGCTCACGTTCACACCGTTCAACACTCAGACCTTCGGCTTCCTGGGGCGACTCTATGTGCCGGCTAGCGACACCACCATGTTCATCTCAAAGATAAAGATGAACGTGCCACACAAGATTAACCTCAACTATGTGAATCAGGTCTACCTGGAGCAAGACTACATCAAAGCCCCCGACGGCAGTCGGCTCAAGGTGCGCGACGACCTCATGGTGGAGTTCCAGATAGCTCCCAAGACCCCCGAGATTTATGCGCGGCGACAAACTTTCTACGACGGGCACTCCTTCAAGCGACCCAAGGACATGAGCATCTTTGAACACAATGGTGAGGTGATTAACGCCGAGCTCAAGAAGCAAGACGAGAACTACTGGGTGGCACACAGGCCCGTGGTAGCCGTCAAGAACGAGCACACCGTCAAGGACATGCTCGCACGCTTGCGCCAGTCCAGGCTCTTCTACTGGTGCGAAAAAGTGGTGACTACACTCGTGAGCGGATACATCAACACCAGTCGCAACGCTCACGACAGCAAGTTCGACATCGGACCCATGAACACCCTGATAAGCGGCAACTCCCTCGAGGGCGCGCGCTTCAGGCTAGGTGGCATGACTACCGCAAGCCTCAGTCAGCGTTGGTTTGCTAAGTTCTATGTAGCCTACGGCACGCGCGATGAGCGCTTCAAGTACATGGGACAGCTGGAATACTCCTTCGTCAACAAGAAACGGCACCCCAATGAGTTTCCTGTCAACTCGTTGCGACTTATGCACCGCTACGACGTCGACAAGCTGGGGCAGCACTACCTCTACACTAATGCCGACAACGTGTTTCTCGCCCTCAAGCGCCAGAAGGACGACAAGATGATATATCTGCGAGAGACGATCCTCGAATACAAGCTCGAGACCCAGGCGGGATTCTCAATCACAGCCTCACTCCAGCACTTGCGCCACGAGGCATCGCGATTCCTGCCATTTGTCGACGGCTTTAAAACCGCACTAGGTCATTACACCACAGCTGGATTCAACATCACCTTGCGCTATGCGCCAGGTGAGAAATTTTACCAAACACGCTCCTTCCGCATCCCCATCAACCAGGACGCGCCGGTGTTCACCCTCTCTCACACTTTCATGCCACGAGGCTTCATGGGAAGCGATTACACCATTAACAAGACCGAGGCAGGAATCCAAAAACGATTCTGGTTCTCGGCATTCGGCTACACCGATATCATCCTGCGCGCCGGTAAAGTTTGGAGCAAGGTGCCTTATCCCGAACTGTTGCTTCCCAACGCCAACCTGTCCTATACCATTCAGCCTGAGTCGTTTGCGCTCATGAACGCCATGGAGTTTGTCAACGACCAGTACCTGTCGTGGGACGTCACCTACTGGATTAACGGAGCTATCCTCAATCGCATTCCATTGCTCAAGCGCCTCAAGATGCGAGAAGTGATCTCCTTCCGTGGATTGTGGGGCTCACTGACAAGCAAGAACGACCCCGCCCAAAATGCCGAACTACTACAGTTCCCCACTAGCGCCCTTTGCATGAAGATGGGAAAGCGACCCTACATGGAAGTGGGAGTGGGACTCGACAACATTCTCACTTTCCTACGTGTCGACTACGTGTGGCGCATCAACTATCGCGACATCCCAGGCATCAACCGCAGCGGAATCCGCATCCAGATGCACTTCACTTTTTAATGGAAAAATGAGCGAACATCTTTTTATCATGGATATATATCCATCAAAAAAATATGCCCCTCTGTAAGACTCTTATCGTTATTACAGTTGGGGCAATAAAGATGAATTCAACGCATTAATCAGATTCGCAAGTATATGTGAATGCGAAAAACGAGGCATCGAACTCGTTTCAATCCACACGCCCACGTGGGGCGTGACCCATCGATGAGCTGCTGCAGCTGATCGGCATTGAGGTTTCAATCCACACGCCCACGTGGGGCGTGACTCAACATCCTGCGTAACATGCTCGCCACCCAGGGGTTTCAATCCACACGCCCACGTGGGGCGTGACTGAGATAGATGCAGATGAGTCTGTAGTGGCAATGTTTCAATCCACACGCCCACGTGGGGCGTGACGCATTGTCTACATCGGTGGTGTCAGCGCAACCGAGTTTCAATCCACACGCCCACGTGGGGCGTGACGCATAGCACACAAGGTTACTGCTGTTATAGTTACGGTTTCAATCCACACGCCCACGTGGGGCGTGACCCATTCTTCCCAATTTGCTTTAACGGCATCTCTGTTTCAATCCACACGCCCACGTGGGGCGTGACACCTCACGAGGCATACAACAACGATACCTAAGAGTTTCAATCCACACGCCCACGTGGGGCGTGACCATTCATTCCAGTGATGCCCGTTTACAACGTGCTGTTTCAATCCACACGCCCACGTGGGGCGTGACTTGCAAACTGTGGTATATAATGATCCAAACGATCGTTTCAATCCACACGCCCACGTGGGGCGTGACGTTGTATCGTTGGAATGAGGCTACTTGGAATGTACGTGTTTCAATCCACACGCCCACGTGGGGCGTGACACCGTATCGGGGTGCACGCCATCATGACGGTGATAGTTTCAATCCACACGCCCACGTGGGGCGTGACCGACGGGGATGCCTGCAATAAACTGGTCAATGTCGCTGTTTCAATCCACACGCCCACGTGGGGCGTGACGATATTCTTCTTCAACTCGTCATAGTGAGAACCTTGTAGTTTCAATCCACACGCCCACGTGGGGCGTGACGACGTCGCCAGCCGTGACACCACAATCAACGAGCTGTTTCAATCCACACGCCCACGTGGGGCGTGACTATACCACTCATTCTCCCCGTCATACTTATCAAGGTTTCAATCCACACGCCCACGTGGGGCGTGACCATCAAAGAGGCGCACCATGTTTGAGCGGGGGACCTTGTTTCAATCCACACGCCCACGTGGGGCGTGACGACCGGGAAACCGGCACACACCTTCTCCATGAGGTTTCAATCCACACGCCCACGTGGGGCGTGACATTCCCCAGAAAATTCGAGATGCCTATAGCGAGGTTTCAATCCACACGCCCACGTGGGGCGTGACGGGGAGCGCATGTTATTTGAAACATACAAGGGGTGGTTTCAATCCACACGCCCACGTGGGGCGTGACATCGGGGTGGATGAGATTACGCAAATGGAGTGGGAGTTTCAATCCACACGCCCACGTGGGGCGTGACCCCGCCAACGGTGGCATTAAGTCGTTTTTCGGGTTTCAATCCACACGCCCACGTGGGGCGTGACGCCCGATGCTCACGCACCAGGCTTTAACATGCGTTGTTTCAATCCACACGCCCACGTGGGGCGTGACCTTGAGTGCTGCCACTCGAGACTTCCACCGCTGGTTTCAATCCACACGCCCACGTGGGGCGTGACACCTTGTAATCAAAACTCTGATGGTGGCTTACAGGTTTCAATCCACACGCCCACGTGGGGCGTGACACATGGCGGGAGTGGCATTGTCATTAACATTAAAAGAGTTTCAATCCACACGCCCACGTGGGGCGTGACTCATTTAATTTTTCATCCCCTGGCACACGGTCACGTTTCAATCCACACGCCCACGTGGGGCGTGACGCCGCCACAATAGTGTGCATCCATATCGTGCAAGTTTCAATCCACACGCCCACGTGGGGCGTGACCCAGCCGCACGCAATAGTCGTTTGGCGTTGCTCTGTTTCAATCCACACGCCCACGTGGGGCGTGACATAATTTTAGACCTGACAAAAAAGCTGTTTTCCGTTTCAATCCACACGCCCACGTGGGGCGTGACGTTACCCAAAAATTGAGTAAAACAAAGGTTGTGTTTCAATCCACACGCCCACGTGGGGCGTGACTTCGGCAAAGTGGACTTCGTGTAATGCCTTCTTGTTTCAATCCACACGCCCACGTGGGGCGTGACATGTTGCGACAGGTATGCCCGCTTTATCGAGGGTGTTTCAATCCACACGCCCACGTGGGGCGTGACATTTTGGGGTTCTTATTTTGTGCCGAAATCGGCAGTTTCAATCCACACGCCCACGTGGGGCGTGACCTGGCTTCTCAACCTTCACGCCTTTAGGCAATGGTTTCAATCCACACGCCCACGTGGGGCGTGACGAAGGGCAGCGAGGATGTAACATATATCTCAAGGTTTCAATCCACACGCCCACGTGGGGCGTGACTGCGCCTTAGGCGTGAGCAGTGGGACAAGGTAAGTTTCAATCCACACGCCCACGTGGGGCGTGACCTTATCACGAGCCGAAAAGACTCTTGCAATCGAGTTTCAATCCACACGCCCACGTGGGGCGTGACCGAGCTGAACGATCGCATCGCCGAGCTGGAGAAGTTTCAATCCACACGCCCACGTGGGGCGTGACAGGGTGAGGACCGCCTCGTTAGCATCATTTTTGAGTTTCAATCCACACGCCCACGTGGGGCGTGACAGGTCCCCTCTACCATTTCTTGCTGTGTGCCGGTGTTTCAATCCACACGCCCACGTGGGGCGTGACACACTCCTTGTGCAGTTGGGCAATCTTCTCCTCTGTGTTTCAATCCACACGCCCACGTGGGGCGTGACTGGGTTTCGCCTTTGAGCGATATCTGTATTGCGAGTTTCAATCCACACGCCCACGTGGGGCGTGACGAGTGAGCGAGGCGAATGTATGTCTCGAGGTGTGTTTCAATCCACACGCCCACGTGGGGCGTGACCGGCGTGGAGCCTCAATGAATTCTTTAGCGAACTGGTTTCAATCCACACGCCCACGTGGGGCGTGACATCTCATCGCTGGTCTTTTCGGTGTTGAGCGATTGGTTTCAATCCACACGCCCACGTGGGGCGTGACTAAAACTCCTTGGGCACGTATATACCAGTGCATGTTTCAATCCACACGCCCACGTGGGGCGTGACGCCATGTATGACGTACTCCCCGACACCGAGGAGTTTCAATCCACACGCCCACGTGGGGCGTGACGTAGCCTTGTTAAGGCGCTTCATCACGACCTCGGCAGTTTCAATCCACACGCCCACGTGGGGCGTGACATTAATATTGTTGCTTTTGTCCTATGGTTAGTGTTTCAATCCACACGCCCACGTGGGGCGTGACCATCTGAAGGAAGTGTTCCGGCTGGCGAAGATTGTTTCAATCCACACGCCCACGTGGGGCGTGACAGAGTTAATTGATACCTACTACCCCGAAATAGCAGTTTCAATCCACACGCCCACGTGGGGCGTGACTGGCGCTTGAGGCAACGGCATCCAGTGGGTGATAGTTTCAATCCACACGCCCACGTGGGGCGTGACAACGAGGCGCACAAGCGCGATATCATCGCAAAGTTTCAATCCACACGCCCACGTGGGGCGTGACAACTACTACGAGACTGGGTTTAACCTCACCGACAAGTTTCAATCCACACGCCCACGTGGGGCGTGACGTGGTTGTTGACTTGGTGGTGCGCTCAATGCTGTTTCAATCCACACGCCCACGTGGGGCGTGACCCAGGCTCAGCCTAACACCGACATTTTTGCTGTAGTTTCAATCCACACGCCCACGTGGGGCGTGACTGGCCGACTGCAGGGCAGTGCTCTCTCTCTTCAATGTTTCAATCCACACGCCCACGTGGGGCGTGACGATTTAGTGGGCGAATCTCATAACCACTTCCATAGAGTTTCAATCCACACGCCCACGTGGGGCGTGACACAGATGATGTCATAGTGTTGTGAAATTTAGATGTGTTTCAATCCACACGCCCACGTGGGGCGTGACCGTATCCCTGCGCTCCACCAGTGCAAAATTGAGGTTTCAATCCACACGCCCACGTGGGGCGTGACAGGCGTTGACAAAACTTGTTGAGGCCGAGGAGCAGGTTTCAATCCACACGCCCACGTGGGGCGTGACAAGTCTCAAAGGCGAGATGTTGTCATCCTCGCGGTTTCAATCCACACGCCCACGTGGGGCGTGACATTGCCTCAATCCCTTTGCAAGCAAAGGAGAAAGGTTTCAATCCACACGCCCACGTGGGGCGTGACCTTGGCTGGGTTAAGGTCTATCCAGCCTTTCTTGTTTCAATCCACACGCCCACGTGGGGCGTGACCCAACTGATATAGTTCTCACCATTATTATCGGGTTTCAATCCACACGCCCACGTGGGGCGTGACTTTATAGGGTTATAAATACTTTTGACAACAAAATGTTTCAATCCACACGCCCACGTGGGGCGTGACCTGGTCGACGGCCGTGCTTAAGCCTTTCTCATGCAAGTTTCAATCCACACGCCCACGTGGGGCGTGACACAGCAACCTGCTGCTAATGGAGAACTAGATGTGCGTTTCAATCCACACGCCCACGTGGGGCGTGACATCGCTATTTTATCTCTTAACACACGAGCATCATGGTTTCAATCCACACGCCCACGTGGGGCGTGACGGAGATAAGAGTCCACTCCACTACCGAACACCCTGTTTCAATCCACACGCCCACGTGGGGCGTGACGGAGCAATCCCCACCATAAAAACACAAAAAAAAATGTTTCAATCCACACGCCCACGTGGGGCGTGACGTTGCATAGATGTGGTTGAGCAGTGTGGTCTCATCGTTTCAATCCACACGCCCACGTGGGGCGTGACATCTCGCGAACAGCCCCATTATCAGGGGTAATTTGTGTTTCAATCCACACGCCCACGTGGGGCGTGACATGGCGCTCTTAGCGCTAAGAGCGGCAGATGTGTTTCAATCCACACGCCCACGTGGGGCGTGACTTGTAAAAAATAATTACTATGGGTTTTTTAGGTGTTTCAATCCACACGCCCACGTGGGGCGTGACTATTGTTTATTTTTTTAATTTTTAACTAGTTATGTTTCAATCCACACGCCCACGTGGGGCGTGACCCATTTATAGAGTTTTATCTTTCAGGTAGCGAGGTTTCAATCCACACGCCCACGTGGGGCGTGACCTTCCTTGTTCACGATGATGTACTCATGACCCATGTTTCAATCCACACGCCCACGTGGGGCGTGACTTGTTGATGTTGCTAAAGCATGTAGTTGCAGCGTCGTTTCAATCCACACGCCCACGTGGGGCGTGACCTCTATTGATGCAAGGCTTATGCGCCACAAGGTGATGTTTCAATCCACACGCCCACGTGGGGCGTGACGACTATCCTCTCGTCCTCACTCTCTTTGAGTTCTGGGTTTCAATCCACACGCCCACGTGGGGCGTGACTGCAATGGACAATCATCATCAACTTTTACAACAGGTTTCAATCCACACGCCCACGTGGGGCGTGACCCGAATATAACTGGGATTCAGAGAAAAAAGAATTGTTTCAATCCACACGCCCACGTGGGGCGTGACTCCAGATACTGCTCAAAAAGCTCGGGAACTGCAAGTTTCAATCCACACGCCCACGTGGGGCGTGACGTCTAGACGTTAATTGTAGGTTGGTCATTTCAAGGCTGTTTCAATCCACACGCCCACGTGGGGCGTGACGCTGGATCCTGGCGGTACCGGCCGACGATAAGAAGTTTCAATCCACACGCCCACGTGGGGCGTGACGGACGACGCGTCGGCCATGCTCAGGCAAGGCAAGTTTCAATCCACACGCCCACGTGGGGCGTGACGCCTTCTTGTTTGCCTTCATGTATTCCCAGCAGTTTCAATCCACACGCCCACGTGGGGCGTGACACTGGGATGCAGTACGGAATGCGCTAAAACTAAAGTTTCAATCCACACGCCCACGTGGGGCGTGACGATTCTATTTTGCGATCACTGGCGACCTCGCAGTGTTTCAATCCACACGCCCACGTGGGGCGTGACATCCCCAATATTTTAGGTCTTGCGCCATGCCCATGTTTCAATCCACACGCCCACGTGGGGCGTGACCTACTGCGCTCGGTCAAGTGATAACTAAACTCTATGTTTCAATCCACACGCCCACGTGGGGCGTGACTTTTCTTCGTCTGTCATATCAATTATAATTAAAGTTTCAATCCACACGCCCACGTGGGGCGTGACGGTGAAGATAAAAGAGCTGTTGAGTGTGGCTGAGTTTCAATCCACACGCCCACGTGGGGCGTGACGCCCATGCAAAACGTTTGGTGTCGTTCTCAAGAGTTTCAATCCACACGCCCACGTGGGGCGTGACTCTTCCTTTTTAAAAAGTTGATTTTCTGTTGCAAAAGTACACATTTTTGCGAACATATAAACTATATATATTAGAAAAATAGAAATGTATTGAATTAGCCAATAAATAAAAGCCTGCGAATATACCAATATTTTATGCAATGCATCATATTCGCATCACACAATTAGTTCGTTGGTCAAATCTATAGATGTGTCAACTCCAAGTGTCGTGACTTTTCTATTCCAGTTTTTCCCTAGATTATAGAACCTAAGACTATCTTTGTTTTTATCAATAATTAGGTTCAATTCATGGATGAGAGATGTGAACTGCGCTTCATTTAAAACACATTCAAAAACCGAATTCTGAACACGTTTACCATGATTGACACAACTTTTTGCAACTTGCCGTAACCGTTTTGCTCCTTTTTTATCGGTTGTGTCTACATCATAAGTTACTAAAATCATCATAGTGCTTAAAGGATTAAAAAAACGGGATAATTATTTAAGTCTTGTCTGATATATCGTGCTAATAGCATTGCTTGAGAATATGGCAGGAGCCCCACAGGAATCTTCTCTTTTAAATAGGGATGTTCTGTAATATCTTTTTTACGCTTTTGCCATGCTGAAATAATAGTTTTTTTACAGTCATCGGTCATTATAACAGTATCTCCTTGCTTAATGAAATCATTTCTTTTAACTTGACGTCTATTAATTAGCGACAAGACTAATCTATCTCCCAAATACCCTCTAAATTCTTCAATCAAATCAAGTGCTAGTGATGGCCTCCCAGGTCTAATTGCATGCATAAAACCCAAGTATGGATCTAAACCTACTGTCTCCAAAGCTGATACCATCTCATTGGTGATTAGAGTGTATACAAACGATAGCATTGCATTAATTTCATCGCGTGGTGGACGGCGATTCCTCTCTGTAAAATTAAATACATCTTTCTGGGTTAGGATAAGCTCATTGAAAACACTAAAATAGATGTTTGCTGCTTTCCCTTCTATTCCTCTCAAGTCTTCAAGACATGTAGTACTCAGGGCTTTATGTTTCATGTGTTCCAATCTTTTGGAGCAAAAAATTAGTGCGTCATTATTTCCATAGTCCCTTATGTGACGACGCAAGATGCTGCGGGAGTTTTGAATTTTTGCCGAGATAATGATTTTACCCAAATTAAGACAAATTTCATCATTGTCAAAAATTTCATATTGCTTTTTCCTTAACAACACGTTGCCTCGTGTAGCACCGTTAAGGTGCCCAATGAATCTGCCTTGAGGAGATAAAAAAGTAAGAGACACACCATTGTCGCTACAGAGTTTCATCAATCCTGGGCTTGCTCCTATATAACCAAATGTGATGATGCTCTCAATATTATGTATTGGAATTCGGAGAAGTTCTTTTCCATCACGAGAAACCACAACATTCAACCCATCTTTGCTCAAATAAGAGTCGGGGGTGGTAACATATAAAGTATTAAGTAATTGCCTCATGTGTATATAGGTTGGATTTTAGATATTGATTTGCTGTTTGTCTGTCAAACATGTCAGGATTGCATATTTGTCTCAGCGAACAGTTGTTGCATGCTTTTGTCTTATATGCTGGTGGAGTAAAGCCTTTGCTCATAAAGTCATGCATCTGTTTTGAGCATTTCTTAGTAAGTTCTCTTAGGTTGTCTTCAATCTTCACGGGAACCCTCTGCCGTGTTTCAAAATAAAATAGTGCGCCTTCTTCGATGTTTATACGGTACATTTCTTCAAGGCACATCACTTGGGCTGCAAGTTGAACCATGTCTCTTTCATCAACTTTGGGCTTGCCTCTTTTGTATTCTATGGGGTAGGGCTTCCATAGCCCCGGATAACAATCATGCTTGATTGAATTTCTGGCATCATTGGTTGTGTGAAGTTCAATAGCATCTGTTATTCCATACAAACCGAGCTCTTTTGATGCAATATGCATTGAACGTAAAGTTATGGTGTCGCCATTTTTCTGTCTATAAGTAGGGTCATTTACAATTTCGTGTAAAATATTGCCTTCCATTGTTAGGCGATTTTCTTGCCATTGCTGTTCAATATGGATTAATGCCCACTGCCGGGGACAAAACATAAAATGTTGAATCCCCGACAACATGAGCATTTCGTCTTCGCTGTAAACAGTCATCAAATCAACTCTTCAATGGTAACACCATTTGGAAGATTGTCATTATTAATGGTCACAGAGTAGTCACTGAACGAGCGAGCAACATTCTGGCTCTTTTTCTCAACCTTCACCAAGTCAAACAATTTGTGAGCTGGAGCGTTGCCAAGTTCCGAATCATGCTTGAATACAATGAGTTTTTGTGCGCTCATCAATCCTCGTGCGGCTGAGCGGTCAATATCAAACATATTGATAAGTGCGTCCCAGAAGAGTTTCAAGTCATCCTCGCTGAAACCTGTTTGCTTTGCAAGGTTGGCCGACACGAATCCATGGCAAATGTAGAGACCATAGGGAATCGTGGCTTTGCGCCCTATAGTACGCTCTTGTTCTAATTCTTCCTTGGTTACAGCCATTCTTGTAATGGAATGTTCATTCGCAACTATAGGTTCTACAGAACGTGAAAATGTCATCTGAATAGGACCTCGAACTTGATCTGTTTTTTTTGTTGTGGCTATCACTGCGCCAAATGAACGTATGTCAAAAAAGTTTTGACATAATAGTTTTCTTGCAATTATCCTTTGTTCTTCTTTAGGTGCATTTTTAACTTCTGAATAATCATAAATATTATTCACTAATGAATCAAGCACTGCTTTTTCTTTAATGAATATGTCATAACCTGTCGTGCAGTTTTTTGCAATCTGCACATAGTTGCGAACTTTACGTTTTAAGCAAACGTCAGTCACAAGTCCCATGCCTGTTTCGGCATCAATTCGAGGCAAATTGCCTGCATCAGGATCTCCATTGGGGTTTCCGTCCTGCACATCAAAGATGTACACAAAGTCATAGCGGTTTTTTAACTCTGCCATAATTGTTTTATTTTAGTTGTTAATAATAGTTTCGTTATTCTCTTTTTCTAGCTTCCTTGTGAAGAAATCTTGGCGCTGATGATAATAGCCAATGAAGAAGCGGGCTTGGTCATTGATGTCAAGGTGAGCAGGAAATCCTGCTGCCGAGATTTTTTCTATAATTTCGCTTTTGAGTTTATCAAAGAAAACTCTTTTCTCGATCGGCAAATCTTCTTCATGATGAATTGACACGTTTAATAAACTTGAAAATATTACTGCAGGTGTAGTTGATGCAGAACTCATGAATCGTCTGCGGATTGTACTGACATGACCAGAACCAGTTTTAATCTTCTTAGCATCTTCCTGAATCTTTACTAGTGTGGCAAAAAGACGTCCACATAGGTAACCAATGTTGTCATTTGTTTTGTCTAACATTTTCTTTAATTTTTTTTTGTTATTGTTTCTTAATCTGTTTAAATAGCCTTTCAATATTGCAATTCGGATTTTAAAAAATTTGCTTTTTTCTTTTTTTGATTTTACCTCTTGGTCGTCTGAAAAATTATCTGCTTTTATTCGCCTCATGCAAGCACTAAATAGGCTATATGGATAAGGTGTGCCTTCTATTATACTCTTAATGACAGCCTCAGGGATATTTGGGGATATTTTTCCCTTCTTGTCTTTATTCGACTTTACGGATACGGCGTCAATTATATCAATTAATCCAAGATATTGATTATTATTACAAATTTCCATGTCATCAAAGTGCTTCTGAATGTTTTCAGCAAAGCCCTTAACATCTATTTCTCTCCAATAAATCACTCCAATTCTAGCTTTATTAAATGGAGCTAATCCAAGAACATAAAATTTGTCATTACTATTGGGAATCTTTTTGCCAGAAAAAATTGATTGAAATGATTTGTAAATTATATCAACATGTCTATCTGGGTTGTCTTTATTACCTAAACCAATAATTCGAAGAAATAAGGATTCAACCTTTTCTGCCCAATCATTATTTGAGGATGACCAAAAAACAAAAGTTCTATCCCTTAATAAAAATTTGTTCCTAGAATCGTTCCTTAACAAGTGCTGCAGAGCTGTAAAGCAATAGAATTCAGCTTCTTTAGATATCGTTGCATTGAGCCCTTGTTGTTTGCCATAAGAATCAAAGCCCATATCTTTCTGGAAAGATACCAATTTTCCATTTCCAGCGTTGAAAATAGGTGTCATTGTAACTGATAGAACTGGGTTTGATTTATTCCCAGTAATTAAGCAGACTTCCTCTACATCTTTTGAAACGTCAATATCATTCAAAAAAAATCGTCTACAATAATCATTTAAATCGGGGGATTGTTCAGCAACTATGCCATAATTTCCTTGAATGTGAAACGACATCAATGAATTATCATTTTGAGAAATATCATTCCAAAGCTCATCATTTTCTAATTTCCTGAATTCCTGCTTTTCATAAAAACTTTTTACAGCTTTGAACTCTTTGTTGTCTGGATATAATTCTGCTAAGTCTGATATTTGCGCATAATTGCAATCAAACCATTTGCTGTACTCTTTAGATATTTTTTTTGCTTTTGGGTCAAGGTTTACGATATATTTTGATTTTCCCCATAAAACATTTGCATACGCTCCACTAGTAACATTGTTCGCACCTTTAATCACCATAAAAGATGCGTCATGACCGCGGTCTTCCACTCTAAGAAATGTGCCATCATAATCAATGACAATAATGTATCTTATTTTCTTGATTGTATATCCTAAAGGTGGTAATTCCCCATGGCGGTGATAATAATCATATAATGCTTTCAGTATCATCTTAGCACCTCCTTACTATTTAATGGTGGAACAATAATTTCACCTTTCTTCATGCTGGCACGATAGTACATAGCTTGAATGTTATTAGGGTTGGTGAAGTCCATGTCATAAAGCATTATACCTAAATCTCTATCTTCGTTTATTGGCTGTATTATTTTCTCTGCATCGTTTTGAATGAGTTTGAATGATGCTGAGAATTCACGAGTTCCAAGATATGGCTGATTGAAGCATTGACCTTTGCTGGCGCGACGCTCAAACATGGCTTGATACTTACCTGGATTTTCATCGGCTCCTGCCGTGCGTGATTCACCTTTACGCTCTTTAGGTGGTATAAAGACAAGTGTCGCATAAAGACGGTAATGAACATCCTTAAGCAGTAAGGCATTCTTTTGCTGACGTGAGTCTTCAATAAAAATCTGATTCTTTTGTAATGAGCCAACTGCCCCTACTTCATTTCTCCTTATGGAAGTCCACTTGATGGGACTAAGAACCTCAATCTTTGTCACCTGCCACCTAATGGCTGGTTTCCAAAAGATTGCATCAAATATCGCTCTGGCAGCCGATGGAGTAATCACATCATAGCTTACTCTTTCGACTTTTAGCTCTGGTCGTGTGAAGCAAGCCATGTCGCCCCACACTTCAATGCAATATTCTTTGTCAAAATAAGTCATAAATATATTGTTGTTATTTGATTAATAATTCGTCTAGCCAATGATTGTTGAGTGTTAACCCTACTTTCTCGTCATATTGTTTTGCGTCAGGAAGATAATATATCCCTTCGGCGATTTCGGTGATGAACCCCGCTTGTTTAAGTGCATTAAAATCTTTCTCATGAACCGAAACGGTGTATTGCCCTAGCTTCTTCATAATATAATAGCTAATGCCGTTCGCGATAAATTCATTTACAAACCGGGTACTGTTTCCATAATTGACAATAATATTGATTCCATGATCATCAATCAATCTAAAAGCTTTTGCAGCCTGTTGGAAACAAATGCAACTAGGATCATTTAAATAGTTTTTGCCGATATAGTTTTTATCAAAGGATGGAGTTCTTGAGAACAATTGATAAAAGTAATTTATCATAGATTCTGGAGCAAACCAATCCTTGACATCAACCATGTCCTTAAGAGCATTGCTAGCATTTGAGATAAAACCAGGTGGATTTGGGCCAAGAGAGAACACATGGGTGTGACCAAGGCTTAGTTTACCTTCACGATTGCATCGTCCTGCTGCTTGAAGAATAGAGTCAAGTCCGGCATCTTGCCTATAAACTACAGGGAAATCTATATCTACTCCAGCTTCAATGAGCTGTGTAGCAACCACAATGATTTTTTTATTTTCAGGATTCTTAAGCGCTTGCTTGATGTCATCAATAGTTTTTTTGATATGCGCTGAGCACATCATTCTTGACAAGTGGAATGTCATTTCATCATGAGTCAATTTCTCATAAATCGCCTGAGCGTGCTTTCTTGTGTTTACAATGCACAGCACTCGTTTTTCTTGCTCCAGTCGGAGAGCAATTTCTTCGTGAGTCGATTTGTTGTTGTCAAAGTGTAATTCAACTCTTCTCAACTTCTTGTGAAGTTCGTAATCGTGTGGAATGATTTCAGTTAAGTTCTCTATGCCTTTTAATTTAAACTTATTCACGATAGGGTCGTCTTTAAGTGCAGGAAGACTGGCTGTTGTGAACAATACTGTTGTAGAGAAAAGTCGGTTATAACTCTTTAGTCCGTCAATTATTGGCTGCAAGAATTCTAATGGCAGAGATTGGACCTCATCCAATATAAGAACACTATTAACAATGTTGTGCAATTTCCTGCAAGCCTTAGGTCGATTGGAAAACATTGATTCAAAAAGTTGAACATTGGTGGTCACTATTATTGGATAATCCCAATTTTCGGTAGCTAAGCGCAATTGTTCCGAGAGTTCGTTATCTTTTACGTTGTCAAAATCTACATTAGAATGATGCTCCAATACGTTTTTGTCACCAAATATTGTACGCAAAATTGCGGCTGTCTGGGTAATAATGCTTGTATAGGGAATAGCAATTATTATTCTCTCTTTATTATACTTAATTGCATGATTTATCGCCCAAACAAGAGAAGATAGGGTCTTGCCACCACCTGTAGGGACTGTTAAACTATAAAATCCTGTATTCCAACTTGATGTCTCAAAACAGCGATGCTGAACTTGATTCCTGACTTTGTTTACCGGTGTGTCTTTTGCATTAATTTTAAGTTCTTCAAGATACCTATCAAGCATCGGTTTAAGCATTTCTAACTTGTCGGCTTTCCCTCGTTGTGACGAGTTGTGCTCGTTCATGAATGCTTCGGTATCTAGATAGTCGGCATCCACAAGGCATGAAAATAACACTCTCACAAGGTGATTGCAATCTAACTCTTTTATTTTTTCCATTCCTTGAGGCATTTCTAGGTTAACATCAATAGGTGATGTGTCAACGTCACTGGGAATTTCCTTTGAAAAAATATCTTCATAGTCATTATAATCATGCAATCCCGAATGATGTCCAAAAATTTCAGGACCTATAATATCACATAGTTGTGGATAATGCTTCTTGCATAACAATGCTCCCACGTATGCATGATGAACATGCTCGTCTTTGATGTTATTGTCATAACCTGATGAACTTTTAATGTGATTTTGAAAAGCCACTTGTTCTTTGCCTTTGTCATGTAGCATTCCCAAAATCTTCCCGATTTGACCAAATCCAAATTTAGAAGCGAACTTTTCTGCAAGTAGTGCTACATTCTTGCTGTGGTCTTCATTTGATTGAAGTTTCCAATCATTTTTCCTTATGTGAGAGATTATCATAACTATTTATTATTGTAGTTTACAAATTTACTAAAAAAAGTATAATGGTGAAATTATTTTCTTTTTTTCTGGTGCAAATATAAGCATTGATAGTGCCAAAATCGAGCACGTCAAAATAAAAAGAAATTAAATGCCTGGAAAAAGTGTAAAATTCTGCTTGTTCTATAATATAATAAAAACTGTCCCAAAGTTGGTGCTTTGGAACAGTTTGTTATTCTAAAAAGGTCTTTTATTCTCCTTCACCATTGAGTGATAAAGTGTATTACTCAATAGTGGTTGGGCTCTCAAAACTAATATTCCACTTTCACTGTGGTGGCTGTGTTTATGTCCTTGATTGTGAGTGGAATGATGAGGGCTGCGGTGGTGCGGTTGAAGGAGGCTTTGACCTTCTTTCCATTGACGGTTATTTTCTTGGGCTGTGCTTGGCATGCCGGGATTATGAGGCGGTAGTCCTTAGCGGGCTGTGTCCCTGCGCCCTCGCCCTTGATGGTGAATGTGCAGCCGCTGGCAGTGGGGGAGGCGCTGAAGGTGATGAGGCGATGCTTGCCCTGGGCTAGAGTGCCTGTGCCGGTGAGGTCGTCGTCGAAGAGGGTGTAGCTCGATGGCTCATCGCCGTGATAGTAGGTGATGTCGAGCTTGGAGGGGCGGTAGTCACCCACGTTCTCCATCTTGTAATTAGCCTGCGGGATAAATGCGCCTGCGCGTGCGAAGAGTGGCAACACCTCGAGAGGAGCTGAGTAGGTGATGGTGCTGTGCCCGTGGTAGCGCTTAGCGGGGTTGTTGATGTCGACCCAGGTGCCCTCGGGGAAGGTGACCTCGCGACTTGTGGCTCCCTGCTTCATCACTGGTGCGACCATGATGTCGTGGCCCCACAGGTACTGGTCGGTGATGCCGTCGTAGCGACTCATGCGGTTGTCGCTCTCGTAGAAGCCCAGCGGACGCACCATGGGAAGGCCCTGGCTGGCGTTCTCCCAGGCAAGGGTGTAGTTGTAGGGCAGCCAGCGATAACGCTCACGGATGATGCGCAGTGGCAGGTCGCCATACTCGGTGTAGTGATAGGGCTCGGCAAGTTGCTGTGAGTGGGTGCGCAGCACTGGCGAGAACAAGCCCAGCTGTAGCCAGCGAATGTAGAGCTCGCCGTCGCGTGGGCATGCCGGGTCGATGGCAAAGCCGCCCACGTCGTGCGACATGTAACCCAGTCCGCTCATGCCCGCGTTGAGCATGATGGTGACTTGTGGCTGGAAACCTCCCCACGAGCGCGACACGTCGGTCGACCACGGGAACACCGAGTAGCGCTGCAAGCCCGCCGTGCCGGCGCGCATCATTATCATGGGGCGAACGCCAGGATATTCTTCCTTAAAGAGGTCGTAGATGATGCGACTCCACTCGTTGCCGTACACATTGTGATACTGCTCGGCAGTGAGACCGTTGTGGTGGCGTATTGCCTCAGGATGCACCTCGGGCTCGCCCAGGTCGCCCCACCAGCCGGTCACGCCCTCATTAGTGAGCGTGCGGTAACGGTTTCTGAGCCACTGGCGGGTGGCGGGGTTCGACACATCAAACATGCCTCCCTGGCCCACCCAAATGGTGACCGTCTGTGTGGTGTCACTGCCACTGGTCTTGCAAAACATTCCCTTGGGGTCGAGCTCGCGATAGTTGTTGATAGCTCGTCCGTTGGTAAGCACATAGGGTTGCGAAATGGTTACAACATGCACGCCCAGGTCCTTAAATCTCTTGAGCATGCCACGGTGGTCGGGCCACTGGTCGCGGTCCCATTCCAGGCGACCCATGTCTTGCTCCTTGCCATACCAGTAGAGGTCAAACACGATGCCGTCGAGAGGATAGCCAGCACGCTTGAGCGTGTCGACCACGCCCTCGCTCTCTCGCTGGTCGTGATAGCCATATTTTGAGGTGATATAACCCAGGGTCCACAGTGGTGGCAAGTCCTGGCGACCCACAAGCGCGGTGAAGTTCCTGACCACGTTCTCCACGCGTCCGTTGCCATTAATTATATAATAGGTGAGAGGCTGGGGCGAGGTTGATTTATACTCAATCCCATCTTCTCCCAGGTATAGCGACGAGCGGCAGAAGTCGTCAAAGAAGATGCCGTAGCCCTTTGACGATATCACAAACGGCATGGTGATGCCCATTTGGCTAATGCGCTTCTCGCCTGCCACGTAGCCATAGTTTTGCTTGTTGTAGTTGATGAGCGTGTCGCCAGCAAGGTTGAGTGAGTAACCTCGCTCGCCGGCTCCGTAGAACGACTCCTTGCCGGTGTGCAACAGTCGCACCACCCCTTGGGTCTTGCGGTCGCACAAGTCGGTAGTGAAGAATGTGCCGCCACAGCTCACTTGCACGCAGCCCAGCTGCTTGTCGAGCACCACACGCAGTCCGCTCTGGGTGGTCATCACTGCCATGTCGCTGCCATTATCGTTAAGATGTACGGTGGCTTGGGCCTCTTTGAGCGCCTTGTCGCTCACTAGCGACTGCAGTGGCTTCCCGTTCCATGCTTGGGGTGTGACCTGCACCTTGACGATGTCGTCATTGATGGCTTCCACGCTGATGGTTTGAGCACGCTTGGTGTCGTTGATAGAGATAGCTTGCTTCTTAGCCATGGCGGTCATCGCCACCACAGCCAGAGCAAAGAGAGATAAAAACCTGTGAAGTTTCATTTTTGATAGAAATATGATTTAAGTTTTAGTAATTTTGACAAGTGTTTATAGGTACTCTTCAAGTAGCTTGCACGCGGTGGCTACACACTGGGGGCAGGGGAGTAGTGGCTTGCCGCTGTCCACACCCTTGAGCTGGCGGCACTGAGTGGCTCCAGCCTCAAGTTGGAAACGTGTCATTATCTCACGCATGAGTTTCATCGACCGCATCTTGTCGCGCTTGACGAGCCCCAGCACAATGCCTGCTCCCACCAGCGCTCCGCAAGTGCCCTCCATGTTGCCCATGCCTGCGGCAAAGGCGTTGCAGGCATTCATGGCTGTGTCGTGGTCAATGCCGGCGATGTCGGCATAGGTGGAGGTCACGGCTTGTGCGCAGTTGCACTCGCCGGTTTGTTTTTTGAGAGCAGCGATGTGGCTTCTTGATGTCATGATATAAAGTATTGATTACTTGTTGAACTAAGTGCAAAGATAGTACAAATTATAAATCTGTTGATAAAAAGATTGAAAATAGTTTGTCCATGTTAGTAAAAAGTTGTAAATTCGTCACGATTACAATGAGTAATGTGTATGGAATGATTTAATGCCATAATAACCTGGAAAATATTAACAATATTAGATACTTTAAAACTTAATGAGCTATTTAAAATTTGATAAAAACCTGATGATAAATCTTGAGCAGTCTCTCACTAAGGAGATTCTCAGGACCAATCAGTCGGGGGCTTATCATTGCACCACTATTGTGGGGTGTAACACACGCAAGCAGCACGGCTTGCTGGTGATTCCTATTCCCGAGATTGACGACAACAACCATGTTTTGCTCTCATCGCTCGATGAGACGGTAATCCAGCATGGCGCCGCCTTCAACCTGGGATTGCACCGCTACAAGGGCAATGTTTATAGCCCCAATGGTCACAAGTACATTCGTGAGTATGATTGCGAGCGTGTTCCCACTCACACCTTCCGTGTGGGCGGTGTTATCATGAAGCGCGAGAAAATCTTCATTACTAACGAAAACCGCATCCTCATCCGCTACACCCTAGTGGAGGCGCACTCTAAGACCACGCTGCAGTTCCGCCCATTCTTGGCATTCCGCAATGCTAACGACCTGTGTGTTGAGAACTCGGTTGCCAGTCAGGAATATCGTGAGGTGCAAAATGGTATTGCCACCTGCATGTATGAGGGTTATCCCACACTCTACATGCAGTTCAATCACAAGCCACGGTTTGTTTTTGACCCCCACTGGTACAAAGGCATTGAATATATCAAGGACATGGAGCGTGGCATCCCTTATAGCGAGGACCTGTATGTCCCAGGCTATTTTGAGATCGACATCAAGAAAGGCGAGACACTGGTGTTCTCGGCTGGCACTCAGGAGGTGAACACTCGCAACCTGAGCCGCATGCACGAGGATGAAGTAAACTCCCGTACACCACGCACTAGCTTCTATAACTGCTTGAAGAACAGCGCCAAGCAGTTCTATCTCACCAATGCCGACGGTAACTACATCCTTGCGGGATACCCATGGTTCAAGATTCGTGCCCGCGACGAGTTCATCGCTTTGCCGGGTTGCACTATCTCTAACCACCATCGTCCCGACTTTGAGAAAATAATGGACACCGCCAGCGAGGCCCTGATGAGATTTGTGAAAGATGGCTCTCTCGACAAGCACTTGAAAGGTATCGACCTCCCCGATGTCCCGTTGTGGGCAATATGGTCACTTCAGGAGTACGCTAAAGATGCTGGCATGGCTGTCGCTCGAGAGCGCTATGGCGAACTTGTTAAGGCATTGTTGCGACAGATTATTGACAAGTATCACCCCAACTTATTCTTGCAGCCCAATGGCTTAGTAACCACCGACGGCACCAAGAGGCCCATGTCGTGGATGGATAGCACCCACGCCGATGGCTCCCCAATGATACCGCGCACTGGCTATCTCGTTGAGTTTAACGCACTGTGGTACAATGCGCTGATGTTTGCTCAGGAGATGTTTGCCGAGGTGGAGCAAGAAAAAGAATATGTTGCCTCACTCAAGGAAATCAGCGACAAGGCCAAGCCTGCATTTGTCGACATGTTCCTTAACGACTATGGATACCTCTACGACTATGTAGACGGCGCCTATGCCGACCCCAGTGTGCGCCCTAACATGGTAATAGCCGCCGGACTCGACTACTCACCGCTCGACCGTCGTCAGCGCAAGAGTGTGCTCGATGTAGTGACTCGTGAGTTGCTTACCCCCAAGGGACTTCGCACCCTCAGCCCCAAGAGCTGGGGCTACAAGCCGTGGTACCTGGGTAATCCCGAGGAACGCTGGGTAGCCTACTATGCCGGCTCGGCGCGCCCATGGCTCATGGGCTTCTATACCGATGCTTATATAAAGGTGTTTGGTCTCAATCGTGCGTCGTTCATCGAGCGCATGATGATAGGTTTTGAGGACGAAATGTCGCAGGGAGGCATTGGCACTCTGTCGGAGCTATATGACGGCAACCCGCCATTTATTGGCCGTGGTGCGGTGAGCTATGCTCCTAATGTGGGCGGCGTGCTGCGTGTGTTGCGCTTGTTCAAGAATATTGGTTTTATAAACTCTTAAAACACTAAGATAATTACTTATGAAGGCTTTAATGTTTGGCTGGGAATTTCCTCCTCACATCCTGGGGGGGCTTGGAACAGCAAGTTTTGGTCTTACCAAGGGCATGGCACAATGTGGCGACATGGACATCACTTTTGTCATTCCCAAGCCCTGGGGCGATGAGCCCAAGGACTTTGCTCGCATCATTGGTGCCAACACCACTCCCGTGGCATGGCGCGATGTGAACTGGGACTATGTGGAAGGGCGAATAGGGAAAGTGCTGGACCCACGCACTTATTTTGATTTGCGCGACCACATCTATAGCGATTTTAACTATATGAACACTAACGACCTGGGGTGTATAGAATTCTCGGGTCGCTACCCCGACAACCTGCTCGAGGAAATAAATAATTACTCCATCGTGGCAGGTGTTATAGCCCGCACCATCGATTGCGACGTGATTCACTCGCACGACTGGCTCACTTATCCTGCTGGCATTCATGCCAAGCAAGTGACAGGCAAGCCACTGGTGATTCATGTTCATGCCACCGATTTCGATCGCAGTCGTGGAAAGGTGAACCCCACGGTGTTCGGCATTGAGAAAGATGGCATGAATAATGCCGACCACATTATCACCGTGAGCAACCTCACTCGCAAGACGGTTATAGAAAAATATGGCATCAGTCCCGACAAGGTGACTACCGTGCACAACGCCGTGGAACCACTGAGCCAGGAACTGCTCAACTTGGAAGTGCCACCCAAGCATGAGAAAGTGGTGACTTTCCTGGGGCGCATTACCATGCAGAAGGGACCGGAATACTTTGTGGATGCCGCATGGCAAGTGCTGCAAAAGGTAAATAACGTGCAGTTTGTAATGGCTGGTAGTGGCGACATGATGGAGAAGATGATTCGCCTGGCTGCACGTCGTCACATCGCCGGTCGTTTCCACTTCACGGGCTTCTTGAAAGGCAAGCAAGTGTATGAGATGCTCAAGGCGAGCGATGTCTATATCATGCCTTCGGTGAGTGAGCCATTTGGTATCTCGCCACTGGAAGCGATGCAGATGGGAGTACCGTCAATAATTTCTAAGCAGAGTGGTTGTGCCGAGATTTTGAACAATGTTATCAAGGTCGACTACTGGGATACCAATGCCATTGCCGATGCTATCTATTCCATTATCAAGTACCCGGCCATGTATAAGCAGTTGCGTGAGCAGGGACTTGAAGAGGTTAATAAGATAACGTGGGACCGCGCTGGCGCCAAGGTTATTGATATTTACAAGCGACTTATTAATAGATAATTATCCACTACTATAACACACACTATCAACATGAAATCAATCTGTTTCTATTTTCAGATACATCAGCCGTTTCGCCTGAAGACTTATCGATTCTTCGACATTGGTAACGACCATTACTACTATGACGACTTTGCCAACGATGACATAATCACACGCATAGCACAGCGTTCTTACATGCCAGCTAACCAGATGTTGCTCGACATGATTAAAGAGAATGGAAAGAAATTCAAGGTGGCATTCTCGATAAGTGGTACAGCGCTGGAGCAGTTAGAGCAATATGTTCCTGAGTTTATCGACTCGATGAAAGACCTTGCCGACACTGGTTGTGTGGAGTTCCTTAGCGAGACCTATGCTCACTCGCTCTCGTCGCTCGTCGACCCCGAGGAGTTTATGGCTCAAGTAAAGGCTCACGACGAGAAGATTTATCAGCTCTTTGGCCAGCGACCCAAGGTGTTCCGCAACACCGAGCTCATCTACGACGATGACATTGCCGCCATGGTTGCCTCAATGGGTTTCAAGGGCGCGATAACCGATGGCGCCAAGCACATCTTGGGATGGAAGTCGCCCAACTATTTGTATAAGGCGGCTCCTGTTCCCAAGCTCAAGCTCTTGTTAAAGAACTCTAAGCTGAGCGATGATATAGCTTTCCGCTTTAGTAATCCTGAGTGGGCGGCTTATCCTCTCACTGCCGACAAGTATATCGACTGGATTGCCACTTTGCCCGATGAGGAGATGCTGGTGAACCTGTTCATGAACTATGAAACATTTGGAGAGTTGCAGCCTCGCGAGAGTGGGATATTTGAGTTTATGAAAGCTTTACCTCGATTTGCCGAGCAAAGGGGTATCACTTTCATGACTCCTAGCGAGGTGGTGAGCAAGCTCAAACCAGTGGGTGAGCTCAGCGTTATGCATCCCATCTCCTGGGCCGACGAGGCTCGCGACACTAGCGCATGGATGGGAAATATCTTGCAGGAAGAGGCCGTTAACAAGCTTTACTGCTTGAGCGAGCGCATACGCTTGATAGAGGACAAGCGCATACGTCAGGACTGGAACTATTTGCAAGCGAGCGATCACTTCTACTACATGAGTACCAAGCACAGTAGCGACGGCTCGGTACACTCGCACTATAGCCCCTACGACTCGCCCTACGCCGCTTTCACCAACTACATGAACGTGCTGAGCGACTTCATGATTAGGGTGCGCGAGCAGTTCCCTGAGGAGATTGGAAACGAGGAGCTCAACGCCCTGCTCCTTACTATCCGCAATCAGGAGAAGGAGATAGAAGAGCTAAATCGCGAGGTGGAGATGATGCGCAACAACATTGTTAAGGATACCACAGGCGACTTTGTTCCAAAGGTTGAGGAAACGGTAGAAGAAAAGCCCGAGAAGAAGGCTACAACCAAGAAAGCTACCGGTAAAAAAACATCAGCCAAGAAGACGTCTAAGAAATAGAGATAAAATTAAATGACTAAATGTGATGTGGGTGGGTGTAATAAAGTTGTCTGCCCACATCTTTTTTCCTAAGGAAATGACTATGAAGAAGAAACTATTATACATTCATGGTTTCCGTAGCTCGGCACAGAGTAGCACAATCATTACCCTTAAGCAGGTTTATAATGACTATGAAATTCATGCATTCGATGTGACACATCATCCCGTTGAGTCGATAAAAAAAATTGAGGACTATGTGGCGCTTCATGGAATAGATATCCTGGCGGGCTCGTCGCTGGGTGGTTATTACACGTTGTGTGCGAAGGTCGAAATTCCCAAGATTGCTGTCAATCCGGCGCTCAACCCTGAAAATAGCATGCAATACATGCCCGAGATAGGGCACACAGTGGAGTATTATAATCAGCGTGAAGATGGAGTGCAAACTTTCACTTGTCAGCCTAGCGACCTGGATGAGTTTCGTGGCATTGAGCCATTCATCACCCCAGTGACACACATCATTGGTAGCGACCATGACGAATTGCTCGGCGACATGCGTGGCAAGTATCGAGCTCTTGTGGGCGACCGTTTCCACGAGTCATCGCAGCTGGGACACCGCATTGAGCCAGAGTTTCTAGCCATCCCAACGGGCGATTTCTATCGCCTGCTGTCAACGCTTTGAGCACTGCCGGTTATTTAGAATTCGCTTTAAGGTAGGTGCAAACTTGCGTGCACCATGTGTGTTGTTAAGGTGGATGGAATTGTAGTAGTCTTGCTCGGTGTAGCCAGGGGCGTCAATAAAGTTATAGAACTCAATGTTAGGATTAAAACGTTTGATACGTTGAACAAACAGGTCTAGCTCATGAAGCTGATAGCTGTTGATGCGCTGTCGTGCCGTTTTGTAGATGGGCATAGCAAGGAAAATGAGACGCGTTTTGTGCGCCCGTGCAAGCATCACTATCTCGCTATAGATGCGCAGATTGTTGACGTAGTAGAGATGTAGCTTGGTGGAATCGTTCAATGGAGTGTCGCTGGGTAGTTGCTGGTTGTACCAGTCGTCTTTGCGAGTGTCGATGCTGGCATCAATTTCTACTCCCAACGAGTCGCACATGGTGAGGTCAGTGAGCGGTTTATATAGAGCGTCAACTAAGCGTGCGGGGTGGTTGTAGAACGAGCTCAAAATCTCAGACCAGTGCCACCACTCTTTGTCTTCGTAGGTGTAACCCATGTATTTATGGTACATGCATCGATAAGTGGTGAATTTTGGCTCGTGCACTTTTTCAAATCGATGTCCCCAGTAGTAATAGTCCACGCTCAGGGGTAAGATGACACACTCTAGCTGAGGCATTTGCCCTATGTATTCTTTGAGCAGTTGCAAGTCGTAGTACACCGAGCGTCCTGGTTGAGCTGCGTTAAAAATGCTATCGCCCAGCAAGCTGGGGTCGATGCAGTCGGCAAGATGCGAGTTTCCAAGCACTAGCACCTTCAGCTGATGCTTGTGGTCCTCTATATAGTTTTTCTTGTAGGAATACTCATTTGGAACAAAGAGCAATGCCACCTCATAAGCAATGAAAATAGCCATCACTATAATAGAGTAAATCAATATTTTCTTGAGAAATCGTTTCATTGCTTAGAACTGGAAATAGATAAAGTTAGAGTGTAACCCCGACATTATGACTATGTAAGCATACAACGTGACATAAATCATCCATCGCACCCACCGGTATCGTAGTATGCCACTTGGCGAGTCGCCAAAGTCGAGTCCAAACCGTCGTTCACGCGTAAGCCATTCAACCAGCATCATCAGTGCGCAGTAGGCTAATGCAAGTCTTATTTCGTGACCAAAGCCCACTTGCAGTATTGAGGGTGAGAGCATTGTGGTAATGAAGGTTATGAAATCATGAAGACTAGGTGCCCTAAACAGGCTCAAGCCTAAGGCACTAAGAGCAAAAGTGACGAGCATTAACCCCAATTCTTTGAGCGAGGGCCAGTGGCGACCATGGGCTACGGTGTCTTTATATCGTCCTTTCCCGGTGATGATGAGCGGAATGAAAAGCAGTGCATTGTAGAGTCCCCATAGCACAAAAGTCCAGTTAGCGCCATGCCACAGACCGCTCAAAGCAAAAACAATTATGGTATTAAGCACTGTGCGTGCTTTCCCCTTGCGACTGCCACCCAGTGGAAAGTAGACATATTCGGTAAACCAGTTCATGAGCGTCACATGCCAGCGGCGCCAAAATTCACGAATGCTTCGTGAGAAATAAGGCACCTTGAAGTTAGTGGTCAGCTTAATGCCAAAGAGCCTAGCGCAGCCTATGGCAATGTCGCTGTAGCCCGAGAAGTCGGCATAGATTTGGAAAGCGAATAGCACCATCGCTAAAAGGAGCGCAAATCCATGATGCTCAGGAATGTCGGTCCAAATGCGGTCTACAATGAGTCCACATGAGTCGGCAACAATCATCTTCTTGAAGAGGCCCCAAAGCATTTGTCGCATACCAGTAGTGGCTGTCGCGGCGCTGAAGTGTCGTGGCTTTTGAATTTGTGGCAATAGCGATGTGGCGCGCTCAATGGGACCAGCCACCAGTTGCGGGAAAAAGCTGATGAATGCCATCACATCGATGATGCTGTGGCTAGCTGGCAGTTTGCGGCGATACACGTCAATTGAGTAGCTCAGAGCCTGAAAGGTGTAAAAACTTATACCCACTGGTAACACAATGTTGAGCGTGGGCATGTCGCAATGCCATCCTAGCGATGCCATGGCAGTGGCAAACGACTCGGAAAAGAAGTTGAAGTACTTGAAGAATGCAAGGATGAGCAAGTTGAGCACAATGTTAGCTGCGCTGATAATCTTGCCATGACCACGGTGTTGTTCAATGAGGACGCCACTGGCATAGCTAGCCACCGACGTTAGTGCTATCAGGGCCAAAAATCTCCAGTCCCACCATCCATAGAACACATAGCTAGCTATAACGATAAACAGGTTTTGCCATCGCACCCATCGTGCCATGCACCAGTATAGCCCGAAAACGATGGGCAAGAATATCAAGAACTCAACCGAGTTGAAAACCATAAGCTTTAGTTCAAACTTTTATCGTGCAAAAATACAAAATATTGCTCACACATGCTAGATATGGATGCAAGAAAAAACTCCCATAGCCTTAGGCTTAAGGAGTTTTTAGGGTGTATATTTATTTGTCACTTAATCGCGCTTATGATGCGACGTGTGGCTTCTTCTACCACCGAGCGTGCTGTGGCGAGGTTGATGCGTATGAAGCCTTCGCCAGCTTTGCCGTAGATGGCACCATCGTTGACGAGCACTTTACCGTCGTCGAGAATCTTTTTAGTGATTTGCGTGCTAGTCATTTCGGTTGCGCTAATGTTGACCCATGCCAGATAGGTGCCCTCAAGGGGGGTGATGTGGAATGAGGGCAGTTCTTTATTAAGCATCTCGCTCATGAGTTGGAAATTCCCGGCAATGTAGTCATTAAACTGTAGTATCCAACTCTCACCATGGTTGTAGGCTGCCATGAATGCCTCTAGCCCAAAGGGGTTGATGTCGCACACCTCATTAATGTTTATGGCGCGATTAATTTTAGCTTTGTTCTCGGCATTGTTGCACACGATGAAAGCTGCTTGCAATCCGGCAATGTTAAACGACTTGCTTGGCGAGCCACACATGATGCAGTTAGCGCGTGCCTCTTCTGTCACCGATGCAAATGGTGTATAGCTCATGCCGGGCATTACCATCTCGCAGTGAATCTCGTCACTGATGACGGTAACATCGTGCTTGAGACACAGGTCGTTGACCTTGCTGAGCTCCTCTCGCGTCCACACGCGTCCTGCTGGGTTGTGGGGGTTGCAAAAGAGTAGAGCATGGGTATCGTCGCTCGCAAGTGCTACATCAAGGGCGTCGTAGTCGATGCTGTAACTGTAATCAGCATTGTAGGTTAGGGGCACTTCCACTGGCTCGCAACCGTTGTTCTTGATGCTTGAGAAAAAGCAGTTATAGATGGGGGTGAGAATAGCCACCTTTTGACCGGGCTTGGTGATAGCCTTAATCACTGCCGAGATGGCTGGAACCACACCTGTGGTGTACTCAATCATGTCGCGGTCAATAGTCCAGTTGTGACGACGCTCAAACCAGTTGATGATAGACGTGTGGAACTCCTCAGGAACATTTACATAACCAAATACACCATGTTCCACGCGTTTTCTAAGCGCTTCCATGATGCATGGGGCAGCCTTGAAGTCCATGTCGGCTACCCACATGGGGATAACGTCGTCGCTAGGGCAATGATCCCATTTCACGGCATGTGTGCCACGGCGGTCAACTATCTCGTCAAAGTTAAATTTCTCGGTGTTCATGGGTAAGGGTTCTTTTGTGTTAATAACTAGGTGTTACTGCTTGTCGCGTTCAATAATTTGGCAGTTGGCTGGCTCAAGAATATTCTCGTCAAGAGTTACGCTACCCACGCTGTCAAGCTCTATGCGACCGGTGCGTGGATTCTTGATGTTGGTCACGCTTCCAGCTATCTGAGCATTTACCTCGCTGTCCTCAAACATGCGATCACAGCCAGGGTCGAAGGTGCAGTCTTCAAGCACCAGGTTCTTATCATAGCACAGGGGTTGCTCACCGCTAATGTGGCAGCGCACTAACTTCACATTTTTGGAGTGCCATGCCAGGTACTCTCCATTGAGTTCACTGTCGTAGATTGTCACGTTCTCGCATTCCCAAAATGAATCTTTGGTGGTGATTTTCGCGTTGT
The DNA here is from genome assembly GCA_900316835.1 of uncultured Prevotellaceae bacterium. Lineage (GTDB taxonomy): Bacteria > Bacteroidota > Bacteroidia > Bacteroidales > Muribaculaceae > Sodaliphilus. The sequence goes on along the minus strand of ONEL01000003.1, from coordinate 32,825 downwards.
GTATCTCCATATTCTTGCAGTACTGGAACACATATTTTGCATCGCTTTCCAGCCCGTCAACATAGATGTCTTGCGAGAACATAAAAGGATAAGTGCCACCATGTAGCTTAAGATTGTGAATCTTGAGCCCCTTAACTTTCCAGAAGGTCTCATCGGCATCATTGATAACCACGTTATTGATAGTCACGCGGTTCATCTCGCGGAAGAACTTGGGACCATCGATTACGCAGTCGGTCATTTCCATGTCATCGCAGTACCATATTGCCGAGCGAGAGCCCACCGCGAAGTAGCAACTGGTTATTTTAGAGCCATATACGTGCCACAAGGGATATTTCCCTTCAAAGTAGCAGTGGTCACACTCAATGTTGTGGCATTGTTTTAATCCTGATTCTCCAGTTGTGATAGTAATGTGTTCAAAACGTGTGTCGCGAGAGGCAAATAATGGTCGCTCGCCACCGAAAGTTTGGTCTTTTATAGTTTTCATGTGTTATATTAATATATGTGTATGATTTTACAAAGATACTGTTTTTAGAGTTTCTATAGCCGAATTTTGAAGTATTTAACTATTAGATAATGATATCTTCTTGGACCATTGTCCCGACCATAACCTGATTAAGAATATTGTGCCACGCACGCATAGCTCAATGCACATAGCGGTCCACACTCCCGGCAGTCCCATCGATGTGACAAGAATTGAAGCCAGTGTGATGCGCACAATCCACATTGAGCCCAGGTTCATCAGGCTTGGAACGAGAGTGTCGCCAGCGCCCACCATCACTCCATAGCACACAATGGCGGCTCCATAGAGAGGCTCGGCCCAAGCTTCGATGCGAAGGCATTGCGCCCCCAGCTCAACTATGTCCTGAACTGGTGACATGAGTGCCATCATTTGGGGCGCGAAGGCATACATTAGCAAGCCCAGCAATGTCATGGATGCTACTCCTATTATTACAGTGATGTGAGCAAAACGCTTGCACAAGTCGCGACGACCTGCTCCAGTGCTTTGACCTACAAGTGTCGTCGCCGCCTCCGAGAATCCATAGCCCGGCATGTAGCACAAGCTCTCGGCTGTGATGGCAAAGGAGTGGGCGGCTAGCGCCACACTCCCTAGTGGTGCCACAATGACTGTGGCTGCAATATAAGCTCCACACATCATTACCGATTGCAATGCGATGGGGAGGCTTATTCTGTAGGCTTTGTTGAGGCAGTTCTTGGTTGGTTTAAAGCTACCACTGGTTCCTGCCAGCTTTAGCTCACGAGAGCGATAAATGAGGAAATAAAGCATCAGTGCGCATGTTACTACCTCGGCAAGGACAGTGCCCAGTGCCGCGCCTTTCACCCCAAGCCCCATGCCAGGGATGTTAATGGCATGACCCATGACCATTATTTCGCGTGTGGGGAAGATGAGAAAGAAATTGAATACCACATCAAGCACACACATTAATATATTAAGCATGCCGGGAACCTTCATGTTGCCACTGCTTCGCAACATCCCGCCAGCAACCATTTCAACTTCAAGAAAGGGGAGGAAAATAGCGAGGATGAGGAAATAGACTGTCGCATTGTGGCAAATGGCATCATTACCTCCAAGCCAGTGGGGGAGTTCGCAGCTGATAGCCACTCCCACAATAGTGAGAATTGCGCTGAACACTAGGCAACTCACAATCGACTGGCGCAGCACACTGCGTGCGTCGTTGCTCTTGTTGGCTCCAATGAGGTGTGCCACCTGCACTGTAAATCCCATAGCCGCGGCACTGAGCAGTCCTCCCAGCAGCCACATGGTGGTTGATACCAGCCCAATCGATGCACTATCGTTTGCTCCAAGGCTTCCCACCATCGATGCGTCGATATATTGCATGATAATCGACGACAGCTGGGCAAGAATAGCCGGTGTGCTCAATGCCACGGTGAGCTTGAGCTGTTGCTTGAGCGTCATCGTGCCACCTGATTTTATCAAGTCAATAAGTGGATCTTTGTGGGGGCTAGACATTGGTGTTGATGTGATAGTTGTTTTTAGGTTGCAAAATTACTGAAAAAAATTAGATTATCTTAGATTGCGTGAAGGAGAGTATAAAATAAAAAGTCTCGCACCATGTGGTGCGAGACCTTTGTTTCATAATTTTGAACTAAAGTAGGTCAAAATTATTTGTTACGTTGGATTGTAACGGCGCGGCCAAGAGGTGCGCTCTGAGGACCGTAGTCAACGAGGTTGCCATTGTTAGTCTCAGTTTGGAGACGGCCACCGTCGATACCCTTATCCTCGAGGGTCTTCTTAACGCCATTTACACGGTCGTGACGAAGCTTAATGTTGATCTCGTCGTTACCAGTGTAGTTGTCGGCCCAACCAGTGAGGATGTAGTTGTCATTCTCTTGCTTCATAACCTCGCTAACAGCGTTTACGATCTCCATTTGTACTGGAGTGATGTAAGACTTACCTCTTGGATAGTAGATAGTAGCCAGAGGAGCCTCTTTAGAAGCTGCAGTCAGGTTGTTCTGAGGAGCAACGGGTTGGTTCTTCTTCTTCAGGCACTCGTTGAGCTGGTTCTCCAGGTCACGAATCTTAGCGTTAGCCTGGTTCAGCTTGTTGCGAAGTGCGTCGAGCTCTGCGCTGTTGTCCTTAACCTGTGGGCAGATGGGAACAACGGGAGCATTCCACTCAGTCTTACCAAACTTGTAAGCAAGACCCAGCATAGCGCTTGGGTACTCAATCCAAGTCTTGTGACCTTGACCAGCACCGTCTACGTGCTCCTGAACCATGTCGAAGCGGAGGTCGAGAAGCAGATCAACGTGCTTGCCAAGAGCGAAGCTGTTGAGCAAACCAGCCTGGAGAGCGAAGTTACGGTCGTGATGACCTTCCTTGCCATTGTTCCAACCACCATACTTCCAGCTACCACTGCCGTCGGCCTTGTCATTGTAGAAGTTCCAGCTAGTAGAAGCACCAGCATAAAGAACTGCATTGTAGAAGCGACCGGGCTTGTAACCGCAAATCCAGTTAGTCAGGTTGAACAGAACATCACCAGTAACACCGATGCGATTGAACTTCTGGCCAAGACGTACGTTAGCACCGTCCTTCATTTGATCACCCATGTCGGTGCGAACACCGATAGCGTTCATGTTGTCGGTAGCACCCTTCATCTGCTCGAAGTGACCGCCGATGCGAACACCCAGCAGTGGAGAGAACCACTTACCGATGAACAAGTTAGCCTTGGGGGCGAGGAAGCGCTTACCGAGCTTCATTTGAGCATCTTTGTAAGACATCATAACGCCAACACCGCCTTCAGCCTGGATGAACCAGTTGTCCTGCATACGGTTGAAGATGTAGCCTTGAGCTGGATCCTCTACGTACTGTACTTCCTGAGCGTTAACTGCAGGAGCTAAGAACATAGCGCATGCACATGCAAGTAATGTAATCTTTTTCATAGACTTACGTTTTTGTTAAATAAAAATTTTTATTTGTTAAACACTAAAATAAATTGTATACCTTATCAAAACATTGTGCAAATATATAGCTTTTTTTTTGATTATTAATTATTTTATCCAAAAAATCTTCTTAAAAAGGTCATTTTTTTTGATTTTTGAGACATTTTTGGACTTCTTGAGCGATATTTTGAGGCGAGAAACCAAATTTTTCGTCCAAAACTTTGTAAGGTGCCGAGGCTCCAAAATGATCAAGACCGAAGATTTTTCCTCCATTTACTACTGAAAGTAGTGTGGATGGCAATCCCGATGTGAGTCCAAAGGTAGGTAACTGAGGTGGAATAACCTCATTCTGGTACTCTTGGGGCTGATTCTTGAAAAGTCCTATCGACGGGATGGACACAATTTGTACTCTGAGTGGTTGTTCGGCTTTGATAATTTGAGTGGCTTCAACCAGTGTAGCCACTTCTGAGCCGTTGCCCACGAGCACAACCTGTGGGTTCTCATCTCTATATATAATGTAAGCGCCACGTTGGGCTTGCAAAGCGTCGTTGTAGCGTGCGGCATAGCCACTGCCGTGCTGTGAGGGCAGGTCGTTGATGTTCTGTCGCGAGAGGATGAGTGCTGTGGGGGTGAGTGTGTTCTCCATCGCCATTTTCCAGGCTACGGTGCACTCGGCGCTGTCGGCAGGCCTGAGCACTAGCATGCTGTTGCGACCACTGTGGTTCTTAAGCTCCTCCATGAGACGAATTTGCGCCTCTTGTTCTACGGGTTCGTGGGTGGGACCGTCTTCTCCCACGCGGAATGCGTCGTGAGTCCAGATGAACTTAACAGGCAGTTCCATCAATGCCGATAGACGCACCGCGGGTTTCATATAATCGCTGAAGACGAAGAATGTTCCGCAAGCTGCGATTACGCCACCATGCAGTGCCATGCCGTTGATGATGGCTGTCATGGCGAGTTCGCTCACTCCGGCTTGAAGGAAGGCTCCTTCAAAGTCGCCACGGGCGAAGGCCTTAGTTTTCTTTAGGAAACCGTCGGTCTTGTCGCTATTGGCAAGGTCGGCGCTGGAGACAATCATGTTGCCCACTTGCTGGGCTAGGGTGCTCAGTACGTTGGCGCTCGAAGCGCGAGTGGCGAGACCTGGCTTGTGCTCAATCGAGGCATAGTCGACAGGGGTTACAACACCATTTATATAGTTTTTGAGCTGCTTGGCAAGCTCGGGGTGGGTATCACACCATGCTTTCTCGCGAGCTTTGCGGTCGGCAACGATGGCGCGCAATCGCTCGGCACGTTTGCTATATAGCTCTTCAACCTCGGGGAATATTTGCCAGGGATCGGCGGCATTGCCACCCAAGTTTTCTATTGTCTTCTCAAAGCTTGCGCCCGACTTGCTCAGTGGATTGCCGTGTGTAGAGCATTGCCCCTCAAAGTTGCTCCCGTCGTCGGTGACGCATCCGCGTCCCATTATTGTCTTGCCAATGATAAGGGTGGGGCGCTCGCTCTCTTGTTGAGCCGCCTCGATGGCGCTGGCGATAGCCGTGGGACTGGTGCCGTCAATCTCAATGACATTCCAGTTCCATGCACGATATTTCATTGCAGTGTCCTCGGTGCTCACAGCATTGCACATGGTGCTGAGTTGCACCGAGTTGCTGTCATAGAACATGATGAGGTTGCTCAGCCCCAGATGTCCAGCCAGGCGACCGGCCTCTTGTGAGATGCCCTCCTGAATGCCGCCATCGCTAATGAAGGCATAGGTTTTGTGGGCGAACACATCGCTAAAGCGAGCTGTGATAAAGCGCTCGGCAATAGCACATCCCACAGCCATCACGTGACCTTGTCCTAATGGACCGCTGGTGTTTTCCACGCCATGGTCCACATCAAGCTCAGGATGCCCGGGTGTAATGCTTCCCCACGAGCGGAATGCCTTGATATCGTCGATGGTGTATTTGCCGGTCAGGAGTAGTGTGGCGTAAAGCATAGGCGACATGTGACCGGGGTCGAGAAAGAAACGGTCGCGAGCGAACCAGCGTGGGTCGTCGGGGTCGTGAACTAGGAAACTGCTGTAAAGCACGTTTGCAAAGTCGGCCCCACCCATGGCTCCACCAGGGTGACCTGATTTGGCATTCTCAACCATAGCGGCAGCAAGGATTCTAATATTGTTTGCCGCGCGCGTCATTAGCTTGTCGTCTATCATAATTTTATAATGTTGTGTGGAATAAAAATTCTATTAATAAAACATCTGTAATTATTACGTTACGAAGATAGCAATTATTTTGTGACGATGCAAGTTTTTTCCTTTTTTTTCCAAAAAATTCCCCTTTTTAACCATCAAAAGGCATTTCCCGCGACAGGGAAATACCTCTTGATTAAGTCTATTTGTGAAAAATATTACTCAATAGGGATATCGGTATTAACGTTCTTGCTACCAACTAGAGCATAGAAACACAGGTAGGCAAGACCCACAAGGGGTACTATGTAAGAAATCATGTAACCGAGTGAGCTGTCGGCTATAGCATTCTGGATGAGAGGAAGCACGCCACCGCCAACTACCATCATCATGAAAATGCCACTTGCTGCAGCGGTGTATTTGCCAAGGCCCTCGGTGGCTAGGTTGAACACGCACGACCACATTACCGATGTGCACAATCCGCACAGTACAAGCAATAATGCGCTCATTGGCACAGTTTCCATCGCAAAACCACTACCAGTGAACACGGGCATAGCTGTGGTGACGCTCTTGTCGATGAGCATGGCGCACAAAATCAGCGCCATTCCCACAATGGTAACAACCACCATCATTGCCTTACTCGACACCTTGCTGGCGATAGCACCGCCCACAATGCGACCCACGAGCATTAGTAGCCAGTAGGTCCCTGCCACCATGCCACCTATTGCCGCGGCATTAGCAAGAAGTCCTGCACCCTTAGCTGTGGTGTCGCTCAAGAAGAAGTTTAATGTTCCAGGAATACCAACCTCAACACCCACATAGATGAAAATGCCAATAGCTCCCAGCACGAAGTGGCGGAATTTCCAGGGTGAGTGCTCAAACTTGGTTTCGGAAGTTATGCGTCCAATCTCTGGATCCTTAATGGGAATAAAGGCTAAAACTATAAATGCTGCAGCAAAGACTGCCATTGCAATGTAGAGCACTAGATTCACATCGGCAAAGTCGCTATCTTTTGTCAGCTGGCCAATCAGCGCTCCCACGAGCATTGGTGTGAATGTGGCTGCCAGTGAGTTGAAAGTGCCACCTATCATATTGAGCTGGTTGCCACGCTTGCCACCACCACCAATGAGGTTGAGCATGGGGTTTACCACGGTGTTGAGCAAGCAAACCGACATGCCTGAGATAAAGGCACCTACCAGATAGATTATATTGTCGCTATATCCCTCTAGGGCTTCAAATCCCGAGATGAATTGAACAAGCACTCCTATGAACCCAAAAAGAATACCAAACATTGCGGTTTTCTTATATCCGATGCGGGTGAGCATCTTGCCAGCTGGTATTCCCATGAAGAAATAAGCAAAGAAGTTCATGAAATTACCCATCATGGCTAGGAAATTAGAACCTCCCACCTCGGGGTCATTTTTCATAACAACACCAATGGGTGCTGCAAGATTAGTTACGAACGCAATCATCGCATAGAGAAACATCATGGTTATGATGGCGATGATTGAGCCGCTTTGTTTCTGTTGTTTTGTCATTGTTTTTGATAGTATTATTTGTTAGTATTTCTTGTACAAAAAGTTGTGAAAATGCCACATTGATAAAAACAAGCTTGTAAAGGTAAGCATAATTTTTAATTAATGTGGCAAATTGATATTTTTTTTGAATTAGGAGTGTCAATATTCGCGTGCGCCAAAGATGTCGGTGCCGATGCGAACTATTGTTGCTCCATGCTCTACGGCAATGGTCCAGTCATCGCTCATGCCCATGCTAATCTCTTTGAATTCGGGGGTGGCAAACTTCATTTCACGAAGCTTGATGAAAGTGTCGTGAACCGTTTCAAACTCGCTTGCCACTTGCTGCATGTCGTCGGTAAATGTGGCCATTGCCATCACTCCGGCAATGGTGACATTGCTCAGGTTTTCAAAATTACCTTCGGCGGCGGCTTTCAGCACTTCGTCTACGGTGAAGCCACTTTTAGTCTGCTCCTTGGCAACATGGAGCTGAAGTAATACTTTAATGTGTCTATTGACTCTGGCTGCCTCCTTGTTGATGAGGGTGAGCAGTTCTACCGAGTCCACACTTTGAATCATCGCTACATGAGGAATGATCATTCGCACCTTGTTCTTTTGCAGGTGACCTATAAAGTTCCACTCAATGTCGGCGGGTAGCTGTGGCGCTTTTGACGCTAGCTCTTGTGCGCGATTTTCGCCAAAGAGTCTTTGTCCCGCATCGTAGGCTTCCTGAAGTCGTTCCACAGGGTGGAACTTTGACACAGCCACGAGCTTGACGCCTGTGGGTAGCTTACTAGTTAATTGTTTTAGGTTTTGGGCTATTGTTGACATGATATCTATTGTGCGTTACTCTTCTTCTTTTTTCTCTTTGTCGGCAATGGTGTGGGTGAGGTCGGCGGCAAAGACATCCATCAGTGGGGTCTCGTCGATAGCGGCAATTTCATAGTCAAACATTGTGCCGCGCATGTTCTCGAGGAAAATGTCAAGTGCCTCCTTAAATTCGCTGGCCTGCACGAGCGAGTTGCTGGCTGTGCGCTTCTCGGCAGCGGTTTTCTCGTCGATGGTTATCATGTTGATTTTTACCTTGTACCAGCGGTCGCCACCTTGATGGAAAAAAATGTCGTCATATTTCACGCGCTTCACTGCTGTGACGGCAAACTCGCCAGTGGTGTAGGGGCGCATCTCTTCGGTGATGCGGGCTTCGGCTTCGGTAAACGACAGGGCGTCAACAAGATAAGGTTCGGTAACGGTTTTCTGCGCACCAGTCTCAAGGGTGCGGTCATATTTCACTTTACATTCAAAGTAGGTTGCCATAAATAATTTTTGTTGTTATATGAGTTTCGTTAAAATTGAGTGCAAAGTTATAAAAATATTATTATATTTGCATCATCAATAGTTGAAAATACCAAGTATGAGTGATTTTTATAAAACGCTGAAGGGTGTGTCGCAAGGCATTTACAAGGAGAAAATGAGCAAATTCATTGCCATTGCTCAACCTGCCGCGAGTGCCGATGAGGCTAAGGCTCTCATTAAGCAGATTTCAAACAAATATCACGACGCACGGCATTGCTGCTGGGCCTACATGATTGGAACAGGGCGCAATGAATACCTTTCGAGCGATAATGGTGAGCCAAGTGGCACTGCTGGAAAGCCCATTTTGGGGCAAATCAACTCGTTTGGCCTCACTAATGTGGTGATTGCTGTGGTGCGATACTTTGGCGGTATCAAACTTGGTACCTCGGGGCTGATTGTGGCCTATCGTGAGGCGGCACGCGCCGCCATCGAAGCAGGCGAAATCCTTGAGTGTCACGAGCAGGCAACTCTTTCATTCACATTTCCTTACCTTGCCATGAACGACGTGATGAAACTGGTGAAAAGCGGCGACCTCAAGGTCCTTGACCAGCAATTCGATAACGTGTGCTCGATGACCATTGAAACCGATGCCGACCGCCTCACCGCATTGCGTGATCGCCTTCTTGCCATCGATGGCGTTACCGAAAAATGAACTAAAAGTCAATACCGTCTCTAATTACTTATTGCCGTTCTTGGAAGATGAAACGAGAGCGCACGCGAGTCGCGTCGTCGGCGTTGATGTCGAGGCGCACGTTCATGGGGTCGTTGTCGTCGATTAGAATTTGCGCTTCGCTGTCGTAGTAGGCTTCCTTGACGAAGGCAATTTCCATGCGGTGGATGAAGTTGTCGTTGTAATGTTGCATCGAGAACTGGTTCATCAGGTGCTCGAGGTATCGCAGGGTGTTTACATGCCCGTTGAAGTCGATGTCGCAGTAGGCGAAGCGGTAGCTTGTCGTGCGTGTTGGCTCAAATGGTCGCAAACGGCTTTGTGGCTCAATGGGGCATGGGTGAGAGGTGACGTTGTTGGCAATGTAGCTAAGCTTTGAGATATCTACACTCTCGCGAGTTTTTAGGTTTATTACCACCCAGATGGTGCGCACATATCCCAGCACCTCGCCGTCGCTTGTCGCAACCTCGATGTTGCGTTGCGAGAAATGGCGGTTATAGTCTTCAATCCATGTTGTGAGAGTGTACCACTCGTCAACTCGTGGGTATCGTTTCATCTCTACTGTGACTCGCGAGAGGACCCATCCCTGGTTGTCCTCGATGAGTCGCGCGTAGCCCACTCCCCATGAGTTGGCATGGTTGGTGGCAACTTCAATTACTCTTGAAACAAGAAGCGTGAGTGGCATCTCGCACTGTGGATTACACTCGCCAGCCGATAGGTAGAACGACTGCTGGTATTCTTTTAGGTTGGGGTTGGTGGGTATCATTTAATTCCTGTGTGTTTTTTTAGTTCCTTGGTTGTACTATGTTTTTTACCGTTTAGGTCGTAGATATACTGATTAATGTCCTTGGGTAGTAGCTTTTTCACGTTGTCGAATTTCTCGGGGTAGAGAATTCTTGAGAATACTACGCGTTGTATCTTTGTCTTGTCGCAACGCCCCATTCCATAGCCCATCTCAGCGGGATTCTCGCCAGGGCCATTGCTACTCCAGTAGGTGACATAGCCCTCGTTGTCGACGCCCATGAAAATCACACTGTGTCCATGCTCTTGCAGGTCACCCTTTACACCATTGTCGCCAATGATGGCACCGCTGTCATCGTCGCGGTTCCAAAATATTTTCATGAAGTCGCCGGGCACGGCTTGTTGCCACACGGGGTGGTTGCGCCACTCATCGTCGCTGAGGTAGCGTTCATCGGGAGCTTCTTTGCATACCTCAGTCTTGGCACCGCGGAAGGCGGTAAAGTTAAATCCCACCTTGAGCTGGTGGAACAAAACGGCTACTGCCGGTCCGTTACCATTCATCATTCCCCAAAATCCCTGTCCGTCGCTCTGGTAGAACCCTTTCTCGTTCATGTTGTCAACTATTCCCACAAAGGGTTTCATGAAAAGCCATGCTTGGCGAGAAATCACACCCTTGGTGTCCCACAAGAGCAGGGCCTTGATAAGAGCGGCATAGGTCGCACTTGAGCAGAATGAGGGTTGAGCGAGTTCCTGGCGGAAATTGGGCCTAGGGTCGGCAAGGGTCATTTGATAGGCTTGGTGCAGACCTTTCCAAGCTGTTTTCTTAAAGGTGTCGTTGGGGCGTGCTCCTGTGTAATAACCACCATTTTGTGGGAATGAGTCAATAGCCGCCAGCACGCATTGTTGCCATTCTTTATTAACCTTAATGTCGGTCGCGGCGCTTGCGTTACATGTGCAGGCACACACAAGCGCTATAGCCATTAGGTATCTTAATTTTCTCATTTTCAAGTAATGTTTTTTTTAATTTGTGCCAAAATTACTCAAAAAAATAATACTCGCGCAATAATGGTATCTTAATTATAGTTTATTTTTTAAAATAAAAATATTATTATAAACAAGGTGTAAAGAAAAAGTACTACCTTTGTGGTCGTTTTTTACAAAACAGAATAAAGTAATTTTTAAACAGCAATGTTCAATATATTCCAAAGAAAGTCTAAGAAAGACGCTAAGTTGTTCTATACCACCGATGTGCATAGCCACATCTTGCCTGGGGTGGACCATGGCTCGCAAAGTGTGGAGGAGTCGCTTGAGATGTTACAAGCTCAGCTCGACATGGGCATCTCTCATGTGATGTGCACTTCGCACGTCACTGCCGAGACATTTGAGAACACCCCCGAGTCGCTCACCGCTGCCTATGAAGAACTAAAAAACGCGATTGCCCGCGAAGGCTTGCCTATCAATATTTATGTCTCGGCCGAATACCGCATCGACGAGTATTGGACTCAAGAGTATGAGGCTGGACACTTGCTTCCATTGCCGGGAAATCATGTGCTTCTAGAGAACTCGTTTGCTCAAGAACTCATTGGTATCGACAACATGATGTTTGACCTACAGGTAAAAGGCTATCGTCCCATTTTAGCCCATCCTGAGCGATATCGTTACTATAACGACCGTCGCGACCGATACAAGACATTACACAATGCTAGCGTAAAATTCCAAATAAATATTTTGTCGCTGGCTGGATACTTTGGCAAGGGGGCTCGCGAACGCGCCCTGTGGCTAATACAAAACAACCTGTGCGACATGCTCGGTAGCGACATGCACAACATGGAGCATGCTCAAATCATTAAGGAATACATTGGTAGTCGTGACTGGCGCAAGTTATGTGATAAATATAATTTACCCGGTCGCATTATCAATGATAAGGATTTTGGGTTCTAATCAACGCGGGTCATCATTACCACAATAGTCATTTATCCATGGCATCACTCAAGATAAAAAGACTCTACATCTTCATGCTCAAGACATTCTTGCCCTTGTTCATGATGACGTTCTTCATTTGTCTTTTTATTGTGATGATGCAGTTCCTGTGGAAATACATCGATGAACTAGTGGGAAAGGGGTTGAGTGTAGATCTCATCGCCGAGCTTTTCTTCTATGCCGCCTTGTCGATGATTCCGCTTGCATTGCCGCTATCAATTCTGCTGGCTTCATTAATGACATTTGGAAACCTGGGCGAGCACTTTGAGCTCACAGCCATGAAGAGTAGCGGTATCTCACTACTCACGGTGATGAAACCTCTCACGGTATTTATCGCTCTGGTGAGTGTGGGAGCTTTTTTCTTTCAGAATGACGTGTTGCCACAGTCGCAAGTGAAAATGTGGACACTATTATTCTCCATGCGTCAAAAATCACCCACACTCGATATCCCCGAGGGGGCTATCTATAGTCAAATTCCGGGCTACAACCTCTATGTCAAGCAAAAGAACCCCAAGAACGACAAGCTCTATGGCATTCTCATCTATGACGTGTCGATTAGTTCTACCTATCCTCGCATCGTCGCTGCCGACTCGGGAAGCTTGAGCATGACTCCCGACAAAACTCACCTCATCCTTAGTCTTGACCATGGCAACTGGTATGAGGACCTGGCGGCGGGTACCACTCTCGACACCCAGCTTGGCAACGAGATGTATCGTCGCGAGTCGTTTAAGAGCAAGGAGATTATAATACCCTATAACGATAATTTCAACCGCATGGACGATGAGACGATGCGCTCGCAATACATTGGCAAGAATATCAAGGAACTGCGACAAACCATCGACTCGGTGAATCAGCGAGTCGACTCAATGGGAAATGCCGTGGGGAGAGAGATGCGGGCAATGCCTGTTGTGGGTGTGCCCACTAGCCGTGTCAATTTCAAGACCGATGGCACTGGCGAGATTGTTCTCGTCAAGCCAGTGAAGATGTCGCGGCCGGTAGATTTTGACTCCATCTATGCCTCCATGTCGCCAACCGCTCGCATGATGTTACTTAATGGCGCCATTTCAAGGGTGAAGATGGAAAAGCAAAACTATGAGTTCCGCAGTTATGCTATGGAAGATGACAATCTGGTTATTCGACGTCATGAGATAGAGTTGCAAAAGAAGTTTACATTGTCGCTTGCCTGCCTGATATTCTTCTTCATCGGGGCACCATTGGGAGCCATCATCCGCAAGGGTGGACTGGGAACGCCCATTGTGATCTCTGTTATTTTGTTTATCGTCTATTATGTTATCGACAACATGGGCTATAAGCTGGCTCGTGATGGGCGCTGGCCTGTGTGGCAAGGTATATGGCTAAGCTCGGCGGTGTTGCTGCCACTGGGTATTTTCCTTACCAAGAAAGCTGTCGACGACTCGGCTGTGTTCAATGCCGACGCTTATCGTAACTTTTTCCGACGACTGCTTGGCTTGCACCAAACTCGACACCTCACCCTCAAGGAGGTTGTTATAGAGGAAGTAAACACCACAGTAGCTCTTGAGAAAGTGGCTACGCTCAAGGCTCATTGCCAGCAATTCCTCGAGCGATATGCTGGGCGGCAAAGCTATCTTACTTATTTGTGCCAGGGTTACGACAAGACGATGCTCAAAGACCTCACTACCGAGGTGGAAGATGTGGTCGATTACTTGTCAAACTCTCGCGACCAGCTATTGCTGAACAAGGCAATGGACTTCCCAATCATTCGCCAGCTACTCACTTATCACATTACCAACTATCGTCACGTGGGTACCGCTCTGGCAGTAGTCTTCCCTGTGGGATTGGTGCTATATCTTGTGGGAACGCGTCATCAGGCAAACCTCAAGCGGGAGTTGTCAACTGCCGTGAGGGTGTGTGACGAGGTGAGTGACATCCTACAGCAAAATCATGATAATAATCAAGAAATTTCACAACAATAAATTTTATAGACTAAGACATGACCGAAAACAATGAGTTTAAGTTAAATACTATCGATGAGGCCATTGAGCAATTCCGCAAGGGAGAGTTTGTAATTGTGGTAGATGATGAAGATCGTGAGAACGAGGGCGATTTCATTATTGCTGCCGAGGCAATTACCGAGGAGAAAGTGAACTTCATGATGAGTGAGGGCAGGGGAGTGCTATGCACACCTGTCACCAGCGAGCGATGCAAGCAACTGGGGCTAACTATGCAGGTTGACGATAATACATCAATGCTGGGAACTCCGTTCACAGTAACCATCGATAAACTCGAGGGGTGTACGACTGGTGTGTCGATGCACGACCGTGCCGAGACTATTCGTCACCTGGCAAACCCCAATGCCAAGCCCACCGACTTTGGACGGCCAGGACACGTTAATCCGTTGCGGGCGCAGGACAAGGGTGTGCTCAAACGTGCCGGGCACACCGAGGCAGCTATCGACCTCACTCGCCTTGCCGGTATGCAGCCTGCTGCAGCTCTAATAGAGATTATCAACCCCGACGGCACTATGGCACGCCTGCCGCAACTGATGAAGGTGGCTGCTAAATATAACATGCCCATCATTTCCATTAAGGACTTGATAGCCTATCGACTGCGCACTGAGAAGATAGTTGAGGTGGGAGAACTCGTGGATATGCCCACCCAATATGGGCATTTCAAGCTAATTCCTTTCCGCCAGTTGAATAATGACCTGGAACACATAGCGTTAATCAAGGGTGAATGGGAAGAAAACGAGCCTCTGCTGGTGCGTGTGCACTCATCGTGCGCCACAGGCGACATCTTCGGTTCCATGCGTTGCGAGTGTGGCGAGCAGTTGCACAAGGCTATGAAGATGATTGAAGCCGAAGGCAAGGGAGTGATAGTCTATATGAGTCAAGAAGGTCGAGGCATTGGGCTGATGAATAAAATAAAGGCCTACAAGTTGCAACAAGAAGGGCTTGATACAGTGGACGCTAACACCCACTTGGGCTTCAAGCCCGATGAGAGAGATTATGGTGTGGGTGCCAACATTCTTCGCATCCTGGGCGTGAAAAAAATGCGCCTGATGACTAATAATCCCAAGAAGCGTGTGGGGCTTGAAAGTTATGGCCTTGAAGTGGTTGAGAACGTGCCCATCGAGGTTGAGCCTAACGAGTATAATCGTTTCTACATGCACACCAAGAAAACTCGCATGGGACACAATCTTCACAATGTGGACTGAAAAGACTATCAAAATGGGTGTTATCAAGAGTCTAAGAGGGCGCTCATAACCTGTTTTTGAGAATAATATTTTAAAATGTGGTAATTATTAACTATTTTTGCACACACGATTGATAAAGAGTATATGTTTAATATTTAATTTATTAGGTATGAAAAAGTTTTTATTGCTGGCTGTTGCTGCTATGACTCTTAGTGCAGCATCGGCACAAGTTACCGTTGAAGGTAGCAAGTGGCACGACAACATCTCAGTCACCCTCAAGGGTGGTATCGTTTCTCCTTTCCAGCATTATTCTTTCTGGAAGAGTGCACGTGGCGTGGCTGGTATTGAGGTTCGCAAGCAAGTGACCTCAGTGCTGGGACTGGGTGTTGAAGGTGAGTGGTCGTTTAACACATCATCATGGCAGAAGCCTTACGGCATGTTGCATCCTTCAATCTGGGGAATTTATAGCCCCACAATCGTTGATCACCAGCTCGTTGGTGCTTTTGGTACTATTAACCTCTCTAACTGGTTGCTCGGCTACAAGGGCTCTCCACGCACTCTCGATGTTGAGGCTGTGCTTGGCGCAGGCTGGTGGCACGCTTACAAGAGCGGTACCTACGAGGTGGGTAATGAGCAGATTGTAACCTATGATATTCCAGACCAAAACTCATGGTACACCAAGGCTGGACTTAACCTTAACTGGAACGTGGGCGAGAAGAAAGCTCTCACCGTTTCGCTTAAGCCTGCTGTAGTATGGTACATGGGTCGTGGCGCTACACAAAACACTACAGTTTTCAATGCTAACTGTGCAGCTGTTGAGATTGAGGCAGGTCTTACCTATCATTTCAAGAACAGCAATGGCGAGCACTACATGACTCTGTGCCCCAAGCAGTACACTCAGCGCGACATCGATGCCATCAACGCTCAAGTTAATGACTTGCGTGGCCAGTTGAGCAGCGCTCTTGCCGACGCCGATGCCGAGCGTGCACGTGCGGCGCGCCTGCAACGCGAGCTCGACGAGTGCAACAAGCGTGAGCCCAAGGTGGTTACTCAAACCAATGTTATTGATAACAGTATTGAGAACCTTGAGACCAACGTTTACTTTGAGATTGGTAAGAGTGTGGTTAGCACTGCTCAGATGCCTAATGTAGAGCGCGTGGCTATCTTCTTGAAGAACCACCCCGAGGCTACTTGCATCATCAAGGGCTATGCTTCGAAAGATGGTCCCGAGGACCTCAACATTCGCCTTGCTAACGCCCGTGCTAAGGCCGTTTACGACCTGCTCACTGGCAAGTATAAGATTAAAGCTAGTCGCATCCAGAGCGAGGGTAACGGCATCAGCGAGATGTTTAGCGAGCCCGAGTGGAACCGCGTTTCTATCTGCACCATCCAGAACAAGGTGAAATAAGACAAAGCAAGACTAATTCAAAAAATATCCCTGGCGTGAAAAATCACGCCAGGGATATTTTTTTTCTAGGAGAGGCTAGGCTAGGAGTAGCTAGGAGTAGCTAGGAGTGGCTAGGAGTAGCTAGGAGTGGCTATGAGTGGCTATGAGTGGCTAGGAGTGACTAGGAGTGACTAGGAGTAGCTAGGAGTGGCTATGAGTAGCTAGGAGTGACTAGGAGCCGCTAGTAGTTCCTAGTAGTTCCTAGTAGCTCCTAGTAGCTCCTATCCTATCCTATCCTATCCCAAATCGTCATATCTCTGGAAAAGGAAGTCGTTATAAGGGAAGCGTTGAGTGTGAATCTCTCGGGCTTTGTCGTAGAGCAGCTGCTTGAGAGCTTCGATGTTGATGCGTTTCTTAGCGCTGATGAATACACAATTATTGTCCATGCGCGACATCCACGTCTCTTGCAGTTCCTCGAGAGGTATGTTCTCCTTAAGGCGAGGCGTGAGGTCATCCTCATCTTTCTCAACGTGGGTGAACTGGTCTATCTTGTTGAAGACCATAATCATCTCCTTGTTGCCAGCGTCGCACACGTCATGAAGCGTTTTATTTACAACCTCGATTTGCTCTTCAAACTGTGGGTGAGAGATGTCTACAACATGGATTAGCAGGTCGCTGTCGCGCACCTCGTCGAGGGTCGTTTTAAACGACTCTACCAGATGATGAGGCAGCTTGCGAATGAAGCCCACGGTGTCGGTCAGGAGGAATGGCAAATTATCAATGACTACCTTGCGCACTGTGGTATCGAGCGTGGCAAAGAGTTTATTCTCGGCAAAAACATCGCTCTTGCTCAACAGGTTCATCAAGGTAGACTTTCCCACATTAGTATATCCCACGAGAGCCACACGCGTTAGCTTGCCACGGTTCTTGCGTTGAATAGTCTTTTGCTTATCCCATCCCGCCAATTTTTGCTTGAGCAGTGAGATTTTTTGCTTAACGATGCGGCGGTCGGTCTCAATTTGCTCCTCACCAGGACCACGCATACCTATACCGCCTCGCTGGCGTTCAAGGTGTGTCCACATGCCGGTGAGCCTGGGAAGCAGGTACTGGTACTGCGCCAGCTCCACCTGCATCTTGGCGTTGGCGGTTTGAGCTCGCTTGGCAAAGATGTCTAGAATGAGGCTAGTGCGGTCAAGCACTTTCACTCGCAACACCTTCTCAATATTCGACACCTGCTTGGGACTAAGGTCATCGTCGAAGATAGCAAGGTTGATGTCGTTAGCCTCGATGTATTGAGCAATCTCATCAAGCTTGCCTTTTCCCACAAAGGTGGTGCGGTTAGGTGCATCGCACTTTTGCGTAAACTTCTTTATTGTCACAGCGCCAGCGGTCTCGGCAAGGAAATCTAGCTCGTCGAGATATTCCTTGGCTCGTGCCTCGTTTTGCTCAGGTGTTATGAGTCCCACGAGCACCGCCCTTTCCTCTTCCACAGTGCTCACACTGCGTCGTTTTTGATCGTCAAGTAATCCCATATATTAATAATGTGTAATTTTCACTGTGCAAAGATAGTGAAAAAACGTCTATTGGCAAAGTATATAAAATCACCGCTGCCTCATGTGATGAAAGCAGCGGTGAAAGAGTAGTTCTTTACTATAAAAAAGATTATTTCTTGGCCACCTTAGTGTAGCGCTTGTTGAGACCCTCAATCACTTCGTCGGTCACATCAAGGCTTGGATTAATATATAATGTGGCGGCAGCTTTTTTCAGAATTACATCATAGTGATTCTTGGCAGCATAGTCCTTGAGGAAATTGTCGATGGAGTCATTAAGCTGTTTTTGACTCTGCATGAGCTGGTTGTCGCCACTTTGTTGTAGCTTTGCTATCTCGTTTTGTGCATTTTGCATCATTTGTTGATATTTTTGAGCATCGGCAAGGAGCATGTAGGCGCCCGACCCGTCGGGCATGGGCACTTGAGTTACTTGCTCGGGTGTTACCTGATTGGCGTTGATGCGTTGCTGAGCTGTCTTGGCGGCGTTGGTGGCGAAGTTTTGAATTTGCTCCGAGTGCTTTTTGCTTGCCTGGTCGCCCTGGTTTTGCAATCTTGTTGCCATTTCCTGGAAGTCCTTGGCGAGATTGTAGTTTTTCAGAACCGAGTCCTCATCGATATATCTTATCTCAACGTGCTGGCCAGCCTTAGCTGGTTCAACCTTAACATCCTGTTTCTTATTGCTCTTTTGCTCTTGTTGGTTGCATGCTGCCACGGTTAGGGTCAATGCCATTGCCACGATGGCGAGCTTGAAAGTGTTTTTGAAATAGTTCATTGTTCTTATTAATAAATTAATTCTTTTGTTTCGGTCATTACTCATTTGTAAAACTCATCGTCTCGTGCACAACTGATTCCACGCTTTTTCATCGCGGGGTTGCCATGGATGTGGGTGTTAGGAAAACGCCCTCCCTTGACGAAGAAAATCTTCACCCCAAGTAGCACTATCGCTACACCTACCAGAATTATGGTCAAAATCAATATCTTCACAGCAGTTTTATCAAAAAAGTATGCAAATTTAAAAAAGGTTTCTGAGAAATTGCTGATTATTTAAAAAAAAATTGTAATTTAGCAGTGCCTAAATGGTCAATTTAACAATTATTTTAGAACATCTATTTTAACTAATAATTTTTATTAAAAAATTAACTTACTATGACTATTAAAGATTTAAATCCACAGGCAGTGTGGTCCATCTTTGACGAGATTACCAAGGTTCCACGTCCTTCGGGCAACGAAGAAGGCAAGTTAGACAAAATCCGCGCATGGCTTGTAGACTTCGCCAAGAAGCACAATTTGGAATATAAGATTGACAAGACTGGTAACGTGGCAATCTTCAGACCAGCAGCCCCTGGTTACGAAAATTGCAAGGGTATCGTGCTGCAAGGTCACATGGACATGGTTGCCGAGAAAGGTCCTGGCTCGACCCACAACTTTGATACCGACCCCATTGAGACCATCATTGATGGCGAATGGGTTCGCGCTAACAATACTACTCTTGGAGCCGACGACGGCATGGGCCTTGCTATCGCACTTGCCGCAATGATTGAGCCATCGCTGCAGTGTGGTCCACTCGAGGCTCTTGCTACCGTTGATGAGGAGACAGGTCTGACTGGTGCAAGCAATATTGAGGCCGATATGCTCGTGGGTGACTATCTTCTCAACCTCGATGAGGAGGAAGATGGCGTTATCACAATGGGTTGTGCCGGTGGTTTGGTAAGCATCTTTAAGTTCAACTATAAGCCCGAGGCTGCTCCCAAGGATCGCATCTACTTCGAAATCAAGTTTGAGCACCTGCACGGCGGTCACAGTGGTGCCGACATCCACCTGGGTTATGCCACAGCCACCAAGCTCAGCAGTCGCTTGTTGTGGAACATAGGTGCTGAGATGGACTATGTGCTGGCATGCATCGACGCTGGTAACCTGCACAATGCTATAGCCCATGCTGCTACCGTTGTTGTGGGAATTAAGCCCGAGGACAAGGAGAAGCTGAGCGTTGTTCTGAACACATTCATTGCCGATGTGAAGAACGAGTACAAGCGCACTGAGCCCAAGATGGAGATCACTTGCAAGAGCATTGACGTCCCCGAGACAATTATTGACACCGACACAGCTCGTCGCGTTGTCGATGCAGTGTATGCTGCTCCTCACGGTATTGCTGCCATGAGCATGGAGATTCCTGGACTCGTTGAGACCTCGACCAACCTTGCCAGCGTAAAGATGCGCGATGGCAACCAGATTGTTGTTGAGATGTTCCACCGCTCGTCGGTTGAGAGTGGCAAGTATGACCTCACCCACAAGTGCGAGACCATCTTCCGCCTGGCTGGTGCTAATGAGATTATCAGCGAGGGTGGATACCAGGGATGGGAGCCCATCGCCGACAGTCACCTGCTCACCGTTGCACAAGAGCAATGGGAGAAGCTCTTTGGCGTTAAGCCCGAGGTAAGAGCCATCCATGCTGGTCTTGAGTGCGGATTGTTCCTTAAGGCACGTCCCGACATGGAGATGATTTCATTTGGGCCCACACTGCGTGATGTTCATTCGCCAGCCGAGCGCTGTCACATCCCCGCTGTTGACAAGGCTTGGAAGCAAGTTCAGGCCATCTTGAAAGCCCTTGCCGAGGAGAGCAAGTAATTCAAGATGTGGGTAAAGGTATGGAAATACCTCTCAATCATTGATTATATAAAGTTAAGGCAAGTCGTTGTGCTTGCCTTAACTTTTTTAATAGGGGTGGCGGTAAGTATTCACGTGGCAATGTTAACATCTTGTTAATAAATGTGTGGTTGTAAAATTTTGTGGTTGATAGAGGTTCTTGTAACTTTGCACTATAAAAATAAATATAACGAAGGCATATCATGGAATTTGAAACGGGAAAACAGAGTGCTAAGGCTCGTAACTATAGCAGGCGCAAGCCTGTGCATGAGAGCGAGATAGTGAGCGAGCTGGGAAAGACACAACCACAGGATCTCGCCGTTGAGGAAGCGGTGCTGGGAGCGCTGATGCTTGAGAAGGACGCTTACTCGGTGGTGAGCGATATACTCAAACCCGAGTGCTTCTACGACCACGCCAACCAGTTGATTTTTCAGGCAATAGTGTCGCTTGGCGTGAAACAACGCCCCATCGACATGCTCACCGTTACCGAGCAGTTGCGCCTTGATGGCAACCTGGTGGAGGCTGGTGGTCCCCTCCGCATCTCGGAGCTCACTAGTCGCGTGTCGAGTGCTGCCAACATTGAGTATCATGCTCGCATTGTCGCGCAAAAATATCTTGCCCGCGAGCTCATTAGCTTTAGCTCAAACATCTCAACTCTAGCCTTCGACGATTCAATCGACGTCTACGACCTCATGCAGGAAGCCGAGGGTAAGCTCTTTGACTTGTCAAAGAACACCCTCAAGCGCGAAGTGGTGCAAATCGACCCCATCATCAACGAGGCTATCAATAAGATTCAGGATGCCATCAATCGCAAGAGCGGTCTTAGTGGTGTGGCAACAGGCTATAAGGAGCTTGACAAGGTGACTTCGGGCTGGCAGGACAGCGACCTGATAATTATCGCCGCGCGCCCGGCAATGGGAAAGACGGCATTTGTGCTCTCGATGGCAAAAAACATGGCTGTTGACAACAATACACCCATAGCCCTGTTCTCGCTCGAGATGTCAAATCTTCAGCTTGTGAATCGATTGATAAGCAATGTGTGCGAGATTCGTGGTGAGCAAATCAAGAGTGGTCAGCTGAGCCTGCACGAGTGGGACGTGCTCATGTCGAGGGTGAAGCAACTCTACTCGGCGCCAATCTATGTCGACGACACACCATCACTGTCAATCTTTGAACTGCGCACTAAAGCGCGTCGCCTGGTGCGAGAGCATGGTGTGAAGATTATAATAATCGACTACTTGCAACTGATGAATGCTACCGGCATGAAATTTGGTAGCCGTGAGCAAGAGGTGAGCACCATCTCGCGCTCGCTCAAGCAACTTGCCAAGGAACTTAATATTCCCATCATTGCACTGTCGCAGCTCAACCGCAGCGTGGAGCAGCGTGGCGACGACAAGAAGGGTAAGCGTCCGCAACTTAGCGACCTTCGCGAGAGTGGAGCCATTGAGCAGGATGCCGACATCGTGTGCTTCATTCACCGCCCTGAGTATTACTATCGCTCAACCGAGGATAGCGAGGGTAACGACATTCGCGGACTTGCCGAGTTTATCATCGCCAAGCACCGCAGTGGCTCTGTAGGAACGGTAAAGATGAAATTTGTGGCACAATACGCGCGGTTTGACAACTGGGACGACAATCAGTTATCATCGCCCAACGGGCCACAAGAGCAAGTCTACGCCTCGCGCATGAACAATGAGGCCGATGCGCCAGCCGTTCAAGACGATGTCCCACCTCCTGCACCTGGCGACATCCCATTAACTAACAATGTGGATTTCCTTAACGACAGCAACGACGAGCCACTGCCTTTCTAAAGTGGTCTTTAGCAAAGTGAAAATTAAAGAGCCCACAGTGCGTATGTGCTGTGGGCTCTTTGGATGGTGAAGTGCCTTCAGTGGAGAGACCATCAGGGGCAACTTTCACATCTTAAAATAATACTCTATTTTACTATTTTCTCAATCTTTCTTGTGCCATTGCTGTATCTCGTTTCTACAATATTAATGCCAGCGTGAGGACGGTTGCTGGGATGTCCCATGGCGTTGTAGTAAGTAACACTCTCCACCATGTTGTCGCTATCAATGGCATCAATTCCAGTGGGGGTCCCTCCATTAAATGTGACAGTAATAATGTCTTGTGCAATGAAGTAGTCCTTACCATTAGCGCTGGCTAATAATGTGGCTGGCACATCATCTTTATCAAGGCTAGTGGCATAGAGGCGAGCTATGTAGGTCACGTTCTTGCTGTCGCCATTGAGGGCGTAGTCAATAAAGATGTCGTCGATTCCAGAAATGGGATTATTCCCAGGGAAGAAATATTTAATCTTGTAATATTTTGTGCCCCACAGTTCACCACCGCTAGGGTCGGGTTGGCTTTTGTCCTCAAGGTTGTTGAGCAATGTCTCGTTGATGAGAGTTGTTTTACCGTCAACAACTCGCCAAATGCGATAATAGAACACGTTTTTTAAACTGTTTAACTCTGGGGTCAATGAGAGTCCCACTTTATAGGCCATGTATTGTCCGCCTTCACCTGCAAAAGGCGCTGTCTTTGCCATATCGGATGCCGATAATTTGAGCACAGGATACTCAATGTCCTTAATGTCGCAGCCATAGCTGTTGGGCTTGTCGGGATAACCATTGAATAATGTGTTGATTACTGGCACATAGCTGCTCACTTTCTCGCTCGACGAGCAGTTGATGTCGACCGATGTGAGCTTGCCGCCTTCGGCATCCACTTTCACCTTTTCAATCAGTTGGTCAAGAGTGCCCTCTTCACTCAGGGCATAGATGTAATACTCACCGCTATTGTTGAAATTTTCGGCTTTTCCTATTTTTGTGTACTGCTTGAAGTCGACCTGATTGAGGCGACGAATCTCATAATTAACAAGATTCATGGCCTTGACAAACATTGCGTTGAAAGAAATCTCATTGTTGGGAGTAGCCTTTGCATTGTGGTCCACGTCGGTTTTCACTTCTTGCAGGGTGTGACCTTCGCCATTTACAATATTAGTAGTCTTGCACACTGGCACAGTGAATGTGTTGCTAAAGACGCTCTCATTGCCCAATTCCCCCTGCATTATGTAGTAGTCATATTTACTAGAATGGTCATTATTGACTGTAGATGCGGTAAAGCGGTCAATGATTGTAATATCCGAGTTCATATAGTCTACCAACTTTCCTCCTGTAGCTGGCTGCTCGTTGTCAAAGAGCAAGTTGGTGTCTTGAGTGCTGGCATTGTAGTTAACGATGTATTCATAGGCATTTTCATTGTCCTCGGCAAGCTTGTACTGGATTGTGGCTATCACTTCCTTCTTGCCATTGGCGTCAACACGCACAACATTATATGGGTTCGTGTTGTTGCGCAGCGCTATATAGTCACCCTCGGTGTTGGGATAAACCAAGAGGGAATTCTTATACACGTTGTACTGCTCATCTTTATCTACAATTTCATAGCGGCTGCGGAACTCCTGCGCCTGAGTCATGAAGGGATTGAGACCTGGTATTACCACTGTGCGCACAGGGCTCTCGGCACTAAGTGTGACTAGGGGAGAACCATCATTGTCGCGCAAGATGTTGCCATCGTTGTCGTAGTTGATGGGCTGGGCAGTGATAACGTAGCTTATGAGTTGTGGGTCGGCGGTTTGTTGCACTAGGTAATCATAATCTTGTACTCTCACCATGCCATTATCATCCTTTGTTACCTTTTGGAACAGGGTTCGTGTACCATCGTCATTAACAATGTAAACATAGAAGTGCTGTGGCACTTCCACACCCAGCTTCTCTTTAGTGAATGAACTGCTCCAGTTTAGATACACGCGGTAGTAGCCTTCAGACTCCGATGGGCGTCCCTTTGCTTCAAGGTCGGCTGTGTACATCAGCACCTTGGGCATCAACTCAGGATAGGTTGGGTTGTGTCTATATGAGTTGCCATAAAAAGCAAATACATAATCGCCACCGTATGATGTGGTATTATGCTCAAATCTGCGGTCGGGTATGAAGATGGTGAGGTTTTTTAGGCTGTAAGCCTCTCCGTCACTCGAAATTGTAAACCAGTGTCCATTATCCGTGGTACCCACATCGGCACAATCATGATAACACAGATAGCTGTTACCAGCCTTCATCTCATCGATAAAGTTATAGGTGGGAGTAGAGCCTGCATTGGTGTTGACGGGGCTTATCTGTTCAAACAATCGGAACAGTGGCTTATAGTAAGTGGGTCTCGCCTTGCCCTTGGCAATAAAGAAGAATTTGCTTGTAGCTCCATCAATCGAGAACAGGTAGCCTGGATTTTCAGGATCATTCACACGAGTGAAGCAGTCAACGAGCTTAATCGACGAGTAGGCATTATCTATATAGCTTCGAACTTCGTTCTTTGATGGATGTGTTGAATACCATCCTTCTTTCATTTGCACAAGCAGCAGGGTCATTCCGTCATCGTAGGGGTCGCTATAAGTTTCATTATCTCCCTTAATCCAAGGTGTGTAAGACGCAAAGAGATTGTATTCTATTTTCCCTAACTGTGACCCATTGTAGTCATAGCCATACCATGTGCCTGGGATAGTGGGGTCGGTATACACAGCTTTTAATAATGCTATCATGTGGTTAGTCGTGGTAGCCTCATCGGTTAGCTTTGCCGTTTTCTCTATACCGTCATCAGTGTAATTGAATTCGTAATTAGAATAATCAAAATGTGTCACTTTTGCGCTCATTGACATGATCCATAGCGCAATTGTTGTGGAGATGATTAGTTTTTTGTTTTTCATACTTTTCTAAATAAATATTTAATTAATGTTTTATTGGTTAGATCGTCGCTAGTTGAGCGACCATGTGTTTACCCAACTTGCAAAGTTAGAAACATTTTAATTCATGCGTTCACCCCACGACACATTGCACTTTGTTTTGCGACAACTTGCGTCTCTGCATGACAAAATACAGTTAAATTTTCTACATTTTGTAGACTCGCACATTGCCATTTTCAACGCTCGTGTTGTTGTTTTAAGTGTCTTTTTTTGCCAACGATGCCTCAAAAAAACTCCTGGGCGATGAAACTTTGTGTTAACTAGTGTGTGTGGCGTGCGCCAGTCTTCCTTCCCTCAATTGCCATGAATTGTTTTAAAAAAACGGCCGTCACACCTGTTAGGGGACTGTGACGACCGCACGAAAAAAGAACACGGATTAGATTTGGGGTTTCTTTTTACTAACCTTCAATGCTTTTAATGCAAAGCGAACTCTAAAAATCTTTTTTAGTCAATAATATCTGTGCTTTTGTTACTGCAAAATTATAGTGTTCCTGCCAAAACAGAAATACTAAAGACAAATCGTAGATTAATTTGCGACAACTTGATGTGGTTTTAGACTTGCTGATTGCTTGCAGTTGCACTGCGCATTTTTTTGGGGGGGATGAGACACTCTATGTCTTGATAATTCTATATTCGCTAGGAGACATAGAATACTTAGCCTTGAAGTTTCGACTAAAGGTGTTGACGTTGTAATATCCACTTGCAAGAGCAATTTCCTTTATCGACATTTCCTTGTTATCGTCAAGCAATTTTACAGCATGGGTCAAGCGACAGGTGTTAATGAAAGATGTGAGAGAACCATATTTGCTACCCTTGGCAAATGCCGAGCCCACAACCTCCTTGCTCACGCCAAAGAGGTCGATTAACGTTTGTCGACCCATGTTTGGGTCAAGATATAACTGCTTGCTAATAATTGCAGCGCTCATTATTTCAAACACCTTGACGTAATCGGTCGTGTCGTCAATGCTGAGCTTGCTGTCATCCTCTTGCTGGTTATAGGCTTCGTTCTCGGTTTCTTCTTTAGTTTTGGCTTCGGTCAATTCAGTGTATTTTATCTTGTATTTGTTGGCTTCCGAGATTTGAGCTGTTAATATCTTGTTCTTGGTTGACATTTTGCATCGCTGACTGAAGAAATAGATTGCAAAGGCTAGCGCAAGCAAGAACGCCACTATCGATGCTACTATGCTTAGGCGCATGTATTTTATCTCGGTCTCATCTTCCTGAATCTTGTGTTGCTGTTCCTCGAGATGGTAGCGGGCTGCATAGTCGTGGGCTTTGCTGGCTGGTAGCTCATTATTCACGCGTTGCACGAGGTTGTTATATCGTTTCCACAACCCAATGCCCTGTTTTTGCTTACCAGTGGCTCCCATTGCAATGGCACTGCATCGCAACAGCCTTGCAAAACTACGATTAATGGTGTCGGTAAGTTGGCTTTTCTCAACTTCATCATATAGGGTGAGCACCTTGTTAAACTCGCCCATCTCACAATAAGCGAGCACCACAGTCATGCGTCCATTGATAGTGTGAGACAAATCACTTTTCTCAAACATCGCAAGCGCCTTGCTTGCCTCTTGATGATTTCCTGTCATGGCATAGGCATTGGCCATGAAACCAAATGCTTGAGCACGGTAGAAGTTGCAATATTTTGGCACATCATTCTTGGATGTTTCACGATAGGAATCATCGTGGCACTTGTCATAATGGCTTTCATAGTAGTCCATCTTAGAAATAATGCGCTTAGAAAGATTTATCACCTCGTTGAGATTACTCTCGGCTATAACACTAATCTTGCGCTTCATGGCAATAACGCAAGCGTCCATGCCATTGAAGGTGGTGTAACGGTCAAGACTGCTAATAGCGTTGTCGAGCTTGGCTTCTCCCATCTTGCTCTCGCCCAGGAGCACCAGGATTGCGCCAATCTCGGCCTTGGTGCGCAGTGCCGAAATCTCATCGCCCTGCTCATGGCACACGTTTTCGAGCTGCGTTAACCATCGCAAACTGTTCTCCTCGTCTCCCTTGAGCCGAGAAATGTTAGAAAGCAATTCAAGCACATCAAATTTGTTGTTTAGGTCATTCTCTACCGAGTCGCAATCCACAAGTGAGAGTGCTATGCTATAGGCCGAATCTAGATGTTGTTCAACGCATGACTGGCTGAGCACTTTAGCTCTCAGAAATTGTGCTCTAAAATACGATATGTTTTTAATTACCTCGGCCGAGTCGATGATGAGCATGGCACGATTGGGGTTGTAGTCATAAATCTCCATTGCCTTTTGGGCGCTATAGATAGTGTCGCTGGAGTCAACCTTGTGTGATGTTGAATTTACCCCGTTGCAGCCCCACAATATTAAAAAAAGAAATAGCGATACTATGGACAAAGCACATGACCAAATGTGGTGTTTTAACATAGTATAAGATATTGACATATTTATTCAAGTTTTTCAATTGGATTATGAATTTAATACCATCCGTCTTTCATTTGCACAAGCAGCAGGGTCATTCCGTCATCGTAGGGGTCGCTATAAGTTTCATTAGCTCCCTTAATCCAAGGTGCGATAGACGCAAAGAGATTGTATTCTATTTTCCCTAACTGTGACCCATTGTAGTCATAGCCATACCATGTGTCTGGGATAGTGGGGTCGGTATACACAGCTTTTAATAATGCTATCATGTGGTTAGTCGTGGTAGCCTCATTGGTTAGCTTTGCTGTTTTCTCTATACCGCCATCAGTGTACTTGAATTCGTAATTAGAATAATCAAAATGTGTCACTTTTGCGCTCATGGACATGATCCCTAGCGCAATTGTTGTGGACATGATTAGTTTTTTGTTTTTCATACTTTTCTAGAATGTTGAGCGACCATGTGTTTACCCAACTTGCAAAGTTAGAAACATTTTAATTCATGCGTTCACCCCACGACACATTGCACTTTGTTTTGCGACAACTTGCATCTCTGCATGACAAAATATAGTTAAATTTTCTACATTTTGTGGACTCGCACATTGCCATTTTCAACGCTCGTGTCGTTGTTTTAAGTGTCTTTTTTTTGCCAACGATGCCTCAAAGATACTATGGACAAAGCACATGACCAAATGTGGTGTTTTAACATAGTGTAAGATATTGACATGTTTATTCAAGTTTTTCAATTGGATTATGAATATATATACACAAAGGTAGCAAAAAATTATCTATAAGAGTAGCTATATAAATTATGTTAATAAAGGCAATCTATTTTAAGTGATGAATTTGCATGATGATTGTAATAAAAAGAGAGCTAGCATGTTATGTTCATGCTAGCTCTCTTAGTTTTTTTTTCTCCTAAACTCGCCTTAGAAGGGTAGGTCATCGCCATCTTGAGGCTCTGAGAAGTTAGGCACTTCACTCATGGGAGATGGTGCCGCAGGCTGTGGCATGCCGGCATCGGCTGGTGGCATGGGTGCCTGAGCGGGCGCTGCTGCAGCATTGGGGTCTACTTTCTCGGCTTTCCAACCGCGTATGCTAGTGTACCATCGTCCTTGATACTCGCGGCTCTCAATGTCGAAACTCAAGTTCACCATGTCGCCCACGTTAAGGGGGTACTGGTCGGCACGCTCACCGAAGAAGTCGAAACAAATTTTGCGTGGAAAATTATCAAGAGTTTCAAGAATATACTCTTGCTTTTTCCACTGATTTCCAGCCTTCGACGTGCCACTCTGTGGGTCGAGTTTTTGGATAATTCTACCTTTTACTTCCATTGATATCAATATTTTGTGCGTTAATAATTTTTATTCAAAAGTTGTGCAAAGTTAGCGAAACATTTGATTTGAAAAAAATAAACACTTAACAATTTATCAACAAGTTGCGAGAAAAAAGTAAAAAAAAACAAAACTACCATCTTTTTTTTGCTATGAATTAGAAATGTTCTACCTTTGTAGGAAAATAATTACACTTTTTTAATGGCAGAGACAAACGAAATTATCGAGAGAATCATTGAGGGTATTCAAGAGAAAAAAGGGCGTGATATCGTTCACATCGACTTGACGGGGCTGGAATATGCCACTACCACAGGCTTTGTAATAGCTACAGGAAATACTAAAATCCAAGTGGAAGCCATTGCCGACAGTGTGCGGGAATATGTGCAGAAGACCACAGGTCAAAAGCCCTATAATTACGACGGCTATCAAAATTCACAATGGATAGTGATAGATTATGGCACGGTTTTTGCACATATCTTTCTTCCTGAGGAGCGCGAGCGTTACAATCTTGAGGAATTGTGGGCCGATGCCACTATCCGCCGCATTGCCAACCTGGATTGACCTTGTGCTCTGCATGAGAACTTAATGAATTAAAACCATTCTAGAGATTAATGAAGAATAATATCTTTGGCGGCAGTAATAGCAACAATAGCAGTGCCGGCAATAAGTCAAGGGGCAAGAAGCCCAAGTTCAACATCCTGTGGATGTATGTGATAATCATGGCCCTCATTCTAGGCATTTACTGGAGTCAGGACATGACCACTAGTCGCGATGTGAGCTGGACTCAGTTTAAGGAGTATGTTGGAACGGGTGGTGTAGATAGCATCATCGTGTATAGCAACAAGCAAGAGGCTAACGCCTTTGTTAACGACTCGCTAACTAATGTTCTGTTTAAGAACGTGAAAAAATCCCAGCACACCAAGCCTTACATCAGCACTCAAATCCCCTCGAGCGAGAAATTTGAGGATAATGTAAAGGAGTGGAATGAGAGCGGAGCCTTCAAGGGTGATGTGCGTTATGCCACCGCCAGCGATATCAGTAGCTGGATATGGGGCTTCGGACCCATCTTGTTGCTCATCTTGTTCTGGTTCTGGATGACGCGTCGCATGGCTGGCGGGGCAGGCGGTGGAGGTATATTCAGCGTTGGTAAGTCTAAAGCTAAACTGTTCGACAAGAATGATAATACCAAGGTGACGTTCAAGGACGTTGCTGGTCTTGCCGAGGCTAAAACCGAGGTAGCTGAGATTGTTGACTTCCTCAAGAACCCGCAGCGCTACACCAACCTGGGTGGAAAAATCCCTAAGGGAGCTTTGCTTGTGGGACCTCCGGGAACTGGTAAGACTTTGCTGGCAAAGGCTGTTGCCGGTGAGGCCGATGTGCCATTCTTCTCACTGTCGGGTAGCGACTTTGTAGAGATGTTTGTGGGTGTAGGCGCATCGCGTGTGCGCGACCTTTTCAAGCAAGCTAAGGATAAAGCTCCTTGCATCGTGTTTATCGACGAGATAGACGCCGTGGGACGTGCCCGAGGCAAGAACCCCAACATGGGTGGGAACGATGAGCGCGAAAGCACCCTCAACCAGTTGCTCACCGAGATGGATGGTTTTGGTACTAACAGTGGTATTATTATACTTGCGGCTACTAACCGTGTTGATATTCTCGATAAAGCGCTGTTGCGTGCCGGACGTTTCGACCGTCAAATTTATGTTGACCTTCCCGAGCTTAACGATCGCAAGGAAATTTTCCAGGTGCATCTGCGGGGAGTGAAGACCGACGGCAGTGTAGACTTGGATATGCTCTCAAGGCAGACTCCGGGCTTCTCGGGTGCCGATATCGCTAACGTGTGCAACGAGGCGGCGCTCATAGCGGCGAGAAACAATAAAGTTGCGGTGCAAAAACAAGACTTCAACAACGCCATCGACCGCATCATTGGTGGCCTGGAGAAACGCTCAAAGGTGATGACCGACGAGGAACGTCGCTCAATAGCCGTTCATGAGGCGGGACATGCTACTGTGAGCTGGCACTTGCAATATGGCGATCCACTAGTGAAAGTGACCATCGTGCCACGTGGCAAAGCTCTGGGTGCGGCATGGTATATGCCCGAGGAACGCCAAATCACACCTCGCCAGGCTTTGCTCGACAAGATTTGCTCTCTCATGGCAGGACGTGTGGCGGAAGAAATGTTCCTGGGAATTATCGACACCGGTGCCCTCAACGACCTGGAACGCGCCACCAAGATTGCCTATGCCATGGTAACCTATTATGGCATGAGTGACTCGTTGCCTAATGTGTCTTACTACGACAGCACCGAGAACTATGGCTTCTCTAAGCCTTATAGCGAAGAGCGTGCTAGAGCTATCGACAAGGAAGTACAGGCGATTATCGACAAAGAATATGCTCGTGCGCGTGAAATCTTGAGTCAGTACACCACCGGTCACCACGAGCTCGCCGAGCTACTGCTTGAGCGGGAAGTGATATACACCGAGGATGCCGAGAAAATCTTTGGTAAGCGACCATGGACCTCTCGCAACGATATCATTGAGGGACAACAAACCGACTCCAATAGCGATAACACTAGCATTACTGTGGGGCAACTACCACAAGAGGGTGATGACTCCAACGACGATACCGAAACCGAGGCTGGTAACATCGAGCCCCCTGAGTTCAAGAAATAAAACCTAAGTGTAAACAGTTTTTAAGCTTTTTTTTAATAAAAAGATATTATATGCAGGACCAATGCCCACAAGCGTTGGTCCTGCGTGTTTACTGCTATGCCTCAAGGGTTAATGCAATGCATTTCATAGAGTTAGCATTGCCTCTCACGGCGTGATATTTTGTGGTTTAAGAAATTATTCATATCTTTGCATCGCTTTCGCGCGTTGTGACGTTGCTTAAATCTAAGCAACTAGTGCCGAAGCACAGTTATTAACCAAATTATTTTTTATGCGAAACGCTTTATTTTTGTTAGTATTGTTATTCTGTTCAATCAATGCAAGTGGTCAAGTGACTGTGACAGCCACAAAGTATCATCCAGGCATGGGAGGCGCAGGTTGGGTAACCGCCAGCGGTTCAAGAATAGACAACAATAAGCTAAGAAATTATGAGATCAAATGGATTGCCCTCTCGCCCGACATGTTTAGCAAGCTGGGTGTGAAAATGGGTGACGAAGTGATCATTGAATGCGCCAATTCTAATCTCAATGGCGTGTGGGTAGTGAAAGACAAGATGGCAAGGCGCTTGCGCAATCGCATCGACATTCTGCTCCCACGAGGAGACAAAATGAATTTTCACGGTCCCATCAAAGTGCAAATTAGAAAGAAGTCATAGCACTCTCTCTCACACACTAAAAGCCGCATCACGTGTTTTGACTCGTGATGCGGCTTTTTAACCCAAATCGGTCATCTGGCCGACGATAGGTTAGTTTAGATGTCTTTTTATGCCATAACAGTTTTATTTTTGCATTTTGTTTCAAATTTTGTATCGACATAGCCCGCTATGTCTTCAACAAAATCTTTACAACCTGCTAAAAATAAATTCTGTTCTAACATAAATCCTAATGACC
Source organism: uncultured Prevotellaceae bacterium (assembly GCA_900316835.1). GTDB lineage: Bacteria > Bacteroidota > Bacteroidia > Bacteroidales > Muribaculaceae > Sodaliphilus. The sequence continues at coordinate 147 of ONEL01000003.1, read as the reverse complement.
GACTTGGGTTTAATGGTAGTCTCATGAATATCAAAGGAATTATTATTCCATGTGGAAGTGTTTGAGAACTTTATAAGTATCTGTAACACAGGTAGAAACGAATATGCCCTGAAGTTGAAAGGTACAAAAAAGTGCAATTTACAATTT
>ONEL01000004.1:136418-182496 GCA_900316835.1 uncultured Prevotellaceae bacterium | reverse complement strand
ACCGGTCTCAGCGTTGAGGGTCATGTCGTTAGCCTCGTTGGTAGTATCCCACTCGGTGCCAAAGAATCCGGCGGGAGAACCAGCTACGGTGTAGGTGTGCTCAACAACAGCTTCCTCGATGAAAGTGAGCTCTCCGGTAACGTTGTTGTTATTCTGTGGGTCGAAGTAAACGGTGAGGGTGTACTTACCGGCCTTCTCGGCTGTGAGAACTACGTTGTCAGCACCACCATTCAAGCCATAAGAAACATCCCAAGAGTGGTCCTCAGTTACCTTGAACTCAACATTAGCGCCGGCATCGAGAGTCGCCTCAGTGCTAGTCCACTCATATTTACCGGTCTCAGCGTTGAGAGTCATGTTGTTAGCCTCAATAGTGGGATCCCATGAAGTGCCAAAGAATCCGGCGGGAGAACCAGCCACGGTGTAGGTGTGAGGTAAGATAAACTGTGCATCCTCATCAACCCAATAAATGCGGGCACTCTTTGGAAATCCCAAAACGTAACCTGCAGGACATACAGCACCCCAGTCTTGGTTTATCTTCAGTTCGGTTGTAGTGCTTGTGCCAGGAATATCGGTGGCATCCCAAGAGTCTGTGCTCCAATCGGCCAAACCTGTGACAAAGTCACCTTGGTAAGTTGTGTTTGTATCATCAATATCAAGAACTGTCTGGCCACCAGGAATGTTAATTATATTATTAGCAAGCAAAGTTACTTTAACGTCACATCCATTATTGCCAAAATTTGAAACTATAACAGTATCACTTTCTTGGGTGAGAAGAACTGGATAAGTCTCGGTTTGTGTAGTTGTTGCACCATAAGATGTCAAACTTGTAACTTCCATTGCACCATTGGGAATCATTAGATAAGTGCTATAAATTAAATCAAAATATTGATCTTGATATGTTCCACTATCAATAAATATTCCCCAGTAGTCGTCGAAAACGATAGCATTAGTATAAATGGTGGCAGTCACTGCATTATCACGGTCGGGAGTGACACTGCTGCTTGAAACTGTTGCTTTGCAGAAACTGTAATCACCATAAGTTGTGTGGTTCCCAACAACTTGTGAGGGTATCACAAGTTTACTTGTCTCTTCATTATAACTGGCTGTGAGTGCTATGCCAGAACCCCACAAGTTGTTAATTGTGATGGTTCCATCTTCGGCAACAGCGATGCTTACTGAACCACCTGCAATTGCTGGGTCGCTAAAGAATGTTTCACTTTGCCAAACATAATCACCAGCAAGGTCGGCAAGCGTTTCTATTGTTCTTGCTTTTTGACCGATGGCTTTAGTTTTGCTAATACTATTAGCCGAAACTTTTGTGATTTTAGCATTGTTAGGTTGCAGATTGTGCTTTACCTTGCCCATGCTTTGCAATGGCTGTGCCGTCATTGTCAATGCAGCAACGGCAGCAAGCAAAAGTGTAAATGCTTTTTTCATACTTTAAAAGAGTTTAGTTAATAAAAAATAGTTAATGTAGTAAATCTACATTTTTAATACTCAGTGATAATATTTTATGGTTTTTGGTTTATTGACTATGGCAAAGTTACAAAAAATGATAAATGTTGCAAGAAATATTATATGAACTGGCTTGATTTTACGGCGAAATGAATTTTGTTTAAAACGAATTCTAATAGCTATAAGTTATGGTTCGCGCAAGTTGTTAAATTGTTGTTACAAAACAGCACTCGCGATGGCAACAGAGTGTGTGTCATCGCGAGTGCGCGTTAGGGATATTTAGTTAAATGCGAGAGGTTGTTAAATTGACTTCTCAATGTTCCACACAAAGGCTCTCAGTCCCAGCTTGGGCGTGGCGAGGTCCATGTCGTGCAACTTCTCGAGCACGGTGTCAACATGGTCGGCGGCCACCACGGTGAGGATGCCCTGCACCAGCGAGGGCCACGCATGGGTGCCATAGTGTGGGTCACCGGTGTGGGTGCCACGCCCCACCACATCGTTAAATGCTGTGAACCCGCGACAACCACTCTTGTGAAGCATCTCCACTATTCTCTCATAATAGGCCTGGTCAAAGGCTATAAATATTGCTTTCATTTCGATTGTACAAAACTCAATGAGGGTTAAACATTTTCTTGACTTCTTGTAGCACGATTAGCATGAGCCTTGTGAAGCTTCTTGCGAGTGCGACGCATGCCGTTGTAGGCAAAGATGGTGTACATGGTGGGAACGAAGAGCAGGGTGAGGATGGTTGAGAATGTCAAACCACCAATCACGGCAATACCCATGGGGCGCCACATCTCGGCTCCCTCGCCACTACCAATCGCCATGGGCACCATACCCAGGATGGTGGTCAACGAGGTCATGAGCACAGGACGCAGACGCGACTTGCCACCGTCGATTACCGAGCGGCGAACACTCATGCCACGCTCACGGTTAAGGGTGATGTAGTCGATGAGCACAATACCGTTTTTCACCACAATACCAATCAGCATGATGGCTCCAATCATCGACATGATGTTCAAGTTGGTGCCGGTGATGAGCAGGATGAGTACGATTCCCGAGAAGGCAAACATGATTGACGACATGATGATGCCGGGATAGGTGAACGACTCAAACTGTGCCGCCATCACAATATACACAAGAACAATAATTAGCACGGCTAGCATGCCCAGGTCGCCAAATGAGTCTTGCTGGTCCTCATAGGAACCACTCAGCTCAATGTTCACACCTGCTGGCAAGTCGAGCTTGTCGATCTCGGGCTGGGCATCGGCGATAATCTCACTCATGGGACGGTTTTGAACCACTGTCGACACTGTGATGATGCGCTCGCGGTCCTTACGTTCAATGGTGGGAGGAGTGAATCGTTCCACTACCGTGCCCACTTCTTTTAGCTTGATGCCGTTGCCCATAGCATTGTAGAGTGTAATATTCTCAATGTCCTCAATCGACTGACGATAGGCGGGGTCGTACATCACTTTGATGTCATACTCATCACCATCCTCGCGGAAGTAGCTGGCAGTGTTACCATTGATGCGGTTGCGGATGTAATTAGCGGCGGTCGACAGGTTGAGTCCATAGAGGGCGAGCTTCTCGCGGTCGAAATCTACTTGATACTCTGGTTGATAGTCACTACGGCTAATGTTGATATCGGCAGCTCCTGGCACCTTCTCAAGTATGCGCTTGAGTTGCTGGGCAACGCTATCGGTGTGCTCAAAGTTGTAGCCATAGATTTCATAGTCGATGGTCGACTGGCCACTCATGCCACCACCACGCATACCGCCCACGTTAACGAGGGCTTTTTTGAGCTCGGGGTACTGCTTGAGGTCCTCGCGCATGAAACCGGCAATCTCTGTGATGCTACGGTCACGATCGCTAGGGTTGACAAGCCTGATGTTCATCGAAATGATGTGTGAGCCATTGTTTTGCATTGAGCCCCATGTGTTGTCACTACTTGCCTGACCCACAGTGTAGTTGAATACCTTGATTTCAGGGTACTTCTGAGTCCACTCTTTATACAAGCGCTGGCATACGTCTTTGGCAACGTCTACACGAGTGCCGATGGGCAACTCCAGGTTCACTCCCAAGCGACTGTTATCGCTGGTGGGGAAGAACTCGCTACCAATGAACTTCATCACAAACATTGATGCCACAAAGACCGCTAGCACTACAGCCGATGTTATCCAGCGGTGTCGCACACAGTGATTTAGCAGCCATGCGAAGCCATCGTCAAGCTTGTCGAGGATTTTCTCGATGGGACCATAGAACTTGGTGAACATCTTGCTCTGGGTGCGTTGCAACCTGAGCATGCGGCTACACAACATTGGGGTGAGCGACAAGGCTGCGGTGGTTGAGATAATCATCATGATGGTTACCATCCATCCCAGCTGGCGGAAGAGCACACCCGTCATACCGGTTACCAGTGTCAACGGGAAGAACACGGCAATAAGGGTCAAGGTTGAGGCTATTACCGAGATGGCCACCTCGTTGGTGCCATGCACAGCCGCTTGCTTGGGATCGGCTCCGCGCTCAATGTGGGTAGTTACGTTCTCAAGTACCACAATGGCATCGTCCACCACCATACCAATCGAGATTGACAATGCCGAGAGCGACACGATGTTCAATGTGTTGCCTGTGGCATAGAGGTAGATAAATGAAGCGATAAGTGAAATAGGGATGGTGAGCACGATAATAACCGTGGCACGCCAGCGACCCAGGAAGAAGAACACCACAATCACAACGAAGAGCAATGCATAAAGCACGGTCTCAACAAGCGACGAAATGGTGTTGCGGATGTTGTCGCTGGTATCAACAATGTAGTCGAGGTGGATGTCGGCTGGCAGATTCTTCTGGATTTGGGGTAACTGCTTCTTGATGCGGTTTGAGATGTCAACCGAGTTGGCACCACTCTGCTTTTGAACGATAATCATGGCACCGCGCACACCGTTAGTGTAGGTCTCTTGGGCACGTTCCTCAAGTGAGTCGTCGATGCGGGCAACATCACTCAAGTGAATAGCCGCTCCATTCGACACACCCACCACAATGTTTGCCATCTCGGCGGGGTCGTTAAACTCTCCCTCCACACGCATTGCATAGGTCTCGTTACCAATGTCGAACGTACCACCAGGTATGTTGCGGTTCTCAGCTCCCACTAGCGAGGCTATAGTCTCCACGCTCAGGTGATAACCTTCAAGCTTGAGAGGGTCAACGTAGATGTGCACCTCGCGCTTGGGGGCACCACCTATTGACACCGAACCCACGCCATCTACACGGGCTAGGGTGTTGGCAACATTCTCATCAAGTATCTTGTATAGACCGGGCACGCTTTCCTTGGCCTGAGCCGAGAGGAGAACGATAGGAATCATGTCGCTCGAGAACTTGAACAGGATGGGTGTGTTAGCATCGTCGGGGAGCATACTCGACACCATGTTCAGCTTGTCGCGAACATCGTTGGTAAGCACGTCAATGTCATAACCGTACTCAAATTCGAGTGTTACAACCGACACGTTCTCTCTTGAGTTAGAAGTTATGTGCTTGAGGTGCTCAACCGAGTTGAGGGTGTTCTCAAGGGGGCGAGTCACGTTCTGCTCGATATCTTCAGCACTTGCGCCGGCATAGGTCGTCATCACCATGATAGTGTTGGTGTCGATGTCGGGCATCAAGTCGATAGGCAATTTCTTAAGTGAGAACAATCCCAGTATCACCACAGCCACAAAGATGAGGATAGTGGTTACAGGACGTTTCACCGAACTGGAATAAAGACTCATTTTCTAATATTGTTTTTTATTTATTTAATGAGTGAATATTTTTGTAGATGTTGAGATTTATTTCTTAGCCGATTGTTGCTCTTGAAGCTGCACTTTTGTGCCATCGGTGAGGCGTGACTGTCCTGCGATAACAACGCGGTCGCCACTGCTCAAACCACTCAAAATCTCATAGCGGTCGCCAAGGCGCTGACCGAGTTTAACCTCAACATAGCGCACGGTACCGTTAGGGTTATAAACAAAGACATAGCGGGTGCCGGCTCCTTGCATCTTAACAACGGCACGGTCGGGAACAACAATGTGGTTGACCATACCATAGTTAAATTTAACACGGGCAAACATACCAGCGCTAACCTTTCCGGCACCATTGCTAATGGTGACTTCTACCTTAAAGGTGCGGGTGGCTTGGTCAATCTCAGGGTTAATGGTATAAACCGAGCCATTGAAGGTCTCGCCAGGAACAGCGTCGAAGGTGATGCTCACGGGCATACCTATTCTCACCTTGGGGAACTCTTCCTCATTAACGTTGACAACAACCTTGAGAGGGTTCATCTGCTGGATGGTGAGGATAGGACCACCAGGAAGGTCGCCGGCATCGTAGTTGCGAGCTGTAACAACGCCACTGATGGGGCTACGAAGGATGGTGTTCTCCTGAACAGTCTGCATAGAACGCTGGCTAGCCCCCAGTGAGGTGCGGCTGGCATTGAGTGAGGTGCGGCTGGCTTCGAGAGCGCGCTTGCGTGCCTTCAACGCCTCTTGTGCCGCATCATAGGCAGCTTGCAACTGGTCTACTGTCTGCTGCGTTCCACCACCTATTCTCACGAGCTCTTTAGCGCGGTCAAGGTCTTTCTTTTGGCGGGCGAGATTAATTTCCTCGCTCTTTAGCGAAGCCTCTTGGCTGGCAAGTGCCGCATCTTGGTTGGCAACACTAGCTTGCTGGCCTGCAATGGCGCTCTGCTGGTTCACTGCCGACACGTTGTCGAGAATTACTACAGCCTGCCCAGCTCCCACTCTGCTGCCCACATCCACAAGAATGTTCTTGATACGGTTGCCGGTTGACGAGGTGATGTAGTTGGTCTTAAAGGCCTCGACCGTTGCCGAGTATTCACTTGTCTCGGCTACATTCTCGGCATAGACGCTTTGCACTTGCACAATGGGTGTCTCATCGTTGTTTTGAAGGCCTTTCTTATCGTTCTTGCCTGAGCATGAAGCCATCAAGGCTGCAATCAAAACTAATGTTGAAAAGGATTTTAAATTTTTCATCGTTATTATTTTGTTTTATAGATTTCTTCGCTAACTCCATATTTGTTTAATGGCGCATTGCCTAGCATGAGTTCTAGGTCGCTTTGCGACACTAGCAGGTTGTAGATGGCCTGGTAGTAGCTCAAGCGAGCCCCTAGCAGGGCATTTTGAGTGTCCTGGATTTGCAGGAATGTACCCACTCCCAGTTTGAAGCTTTCTTGCATGATGCGGTCGGCTTTCTCAGCAAGCGCCACGCTGGCTGCGTTGCTCTCAATTTGCTTTATGTCGCTATTGATATTATTAATTTGAGTTTCTACTTGTGAGTTTAGGCTACGTGCCAAGTTCTCGCGTTGCCATTTCATCTCACGCACTGCAATCTCGGCTTGTTTTTGCTTGTAGTAGCGCTGGCCGCCTGAGAACAGATTCCAAGTCAAGGCTAGGCCTGCTTGTGAATAGGGGTTCCAGTTGAAGTTCTTGAAAGGACTGCCATTGCTCATGGAGTTCCACATGTAGTTGATGGTGCCTGAGAGTGTTGGTGCCCACGACATCTTTTGCACCTTCAGGGCCTGCTTGAGGTAGTCGGTCTGCAAGTCAAGTTGCCTGATATTAGTGTTATTAACAAGAGATGTATCAACGTTCATGGCATTTTCATACATCATGCTCTTGTAGCTGTCGAGGGTCTCAACGGGCTCGATATCCACTCCAGCATCCATGCCCATGAGAACCTTGAGCTGGAGCTTGAGAGCGTCAATAGAGTTTTGTGCCTCAAGTATTGATGGCTCAAGAGTGGTAGCGGCAACGGTGGCGCGGGTCATGTCATATTCGGTGGCGGTTCCTATCTCAAACTGCTTCTTGTACATGTCGGCGGTGAAAAGTGCCGTCTCATGGTTGGCTTCAATCACTCGCTTCGAGTCGCATGCCAGCAACAGGGCATAGTAGGCATTCTTTACCTGATTAACCAGCGACAGGCGCGATGAGCGGGCTTGCTCAATGTGCTGCAAAATTTGATTGTCGCTCAGCTTTATCGACTTCCACAAGGCGGGGACGATAATGGGCAGTGAGCCTGAGAAGCCCACGCTGTGCTGATTGTCGGTACCCACCTTGAACGACTGGTCCATCATCACCATCGTTTGCTTGGCAAGGGTGCGAGAGTAATTGGCGGTAAAGTTTACTTGCGGGAACAACTGTCCTAGCGTTTCTTTCTTGGAGTAGTCTACTCGTTGAATCTCCATGTCGGCGACAATAATCGAGGGGTTGTCGCTCAATGCGATGCGAATGCAGTCGTCGAGCGTGACCTTCACTGGCTCGGCGTTGAGAGCAAGCGTGCAAGTAACGGTCACAACAACTGCGAGCATGTTCTTGAAAAATGATAAGTTGTGCATATAAATATTGTGTTTGTTAATTTTCTTTGTTGATGAGATTTTTCACTACGTAGTCTTCAATGATTTCCTGCCCCTTGGTGGTGGCGATGCCACGCATGAAATTAAGGAATGCGCCGTCAAAGACCTCGGCGGCTGTGTATTCAGGAAATGGGAAATCTTGCATGTTGTGCAAGTTCTTCATGTTGTTAGTGAGCAGGAATGCGGCAATCTTGCATTTAATGCCGGGTAATGCCAAGCCCTCATCCTTGGCTTGTCTAATAATCTTGGCAAGCGACAAGATGTGACTGATTTCCTGGTTTTTGTACTCGTTAAAAGCCTCAGGATACAATCGCTTGATGTCGGTAAGAAACACCTGCGACGTCTTTTGGATGAAATCACGGGCAACAGTGTAGACACCCATCAGGGCCTCAAAACTATTAGACGACTGTTCAAAGATTTCGACAAATTTTGCGTTCGACGCTTCTTGGTTAAACTTAATGACATCGCATATCAGGTCGTGCTTGTTAGGGAATGTCTCATACAGCGTGCGCTTTGAAATGCCACAGTCGCGAGCCACCATGTCCATGGTTACCGACTGCGGACCAATGCGCATCATCAAGTCCATTGAAGTTCTTAAAATTTTCTCTCTTAAATCCATTTACAATAGTAGTAATTTAAACTTCTATTTAATTTGGGTGCAAAGTACGTAAAAAACTTTTAAAACTCCAAAAGTTTTCTTGGTTTATTTCTTCCCTTTTTTTGGGGGGGTAAAAACTTAATAATATACTAATATCTTAATTATCATAGAAGAATAACCGTTTTTTCAAGATTAATGGAATGCGAAAATTAAAATATTTAATTAATTTTGTGGCGTAAAAAAAGTAAGAAAAATGACTTCACAAAGCAATATAAAAGATGTGTTGGCTTTCCTGAGACTATTGGCTGCCAACAACGACAGGACTTGGTTCAAGGCCCATAAAGAAGAACTTTTCGACCCACTGCGCAAGGCTTGGGAGCAAGACATTGAGCGACTGATCTCGCTCATGGCCGGGTGGGACGAGAAAGCACGTGGCCTTGATGTCAAGCAAGCAGTTTATCGCATCTATCGCGACATTCGCTTCTCACACGACAAGCGACCCTACAAGCAATACTTTAGCGCGGTCATCGGGCGTGGTGGGCGACATTGCGTCTCAAGTGGCTATTATCTGCACTTCGAGCCCGGCAACTTGATGCTGTGTGGGGGAGTGTGGTGGCCAGCCAAGGACAAGCTCGACGCCTTGCGCCGTCTCATTGATGCCGAGCCCGAGGAGTTTACCAAGCTAATAAACGACAAGCAACTCAAGGCATCGGGCTTCCACTTTGAGGGAGAAACCCTGAAAAATGTGCCACGCGAGTTCCCCAAGGATCATCCTTTGGGCGAATACCTCAAGCGCAAGGAGTACATATTGATGAAACATGTTGATGAGTCCTACTACCACTGCGACGACTGGGTGCAACGTGTTAATGACGACTTCCACACACTAAAACCCCTGCACGATTTTCTCGACTACGTCTACGACGAGTAGCACGATAAATTGTAATATATCCACTGCCGACAAGTGTTCTCGTTGTCTATTGTTGGCATCAGGAGGAGTCCTTGTGTGGCTCTTTACTGGTCGTCCTTGTTCTTGTTCTTTGCGCTACGATTATTAATCCATGCGCTTAGCAGCATGGGCAATGCCAAAAATAATGAATACTTGGGCAAGTTAATGAGTAATAAGTGCTTGAAGCGCATCCAGTCGTGTTCATTGGCTAAATAAACGCTGAATGACAAAATGATAATTATATCCATTGTCATGAAACCTGCCACAAGCACCATTACCAGTCGCCACAGTGTGCCCCAGTAGCTGTAGCCGAATAGTTGTAGATAGGTGCGATATATAAAAAAGATAATAATAATACCCCAGATGATATAAAACCAATCAGGATCCCCCTTGATAAAAGCTCCAATTATAACTGGCAGAATTGTGATAATTATTATTTGCGTGGCATTAAACACTTGAATAAAGAACCCTTCGGGCAGGGTGTGATGTGAACAGCATGGTGAATGACGAAAGATTAGGTGAGTGGGAATGATAAGAAATGAGCAGAAAAACATCGCTGCCCAGTCGTAGTGATGAGAGAGCCAATTGAGAAAGCGAAAGAATAATTTGAAGTCGGTGTTGTTATCAGTTGTTGTGAAGTCGTTGGGATTAATTAGGCTATTAAGGAGAAATACAATCAGTGCCACAATCACAAGCATCTTCACAGGTGGAAAACTCACTTGGCGACGACCGTTTATATAGTCGGCAATTAGATAACCAGGGCGCAGTAATAGTTGCCACAATGTGTAAGGGAGGGAACGAGACCCCACTCCCCACACATCCATGACGCCACTGCGCACATTATTCCATGTGAGGTGCTTTACTCCGGCACGTTGCCCGCAGGTGGGGCAGTAGTTGCCGGTATAGTCGTTCTCGCAACAATGGCAGTGATGAGTAGCGCTACTGGGGGTTGATGTGACGTGGAGCAATGAGTTGCGTTGCCATTGCTTAAATTGATTGTAAGATTTCTTTATCTTTCCCTTTCCCATCAACCTAGATGTTAAGTTCGCAGGATTTCTTAGATATAAAACATATCAATTCTCTGATTACATGCGATTTAGCAGTCATAGAGCGAACGCTCAATAACCAGTGGCATGCGCTTGCGCTTGAATTCCGAGCGGCGATGCCTGTTGAGCACGCGCTCAACGGTCTCGGCGCTATAGGCATCAATGAGGCGCTTCATGTGCTGCTCATCGTCGCCATGCTGCAAGTAGGTGTTGAGGATGTCGTCAACATCCTCGTAGGTGTGGCCTGGGGCTATCTGAGCCATGTCGCCACCAGCAGCCACGCCATTGCCGTCGGTAGGCATGATATCATAGGCAGCTTGCAGAGCTTGGTGACGTGGGTCACTTTCTTGAGGATAACACTCGGTGAAGATGTACTTGCACAACTCATACACTTCGTGCTTCCACAGTCCGCCTATGGGATTATAGTCGGCAACGTCGCCGTGTATTGTCCAAAATCCCAGGTTGTGCTCGGTGAGGTTGTCAGTGTCCATTACCAAGCCTCCTGTTACCGAGGCGAGATTGTAAAGATATATCATGCGCAGGCGGGCTTTGATGTTTCCTTGCGAGATGGGAGTGGAAGGGTAGCGCTGCTCGCATGTGGCCTTCAACAGCAGGTACTGGGCTTGCAGGTTCTCAACCCAGCACTCGTCGCAAAAGGCTTTCATTGCCATGCTCGCCGAGTCATTCTCCTCGACCGAGTTAGACGTGCAAGGCATGCTCACCCCAATAAACTTAAACTGATGCTCGGGATACCGGTTCACTACTTCATGGCAGATGGCTGCCGTCACTGTGGAGTCAAGACCACCCGAGAGACCCAGTATCATTGTTTTGAGACCATTTCCACTAAGATACTTTGCCGTCTCGCTAACCATGGTGTCAAACGCTTTCTTGTAATTCATAATCTAAAAGAGATATTAAACGAATCGTTTGTTTTTGCAAATTTCGTTATAATACTTTACTCTTGCAAGTGATTTTTACAAGAAAATTTTGCAAATTGAAAAACTGATTTTATTTTTGTGGAGAAATACACTATTGTAATGAGCCAAGAAGAGAGAATTAACCCAGTTAGTCAAGCTCCCGAGCACGAAGCCAAGGTGTGGTACGCTATCCGAGTCACTTTCAATCGCGAGATGAAGGTGAAGGACGACCTTGACTTGCGTGGCATTGAGAGTTTCATTCCCATGAAATATGTGATGGGCACTAGGCGCGGGCGACGTGTAAAGAAGCTAGTACCCACCATTCACAATCTCATCTTCTTCCACATCGAGCCCTCGGTGATGAAGGAGTATAAGGCAACTACCAGGATGCCTATTCGTTACATCATGAATCCCGCAACCAAGAAACCGGTGGTAGTGCCCGAGAAAGACATGCAAAACTTCATCGCTGTGGCGGGAACCTACGATGAACAACTGGTTTATATCACACCCAAGCCGGGGCAGTTCACACGTGGCGATCGTGTGCGCATCCTGGGAGGACCATTCGAGGGCGCCGAGGGTGTGCTGCAACGTGTCAAGGGTAACAGTCGCGTGGCAGTGAGCATTAAAGGCCTAGTCGCCGTCGTCACAACCGATATTCATCCCTCCTTACTGGAGAAAATCCCTAAAGAGAAATAATAAAATGTATTATTTGCGCTATTTTCAAAAAATGTGCGTACCTTTGTAGGTTAAAACAAAACTAGGGTAAAATGAACGAAAATAATCAAAAGGTAGCGTTAATAACTGGCATTACAGGACAAGATGGCAGTTTTCTTGCCGAGTTCTTGCTTGAGAAGGGCTATGAAGTGCATGGCATCATTCGTCGCAGCAGCTCATTCAACACTGCTCGCATCGAGCATTTATATCTCGACGAGTGGGTGCGTGACATGCGCCAGCAACGGCTCATTAATCTGCACTATGGCGACATGACCGACTCGAGTTCGCTCATCCGCCTCATCGAGACTCTCAAGCCCGACGAGATTTATAATCTCGCGGCGCAGAGCCACGTGAAGGTGTCGTTTGACGTGCCTGAATATACCGCCGAGGCCGACGCCGTGGGTACACTGCGCTTGCTGGAAGCTGTTCGCATCACCCATCGCGAGAAGCTAACTAAGGTTTACCAGGCAAGCACCAGCGAGCTCTATGGCAAGGTGCAAGAAGTGCCTCAGAGCGAGACAACTCCATTTTACCCTCGTAGCCCCTATGCAGTGGCAAAGCTCTATAGCTACTGGATTATGAAAAACTATCGCGAGAGCTATGGGATGTATACAGCCAATGGCATTCTCTTCAACCACGAGAGCGAGCGACGTGGCGAGAACTTCGTTACTCGCAAGATAACCTTTGCGGCTGCACGCATTGTGAATGGCTTGCAAGAGAAATTATATTTGGGCAACCTCAACGCTAAGCGCGACTGGGGCTATGCGCGAGACTATGTGGAGTGCATGTGGCTAATATTGCAACAGCCCGTGCCCGACGACTTTGTGATTGCCACCGGTGAGTTCCACTCGGTGCGTGAATTTTGTACACTTGCTTTCCGCTATGCCGGCATTGAGCTGGAGTGGCAAGGCGAGGGGCTCGACGAGAAAGGAATCGACACTGCCACAGGCAAGGTGATTGTGGAAGTTGATAAGAAATATTTCCGTCCTGCCGAGGTGGACCAGTTGCTTGGCAACCCCACTAAGGCTCGCACACAGCTGGGCTGGAATCCACACAAAACCTCTTTTGAGCAGCTCGTGCGCCTAATGGTCGACCACGACTTGCAACACGTCAAGAAGGTTTATCACCTGTAATTAATAATTCCTAAACTCAATTACTCGAATAATCGAATAATCGAAAACTCGAATATTTGAAAACTCGAATCACAGTTTAATTAAGCAAAATGGAGAAAAACTCTAAAATATATGTTGCCGGCCATCGTGGACTGGTGGGGTCGGCTATATGGAAAAATCTAGAAACTAAAGGTTACACTAATCTCATTGGGCGCACTCACAGCGAGCTTGACCTGATGGATGCGGTGGCGGTGCATCGCTTCTTCGACGATGAGCAACCTGAGTATGTGGTTCTCGCCGCGGCTCATGTGGGTGGTATCATGGCCAATCTCAAGTATCGTGCCGATTTCATATATCAAAATCTCGCAATTCAGCAAAACGTGATAGGGGAGAGCTGGCGGCATGGAGTGAAAAAATTGCTTTTCTTGGGGAGCACTTGCATCTATCCTCGCGAGGCTCCGCAGCCCATCCCCGAGACAGCATTGCTTACAGCACCGCTGGAATACACTAACGAGCCCTATGCCATCGCTAAGATTGCCGGCATGAAGATGTGCGAGAGTTTCAACCTGCAATATGGTACCAACTACATTGCTGTGATGCCCACTAATCTCTATGGACCTAACGACAACTTCAATCTTGAGACCAGCCACGTGATGCCGGCAATGATTCGCAAGATGCACCTGGCAAAGATGCTAAATGAAGGCAACTGGGAGGGCATCAGCTCCGACCTTAATCGTCGCCCTGTTGAAGGCATTGATGGTAATGCGACACAACAGGAAATAGAAGCAGTGCTCAACCATTATGGTATCAATAGCGAGCGATTGCAGTTGTGGGGCACGGGAGCGCCCATTCGCGAGTTCCTGTGGAGTGAGGACATGGCCGATGCCAGCGTTTACTGCCTTGAGCACATTAACTTCGAGGACGTGCGTGGCACCAGCGCCGAGGTGCGCAACTGCCACATCAACATTGGCAGCGGTAAGGAAATAACCATCAGGCAGCTAGCCGAGCTGGTCAAGAGCACTGTGGGGTATCACGGCAACATCGAGTGGGACAGCACCAAGCCCGATGGCACTCTGCGCAAACTCACCGACGTCTCCAAACTTCACTCTCTGGGCTGGCGTCACACTATGGAGATAGAAGACGGTGTTCCCGCACTCTACCACTGGTATCAGAGTAGTCTTTAAGATATATACCATAAATATATAATAAGCACCATTTTGCATGTGGCAAAATGGTGCTTAAATTATTCAAACTTTAACGTGGCTTACTTAATTACCTTGTAAACCTTGTCGCCGTCAATCACGATATTGATACCCTTGAATGGGGTGTTGCTAACTTGACCCATGGGATTCACGTAACGCACATTGTGGTTACCTTCGACGGTGATTTCGTCGATGGCAGTTGCGTCAATTTTTAGTTGGAATTTAGCATTTGTCAAGCTTTCATCGCCCTTGACGGGATAAACGTTGAAGTTATATTCAGTATCGGGCAGACCTTCAAATACTGTCTTGAAGTTGATTGTGCGAGTCTCACCGGCTGCAATCTTCACAACCTCGCTATTACCTTTAAGGCGGTTATTGCCATTCTCCATGATGCGGTAGTAGATGGGACCAACATATTCCCATGGCGATGTTTTGTGCATCGGCCAGGTCTACTTGCTTTGCATTCAATGCAGTGGCAAGCAGGAATAATGAGAGAAAAAGTAATGAAAAACGTTTCATAAATAATAAAGAATAGGATTGATTATGTGATGGCAAAATGATAATAATCACTTTGTTTTGGATGCAAAGTTACAAAAATAGTGATGATAAAAAAAACAATGCATAAAAATTGCAATTTTTATGCATTGTTTTTAATTAGTAGATATATTTATGAGGTGAGTAATATGTTTACCTGCCTCGTAACACGCTGTTGATGCGACTTAGCTGATTTGGGATGCGGATGCCTTGAGGGCATTTCTTGAGGCATTCCTCACAGTCCAGGCACTGGTTGGCTCGGGCTGCTACAGGAATAGCCTTGAAATAATCATTGACAAATTGTGCCTGCTTGGTGGCATAGTCAGGGTCGCTCTTGTGTGGCAACAGGTTGTTGTTTAGTGCGTTGTTGTAAAAAGTGAAGTTACCGGGAATGTCCACGCCGTAGGGGCATGGCATGCAGTAAGCGCACGTTGTGCAAGGCACAGTGGGGATGCCTTGCATGATGTCGGCAATCTTCTCAAGCAATTCGTTCTCGGCGGGAGTGCACGGCTCTAGCGGCGAGTGGGTTGCTACGTTCTCCACCAGGTGCTCCATTACGTTCATGCCACTCAAGGTGGTGAGAATGTTGGGGTGAGAGCTTACCCAGCGAAATGCCCATCGCGCCACGCTGTCGCCTGGATGCATAGCCTTTAGTTGTGCCACGCAGTCCTCGGGCATCTTCGACAAGGCACCGCCACGAAATGGCTCCATAATCACAGCTTGGATACCAGCTTTCTCAAGTTTGTTATATAGATACTCGGCATCGGCATCCTCTTTCCATCCACCCTTCTGCAACGAGGCGTGTCGCCAGTCGAGGAAGTTCATCTGAATCTGGACGAAGTCCCAGTGATAGTCGTTGTTGTGGTTGATGAGCCAGTCAAAGACGCGCACGTCGCCATGATATGAGAATCCCAGATGCCTGATTCGTCCAGCCTCACGTTCCTTCACGAGGAAGTCGAGCAAGCCGTTATTCAGGAATCTCTTCTCGAGCTGTTCCATGCCGCCTTGCCCCACACCGTGCATGAGGTAGTAATCGATGTAGTCGACGCGCAGTTGCTTGAACGAGTTCTCATACATTTCCTTGGCACTATCGAGAGTCCAGTATTTCTCGTCATAGTTCGACATCTTGGTGGCAACAAAATACTTGTCACGTGGGTGGCGGCTTAGTGCGGCGCCTGTGATACCCTCGTTGAGTCCGCGACCATACATGGGT
The DNA here is from genome assembly GCA_900316835.1 of uncultured Prevotellaceae bacterium. GTDB lineage: Bacteria > Bacteroidota > Bacteroidia > Bacteroidales > Muribaculaceae > Sodaliphilus. The sequence continues at coordinate 166,356 of ONEL01000004.1, read as the reverse complement.
GCTGTGTCAAAGTAGTTGACTCCATGCTCAATAGCATAGTCAACAAGTTGATTGACAAGTTCCTGATTGTCGCGAGGCAAGCGCATCATGCCAAATCCCAGCAGCGATACCTTCTCGCCAGTGCCGTGCTGAGTGCGGTAGGTCATGTGGTTGCCGCTGTTATCTTTATTATTGTTTTGGGCTAAGCTGTTGAGCGGTTCAAGCGCCATCAGTGCCATTGCCGAGCCAGTGCCAATGCCTAGCTTCTTTAAAAACTCTCGTCGGTTTAAACTCTTGCGTGACATAATTATAATGTTATAGAATATTTAGTTAGGCTACAAAAATACATAAAATTAGTGGAAATCACGCAACTATAGCATTTTTTTCCTCATGAGCTACGCTTTTTGTAGGTAAGTGCTGCGCCCAGATTCATGATTACAGCAAGCACTGCCAGGGCAAGGAAATTGAAACGCATGTCGTAGAATGTGGCGCCCTTCAAGAACACCGAGCGCAAGATGGTAATGAAGTAGCGTGGGGGAAGCGCATAGGTTACACACTGAGCCCATTGCGGCATCGACTCAATGGGGGTTAGCAATCCACTCATGAGCATGAACACCATTACAAAAAAGAACATGAAAAAGATGGCTTGTTGCATGGTCGAGGATAGATTGGAGGCAATTATGCCAAACCCCGAGATTGTCAGTATGAACAAGAATGCCCCGGCATAGATGGTGAGCAGGTTGCCTACTGATGTGAGGCCATACACGAGCCAAGCCACCACAAGTGCTATGGTAATGACAATAAGCCCGGCAATCCAGTAAACGATGAGCTTGGCAAGGGTGAAGGTGAAGCGATTAACAGGTGTTACGTTGATTTGCTCAATGGTGCCAGCCTCTTTTTCTCCCACAAGGTTGAGGGCAGGCAAGAAACCCGTGATGATAATCATGAGAATGGCAAGCAGGGCTGGAATCATGAAGTTGCGATATTCAAGAGTGGGATTATAGCGGTTTTGGATAACAAAAAGGTCGCTATGGCGCGTGGGCGATATGCTTGAACGCAACTCGTTAATGCCACTGGCTAGGGTTTGAGCTAAATATTGTGTTCCCAAGCTACCCTTTGTGGCATTAACGCTGTTGGCACTGATGCTCACTTTCTTGGGAAATCCTGTGGCAATCGACTTTTCAAAGTCATGTGGCACTTCAAGTATTGCATCCACTTCACCATCTTCAAGGCTCCTGAGCGAGAGGTCGAAACTCGACGACACGCTGTGTAGCGACAAGTATTCACTAGCTTGAATCTTGCCGATGATGCGTTGTGAAAATTGTGAGTGGTCATTGTCAACAACGCTCACCTTTACGTGCCTAACGTCCATAGTGGTTACCCATGGAAGAACAAGCATTATCACAATGGGAAATGCTACTACTAGGCGTGGCAGGAAACTATTACGCTTGAACTGTAGAACCTCTTTCTTTATAAGGACTTTTAATGTCGACATGGCAATGGGGGTTATTCAAGTTTGTCTTTAAAATTCTTTAGAGCAACGGTAAGCAAGCCTAATGTCATGACAACTAAGATAACAAAGTCTTTCATTATCAGGCCGAAGGGGGCTCCTTGTATCATGAGCTTGCGCATGGCGTCAATATACCACCTGGCTGGTACTATTGCCGACACCGGTTGAAGCACGGCGGGCATGTTCTCGATGGGGAACATCATTCCCGAGAGCATAACAATGGGCATGAGCATCACGGCTGCCGACACCAGCAATGCCACCACTTGGGTCTTGGCGACAGTCGACACCAGCAGTCCTAGCGATAGCGACAGCACTAGATACACGAGTGATACTATTATTATTGAAGCCAAGTTGCCAGTGAGGGGAATTTCTAGCATGTAGTGGGCAAGTAGCAGTATCGACGTGAGGTTAATACACGATAGTGCGAAGTAGGGGACAAGTTTGGCAAGGATTATATTAAGTGGTCGCACTGGTGACACGAGTAGCACATCCATGGTGCCGGTTTCTTTTTCTCGCACTATCGATACCGACGTTAAAATGGCGCATATCAGGATGAACACCATGCCCATGATGCCTGGTACGAAATTAAAGGCACTTTTCATTTGCGGATTGAAGAGCATGTGTGTCTCTACCAGGCTGGCACTTTGTTGGAGCTCACCTGTCAGTATGTTGCTAAGGTAGCCAGCTCCCGCTTGAGCAACGTTGGTGTTGCTGGCATCCATTATGAATTGCTTTGAGGGGTTGCCGGTGGCATTTGTTTTCCATTGCTGGATGATGTTGTCATAGTCGTGCGCAAAGAACACTATGGCATCGGCGTGCCCCGAGCGCAAATATCGATCAATATCATGCTCGGCAATAGAGCCCTTGTAGGTGGTATAAGGGTTAGCAGCAAGCTTAGTGACGCATTGCCTTATATCTTCGCTCCACTTGGGCACAACAACTGCCACGTTCACATTGTTTACCTCGGTGGAGATAGCGAAGCCAAATAGCAGGATTTGCACCACAGGCATGAGCAGTGCAATGAGCATTGTGCGGCTATCGCGCAAGATGTGAAGCGTCTCCTTCTTGACAAATTTTAGAAATCCTCTCATTTGAGTTCGTTATTAGTTGATTGCGCGTTATGCATTGTTTTTAGTCTCCTCGTTGCGCGCCGCGGGCAATGGTGCGGAACACCTCGTCCATTGATGTGGCGTCAAACTGTTTTTTTAGGTTTTGAGGGCTGTCAAGGGCTTTGATTTTGCCATCTACCATCATCGACACTCGGTGGCAATACTCGGCCTCGTCCATGTAGTGAGTGGTGACAAAGATTGTGGTGCCCTGGCTCGATGCTTCGTAAATCATCTCCCAAAACTGACGACGGGTAATGGGGTCAACACCGCCGGTGGGCTCGTCGAGAAAAACGATATCGGGCTGGTGCAGGGTGGCTACCACAAAGGCTAGCTTCTGTTTCCAGCCCAGTGGCAGGGAACCCACAAGCGTGTCTTTCTCTCCCTGGAAGTCAAGGCGCTCAAGCATGGAGGTGGCACGCTCTCGCAGTGGCCTACTTTTCACACCATAGATACCACCAAAGAGTTCCATGTTTTCCATCACGGTGAGGTCGTCGTAGAGCGAGAAACGCTGACTCATGTAGCCAATGTGGCGCTTGATTTTCTCACCCTCTTTCACCACGTCAAATCCCGCGACGGTGCCACTACCGCTAGTGGGGTAGCTCAAGCCGCACAACATGCGCATGGCTGTGGTCTTGCCGGCGCCATTAGCGCCAAGGAACCCAAAAATCTCACCACATTTCACGTTGAAACTAATGTGGTCGACTGCGGTAAACGTCCCAAATTGCTTGGTGAGTTCTTTTACCTGTATAATATATTGTGTTGTGTCGTTAGCTTTCATTGCTCAATAGTTTGATAAACACATCTTCAATGTCGGGCACAATGCCTTTGAGTTCCACGTCTTTATGGCCTTGGGTGGTTAGCTTCTGTACCAGTTGCTTGGCATCAAAGCTGTTGCCGGCAAGCAGGTGGTGATATTCGCCTGCGGTGTAACAGTTAGAAACTGTGTTGAGCGAACGCAGGTCCTTTAGCAATTTGAACATGTGGCTCGACTTGATAGCATAGAGTGCGCCGTCAAATTTCTCGACCATGTGTTGAGGAGTGTCGATGTCAAGCACATGACCACTATTGCACAGCGCAATGTGGTCGCAGCGGCTGGCTTCATCCATGTAGGGGGTGGAAACCAGTATCGACAGGCCTTGCTGTTTCAGGCCATGGAGCATGTCCCAAAACTCGCTGCGCGACACAGAGTCTACGCCGGTTGTGGGCTCGTCGAGGAATAGGACCGAGGGCTTGTGAATCAGCGCGCAGCTAAGCGCAAGCTTTTGTTTCATGCCCCCCGACAAGCGTCCAGCCCTACGTTTCTTGAATGGTTCTATCTGCTTGTAGATGGGAGCCACAAGGTCGTAGTTCTGCTCAACGGTGACGCCAAAGAGTGTGGCAAAGAACTCCATGTTCTCCTCAATGCTGAGGTCGGGATAGAGTGAGAACTTGCCAGGCATGTAGCCCACGCGTGAGCGAATTTTGCGATAGTCTTTTACAACATCTAGGCCATCCACCAGGGCTGTGCCGGCATCGGCGTTGAGCAGGGTGACAAGTATTTTGAATAATGTGGTTTTTCCAGCGCCATCAGGACCAATAAGGCCGAATATCTCGCCACGTTTCACACTGAGCGACACGTTATCGAGAGCCATGATTGTGCCATAGCTCTTGCTGATATTATTGACTTCGATTGCTAAAGGATTTGTACTCATGTTATTATTTGAGAATGACATTGCCGGCTAGGCCTAACTTTAGGTAACCGTCGTTGCGCACGGCGATTTTTACTGCATACACAAGATTAGCGCGTGTGTCCTTGGTCTGGATACTCTTAGGGGTAAACTCACTCTCGCTTGATATCCATGTCACTTTGCCGGTGTAGTCGCGTGTTTTGCCGCCACCAAAGTCGGCAACTACTTTTACCTGTTGCCCAAGTTTAATGTCGCTCAACTGGTCACTGGTAAAATAGGCGCGCAGGTACACTGTGCTCAGGTCGGCAACTTTAAATAGGGGCTTGCCTGTGGTGGCAAATTCTCCCATTTGCGCATATTTTGTCAAGATGGTACCATTCACTGGCGAACTGATGATGGCATTTTGCATCTGCTTGTCGATAATGGCTTTTTGTGCGTCTATTCCTTGCTTCTGGGCATCTAGACCTTTCTTTTGTGCTTCAACGCCCTTGATTTGAGCATCAACACCTTGTTTTTGAGCGCTATAACCTTTACTCTGATTGGCAAAACTCTGGTTGCTTGAGTTGATTTGTTCTTGAGTTGCTCCCAGTTGCTTTTGGAGCACTAGAATTTGATAGGTGATGTCGTCTACCTGCTTTTGCGATGCCGCATTATCCTTGAGCATTGAGCTGAAGCGGGCTTTTTCCTTTTGCAGATTAGCGATTTGCTGCTTGATACTTGCCACTTGCTTTTCCAGGTCAAGCACATGACTTGTGGTAGCGCTTTGGGTCGCATCGATTTGCAACTTGCTACTGTTCATGTGGTCTTTGTTGGCGTCAAGTTGCGATTTGGTAGCGTTCAAGTTGTCCTGATTGGCATCAAATTGGGCTTTCTGTAGCTCTAGTTGAGTCATGTCGAGGTAGCCCAGTTGAGTACCGGCCTCCACTTGCTGACCTTCTTCCACGTTGAACGATTTAATCTCACCCGAGCCTTGTGCCGATACCACAACCTCGGTTGCCTCAAATGTACCTGTGGCATCCCATTTGTCGTCATTGTTGCATGAGGTGGCTAGTGTCGCTACTGCGATTATGAATAATATCTTTTTCATTGATTAACAGTGTTTTTTAAGTCATATATTGTTTTTAATAATTCGATGTTGTGGATGATTTGCGACTGTGCGGCTGTGTTCTCGTCGGTGATGCGTTCCACGAGGCGATGAATGTCAATCACGCCGTTGCGCAACTTCGACTCCTCGGCACGTCGCACATCGCGACGCAAGTCTACTATTGTGGCATCGCTCTTGATAATCTCGCGCAATCGTGAGATTTCATCGTTCTCGCGACTGCTCTCAAGACTATTATTGAGCAGGAACACGTCTCGTTGAAGTTCGGCCTGTTGGCGTTGTGTCGTGAGTTTGTTCAAGTTGTTCTTGCGGTCATAAAGACTGCTAAGGCTCCATGTCGCTCTCACACCCACCATGGCATTTAGTGACCACTTGTGGTTGAGCATGTTCTCAAAGGTGTTGTAGCCTGGGTAGCCATAGAATGCCTGACCAAATGCGCTGATTACGGGCAGGACCGAAGCTTTGATCGCTTTCTCGTGAGCCTCGATGGTGCTGATTTTTGCGTCAATGAGCCGTAGCTCGGGACGATTGCTTGTCAAGGTTGCTGGCTCAATGTCGTGTGGCTTGACTAGAGTCTCGCCCTCAAGCGACTTGTTAATCAATATTTCAAGCATGTGCTGGTAGCTCTTGCGGGTCCACTGCATGGTGGTCTTGTTTTGCTCTACCGCCATTATCTCGGCACGTAGCTGGCTCTCGTCGGCACTGGTCGCTACACCGTTCCTCACATGCGATTGTAGTTTGTCAAGGTTGCCGCCCAGCATTTCTAGTGTCATGCCGGTTTGTTTAATGCGGTCATCCATGAGCAGTATTCCAAAATACAAGTCATTGACTCGCTTGTTGAGAGCATATAGGTCGACGTCGGTCTGTGCTTTTTGCTCGAGGTCTTGTGCTTGTGTCAAAGCCCTCTGGCTACTTGCTTTGCCTCCGTCAAAGATTTTTTGACTCACATCCAGTTGCACACGATACTGGTCGCGGGCAAGTCCTTTCATCTCAAGACCGCTTGTGCTAAGCATTGTCTTCATTTTGTCGGGGAATGATGGTGTCTCATTCTGATAGGTTGCTTGAGCCGATAAGTTAACCTGTGGAAACCATGAGTGGGTGAGGTTGCTAAAGGTGAACTGGCTACTTTGCTCAATGAGGGCATACTGCTTGATTAACGGATAGTTCTCTCGTGCCAGCTTGTGGCATTGCTCAAGGGTGACTTGGGCATGTGCGGCTGTGAGTAGAGCTAAACTAATGATGATTATTACAGTTCGTTTCATGACTTGCGTGGGGTTAGTCTTCTCATTATTATTTCAATGTTTTCTTTTTTCCGGGTCTCATAGAATTTGTCTACATTGCCTAGCTTGTTGCCCATCGCTGCTTGAAACAGGGGCTGTATCAAGAACGGGAATGCGTTGAGCGAGAGCATGTCGAGCATGAGTGTGCTGGCTTCCACTTCCTCAATTTCACCTCTTTTAGCAGCTTCGTCAAAGTCCTGTTGCAATGCTTTCATCAGCCCTCCCGCTACTGCCGAGATTGTTTCTTTAACAAGCGAGAAACGCTCGGGGCGTGAGGCGACTTCACGTATTATAAACAAGGGAAGTTGTGGATTTTCGCAAATGAAATTAAAGTGAAATTCTATTGCGTCTTTTATCCTTTCGAGCACTGGCTTGTCACTTCCTGTGAACACGCCTATCAAGCTTTTTCCCATCAGGCCGATAATCTCCTTGAAAATGCGCTCAAAGAGTTGCTCCTTGGTCTTGAAATAGTAATGGAGCATAGCATGCGTCACACCAGCATTGCGGGCTATTGATGTGGTGCGGGCTCCGTCATAACCTTTCTCTAGAAACTCCTGCTGGGCTGCCTCAAGGATGGAATGTTCTTTGTTATTAAGGTGCTTTGTCATGTTGTAATGAGTTGATTATTAGCTGAGTGTCTTTAAAATAAAATTTATTAACAGATTTGTTAATAAATTTCATGCCGCAAAGCTATAACAAGTTTTTTTATTATGCAAGAAAATCTTAACAATTTTGTTAATATTTTATTTAATGATGATTTTCGCACTTAAAATTGAGGGAGGTTCGCTGTTCGCACACCGTGCCGGTGGCACGACTTATGCTGCTCACTCCCTCGAGCTAAAGGTTAAATTAAAATTAGCGATAGTAGAGAGAGGAAAAATTTTATATTAATTTTTAATGAATTTTAAGCGAAGCGCCCATTACTACCAAAGGGAGGGGAGTGCGCAGCATGGCACAACGTCCCCTCACAGAAATAGTATAATTGTTTTAAATTGGATAAAATGCTCACGCTCGCAAGGCTTTGAGCTGGGGCTCAGCTTTGCCTCGCTTAATCGCATTTTTGTCTTTAATGAATCCTCTCTAAAGTACAAAACATTAGTCCGTAATTAAATAAAATGCTCACGCTCGCAACGCATTGAGCAAGCTCATGCTTTGTCTCGCTTAATCGCATTTTTGTCTTCTAAAAAAAAGCAACTGAAAATTTTGCAGAAAAATAGATTTTAATTAAATTTGTAACCTAAATGAAATCAACAACGATGAAAAATACATTTTTATTAGTGGTAGCATTGTGCTTGGCAATGGTGGCAAGCGCAAGTGATGGCTACACAATTTATCCTGTACCACAGCGGCAGGAGGCAGGCTCTGGAGTGGCACGCTTCACGAGCCGGGTTGTTATTATTGCCGAGCCGGGCATCGACGAGGTGACTGTGGCTCGAGCCAAGCAGGTGCTTGGCGAGCATGGTTTTAAAGCCGAGGTGGGCAAGAGTGCGAGCAAGGGAACGTCAGCCCTGATGCTGGGCGTTAATGGCTCTCATGGAGTTGCCGATAAGAACATTACGGCGGCAAAGCTTGATCGTAGCATTTTCAGCAAGCCAAAATTCGACCGCCACATTCTCAACCTTAGTGCTAAGGGTGGTGTAGCGCAAGTGACTATAGTGGGCGAGAACACCGATGCTGTGTTCTGTGGCCTGGCATCGCTGGAGCAAATGCTCGACTGTGGCACCGGCAACCTTAATTGTGTCACCATCTATGACTGGGCCGACGTGAAGAACCGCGGCATCATCGAGGGCTACTACGGAGTGCCTTACACTGCTGCCGTCACTAAAGACCTGTTCCGATTCATGGCGCGCTACAAGATGAATACCTACATGTATGGCGCCAAGAGCGACCCCTATCACTCGCGCTACTGGGGCGACCCTTATCCCACCACCATTAGTGCCGAGCAGTTGCGCATTGGCTATCTCACGCAGGAGATGATGAGCGATATCACCAGTGTGGCTCATGCCACTAAGGTCAATTTTATCTGGGCGATTCACCCAGGCAAAGCCTTTGCCGACCCTGCCCAGACCGATGTGCTTGACCGGATTATGGCTAAGTTTGAGAGCATGCACTCGCTGGGAGTGCGGCAGTTTGGAGTCTTTGTCGACGATGTGGGTGTGCCTAGCGACCCGGCAATCATGAAATTGTGTGCAAGCAACATCTCTACACTTCAACATCGCATCGACCAGCGCTGGAACAAACCAGGGGCTGCCGGCACCGACACCGTGAAGCCCCTGCACTATGTGCCACAGCTCTATGCATTCTCGTGGGTGAGCACTGAGCGTGCCGGCGAGTTCTTTAAATCGCTCAAGAGCACGCCCGAGAAGCTCAATATCTATATCACTGGCCGCAACGTGTGGTCGGTACCTAACAACGAGGACTTGGCTATAGTGCACGACTGGCTGGGACGCGAAGTGAGCTGGTGGTGGAACTATCCTTGCAACGACGAGGATCACACCAAGCTCTTTGTTATGGACACCTACACCAATTTCCGCGACGAGACTCACATCAACAATCTCTCGCATCTGGAAAAAAATCTTAAAGGAACTCAATCGCTAATCATCAATCCCATGCAGCAAGGTGAGTTGTCGAAGATTGCACTCTTCAGCGTGGCAAACTACGCTTGGAACAATGAGCAGTTCAGCAATCACTGGAGCTGGGAGGCTGCCATTCCAGCTGTTGTGGGGAAGGATAGGGCACAGGCCTTCCGTAAGATTGCTCCTTATTTGCGCTACTACGACCACGATGCACTCAGTTACCTGATAAGTCGTTATCATGTGTCGATTGAGCGCAAGAACCCAAGCCACAAAGCGTTGCTTAACGAGTTGCGCGAGGTGAACGATGCCTGCAAGGTGATTGAGGCAATGGAGCAGTCAACCAGCGAGAGCGACCGTCTGTTCTATGCCGACGTGCGTCCTTGGTTACTAAAACTCGACGACATGACTGCCGAAGCAATAGCTCTCTTCGAGGGCAAAAAACCTGCAGCGGGTAATTATACTGGCAATCCTCGCTATCAGTTTGAGTCGCTAGGGGGTATGGGGGCTCACATCTCGCTACGCACTCGCACTGCCGAGCCCAGCAACGAGTGCCTGCCCGCATTGCTAAAGTGGTTGCATGAACAAGATTCTATAAAATAACCAACTAAATAAATGTTATATTCTATGAAACTAAAACAATTAATTACACTTGCTGTGATCGCTGCCGCAGGCTTCACAGCTCAAGCTCAACTGCCCAAGGCAGTCACCTATGAAGGTGATCCCATGCACACTCAGTGCTACACTCTGCGCAATGGCATGAAGGTGTTCCTGAGTGTTAACAACAACTCGCCACGCATCGCCGCGCACATTGCAGTGCGCACAGGGTCGCGCAACGACCCTGCCGAGACCACCGGACTCGCGCACTACCTGGAACATCTTATGTTCAAGGGTACCAAGCAGTTTGGTACAAGCGATGCCACACTCGAGGCTCCCTATCTCGATGAGATTGAAGCTCGCTACGAGCAATACCGCAAGGTAACCGATCCTGCCCGTCGCAAGCAACTCTATCATGAGATTGATAGTGTGTCGCAACTGGCTGCGCAATACAACATCCCCAACGAGTATGATAAACTCATGGCGGGAATTGGTGGCATTGGCACTAATGCCTACACTAGCACCGATGTCACTTGCTACACCGAGGACATCCCTGCTAACGAGGTGGACCGCTGGGCACGCATCCAGAGCGACCGCTTCCGCAACATGGTTATTCGTGGTTTCCACACCGAGCTCGAGGCCGTGTATGAGGAAAAGAACATTAGCATGGCCAAGGATATGCGGAAACTCGAGGAGGCACTCTATGCCAAGGCATTCCCCACTCATCCTTATGGTACTCAGACCACTATCGGTACCCAGGAACACCTTAAGAACCCATCAATCACCAACATCAAGAACTATTACAACAACTACTATTGTCCCAACAACATAGCCATCTGTATGGCTGGTGATTTTGAGCCCGACAAGGTAATTGCCACTCTTGACAAGTACTTTGGTGACTGGCAGCCCAACAAGAACCTCTCGAGACCAGAGTTTGCTCCTCTCAAGCCCATCACCGCACCGGTTGATACCACAGTGCTTGGCCAAGAGGCAGAATTTGTGACTCTGGCATGGCGCTTCGAAGGTGGACCTTCATTGCAGAACGACACCCTTGAGGTAATCTCTGAAATGCTCAGTAACGGTACTGCAGGCCTTATGGACCTCAACCTTAACCAGCCACAAAAACTTATGACATCGGGATGCTATGCCGATGAGATGGCCGACTACTCACTTCTCATGCTTATGGGTTATCCCAATGAGGGTCAGAGTCTTGAGAATGTTCGTGACCTGATGCTCGGTGAGATTGAGAAGCTGCGCAATGGCGACTTCGACGACGATTTGCTCGTCAGTGTGGTCAACAACACCAAGCTGCAATATTTGAGAGGCTTAAACAACAACGGAGCACGTGCTAGATACCTTGTTAATGCCTTTATCAACGGCATTGAATGGGAGCAGGTTGTGGGCCAGCTTGACCGAATGGGCAAGATGACCAAGCAGCAGATAGTTGATTTTGCAAATCGCCATCTGCTTAACAACTATGTGTGCGTTTACAAGCGCGAGGGTGTTGACACCTCGGTCAAGAAAATTGAGAAGCCTGAGATTACACCCATACCCACCAATCGAGACAAGCAGAGCGACTTCGTCAAGAACCTTATGGCAGAGACTGTAGAGCCCATTCAGCCTCGTTTTGTGGATTTCAAGAAAGATATGACCGTTTCAGAGACTAAGGCGGGTCTACCACTGCTCTACAAGCAGAACACCGACGACGATTTGTTTACTCTGGTTTATATGTTTGACTTTGGTAATACCGCTGATTTGCGTTATGATCTGGCATTCAACTATCTCGACTATCTGGGCACCAATACCATGACTCCACAGCAATTTAAGCAAAAACTCTACAAGCTCGCTTGCAATGTGGGCTACAGTGTTTATGACAACAAGACTTACGTCAGCATCAGTGGACTAAGCGAGAATATGCCTCAAGCTGTATCTCTGATTGAGAATCTGAGTAAGAACGCAAAAGTTGACACCGAGGCCTATAACCGCCTTGTTGACCAAATTCTCAAAGCTCGTGCCGATGCTAAGAGCAACCAGGAGCAGTGCTTTGGACGCCTTATGGCCTATGGACAGTATGGTCCAAACAATGCTTACACTAACATTTTGAGTGAACAACAGCTTCGCAAGACCAATCCCGCCGAGTTGCTCGACCTGGTGAAAAATCTCGGAAACATGAAGCACACTATACTCTACTTTGGACCTATGAGCGAGAAAGACTTCTCGGCAAGCATATCCAAGCTTCACAAGACTCCAAAGAATCTTCTTGACGTGCCATTTGGCATGGACTATATGGAGCAGCCAACAAAGGAAACCGAGATCTTATTAGCACCCTACGATGCCAAGAACATCTACATGGTGCAATACAACAACAGCGAGCGTGATTGGGAACCCGAACACGCCGCAACCATCAGGATGTTTAACGAGTACTTTGGCACAGGCATGAACGGCATCGTATTCCAGGAACTGCGTGAGGCTCGCGGACTTGCTTACTCAGCAGCTGCTATATACAACCAACCTTCACGCATAGGTCACAAAGAGGATGTTTACACCTACATTATTACCCAAAACGACAAGATGATGGATTGCGTTGACGAGTTTAATAAACTCATCGCTAACATACCCGAGTCGATGGGCGCTTTCGACCTGGCTAAGGAATCGCTAACCAAGAAACTCGCTAGCAGTCGCACAACCCGGGCAGGTGTGCTGTGGAGCTACATCGCCGCACAAGAGCGTGGTATCGACTATGACATCAACGCCAAGGTCTATGAGGCACTGCCATGGCTCGACCTTGTCGACATTGTCAACTTCGAGAAGGAGACAATGGCGGGCAAGCCCTATCGCTACCTTATCTTGGGTGACGAGAAAGAGCTTGACATGGAACGACTCCAAAAGATTGCCCCGGTGCGTCGCGTCACCCTCGAGGAAATCTTTGGCTATTAATAATGTGAAATGAGGATAATTCCTCAGTTCAAGTAATAAATAAGCATCCTGCTCAGGGCGCGCTTGCGCTTGGGCAGGATGTTCTTTATTTATGCTTGTGGATATTGCAGGTGGTGCATTTACTAAAGTGGGGGTCGATGACGATTTGCGAGAGCTTTATATACTTTTGCAAACATTGGAGCCGGTTAAGAATCATGCCGGCTCTATCGACCATCAAATTGCCATGGTATTCCGATTAGCATTAACAATAAAGTAGCCGTTCCCCGGTAGGCATTCTATGCTACTATTAAAAATGCATCAACCAGATATATATAAATCATATAATAATAACCGAATTATTAACGTTGAATATATAATAGGAATGACCTAAAAACAAAAACGATATGAAAACATCCTTTCTCCAAATCTTTATTATAATCTGCGCCGTGGCGTGCTCGCTTGGGGCAAGTGCGCAGCGGTCTATCGACCTCATCAACGACAACGACCGTGTGCGGCTTGACGAGGCTATTGGCCTCATGGACAATGGCAAGCCCAAAGATGCCATCAAGATTTTTGACGACTTGCGCAAGAAGTATAATAACTACTACATTCTTGAGTATGAACGGCTCTATGCCTACTATCTTGCCGGCGATTTCAAGCGCATTGTCAAGGAGGGCCCCAAGCTGTATAAGCATCCCGAGAGTGAGCCTCAGCTCTATCAGCTGGTGGGAAACGCGCAGGACGTGCTGGGCGATCCCGAGGCTGCTGTGAAGACCTATGATGAGGGGTTGAAGCGCTTCCCCAGCTCGGGCTACCTATATCTCGAGAAAGGCAATATCCACATGATGCACAAGCGCTACAACGAGGCGGTTGAGTGCTACCTGCGTGGTGTGGAAGTGCAGCCCGACTTTGCCAGCAACTACTATCGCCTGGCGAAGCTATTTGCCCAATCCACCGATCCAATGTGGGCGATAGTCTATGGCGAGGTGGTGTGCAACTTGCAACCCGGCAGTGAGCGTGGCGAGGAGATGGGCAAGCTCATCTACGACATCTTCCAAGATAATATCAAGATTGAGGACGAAAACAAGGCGCATGTCACTTTGACCCAAAACAACACCATCCACATGAACCCTGACACGACCGACATTCAGGTGCCTTTCCCGCTGATGTATGAAATGGGAGTACTGAGCTCGCCGGTGCTTGCCGAGTTCATGAAGACCAAGAAGCTCACCGTGGCAATGATTGCCGACTTGCGCAAAGATGCACTCGCGCACATCGACTCGGTGGCGCCAGGCTACTACAACCTCTCGCTGCTCGACTTCCATCGCAAGCTCATCAAGAGCGGGCACTGGATGGCCTACAACATGTGGCTCATGTCGCCAGGTGCCGAAGAGGAGACCAACCGTTGGACCGACACCAGTGAAGGCGAGGCTGCACTCAACAAGTTCGCCAACTGGTTTGCTGAGAACCGTTACGTTCCCACCGAGGACGCACCAACAGTAATGACAAAGCTGTTTAAGAGCCACGTGCTTAACATCCCGAGTGAGAAAGATATAGAGACCGTCGAGGGCTGCCGCCAGCACCGCGACGACGCTCTGCGACTGGCGAAGTGGTACCTTGAGCAGCCTTCCAACATCAATGATGTCACACAAAAGGAGGTCATGCAATTCTTGCTGTCGTGGTCGATGAACACCGATGAGTTTACGTTTAAATTAGATGCCGATCAAATACCGGGACATGTTGAGCTGTTTGCGGCCTACATGGCAGCAATGACTGAGCACGCCATCGAATTCAATGTGAAAGAAACCGACGAGGCAATGCACTGCGAGGTGATGCTGCAAGTCATCGACTATTACAAGCGCAATAAAGAAACGCTCGGCACCGTCGATGCGATGGAAAAGTATCTAGCAATGGACGGCGCCACCCTGCGCAACACCCTCGCCCAGGAATTCAAAAAATTTAAGTGAGCTATTCCAGTGACAACACGGTTTACAATCCCTATTACAGTCAAAGGCAAGGACAGTGAGTAAAACTGCTTGTTTTTTCAAAACGACACCATCGTTCCACAACTTAAAGAAGAAAAAATGAAAAAGATAATCACAGAGTTATTAGCGTTGAAAATATACAGTAACAGGTGGCATAGGTTCACCATTTAAATAGTAATCGGCTCAAAAAAAACTTTAAATTGGAAAAAAAAGGCTCATTTTGAGCCGATAATACAGCTTTTTTCTCTATTTTTGCGCCGATTCCAATCTTAATATATTATGGACACAAGAGAAATTCTTCAATATTTGCATTACAATCAGCCATCAACTCGTGACGAAATAGCACGAGGTATTGCTTTCGAAGGAAGTGATGCAACTCTTAAAAGAGCTATTGCCTCATTAGTTGGAAATGGAGACATTATTGTAACTGGTAAAGCTCGTGCTACTCGCTATAGTCTTTCGCCACAAGCACATCTTCTCATGCCGCTTAACCTTGACACCTATTTTGCCAAAGACGTTGACGAGCGCCAAGTGCAGACCTACTTCAATTTCCAACTTATACGTGATCAACTCCCTGCAGTGGAGTTGTTTACCGAGGATGAGCGCAAACACCTGAATGAACTCCAACAGATGTTCCGCAAGCACGTCGACGAGATGACCGTCAATGAGTACAAGAAGGAAATGGAGCGATTAGGAATTGACCTGAGTTGGAAATCTTCACAGATTGAAGGAAACACTTATTCACTTCTTGAGACAGAGCGCCTGCTGCGCGAGAGTAAGACTGCCGAAGGCAAGACTAAGGAAGAGGCCATTATGCTGCTTAATCATAAAGACGCATTGCGTTTTATACTTGATAATCCTAATTATTTGCAATTGCTATCACTTAGTCACATTGAGGACATACACGCTCTGCTTACAAAGGATCTATCGGTTGACAAAGGCATACGTCATCGCCGTGTGGGTATTACAGGCACCAACTATCATCCGCTTGACAATGAATTCCAAATTCGTGAAGCCATTCACGATACATGCGAATTGATAAATGGTAAGGATAATGTCTTTGAGAAGGCCTTGCTGACTCTAGTCCTATTATCTTATATACAAGCATTTAGCGATGGCAACAAGAGGACAGCTCGCATCACAAGCAACGCAATACTCATAGCAAATGGATACTGCCCATTGAGTTTTAGAACCGTCGATTCTGTTGATTACAAAAAAGCTATGCTCATTTTCTACGAGCAGAACAACCTTTTTGCTTTCAAACAAATATTCATGCAGCAATTTGAATTTGCTGTTAGCGAATATTTTTGATTCATCACCACAACACCATCGTTCCACAACTTAAAGAAGAAAAAATGAGAAAGAAATTTATAATAATTTCAGTATGCTTTCTACTTTTATTCTTCTCAGCTTGTCAAGAAAAAACAGAAAGAGAGTGGTATTGCAAAGAAGCAAATGTTAAGCTTAAGATTTGTGTAAATGACAGTTGTGATGTTTTTATTATTAATGACGAGGATTCTGTTTTCACAGAACATAATAGAATATATTATCAAGACTATTATCTGCATTTCTTAAATAATACAGATTCTTTATTCTTCATGGATCGAGAGAATAGAGTACTTAAAGTCAAACAGAATAATTATATTATTTCTGTTTGTGAGACTGATACTATAAATTATATATTCGATCCAGAGAATATATTAGACAAGAAAGGCATAACAATACAAGGGAGTGAGAATGGGCGGTTCATTTTATTCATCAATAAAAAATATCAAGGCGAAATACCACTTGTTTCGATGAAATAGTTAATAAATCACTTGTCCTTTCGTCTCTATGCGGATGGCAGAATAGAGAATGAATTACGACAAAATAATAACTGAAAAACTTGCATATTGTTTACTAATTAGTTAACTTTGCAAAAAATATATCATAATGGCTGAACGGAATTACAAGAGACATATAGTGGTTTACAAGAACTACTTTATTGATTTTAAGAAGACTTTGTCGCAGCAGACATTAAAGAAGATATACCAAATCTTCTTGTATATCATGACTTTAGAATCAATACCCGCCACCTATTTAAAGTCAATTAAAAATGTGGCTGGACTATATGAAATCCGAGTTGAAGAAAGCGGAAACATATATCGCATTTTCTGCTGCTTTGACGAAGGAAACCTTGTAGTTCTCTTCAATGCGTTTCAAAAGAAAACACAGAAGACCCCAGCCAATGAGATAGAGAAAGCAAAACGAATAATGAATGAGTATTTTAATGACAAAGGGAGGAAATAATATGACACGTGAAGAATTGAAAAACAGCAACCTTACTCCAATTGAGGATTTAATCGAAGAAGATTTTGGCTCAATCGACACCCCTTCAAGGGTAGAATTTGAGGCCGATTGTGACGCTTTCATCCTTGGTGAGCGCCTCAGGGAAGAAAGACGCAAAGCCGGACTCACTCAGGAGCAACTTGCTCAGAGAATTGGCACGAAGAAAAGCTACATTTCTCGTGTTGAGAACGGCCATGCCGACATCCAGCTCTCTACCCTCTTCAAGATTTTTCAAGGACTCGGTCGCCGAGTGAGCCTTAGAGTTCTTTAAGTGAAACCGCTATCTTTACCTTTAGAGAACGAAAGATATAACATTTTAAAATCTATGGATTTAAACAAATATGATTATTATTTTTCTGTCGGGAAACAAGTCTTGAGGTGTGATCATTCAGCATATTTTACAGAACATGGAGATTTAATATGTGAAGAAGAAGATAGCAGAATTCCTCTTGATGTAAAATACTCATCTTTAACTACCGATTCTATATATGTCTATAAATTAATGACAAAGAAGAATAATTTTCGAACTCCTGGTTCCTAATTTCTTTTTTTATAAAATATTAATCTTTAGTATTCATGATTCATTATGAAACATCTATTTTATCTGTTTTTCATCGCAATTTTCTTGACAGGATGCCATTCATCTAAAAAGATTGAATTGACTAAAGTTTCGTTTGATGTTGATTTATATGAGTTCGTCAACAGCAGTTTAGCGATGTCGTTGGATAGTATTGTTAAGAATATGCCTGATTCTGATATGAGAAACTGCAATGCCTATCTTATCAGATACACTGACATTCCTGATACTGTTTTTTATCATTCAAATAGGCCATTGTTCGGAGAGATGCCTGACACACTTCTGGATTGTGATGAGCCCTTCTTGTCCAACTTGAGCATACAAAGTTATCATTATGAATACCATGGTTTAAATTTCAAACCAGAGAAAACTGTAGGTGCATGCAAACTTAATGACAAGCTATGCTACATTATCGAGCCCCAAACGGCGCAACGCCTATTCAAGAAGACAAACCAGACTGATTCTGTAAGTTGGGAAACAGACGGCTCAATCTGCCCATGCATGGAGCAAGATTATTGGTTCAATATTGACAAGAGAGACCAATGCCGTATGCTTAATTATCAATGGGGTGAGATTCACTACAGCAATAAACAGGCTCAATAAAAGATGTGTTTTGATATTTTTGGTTTCAATTTTTTCTTCTTGAGTTTTTACATCATAGAGTCCTAAAAATGATATATATTTAGTTTTTACCCAGTATTGGTTGATTCTAAATAAAAAACGCTATCTTTGCGGATGGCAGAAAACAGATTGAATTATGGCAAGAAAATATAAATAATCTGGCGTAAGCCAGCTTTTCGACACCGATAGGTGCAGCTTTTTGAGATTATATTACTATCTTTGCGGATGGCAGAACACACATTGAATTATGGCAAGAAAATATTATAATGTTTTATTCCAATAAAATCCTTTTTAGAAACTAATTGATATGGGAACTTGGGATAAAAATGTCAAAGAGTGGTTTCCGAAGATTAAAGATAAAATAAAATGAGAACTCACATTATAATTATTGTTATTTGCCTGAATGCCCTTACAATAGGGTGTTCAGACAAACCTCAATCTGTTGGGCAAATATTAAAATTTGAAGATTTACCTATTGATGTGCAGAAAAAATATAAGGAAGTTTATAACTATTGGACCATTCCCATAGTCAATGGTAATGACACAATTGAATACATGCCACCATTCATTGAAGCATATAATTTAAATGGAGATTCAGTTATCATAGATAAGTCCATGAATTTTTTAAATAACTCTTTTTCGATTAGCAGTAATGGTAAGAGAATAACAGTATCTCTGAGTATATTGGAACGTGTCTTTATCATAAAAAATGATTCAGTATATTATCCTGTTTCAGGTAATGGCGTAACTACTTATGGAGAGCCTCGTTCTTATAATGTTGGTGTAGATACTCTATTGTTTCAAGTATCAGCCATGAGATAGATTATTCTTTTCTAACTATTCTAAATATTGTATTTAATTATGGATGTGAAAATATTCGAAAATGCAAATTGCATCTCAGCTATTTATAAGGACTCTATACCAAAATTTCAGGATATAGAGATTGTAAAACTAATTGTTCTTCCAGGTGAAGATGTTGAGCTCATATTATCTATAGAAACAAAAGAATTACCTAAAGAGATGCCCTCTAAATGGATAGAGCGGTAAGTTAATGCTATTCAATTTGTGTTAGATTTTATTGGAGTAAAGAACATAAAATATAACATAACCGATGGGTGCAGTTGTTTCTTTCAGGTTGAAAACCTAAAAAACAATTGTCACAAGATTATTGTAAAGAATAAATTTAGTAACAAAGAACTTAGTTTTGAAGCAAGGTGGATATACATAAAAAATATAGTTGCATTATCAACTGAATAAATCATAATCTTTGCCCCCTTTGCATTCAAATCATAATCATTGTTCCACAACTTAAAGAAGAAAAAATGAAAAAGATTCCATTGTTATTCATAATATTAATTGCATTTGCTGCAAGCGCTGCAGCACAATGTAATATGCAAATTGACTATTCTGTTGAGGACATTCAATCAACAGTGCATGGGACATTGAGAATGCTTCTTCCTGACGGAAATACGGTCGTTCTTATTGATGATACAACTAGACAAATTAAAAAGGATTATAATTTGAATCAACTAGGCGAATATCGAATAACTGCAATCTTCTCCTCTAACACATCAGGACGAGATTCTTTAGAAAGAACTTTCATACTTACAAATGAGGAATACAAGATAGAAACAATACTACATTTCCAAAAATTACCTAAAAACTGGTATGTCTGGGATAGTAAAGATTCCATAACATCTGGGCAGTTCATGATAATCAAGTATTCCAATCCTTCTCCATTAGTTAAGATAAAATATCTTCGTTATTGCACAGGTGAGAACGGAGAGATTCAAGGACCACTTTTTGTCGTCAAAAATGAGAGTCAAGACACAATATATGGAGAATATCTGCCAGGATTTTTATGGGGAACACTTTCCATGTGGTGTGATGGAGAATATGTAGGAGCCAAAGGGGGTGTGATAGATTTAAACTGTAACCCAGTACCACCATTATACCCCAACGCAGAGAAGATGGCATGGGTGGGAAGTTTCGGAAGAAAGATTACTCCTGGGAAATATCGCTTTAACTTATATTATTCTACTGAGGATAAATCAAAAGGCACTTCAGAATTAACGTCTGAAACAGATTCTTTCAGGTGGCTGAGTGATGTGCAAAATTGGCATCTACTCACTTGTGAGTTTGAGAAAGATTGAATTATGGCAAGAAAATATAATAATCTGGCGTAAGCCAGCTTTTCGACACCGATAGGTGCAGCTTTTTGAGATTATATTACTATCTTTGCGGATGGCAGAAAACAGATTGAATTATGGCAAGAAAATATCATATATTGGCTATATTGCTGCTGATGGTTTGGTGTAGCACCTTCACTGTGGTGGCGCAATCGGTGTCATCGGCTGAAACTGAGAATAATGTCGAGCAACTAGACTCTCTCCAGTCAAATCCTCTTTATCCAGAACGTCCACCATTGTTAGTAATAGATGGTGTAGTAATCCAAAAGGAGCTTCCTGTAGCCAGCAAAGATATGCCAACAGACAGCATTGTTTTTATTATTTTGTCAAACAGTCCAATAATCACAATAGATGACATAAGCGAGGCGAAGATGGTGCATATTGAAAAGACTCTTTTTTGTAGAGGTGATATAGATGCCCTTTTAATAAAAACGAAAAAAGAAAGTGCCGTCCAAGATATTATCCTTAATGGGAATTTCGTTCATATGAAAAAAGCGGTATATCTTGGGGCCTTTGCCGATGGCGACACACAAGACTTGCGCAAGTATTTGAAAAAAGAATGGAAACTAAAGAATGACATAACCTCCATAACTTTTTATCGTGAAGGAAAGACCATTTGTGACAAGAAAAATAGGGAACACACAGTTCGCATTGAAATAACAACAGGTATAGTATTTAATTGATCTCTTAATAATATCTTGTGAAGGACATAAATTCTCAAATCTTTCCAACTATATTTGCGACATTGAAAAAGACATGTGTGTTATCAATGAATCTCTAGTATAATTGAAAATAATAATCCATTCAACGGGGCTGAAAGAATTAATGTAAATTCATTCAATAGTATTGAACGAATTTTTATTTTTTTCTTGTTTTATTCAATATAAGAAACTAACTTTAGTCATACTAATGATTTAGACTTAATAGAGAACGAAATTATCCTCAAAGATTTCAATCCTTGAGGACATTTTATGTTTCTAGAGTGCTATCAATCGTTGGAACCGGCGAGTGGCTGCCATGACCATTTCGACAAGGGTGGGGTGGCGGTGGAGCTACATCGCCGCAAAAGTGCTATATTGTTGTTATTGTGAACATGCAATATCACTATTTTTTGGTATTGTGAAGGTGTGTGAAAACACCGAATTTTGCACGTTCAAATCATGGCAAACAATGGATGTTAAAAGGGTAGTATTTGTAATGTTATTGATGCTTGTGCACTCAGTTTTTGTGCAAGCACATCTGGTAGTTGGCTTTGTGAAGGATAAAGCTAATGGCGAAGCTGTCATTGGTGCAACAGTCAATATCGTGGGCTCAAAGACCGTTGTCGCTGTCACCGATATTGACGGCAGGTTCTCCGTCAGCGTCCCGGCCGGCGGTGCTAAGATTGAAATTAAAGCTGTGGGATATAAGCCACTGGTGACTGCTAGCAATGATATTCCACACGAGGGTGTGATATATATTGAATCTCAGCTCAACGCACTGGGTGAGGTCGTGGTCACGGCGCAGGAGTCGACAAGGCCCACCAGCTCGTCGATTATCGCTAGGCATGCTATGGATCACTTGCAACCATCAAGTTTTGGCGATATCTTGGAACTGATTCCTGGCGGGCGTGCCACCGATCCACACTTGAACAGTCCTAACGCAATCGCCTTGCGTGAGGCGGGAAACGCTGGCGACAACTACAGCACATCGTCGCTGGGAACAAGTTTCGTCATCGACGGAGCTCCCATCTCAACCAATGCCGGCATGCAAAGCGTGAGCGGAGCTACCGACTCGCAGTCTCTAAAACGAGATTTTACTAACCGCGGTGTGGACATGCGCACTATTTCCACCGACGACATCGAGCGGGTGGAGATTGTTAGGGGAATTCCCTCGGTGGAATATGGCGATCTCACTAGCGGACTGGTGAAGATAGAACGCAAGCATGGTGGTCACGACCTGGACGCACGTCTAAAAGCCGACATGGCTAGCGTGCTCTTCTACATCGCTAAAGGTCTGCAGTGGGAACAGCAGCAGCTTTCGCTAAATTTTAATGCCGACTATCTCGACTCCCGCAACGACCCGCGCAATGTGCTGGAGAACTACAAGCGCGTCACCTTGTCGTCGCGATTGCTTAAGGCTTGGACTGGAGACAAGATTAAATCATCGCTCAACGCCAGTTTTGACTACACGGGGTCGTTTGATAACGACAAGACCGACCCCGAGCTCAACGAGGGGGCTGTCGATTCCTACAAGTCGGCTTATAATCGTTTTGCTCTAGCAAGTTCGTTAAACCTTAAGGCGGTCAATTCCACTTCATGGTTTAAGACTCTTAATGCAACCTTCTCAACTTCAATCGAGGGTGATGTGATAGAGCGGGAGAAATTGATTCAACTGCGACGGGCCACGATTGCTGCCACATCGCTCGCTACCGGTGAGAACGATGCCGTGATTTTACCTTACACTTACACAGCTAAGCATCGTGTTGAAGGACGACCCTTTAACATGTTTCTCAAGCTTAACGCCAGGTTTCAAGTGCCATCGGCACGACTGAGCAACTCTCTCATGATTGGTGCCGACTGGAACATGGATAAGAACTATGGTAATGGACAGATATTTGACATCACCAGGCCATTATATCCAGGAATGAGTGGCCGACCGCGCAACCTAGCTAATATCCCCGCCAGGCACACGCTCTCGCTATATGCCGAGGAAAGCTTGAAAACCAGCTTGCTGGGAGGTAACACGCTTGAGGTGGTGGCTGGCATTAGGACAGTGCAACTACTAAACATTAGCGGGGACTACACCTTGCATGGACGTTGCTACTGGGACCCTCGTGTTAATGTGGCATGGACTTTCCCGCAATTTACTGTTGGTGATAGGGTGTCCTATATCAAGTTGACGGGGGGCGTTGGCAATCACACTAAGATGCCAACTATCGAGCAACTTTATCCTGAGCCATGCTATGTAGACCTAGTGCAGCTAAATTACTATCATCCCGTCGAAGCCTACAAGCGCATTAACATCATGACCTATGTTATCGATCCCACTAATTATGAGCTAAGGGCGGCAAGGAACTTAAAGTGGGAGGTGAATGCCGATATTTGCATTGCCGGCAATAGACTGTCGGTTACCTACTTCCGTGAGAATATGACTTCGGGATTTCGCTCAGTGGCAATCTATGCGCCTTATCAGTACAAGCAATACGACGCATCGGGCATCGACGGCTCTAGCATCACTGCTCCACCGGCAATCGACGGTTTGCCCTATCAGTTGACTAACGAACTGGTGGCGCACACGCAGTATTCTAATGGCAGCCAAACAAGGAAAGAGGGCATAGAGTATAGCCTAGCTTCACGGCGGTTTGAAAAATTGCACACGCGCCTCACCATCACCGGGGCTTGGTTTAAGACTATTCATCGTAATTCGGTTTCGCTAATGGAACGACCCTCGCAGGTGGTGGGTAATAAACAAGTGCCCTATGTGGGGATTTATCAAGATATTGAGGGTTGGGTAGATGAGACGGTAAACACTAATTTCACTGTCGATACCGATATTCCACGCCTTAAACTGGGTTTCTCCATCTCGGCGCAATGTTTGTGGTTTACCTCCAACCAACGGCTCCCCATTAGCAACTATCCAGTGCGATACATGGACATTGATGGTAATTTACACGCATGGACGCCCGAGCTTGCCGACGACACTTTCCTGCGTTACTTGATAAGGAATAACACCGAGTCGATGTACGACTTGTTTAAGGTGCCATTCTCAATGAATGTCAATCTCAAGGTTACTAAGAAATTCTTTAATGATCATCTTAATATAGCCATGTTTTGTAACAAAATATGGGACTACACTCCTAGTTATGAACGAGATGGCGTCACCATCAGGCGACATGTTACTCCCTACTTTGGCTTAGAAATGAATATAAAACTATGAAAAAGATTTCCCTATACTTATTTGTGTGCATGATAATCGCTGTGACGGCTTCATGCCACAGCGACCACGATTTCTACACCACAACGGCTGGCATAGAACTCACCATGCCTGTCGAGGGTGAGGTGGAAATTATTCAGTATTCTCTTACCATGACTAATCTCAATAGCCGAGAAGTGGTGAACAATGCGGGAAAAACAACAGGAACAATCATGATAAATGACATTATGCGTGGGGCTTACTCCATTAATGTTGAGGGTATTGTTAAGTATAAAAACGAGAGTGGACAAGTGACGATGCGACAATTCAGGGCGCAGAGCGAATATGTCTCATTTGTTGGTCAGCAGGACGCTGTTGTCACTCTTGAAATGATACTAATGGATTAGGAAACTATGAAATATATTACTATTATACTGGCGTTTCTTGCCTTGCCTGTTGCCGTATGGGCGCAGGATGGCGATAGCGTGCTAACTAAGCATATTGCTGTGGCTGAGCACTTGTCGTTGAAGAACGAGGTGCTTGCTACGGCATGGAATAATCCGGCACTAATGGAGATGGCTCATGCCACATCGCTCACGCAGTTCAGCCTTGGAACCGACTGGAGCAACAAGTCGAAGCCTCATGTGCTGCAAAAAGGAACAGGACACATGCTGGCGTCAATAAAAGCTACTAGCTTCTTGCGGCTTTCGCAACACAGTGCCGTGTGGGGGAAGGCTTCTTACATGACTGGTAAGATGCGGGGCATCAAGTGGAACTCGGTTGCCGACTATGATTTGCTTGAGCCTGATGTGCTTGGCGACACTGTGGGCGGCAATACGCGACGGGAGCAATATGTGCTCGAGGGCGGATATTCTAGAGCTATTAAGCGCTGGCATGTGGGAGGTGAGTTGAAGTTCAGGGCTGAGCAGGAATATCGCAAGGTGGACCCGCGCATGAGAAGCATTGTCTCCGACCTCACATTGCGTGCTGGGGCATCGACAATGGTGGGCGATTATCATCTTGCTTTAGGCGTGGAAGGAAACATTTATCGCCAAACCAATAGTGTTGACTTCTATAAACCACTGGGAAGCATTCCTGAATTCCAACTTATGGGCTTGGGAACGACCTACACTCGCTTCTCGGGCGATATAAATGACCTGTATTTCAAAGGTGGAGGCGTGAAATTGCAAGCCGACTTATTGCCAGCTGGCGCTAGTGGCGTGTTTTCAACGATTGGGATTGCTCAGCACAGCTACAAGCGTGTGGCAAGAATGCTGAATTCGCTGCCATTAACAACTCTCTACAACAAGGAGTGGGGAGCAAGAGTAGGGTATAAGCAGCAGTTTAACAGGCTTGATTTTGCTATGTGGGCTAATTTTAGTTATAATCGTCGCACCAGCGACCAGCATCTTGCCGGAACCTCATCTTCGCAAATTTATCCTGTTATTGCACATCTCACAATGTATAAGAATAACATCTTTAACTCATCATTGCAGGCTATGCTGGGAAATCAACAGGGCGAGATAGAGTGGAATGTGAAGGCACAGTGTGGCTATTGCAATAATAGCCAGGAATTTGTGTTCCCACATCGTGAGATGAAATATGGTTGCGTCTATGGCAACCTTGAAGGGCAGGTGATAGCAGCTGTGGCTAGAGCGTGGTCAATTACCGCTGTGGCTGCCACAGGATATTATGGCAACACCAGTAGAAAGCTGGTATTGCCACTCGCCGACATGGAGCCCCACTTCATCGACATGCTCACTCACAACTTCAACTTCTTGAGTGCCGACTATTTTACCGCCGATGCACGACTCAGGACCGACTATCATTTTTCTAGGTCGCGCTATTCTATCTTTGCGGAGGCTGGCTATGGCTTCACTCGTTGCACACAGCGTGAATATCAACATAGTTTGATTTTTGCGATAGGTGTTAATTTATAATTTTCTTGATGTTTTTATTTGAACAATGAAAAAAATTATTCTTTTAATAATAGCAGTTTCGTTAATTGGGCTCACCGCATGTGATGAGAAGGAGATTGTGAACGACGCCCCTTTGCGCGTCTATATTGACTTACCCATCAATATCAGCAATCCTAAATTGAGTGAAATGACAGCGTGGATTGTAAATGTTGAGAACTTGAAAACTTACGAAATTAGTGATTTTAAGCCCGATGGTGATAGCTATGTGACCACAGTAGTCCTCCCCGAGGGGAGATATAACATCACTGTAACCGGAAAAATGAATTACACGGTGGGTGAAAGCACAACATCAGCCATGGTAAGGTCGCAGGCGAGTGGAGTGAATGTTACTGCCGGCAATGCCGCCACATCTATGGTAAGGCTCTTTTTAAACAACTATAATGCCGAGGAAGGGCTAGTGATTGAGGAAATCTTTTTCACTTCGAGTACCTATCCCACCACTCAGCGACCCTATAATGATGATCAATACATTAAAATCACTAACAATAGCGACCATCTCATCTATGCCGACAGCCTAGCTATTGTGGAATCGAAGTTCCAGCCCGACACTCAGTGGGAGCTAACGCCTAACTTGATTAGGGAGGCAATATCCATTAGCTGGATGTATCTCATTCCTGGCACTGGTACTAGTGTGCCGGTTGAGCCAGGTGAGTCATTGCTCATCGCTTTCAACGCTAAGAATCACACAGCGATTAACTCTAACTCCTTCGACTTGAGTGGTGCCGACTTTGAATTCTATGACGAGAGCACAAATGCCGAGTTTGTCGATGAAGATAATCCTGGTGTCCCTAATCTCATCAAGTGGTACAACGACATGTGGAGTTATGCCATGCTTCACAACAAGGGAAATAAGTCTTATGGCTTGGTGAGAGTACACAGCAATTTTGATACCTTCATCAGTGATAATTATTACAAGTTTACCTATATCGTGAACGCCGCATGGGGAACCTATCAGAGCAATGGCGATGCTTATTTTATTCCTAACACGTGGGTCATAGACATGGTGAACCTGGCGATAAAAAGCGACTGGGCTTGGAACGTGGTGTCGCCCACACTTGATTCAGGCTGGACTTATTGTGCCGAGACTGCTAGTGATAAGACGCGCTATGGCTTGTCGGTAGTGCGCAAGCGCGATGCTACAGGAAAACTGGTGGACTCTAATAATTCCACCGCCGACTTCATGCCACGGCAGCAACCTTCAATGGCGCACTAATATATATGACAACTTTTTTTACTTTATATTAATATCAAAATTTATTAAACTTTATGAACTTTATTACTAAAATTGGCGCTCTTGCGCTATTGTGTGGCGGGCAACTTGCTGCTAATGCCACAACTCAAGAAAACGTGTATGACTTTGCCGCTAACAACCTCAACCTTGAAGTGGCTACTCCTGCCGACTGGGAAGATGCCACTAAGGGAGTTATCAGTGGGCAAGAGCTACGACAGGGTGATGTGGTAATGACTGCGGTCGATGGTGCCAAAACTAATCGCATGTGGCGCACTAATGCTGGTGTGACCTATTTGCAAGTGGGCGGAAAAATCACCATTACAGCCGATGAAGGTCGTGCTATCACTGGCATCACTTTTACTGTGCAAAACTATAAGTTCTTCCTTGAAGCACAAGCCGGAAACGGATCTCTTGATGCCAATAACTATGTGTGGACTGGCAATTCCACTGCCATCACTTTTGATAATGAGAATGCTGCCAACGAGTATAATACTCAGTCGCTCCTGCTAACAATGGTTGTTACTACCGACGACGCTAACGATGACACTTACACTCCACTTGCCACTACCTATGTTGAGGTGGGCTCTATTGCAGAGTTCAACGCACTTGAGGTGGGTACGCTTGCTAAGCTTGCTCTCAACAATGCTCAAGTCAATGGCGTGGACTGGAGCGCCGCCTATGTTGAGGATGCGACAGGAGCTGTGGAGTTTGATGGCTTAAACCTTGATTTGCTGAGGGGGGATATACTCAATGGCTACATCTATGTGAAACGTGGACAGTTCTACTACGATGATGACCCCAGCGACGACGTGCCTGGACGTGAACGCCCTCAAGCTACTAACGATGTCCTGACTAGCGCCGACACCTACACGATGACTCGTGGCAACGAGTTGCAACCCACCGAGTTTACAATGCCCGAATTGCTCAACGATGCCAACTTCTCTAAGCTTATCTCTCTAAGAAATGTGTCAATAACTAAGAATGGTCGTTTCTATGTGGCTGAAGCCGATGGGGAGCAGGTGCGCGTTAACGATATGCTTGGCTATTTGCCTCTAGATTTCGTGATGCCCGAGAATGGAGAGAAATGCGACATTACGGGTATCTTCTCTTGGAATGGCTTGGCTTATCAAATTTATCTCACAAGTGTGAAAATCAACACGGCTATCACTAGTCTAGAAGTAGATCCCATCGTGAAAGAGAGCCCTGTTTATAATCTCATGGGTCGCGAGATGCGCGGAACATTACCGGCAGGCATCTACATCCAGAATGGTCGCAAATTTATCGTTCGATAATAGTGATGATGAGGAAATTATTTTTTGCAATAATTATGGCGACAATGGGATTTTCGACATCTCTTGCTGCCGTGATTGGCGATGTAAACGGCGATAACGAGTGCACGGGTAGCGACGTGACCGCTCTCTATAATTACATCCTCTATAATGACGCTAGCGCTATTGTAAATGGGGACCAAAATGGCGATGGTGAAATCACAGGTAGTGATGTCACTGCTGTTTATAATATTATACTGTATGGCCCTTCGCAAGAGCCTCCTGAATATATCGACTTTACGGTCAATGGAGTGGTAATGCGCATGATATATGTCAAGGGTGGAACTTTTGTGATGGGAAATGACGATGTCGAGTCCGAGAGTCCTGCTCACAGTGTCACACTCACCGATTTCTACATTGCCGAGACTGAGTGTACACAAGCTTTGTGGAAAGCTTTGTTCCCCAACTTTAACTACTTTGCCACGGTGGGAGATTTGAAACCTTGCAACGGACAGCAGTACAACGAGGTGCTACAGTTTATCACCGCTCTAAATGATTATTTGCACAATATCGGTGCACTGGATGCTGAGATGAACTTCGTGCTTCCCACCGAGGCTCAATGGGAATGGGCAGCTCGTGGCGGTGTGAAAAGCAAGGGATATACCTATGCGGGTAGTAACAATATCAACGATGTGGCTTGGTACTCGGTCAATAGTGGCAACCTTGTTCAAGATGTGAAGCTCAAAGCTCCTAATGAACTCGGCATCTACGACATGAGTGGTAACGCGTTTGAGGCAACTACCGATAATTTCTCAGTCAACTACTCGTGGGCTACCAGTGGCGAGGTCGACCCGGTAGGGTCGCCCACGGCTAGCGCCTATGGTCTTGTTCGTCGTGGTGGCAGCTGTTCGGCAGTAGCCTCGCGATGCACAGTGACCAAGCGCGACTTCAACGACATCGAGTTTAATGGCGGAGCCAGCGAGGACATGTCGTTCCGCCTCATCTTGAAATGAGCTGAGAGGGTGTTGCAAAATTCCAGGTCATAACCTCGAAGAGGTCAAAAGGCTCGAAGAGCCGAATCATTAGTAACACCATGCAAGAACCCCAACGGGGTTCGCAGCTTGGTGGTAAAC
>ONEL01000004.1:0-136358 GCA_900316835.1 uncultured Prevotellaceae bacterium | reverse complement strand
AGGAGTATGATAACTATCAAATGAGGTGACATACTCCCCCCGACCCCCTCTAACTTAGAGGGGGAGTTGCTAACGCAATGATTTTCAAATGATAAATTCATCGAACTCACGTTATTTAATGTTTTGCAACAGCCTCTTATCACTCGCCACTGTCATCATTGACATAAACTAAAAATCCTGCTCACATCGGGGAGCAGGATTTTTAGTTATGTGTAAATTCTAAATTCTTTAGAACTGGCGAGCGGCAGCCATGACTACCTCGCTAAGGGTGGGGTGACCGTGGATGGCGCTTGCCATGCGCTTGACGGTCATGCCTGCGTTCATTGCGGTCACTGCCTCCTGAATGAGGTCGGCTGCATGAGGGCCACAGATGTGGCATCCCACGATGGTGAGGTCTTCGCTGCTAACGATAAGCTTCACCATTCCGTCGGTCTCGCCCATGGCAACAGCCTTACCGTTGCTGCGGAAGAACGACTTTGCAGTTACAACTTCGATGCCTTGATCTTCACATTGTTGCTCAGTGAGACCCACCATGGCGAGCTCTGGAGTGGTAAATACCGCGCTTGGCACGATATTCAGTTTCACGTTGCTCTTCTCGCCCATGATGTGAGCTAGAGCCACGCTACCCTGAGCGCTTGCGGCATGAGCCAGCATGCAACGGCCGTTAACGTCGCCAATGGCATAGATGCCAGGCACGTTAGTTATCATGTTGTCATCGACCTCAATGCCACGACGGCTGGTTTCAACACCAGCAGCCTCAAGCCCGGCAGGAAGAACTGCTTGGCGACCTACCGACATGAGCACCTTCTCGGCAACTATGCTCTTGGCCTTGCCCTTGTGGTCGAAGGTTATCTCAAGCATGTCATCACTGGTTTTGTGGATGCCATTGACGGCAGCCTGAGTGAGGATGTTTACACCGCGCTTGCTCATCACGGTCTTGAGACGCTTGGCGATGTCCTTGTCAAACGGTGGGAGAATCTCCTTCATGAACTCGACTACTGTTACCTCAACACCAAAGCTGCTGAACACGCCGGCAAACTCCATACCAATAACGCCACCGCCCACGATGCACAGGCTCTTGGGGAGCTCTTGCATTGCCAGGATGTCGTCGCTGGTCATTGCTAGCTCAGCACCCTCGATGGGCAAGCCACGTGGAATAGAACCAGTAGCAATAACAATTGCGGGGGCAGTATATTGCTCACCGGCAACTTCGATGGTTTTGGCATCGACAAACTTAGCCTCACCGTTCACTACAGTGATGCCGTCGCCACCCATGAGCATTGCCACGCCATCGCGCAGTTGCTTAACCACTTCTTCCTTGCGGGCAAATGCAACACTATAATCTACGCTCACTTCACCAGTTGTTACGCCAAACTGACCGGCTTCGCGCACGGTGTTGATGACCTCGGCATTGCGGCACAGTGCCTTGGTGGGGATGCAACCGCGGTTAAGGCAAGTGCCACCCAGCAGGTCGCGCTCTACTATCACCACTTGCTTGCCGTGGTGAGCGGCCTCGGCAGCCATCTCATAGCCGCCGGGACCTGCACCTATTATAATAATGTCGGTTGAAATCATAACTGTTAGTTCAAGTCGGCATTAAGAAGTTCACGATAGGTCACAATCTGCTTCAACGCGGCCTTGGTGTCGTCGAGTCGACGCACTGGAGTGTTGTGTGGAGCAGTCTTAACCAGTTCGGGGTTCTCTTTAGCTTCAATAGCAATTTTCTTCATCACCTCGATAAACTCGTCGAGGGTCTCCTTGCTCTCGTTCTCGGGGGGCTCTATCATCATAGCCTCATGGAACAGCAGTGGGAAGTAGATGGTGGGAGCGTGGAACCCATAGTCGAGCAAGCGCTTAGCCACGTCGAGAGTTGTGACACCTGTCGACTTGTCTTTCAAGCCGTCAAATACAAACTCATGCTTGCACACGCCATCAAGGGGCAGCTCATAGTAGTCCTTGAGTGATTCCTTAACATAGTTGGCATTAAGCACTGCAAGGGGACCCACATTCTTAATCTCATCTTTGCCAAGTGTGAGAATGTAGGTATAAGCACGCATGATTACACCAAAGTTGCCCAGGAATCCGCTCACTGAACCCAGCGAGTCGTCGCAATCGTCCATGTGATACCAGTAGATGCCGTCGGCAATCTCTTCACGGCTCACACGAGGATTGGGAAGGAATTTTTCCAGGCCTTCACGCACGCCCACGGGACCGCTACCAGGACCGCCACCACCATGAGGCGTTGAGAATGTCTTGTGCAGGTTGATGTGCATGATGTCGAAGCCCAGGTCGCCGGGACGGCACTTGCCAAGCATGGGGTTGAGGTTGGCTCCGTCATAGTACATCAAGCCACCTGCCTCGTGCACGAGCTTAGCTATTTCAGCAATGTTGTGCTCAAAGATTCCCAGTGTGTTAGGATTGGTCATCATCATGCCGGCAATGTTCTCATCAAGCAATGGCTTGAGGTCTTCAACATCTACGGTGCCATCGGGACGGCTCTTTACAACCACCACCTCCAAGCCACACACTGCGGCGCTGGCGGGGTTAGTGCCATGAGCACTGTCGGGGATTATCACTTTCACGCGGTTATCATTGCCATTGGCAAGATGATAGCTGCGCATCACCATCAAGCCGGTGAGCTCGCCATGGGCGCCGGCATAGGGGTTGAGTGTGAATTCTTTCAGTCCCGAGAGCTCAGCGAGCGATTGTTGCAGGTTGTAATACACAGCCAGAGCGCCTTGCACGTTTTCCTCATCCTGCAGTGGGTGCAGGCTGGTGAACTCAGGCTTAGCGCACATTTGCTCGTTAATCTTGGGGTTATATTTCATTGTGCACGAGCCCAGTGGGTAAAAACCGGTGTCCACACCAAAGTTGTTGTTGCTCATGTTGGTGTAGTGGCGCACAACAGTCATCTCATCAACCTCGGGCAGGCAGGGAGCCTCCTGGCGTTGCAACTGGGCTGGCAGGTCGGCGAGTTTATACTCAGCGAGTTTGTTCTCGGGCAGGCTATAGCCCTTGCGACCCTCTTTTGAGAGTTCGAATATCAGTTTGCCATAGAATGTATTATTCATTGTTCTCGTCCTCCTGTCCTTCAATAAATTGGTTAATAGCGTCGATTAGGTCATCAATGTCTTCCTTGCTCACGGTCTCGGTGGCGCACATCAGTAGCTTGTCATCATCGATGGGAATGCCTGCGGCATAAGCTTGGTTGAGCCAGCTGAGCAAATCATCAATGTTGAGTGTGCTCTTAACAACAAACTCGTTCAAGAATGGCTTGTCGGGATATTCTAGTTCAAACTTGCCGGTCTTTACCAGTTGGTCGGCAAGGTAGTGAGCGTTGCTGTAGCTCAGCTCATTAACTTCGCGCAAGCCTTGCTTGCCCATCAGCGACATATAGACTGTTACAAACAGCGCCATCAAGCTCTGGTTAGAGCAAATGTTGCTGGTAGCCTTCTCGCGGCGGATGTGCTGCTCGCGAGCTTGTAGCGTGAGTACAAAGGCACGCTTGCCATCGGCATCGGTGGTAGCGCCCACGATGCGACCTGGCATCTTGCGGATGAGTTTCTTGCTGGTGCACAAATAGCCAACGTAGGGACCGCCAAAGTTCATGGGAATACCCAGGCTTTGACCGTCGCCCACTGCGATGTCGGCACCCCACTCGGCTGGAGTCTTTATCACGCTAAGCGCGCTGGCGGGGCAATTCATGATGAGCAGTGTCTTGTGCTCGTGGCAATAGTCGGCCCAGCCAGTATAATCCTCAAGGATTCCGTTAAAGTTGGGCGATGCCACGATAACACCGGCTACATCGTCGGCACCTACTTTCGCCTCAAAGTCGGAGCGGCTGGTAACGCCATTCTCGGCCTCTATCATCTCCACGTCAATGCCGTGGAACTTAGCATAGGTCATCACCACGCGAGTAACAAAGGGGCTAACGGTAGCACTCACGAGCACCTTGTTGCGCTTCTTGGCATTGGCAACAGCCATCATCATGGCCTCGGCAGTGGCAGTGCATCCGTCATACATCGATGCGTTGCTCACCTCCATGCCTGTGAGTTCAGCCATCATGCTCTGGTACTCAAAGATGTACTGCAGGGTGCCTTGCGAAATCTCGGCTTGGTAAGGAGTGTAGCTA
The DNA here is from genome assembly GCA_900316835.1 of uncultured Prevotellaceae bacterium. GTDB lineage: Bacteria > Bacteroidota > Bacteroidia > Bacteroidales > Muribaculaceae > Sodaliphilus. The sequence goes on along the minus strand of ONEL01000004.1, from coordinate 132,226 downwards.
GTGAGGAACTCGCTGCGGTTCACGATGTCTTGAACCACGGCAGGTGTGTAGTGGTCATAGACGCCAGCTCCCATGAAGCACTTCACTGGGGTATTGTCCATAGCCAGGTCATTAAAGAAGTTGCGCACCTCAATCTCGCTCATGGCACGAGGCAGGTTGTAGTCGCGCTTGAACTGCAGGTCGGCAGGAATGTCGCTATATAGCTCATCAAGCGACTTGAGACCACACTTGTCAAGCATCGCCTTCACGTCGTCTTGAGTGTGTGGAAAAAATTTATAATTCATAGATTTATATTGTTTCGTTGATTGTTAATTCTTTTAGTAATAAAAGCCAAGGGGCTGGTTGCACACTGTGTGTGCTACTCCAGCTTCTTGGCTTTTGCGTCATTACTGGTGGATTACTCCTTGATGAAGGCCTTATAGGCAGCTGCATCCATGAGCTCCTCAAGCTCGGCGGTGTCGCTGAGCTCAACCTTGATAATCCAGTTCTCGAAAGCATCCTTGTTGATAAGACCTGGCTCATCTTCGAGAGCCTCGTTAACCTCAACAACGGTACCACTAACTGGGCAAACCAGGTCGCTGGCAGCCTTAACGCTCTCTACCGCGCCAAAGTCCTCACCAGCCTCAACCTCGTCGTCAACCTCGGGCATGTCAACGTAAACCACGTTGCCAAGTTCGTGCTGAGCATAGTCGGTGATACCAACGTAGCCAAAGTTACCTTCTACCTTTACATACTCATGCGACTCGCTGTAATAGAGTCCGTCAATAATTTTACTCATAATTGTAATAAAAATTTATTTAATGATATTTTAAAAATCTCTTGAAATTGAGCCTTCTGCATTATCCATTATGCATTGAGCATTATGAATTATGCTTTGTGCATTATGAATTATGCTTTGTGCATTATGAATTATCCATTATGCATTGTGCATTAAGAATTATGCATTGTGCATTAAGAATTATGCATTGTGCATTATGCATTATGCATTATGCATCGCATTAAGCATTATTTCTTGTAGCTCTTGTCGTGGAATTTCTTTTTCACAACTGTAGCATCGAAGTATTTCTTGCGGATGTGAACCTTGAGAGCTGTGCCTAGCTTGCCATAGGCAGCGTCAACGAGTGCTACTGCTATGCTCTTGTCGACCGAGATGCCACGATAACCGGTTGTAACGTAGCCCACAGGCTCCTCGTTCTCGTTGCACACCTCATAGCCGTGACGAGCAATAGCCTTGTCGTGAAGCTCGAGACCCACGAGTTTCTTTGCTGGACCATCGGCCTTCTGCTTGGCGCAAGCGTCCTTGCCAATGAAGTCGTCCTTATCGAGCTTAACAAAGAAGCCAAAGCCAGCCATGATGGGAGAAATATCGGCAGTGAGCTCGTCGCCGTAGAGGGGAAGACCAACCTCAAAGCGCAAGGTGTCGCGACAGCCCAGTCCGCATGGTTGAACGCCAGCTGCCATGAGCATGTCCCACATGTCCTGAATGGTCTTGTGACCGGCATAAACCTCAAAGCCGTCCTCGCCGGTGTAACCGGTGCGGCTCACGATGATGTTGTCGCCATTGTAGTTAACGCACTTGAATGTGTAGAATGTGAGGTCGCTGCAGTCGAGGCTGAGCACGTCGAGCATGGTCTTCTCGGCTTCGGGACCTTGTACGGCAATCTGGCCATAGTGCTCGCTCTGGTTCTCAACTTTCACGTCGAAGCGTGCTGCCTGCTCGTTGATCCAAGCCACGTCCTTGTCGATGTTGGCGGCATTGATAACGAGGAAGTAATCATTCTCACCCATGGTGTAAACCAGCAGGTCGTCGACGGTGCCACCAGTGGGGTAGAGCATCATGCCATACTGGATGCCACCCACCTGCATCTTGGTGATGTCGTTGGTGAAGATGTAGTTGACAAATTTTTGTGCCTCGGCACCGGTAACGTGAACCTCGCCCATGTGAGAGACGTCAAACACGCCCACAGCCTCGCGTACCGCGTTGTGTTCCTCAACAATGCCCTTATACTGAATGGGCATATCAAACCCGCCAAAGGGGCTCATAAGGGCTCCCAAGGCTACATGCTTGTCGTGCAGACAAGTGAATTTGTTTTCACTCATAATAGTTGTTTTAAGATATATAAAGTTTTTTATTAAATTGTTAATCAGTTGATTAGCACTTTATGTGCTAGGCTTTTAGTGATGCTTGCCATCACATGCCTGTTTTTTCTCTACAAAAGTACATAATAAAAATGATATAAAACAATTTAAGCCCTAAAAAAATTATAAACTACGGTTTTTTGTGCCATGCTACGCATCGAAATTGAAGAGCTACGCTCTAAAATTTAAAAGGCGCTTAACGCTAAAAAAATCCCTCGCATGTCTGTGCTAGGGGAAACATGCGAGGGATTTAGCGTTTGCTTAAAGTATATTTATCGCGTGGCGCCTCCCAGGGCGATATATAGCTCAATGAGTGCTATTGCCCCGTCATACATGTTGGTGGCTTCATCAAGCTGAGCGTTGAGCAAGGTTTCCTGAGCTGTGAGCACCTCAAGGTAGCTTGCCTTGCCGTTGTCCATCAGCTCGTGAGTGCCACGGTAGGCATCATGCAACACTTCCACCTGGCGGTGATAGTAGCCATGCTTGTCGCGAGCTGCTTGGCAGTCGCACAGAGCCTCATTCACTTGGTTGCCGGCGTCGATAACAGTTTGAACCCACTTGTTGCGCATGTCTTCTTGTGCGAGTTCCGCAATCTTGAGGTTTCCCTTGAGCTGACCTCGGGCAAAGATGGGCTGAGCAATTGAGGCAACGATGCTGGTCAATATCTTGCCTGGATTGATGACAGCCCCACCGGCATTGTTAGTCCATCCCAGGTTTCCTGACAGCGAGAGACCAGGGTAGAATGCCGAGCGTGCTGTTTGCATGTTGTAGTAAGCCTCTTCCATAGCGTGGTCGGCAAGCTTGATGTCGGGGCGATACTGCAGCATCTGAGCTGAGATCTCGTTATTAATGATTTGTGGCATTGAATAACTTCCCCAGGCACTACGCTCAATGTGCTGTGGTGGGATGGCAAGGATTTGGCAAATGCAGTTTTCAACAAATCTTATGCTGCGCTTAGAATCCACGATTTGTGCCTTCACACTCAGGCACGATGCTTCCAGCTGATTAACTGCTGTAGAATACACCATTCCGTTTTCCCACAGCACCTTTTGTGTCTCTAGCGATTTACCCCACAGGCTGTCGGTCTGCGTGAGGATGTCGAGCTTGCGGTCAAGTAACTGGAGCAGGCTGTATTGTTGAGCTAAAGTTGAGATGAGATTAGCTTTAATGGCCTCTTCACGTGCTTGCGATTGCAACAGCACTGCGTGGGCTGCGCGTTTTTTGTTAGTATAAGACCCTATCGACCCCATGTCCCAGTTGGCTTGTAATGGCACATTGTAAGTCTTGGAAGTGTTGCTGTTGAAGTTAGCTATAGCTCCCGATGGCGAGAAAAAGAGCGATGGCAGTATCGACTTCTTCGATATCTCCAGCGATTTCTCACTCTGCTCAATGGCAATGCGAGCCGAGTTGAGGTCGGTGTTGCGCACTAGTGCCGTGTCGATGAGCCGTTGTAGCACGGGGTCGACAAAGAACTCTCGCCACGAGAGTGGGGCAGGGGCATTATCGCTTAGCGTGTTTATTGTGTCTAAGCCTATTACGTTGTTAGGTATCTGTGTGTTTGACTCATATTTTTTATATAAGCTTTTAAATGAGCCACAACTTGCAGCCATTAGGCACAAGACACTTAAGCTTAATATTATAGTGGATTTTTTCATTTTATTTTTCGTTTTTTTTCTCTTCGGCGATTGCTTCTACTATAGTTTCTTTTTTCTCAGTGGTCACTGGCGCGCCTTGAAATCTTTCATGCAGTTTCTGGAACACGATGAAGAAGGCTGGAACCACATAGAGCAGGGCAAGCGTGCCCACTGCCATACCGGCGGTTACACCCAGGGCGAGCACGCGGTTACCGTTGGCTCCTGCGCCACCGGCTATGATGAGTGGTATCATACCGGCTATCATCGTGACAACTGTCATGAGGATGGGGCGCAAACGCTCCTCGCAAGCGGCAAAGGCCGCGTCGCGGATGCTTAGACCCTGAGCGCGACGTTCGGAGGCAAACTCGGTGATGAGGATTGCTGTCTTGGCAAGCAAACCAATGAGCATGATAACACCCGTCTGCAGGTAGATGTTGTTCTCCATTCCCGGCAAGTGGAGCAGCGACACGAGCCACACCGCACCAAACGAGCCCATCAAGCCGAATGGCACGCTAAGCAGCACTGCCCACGGCGTGAACCAGGAGTTGTAGAGTGATGCCAAAATCAGGTAGATGAGAATGACGCATACAACGTAGATGAGTGCGGTGGCGTTAGAGCCCGAGGTTTCCTCAACCTCGCGCGACATGCCGCCATACTCATAGCTGTAACCACTAGGCATTACTTCCTTAAACACCTCGTCTATTGCCTTGTGGGCGTCACCTTCCGAGTATCCGTTATTGGCCATTATACCACATGTGATGCTCTGGAACAGGTTGAAATGCTCAACCGATGCCGAACCTACAATCTGTTTTAGTGAAACGAATTCTGAGATGGGAGCCATTTTTCCGCCTTGTACGCGCACAAAGATATTATTGAGCGACGATGGATCGAGGCGGTATTCGGGCTCGGCGTTGGCTATGATGCGATACACTTTACCAAACTGGTTGAAGTTGCCCACATAAGAACTACCGCAATAGGCGCCTAGTGTGTTTAGCACGTCGGCTGGTGAAATTCCGGCGCGGTCGCATTGTGTCGCGTCTACATCAACCTGATATTTAGGGAAGCGCTCTGAATAGGCCGACATTGCCATCATAATCTCAGGACGCTCATTTAGCTTGGCAAGGAACTTTGTGGCATCGGCATTAAACTCGGTCATTGGACGGTCTTGCATGTCCTCGAGCACTAGATTTACACCACTGTTAGAGCCATAACCAGGCACTTGTGGCATCTGGAATGGAATGACTTTGGCATTCTTTATGTCATTGCAGTCGGCAGCAAAACGACCATATACGAACATGATATTATGATTCATGCCAGGACGGTCGTCCCAGTTCTTCAGGCGGATGATGAGTGTGGCATAGCAACTGCCCGAGCGCCCAGCCATCATGCCGTAACCACTAACTACAGCATAGTTCTCAAGTTCGGGAATTTTCTTCACCTTTTCTTCCACCTTCTTTACAATTTCTTGGGTCTCATGCAGGGTACAACCCTCGGGGGCACGCACCTCGGCAAAGAACACGCCCTGATCTTCTTCGGGAACTAGTCCTGATGGCAGGCCACGCATGAAGAAAATCAGTAACACAGCGGTGCCAGCGAGCAATGACCACGACACTACTGGTCGCTTGATAAAGCCACCCACACTTTTCTTATATTTCTTTAAGATGGCATTATAGCTAGCCGTGTAGGCCTTTGTGACATAGTAGTTAAGGTTCTTCTTCTCCTTGCCGTCGTTGGAGTAGCGCATCATGATAGCACACAGTGCGGGGCACAAAGTCAATGCCGACACACACGATAAACCAACCGACGATGCAAGCGTTACGCCAAATTGTGTGAAGAACGCACCCGATGTGCCTGGCATGAAGGCGACAGGAATAAATACCGCCATAAACACTAGGGTACATGAGATAACGGCTACCGACACATCGCTCATGGCTTCGCGGGTGGCTTGCTTGGGATTGGTGACGCCAGCCTCAAACTTTGCCATTACAGCCTCCACAACAACAATGGCATCATCCACCACAGTACCGATGGCTAGCACGAGCGCAAAGAGCGTTAGTATGTTTAGTGAGAATCCTGCAATCGACACTATGGCAAATGTTCCTAGCAACGACACTATAATGGATATTGATGGAATTATAGTGGCCTTGAAACTCTGCAAGAAGAAATATACCACAAGTATCACAAGGATGATGGCTATCACTAGTGTTTCAACCACGTTGTGAATAGCGGCAAAAAGGAAATCGTCGCTGGTCTGTAGAATCTCAAATTCCAGTCCCGCAGGCATCGACGGCTTTAGGTCTTCATAGAGCTTGTTGATGCGAGCGTTGACCTCGGTGGCATTAGCGCCAGGAGCCTGAAACACCATGTAGATGGTACCTGGCTTTCCGTCAATGTTGGAAGTGAAGTTGTGGCTCACAGCTCCTATTTCAACCTTCGCCACATCGCTCAGGTGCAACAGGTGACCACTATCGCTGGAGCGTAGCACAATGTCGTTAAACTCTTCAACGCTCTTGAGAGTGCCCTTATATTCCATGGAATATTGATAGGCGTTTTCCGACTGCTCGCCAAGCGAGCCCGTAGCGGCAACAAAGCTTTGCCCGCCTATGGCGGCAAACACGTCATTAGGCTCTAGACCATATTGCGCCATAACATCGGGCTTGAGCCAGATGCGCAACGCATAAGTGTTACCTAGCGACATCACGTCGCCCACACCGGTGATGCGCATGATGCGAGGACGCACATTAATGTCAATGTAATTAGATATGAAGTCGGTGTCATATTTGCCATCAGTGCTTTTTAGCGCACCAATGTGCAAGATGTTGTTTTGCTGCTTTGTCACCTCTACACCCACTTTTGTCACCTCGGCTGGCAAGAGCGCGGTGGCCTTGCTCACGCGATTTTGCACGTTAACGGCGGCAAGGTCGGGATCGATTCCCTGCTCAAAATACACTTGAATCGACACTTCGCCAGTTGCCGATGCCGAACTGGTGATGTAGCTCATTCCTGGAACACCGTTTATGCTCTCCTCTAGTGGCTGTACCACCGATTTCATGATTGTGTTGGCGTCGGCACCAGAGTAGGAGGTGGAAACTCGCACGGTGGGCGGTGCAATGTCGGGGTACTGCTCAATGGGCAGCGTGTTGATGCAAATCAAGCCCACAAGAGTGATGACGATTGATATTGCGCACGCCATCACATATTTATTGATGAATATATTATTCTTCATGGGTTATTTTTGCTTTTTAGCTTTAGCTGGGAATAATACTTTCTGACCCTCTTCCAGATTGTTTGCTCCCACAGTGACGATGCGGTCGCCAACGTTGAGACCACTGGTGACAATAAAGTCCTTGCCATTTCCGGTATCATCAATTGACACCGTGATTGCTGTAGCGGTGCTGTCGGCTTTTACTTTATAAACAAGCGCCTTGTCTTGCAAGCGCACTACAGCAGCTTGTGGTATTACCATTACATTGGTTTGGCTAAACGGAAGCATAACTGTGCCTTGAATGCCTGAATAGAGGAGACCTTCAGGATTGGCGAATGTAGCCTTACAAGATAGTGAGCCGGTCGCGGCATCTACTACACCGGTAACACTCGAAACGCGACCTTTGTGAGGATATTTTGTGCCATTCTTCATAATGAATGTTACATCGGGAAGCGAGGCAATATACTTGCTGTTTTCGCTGGCATTGGAGCCCTCGCTCACGCCGGCCTCAATAATCGACTCGGGAACCGAGAACCATGCCTCCATCTGTCGGTTCCCGCTCACGATCGTGAGTTGAGTCATGGGATTCACTTGGTCGCCGGCACGAACATTGATTTCGCCCACTATGCCCGACACAGGTGAAGTGATAGTGCACAACCCAAGGTTTACCCTCGAGCTGCTAACGCCTGTTTGTGCTTGGGTCACCGAGGCTTTTGCTTGTGAAACTGTAGCCCTTGCTTGATCTACAGCAGCCTTGGCTTGACCCACTGCAGCCTGTGCTTGTTTATATGTGTTCAAGGAGTTTTCTAGGGTGTAGTTGCTCACGATTTTCTTTTCAAAGAGGTTCTTGTTGCTTTCATACTCCAGTTTGGCGCTATTGGCCTTAGCTTGTGCCGACTGTAAGTTGGCTTGCGCCGACTGCAAGCCCGCTTGTGCCGACTGCACATTGGCTTGTGCCGATTGCACGCTGGCTTGTGCTGCCTGCAACTCGTGTTGGGCATTGCGTGAATCTATAACAAATAGGGTTTGGCCTGCACTCACTTGTTGGCCCTCAGTCACGCAAATTTTCATTAACTGACCACTAACCTGAGGTGAGATTGTAACATCCGATTGCCCTTTCATTTTAGCACTGAATTTTATGGGTGTTTCAATGCTTGATTTTTTTACAATCATCGTTTCAAACGAAGTCTCAGTCTCTTCGGGCATGTCGATTTTACATGACCACACGCACAATGCTAATAGCAATAAAACGCTCAATTTTTTGTAAATCTTCATTATCTGGAATGTTTAAATTATTATTTACAAGAATAGTATTGAATTTAGGGGTGATGTGAATTATAATATAATTAATGAGAAATATCTATATTCGTGAGCACAATCACATTAATCGCCAGCTGGCAGCACATAACGCAGGCCTTCGAGGTCAGCGCCTTGTCCATATACAGCATCAGGGTCCTTGCTGTCGCGATAGTCAACTCGCATATAGGGGCATGGTGAAACAGCCTGCCACCACAAAGCACTCTCCATCGCCATTTACATCACCAACTACAGCAAAAGCGCCAACAGCTACTAATAATCCCGCAATTATAAGTGTGATTTTTTTCATAGTTATAAGTCTGTTTGTGTAGTTTTTGCAAAGTTATGAAAAAATATTCAGTTCACCAAATTGTGTAGCCCAAGTAAATCAATAAACTGTTGATTTTTTAGTCCCATGATTATATGTGATAAATCAAGTGGCGCGAGAGCTTGGTTCACTGCTTGCGATGTGAATGGTACACCGTGAAGACGGCTGGTGATGAGCGCCAAGTCACCAAGCAAAAAGAAATCGCCGGCGATGTTAATGTGACGGATGATGTTGCGGTTTAGCTCAAGATGGATGCTGAATTCACCCACTCCCTCAATTCGGCCTGCTCGCTCCATATTACACCGGGGGTTGTTGCCCAATATAAACTCGGGGGTGAGGTAGCTTTTTTCAATTTCCTCTATTGCCGCTATGTCGCTATTGCTAAGCTCGATGGTTCCGTCACACAAGGTGTTCATGACGTGAAGTTGAAACTCCTCGATGGTCATGGGCGAGAGATACCGGTTGAGGGTGGTGATGTGGCTCTGCACGCTTTTCACTCCCTTGGAGTCAAGTTTTGTGGCCGAAGGTGTGATAGCTTGAAGCATGTTTTCCATGCAGGTGTCATAGAGCATGGTTCCGTGCACGATGCTCACCCCTGGCAGGTGATAGAACGCGTTGCCGCTCACCTTGCGACCGTCGACCATCACGTCGTTGCGACTGTTGTCACTGGCGTTGAGCCCCAGCCCCTTAAGCATCTCTACAATGGCATGGGTGTAGCGAGAGAAGGTCATGGTTACGTCGTCGCTACGGGTGATGTAGCTCAGCATGAGGTTATCCATGTCGGCATAGACGCATCCTCCTCCGCTCTTGCGACGGTAATACTCAATACCATGCTCCTGACAGTACCTAACATTCACCTCGCTGTCGATGAGCTGGTTGCGCCCAAAGATTACAGTGGGGCGTACTCGCCAAGTAAAAAATAACTCATCAAGATTGTTGTCGTTTCTTAGCATGTGTGCCGCGTGTTCTTCCATTGCGAGGTAGAATGGTAACTGTCGCAACTGGTCGCAGGGTAATTTCAAGTATTTCATAGTTTTTTCAACATTTTGTTTTCAAAGTTAGGAATTTTTCTTGAACACATAGGCATCAAAATCCTTAATTTTGCTGAATTTTAGCAAAACATTGCCGTTGTTTGCAAATATTGTTGTATCTTCGTGCATTCAAAATAAATTATACTGTAATAAACCTACTAATTTCATAATTGCCAAATGAAAGAGAAAATCATTTCTTTATTTAAAGAACGTTTTGGCTCAGAACCAGTGCTTTATGCATCCTCGGGCCGTATTAATCTGATTGGAGAACACACCGACTATAACGGCGGTTTCGTATTCCCGGGAGCCATCGACAAGTGTATTATGGCGGGTATTAAGGAAAATGGTAGCGATAAAGTGCGTGTCTATAGCGCCGATCTCGACAATTATTGTGAGTTTGGACTCAACGAGGAAGATAAGCCACAAGAGCAATGGGCATGCTATGTCTTTGGCGTTTGTCGCGAGACTATAAAACGTGGAGGCATTGTAAAGGGTTTTGATGCGGTGTTTGCCGGCAACGTACCACTTGGTGCCGGGTTGTCGTCAAGTGCGGCACTTGAGTCATGTTTTGCTTTCGCCATGAACGACATGTTCAATGACAACAAAATTGATAAATTTGAGCTTGCCAAGATAGGGCAGAGCACAGAGCATAACTACTGTGGTGTGAACTGTGGTATCATGGACCAGTTTGCTTCGGTCTTCGGCAAGAAAGACCACCTCATGCGTCTCGATTGCCGCTCGCTCGAATATAAATACTATCCATTTGATGCTAAAGGCTACAAACTCGTGCTTCTTGATTCGAGAGTTAAGCATGAGCTAGTGGATTCTCCCTATAACAAGCGCCGTGAGTCGTGCGAGCGTGTGGCGGCTACACTTGGTGTGGAAACCCTGCGTGACGCCTCCATGCAGATGCTCGAGGCTAGCCGCGACAAGATTAGTGATGAGGACTACAAGCGTGCCGTTTATGTGATTGGCGAGAAGCAACGTGTGCTTGACGTGTGTGACGCCCTTGAGCGTGGCGACTTTGAGACCGTAGGCGACCGCATGTACAAAACCCACGAGGGGCTCTCTAAAGATTATGAGGTGAGCTGTGTAGAGCTTGACTACCTCAACGATATTGCCCGCGAGTGTGGTGTTACTGGCTCGCGCATCATGGGAGGCGGATTTGGTGGTTGCACTATCAATCTTGTCAAGGACGAACTGCACGACGAGTTTATTTCCACAGCAAAACGCAAATTCAATGAGAAATATGGTCACGAGCCCATGGTTTATGATGTAATCATCAGCGACGGCGCCCGTAGAGTAAATAATTAATAATTAATAATTAAGAATTAATAATTAATAATTAATAGAATTATAGTAATTCCTAGTAATTCCTAGTAACTCCTAGTAACTCCTAGTAATTCCTAGTAGCTCCTAGTAGCTCCTAGCAACTCCTAGCAACTCCTATCAAAAAAATAAAACATGAAACCTACATTATTCGTTCTTGCAGCTGGCATGGGAAGTCGTTACGGCGGTCTCAAGCAGCTCGATGGTCTGGGCCCACATGGCGAGACCATCATGGACTATTCAATCTACGATGCCATTCACAGCGGATTTGGTAAAGTAGTGTTTGTAATTCGCAAAGACTTTGAGCAGGAATTCCGCGACAAGATTCTGTCAAAATATGAGAGCAAGATACCCACTCAAGTAGTATTCCAGTCGATAAACGACCTTCCCGAAGGCTTCACTTGCCCCGAAGATCGTACTAAGCCCTGGGGCACTAACCATGCTGTGCTCATGGGAAAGGATGCTATTAAAGAGCCTTTTGCGGTTATCAACAGTGACGATTTCTATGGACGCAACTCATTTGAAGTGCTGGGTAAAGCACTAAGCGAGCTTCCCGAGGGTAGTCACGACCGTTATTTCATGGTGGGCTTTAACGTGGGCAACACCATGAGCGAGAGCGGCACAGTGTCGCGCGGAGTGTGCGAGACTAAGGATGGACTGCTACAGAGCGTGGTAGAGCGCACCAAGATTGGTTATGACGAGAACCACGACATCATCTTCACTGAGGGTGATGTGGTTGAGCGCCTCGAGCCCACTACACCAGTGTCGATGAACTTTTGGGGCTTTACCCCCGACTATTTTGCGCATAGCGAGAAGTCGTTCATTAACTTCCTGAACCACTCAATTAACGTTCCCAAGAGCGAGTTCTTTATTCCCATCGTGGTAAGTGAACTGGTGGAGAGTGGACAGTCTACTGTCGAAGTGCTGCGCACCGACTCTAAGTGGTTTGGCGTGACCTATAGTGAGGATCGCCAGGGTGTTGTCGACAAGTTTGCCGAGCTTCACCGCCAGGGTGTTTATCCCGAGAAATTGTTCTAATGGCATTGCGGTAGATTGAATGGTCGATGCTGTAAATAGCAACACTGTTGCCGTCGAGAAACTTGACAAGTATCTCAAGGCTAATGGAATGCGGCGCACGCCCGAGCGATACAAAATCCTCGAGCAAGCGCTGGCGTTTCCCAAGCAGTTTGCTGTTGAGGACCTTGAGCAAGCAATGGCGAGCAATGCTTTTGCGGTGAGCAAGGCTACCATCTACAACACTGTAGACTTGCTCGTGGCAGCGGGAATATTGCGACGTCTGTCGGTAGGGGCTGGGCACACGCTCTATGAGCGCGTCGAGGCTGTCAGCTACATTCACCTCATGTGCGAGCATTGCAAGAAAGTGAAACTAGTCAAGGATCTCAACTTCATGGCCTACATGAACGCTCGCAAGTTTGCGGCATTCACCACCAGCTATTACAACCTCACCATCTATGGCGTGTGCAATGACTGCGCTCGACGCATCAAGCGGGAGAAGCGACAGCTCACAATCGCTAATCGCAAGAAAAAACAGCAATGATATTTTTTTTGATACACAATTAATATAACCTATTTTTTAACAAGAAAAGAAAAAACAAAAAATCATGGCAAATGTAAAACCTTTCAAGGGACTTCGTCCTCCCAAAGAGTTAGTAGAGAAAGTAGCTTCAAAGCCTTATGATGTCCTCTCTAGTGAGGAAGCAAGAGCCGAGGCTGGCGACAACGAAATGTCGCTTTACCACATCATCAAGCCTGAAATCGACTTTAACGATGGCACTACCGAGCACGATCCACAAGTCTATGACAAGGCAGTGGAGAACTTCAAGAAGTTCCAAGCCAACGGTTGGCTGGTTCAAGACCCAAAAGAGATGTACTACATCTATGCTCAAACCATGGACGGCCGCACTCAATATGGTATTGTGGTTGCTGCCAACTACATGGACTACATTGAGGGACGCATAAAGAAACATGAGCTCACTCGCCGTGAGAAGGAAGAGGACCGCATGAAACACATTCGCGTGAATAACGCCAATGTGGAGCCAGTATTCCTCTCGTTCCCTACCAATGCCGCGCTTGAGGAGATTATTGCTCAGGTGGCAAAGGGAGAGCCTGAATATGACTTCGTGAGCGAGGATGGTATTGGACACACCTTCTGGTGCATTACCGACGATGCTTTGAACGCTCGCATCACCGAGGAATTTGCTAAGATTCCTTACCTTTACATCGCCGACGGTCACCACCGCACCGCCGCAGCGGCTCACATTGGCGAGGAGAAAGCACAAGCCGACCCCAATCACACTGGCAAGGAAGAGTACAACTACCTGCTGGCTGTTTGCTTCCCCGAGAACCACCTCAAGGTTATGGACTATAACCGCGTGGTTAAGGACCTTAATGGTCTCACTCCCGAGGAATTCCTGGCTAAGGTAGGTGAGCACTTCGACATTGAGTGCAAGGGAGAGCAAGAGTATCGTCCAGCCAAGTTACACAACTTCTCGTTATACTTGGAAGGCAAGTGGTACTCACTCACTGCTAAGGAAGGAACCTACGACGACAACGACCCCATTGGCGTTCTCGATGTGAAGGTTTCTAGCGACTACATCTTGCGCGACATCTTGGGTATCATGGACCTGCGTACCGACAAGCGCATCGACTTCGTGGGTGGTATTCGCGGACTTGGAGAGCTCAAGAAGCGTGTTGACAGTGGTGAGATGAAGATGGCCCTTGCTCTTTATCCAGTGACTATGCGCCAAATCATCGACATCGCCGACAGTGGCAACATCATGCCTCCAAAGGCTACATGGTTTGAGCCCAAACTTCGTTCAGGTCTCATCATCCATAAGCTCGACTAAAGCACATTAGACACAAAATAAAAATTAGAAGTGGGTAGAGCCTAAAAAACAGCTCTACCCACCTTTTTTTAAAAAATCCTAGTAGTTCCTAGTAATTCCTAGTAACTCCTAGTAGCTCCTAGCCACTCCTAGTCCCTCCTAGCCACTCCTAGTCCCTCCTATCCAAAAGAAAAACAGCTTGCTACTCTTGTAGCAAGCTGTTTCTTGGTAGTGGTACGGGGAGTCGAACCCCGGTTTCCGGCGTGAGAGGCCAGCGTCCTGGGCCACTAGACGATACCACCGTTTCCCAGGTGGGTGCTGACGGATTCGAACCGCCGACCCTCTGCTTGTAAGGCAGATGCTCTGAACCAGCTGAGCTAAGCACCCATGCTTTTATCGGAAAAGCGATGCAAAGGTACGGCAAGTTTTTTTACTGTGCAAGTTTTTTCTAAACTTTTTTTGAAAAAAATGCGTTTTGTGGTTTTTTAGTTGATTTCGGATTAGAAAAAAGGGGTTATTTGTATCTGTTGGCATGGATTTTGATGGCTTTTAGGATTTGTTCACCCAGGTGGATTGTGTAGCCTTGCTTAATAAATGTTATATTTCCATCCTTGTCAACAATTATAAATAAAGGCAATGCTTGTGATTGTTGCTGGAGCTGTTGATTGATGTAATTTAATATTTTTCTATCGGTATCAATGCCCCAGGTGACAGTATTTGGCAACGAGGCAAACTCAGCTTTATTAAACCGTCGGTCTTGTACCTCGCTGAGGTTTAGAAGAATTATTTTTTCACCCCACTGCTCAAATTGTGTTGCGCATGTGGCTATATCGCGCAAGGCATGGTTGGTGGGTTCATGACTTGGAACAATAAAGCCTAATATGTATTTCTTTCCTTGTGGCAACGTGTCGTGCATGTGAGTGGATTGGTTGTAGAATGGGAGACCATCTTTCAGCTTACCTAGCACAATGGCAATTTGTTGTTTCTCACGCAATAGAAGCGGGATGTTGGTAATCTCCTGTGGTTTGATCTCAAATGTTGTGGTTGCAGCTAGCACGCTACCGTCGCTCTGGCGGTTGCCGGTGGTGAGCATGTAGGTGCCTGGCTCAAGTGTTACTCCATTTTTAAAAGTCTTGCTCCACGTGGCATCGTCAGGGTAGGTGAGTAGTCGTGCTTTTCCGTCTTCAATTTTGCTGAGTGTGAAATGGGTGTAGTAGGAGAGGTCGTTATGAGTTGTAGTAGGGGTGAATCTTAGTCGCAAAGTGCCTGTCGGCTCGGCTGTGAGCATGTCGTGTTGCTCAAATTTTACCTCGTGCCAGGTGTCGCTTGCGTAATATTCCAGCTTACCATTTACCTCATTGATGCGCGCCGGCCACCCAAGACTGCGTGCCGCACTCACTAGGAAGATGGCGCGTCCCAACTCGTCGGTGCTGCGTGTGCTATACACACTCATGGGTTGCTGGCGCAAGCGTTGTGGGTTGTGCTCGTTGTCAATCGTAATATTGTCCTTAGTCCATTCAATGAGTTGGCCTATGTTCTTGAAGTGGCCGAGCTTGCTTTTGAAAAACGCTTTATAGGGTGTGAGCCACTCGTTTTCCACGCGTGGGTTGAGCACGTAGTGGCTATATATATAAGAGGTGTCGGTGGTCGCGACTTCGTTGTCGCAAAGCACGTCAAGGCCAATGTCGCGCAAGTCTTTGGCACTGATTACCTCAAGAAGCTTGTGGGCCATTACTTTGTTTTTCGCTTTGTCGAGAAATTGCTGGATGGTGTGGTGATTGCCTCGCCATGCTTCAACGGGCATCGTCGCTTCGTAGGCTTGGCGCGTGGAATCCTCTTGCGCTTTGCGGTGGTCGTTGAGTGAGCGTTGTTCGGCAGTGACAGCGGGTATCACAGGATTGGGCGCAGGTGGCACTATATCTATATTTAGGTGCTGAGGCAATGACTTGTCATGTAGTGTAATGGTTTCGGTGTGTGGATTCATCCACGACACTTTTTTAATCGCCACAAGGTTATCTTTAGTGACCCATACCAGCAAGTCGCCTTTGCCGGCATTAAGACTTACTTTGCCATCGCTCGCGGTAGTCTTAGTAACAAGGGTGTAGAACTCGGCATAGTTATATAGCTTGAACTCTACCGTTGCTCCGCTCACTGGATTGCCCTCTTTGTCAATAATTTGTAACTCTACGAGCGAGGTGGGGCTGTAGTGGTGAGTAATGTTAATCTCGGTGTAGCATGGTGTGCGACTTAAAACCTCCTCGGGACCGTCATAGTTGCCAGCAACCTTGGTGTGCATGAGCATGGCGCGCGAGGCGCTCTCGTTGAACCAACCCAGGTTGAGCACGGGCTCTGGCTCGCAAGCGCCTAGAAAGAACCATTCGCCGTCGACCCATGCTTCTACCCACGCATGATTGTCGTCGGTGTGAGCCCAGCGGGGAGTGTAGACCTGGCGGGCGGGGATGCACACCGAGCGCAGAGCTGCAACAAGCAGTGTCGATTCCTCTCCACAGCGACCGTAGGCGGTGCGCACTGTGGCTAGAGGACTACTGGTGCGCGCGTCGCTCGGACGGTAGCTCACTTTCTCATGGCACCAGTGATTTACCTCGAGGATGGCGTCTTTCATCGATAGACCTTTTACACGATGTTTTAGTTCCTTATAAAACACAATGCGTGCTGTGTCAAGATTCTCATTATTGATGCGTACAGGAAGCACAAAGTACCTAAATTCACGCTTGGGCACCATTTTTCCCCACGGCATCTCGTCACGAGCTTGTAAGGAAGTCATGTAGTTTTTGAAATAGAAGTCACGGCTGTAGTCGGCCTTGTCGGGCGTGGCAAGTGTCTCGCCCAGCATGTCAACAAGTAGCTGAGCTTCTTCGGGGGGAGTGAGTGCGTGCTTGTCGGTGGCTTGCGAAGAGATGGATAGTGCTGAAAGCGTAAATATTAATAGGAAAGTTTGTATTAGTTTCATGATGCGTGGCAAAAGTTTGTTGGAATGCAAAAATACAAAATATTATAGTCAAAATGCAATAAAAGCGTAACAATATTTTGTGCGCTGGCGATAAATTCTTATCTTTACTGCCTGAAAAAACAATGAGTAACAACCCATAAAACTAACTGTTATGAGACCAAGTTATGTGATGTTTGCCGACGGATTTGAGGAAATAGAGGCCTTGACCGTTGTTGATGTACTGCGCCGCGCTGGCATGCAGGTGGTGACAATGTCAATTTATGAGACTCCCGAAGCAATTGGAGCTCATGGGGTTACCGTTGTCGCCGACGAGGTGTTTAACCCCGAGATGCTGGAGGATGCCGAGTGGATTATTTGTCCGGGTGGCATGCCTGGCGCTAGCAATCTTGCTGCCAACGAGACCCTGTGCGAATTGCTCCAGGAGCAGGATGCCAAGGGTGAGAAGATTGCTGCCATCTGCGCGTCACCATCGGTGATATTGGGACCATTAGGATTACTTGACGGCAGGGAGGCGGTGTGTTATCCCGGCATGGAAGATGGCATGACTGGCGCGGTGGTGCTTAACCAGCCTGTCGCGGTGGATGGAAATATCGTTACTGGCAATGGGCCTGCCGCGGCGGCAAAGTTTGCGCTCACCATCGCTAGCATCAGCATGGGCGGTGACGTCGCTCACGATGTGGCTGCCGGTATGCTACTTGAATAAGATTCTTTGTTATATAAAATTTAAAGAGTTGGCTTCATGCTGTGTGAGGCCAACTCTTTGCTATTATTAATTGCGTGTAAAGTTGTCGCTATTTTATAAAGTAGGTAGCTTGAATGAACCATGTGCGGTGTTTTGCCACGTGGTCGTCAAGAATCTTGGTGCCAAGGTTTTGACCAATGCTGAAACTATAACCACCGCTAATTTGAACTCGATTAAAAAGTTCCACACCAATACCTGCATGCAGTAGCACACTCATTGTGGTGTACTTGAGGGCATCATTAGCCTTGCTGTGTCCTGCCAGGAAAGAGAATGTGGGACCAGCATAAACAAAAGGCATCATTGTACTCTCGAAGCCTCCCAAATTAGCATAACGGAACTTGAGGTTTAGTGGCACATCGATGTAGTGCAGTTGCACAGCTTGGGTCTCAATGCCTTGCGAGGACCATGCCTTCTTGTCGCCAAAGTGTATCTTACCTTGACGCAAAGTGTAAAGTACCGAACCGTCAATACCAAAGCCCACACCAGGAATCATCAATTCGCCGGTAACACCTAGTGAGCCACCAAACATGCGATCGCTTTTGAATATATTAGTCTGCTTGAAGTGTATTTCGTTGTAGTTGCCGCCAGCGGTGATACCCCATCGGCGCTGTGGCTGAGCCTGAGCTACCAGTGCTCCCAGCATTGTAACAACCACAAGAATAAGTTTTATTTTTTTGTACATATTAATCAAGTGAGTTTTTCGTTTTGTGACTGCAAAACTAACATAAATAATTGGTACAACCAAAGATTTCAGATTTTTTATATAATGACCAGCGGGGTTATTTTGCTTGTTGCTGGCGCTGTCGCACGGCCTCAAAGAGGAGGATTGCAGCGCTCACCGACACGTTTAATGAATCGAGAGAGCCACCCATGGGGATGCGAATGTGGGCATCGGCAGCTTGGCGCCATGCGCTAGTGAGCCCTGTCGACTCTGTTCCCATCACGATGGCTGTAGCTGAGCGCATGTCGGTGTCGTAATAGGGCTTGCTGTCTTGCAGCTGAGCGGTGAGTATTTGAATATTATTATCCTTGAGGAACTTGATGCACTCATGGCTGTCACATGCCACACATGGAACGGTGAAGATGGCTCCTAATGAGCTGCGAATTAGGTTTGGGTTGTAGAGGTCGGTGAGTGGGTCGCACACTACTACCGCTGTGGCGTGAGCAGCGTCGGCACTGCGCAACACAGCTCCTATGTTGCCGGGCTTCTCCACGCTCTCGAGAACCGCGATGAGTGGGGAATCTCCCAACGCGATATCGTTCAGCGAGTAGTGACGTGGTTCTACTAATGCGATTATCCCCTCGGTGCTGCCTCGATAAGCAATCTTGTCATAGACTTCTCGGGTCACTTCAATTACTTGTGCATCGCTATTGGCTGGTAATTGCTCGGCGTTAATCATAGTAGGGCAGTAGTACACTTGCTTGAGTGTGTGCCCGGCATTGCTGCAATGCTGTAGCTCCCTGAGGCCTTCTACCACAACGAGGTTCTCTTCTCGCCTTAGTTGTGACTTTTGTTGCAGAGCCACAATGTGCTTAATGTGCTGGTTTTGTGGGCTTGATATTTTTAATGTTGCCATGAACGGATATTTTTTTACAAAAGTAGTAATTTTTCTCCTGTCAAGCTGTTAGAACCTATAAAATTTCTAAAAAAATGTAATTTTAATTCTTTTTTCTATCCGATATTTATATCTTTGCATTCCCTAATGGGCTAAGTAGCAGAAAAAACGAGTAATGACAATCATGAAAAAAATGAAACAGAATAACTGGCGACAGGTGCTTGTCATGTGCCTGGTGATGATGTGCTCTACCGTGGGCAACATGGCTCTTGCTGCCGGGGCTCCCGATGCACCCGACGCCCCTAAGATTTATAGTGCGGCGCTTGATAAACCACACTATCCCAAGGACACCGTCGATGCCGAGCTCAAGGCGTTGAGTGCCGATGGTTGGTTCATGATTGATGCAAAAACCGGACTGGTGCTCAGTAGTAAGAATCCTGATAAGAAACTCTATCCGGCAAGCATGACCAAGATGATGACGTGCATCCTGGCTTGCGAGAGTGGCAGGCTCAGCGAAATTGTTACCATTAGCGCTAAGGCTGCAGCTGTGCCCTATGGAGGCGTTAGGCAAGGGGAGAAATATGTGCTTCGCGACTTGCTTTACCGCGCAATGCTACCTAGCGACAATGGGGCGGCTCATGCAATAGGTGAGTTTCTCGCTAACGATAGTGTGGGATTTGCCGACATGATGAACAAGAAAGCCAAATCGCTGGGAATGCATCACAGCCACTTTGTTAACGCTCACGGATTGCCCGATGACGATCACTACACCACACCACGCGACATGATGAAGCTGGTGAAATATTGCATGAAAAACAAAGACTTTGCCGAGATTGTTTCTACTCCCACTCGCACAATCACCACCACAGCTGGCAAGAAGATTAACTTGAAAAATACTAATAAACTCTTTGGTACTTATGACGGATGTATAGGCATCAAAACCGGCACCACGCGAGCTGCAGGTGGTTGCTTGGCATCGGCGGTAGAGCGTAATGGAGTGAAAATTTATTTGGTAATCATGAAATGCCAGCCTGCACGGCAACGCACTCAGGAGTCGATAGTACTCTACGACAAGGGCTTTGAGATGATGGCGCAATTCTATCAGGAACGTCGCAACCGCCAGCAACGTAACAATCGCAATGTGGCGCGCCCACGCCACAATGACGGGCAAAAACAACAAGAAATCCCTTATCGCCGTTGAGGTAGGGTCACTAGTGAGATAAACTAAAATTGTGGCACTGGTTCAATTTTTCGTGACTTAGTGCCATTTTTATTTGAAGTGGATTTCACAGTCTTTTTATTAGACTTCTTGTTGTCTCTCTTTGTAGTCTTGCCTGTTGCTTTGCTCTGCGACTTGGTGGATTTGCTTGATTTTTTAGCGACTTTTGCGCTTTTACTCTTCTTGGTTTTGCTTTCCTTAACCTTTACATCCTTAGTTTTCTCAATGTATTCATTCATCTGCTTTTGGGCCGATGGATCAATATTATCGTTTGAACATCGCTTCTCAACCACAACAACTGCCAGCAATACTACTATAAGTATTAATATCGCCCACGCACCGGTGCGTTCTTGCTTCGACATTGAAAATAGATCTTTCAGTTTGCTCATGTGTGAAATTATTAATTTGATGTATGCAAAGATAAGAAAAATATTATATTGGTATTTCTTGAAGGTTTTATAAAAAAATCAAAAAAGTGATTTTAAAAAAAATAAAAAACAACCATTTTTAGTAGAAAAAGATATACCTTTGCACCGCGATTGCCTTTTAGAAGGAATACAGGGTCTAACCAATGAAAAAAATTATTAATTACATACCCGCAGGAATATTATCTGTTGTAGTTACAGCAATAGTGGCATTGGTGCTATTATTACCTGAAACCGAAATCTCTGGTTCTTGGCTGGAGTGGCTACATTTCAAGAATAGCGATAAGGTGGAGCATCTCATTCTATTCTTTATCCTAAACTGCAGTTACCTCTACGACCACACAAAGTTCAAAAACCCTCATCACACCAGCATCAATAAGGATTTAGCCTTCACTATGCTGGCTGGAGCAATAGGATTGCTCACCGAGACTGCTCAGCTAGCTATGGGACTAGGACGTAGTTTTGATGAAATGGATATTGTTGCCGACTTGGTTGGAGCCTTCATGGGGCTGTTGTTCATGCGACTGTGGGGAGGTCACATCTTGCGCAAGTATGTGTTCAACATTAGGCGTCGCCACAGGCGTCACCATCATGAGCACACTCATCAGCATCACTACGAGGTGGATTGATGGAGAGAAAAGGCCATTGATTTAGAATGGATATCCAATGGCGATGTGAAAGGCAAGTGATTTCTTGAATGAGGGCATGTTGAAATAGCCATTCTTGCCAGTGTCGTAGGGTGAGTGCAGTGCTATACCAAGGTCGGCTCTAAGCACTATCATGCTCATGTCAAATCGCAATCCAAGACCGGTGTTCAAGGCTAGTTCTTTAAAGAAATTCTTTAACTTTAGTTTGCCCCCTTCGCGCATGTCATCATCTTTTAGTAGCCACACATTACCAGCGTCGATAAATGCTGCTCCCTTCAAGTAGCCAAACAAGGGGAAACGATATTCCCAGTTGGTTTCAAACTTGAATGTGCCGGTGTGGTCAAAGAAAATGCTGATTTTTTCCTCTTCCTTGGGATGATAGCTACCGGGTCCCACCGACCTGACAGCGAATCCTCGTAGTGAGTTGGAACCGCCTATGTAGAACTGCTCCATGTAGGGAACGCTAGGATAGTTACCATAGGCATGAGCTGCTCCTAGAAATACTCTGCCCACTAGCTTGTGCTCATTGAGGAGTGTGCGAGTCCACACAATTTGGGTTTGGGCTTTAATAAACTGTGAAAAATTAGTATTAAGGATGTTCATGCTTCCGGTTTTTACACCACATGCTTTCCAAATCAAGTAACACAGGTTACCCGCCTCGGTTAGTGTAGATGACCATGTGATATTATTGGCACCGAACGAACGGTCTAGAATGTAGGTATAGCTCATCTGCGGGATAAATACATCTTGGAAGCTCTGTTGTATGGCTTTGTTATTGTAAAAAGCCGAGTCAAAAGCTGCTGTGGTACTCAGCAGGTTAGAATAGGTGATTTTGAGGGGAGTAAACTTGTGTTGAGAGTAGCGACGCGAGTGCCATTCCCATGTCATTTCGGCACTCACGCGTGCCATCTTGAAATACTTGGGACGGTTCATAAACTCGCCACCAATCGAAAATCTAGTCCAGTTAAGGTAACGGCGTGCACGGTCGATAAATCGGGGAGCAAGCAGGCGAGGAATGGCAAGACCCACGTTGAGACCTATCTCATAGCTATTGTAGTTGGAACTTTTGTAGGCACCGCTTTGGCCCGTTTGCCACTCGTAGGAGGCTGTGAGGTCGGCACTCAGTTGTTCAGCACCTCCAAATATGTTCTTGTGCTTGATGCCCACTCCCAGTCCAGGACCAATGAAACTGTTGGTTTTTGTGGTGCCACGCGCTTCTACCTTCACTTCCATGGGCTTGTCGAGCGTGCAATTAATATTCAGGTCCATCAGTCCATAGCCATTGTCGAGCAGGGTGTCGAGTGGAATGGCTTGCATGCTGATGTTGCTGAAGATGCCGGTGCGTGCAAGATACATCTGTATCAAGTCCATGTTTCCCACCCTAAATGGTCTTCCCTTGCGACCGCGAATGCATGATGGGATTAGCTTGTCGTTGATGTGTACTGGTTGCATTTTTATCAATGTGCAGTTGCGTGTCACAACTGTGTCGGGGGTGCCACCTCCCTTGAAGTCTTCAACAGTTACTGTCACATTGTTTGCGAGATATCGGGTAGAAGCTTGATTAGGAACATCGGCGGCTTTTATCATCTGCATGTCGATGATGCGCTTGTGAGTTACGCTGTCGGCAAGGTACTCAATATATTCAGGCCTAAAGTAGTAATAACCACGGTTGCGAAGCTCATTGGCGATGTCGATGCGTACCGAGTTGAGAGAGTCGGCGCAGTATCGGCTTCCGGTCTTGAAATATTCACTTTTGAGAGCCACCGAGTCGATAATGTGGTTTTGTTGCGAATCATCCTCTAGATAAGAGATATTTCCAAGTGTGTAAGGGGCCCTAACATTTACGTTATAGGTGATTTTGGCTTTCTTGGGATTCTTCTTGTTGTAAAGTAGCTCATAGTTAGAGCTCGAGTCAAAATATCCATTGTCGCGCAATAGCTGGTCAATCATCCCCACGCGGGTTTGAGGTCTCACGCGACTGATGAGCACCGGCTTTGCAACAAGCTTCTTGTAGAGCCATCCTTTCAGTCCTGTAGCTTTCTCGTCCCAGTGGTTGTAGACCCATAGCCCAATAGGGAAAGGCGTGCGGTAATAGGGCGAGTAAAGTGGATTGTTGGGCTTGACATTGATGGCTGTGAAAATTTGGTCTTTAACCCCGCCATCAATTTTTGTGCCGTCAATCTCGTTGTAGTTCAGGCTTTTTACACCATCATATAGCACTTCCCCCTCGGCGAGCCTGCTCGTTGTGGAGCAAGCCGCGAGCATGGCTATTGCCATCAATGAGAGTGTTATTTTTATTATGGGTTTAATCATGATGATTTATCGTGTGTTGCTCACCTGTCGAGGGCTGTAGTTCCTCGGGGGTGGGAGTGGTGATATTAACAGGAGTGTTTAAGTTTTGTGGTAGTTCCACCTTGGGTGTTTTGTGGAGCCACTTGAACAGGTCACGCAGCGACGAGATTTTGTGTTTCATCACAAAGCTGATGCCTGTGATAGTAATCTCACCCTCCAGCACACTCTCAATGCCCTTGTGGCGGAATAAGCGCAGGTAGCGTGAGCCCTCGGGGTTGAGGAGGTACTCGATAGAGATATCGCTGATGAGATTGCTGGAGAAGTTTTGCTCACTCGAGGCCTCGGTTGAGTATTCTCCGCCCACAGCAATCTTGAAGCGGTCGTTAAAGAGGGTCTTTGACAGGCGATAGCTGTAGCTCGTCTGCAGCTTGTTGCCGTTGTCTCCACCTTGGAACTGGTTGATGCCAAACGACACGTCAATGCCCTTGAGGTTATTTGCCGCCCAGTTGTTGATTTGCGACTGTAAGAATGAGAATAATGCCCCCGAGGTGGAGAATTCGCCAGTGGTGTTTTGACCTGAATAGGCATTATATAGTAACAGATTTATTGCCGCCTGTGAACGCTGAGTGTCGGTGAGGGTTTGAAGCTCACTCTGGATTGTCGCATCATTCTTGGCGTCTAGGTCAAACTTGAGGTCGATATTGCTCAGCGTGTTGTTGAGCATCGCTTTTATATCAAAGTCTACAAGTCGTGAGCCGTTGCCGTTACTGTTTGCTACACTGGTTCGCATGCTATTTGTTGCACTGAGATTGAGCTGTGGATTAAGCATGTCGCCATTCCAGGTGATACTGCTCCCCTCAATGAGGTTAAACACCTTTTGGCTGATGACTGGCGGTGTATAGCGTACAGTTCCCGAACTGATGGTGTAAGTGCCATGCAGGTTGTCTTTGCCGGCAAAGTCGATGCTATACCTTAACTTGCCCTGTCCGTCAATCGACACTCGGTCCTTGCCCTCAGGTTGCAGGTAGGCATTAATTTTTGCTCCTTTCTCCACATCCACGTTTACTATCATGTTCAGAGCCGATGCTGTAGCACCTCCAGTGACGATGGAGTCGTTGTGCCACACCGTGTCGTTGGGGTTGATAAAGGTCACCATTCCCTCGCTAACACTCTTCCCCGACATTGACATGATGGCGTCGTCTTGCATGACATAGGTAATGTCCGAGCCTGGCAACAACTTGGTGTCGGCATTGATGGCGATGAGGTTGTTGCTGGAGCGTAGTGTGCCGTCAATATCAATAAATCCCTTGCCAAATATTTCAGAATAAGACTTTTGCTCGCTGCCGAAGAACTGAATGTCCTTGCCGGCGATGCCTAGATCCATTTTTATGTTGTCGAGCGAGCGGAAGTCAACATCGCCGTTCACATTGGCGGCCTTGTTGTTGAGACCATAGATCTTGAAATCGTGGAAATTGATGGTGTTTCCCACAACATTAATCTTTTCTTCACTCAACCTGAGCGAACTGCCATAGCGTGGCAGGTTGACGAATGCCGAGTCGCCCACCAGGTAACCGTTCATAACTGGGGCGTCCATAGTTCCGCTCACTGTCATCTCGCCATTGGCATAGCCATTGAGCCACACCATGCGACCTGGAATGAATGCCGACACTTTGCGCAGTGGGAAGCGGTCGAGCTTAAGAGCTAGGTTAAGTGGATTGGATGCCGTGCTGTCGTTGAGCGTACCAAATGCCACTGCCACATTCGAGCCGTCAACATCAAGGTTGGCTTTGAGTTGAGTTGCCGAGGTTGTGGGGTCGAGTGTGAGGTTGGTGTTCATCTTCAGGTCGCCCATGGGCATCTCGTTGTAGGTGAACTTGTGCAATGCTATGTCGCCATCGCCTTCCAGGTTGTGGCCGTCGTAGGAGAGCTCCATGTCGGCATCAAGCACTCCAGTCATCGACGATAGCGATGGTATCATGTTGGTCCACTCCTCAATGCGCAAGTTGTCAATGTCGACCAGGATGTTTTGTTTGCCCTCTTGTTGAACGGGGTCGGTTTGTAAGGTCACGAGGCTTGAGTCGCTTTCTAGTTTCAAGTCGGCTTCCAGTCGCTTGTCGCCCAAGTCTAGTTTCACATAGTTGTTCTCGTTGATGTTCCAGTCGCGGTAAGCGATAACGGGCTGCATGGGGCGGATGCTGAGGTCGAGAATGGAGTCTTGAATATTAGCGTTAAATCCCAAGTTGTAACCAGTCTCTCCCTTAATGTTTCGCTGGTTGACCATCATGTTTAGTTGTGAGCCGGTGGCGTAGCCGCTCACATCGACCTTTGCCATATTATCCCAGGTGCCCTTGCGGTTGTCCATGTGTCCCTCGAAGGAGAGCATGTCGTCAAACTCGTCGACATAGAGCGAAAGCGAGTCGATGGCTGTGCTTCCCACACTAAGCGATTGTGCCGTGGCGGTGCCATGCAATGTGCTGTCGCGAGTGACGTGAGCTTGCACATCACGGAAGTCGATATCCCACTGGCCCAGGACGCGCTGCACAAGACCATTGGCTCCCATTTTTACATCCATGTCAAATTGTGGCAATGCGTCAACCAGTTCATTCACATTCATGTCCACCTTCTTGTATTGTCGTTGTGCGATGGTTGAGCACTTTGAGAACCTATCCAGCAGGTCGTTGATGCTGTGTGGCGCGGTGAAATTGATGTAGGTGCTCTCATCATTGTAGTAGGCGGTAGTGGAATTGTTGTCGGCATCAAAGCTAATGTCGGTCTGGTCCGAGAATATTTGTTTCCCGTCAATGTTCCAGTCCAGTGAGCTGAGACTCACGTCGGCTTTATATGTCTTTTTCTTCAAGTTGAAAGTCCCGTGCAAGTCAATGTCACCACTGCCGTTGCAAGGCATGTCCATGAGATTGAGTGCTTGAAGGTCGAGATCGTGCACGTTGCCTTTTAGGTTCACGGTATATTCGTCGCCATTGATGGTGCCGTCAAGGTCGGCATAAACATCGCAGTTGGGGTTGCTGGAGTTGATATGTCCCTCAAAACTCTTGCCGTTGAGGGCAATGTTACCTTTCAGGTCTTTATAGACTTGGTTGTTATATTCCACGCTTCCCAAGTCAATATCGGCATCGATTCTAGTGTTGGGGTTGAGGAAATTGAAATTCTGTCCACGTGCTTTTACCTTTGCCGTGAGTTTACCAACTCCCAAGTCGGGGGCAAACTCGTTAACAGGGAATGAGTGCATGTCGGCATCAATGTCATACTTCTGGCTCTTGGGGTCGAAGCTCCCTTTGGCGGCCATGGTGCCTCGGCCACGTGCATTGACCTTGGCGTCAAAGTTTGTCCCAGCCAGTTTTACATCGGCGTCGAGATTGCGATATTGCTTTCCTGCATAGTCGATGTTGTCAAGCTTAACTTGGGCATCGACCGCGGTATTTTTGCTTAGGAAATCGAAACCATGCCCCTTGGCCTTGACGTGAGCGCTCACGTTCTTAACATCAAGCTGGGGAACTATCTTGCTCACTGGCAGTGACCGAGCGGTGGCATCAACGGTGTAGCTATTGTTGTTGAGGTTATAGCTCCCTGAGCCCACCAGGCTTCCGCCTTGCTTGAGCCGCATGTCGATGTCTCCACCCACTTGTGTGGGGCTATAGTCTACCTTGCCCCTAACCTTCATGGGCACAATATTCACTTGTTTTTGTTGCTCTTTGCTCAGGAACTCTTTCTTGGCAAAGTCCACATTGTTGACATCGGCATCAAAGTTTACTTTAGCTCGCAGGCGCTTGGGGTCGGTGACATTCTTTATGTTTCCGCTCACCTTGGCTTTTACGCTACCGGGAATTTCCAATGTGCCATCTTTGATGTCGATGTCGCGGGTATTGCCCTCAAAGGTACCCTTCACTTTCACAGGACGTGAACTTGGAATATTCTTTGTGACACTTGATATTGATGGCATCACCTTGCCCAGTTCACGCAAGTCGACGCTGGCATTGGTGGTCAACTTCATGCTGCCGGTGTGATCATTGTTCAGCATGCTCATGTCCATCTTGCCATCCAGGTCGATGCTGCTGCCACGAGTCTTGAGCTTGAAATCGTCGAGCTGAATGTCCTGGCTGTTGACCCTGGCAGTGCCATGAGCTTCTTTTATTTCCAGACCACTACGTTCACGGGCAGTGAGATTCCTGAGTGGTACCGACACGTTTGTCCCTCGATTGTAAAAATCTTTCACGTCAAAGTTGATGTCGCTCACTTCAATGTAGTCACTATCAAAGCCTCGCTGGGGTTTAGCGCCAGTCTTGGCATAGATGGCATGACCATTGCTCATGTGCAAGCTGTCGCCTTTTACGGTCCACGGGATAGTATCTTGATAGGGGTCATACACTTCGGGTGGTAGCTGATGCTCGCGATTGAAGCGAGCTGCCTCGGCGGGGCTGGGGTAGGTGTACTTGCAGTCCACCGTGTCAACTCCCAGATATTTTGCGTCAACGGTGTGCAATCCGGTATCAACACACCCGTCTTTAAGCTCGGCATGACCCACATGAGCGGTAAGCTTGTCGATAGTGGGCTGCATTTCCATCGTGTAGTCCACATCATTAAGCACAAGATGCTTTGCGTTAATGCGCCAGGGGGCGCTCTTGGTCGAGTCGGGCTCCTCAATTTTCTTGTAGGGGTACAAACTCAGGTGCACTTTTCCACCCGTGAGCTCGCCATCAAGCACGTTGATTTTGTTGTTGTCGAGGTCGATGTCGGCGCCAGTGAATTTGCAGTGTTTTACGTCGGCACGGAGCACAAGCGACGAGTCCTCGCTCACCATGCGATACTTGCCTTCGGTTAATTGGGCACCGTCAATCTCCAGGCGCTTGTCGAGCAATGGTTTTACAGCCACACCTGCGGTGAAATTCTTGGCAACAACCATGGTGTCGCCGTTCTGGTCAAGAAGTTGAACGTCGTCAAGGCTCACGTCGAGTGGAAACTTGATTAGCACACGACCCACCGTGAGATCCATCCCGGTTTTCTCCTTCACATAGCAGCATGCAATGTCTTTGGCCTTATTCTGAACCCATGGTATATAGAGCGCAAAGGGCAACATGATGATGAGTAACATCACAATGCCTAGGCTCCACGAAACCCATTTCCAAAACTTGTATTTGCGTCCTTCGGCCAACTGTTATAATTTTGAAATTCAATCTTTTAATTACTCGTTGCTGCTATCCTTCATGGAAAATAGTAACGATTAACTTGCAAAGTTAAACAAAATTAGTGCAAGTTGAGAGAAATACAAAATAAAAAACAAAGTTTTTTTATTTTTATTTCCGAAGCGCAGACTAATTTATCAAAATTTAGTGCAAACCGAAAGAAAAAACAAATTTATTTGTGTTTTTCTAAGATGCTGATTTATCTAAAAAAGATTGAATTTCAGGGCTTTTTTGCATCGAAATCGTTACTTTTTTATTTCCTTAGACTTCACCTGAAATAGCAGGTGCTTGCTCGGGAACGTGTGAGCTCATGATGCGCCATGGCTTGGGGTAGAGGTTATTGGCCCGATTGCCTAAGTTGTTGACGAAGCCCAGTGGGGAGTTGCGGTAGGTTATCAGCACATAGCCTCGTGGTGCGTCAATCGTTAGTGCTTCGCCTCGCAGGTAGGCTATGGCGGTGGGATAGTCTACTTCGCACAGCGGGAATGCCTCTTGCTGTAGCAGGGTGCTCATGGCAAGGTGATGGCAAGGTACTGTTTTCTTTCCTTTGTTCTCGCACAGCGCAATGCCAAATGGTTTGATTACATGAATGTTAGATGTGTCAATTTCAACCATCTCTTTAATGCTCTGTGGAGTGGCAAAAACAATGTTGTCATACATGGCGAAATCGTTATTGCCTGTAACCCATTTTTTGACCTCGGCAGGAATTGCTTGTGACGATTTCTTGACTTTCTTTTTGTCTTTTTTAGAGTTGGTTAACGCTAGTGCGCCACTGTTCTTGCGAAGCACGCACACGAAGAGCCCCTCACCTCGAGTGATGTGTGGCATGAAGCGATAGCACGGCACGTCGCACTCTATAGCTCCATGAATGTTCCATGATGACTCGATTGGTACTTCTAGTGGCGTGGCTCCAAGCTCGTTAATAATGAATTGCACCATCTCCTCATTCTCTTGACGATTATAGGTGCAAGTGCTGTAGATGAGAAGCCCGCCAGGTTTCAGCGCGTTCCACACATCTGCAAGGATGACGCGCTGGCGTGCGGAGCATTGCTCAACAAGGGCTGGAGACCATTGCGCGATGGCCTCGTCGTCCTTGCGGAACATTCCCTCGCCACTGCAAGGGACGTCGGCGGCAATCACGTCAAACGTGTTGGTCAGCGCTCCTAGTGCCCAGGGACTGTCGCAAGTGACCATGCAGGCGGGATTCCCCCATTTAATCACATTCTCTCGTAGCACATGTGCGCGAGGAGGCACTATCTCGTTTGCAACCATTGCACTGCCGGCTGGCAATGCCTGCAACGCGGCAGTGGTTTTGCCACCTGGAGCAGCGCACAGGTCGAGGTATCGCACAGGTGCATGCACAAGGCTTTTTATAACGTGATAGATAAACATCGACGACGCGTCCTGCACATAGTAGGCTCCGGCATGCAACATGGGGTCGAAGGTGAATTGTGGTCGCCTGACAAGATAGGCTCCCCACTCGCACCATGGCACTCGCTCTAGGTGGGTGGACATTGAATGGCACTTGGCGTTATTAAATCTCACCGCCACCTCCACGTCACGCTGGTCAATGGCATCAAGCATTGCATGTGCCTCGCCATGAGGCAGGAGTGCCTCTATTTGCGTTATGAAATCATTGTTCAAGGGCATTATTTTACCATTTTTTGTGTGGGTGCAAAATTATTGAAAATAAGTCATGGAACAAAACTTTGATTATCTTCTTTTTTAAAAAATGTAAAAAAAACGATATAGTTAATGTGTATTTTATTCTATTTTTGTATCTTCGTTGATTAATAATTAATTTTTTAAGCCTTTTGATATGAAACAGATTTCCAAGTTGTTATTAGCAAGTGTAATAGCATTGATTGCTATACCTAATGTGCAAGCCGAGCACTTGATTGTGCTGGGAGCTAACGATACCCACAGCCAAATTGAGCCTGCCAGCGATGGCTTGGGAGGACTATTGCGCCGTCGTGCCGCCTTCGATGAGGTGCGCCGCAACCACAAGAACGTTATCGCTGTTCATGCCGGCGACGCCGTTCAAGGTACACTCTATTTCTCTATGTTCCGTGGGGAGGTAGAATATGCCTCAATCGACAGCCTGGGTTACGACATGGTTGTGCTGGGTAACCACGAGTTTGATAATGGCATTGATGAGTTAGCCAGCCTCTACAAGAACATTAAGGCGGTGAAAATGTCGGCAAACTATGATTTTAGCAATAGCCCTATGGCAAATGTGATGCAACCTTATTGCATCAAGACTGTTGCAGGAAAGCGAATAGGCTTCTTTGGCATTAATGTTGACCCCAAGGGGCTTATCAGCGATGACAAATATGAAGGCATGCTCTATCTCGACAATGGTGAGGTCGCCGAGGCTACAGCCCGTTATCTCAAGGAGGTGCAGAAAGTGGACTTCACAATCATGGTTTCACACATTGGTTATTACCCCGAAACGGTTGGGCAAGTGGGCGATTCAATCATTGCATCCCGCTCGCATTACATCGACATGATAGTGGGTGGTCACACTCACACGCTCTTGAAACCGGGTGACCCTCGCACACAGGTGCGCAATGCCGACGGCAAGATTGTCACCATTGGTCAAAATGGTAAGCATGGCAAGTATGTTGCCGTCTATGATATCGATCTTGATGACTTCTCGGTAAAATATGACCAAATCAAGCTCGACAAGTCGTTCGACGCTAAAGCTCATTATCCTGCCTTTGAAGCATGGCTAGCTCCCTACAAGTTCAAGGTCGACAGTGTGATGAGCAATGTGCTTGGACACTCGGTGCGAGCTATGGGGGATGGCGACCAGCCCTCTCAAAACTGGCTTTGCGACGCCGTGATGGAAATGCTTCCTGGCATTAGTGGCGTCAAGCTTGATGGCGTGATAATGAACAAGGGCGGCATTCGCCAGCCCATGCCCAAGGGCGATGTCACCGAGGGGCTCATGGGCTCGATGTTCCCCTTCGACAACCGCTTCCTGGTTGTAGAAGTGAAAGGTAGCGACCTGCTCGAGGCGCTACGTGTCATGGCCACTCGTGGTGGTGACGCCGTGAGCAAGGAATTTAAGGTGGAATTCACCGGCAGCCTCGACGACCCCAAGATTACCATGGCTAAACTCAATGGCAAGAAAATCAACCCCAATAAGGTTTATCGCATTGGCACTATCGACTATCTTGCCAATGGTGGCGATCACATGGAAGCCCTAGGCAAGGGACCACGCACCTTTATCGACACTGTGCCCTATGGCGAGCACATGAAAGCCTATATCAAGAAACTTACTGCCGAAGGAAGAGTGGTTGACGCCAACGACGAGCCTCGCATGATTCACAAGAACGCTAAATAAAGCTAATAAAAGATAAATCAAATTCCTGAAAAATGACATCCCGACGACCGAAATTATTAACTATTGTTCTACTTGCTGTCCTGCTAATGGCAGGGCAGCAAGCTCTTGCCACAAGGCCATCCATCTTGAATCGAGTCAACTTACAAGACATGGAGAAATGGGTGAATAACACTTATTCCAAGCTCACGCCCAACGAGCGCATTGCACAAATCATTATCATGGCAATCACGCCCGACAACTCGGAGCATTCAATGCAGGTTGCCAAACAATATGTGCAAGACCTCAAGGTGGGAGGACTCATCTACGAGAAAAGTGATATTCTCACTCAGGCTCGATTGACTAACTATGCCCAGTCGATGGCGTCGGTGCCCCTGATGATTGCTCTTGATGCAGAGTGGGGGCTCTCAATGCGCATGAGCGATGCTCAAGTATTTCCTCGCAACTTGTGGCTAGGCGGAGTAGGAAATGACAAGCTCATTTATGATTACGGTCGTGAGGTGGCACGTGAGTGTGCACTCATGGGTGTGCATGTAAACTTTGCTCCGGTGCTTGATGTGATAGACAGGCCTGGAGCTGTTGTGGGCAACCGCTCTTTTGGCTCAAGCCCTGATGTGGCTGCCCGTAATGGCATAGCCTTTGCCAAGGGGCTGGAGGATGGTGGTGTGCTCTCTACCGCTAAGCATTTTCCTGGACATGGCTCCACCACAGCCGACTCTCACAAGGAATTGCCACACATCGACAAGTCGATGCGGGAAATGATGCTCTATGACTTAGTGCCATTCAAGAAATATGTTGAGGCAGGGCTTGGTGGCATGCTCACCGCACACATCGATGTCGACTTTCTAAACGACGGCACAATGCCCTGCTCGCTCTCGAAGCAGTGCGTTGATGGGTTGCTAAAGCGTGACATGGGATTTGAAGGACTTGTCTTCACCGATGCTCTTAACATGGAGGGCGCAAAAGCCGTTGATGGTGACCCATGTGTCAATGCCATTATTGCTGGCAACGATGTGCTACTCATGCCAGCCAACCTTGAGGAAGCAATCATTGCAATCAATGCTGCTATTGAGAATGGCACAATAACATGGAGCGACATTGAAACCCGTTGCAAGAAGATGCTCCGCTTCAAGTACGCGCTGGGCATTGCAACTAATGGTAAGAAAGAGATAAACCTGAGCGATGTTAAGGAGAAAATTAATACACAGTATGCCCAGGACCTTAACCGCAGGCTTGTGTCAGCCTCGGTGACAGTGGCTTCCAATGGCCACAACCTCTTGCCGGTGGCAAATCTTGGAAAAGGCATGCTTCCGGTTGTTACTTTAGGGTTGGGAAATAGTGGCGACAACATGTTCCAGCGGCGATGTGCCAATTATGCTGCCACGGTTCCCTATACCTCGGTGGCTCCATTGCTTGCCGCTCGTGACCGAAACCGTGTTATAATAGCTGTGAGTGGTCCTGAACACGTGGAAAACGCACTTGCTGTAGCACATAACTTCAAGAACACAATAGCTGTGGTACTCGATTCGCCTGAGAATTTGCACAACTATGCTTCTCTTATCACTAGTGGCGATGTGGACGCGCTGGTGCTTGGTTATGGCAATGACGAGGTGTGGCAAGACTATGTGGCGCAAACCATTTTCGGAGGCAATGCCGCCTGTGGAGTGTTGCCACTCACCATCAAGTCGCAAGAGAATAAAAAAATCCTTCATGCGGGCATAGGAGTGAAATATGATGCCGTGCGACTGGGCTACGCTCTTCCTGTTGAGGTGGGCATGAAGCCTGAGCTGATTTACAAGATTGACTCAATCTGCAACTATGGCATTCAGCAAAAAGCCTTCCCGGGGTGCCAAGTGCTTGTAGCGCGACATGGGAAAATTATCTACAATAAAGCCCATGGAGAGATTGATTACAACTCGGGAATTCCCGTTACAGAGAACACCTTGTATGGACTGGCTTCGGTGTCAAAAGCCTCGGGTACTTTGAGTGGTATCATGAAACTCTATGATGAGGGTAAGATAAAACTCGATGAACGTGCCAGCAAGTATATACCTGGGCTTCGTGATACCGACAAGAGTGACATTACAATTCGTCAGTTGCTCTATCACGAGACAGGCATGCAACCATCACTGAGCATGTGGGAGATGATGTTTGACCCAGCCACTTATTCCGGGAAACTCATTACCGACAAACCAAGTGATGTGAATTCGATTAAGGTGATGAAAAATGCTTATGGTAACAAGTATGCTAAATTGCGCACCGATATCCTCAGCGACCATCCCACCAAGGAGTTTAACATTGCTATTGCCGATGGTATCTATGGTGGAAAAGTGACCTACGATTCAATCATGAATCGCATTTATCACTCAAAGTTACGTCCAAACAAGAACTATCTCTACAGCTGCCTTAACTTTTGTCTCCTTGCCAATGCGTTGCAGGAGATCACTCACAAGGGGCTCGACGAATATGTGGGAGAGAAAATATTAAAACCGCTGGGCTCTTATCACACCACCTATAGGCCACTCAATAAGTTCAAGCGAGACGAAATTGCCTTTACCGAGGTCGACACCTACTTGCGCAAGCAGCACATTCATGGCTATGTGCATGATGAGCTGGCGGCTTTCTCGGGTGGAGTGCAAGGGAATGCCGGATTGTTTTCTAACGCTAATGACCTGGCAAAAATCTTCCAGATGTGGCTCAACGGTGGTAAATATGGCGGACAGGAGTTCCTCAAGAAATCCACAGTCGATACCTTCCTCAAGTCTAAAAGCCCTAATTCTCATCGAGGGCTGGGATTTGATAAGCCTAATCTCAAGAAACCTGACTGGTCCAACACTTGCGACGAAGCCTCGCCCGAGACCGTTGGACACACTGGCTTCACTGGTACATGCTTCTGGGTAGACCCCAAGACCGACACAATTTTTATTTTCTTGGCTAATAGTGTTTGTCCCGAGCGTGGTAACCCTGCCGTGGGCAAAGTTAATGCCCGCACCAACACGCAAGCCTTAATATATAATTCTATCATCAAGTAAAATAATTAATATAGAATGAATAAAATTATTTATCCCCTCATCTTTGCCGCATTGAGCATAATGGTGGCTTCCTGCTCACAAAATGTGAAAATTAATGTGAACTTTGCCGACCATAGTTTTGATGGAAAGAAAGCTTATTTAACCGTCTACGATAGTGGCGACACTGTTGATAGTGTGGTGGTAAGCGAGAAATTTGTGACATTTGAAGAAAATGTCGACACGGCGTTCTTTGCGAGGCTCATTGTTGACGGCAATAGGTTTGGATTTATTGTGGAGCCGGGAGAAATAAATGTGGAATGGGGAAAAGATGACATCATTGCACGTGGTACACCATTGAACGATAAACTCAATAACGTGAACCGGCAACTTGACAAACTCGATGAGCAATGGGAACAGATTGGGCTCAAATTGCAATCAGAGCAAATTAGCGAGGATGATGCCGAGCAACTAAACACTCAGCTTGAGAGCCAGCAGTTAGGCATTTTTCATCGCTGCTATGAGGAAAATATTGATAACGCCATTGGCGCATGGGCTTTTACTAACTATCTCAACTATGGTCAGTTCACTCTAAAGCAAATCGATTCAATTTTTGCGACCGCCCCAAAGCCATTGCTCGATCTGAAACGAGTAAAGAAGGCTAAGGCCGATGCTCAGGCTGTGGAGAATACCGCCGTGGGCAAGAAATTTGTCGACTTCACTCTGCGTAGTCCACAGGGCACGACCGTGAAGCTTAGCGACTACGTGGGGAAAGATGGCGATTACACACTTGTCGACTTCTGGGCAAGCTGGTGCATGCCCTGTCGCAAGGAGATTGAGGGGACGCTCACTCACATCTATGAGAAATATAATGGAAAGGGACTGAATATAGTGGGTGTGGCTGTGTGGGACAAGCCCACCGACACACAGCAGGCTATTAAGGACTTATCTATACCGTGGACAGTTATTCTCGCCGATAGCTACACTACGGTCCCCACCGACCTCTATGGCATTGCCGGCATTCCTCACATCATGCTCATCGACTCCAGTGGCACCATCGTGATGCGTGGGCTACAAGGTGATGAACTACTCAAGGCGGTAGACAATGCCATGAAGGCGAAATAAACCATAAAAATGGCTCTTTTGTTATTAAAAAATATTGAATTGGCGCTTTTGAGTTGCTAAAGTTGCTAATATTCTATATTTTTGCACTCAATTTTGATATGAAATATTCTTGACATTTATCAAATTAATTATAAGAATAATAAAACGAAACGAAATGAAAAAAATCTTTTTGCTATTTTCGCTGGCTGTGATGAGCTTAGCATTTTGCGCGCAAGCTGTAGCTTTTAACAGTCACGACGATGAGGACCAACTTGACGAGAACATCCGCAAGCCAGGAATGAGTGTACGCAAGCATTATGTAACCCCCGAGGAAGCTGCCTTTGCCGCCGAGAACAAGAAAGGAAAGAAAAAAGTGCTCACCAAGGAAGAAGCCGAGCGATATGCCGCCGAGCAAAAGGCTCTTAAAGAGAGAGAAGACTCTATTCGCAAGGCCGAAATTGAAGCTTTGCTAAGCGCCGATTATTCACTGGTGCAGTATGTAGAACCCGATCCTGAACCCTACGAATGGGAAGACGAAGAGGAAATTCTTACTCCTATCGACTCGTTGAAACCCTATTTCAAGGTGGAGGTAAATGATGGCGATTCAATATATATTCACAAGGACATAAACACTAGTTTCAAGGTTAATGATTTCTACATGTATTTCATTTGCAAGAATGGTGTTCCTGGTCCCATGCGTTTTGTGGCTCATTACTATGCCGACGACTCGGTAGAGTTTGAAAGACTTCGTTTCTCGATTGATAACTTTACTTACAAATATACACCCACCAACCTGCAGCGTAGCCGCGATGGCAAGTTCTTTGCCGAGAACTTCGACAATGAGATGAACACTAGCGACGAAGCGCGTGACCTGATGGCGGCTTTGGGACATTGCTATTATGCTAACATGCTACTTGTGAGCGACACTGGTGTGAGCCATCGAATCTTCTTCACTCCCGAGCAGTTGAATCGTTTCAAGCAGACTTATGAGCTCTATCGCCTTATGGGAGGCAACATGTAATTGATGAGCCAAGCGACGAGATTAATCTATAAGCTTAGATAACAAAGTAAAGAGGATGTGGACTCTTATGTTCCACACCCTCTTTAACTTTACCATTGTTAAACCTCAAAAATAAGTTTTAGAGCAAAGTAACCTCAATTTGCTTGCCTTCTTCGTCCGAAGCAACGCTAACCTTACCTTCACGGGCAAGCCAACCTATTGCAGCAAACACTTCTTTTTCTTTAAGCTTTGTTACTTTCTTCAGTCCTTTCATGTCTTGTGTGCCATTAGCTTTGTTCAGTGAGTTCCAAACTGCTCCTGCCCACAAACCAATTGTTTCAACGTTCATAATAATAAATTTTTATAAAACTTAAGTTTATTATATGTGCGCTCGCACATTGTGTTTAAAAATAGCATTTTGTAAAAGCTTATTCTTAAAAACACTGCAAAATTATATGTTTTATAACACATTTACAACTTGAGGTTATCAATAATTGCGTTTTATGACCTGCAATCGTTTTACACATTTACCATTTAATATATGAAAAAACTAATAATGGCGGGGCTTTTATTAAGGCAGTGTGTAGAAAGGATTGAGTATTGACACAGGCTTGACGCGATAAGCGCTGTCGAGCAATTTAGTACATTCGCTCGAGATAAGATGACCGCTACTGTCGTAGTAAAGTAGCTCATTGAGCGTGTAACCGGGAGCACCGCTAAAGTCATGCACCTTGTTTTCTCCAAAGATTGTTTTCATCTCCCACAAGTCGTGCTCATGCAGGTGTTCGCGCGCATTGCATGGTGGAACAATCACAATGTAGTTAGTCTTGTTCTCGTCGAGGATGTGTTTAATGGTTACGAGCAGCTCTTCTACCTCGCCGTTCACCTTGTAGCCTAGTTGTTTGGGATTTAAACTATGTGAACGGCTCTTCAGTCGCTCGGCGGTGAAAAACTTGCTGGGGTCATGAGCAATGAGTGAGTCGATATATCCGTAGTACTTCTCATTGATGGGCTCAATGCGGTTGGCATAGTGGCCATCGACGGCTTCTTCGTTAAGCACATTAAGATTATTGCCTAATATAGTTTTTAGGCCTAGCCTGCGATAGGCATTAAAAAACAATGTGTGGAACCTAAACCAGTTCTCTGCTCCTGATGTCGCAGGATGCTGAATGTAGAGGATGTCGTTCTCGTTAGGCTTTTTTGAAAGCATGTGTGCCTCAATCACAATCATAGCATTCTTGATAACGGTGCCGTGGCTGTTGAGAAATCGCATCTTGTTAATAATTCCTGTGAGTGTCTCGCTCGAGGCATCAAAGTGCAGGATTGATGCGGTGCTGTCGAGGTGAGATTGCCACACACTGGCTTTATAGTTCTGCGACATCGACGAGCCAAAGATGAAAGAGTCGTAGTGGCGCTCATCATTGTGGGCAAGATAGGTCTCAACCGAGAGGAAGCCGGCATTGTTGCCTGCCATAACCGAGTCGCGCCCACTGAGGTCTTTGCCCACCGGATGCACCACGTGAAATGGATCACGAGCGGCATACATGGCAACATAAATAGCTACTGGCATCGTGGCGAGCAATGTGAGCAAGATGAATTTCGTTATGGAATCTTTCATATCATTCTAGAACTGGAAGTATATGTACTGAATGTTAGCACTAGCGCCATAAAAGGCTATGATCAACAACAAGCCCCAGTATATCGCCCAGCGCACGATGGCTGGCTTGGGAAGGTTCATGATGGGGAATTCCTGCTTGCGCCCTATCCATTCCACTATCATGAAGGGTACTATGTAGTAGAGGGCACTAATGCCCATAGGTATTGTGAGATAATTGCCTGTGAATAGCACTGTCAAGCACTCGTTGAGGTGGGAGAGATTTGGTGAACGGAAGATAAATAACGACACCGAGAAGATAAAAAATGTGAGAAGGCACTTGTGTAAGTCTTTCCATGTCGCATGACTCGTGGCAGCCTTTTTCTTGGGAAGGAACACGTAGGGTAGCAGTAGCAGGCCACTTAACATTCCCCACAGCACGTAGTTCCACTTTGCACCATGCCATAATCCTGAAATCGTAAACACTATAATGATGTTGAGACATTGCCTCCACTTGCTGCAACGCGACCCTCCAAGTGGAAAATATAGATACTCTCTGAACCATGTCATGAGTGAAATGTGCCATCGTTGCCATAGCTCTTTTATTGAGCGGGAGAAAAATGGGAAACGGAAGTTGGGCAAAAGCCTGATATTCATTAGTCGTGCCGACCCAATGGCTATGTCGCTATAGCCCGAAAAGTCGGCATAAATTTGTATGGCAAAAATTAGGGTGGCCATAATGAGCGACGTGGGGGCTACCTGCAAGGGATTGTAAAAGATGTTCTCGACGTAGCCTGCCAGGTTGTCGGCAATGACAATTTTCTTGACTAGTCCCCACAGTATTTGTCGCATGCCTATTACCGCATTGTGGTAGTCAAAGTGTTTTTCTTTTAGGAACTGGGGTAGCAGGTTTCCGGCACGTTCAATGGGACCTGCTACAAGTTGAGGGAAGAATGCGATGTAAACAAAGAAGGCTACAATATCGCGAGTGTGCTCTACTTTACCACGATATAAATCTAGTGTGTAGCTTATTGCCTGTAGCGTGTAGAAGGAGATGCCCACAGGAAGAATGATATAGAGTGTGGGCATGTCGGGATTAACTCCCAAGAGTCGCAACATGTCGGCTAGTGAGTCGCGGAAGAAGTTGAAGTACTTAAACGTTGCCAGGATGCCAATGTTAAAGAATATGTTAAGTGCTACCCACGTTTTGGACTGCTTTGAATGGCCGGGCTTTATAGCAAGACCAGTCAGGAAGGTTGATGCCGATGTTAGTGCTATCAAGCCCAGGAAACGCCAGTCCCACCAGCCGTAGAAGATGTAGCTTGCAACAAGTAGCATGAAGTTCTGCCACTTGAGGTGCTTGCGCAATGTCCAGTAGAGGATGAAGACAATGGGCAGGAACAGGGCATATATGTAACTGTCAAATTGCATGTGGTTATACGCGCTAGCCTTTAAATCCGTTAATGATTCTTGCTATCTCTTGAGCATCGGCTGCCGTGATAGGGTGCCCTATGGGCAGGCTTATCGCTTCGTCGGCAATGGCGCTGGTCACGGGCAGGCGATAGGACTGGAAGCGGCGGTAGCAGGGCTGACGGTGAGGGGGAGTAGCATAGTGGATGTCGGTGCCAACACCGTTTTTCTCAAGGTAGGCACGCATCTCATCGCGCTTTTTGACACGAATAACGTACTGGTGCCAAATTTGTAGCATTTCATCAAAGATGTCAGGCTTCTTGACCAGAGGATTGGTGATAAAGGAATTGTAGGCATCGGCAACCTCGCTGCGACGCATGTTCTCCACGTTGAGGTAGCGCAACTTCACTCGCAGCATGGCTGCCTGAATTTCATCGATGCGGCAGTTCAAGCCCAAATAAATATTGTGGTAACGGCGGTCGCTACCATAGTTGGCAATGGCTCGCACGGTCTTTGCCAACTCCTCGTCGTTAGTGACAACAGCCCCGGCATCGCCCAGCGCTCCCAGGTTCTTTGTGGGATAGAAGCTGATGGCGCTTGCATGGCCAAGACCACCGGTTGTGTAGGTGCCGTTAAAACCTGGTGTGCCAGCTTTTGCGCCTATTGCCTGGGCATTGTCTTCAATGACCTTGAGGTCGTAGCGCTTGGCAATTGTCATCAACTGCTCATCCCAGCAGGGTGTGCCGTAGAGGTGCACTGGCATGATGGCTTTCACTGCCGGCGTCATCAGGTTCTCGATGAGCGAGGTGTCCATGTTCATGGTGTCGGGGCGAGCATCGCACAGGCATGGGGTCATGCCGTTGTCGCTGATGGCGAGCACCGATGCCACATAGGTGTTGGCGGGTACTATCACGTGGTCGTCGTGGTGTAAAGCGCCCAGCTCGATATATGCTCTAAGGATAAGCCTTAGCGCGTCAAGGCCGTTGCTCACCGCCACGCAGTATTTTGCCTCACACAGCCCGGCAATTTCTTGCTCCAGCAAGCTGGTTTGCTCGCCGTGAAGGTATCGTCCTGATTTTATAACATTGCAAGCTGCTTCCTGCAGTTCTTGCATATAGGGTTCATTGGCTCTTGCCAAATCAAGAAAGTCGTATTTCATTTGGTTGTTTTAGTAGATGTTAGTTGCTTAAACTCTTGATAATCGCGAACGTAGTCGGCCTCGTCATAGTGCTCCGAGGCAATCACCAGGCACACTGCCCCCGACGAAAAATTGTTTATCACACGCCAAATGCCAGGCACGATAAGCAACCCTTGGTAGGGGCGGTTGAGGGTGATAGTACGCTGGTTTATTCCGTCATCAATGACAACATCAAAGGCTCCGCTTATTGCCACAATAAATTGCTTGAGCGCCTTGTGGGAATGACCGCCACGCTCTTCGCCTCCGGGCACGTCATAGAGGTAATACACTCGCTTGATGTCGAAAGGCACTTGCATTTCGTTCTCTACCACGGTGAGGTTGCCGTTGGCATGATGGTTCTTGCCTAGCTCAATGAGTTCGCAATCTTCCACACGTGAGGTGCGATGTCCGTCAAAATTACTCATTTTTCAGTCGCTTATACTCTTCAAAGTCTTCGATATAATCGTTTGGGTCATAGTGTGTGCTACTGAGCACAAGGGCAACCGAGCAAGTGGAGAAATTATCGATTGAGCGCCATGTCATGCGCGGCACGTAGAGACCGTAATAGGATCGTGCCATGTGAAAGCGACGCTCGCTGTTGCCGTCGTGGAGCACCACGTCAAAGCTGCCTGCTAGGGCTACTATAAACTCGTCTTGCTCGCGAAAGGCGTGTCCCTCGCGATACATGCCACCTGGCACGTCATATATCCAGTAGCTGCGCTTGATATCAAATGGCACGTGCTCCTGGCTCTCAATGAACGACAGGTTGCCACGGGGGTCGCACACCTTGGGCAGTTCAATGATTAGTGGCTCTGGCTTTATCATATTTTCCCTATCAAGTTTAGCAGATACTTGCCGTAGTCGTTCTTGGCGAGCGGGCTGGCAAGGGCTCGAAGTTGCTCATCGTCAATCCAGTGCTTGCGGTAAGCAATCTCTTCGAGTGCAGCC
Source organism: uncultured Prevotellaceae bacterium (assembly GCA_900316835.1). Classification (GTDB taxonomy): domain Bacteria; phylum Bacteroidota; class Bacteroidia; order Bacteroidales; family Muribaculaceae; genus Sodaliphilus. The sequence continues at coordinate 89,781 of ONEL01000004.1, read as the reverse complement.
ACCTGCACGCCCTGGCAGGTCTCAACGGTCTGGATGAAATTTGACGCGTGAAGCATCGAGGCTGGTGTGCCGGTGTCGAGCCAGGCGAAGCCACGCCCCAGTGTTTGCACGCGCACTCTATCTTGGCTCAGGTAGTGCTGATTGACCGAGGTTATCTCAAGTTCCCCACGTGCCGAGGGCTTAATGGTTTTAGCCACACCAATCACGTCGTTAGGGTAAAAATAGAGGCCTGTGACGGCATAGTTGGAACGGGGTTGCTTGGGTTTCTCCTCAATGCTCAAAGCCTTGCCTTGCTCGTCAAATTCCACTACACCAAAGCGTTGCGGGTCTTGAACGGCGTAGGCAAAGAGCGTGGCACAACCTGTGGCACTTGTTGTGGCAAGTGCATCCTTGAGCATGCCTGTGAACCCCTGGCCGTAGAAGATGTTGTCGCCTAGCACTAAGCACACCGAGTCGTCGCCAATGAACTGCTCGCCAATGATGAAGGCCTGAGCCAGTCCGTCGGGCGAAGGTTGCTCGGCATAGCTGAACTTCACGCCAATTTCCTCCCCGGTGCCCAGCAGTCGCTCAAACTGTGGCAGGTCGGTGGGAGTGGAGATAATGAGTATTTCCCTTATGCCCGCCAGCATGAGCACCGAGATGGGATAGTAGACCATGGGCTTATCATAGACGGGAATCAACTGCTTGGAAATTCCACGGGTCACGGGAAACAATCTTGTGCCCGAACCGCCGGCAAGAACAATACCTTTCATGAGAGTGTTATTTTTAATTTAAGTTTCGCAAGTTCTTAACTTGCTCACTGGTTAATGTTTAATTGAAACTGAAAACAAAAGATTTTTACTGGTAATTGTTTGAAAAAACATTGCTGCTGAAAGGAGGCATGCGCAGCATGGCGCATAACGTCCCACTAGCTAAGGGATAAATTAAAATTGTTTGTAATTGTTAGTAATTGTTTGAAAAAAACATTGCTGCTGAAAGGGGGCATGCGCAACATGGCACAAAACATTAGTCTGTAATTGTCTTAAAAACGCAACTGAAAACTAAAAACAGCTGACAACTGACGACTGACAACTGACAACTGACGACTGACAACTAAAACCTCTGTTGCCATACATTTGCTCATAATACTGCTGATAGTCACCACTTGTCACACTATCAATCCACTGCTGGTTGTCAAGATTCCAGCGCACGGTCTTCTCGATGCCCACCGTGAATGGAGTCTCGGGATACCAGCCCAGCTGGGTGGCAATCTTGGTGGGGTCGATAGCATAGCGCATGTCGTGCCCGGGACGGTCGGTGACATAGGTGATGAGGTCATAGTTGATATCCTCGAGCCGGCACTTGAGCAGCGCTTGATATTGTGGCTCCTCACGCATGATGCGGGCAAGGGTGTCGATGATGAGCCGCACAATGTTAATGTTGCTCTCCTCGTTGAAGCCGCCTATGTTGTACACCTCGCCCACAGTGCCCTGGCGCAACACCATGTCGATGGCCTTGCAGTGGTCCTCAACGTAGAGCCAGTCGCGCACGTTGAGCCCCTTGCCGTAGACGGGCAGCTTCTTGCCCTCGAGGATGTTGTGGATCACAAGCGGAATGAGCTTCTCGGGGAAGTGATAGGGGCCATAGTTGTTGCTGCATCGGGTGATGTTCACCGGCATGCCGTAGGTGTGATAATAGGCCATCACAATCATGTCGGCACTGGTCTTTGATGCCGAGTAAGGTGAGCGGGGCGACAGGGGGGTGTCCTCGGTGAAAAAACGCTTCCCAAAGGTGGTGAGCTCGCGTCGGCCCTCAATCACCTTCTTGAGCTCATCGCTCACGTGTAGCGGTTGGGCTTCGTCGTAGTCTTTCTCGAGCGAGCCATACACCTCGTCGGTCGAGATTTGCAGGTATTTCTTGCCTGCCTTGTAGGTGGGACGCCCGTTCTCGTCCTTGCCGGTGAGCCACGCCTCGCGGGCGCAGTCGAGCATGTTTTGCGTGCCCAGGATGTTAGTTTCCAGGAAGAGACGGGGATTCTCGATGCTGCGATCCACATGGCTCTCGGCGGCGAAGTTCACCACAAGGTCAATGTCGTTCTCGGCATGGATTTTCCTCACTAACTCCCGGTCCCTCACGTCACCCTTGACAAAGGTGACATTGGGCAGCTCAATCTCTTGCTTGATAGAACTGAGATTACCGGCATAGGTGAGCGCGTCAAGGACAATAACCCTGATGCTCTTGCCATGCTTGCCGATGATATATTTCAGGTAGTTGGCGCCTATAAAACCCGCAGCGCCCGTCACGAGATAAGTTGTCATGCTTATGTGAATTTTCTTTGAAACAAATGTATATCTTCAACTTTAACCCACAAAGGTAATGCTTATTGAACTAAAAACAAAAGATTTTTGTTAGTAATTATTTGAAAAAAAATATTCCGGCAACCGGCTTTTAGAAAGCAAGGCTTTAAGCAAGCTGAGACCTCTTCCACTCGGTGAGGATAATGTCCACTTCGTGTGGGCAAGCCGGCACGTCAATTACATGATAGCTGCTGTAATGCGGGTGCAGAACCACCAGGTGCATAACGCCTATAGTGAGACCATAGTTCTTCTCAACAATGCGCTTGTAGAGGTTCTGCTGGAGCACATAATGCCAGTAGCTAGTGTCGGGCACATGCTCAAGGCCATTGATGCCCCGAGTGTGATAACGGTTGTCAATGCACACCTCGCCACACTCGTTAATGAGCGACTTGCTACGTTTCCAGTCATATAGCTCATAGCTGCCATCGGGGCGGCTGCACGTCAGGTCGATGGTGCCGGCAATGCCTAGCTCCTCGTCAAAGACGCGCCACTCGGTGCGGAAGGGTGTGAATTCCACTTCCTTCACAAACTTGTGAAATAGCTCAATCTCGTGGTGAATCCCTATGGGTTCCTGCACATTCACGTGCCGGCCCTTGTAGGTGAATAGGAAGTAGGGGTTCATGTCATGGTAGCCATTTAGATATTCTTCAATCTGCTTGTGCATGTGAGTGCCCACGCAGCTTGCACGCAGGGCATTACATTCCCATCGTTCCTTCATCTCATCGGCGCTGATGCCTTCTTTCATGGCTTTGCGTGGAGCCCAGTAATCGCTATCAAAGGGCACAAAGTGTCGATTGTAAACCGTGCTGACGGGGGTGAGAACTCGCGTGCCGTCAAGCAAGTAGATGTGACCCTCTTCTTGAAACGAGATTCTCTCATCTTGAGGGAATGAGATTGTGGAATTATCAAGATTTGTTACCATAATATATTTTTTTAAACTCAACTCGGTCATCTGGAATTTAATTTATCCTATCATTGGCGCTAATGACCGATTTTGGGGTTTAACTTGCAAAGATAACAAAAAACACTTGGAGAAAACGCTCTCCAAGTGTTTTTATTCAGCATTTAACATTATGCATTAAGAATTATGCATTAAGAATTGTGCATTAAGAATTGTGCATTATGCATTATGAATTAATCATAGTCCCAGGATGATATTATATACTGCTGTGACATCACTACCGGTGATTTGTCCATCGCCATTTTGGTCACCATTGACAATGTTGCTACTATCGTTATATAGAATGTAGTTATAGAGTGCTGTCACGTCGCTACCGGTGCATTCACCATCGCCATTCACGTCGCCAAGTACCGCAATGGTACCTTGCTTGAGCGAGGTGATAGTATAGCTTGCGAGTCCATTACCTGGGGCGTAAACAAAGACGTAGGCACTCTTGCCATCGTCGCTGAGCTCAGCGGCTACTGGGGTACTGAAGGTTTGGCTGTTAACGGCTCCCATGCCACGGCTAGGGAATAAGTGCGCTAGCTTCAAAGTGGAGGGGGCAGGAGTGTCACTCACTGCAAGGGCAAACTGAATTCCTGTTGCCGACGAGTGGTCGTTGTAGGGATAAACCATGCAACTCATGCCATCAATGGTTAAAGTGGCGCCACCGTTGGCATTAAGAGTATTAGATGCCAGCTCAGTGTTAGCGCCAAAACTATGTGTGATAGTCCCATCATCGAGATTGTAGAGCGTGAGCTGTGTGGCAGTCCCTTTGACAAGAGCATGAGTCTCATCGACTGGTATAATGCGTGGCGCGATGCCAAAGGTCGTGGCTGTTGCAGGGTAGAACTCTGTCACCGTGGTGGTGATTGTACTCACTGGCACACCATTTTCAAATTTCCATCTCACAATCTTGTTATTGCTAGCTGTTGCCGCCATTATAGTGAAGTTTCCCGTTGTCACGTTCCCCAGCACGTTGCAATAGTCGATGCGGGCATCGAGCCCGTCGCAAGTGAGTGTTGCCACAGTTGCTACATTACCACTGATGGTGTCGACATTTTGAATAACTAGTGGACTGCTATTGATGTGAAGTGTGAGATTTGAAATGAGCACGTTGCCTTCATCATCGGTCATGATGTCGTTGCAAGGCAAGTAAGCCACTTGGGCATTGCTCGATAGTAGCAGTTGCTGTAGATATTGTCCTGTGTGCTTATCGTAAACATCAAGGTAACATGAAGCACTCGACGTGCCTGAACTGCGTCCTGTTATATAAACCTTGTCACCACTCACTGCCATGCCTCGGTTGAAGATGCCATCGCTCTCGAACGTGATGTTGGCATATTCATTCTTTACCGAACGCATCCAGTTGCTGGTGAGTTGAATGTTGAGAGTGTCGGGATATGTGTCAATGTCCTTGAGAATAACATATACCGGAGGGGTGGTGGACTGCTTGGTTATCGTGAGCGATTTCTTGGCTGGAGTGGTGCACACATTGTCATCCAAGGGTATGGAGTAAATTTTTACAGATGTGCCACCCACAACAAGGTTACCGGCATAGTCAAACGACATCTGTTGCACGTCGCCTACACCTCCGGCAAACGAAGTCTTGGGTCTCAACACAGGCAATGAGCCACTCCATGTAATATCGTAGACTTGCACATTTTGGTCTCCATCGCCAATGGCAAGCAGTGTGTTGTCGCGGTTCACAGCAAAGCCAGCCTGTGGCGAGCCATTGAGACTAGGCAAGTCGTTGCCGGAATTGAAATTGATATTTCCCGCCTCATTAACGTGGATGAGCGATGGTGTTGTGGCAAGATTCTGGTCTTTGACTCGCCGTTGCGAAACCCACACTCCGCCTTTGTTGTCGCCCACAACTTGGCTATTGCCATTGAGCATGAGGGAGTTGACTTGGAAAATACCCGATGGCGCCGTGCTCCAAGAAGTGGCAATCGTGCCGTCGGGTTGCCCAATGTTGTAGATGGCAACATTGTTGGGTTCAAAGTCTTCATTAAATGTAAACATGCGAGTGCTGGAACCACTGCCCACCACGTCGACCGAGGTCGTAGAACATCCCACTTGTGCGCCATCGTTAGTGATGGTGCCATTGCTCTCGCGAGTGCCCTGGAAAAATTGTGTGAATGTCCCATTGAGGTTGCCAGGCGACGCGCGGAACACCCCCGAGTGACCGTCGCCCCAATCGGCAATATAGATGGTGCCCTCGTCATCGGTAGTGAGGCGGTAGGGATTTCCAAAGGTCTCACCACCACGCAGGATGGTGCTGTTGATGCGAGAATAGTCGGCATTATATGCCCACAAGCCGTTGGTAGCCGCGCTGGCGCCAGTGCGGTCAATAACATAGAAACGTCCCATGTAGTCGCTTTCAGGGCTATCGTCGACCGCCACACAAGCACGGGTGTAGTTGTAGACTGCATCGTCGCTATTAAGCTTTGCTACAGCTGTCACTGGCTTCCCGGTGAGCTTTACCGCCCAATTCATTGTGGCGTTTTCTTCGCCAGGTAATTGCTCCTGTGTGAGAGTGTGAATGTTGTGACCCTCTTTTACATCGGTCAATGTCACGCTGCCCAAGTTGTCTCCCGTGATGGAATCACTAAAGATGATCTCGGCGGCAAGGGCATCGCTGTTGGCGGTAAAGGAGAATGTGTAAGAGCCATCATCGTTTTTGGTGTCTCGCAAGTCGTAGGCGTAAATGCGTTTCACGGTCTCGGTGGATGGTGGATTCTCACCACCGCCGCCCGAGCTTTGACCCTCGGTCATGTAGAGCTTGGGATAGGTGGTCTTGTTGGCGACCACAGTGAAACTCTGGTTCACCAGGTCGCTATACCCTTCGGCATAGGCATTGATAGTGTAAGAGCCTGGTTCCAGGTTCTTGAAATTGAACACGCCGTTGTAATTGTTGTCGGTTTTGTAGGTGCCCACAAGTGCTCCGTCTTTGTAGAGCTTAATGGTGGCGCCGTTGATGGGCAGATTGGCGTCGATCGAGCCACTCTTGTAGTGGTAGAGCGAATGCTCTAGAGTCTTGTTCAAGTCCTTGACAGTGCCAATGATGTAGCCCTTGCCTGTGTTGTTGAGCGAGAAATAGTCGCGTATGCCACGGGCATATCTCACGCCCTCCATCTTGCAGTAATCAAGATTTAGGGCACGATGGCGGGCAGGCTGGTAGGTGTGGAAATAGCCTTCGCTCAGGAAGCCTGGCGAGCTATGCTTAAGTACTCCCAGGTAGCCTGTTGTGCTACTGCTGCCGTAGAACGTGATGTCACCGCGAATGTCGGTGGCGTTGCGGCTATAGTAATCAATTTCGTTGGCTTTATATTTCATGTGGGGCCACACGGCGTTGCACATTGCTTTGCTACCTGCCACGAGCTCGTTGGCATCTGTGCCACGATATAGGAACAAGGGGTAGTTGGTCATGGTGCCGTCGGTGGCTGCATTGGAGTGCACCGAGAGGAACATGTCGGCACCAAATGAATTTACTTCGGCACATATCACCGAGAGTTGCTTATTATAGGTGTAATCTTCGCCAGTGTAGGGATAAGGGCCGTTTTTCCATCGTGATAGCTTGATGTTGTTTGGATTGACACCCATCTTTATCAACTCGTCATAAAGACCATACACTTTCCACATGTTGGTGTTACTCTCGTAGAAGCCACATGTGTCGGGGCGACCAGTGCTACTCAAGTTGGGGTAGGGGATGGTAGGCATTGGTCGATCGTTGGGACCCCAACTGCCATGACCTGGATTGAGATAGATTTTCACCGTACCGGCATTGATGGCTGCCTGTGTCGTGATTGCCGTCGTTGCGGCAATAATTAGTGTTATGAGTAATGTCTTTTTCATAATTGCCGCTGTTATTTGGTGTAATTAATAATATATATATCGCCATCAAGAGTAGAGAACGCAATCTTTTGGGCGTTGCGTGCAACATGTGGATAGAGTGCTATATAATCGTCGCTTGTGAGCTCCTGCTCGGTGCCATCAAGTGCCATGGCAATGATTCTTGACTCAGTGAAAGTGATGCCATTGTCGCGGTCACGCATGCCCACCACGGTGTTGTCGTCGAGCCATTGTGGCGCTCGCAAGTCGCCAAGCTTAATCATGTCGCTACCATCAAGGCGACAGCTATAACATCCCAGCTCGCTAACGTAATAGAGCACTCGCTCGGCATTGGGCGAGACAGAAGCCCAAATGTAGGTGTATTGCTCGCCATTGGGAGTAAACTGGCGAGTGGCTCCATTGATGGTGAGCATGAGCTTGAGGTTACTGTTGCTCACAACGGGGCGCGGTGTGGCATTGTGACTCTCGCTTAGTGGGTGAGAACTAATCTTGCTGTCTACAACAGTTGTTATTGAGCCCTTGTCTAGTTCAAAGCCTTGCAGTTCGCGACTGGGAGCGGCAATCATTTGTTTGATGCCAGTGTTGATGTCAATAGCATGAACCGAGCGTAGTAGAAGGCGGTCTTGACTCATGGTCACTTCTTGAAAAGCCACGATGTCGCCATCATCGCTTATTTGTGTGTTAAACCCCGCGCCTCGAGCTGTTGTGAGCATGTTTCCGGTGTCACGGGAAAGGTCCCATTTCACAAGCCCTTCTTGAGCCTGCGAGCAAAGCAAAAGATAGTCGCCTGCCTGACTAATTGCCGCTACTTGCGCTGTGGCGCTGGAACGAGGTACAGGCAGTTTCTCAACACTTTCCACATTTAGCACTTGCGCCCAAGTGACGATTGAAAGCATGCTTGCCAGTAAAGATAGTGTGAAATTTCTCATAGTAGTTTTATTGGTTGATTATTTTGCTTGTTTTTACTGAGCCGTCATTTAGGTATTGCTTGCTGATGGCAATGCCTTGTGACGGGGGGCTGGTGAGGAGTTGACCGTTGATGCTATAGTACTCGGTTTTAACCACTGTGGCGTTTCCAAGCGCGGGGGTGGTGGGGAGGCTGGTGGGTAGCTGGGAGTCGGCGTCATAAGTGACGGGGAACACCGTGAACTCATCGCTAATGCTTGTGCTATTGCCATCGGCTTTGAGATGTAATAGACTGGTGGCATTTTGCTTGATGATGGCATGGAACTGGTAGGCATAGCCATGGGTGAACATCTGTGATGGAGTTGTCACGTGGTCGTAATCGAGCATGCTCAAGTCAACCCTGAATCCGCCAGGCAGATTGGCTGTGTTGCCGGTAGCTGGAACGATGAATGCCATGGCGTCGTCGTCCCACATTGCCCATGTGATGTGGGCATACTCGCATGGCTTGGGCTTGACGAAGAAATAAGAGCTGTTGTTCCAGTTCTCGCTCACGAAGTTGCAAGTGATGAAGGTGTTAGTCACGTAGCTCGTTTCCACATCCTCGAGCACAACTGGCATTGCTGTGGCGGTCATTGCTGGGTTGATGATGTTGTCGAGAGTGCCGGTGATGCCGGTTATCGCCTGCCCTAGCCAGTCGCCATCGCTTTGTGTGAGCTCGCGTGGTAGTGTGATGGCTATCCAGTTGCTCTGGTCGTGGTTGCTTTGGCCCTCAAAGTGATTGGCGATAAAGTCGCGCTGACCGCTGGTGATGACACTCTTGCCGGCATAGCCGTTGTCGTCCTTGCAGTAGATGGTGCGATAGTCCTTGGCGATATATGCTACGGTGAGATATTGGTCGGCAATAGTGTAAGTGTTGCCCACTATCACATCCTGGTCGCTAACGAGTTGAGCCAGGGTCTTGTCGGCACTCTGCTTGGTGACAGTCAAAGCCGTCTTTGCGGGCACTGTCGACGAGTTGGTGGCTGTAGGGATAGAGTATATACCTAGATTTTGCCCGGCAACGTAGAGGTTCCCGCCCCAGTCGAAGTCCATCTGCTGAATTTCACCGCTAGAGTTGGTGACAGTAGTGCTGAACGACGTTCTTGGCGTGAGAGTGGGCGTGTTGCCACTCCATGTGATGTCATAGACTTGTATCACACCATCGCCGTCGCCAATAGCGAGTATTGTGTTATCGCGATTCACGGCAAAGCCTGCCTGTGGCGAGCCATTGAGGCTTGAGAGCTGGTCGCCTGAGTTGTAGTTGATGGTTCCGTCGGGGGCAACATGGATGAGTGACGGGGTGGCGTGAGTGTTATTGCCCTTGGTGCGGCGTTGCGAAATCCATGTTCCTCCCAGGTTGTCGGGCACAATATCGCTGTTGCCATTTAGCATTACTGAGCTCACCTGAAATATTGCCGATGGCGCTGTGCCCCAAGAGGTGGCAATCGAGCCGTCGGGTTGCCCAATGTTGTAGACGGCGACGTTGTTCTTCTCAAAGTCCTCAAGATAGGTATACATCTTGGTGTTAGCCCCTGAGCCGCCTATCGCGACCGAGATGTTTGAACTTGCCACATTCGCTCCATTATTTGTTATCAAGCCGTTAGTTTGGCGTGTGCCTTCAAAGAATTGCGGGAAAATGCCTTCCAAATTGCCTGGAGATGCCACGTAGACTCCCGAGTGAGCATCGCCCCAGTCGGCTATGTATATTTTGCCGTTTGGGTCGGTTGTTAAGCGAAAAGGATTGATGTAGGTCTCTCCACCGCGTAGCACGCTACTGTTGATGCGAGTGTGATCTTGATTGAAAGCCCACAAGCCGTTGCTTGAAGAACTTCTTGCAACCCAATTAATAAGATAAAGTCTCCCAAAATAGTCACTCTCGGGGCTGTTATCAACGGTGACCCCAAGGCGGGTGTAGTTATACATGGCGTCGTCGCTGTTGAGTTTCTCAATCGATGTTATGTCCTTGGCTTTGAGATAAACTCCCCAGTTTAGCACTTGGTTGCTGGTGCCGGGAATTTGGCTCTGGGTGAGTGTGATGGTGTTGAGCTCATGATCAAGCACATTATCGATGTCAACCCGTCCTGCCTCGGCATGCGTGTCGCTGTCGTAGAATACCAGTTGGGCGATAGTGGAGTGATAATTTGCTTTGAACTGGAAGGTGTAGCTGTTGTCGCTGTTTTGTGTGCTTCTCAAGTCGTAGGCATAGATGCCACGCGCGGTGGTGTTGTCGACTGGTTGCTGGCTCGATCCGGTTATGCTCCACTTGCTCAGCAAGTTGTCGCGCAAGAGATAAACCACGATGTCGTCGCCGTCGCTATAGCCGTCGGCCCAGGTGAATGATGAGGCTTGTGCAGGCAGGGTGGTGCCAGTGGCGCTGATGGCTTGAGCCGAGCCCAGGCCTGCGTTGGCTGTGTAGAGTGCAATGCCGGTGTTGTTACTGTTGTCGCTCGAGAAAGGGGTGACATAGATTTTATAGATACTATACTCAAAGAAATTGCCACCCATTGCCTTTGTGTCGTCATGCTTGAGCTCTCCAAGCCGGAACGATGATGCCTCGCTTGTGTTGACTTGCAACTCAATGGGCACATGGTTTGAGCCATCTAGTACCACAAAGTCGCGGTGGCGACCAGTGTGGGTTAACTGGTAATCCTCACCTAGTGTGTTAGCCGAGATTAGCGATTCGCTCTTGTTATAGATGGTTTCAATAACGTCGCCATTGTGGATGGTGAAATTAATGGGTCTAATGCCACGCGTTGTCCCGGTGGTGGTAGCTGTTGTGATTAGTTTGCCGTTTGTCGAGCTACCATAATATACCATGGAGTTACCCACGTCGGCTTTATACCAGTTAGCCGAAGATTGCGATGTGAACCACAGCATGGGATTGTCGCTCATTGAGTTCCACTTGTAGACTCGCAATGTGCCACGCGTGTTGCCACTAGTCACTTGCGCAGCGTCGCTTTGGCATTGCAACTGGTTGCAGGCAATGAGCTTGCCATCGCTGGTGATGGCGATGTCGCTGATGCTGTAGAGGTGGTTGCCCTGATTGTTCTCATTGGCGACATCTGTCACACCTGCCAGGCTGATGGCTGTCGCCAACTGTGTGTGGGGATTAATTTGATAAATGTGAGGAGCATTATTGTTATTCTCATCCACGGCGAGCACATAGAGCACACCATCGTGAAGGATGGCCCTGCGCACTGTCTTACCATCCAGAACACCTATGTTGCGATCAACGAACTCCTGGGTGAGATTAATTCCTAATTCGGAGGTGGACATTGAGTTGCTGCCACTTTGGCTCATGTAAAGCTTGGGATAGGTGGTCTCGTTGGCAACCACAGTGAATGGACCCTGGCTCATGAGCGGGGTGTAGCCGTCGGCAACAACGCTTATATAATAATCCGATGCCGGTTCCAGGTCTTCAAAAACGAAGATGCCGTTATAAAACTCATCGGTTGGGTAGATGTCGACTAGTTCAGTGCCCTTGTAGAGTTTCACTTGAGCGCCGTTGATGGGCAGGTAGGAATCCTCGCCGTCGTTGTAGTTGGTGAAAGGGGGTGTGGAGTTCTTATCCTTCACAGTGCCCATGATATAGCCGGTGGTCTCAGGGGGCATATTGAAGTACTCGCCGATGCCGCGAGCCAGCCGCACACCCTCTTGGCGACAAAAATCGCGGTTCAGTGCGCGATGCCTCTCAGGCTCATAGCTGTGACAAAATCCCTCGATTAGCACTCCAGGATAGCCGTGCTTTAGAACGCCCAGGTAGCCCTCGTAGGGGATGCCTGAATGCAGGTTGTTAGTGATGTCGATGCCTGTGCCGTAGAAGTCGAAGTCGCCGCGAATGTTTGGGCTTGTCCTTGTCACTGCGGGCGAGATGTAGTCAATCTCGTCCATGAAATGCTTGTCCCACAGGGCATAGGCAATGTCGCGGCTGCCAGCCGAGAGGTCTCCGCCCTGCTCATCGGTGCCACGATAAAGGAAAAGCACGTGATTGTCAAGATTGGCACTAGTGCCGTAGCCAGCATTGCCGGCGTCGCTGTGGATAGAGATGAACAAGTCGGGGGCAAAGGCTTCGGCTTCGCCGGCGATGACATTGGTGAACTTGCTGATTTCCATGTCGTAGCGGGCGTAGCTGGTTTGTGGATAAGGGCCATTCACATCGCGCGACATCTTTAGGTTCTCGGCTTTGGCACCCATCTTGATGAGCGTGGAGTAGAGGGCCTCGCACTTCCACAGGTCGGTGTTGCTCTCAAAGAAACCGCACGTGTCGGGTAGCAAGGCGGTCTTTTGTGTGCCCGCACTGGTGCCACCATAGCTGGTGGTGTAGTCCATGAAGGTGACGCTACGTCCGGGAAAGGGCACCGTGGCCATGGGGCGGTCTTCATAACCCCAGCCACCATGACCTGCATTGATATAGAACTTTAACTCGCCTGGTTGCTTTATCTCATCGGCTTGGGTATAATGCCAAGTAACAAGAAACGCAACAGTCAGCAGCACTCTAACTGAAAATTTCATGATAGTATAGAACTAAATTATAGGGAATGCGAGTGATTAGCAATTAGTCACCAACATTCCCTCGACAAATAATAATATGATGTAAATATTTTGCAAATATATAACAAATGTTTTAAATTTACAATATTTTGCTAGAATCTGTTTGAGAATATAAGTGAATTTATTCTTTTTATAAATGAATATATTTTGAATATGTTTTGAGGGCCGATTGTAAAAAAAGTGAGTTGAAAATTTTGATTTACTATCAAATTTGATTAATTTTGCGAATTCTTAAAAAATTTTTAATATTGGCAGGCTTCTATGGAAGAGCAGGGATTGATATATGGTCTTATTGGTAAGTGGCTGGGGCATTCCTTCTCGATGGACTTTTTTAACCAAAAGTTTATCGCCGAGGAGATTGACGCTCAGTACATCAATTTTGAGCTGGAGGATATTGGCGACTTGATGTCGATCCTGAGCGAGTATTCTAATCTTAATGGACTGAATGTCACAACCCCTTTCAAGGAGAAAGTGATACCCTTCATGGATGAGCTCGACGAGAGCGCGATGAAGGTGGGAGCTGTGAATGTGATTAAAATCATTAAAGGCGAGAAGGCCGATGTGTTGCGACTGGTGGGATATAACTCCGACATGATGGGCTTTAAAAACTCAATCGAGCCTCTCATTAGCAATGATATGACATCGGCACTGGTGCTGGGCACTGGCGGAGCCAGCAAGGCTGTGGTGGCGGCTCTGCGTGAACTGGGAGTTGATGTGGCGCTGGTGTCGCGGCAAAAGAAAGCTTCTACCATAACCTATGAGGAGCTGACGCGGCAAATGATTCACGATCACAAGATTATAGTAAATACTACCCCGCTGGGGACCTATCCGCGTGTGAATGAGTGCCCTGCCATACCTTATCGATTTTTGACACCTTCACATTTGTGCTACGATCTTGTTTATAACCCCAGCGAGACTGCCTTCATGAAGCAAGCCGCCCAGCGTGGGGCACAAGTGAAAAACGGGCTTGAAATGCTCTTGTTGCAAGCCTTTGAGTCCTACCGCATTTGGACTGAAATATAATCTCTCTTTATTTTTTTCATTTCGCTTAGGTGACTGGTTATGGACAATTCTAGCTTGCTGTCACGATTGCCGGTCTTGCGATTATTATTGCCAATGATTGCAGGCATCTTGCTCTATGATGCTTGCGATAATTTTGTGTTACCACTTGCACTTGTGGTGATGGCGATAATAATGATAGTGATTGTGAGAAGTGCTCGCAAGTCACCAGCTTCGGCAATGAGGACGAGACGGCTGGGAATGCTGCCGCTGGCGCTGGCGACGATGGCTGTGGGATGGGGAGCTGCTGCTATTGCTCGTCCTCCAGTTCTCCAGTTAGAGGCAATTAATGACCACGTGGCTTGTGGTTGCATCGAGAGCGTTACTGCGCGTGAGAAAAGCATGATGATGCGGCTGCGACTAGTGAGCTGTAATGACACAGTCGCTAGAAATGTTGTTCCATTGCATGAAACAAGCATCGCATTGTCTACTAGTGGGTGCGACTACGAGCTCAAGGCTGGTGACCTGGTGGCATTCGTCCTCGACTTGAAGCCTGTCACTAACATGGGCAACCCCGACGAAATGGATTATGCGCGCTTCATGCTGGACAAGGGGGTTAGATATGAACAACACACTCCAGTGGAGAGTGTGGAGAAAGTGGGAGAGGCTCACACCATTTTCACTCGCATGTTTAACTGCAATCGATGGTTGCAACGCAAGATTATAGATAGCCGGTTAGAGCCTGCCACGCAGGCGCTGCTCATTGCCATGCTGCTGGGCAACGACGATCTCATCGATCGCGAGCTGCGTGAGGAGTTTTCACTTGCGGGAGTGGCGCATGTGCTGGCTTTGAGTGGATTGCATGTTGGCATAATCACTGCGATGCTGTGGTTACTGCTTTTTCCGCTCGACTATGTTCGGGCTCGCAAGTTGCGATTATTGCTCACCATGGCTATGCTTGTCGCCTATGATGTGATGACGGGCTTGTCGCCCTCGGTGGTTAGGGCAACAGTGATGATAGCCTTTGTGATGATGGGAATGATATTCTATCGCAAGTCCCACCCGCTCAACTCACTGGCTGTGGCGGCACTCGTTATTCTCGTTTTCTCGCCAGCGGCAATCTATAGCGTGGGCTTCCAGCTTAGTTTCATAACTGTGGCGGCAATAGTGGTTTTCTATCGCACCTTCGACATCAAGTTCCCTAGCAACAAATTGCTTAACTATGTGTGTACCATGCTGGCGACATCGGGTGTGGCAATGATTTCAACTATCGTGCTCACTGCCTACTATTTCAATTCCGTTTCGCCACTGGCTTTAGTCGCCAATCTTGTTGTTTTGCCCATTGTGCCTGTCTTCATGATGTGTGGAGCTATGTGGCTGTTATTGCTCTTGATTGGAGCTCAGGTGGGCTTGCTCAATAGTGCTCTTGACAATATGGCAAGTGCGATAAATGGTGCCGTAGGCTGGCTTTCGTCATTACCACTCTCGAGTAGCAATGTCTATGTGACATGGGTGGCGGTGATAATTTATTACATTGTCATTTTCATGCTTGTGATGTGGCTCAGGCGAAGCAACGCGCGTTGGCTCATTGGGGCGGGGGCGATGATTGCCATTGGCATTGCTCACAGCCTTTTCGTCGACATGTGTGCCGAGAAAGAGGGGATGGTGATTTTTAATTCCCGCAATTCCACTCCGGTGCTATATTTCCACCATGGCAACGCCATGCTGTGGATGCCCGATGTGGATGAGGATTTTGACAGGTCGGCGTTCTTGCGACAGCATCGCGCGTTCCTAGCGCATCATGGCATTGACTCGGTGGTGATGGTCGATAGCGCCGAGTGTCGACTGCCGGGAGGTGTTATAAAGCCACCTTACGCTCACTTGTGTGGCACGAGCCTTGTGGCGGTGGGAAAGGGACGGTGGAAACACTACGAGCGCCTCGACAGCACCGATGTGCGCTTCGATTTTTTACTTGTAACTAAGCGATTTCATTCAAGCATTGGCACTCTCGATAATCTCATCAAGAGTGACACAATACTCCTCTCGGGCGACATCTATAGCGACAACATCCCGCAACTGCAACAGGAATGTCGCTCAAGACAACGACCATGCTACTCCATCTCAACCGCAGGCGCTTATGTTAAGATGAAATAAAAAAGCTTACGTTAAGTGGCTTTGCGATTAATACTTTTTATCTCTCCTGGGGTTCAAACCAGTGGCTGGTGATTATCATGTCGCTGACGCGCCATGCTTCTTGTTGGCGATTGATGAGGGTGCCATGACCTGTTGTGATGCCGGGAGATGTGGCTGCCGAGGTGATGTCGTTGCGCATCAGGCTATAACCCAAACCCTTCCATTGCTGTTGGTTGAGACCCAGCAGGTCGAGCAGGGTGGGGTAGATGTCGATTTGCCCCACGGGACCCTCTATCCACTTGTTTTGCCCCGAGTTAATGGCTATAAACACGCAGTTGTCACCCTCGTTGTCAATGCTGGGCCGTCCTTGTGGATTGTCATCAACCATCTCATTGTGATCGCTCACAACCACTATCATGGTGTTGTCGTAGAGGTCACTAGCCTTGAGACGAGTGATGAAATTGCCAAGCTCGGTGTCAAAGGCATTGGCAGCCTCAAGGTAGCATCTCACTTCCTTGGTGTAGTGACCACTGCTCTGAACCCATGTGGTGGGCTCCATGGGAGAATTATAGGGGTGATGCATTCCTGCCGTGGCTACAAGGCACATGAATGGTTGCTTGCGTTGCTGAATGAGTTGCGACACTTCTTCGAGCAGAGCTTTGTCAAGTTTGTAGCCGTTGGCTTTCACCGCATCGTTAATCTCAGCTATCCCGTAGAAATCTTTATATCCGTAGGTTGACGACATGTTTCGCACGTTCCACAATGTGGGTTCGTCGCAGCTGGCATAGAATAAGTCGTAACCGGTTCCTAGAGCTTTGGGCAACGATGGATAAGGCACATCGCTGTGTGTGTTAGTGACCGCTTGTGTGGTGAGTGGTAGCAGGCCTGTGTTATACATGAAAATGCCATCGCTTGAGCGCCCGTTTTTTACTTGCGACTTCATCTTGAGCGCCACAATGTTGTTCACGGTGTCGCGACACATGCTATTGAGCACAGGGGTCACTTCCCGGCCATTAATTTTAAGGTCAATAACCCAAGAGTTGAGCGATTCTACTACTATCATTATCACATTCTTGCCACGAGCGCTGGCATAGAAATCGTCGGTGTAATGTGGCATCTCATTGATATATTGCCTCACCTGGTGGCGCTCTTCTTCGCTTAACGTGCTCTTGCTAAAGATTGACGTGGTGGCACAATACACGGCATAGGGCACGGCGCCATTATTATTAAGGTAGTCGCCCTGGCGGGTCCACATCACGCAGTAGTCATTGACGATTTGCTCTTGGAAGCTACTTGCCTCGTCGTTGCCTCGATAATGGATGCCGGTAATGCACACCCTGATGAGCAAGAATACAACCACGCTTAGCAATGCCAGCCACAGGCGTTTGCCAAGTGGTTGCTCACAAGCCTCTATGCCTCGCTTGAACCACAAGCGATAAGCGATATATAGCAATAATGGCGGGGCGACAACCTCCATGTCGGCAAGTCGTAGTGCGCCGGCGGTGCTCTTGATGAGCGTGCCACCCACATTGTCGGTAAGCAGGAACGACGAGAATGGCATCAGGTCGCGATAGGTGGGAATGTAGAGCAACTGCGCTAGACACCAAAGTGTTTCAAGTGCTATGACTAGCCAAGTCCACTTGCGCCACTTGGGCTTCAGGAGCACAAATGGCAATAGTAACGCAATGGCGTCGGCTACGTTGTTGGCAGCAAGCATGGCAAGTGTCTTCATCGACACATGACTTAGCCACTCGCGGTCTACAAGCTTGTTGAAATGATATTCAACTGCTAGCAGTTGAATTACAATGCACACCACAGCTAGAATATAAAACCACAGGGTGGCATGCTTTATATTTCGTTTGATTGTTTTCATAGCACATTCTTTGATTATGCAAAATTAATCAAACACATGGCTAAAGCAAAATTATTTCAAAAAAAATAGCATCATCATCGCAAGCGATGTGATGCTAAATTTTTACTTTTAACACTTTAATGTGTGCTTATGTTTAGCCTTCGCTAATAGCCTCGTTAGGGCAAGCCTCAGCGCAAGAACCGCAGCTGATGCAAGTATCGGGATCAATTACATAGATGTCACCCTCGCTGATTGCGCCAGTTGGACACATGTCCATGCAAGTTCCGCAAGCTACACAGTTGTCACTAATTACGTATGCCATAGTTGATTAAATTAAAATAGTTAAGTAAAAATATTATTATTTTCAGTAAACAGTTGCAAAATTACTGCTTTTATTTCAAAACTACCAAATAAAACTTTAACTTTTTATCCACATGTTGCAAAATCTGTGCCAAAAATGTGGGACGCTATCTCATGCTTTCACGTCGGGAGTTTGGTTAGCATCTTCACTAGATGGCTCAGCGATGTGAGTGCCAACCTCCTTGAGATCTTGCTTGTGTAGTTTAATCTTTACATGGTCAAAACCCTCGCCAAACACGCCCTTAACTTTCGATTGAGAAACAAAAGCATTCTCGTCAATGGCCTTGATGATGCGGAAGATGTGCATGCTCTCATAGTTGCGGCACATTACCATTAGCACTATAGCTTCTTTCTTGGAGTACCAGCCGGTGGCGTGAAGCAAGGTGCAACCGCGGTGGGCCTCCTTTGTGATGGCATCGGCAATCTCTTGCCACTTCTTGGAGAAAATCATGAACTGAACGCTCTGGCGGTTGCTGTCGATGACCATGTCGGCGGCTATTGAGCAGATAAACATGAAAATGAGACCATACACAATCTTGTCGATAGTGTGGAAAATTAAATAACTGGAACTGATGATCATCAGGTCAATATACATTAATGTGCGACCAAATGAGATGTTGCTGTGCTTGTTCACCATAGCGGCGATAATATCAGTACCAGCCGAACTACCATTGTGGATAAATACAATTCCCAGTCCCACACCACACATCACAGCTCCTATTATCACATTCATAAATGTCTCCTGAGGGACGATGGGAACAGTAAACAGTGGTTGCATCACACCAAGCATGATTGTTGCGATAGTAGCGCCTATGATTGTGCGAATTACAAATTGCTTGCCCACGGTCTTGAATGCTATGGCAAGCAAAATAGCGTTAATAATGTAATAAGTAATGGCAACATTCCATCCCAAGCCAAAGAAAAACAGCGATGCCAAACCTGTTACACCACCTGTCACGACCTTCTCAGGCAACACAAAAGCCGTGTAGCCGAAACAATAGCTTAACAAGCCAATGAAGATCATTACATAATCTTTAACCTCATTGAGAATTTTCTTGCTTGAAGTGTTCATCGTTTTTAAAAAATATATTGTTGTTATTTTCAGACTGCAAAATTACAACAAAATATAATATCTTATGCAAGAAAACATACATTAATCTTCAAGAAAAATTAACCCTGCATACGTGTGCCACTAATGGCGCAATCACATGCAGGATTTCCTCTCTTTCCTAGCGGAGTGACCGAGATTCGAACTCGGGAACCGCTTGTGACGGTTACACGCTTTCCAGGCGTGCCTCTTCAGCCACTCGAGCACCACTCCGTTTTGTTATTTTTGCGGTGCAAAGATAATGTTTTTTTCTTGAAAATAGAGAAAATGTTGTTAATTTTGTGGCAATGAATGAAAAAAAGAATATTATAAAGTCTTCGGCCATTGATGTTAATGACCCTAAAATCAGCGATTTCTATCGTGATGTGCTAGACTTGTTGCCCTATGAGCCCAATGATGGGCAAGTGGAGGCTTTTGCTGCTTTTTCTCATTTTTTAATATATGGCGATGAGCGTAGTGTTTTCATGCTTAATGGCTATGCCGGAACCGGCAAGACGTCGCTCATGGGGGCGGTGGTGCAGGTTCTCTCTAGGCGGGGTGTGAAAGTGGTGCTAATGGCACCCACCGGGCGTGCCGCTCAGGTGCTTAGTGAGTATTCTCATCGACAGGCTTTTACCATTCATCGAAAGATTTATCGACAAGACGGTTACTTGAGCGAAGGGTTTGGACTTGCCGAAAATAAGCACACTAACACAGTGTTTATTGTTGATGAGGCTTCGATGATTGCTAATGGTAGTGCCGAGGGGGCTATCTTTGGCACAGGGCGCTTGCTCGACGACCTGGTGCAATATGTCTACAATGGTTTGGGCTGCAAACTCGTGCTCATGGGCGATAATGCTCAGTTGCCACCGGTGGGGCAGCAGGAGAGTCCTGCACTTAATGCAATGGTGATGCAGGGGTATGGCCTCACGGTCTACAATGTGACACTATCGCAAATAGCGCGCCAAGCTGCCGGCTCGGGAATATTGCTCAATGCCACGCTTGTGCGCAATATCCTCACCAGTGATGCGCTTGTACCGCCACGGTTGCAACTCGACGGATGTGATGACGTGAAAGCAATAACTGGCGAATTCTTGCTTGAAACCTTGAGTGATGCCTACGATCGCGATGGCATTGACGAGACAATAATTATAACTCGCAGTAACAAGCGGGCCACGCTTTATAATGGCGGGGTGAGAAACACTATTCTATATCGGGAGGAAGAACTTACAACTGGTGATATGCTGCTTGTGGCTAAGAATAATTACTACTGGAGTAAGGACTATGACAACATTGATTTCATAGCCAATGGCGACGTGATGCGAGTTAAGCGTGTGTGGGGTGAGGTTGAGCAGGTGTATGGATTGCGGTTTGCTAATGTCACTGTTGAGCTCCCCGACCATGACAATGTGGAGATGGATGTGAAAATAATTGTTGATAGCTTGCTTAGCGACACTCCTTCAATCACTGTCGCGCAAAGTGAGCGACTCTATACCGAGGTGCTCAATGAGTGCACTGGCAACAAGCGCGAACGCTACAGGCAGATGAAAGAGCACGCCTATTTCAATGCTCTGCAAGTGAAATTTGCCTATGCTGTCACTTGTCACAAGGCGCAGGGTGGGCAATGGAAAAATGTGTTTGTCGACATGGGAAGCATCATGCCCGATGCGTTGGGTACTATTGATTTCCTGCGATGGCTCTACACTGCCATCACCCGAGCTCGTAACAAGGTCTACTTAATTAATTGTCCACTTGAGCACTGAAAAATCTATATAACAACAAATGGAAAAGTTTACAACGAAAATAAACGGCAAGACAATTTATACTTACACATCAATTAATGCCCGAGTGCTTATTGTACAACCCATCGACGACCACGACTTGGCACTTCTCGACAATGAAGTGGATGCTATTGTTGCGGCAACTGGCGATTGCTTTTGCTTGGTAGGGATTAAAATCGATGAGTGGCAAGAGGAACTGTCGCCATGGCAAGCGCCACCAGTGTTTGGCAAGCAAGGATTTGGTACGGGAGCAAAGCTCACACTTGATTTCATTGAAAGTGTTCTGTTGCCTGAGTTAAAGAATAACCGCACTTACAACCCTGCCGGCATGAAGTGCCTGCTGGGAGGGTATTCGCTTGCCGGTCTTTTTGCTTTGTGGGCTGGGTATAACACAACGGTCTTCGATGGTGTGGCGGCGGTGTCACCCTCGGTGTGGTTTCCGCGATGGGTGGATTATGCTACCATAAATACTATTGGCACTCAACAGGTTTATTTGAGCCTAGGCGACAAGGAAGAGAGGACTAAAAATCAAGTGATGGCACAAGTGGGGAAGGCATTGAGGCTGACTTATAGCGCACTAAATGATCAAGGAGTTAAAACAATCTTGGAATGGAACCCTGGCAATCATTTCTGTCAGCCCGATGTGAGACTGGCGAGAGGTTTTGCCTGGTTAATTAATAACTGCCCGCATGATGATTAATCATTACAGGAGAAATAGCAAGACTGAAGTGGACATGTTGCATGGACCGCTATTGCGCAAGTTGCTATTGTTTGCGTTGCCATTTGCCGCAAGCAGTATTTTGCAACAGTTATTCAACTCGGTGGATATCGCCATTGTAGGCAAGTTCGCTAGTAGCGAGGCTCTTGCTGCGGTGGGAACTAATACCCCCGTCATCTCGTTGTTCCTGAATTTGTTTGTGGGTATCTCGCTGGGTACCAATGTGGTGATAGCTAATTTTATTGGGCAACGCAAGCGCGACGATATTTCTAAAGCTGTCACTTCCTCAATGCTCATTGCTCTGGTGAGTGGATTTGTGCTTGTCTTTGTCGGGTGGATAGGGGCAAGACCTATTCTCCTCATGATGGGAACCCCGGCGGCAATCGTCGACAAAGCTGTACTTTATTTGCGCATTTACATGCTTGGCGCTCCATTCATCTTGCTTTATAACTTTGGCGCGGCAATCTTGCGAAGCATGGGCGACTCAAGTAGACCTCTCTATGTGCTTATTGTTGCTGGCATTATTAACACTTTGCTCAATCTTGTCATGGTGGTTGTGTTCCACATGGATGTGGCGGGGGTGGCTATAGCCACGACAGTTTCTAATGTGGTGAGTGCTGGCTGTATTATTTATATTTTGATTCATGAGAATGAGCCTTTTAAGCTGAATTTCAGAGGAATGAAAGTCGAGAAATCTATCTTGCGACGCATCTTGCTGATAGGTGTCCCCGCAGGTTTGCAAAGCAGTGTGTTCTCGGTGGCAAATGTGTTTGTTCAATCGGCTATTAATAGCTATGGTCACGAGGCGATAGCTGGCAACGCGGCGGCCTTGACATTTGAATTCCTAATCTATTTCTTTGTAGCAGCTTTCAGTGGAGCGGCAACCACATTTGTAGGGCAAAACTATGGCGCCGGTAATATTGATAGATGCAAGCGGGTGTTTGTGTTGTGCATGATAATGAGTGTGTTCTCTAGTGGTGTGTTTGCGGCTGCTGTCACGTGGCAGGGTGAATATTGTTTACGTCTTTTCACCAGCGACCCTCAGGTGGTGCATTATGGCATGCTCAGGTTTGAATATGCAATGCTATGGATATTCCTCACTAGCATTTATGAAATACCTAGTGCCTGCATGCGAGCTTTTGGCTATAGCATGACACCGGCTGTGCTTACAATCTTGGGAACATGTGTGCTGAGGCTGGTGTGGATTTATTGTGTAACCCCTTGGTGGCCTGGCTTCGAACGCCTTATTCTGGCTTATCCAGCCTCGTGGATTTTGACAGGTGCGATGGTGGTTGTCGCGTTCAAGATAACATTAAACAAAGTGGAGGCAAAACTCATTGCTAATGGGCGTTAACCACATGTGGGCATTAAAAACTGGTGTTTTTTGAGGATTTTTTATCTTTCGCTTGCAGATGTCAAGTTTTTTAATGAAATTTGTAGATTAAAATGTAATGACGCGTCTATGAACATCAGATATATTCTATTGATAGTTTCCATGTTTCTCGCTTTTGCTACTGCTAGTGCTGGCGACTTTGCTAGTGGAGGGTTGGTCTATAGTTTTACCAATGACGATGACCAAGTGGCGGTAGATTGCAACATTGTTGATGGTGTAAATGCCTATCAGGGCGTGATAATAATTCCACCCATGGTTAACTATGAGGGTTATAACTATAAGGTTACGTCGATAGCTAAAGAGGCTTTTGCACAGTCGAAGGTTACTGAAGTAATAATTCCTAATAGTGTTAATAAAATAGGTGAGGCGGCTTTTGCCGGTGCCGATGATTTGACTAGTGTCACCT
Source organism: uncultured Prevotellaceae bacterium (assembly GCA_900316835.1). Taxonomy (GTDB): domain Bacteria; phylum Bacteroidota; class Bacteroidia; order Bacteroidales; family Muribaculaceae; genus Sodaliphilus. Next base: position 66,425 of record ONEL01000004.1, on the reverse strand, counting down.
TGCCGCTAAATCTTAAAGTCATTCCCGAGGCTTGTTTTGCAGGCACCAGTATTGTGAATATAGCTTTGCCCGAAGGGGTGGAGACAATAGGCTATGGAGCGTTTCAATCATGCTCGTTATTGCACACTGTGATGATGCCTTCCACCCTCAAGCTCATTGAGGCTTACGCATTTAACTATTGCCACAATCTGTATGAAATATATTGTGCGGCAACCAAGCCACCTCGTGCGACAGGATGGGCAATATTCACAGGAGTAAAAGGTGTAGACCTTGTTGTTGCCGACTATGACGCGATGGATGCCTATAGCTCCAGTAAAGTGTGGGGCGATGAAGATACTTTCACTCTGTTCCCCAACGAGGACATAGCGCCACAATTAACCTTTAATCCCCACACATTTAATCAAGACTGGCAACGGGTGGACTTGGGGAATTACTTCGCCTACAAGGTGCTTGGTGATGACGATGAACTACTTGCAGTCACTGCGGCCGACCATTTCTATCTTCCGGCATCCGACCACGATGTGACCTATACCATAGTGCCCACCACCATGATGGGCGATGCCGACCCGGTTTATTTCACCGTCGAGGCTACCACAGGTATCAATAATATTATAGATGATGCGTTCCCAGCCGAGCCTGAGCCTATTATTGTGGCTCGTCAGGGCACACTCTATATCTATGGCGATAACTACCGCAAGTGGGTGAGCGTGTGGGACATGAATGGGCGTTTATACTACCAGCGCATTTCGAGCGACGCCCAGGTGATTGACCTGCCTCGCAATCGTGTATATATTGTGAGAGTGGGAAACTATGTAAAGAAAATTTTTGTGTGAAAAAATAACTGGTGGCTGGCATGCTTGAAAACAATAGTAATAACGACGAGAAATTCATGCGACTTGCTTTGCGACAAGCACAGGAAGCAGCAAGCCGCGACGAGGTGCCTATAGGAGCTGTGATTGTGTGTCAAGGAAGAGTGATAGCCCGCGGGCATAACCTCACCGAGACATTGACCGACGTTACAGCCCATGCCGAGATGCAGGCAATAACATCGGCATCTACTTTCTTGGGTGGAAAATATCTCACCGGTTGCACTATTTATGTTACTGTAGAGCCTTGCTTAATGTGCGCTGGAGCTCTAGGATGGAGCCAGATTGATAGGGTAGTGTACGGAGCCACCGACGATAAGCGTGGTTATCACACCTTCTGTAGCAATCCTTTCCACAAGAAGACTGAAGTTGTGGGTGGAGTGCTGGCTCAGGAATGCGCTCAGCTGATGACCGATTTTTTTAAGAAAAAACGATAAAACTATTACTATCATGAAAAAGAAAATAACATTGCTTGTTGCGCTTGCCATTGTTTCGATAACAAATTTTGCCTCTCTTGCCCAAAAAGTGACACCACCGCTCTCGGGCATCTACGACCAGGCTATCGCCAATGCCGAGAAGCAAGTGGGAACAATCGACACCATTGAGGTGATGAGTGCCAAGATGGGGCGAACAATTAAAAACACACTTGTGCTACCTGCTCAGTATTATCAGAAGGATAACCCCACTAAGTTCTATCCTGTTGTATACTTGCTGCATGGCGCACAAGGTAGCTATCGCGACTGGGCTCGCAAGGCCGATCTTCGCTCTCTGGCTTCGCAATATGGCGTCATCATAGTGTGCCCCGATGGGCAGGATAGCTGGTATTTCGATTCTCCCATCGACCCGGCATGCCAGTTTGAAACTTATGTGACACACGAGCTACGCCGCTACATCGAGACGAATTATCGCACTCTCAACGAAGCTAAATATCGCGCAATCACTGGATTGAGTATGGGAGGTCATGGCGCCTTGTGGCTCGCTTGGCGTCACCCCGAGATTTATGGCTCCTGTGGTAGCATGAGCGGTGGCGTTGATATATATAGCTCTCCTAACCGATGGCGTATTAACGAGCGACTAGGAGATTTCGAGAGCAATAAAGAAGTGTGGAAGGCGCATTCGGTAATAAGTTTAGTGCCAAGTCTCGAGCCTGGCCAGAATATTATTATTGATGATGGCACTCACGATATCTTTATCAAAGACAACAATGCTTTGCACGAAGAGTTGCTCAAGTATAAAATACCCCATGACTATATCGTGCGTCCAGGCAACCATTCTTGGACTTACTGGGTGAACTCGCTTGACTATCACTTGCTCTTCTTTCACAAGGCTTTTAACGCTGGTGTGAAATAGTAGCAATAACACTCACTAAATACTTTCTTTCTTACTTTCTTAAACCAACTTTTTATCCTTAATAACAATGGCAACCAACATAGCACAGCCTCGCATCTTAATCATTTACACTGGTGGAACTATAGGAATGATTGAGAACCCTGAAACTAAGGTACTCAAGCCGTTTGATTTTAGCCATCTCATTGATAATGTCCCTAAAATCAAGATGCTTGACTACCACATCGACAACTTGCAGTTTGAACCTCCAATCGACAGTAGCAACATGAACCCCAGTCACTGGAGCAACATTGCCAATGCGGTGGAGAAAAACTATGACGACTATGACGGGTTTGTGATATTGCATGGCACCGACACCATGGCTTATACTGCATCGGCATTGAGCTTCATGCTTGAAAACTTAGATAAACCAGTGATTATCACTGGTTCGCAACTGCCCATAGGTGAGGTGCGTACCGACGGCGAGGAGAACCTAATCACTGCTTTGCAAGTGGCGGCAGCTACCGATGACCATGGTGGGGCTATGGTGCGTGAGGTGGCTATTCTATTTGAGAATCACTTGATAAGGGGTAATCGAAGCTCTAAAGTTAGTGCCGACAATTTTAATGCTTTCATGAGCAATAACTATCCCGACTTGGCACACATAGGACTTGATATCTCCTTTAACGAGGATGTGCTATATCGCACTGTTCACAGCAGGCCGCTCATGGTACACAACCACATGGACCCTAATGTGATGATTATAGTGTTGCATCCGGGAATGACTCGGGAAACTTTAGAATACTTGCTGCACACGCCGGGTGTTAAAGGCGTTGTGCTCAAGACCTATGGCGCAGGCAATAGCCCAAGCAACGAGTGGTTCACACAGCCCATTATCGATGCCATCAATAGGGGAGTGGTGATTCTCAATGTCACGCAGTGTGGCAATGGCTCGGTTAATAGCAATCTTTATGACACGGGTAACACCCTCGCTAAGGCTGGGGTTATCAGCGGTCACGATATTACTACCGAAGCTGCTATCACAAAGATGATGTACCTCTTTGGAATGAATCTGCCACGCAACCAGGTGGAAAAATACTTGCAACATAGCATTTGTGGCGAGATGACCGAGAAAAATTGAATTTTGGATATAACTTAATCTTATACAAAAATGATAGCTCGTTTAATACTTTCGACAGTTGCTGTGGCAATCACAGCCTATTTCATGGATAGTGTAACAATTGAACCATGGTGGGTGGCTGTAATTGTTGCGGTGGTACTTGGTGCCATCAACTCTGTTGTTCGCCCTGTGGTTAAATTTTTCTCCTTCCCTATAAATGTCCTGACACTTGGGTTGTTCACCTTTGTTATCAATGGATTGATGGTACTCTTGTGTGCCTGGCTGATTAAAGGATTTATTGTTGAGGACTTGTGGGCGGCAATTCTGTTCAGCATTATTTTGGCATGTGTAAACTGGGTTCTGAATCTCATGTTTGGAAAGGATGATTAATTCCTAATCTCTCCGCCCCCCCCTCAACCGACTGTGAAAAATAAAAGGAGACGTTTCTTCAACAAGTGATTGCTTTGGGAAGAAACGCCTCCTTGGTCTATGATTAATAATTTACTCGCTCTTGAACTTTAGTGAGTTGCGTTCGGCGCTTTCTATGCGCTTGTTGCGCCAGCAACTGCGGCATAGTGCCACATAACGGTCATCGCCACCTATCTCTACCTGATTACCGTCGGTGACAATATTGCCCTGCGCGTCAATGCGAGCGTTGATGCTGGTCTTGCGTCCACAAGCGCAGGTCGATTTTATTTCCTCTATTGAGTCGGCAATCTCAAACAATCGGCGGGAACCATCAAACAGATGCGACTGGAAGTCGGTTCGCAGGCCGTAGCACACCACATTGGTCCCATAGTCGTCAACGATGCGCGCCAGTTGGTCAATCTGGTCCCCGGTAAGAAACTGCGACTCATCAATTAAAATCCAGTCTTTAACCACCAAGCTACTATCGTAGAGCTCGGTAACGTAGTCGTAGATGTTCATCTCAGGATATATCCATGTGCACTCTCGTTCAATGCCAATTCGTGAGCGAATCACGTTTTCTTTCTCGCGATTGTCAATAATGGGTTTCATGCACAAGTACTTGAGACCTCGTTCCTCAAAGTTATAGGCCTGAGTGAGCAGCAATGCGGTCTTTGCCGATCCCATCGTGCCATATCTGAAATATAATTTTCCACGTCCGTTCATAGCATTGCAAAGTTAAAGATTAAAATCGCAATTACAACACATTTTTTGAGAAAGTTATTAACAAGTTTACAAAAAATGAAGCATTTTGGCACCAGCCAAATGCTTCATTTTTTTATCTTGATGGGAATGTCGATTATCGCAAAATCTTGGTCGCCGTTTGTGAACCATCGCTGTAACGGGTAACGACAATGTTGATACCATCAAATGGTGTTACACTTGCCACGCCAGCTACGTTGTAGTAGGTCACACCAGTCACTTGCTTGTTAGTGCTGATTGTGGAGATTGCGGTATTCACGTTGTACTTTAGCTTAGGTGCGACTGCTAGCGAGATGGGGTCGTCAACGTTTTTATACCATGTTCCAGTCTCAAGATAGTTATAATTCTCATCCTCGTCATACACAAAGTGGTAAGCGGTACATTTCTCGCCCTCGCCACGGCGCACGAGCAAGATGGCAATGTCATCACCATTGTCATTGGGGAAAGAACCCACAACGGCAAAGAACTCAGTACCAGCCTTAATACTTACAGGATTGTCAAAAACAAACTCGGTAGCGTTTACAGTGGTGGGATCATAAGCCAGCTCACTGGCTTTGAGGCTGGTCGTTCCCAGCACCTCGCCTGGCATGCCATCGGCACCAGCTGCCATTATCTTCATCTCAATATCATAGTCGGCACTTGCGGCGGTGGTCTTGCCAAAGTATACATTAACCTGGCTAATGGTGGCGTCGGCTAGAGGGGCGTCAAAGTGCTCGGCAAATTCGCCCATGCCAAGCCAGTTAGTGCCGCCATAGTTGCCATACCAGCCCATTTCAATCATCGATAAGTCACCGTTCTCCTCGGGTGCAATATTCCAGATTTCCTGTTCGCCGCCAGCCTGAATGGCTGTGTTCACAACTTCAAACACATTTGAGCCCATGTCATTGGTTACTTCTAGTTTCAAACCATAGTTGCCTGGTTCAAGATAAGTGACAGTGGGATTTTGCTCGCTGCTGCTAAGTACATCGGTACCCTGGAAGGTCCATGCCCACTGACTGGGGTTGCCGGTCGATTCGTCGGTGAAGGTGAGGGGAACATTAGTGGGAACAAACATCATCACCCATGGCGAGAGATAAGCGCCCTGGGGCAGACCCACCTGAGCGATGGGGGCTTCGCCTTCAACGTTTACATAGGCTTCGCGAGTGACAGTGCTTGTGGTAGTGCCATCGCCCACGGTGAGCGACACGGTGTAACTGCCTGCTTTGTCGTAGGTGACAACAGGATTTTGCTCTGTGCTGCTACTTGGATTTCCGCCCTCAAAGGTCCAGTTCCAGCTTGTAATGTTGCCGGTGCTGTTGTCCATGAAATGAACGCTCTCACCCTCCTTGATGTTGATGACAGCGTCGTCACCAGTGTTAGCTTGCTTAACTTTGAATCCGTCGATAGCTTCGTCCTCACCATAGTCGCCTTGATAAACAAATGAGAATTGCACTTGCTTGCCAGCGTAGGCTGATAGGTCGACAGTGAATTTCTCCCAGCTGGGACCATCATAGCCCTTGTCTTGAGCCCACAAGAACTGGTCAATCAAGAGGGTAGAACTTCCGTCAACAATGGCATAGAGCTTCCAAGCTCCGTATACTAGATAGATGCCACTGGCATAGCAGTAGAACTCTAGTTGGCTGCCTGGCAGGATTTCAATAGCTGGTGATGTCGCTACCTCGTTCTGACCGCTGTTATAGTTCAATATCATTGATGAGCTACTACTGGGGTCGATAGTGGAGAACGACTTTGAAAGATTGCCGAGCTTCCAGGTGCTTGAGCTTGTGGCGGTATAGGTCCAGGTGTTAAATTGGTCTTGGCTATCCCATCCTTGTTCATAGTAGGCAACCATGGCCTCTTGTGCACCGAAGGAGGCATTCAGAGCCTGAGCGGCTGCATTCATGCCTACAAGTGCCATGACAATAAAAAATAAAGTAATTTTTTTCATAAGCGTGTTACGTTTTTTTGTTATTATGTGAATATTTTTTGCAAAAATACACAATTATCATTTATGGTCAAAGATTTTTTTTGGTTAATGTTATTATTTATTAGTATTTTTGCATTTGAAATGATGGAAATTACTATGATTTGTGACTCGAAAAATACTTGTTTGAAGATTGTTCTGCTAATGCAAGGCTTATTACTGTGGTGGTCATGTGCTTGCGCTGGCGATGGAATAGTGAGAGTGGGCATGGCGTGGCAACGCCAGGCTTATAATTACGACCGTGTGGCGCGTTCGATCATTGCGGCTGGTGGCGTGCCTGTTATTCTAGAGCAAACGCGCCCGGCGGGATTCGACTACGATGGTGAGAATTTATCTACCATTTATCTTGATGAAAACGGGATACTATTGCAACAATATGCCACGATTGTTAAGAAACTTACCTATCATGGCAGCAATATTGAGCAGGTGATGGATGGCATTGACGCTGTGGTTTTTCTGGGAGGAGGTGATTTTAGTCCCACTCTCATGCGTGTGCCGCAACCATGGCATGGTATTGAGGCTGAACGCAACTACGATACCACACGCGACCTGTCGGAGTATCTCACTATGGCTTATTGTTTAGACAACGATATTCCCGTGCTGGGACTGTGCCGTGGCATGCAGTTGCTGGGCATCGTGTCGGGGGCGCCACTCATTCAGGATTTAAAAACTTATTTTGACTTGCTCGGGAAGGACGAGGGGGCAGTGCATCGCTCAATCCGTGACGAGCAAGGAAATCGCCACTACACTCCTCATGATGTGCGAATTATTGACACTCATTCGCTCTTGTGGGAGATTGTGCGCGACTCAGTCATCACTGGTGTCCCTTCATGGCATCATCAGGCAGTGGAGAATGTTGATGATACACGGCTCAAGGTTACTGCCATCACGCTAACCGATGGCGTGAAGGTTATTGAGGCGATAGAACGCACCGACAAGGCGTTCGCACTTGGCGTGCAGTTTCACCCTGAGGAGGCCATCCGCAAGCATCTCGACGAGGATAATGACGCAAAATCGTTCATGCAACTTTACCAGGGTGTTAATTATTTCAAAGCTCTGGTGAATGCGGCTTTAGAACATCGTAAAAAAAGCTCTTTGACCCACTCAAAACAATGATTTGAAACATCTGGCTATTACACGCAATAACCTGACTGGCAATGATTAAAATGGGTGTTAATAAAAAATAAGGTGTAAAACACCCTTTTAATCATTTATTTTTATTATCTTTGCAGTCAATAAGAGACTATAATTAACAAATTCCAAAGCATAACCTTTATGAATAAACAAATTTCATTGGAACAGGCCGTTGAAAAAGTACATGACGGCATGACAATTATGTTTGGTGGATTCCTCGGCGTGGGAAGTGCCACTCAAATTATCGACGCCATCGTTGAAAAAGGCGTCAAGGACTTAACAATCATTGCTAACGACACCGCCTACGACGAGGTGGCTCACGGCAAACTAGTGACTAACCATCAGGTGAAGAAGGCTATCGTTTCACACACTGGTACTAACAAGCAAACCGCTCTTCAAAAGAACGAAGGAACTCTCATCGTGGAGTATGTTCCTCAAGGCACACTGGCTGAGCGCATCCGTGCTGCTGGCGCTGGACTGGGTGGTGTACTCACTCCCACTGGCATGGGAACTATCATGGCCGACGGTAAGGACGTGGTAACTGTTGATGGTAAGGACTACTTGCTGGAAAAGCCTCTGAAAGCCGACATCGCCTTCTTGCGTGCTAACATTGTCGACGAGTTTGGTAACATGGTCTTCCTAGGCACAACCAACAATTTCAACCCGCTCATGGCTACCGCTGCCGACTATGTTGTGGTTGAAGCCGAGAAACTGGTGAAGGTTGGCGAGATTAAGCCTGAGCAAGTTCACGCATCAGGAATCTATGTCGATGCAATTTATGTTGAAAAATAATAATTCGTTTAAATTTTTCCTATGGAGTACAGAACAAAGATTAGACTGCGCATGAGCGCAAAGGATGCACACTATGGTGGAAACTTAGTTGATGGAGCTCACATGGTTCACCTCTTTGGTGACGTGGCTACCGAACTCTTGATTATGCGCGATGGCGACGAGGGACTCTTCCGTGCCTATGATAGCATCGACTTCCTCGCTCCTGTTTATGCCGGCGACTTCATTGAGGCCGAGGGGTGGATCGACAAGGAAGGTAACACCTCGCGTCACATGCAATTTGAAGCTCGCAAAGTAGCGGTGTCTCGACCCGACATCTCGGCTTCGGCTGCCGACGAGCTTGACGAGCCCATTGTGGTTTGCCGCGCGTCAGGAACTTGTGTAACACCTAAAGATTGCCAAAGGAAAGGATAAAACGATATGGATAAACTCATTATTACCGCTGCCATTTGTGGCGCCGAGGTGACAAAGGAGCAAAATCCTAATGTGCCTTACACTGTCGAAGAGATTGTTCGCGAAGCTAAGTCGGCTGTCGATGCTGGTGCCGCTATCGTGCACCTGCACGTGCGCTGGGACGATGGTACTCCCACTCAAGACCGCGCTCGTTTCCAGGAATGTGAGGAAGCTATCCTCAAGGTTTGCCCCGACGTGATTTTGATTCCATCCACTGGTGGCGCTGTGGGTATGAGCCCCGATGAGCGCTTGCAGTCGACCGACACTACACCACTGCCCGAGATGGCAACTCTCGATTGTGGCACTTGCAACTTTGGTGACGAGATTTTCGATAACACTATGCCCACTATGCGTGCCTTTGGCAAGCGCATGATGGAGCGTGGCATCAAGCCCGAGTATGAGTGCTTTGAGATGGGACACCTCGACACCATCCTCAAGATGGCTCGCAAGGGTGAAGCTCCTGGAGCTCCCATGCAGTTCAACTTCGTGCTTGGCGTGCCTGGCTGTACTCCCGCCACTGTAGCCAACCTGTGCTGGCTCGTGAACGGAATTCCCGCTGGCAGCACTTGGACTGTAACAGGTGTTGGGCGTCACGCTTTCCCCATGGCGGCAGCTGCCATTGCTATGGGTGGTAACGTGCGCGTGGGATTCGAGGATAACCTCTATCTTGAGAAGGGCGTCCTTGCCAAGAGCAATGGCGAACTCGTGGAGAAGGTAGTGCGCATAGCTAAGGAACTGGGACGACCCATCGCCACCAGCGACGAAGCTCGCGAAATCCTTGGCCTCAAACCTCGCAAATAAAAAGAAGCAAATTTTTTTGAAAAAAGAGTAAAAGAAATATTAACAATAAAAACTGTAAAACAACAATGCAAAAACATGGTAATAAATACGGAACTCACCGTGTAATTGAGCCTGTAGGTGTTCTTCCACAGCCAGCTAATAAGCTTGATAACAACATGGATGAAATCTACGACAACGAGATTTTGATCGATGTTCAAACTTTGAATATCGACTCTGCTTCGTTTACCGACATCCACAACTATGCCAAGAGTCAGGCCAAGAACCCAAACGACGAGGCCGAGGTAATGGAGGAAATCAAGAAGGAAATGTTCCTCAATGTTGAACTCCAAGGTAAGCACCGCAACCGTCGCACTGGTTCGGGTGGTATGCTGCTCGGTACTGTTGAGAAGATTGGTGATGCACTCAAGGGAAAGATCGATCTCAAGGAAGGCGACCGCATCGCTACTCTAGTATCGCTCTCACTCACACCACTGCGCATTGATGAAATTGTAAACATCAAGGCCGATGTTGATCAAGTGGACATCAAGGGTAAGGCTATTCTCTTCGAGAGTGGAATTTATGCCAAGATTCCTAACGACATGCCCGAGAAACTAGCTTTGAGTGCACTCGACGTGGCTGGTGCTCCCGCACAAACTGCTAAACTTTGTCAGTACGGACAAAATGTGGTTATCCTGGGTGCTGGCGGCAAGAGCGGTATGCTGTGCTGCTACGAGGCTAAGAAGCGTGTAGGCGTTACTGGTAAGGTTATTGGTCTTGCCAATAGTCCCAAGTCTACTCAGCGCATCAAGGACCTGGGCTTCTGCGACGTGGTAGAGAGCGTTGCCGGCATGACTCCTGTTCAAATCAACGAACTCGTGAGCAAGCTCACCGATGGCAAGATGGCCGATGTTACTATCAACTGCGTTAATGTTCCCGATTGCGAGATGACAGCGGTGCTCTGCACTAAGGACGATGGTATCGTTTACTTCTTCTCTATGGCAACCAGCTTCACCAAGGCAGCTCTCGGTGCTGAGGGTATTGGTGCCGACGTGAACATGATTATCGGTAATGGCTACACTAAGGGACATGCCGAGTTCACGCTGCAAGAGCTTCGCGAGAGCCCTGAGCTTCGCAAGATTTTTGAAGAACTTTACGCTTAATAATGTTTTGTGGGGAGTGGATGTGTCAAAATCTACTACTTTAGATTGACACATCCTCTTGCCTGCAAATACAATAATAATTAACATGGCAGAATCAAGAAGAAAACAAATGTTTCCCGACGTTACCGACGAGCAATGGAACGACTGGAAATGGCAAGTTAAAAATAGAATTGAGACTCTCGAGGACCTGAAAAAATATGTGGCGCTTACGGCCGAGGAGGAAGAGGGCGTGAAAAAGACGCTCTCTACTTTGCGTATGGCAATAACCCCTTATTATTTGAGTCTTATCAATCCCGACGACCCACACGACCCTGTGCGCCGACAGTGCATCCCTACCGGTGCTGAGACTCACCAAGTGGCTGCCGACCTTCTCGACCCACTGCATGAGGATGAGGATTCTCCAACTCCAGGGCTAACTCATCGTTATCCCGATCGTGTACTTTTCCTCATCACCGACATGTGCTCAATGTACTGCCGTCACTGCACTCGTCGTCGCTTTGCCGGACAAACCGACAACGAGTGTGGAGCCGACCGCATTGAAAAAGCATTGGAATATATCGAGAAAACTACCACAGTGCGCGACGTCTTGCTTTCGGGTGGCGACGCTCTCATGGTTGCCGATAAGAAACTTGAGTATATCATTTCACGCTTGCGCGCTATTCCTCATGTGGAGATTATTCGCTTGGGAACACGCACTCCAGTAGTGTGCCCACAGCGCATTACTCCTGAGTTGTGCGAGATGCTAAAGAAATATCACCCAGTGTGGCTCAACACTCACTTTAATCACCCCAATGAGGTTACTGCCGAGTCGAAACGTGCTTGCGAAATGCTAGCTAACGCTGGTGTGCCACTTGGCAACCAGAGCGTGCTGCTGCGTGGCGTGAACGACTGCGTGCATGTGATGAAGCATCTGGTACACGAATTGGTTAAGATGCGTGTGCGTCCTTACTACATCTATCAGTGCGACCTCTCTATGGGACTTGAACACTTCCGCACTCCAGTTTCTAAGGGTATTGAGATTATTGAGGGATTGCGCGGGCACACTTCGGGCTATTGCGTTCCCACATTTGTTGTCGATGCTCCTGGTGGCGGTGGCAAGACTCCAGTGATGCCACAATATGTGATTTCACAAGCTCCTGGTAGAGTAGTGCTGCGCAACTTCGAGGGCGTTATCACCACCTACACCGAGCCCACCGAGTATCACAGCGAGTGCAACTGTCCTGAGTGTCAGGCTGCTCGCAAGCAAGAGCAAGTGCCCGACGACAAGGCCGTTGATGGTGTTATCTCACTGCTTGAGGGTGAGCGCATGAACATTGAGCCCAAGGCTCTCAAGCGACACGAGCGCAACGCCAAGCGCAACAATTAAAGTCAAGTTATTAACATCCTGTGAAGGCGTTTTCTCATGTCTCTACACTAGCGCCTTCACAGGTGATTAAAAACACTCGCCGAGTGCCATTCATCAATGAAATATTGAAATATGAAAGCCTGTCGATAGTGGGGCTAGAAAAAAATACAGGTAAGACCGAGTGCCTAAAATATGTGCTCAGCCGCCTGCCCATTAACGAGCGCAACATTGCTGTTACTTCAATAGGAATTGATGGAGAAACTACCGACCAAGTAACACGCACTCAAAAACCCGAGATTGTTCTCAAGCCAGGAATGTTTTTCGCTACGAGCGAAGCGCATTACAGGCAACGGAGGTTGCTCTCGGAACTGGTGGATGTGAGTGATGAGTCTACTAGCCTGGGGCGAGTAGTAACTGCTAAAGCCTTGACACAAGGCAAAATCTTGCTCTCGGGACCATCGTCGAGTAGTGGATTGCGGCGCTGGATGCGTGACATCAAGCGGTTTGATATCAGCTTGGCAATAATTGATGGTGCGCTATCGCGATTGAGCTTGGCATCGCCGGCGGTTAGCCAGTCGATGATTCTTGCTACCGGGGCAGCTTTCTCGGCCAATGTGAACACCTTGATTCACAAGACTGCCTTTGTGGTCAATCTCATCAATCTCGACCTCACCAGTGAGAGAAATATAGCATTGCTCTCGCCACTTGACAAGGGATTGTGGATGGTGGATAAGGATGGAGAGTTACACTACCTCAATGCTGTGACTTCGCTGTCTAAGGAGTTAAACATCGACGGTGCTGAACAATGCTCAACACTATTTGTCGCCGGAGCACTAGTTGACAGTTTCCTTGAAAAACTGCGACAAGACAAGTTCCTGAGGCATGTGGAAGTGGTGGTGCGTGATTTTACCAAGATTTTTGTCTCGCCACAGCAATTTAATCTCTTTGAGAAAATGGGTGGGCGCATCAGGGTGTTACAAAAGAGTAAACTCATTGCAGTTACTGTTAATCCCACTTCACCCACGGGATATGTGCTCGACTCATCAATGTTGTGCCAGAAACTTAGCGAAACTATTAACTTACCTGTTTACGACCTTTTAAAAAACATAGAATGCAACTGAAAAACGTAATAGATATGCCATGTGGACTGCGATTCATGCTCGATGAGTTGCAGTTGCAATCGGGCTATGCACGGCGTTTTCTTCTCGACTCGCACATGATGACCAGTAGCGAGCAGCTTCGTGTTTCCTATGAGGTGCTAAAACAGTTTTCGGCATTTGTCAACAGTATCGACAAGTCGCGTCTCAACACCTTGCTCTTTAGGCTACAAGGTGTCAAAGACATTAACACAACTATCAATAACCTCTCTCGTAAAGCAGTTCTTGATGACATTGAACTGTTTGAAATTAAACACCTCGCAATTCTTGCGGGCGAGGTAAAGAAAATTATGCAAGAATATAATCTCAATCAAGTGATTGAGATTCCCGAACTCAACAATGTGATAGACATTCTTGACCCTGATGGGCTAAAAATAGCTTCGTTCTATATTTACGATTCCTATTGTGAAGAACTCAAGCAACTGCGTAGCGACATGCGCAAGAACCCCGATCAGCAAGAGCAACTATTAATCGAGGCTACTGAGCTTGAAGATAGTGTGCGAGCTAGCTTGAGTGAGAAACTCTATCCATTTGTTGAAAACTTGAGCCAAGCGCTTATCTCACTGGCATTGATTGATATAAATGTGGCTAAGGCATTGCAAATTAGCAGCATGGCACTCTCTTTCCCCAACGTGGCAGCAACGGGAGAGTGTCGCTATCAGGCAATGTTTAACCCACAAGTGAAAGCTTCTCTCGAGAAACAAGGAAGAGAATTTCAACCGGTGAATATAGATTTTGGTTCTAGCCCAAGCCTCATCACAGGTGCTAATATGGGTGGCAAGACAGTGGTGCTGAAGACTCTTGCTTTGTGCCAGATGTTGTTCCAGTTTGGATTTGGAATTCCAGCGTCGAGTGCTACTATTGTCCCATGTGATGAAATTTTCTTCTGCATTGGCGACGAGCAGTCGATTGAGAAGGGTTTGTCATCGTTTGCCGCCGAGATGAAAAAGATTGATGCTGTGATAAAAGCATCACGAACAGATAATATAATACTCGCGTTGATTGATGAACCGGCACGCACCACTAACCCCACCGAGGGTACCGCACTTGTGCAGGCTTTGCTCAAGGTGATTAACGGGAATAATGTGAGACTGGTAATGACCACGCACTATGATATTGAACCAGGCAAAGCTCACTGCCTTAGGGTGAAAGGGCTTGTCAATGGATTGATGGACTACTCGCTTGTGGAGGTGCATGATGGTGATGTGCCTCACGAGGCTTTGAACATTGCTCAAAGTCTAAATATCGATAGCGAGTGGCTCAACGAGGCCCGTCGCTTGCTTGGCGATGGCTCATCTTGTGAAGAAAGTAAACCCAATAATGTTACTATATAAATAATGTGATATGCAAAAAAGCAAATTAGGATTAGACTTTGAAAAGGTGGAATATGCTAGAGGGTTGGCCAAAGGCATTGCCCAGGACGTGCAGACCTTCGTTGAACAATACACTACTGTGGCTGTTGAGCGCACTTTGTGCCGATTGATGGGTATTGATGGTGTTGACGACAATGATGTGCCTCTGCCTAATGTGGTGGTCGAAGCGCTCAAGGACAAAGGTGTCCTGAGCGAGGGAGCTCTGTTCTTTATCGCTAACGCAATGATCGCTACCGGGCTGAAACCACAACAGATTGCTGAGAAAGTGGCTACAGGTGAGCTGGACATTACTAAGGTTGTGACTACCGACCAAAAGCAGATTGCTCTTGCTCTGCAACCTGTTATTGATGAGAGCATGGCACGCATCCGTGCTCGTCGCGCTCGTCGTGAACATTATCTCGAAACCATTGGTGAGGGACCTAAACCTTACCTCTACATAATCGTTGCCACTGGTAATATCTATGAAGACGTGGTGCAAGCTCAAGCTGGTGCTCGACAGGGCGCCGATGTGATTGCCGTGATTCGCACCACTGGACAGAGCTTGCTCGACTATGTGCCCTATGGCGCTACGACCGAGGGATTTGGTGGAACTTTTGCCACACAAGAGAATTTCCGCATCATGCGCAAAGCGCTTGATGAGGTGGGCGAGGAGCAAGGACGTTATATTCGCCTGTGTAACTATTGCTCGGGATTGTGCATGCCTGAGATTGCTATTATGGGTGCCTTTGAGGGACTAGATGTGATGCTCAACGATGCACTCTATGGCATCTTGTTCCGCGACATCAACATGCAACGCACACTCATTGACCAGTATATGAGCCGAATTATCAACGGGTTTGCTGGTGTTATTATCAACACAGGTGAGGACAATTACCTCACCACTGCCGATGCTGTTGAGGCTGCTCACACTGTGCTGGCTAGTGACCTCATCAACGAGCAACTAGCACTCATGGCTGGTCTGCCCGAGGAGCAAATGGGTCTTGGTCACGCGTTTGAGATGGATCCCATGCTTGAGAATGGTTTCCTCCTAGAGCTGGCGCAAGCGCAAATGACTCGCGAAATATTCCCTAAGGCAACATTAAAATACATGCCTCCCACTAAATTCATGACTGGTAATATTTTCCGTGGTCACATTCAAGATGCTTTGTTTAACATGATTGGCATCTGGACACACCAGGGTATTCAACTGCTGGGTATGCCCACCGAGGCCATTCACACGCCATTCATGAGCGACCGTTATCTGTCGATTGAAAACGCCAAGTATATCTTCAACAACATGAAGAGCATTGGCGATGAAATGGAGTTTAAAGAGGGTGGCATCTGCCGCAACCGCGTGAAAGAAGTGCTGGGCAACACCATCAAGTTGCTTGAGGACATTACTAAGGAAGGACTATTCACTGCCCTCGAAAAGGGTATTTTTGGCGACGTGAAGCGTCCCAAGAATGGCGGTAAAGGCCTTGCCGGTGTTACCATGAAGGGTGAGAATTACCTCAACCCATTTATTGAGTTAATGAAAGGTAAACGTTAAAAAAAATTAGGAGGAAAAACTATGAGTGAAGGATTATATTCAATGGAAGCTAAGGATTTTGACAAAACCTTAGACTTATCGAAGATAAAACCCTATGGCGACACAATGAATGATGGTAAAGTACAGCTTAGCTTTACTTTGCCAGTGCCATGTGGCGCCGAAGCTGTAGAAGCTGCTAAGCAGATGCTGCGCAAGATGGGACTTGAAAATCCCAGCGTGGTGTTTTACAAGGAATTAACTCCTGGCTTTACCTTTTTTAACTGCTACGGTAGTTGCTCTCACACCGTGGATTATACTTCAATCTATGTGCCCAAGGTGGAATCTACTACTATGGACATGTATGAGACCGACGAGTATATCAAGGAAAACATCGGTCGAAAGATTGTAATTGTGGGAGCTTCAACAGGTACCGATGCTCACACTGTGGGAATCGATGCCATCATGAACATGAAGGGGTACGCTGGACACTACGGGCTAGAGCGCTATGACATGATCGAGGCTTATAACTTGGGCTCGCAAGTTCCCAACGAGGAGTTCATTGCCAGGGGTATTGAACTCAAAGCCGATGCGCTCATCATCTCGCAAACTGTGACTCAAAAGGATGTTCACATCAAGAACCTGACCAACTTCATTGAGCTTATGGAAGCCGAGGGCTTGCGCGACAAGATGATTTGCTGTTGTGGTGGCGCTCGCATCACTCATGAGCTTGCCAAGGAGCTGGGATTTGACGCTGGCTTTGGTATGAATACCTATGCCGACGATGTGGCTTCGTTCGTTGTTCAAGAGATGGTGAAACGTGGAATGAAATAAAACTTAAACCATTTATAATACAATATAATTAATCTCATAAAATACAATTTCTACTATGGACAAAAATGAAATGAGAAAAGTCATCGCAAAGCGTGCCGCTAAAGAGCTGCACGATGGTGACGTAGTAAACCTGGGAATTGGAATTCCAACTTTGATTCCTAACTATCTGCCCGATGGGGTAGAGGTAACTTTGCAAACCGAGAATGGAGCTATGGGCATGGGACCAACTCCTGCCGAGGGCGAGCAAGACAAGAACCTCATCAACGCCGGTGGTGGTTTTATTACTCTAGAACCAGGTGCTTGCACTTTCGACTCTGCAACTTCGTTTGCTATCATCCGTGGCGGACACGTGAACGTGTCGTTCCTGGGGGCTCTGCAAGTTGACGAGAAAGGTAATCTGGCTAACTGGATAATCCCTGGCAAGATGGCTCCAGGTATGGGTGGCGCCATGGACCTCGTGGTGGGCGCTAAGCGTGTAATCCTCACTATGGAGCACACTCAGAAGGGCAATCACAAGATTTTGAAAGAGTGCACTCTGCCACTCACTGCCGCAGGACAAGTGAACATGATTATAACCGAGATGGGTGTGATGGACATCACTCCCGAGGGTATTGTCCTTCGCGAGATTCATCCCGAGTTCACTGTCGAGCAAGTTCAGGAAGCCACTGGAGCCACGCTCATCATCGATCCTAACCTGAAACCAATGGATATTTAATCCACAGTTTATTGTCATGGATTACAATTTCCTGAAAGTTGAGAAAGAAGGTGGTATAACCATCTTGAAAATTTCGGCGCCCAAGTCGCTTAATGCGCTCAATTCCACTATTCTGAAGGAACTGGCGCACTTTGTCGACAATCTTGACATTTCCACACGAGTGTTAATCATCACTGGCGATGGAGAGAAATCTTTTGTCGCGGGGGCTGATATTAGCGAGATGGCTAACCTCAATGAGCAGCAAGGCTACGAGTTTGGTAAACTTGGTGCACAGGTGTTCCGTGCTATTGAGGTGTTACCCATTCCTGTGATTGCTGCAGTTAATGGCTTTGCGCTAGGCGGTGGATGTGAGCTGGCTATGGCTTGCGACATTCGCATCGCATCAGTCAAGGCTAAATTTGGACAGCCCGAGGTTGGCTTGGGTATAATTCCTGGCTTCTCAGGAACTTATCGACTTGCTAAACTCATTGGTCAGGGCTATGCTAAGGAAATGATCTACACAGGCAAGGTGATTCGTGCCGACGAGGCTTTGCGCATTGGACTAGTGAACGCGACCTATGAGCCTGAGCAACTCATGCCTGCCGCTATGGAGATGGCACAAAAGATGCTTGCTAACGCTCCTGTTGCCATTAGTCTTGCTAAGCAGAGCATTAACGAGAACTATGACCTCGATGCCGAGGCTAGTTTGGAACTCGAGAATAAGCTCTTCGGCAAGTGCTTTGCTACTCGAGATCAAAAAGAAGGCATGGCGGCTTTCCTTGAAAAGCGACACGCCAATTTTACAGGTGAATAAACTAAATCATTAATATTAAAATAATTAAGAAATCATGAAAATTTGTGTAATTGGAACAGGCACAATGGCTAAAGGTATCGTTAAGGCTTTTGCCGCCAAGATGCCTGTGGTTATGAAGAGCCGCACCGACGCAAGCCTCGAAAAGGCTATGGCTTCTATCTCTAAGGGATATAACAAACTCGTGGAGAAAGGTAAAATTACTAAGGAGGCTATGGATGCTATCCTTGCTAATATTACCACTACTACCGACTATGCGACCTTTGCCGATGCCGACCTCGTGATCGAAGCTGCTGTTGAGAACATGCAGCTCAAGAAAGATGTGTTCATGGAGCTTGACAAGATTTGCAAGCCCGAGACTATCTTTGCAACCAACTCGTCATCACTTTCTATCACTGAGATTGCTGCTTGCACAAGTCGCCCAGCTCAGTTCATTGGTTGTCACTTCTTTAATCCTGCCGACCGCATGGCGCTTGTTGAGGTAATTCGTGGCCAGCTCACCAGTGATGAGACTGCTAAGTGCATCATCGACCTCGCTACCGAGATTGGTAAGACTCCAGTTCCCGTGAACGAGGCTCCTGGCTTTGTAGTAAACCGCATCCTTATCCCAATGATTAACGAGGCTGTGGGTATCCTTGCCGATGGTATCGCTAGCGCCGAGGATATCGATAAGTGCATGATGCTGGGTGCTAACCATCCCATGGGACCCTTGGCACTTGCCGACCTCATTGGCAACGACGTGAACCTTGCTATCATGGAAGTGCTCTATAACGAGTTTGGCGATCCCAAGTATCGTCCTCATCCATTGCTGCGCAAGATGGTACGTGCTGGTTTGCTGGGTCGCAAGACTGGTGAAGGTTTCTATAAATATTAATTTACATTTAATAAATTATTCATTCAGGTTTCAATATCTACTTTCAGCTTAGGTGGACTAACTTTCCCCCCAAAAAAAAACTGAAAACTGACAACTGATAACTGACAACTGATAACTGACAACTGATAACTTATACATTATATGGATTTTAGCTATTCAAAGACAGAACAACTTTTTCTGCAAATGATTCGCTCATTTGCTGAGAATGAAGTAAAGCCTTTGGCTGCCGAGGTCGATGAGCAAGAGCGTTTCCCTCTTGAGACTGTTGAGAAGATGGGTAAGCTCGGTATCATGGGTATTCCTGTTCCCAAGCAATATGGTGGAGCAGGTGGCACTGTGCAAATGTACATCATGGCAGTCGAGGAGCTTTCGAGAGTGTGTGCCACAACTGGTGTGGTTCTCTCGGCTCACACATCGCTGTGCATGGCTCCAATCTTGGAGCACGGCACCGAGGAACAAAAAATGAAATACTTGCCCAAGCTTGCTTCTGGCGAGTGGATTGGTGCTTTTGGACTCACTGAGCCTAATGCCGGAACCGATGCTGCTATGCAGCAAACCACAGCCGTCGATGCCGGCGACAAGTGGATCCTCAATGGCTCTAAGATTTTTATCACTAACGCATCTTATGCTAACGTGTTCATCGTTATGGCGATGACTGACAAGTCGAAGGGTACCAAGGGCATCTCGGCATTCATTGTTGAGAAGGGGATGCCAGGTTTCTCAATCGGTAAGAAGGAGTTGAAGATGGGTATTCGTGGTAGCGCTACTTGCGAGTTGATTTTTGAAAACTGCGAGGTGCCAAAGGAAAACTTGCTCGGACAGCTAGGCAAGGGATTTAGCATTGCTATGAAGACTCTTGATGGTGGTCGCATTGGTATCGCTTCACAGGCGCTGGGTATTGCCCAAGGTGCTATGGACGAGACTGTTAAGTATACCAAGGAGCGCAAGCAATTTGGACGTGCTATCGCCAAGTTCCAGAACACTCAGTTCCAAATGGCCGACCTCAAGACTAAGGTTGAGGCGGCTCGCTTGCTCGTGCGCAGCGCGGCTTGGAAAAAGGACAACGGCATTCCTTACAGTGCCGATGCCGCTATGGCGAAGCTCTTTGCCGCCGAGACTGCTATGGAAGTCACCACCAAGGCTGTTCAGTTCCATGGTGGTTATGGCTACACTCGTGAATATCCTGTGGAGCGCATGATGCGTGATGCTAAGATTACCGAGATTTACGAAGGTACATCCGAGGTACAGCGCATGGTCATCGCTGGTCATTTATTTAAATAATCAAGGAGGACAACAGATATGAATATTATAGTTTGCGTAAAACAAGTTCCCGATACCACCGAAATCAAGATTGATCCCGTAAAAGGTACTTTGATTCGTGACGGTGTGCCTAGCATCATGAACCCCGACGATAAGGGCGGTCTCGAACTCGCTCTTCGACTCAAGGATCAGTGTGGAGCACACATTACTGTAATCTCGATGGGTCCTCCACAGGCCGACGTTATTTTGCGCGAGGCTTTCGCCATGGGAGCCGACCGTGCTATCCTGCTCAGCGACCGCAAGTTTGCTGGTGCCGACACTTTGGCAACCAGCTACGCCCTGTCGGGGCTGTGTCGCACTCTCGACTATGACCTCATCATCGCCGGCCGTCAGGCTATCGATGGCGATACCGCACAAGTGGGACCCGAGCTCGCCGAGCATCTCGACCTGCCTCAAATCACCTACGTTGCCGACGCTAAGCGTCTCGACAATGGCAATCTCCTTGTTCACAAAGAGAACGAGGACAGCGTTCAGGTGCTGGAGGTTGAAGGCAAGTGCTTGCTCACAGTTCTTGCATCGGCTTTCGAGCCTCGCTACATGAGCGTGAGTGGCATCATGGAAGCCTACGACAAGGAAGTGGAAGTGTGGGGCGCCGACAAGATCGACGTTGACGAGGGCAAGCTTGGTCTTGCCGGTTCACCAACTAAGGTGTTCCGTTCGTTCCCCAAGGCTATGAAGGAGCCCGGTGAGGTTCATGAAGTGAGTGAGGAAGAAGCTGTTGAGCTTATTATCAATAAACTGAAAGAGAAACACATCATCTAAAAGTAAAGAAGCTATGGAAAAGAACGATTATAAAAACGTATTTGTTTTTGCTGAACAACGTGAAGGTGTAATCCAGTCCGTTGCATTCGAACTTTTGGGCAAGGCTCGTGACCTCGCCGATGTGCTTGAAGAGAAGGTTGTGGCTATGCTGCTGGGTTGTGGCATTAAGGACCAGGCTCAAGCTCTTATTGAATATGGTGCCGACGAGGTTATCGTAGTCGACACTCCCGAACTCAAGGACTTCCTCAGTGAGCAATATTCGCAGGCTGTGTCGCAGATTATTCTCGACCGCAAGCCTCACATCGTGCTCTACGGTGCCACCACCATTGGTCGTGACCTGGCTCCACGCTTGGCTTCACGACTCAAGACTGGTCTTACTGCCGACTGCACCAAGCTCGAGATTCTTCCAGTTAAGGATGAGGAGAAAGAGTTCTGCATGACTCGTCCTGCATTTGGTGGAAACCTCATGGCTACCATCGTGTGCCCCAATAACCGTCCACAAATGTCGACAGTGCGTCCCGGTGTGATGCAGAAGATGGAGCGCGACGCTAGCCGCATGGGTATCATCACCGAGTTTGCTCCCAAGTTTGACACCTCGAAGTTTAAGGTTAAAGTTGTTGAGACCATTAAGGCCGACAAGGAGATGGCCGACATTGCCGAGGCTAAGATTCTGGTTTCGGGTGGACGTGGCGTTCACGACAAGGAGGGCTTCAACAAGCTGCAGGCACTTGCCGATGTGCTTGGTGGGCAAGTAGCTTCTTCTCGTGCTATGGTCGACAATGGAGTTATGCCACACGAGTGCCAGGTGGGTCAAACCGGCAAGACCGTGCGTCCACAGCTCTACATGGCATGTGGCATCAGCGGTGCCATTCAGCACCTTGCAGGTATGGAAGAGAGCGATTTCATCATCGCCATCAATAAGGACAAGTTTGCTCCCATCTTCAGCGTTGCCGACCTCGGTATCGTGGGCGACCTCCACAAGATTGTCCCCATGCTCACCGAAAGACTCAAGAAAGAGCTGGAGAAATAAACAAATAGATTTTGTTCTCATAATGAAGGAGAGTGGTCTAAATTGATTTGGGCCACTCTCTATTTTTTCTCGTTGCGAGAACTCAAAGTTTACTCTGGAAGATGGTTGTAAAACTCATTGATTTTGTGTGGTTTCTTGTCAAGAACCGGGCGCACAAGGAAAGCGTTGAGATTGCTAAACACGTTTATACTAATCATGTAGTTATCAAAAGTAATCGCCCAGTCATTAGGATCTTCTCCTGCTTTAGCACGCGATGCTGTCCAATAAAAACCTTTAGTGCCCACCGAGAAATAGTGCGTGTCATATCTGAAGCCCCCCATAGGCAGGAACATGCTCTTGCCACTCGGGCCAATGATGAGAAACCCTGGCAGGTCGCCTGGTGGTTCCACATATTCCCACTTGCACTTATCAATCAACTCTTGAAATTCACTCTTGAGGGGTAAACGCCATTTTCCTCTCCACAACATGTGAGCTGCATCGTGAATGGTGCCCTCAAAACTCAGCGTTGTATTATAGAAATAGTCTCTAAAATAATCAGATTCATCATTCAATGTTTGATATGGATTATGAGCCAAGTTCCTGAGGAATGCTCCTGGCATGAGCCGTCCCATGGTGCGCTCGGCACCCACGTTGCATGGTGCCCACAATACGCTGAGACCAAGGTCCACGGCGTCGCTCTCGGAAATTGGCGACACCGCCACTGCGACGCCAGGCTTGGGATAGTACAGCGACAGGCCCTTATCAGCAATAATTATTGTGGTGAGCGCAGTGTCGGTGGCAAGCGCAAGACTGTCGGCACTATGTTGCCCATAATCAACATCCTGATAACTTGTAGATGATTGCTGCCCTAGAGGCAGCCTGATATTTAGTTTATATCCTCCCCAAAACGCTGCCAAGCAAAGCAGCAAAGCGGCACCGGCAGCTACTGCCAGCCACTTTTTCTGCCAGCTGCGATAACCATTCATTTCTATCGCCTCCTGCAGCTGCCCCACGCTGCCAAAACGCTCATTGCGGAGGGTAGCCACAGCCTTATCAATTACAGCATTATAGCGCTTGGGCAAGTGCATGTCTTTCATGATCATGCCCAGCGAGAATATATCGGCTTGGACGGTTGTCTCGCCATCTTTTTCGAGAACTTCGGGAGCCACATAGTTAATGGTGCCAGCTGCAGCCTTGAGCGACGAGTAGCGGTCGGTGTCGCTAAGCCCGAAATCGATGATTTTCACCTGATTGTCCTCGCGTGTTATCATGATGTTAGATGGCTTGAGGTCACGATGAATCACATCATGGTTGTGACAATGTGCGATAGCTGTGAGCAATTGTCGCAAAACATTCAGTTTTTCCTCCACTGTGTGATTGCTGCTGAGCCACTGAAGCAATGTTTCGCCATCTATCCATTCCTCCACTATGCACAGTGAGCCAAGTGCCTCAATTCTCTCCATGCTCACCATGCCCACAATGTTTGGATGATGTAACTGAATGGCGATATCAAATTCCTTGCGCAGCAAGTCGCGATAAAGCTTCTTTTGGGCAAACTCTGGCTTCAACCCTTTCAGGAGCCATAACTGCCCATAGCGCTCACCTCTCGCCAGCAGGTTGAATGTTCCCTGGTGCTCAAGAATCTTGATGTTGTGGAAATCGTGATTCATAATGTTGTCACTTATCAATGATCGGTCTAATAGACATGAAACAGTCGAGAGTCTCGGTCTGGTCGGCGAGGATTCTTCCTTCTTCGAGAAGCACATGATGTGCCATGCGCTTGCCGTTCCCTGCAGGCGTTGCAGTCCAGTAGTACCCATATCTTCCCACGTTTAGCATATTGATGCCGTCAACGCTCAAGCCGGCAAAAGGCAGGAAGATGCTGTTGCCGTTGGGGCCCGTCACCACATATCCTGCCGCTCCGTCGCCCGCGTTGCGGTATTTCCAGTCGCAACGGTCAATCAGTTCTTGCCACTCATCAAGTGTGGGTATGCGCCATTTACCACCCCAACGCAAGTGAGCAAAGTCGATGCTGGTGCCGCTTATCGACTGCTTTGGCATTGGCTTGCTCTCAGGCCAATATTTGTCAATTCCACCCCACTTTCTTAGGTCGGTGGTGTCGCCCCAAGCATAGTAGCTTCCCACAAAATTTACCGATGGGTGATCGGCACCCATGTTCATCTTGCTCCATTTCACACTCAATCCTAGATCTACAGCGATGGTTTCAGAAATATTACCAGGTGTTATCGAATCAAATGGTAGCCAATAAATATCGGCATTCGACACAATTGAGTAAACTTGTGAAGTGCCAGCCGGAGCGATGCTATCCACAACATAGCCAGCTGGCAGCTTTTTCTCGTCGGCTTGACGCTGGTTGCTGCCCCATGAGAATGTTGCCACCACAGCGGCAACAGCCACCGCAGCCGCTAACGCAGGCAACAGCCACCGCCAGCGTTTTTTCTTTTTTGCTACGGAAAAGTCTTGTTGCAGTTTCTCGGCAGAGCTGTATTTGCCTTTTTCACAGCGTTTTATTAGCTTGTTGAACTTGCCGGGCAGGTTGAGCATGCGCAGTAACTTGCCCAGAGCGGCAATGTCGCTCTGAACACTAGATGCATCGGGCTCGAAATCGATGAGCTTGACGTGAGCGCCATTGTGAGTGACAAGCACATTACTGGGCTTTAGATTGCCATGTGTCACGCCCTTACTCACATAGTATCGCACAGCCTCCACCAGTTGGCTGGCAATGTCCTGACGCACTTGCAGCGATGGCTCGGTAGCGAGAAACTTGTCGAAGCTGATGCCGTCGACCCACTCCTCGATGATGCAGCGGCCCTGCATAGTGGGCACCTCCTGCTGAGCTATTATGCGCACAATGCTCGGATGCCACAGCGTCATGCAGCGCTCAAACTCGCGGTCGAGCAGTGCTTGTGCCTTATCACGCGGCTCAAATTGTGGGTTCACGCCCTTGACAATCCACCACTGCCCAAAACGTTTTACGCGCTTCAAGCACAGCCATGGCCGCTGGCACGGCAGGTCGCTGAAATCGGTAAACCGAGCGTCAATCTCTCCCTCCTCGGTCTCAAAAAAGCTCGACGAGTTATAAATGTTAGTTTCCTGCATAGAGGTCTGTATTAAAGCAGTTTATCATTTTGCCACTTGCGATTTTCATTGAAAATAAAAAGTGACACTTGTGATTTTAAACCAAAATCCACAGCAAATATAGGTATACATATTGAAAAAATAACAAGGAAAGAGTGAATTTATTTTCCTATATCAAACAAATTATTACCCGACATATACATATTCTTGGGAACTGTTTAGATATGTACAAAGATGCCGTTACTGCAACTGCAACGGCATCCTTAGTTTCGCGTCTTGATAAAAAGCAAATTACCTACTAAAAATTTGAATTTTCCCACCCCCTAAACAATCGATCGATGCGTTGTTGTTCAGGAGTTAGTTTTCCTGCTTTTTTATATTTTGCAATACGGCTGCAATCATTAAAGATTTCTTCATTGTGTTAATTTTAAATTTCCATTGCTTACTCCCTTTCAAGCGTTTCGGCGGTCTCTTTTTTTGCCAGTGTGAAGAACTGTTGACTACAATAAGCCAATAATATAATCGATTAAATCAGTCTTTTTATTCATAAACCAGTTATTACAAAGATAAAAATCACCATTCTTGGCCATTATAGGTGTCTTATAATATCTATTTGACAAGCCATGAGGAACCGTATTTACAAGAGGGGTAAGTGTAGAGGAACTTATTAAAGGTTGTAATCCGTCAATAATCTTCTTGTTAATGTCTTTGTTGGATAAGACAGCTCTTAAAGCTTTGTTGGCAATTTCACCAACTGCTCCAAACTCATCAAACGAATCAGGATTTTTCAGATTGTTTTTCACGGAAAGGACACCTGAAATATCTAGTAACTTTTGGGCTCTTAAAAACATTTCAGAAGAGTCGTTCACGCCCTGACTCATGATATAAACAGGGTCGATGATTCTCAACTTGAAGTCATCGTTAGCGATAAACCTGAAGTTGTAATTTAAGCCGTAACTAGATGCAAGTCCATTTAAGATTTTTATGGTAGACTGAATTTGAACATTCAGTGTATTTGAGATAACTGGCGTTACGAATAATATTTCAGCTTCTATGTTACCCCAAATAGCATAAACTGCAACGGCATTCTTAATAAGCTTAGATATCACTTTTCCAGTAGAGTTGTTCTTGCCGTTCTTATTGTAATGTAGTCCATCACTGTGGTAAGCCACTTCAGCAGCATAAATTTTCCCATTGTGACTAAGACTTGTCTTGTTTAAGCCTATTACATCAATCTCTGTTTGATATAAAGATTGCTTGAAAGATATTTTGCATTCATCTTCAACAGGCCCCTGGGTTTTAGCATCTTCGAGAAAACGAGAATAGAGGTCTTGAGCTTCCATAAAGTATTTCATGTCCCATGTGGGAGAGGCTTTCCAGTTCGTTTGCGCGATTTGGCATCCTTTCACATGGCGTAGCCAGGAATACATAAGGGATTCACCCATTTCTTGTGTCATAATAGTATTGTTTTTGAAATTATGCCTACTCCCTTTAAAGCGTTTCGGCGGTCTCTTTATAAGTGTTCAATATAATAACCTTATTCAAGGATAAGGGTTAGCGGGTCGATGTAGCGTGTTGTGACGCGGCGCACCAGGTCGCCCACAGCCTCATCGGGGTTGTGGCTGGCAATAAACTGTTCCATCTCATCCTTGCTGGCGCACTCCTTGGCGTAGCAAATGGAGGATGCAATCTCCCTCAAGTGTGGAACATTATAATCATCGGGGCGATATGCCGGATAGACCACAGCCTGGCAAGGGCCAAAGCACTTGCCATGACGGTCGTTGCTCAAGCGCTCCACCTCGGAATCACGTGTTAGTGGCGTGCAGGTGAAATAGGCACCATCAAAAGCCCCCGCAATCAGAGCAATAAGATTGGCACTAGTGCCCTCATCGGTGACAAATGACAAGAATGTGGCATCATCGTAATAGGTGAAATACATCGCATCATCGCTGGATCGCTCGCAAGAAGGAGGCCAATTGCAGTTGGCAGAGATAAAATCCATGAACTTCTCATTCAGATTCTGGGCCCTGGGGTCTTCAATGATAAATTTTACATGATACACACGTTCATAATCGAGAAATTCATCGTCATCAACATCATCGATAAATCTCAAAGGCTCGCGACCTAGCAGGCACAAGCCAGCATTACCTTCAGCCGATGGTATGAGCTTGGTGCAACTCACGTTGCGAAAGAGTACTTCGTTGGAAACATTATTGTCTAAGCCCGTCATCATGACACGGTCATCGTCATGCTTGGCGCTCATTTCCAGCAATTTGGCCATTGCCTCTGAAACAGGAATGAAGCGTTGGTCATGCTCATCCTCGAATTCGAATGTGTCAATCACAACTGAATCGCTTCTAGACTCATCAATGCAGCAGCGGTCAAACATCTGCTCATAGCTGTTGCAAAATCCGGCAACGCGGTCAATGTGCTTACCTTTAATTATCTCTTTTAATTCTTTTAGTGTCATACGTCTCTCTATATAAATATTTTTCAGATATTAAGATAGTCAAAGAAGAACCATTCCAGCAGCTTCACCAGCAGAAAACCTATGCCGGCTATTACAAGCACAACTACGCCACCAACAATAAGGGTGACTACAAAACCCACTAAGAACCAAAATATTGCCGAGAACATAGCTTTGTCATTTTATGAATTGCATTTTAAGTCTCGTCATAGAATTTTATTAAAACATGATGAAATACTCGTTCAAGAAGAGGTGTGCCACCAAATGAGACATTTGCACCGGCCTGCAATCTTTTTGGCAAGTAAACAGTCAAATATTCACAATCGAAAAACGCATTATCATCAAGTCGTTTTATACTATCAGGAATTACCACCTCATCGATTGGAGTCCTATAAAATGCATTTTCACCTATAACTTCAAGACAATTATTTAGTTTGACTTCATGAAGCTTTTTACAACCACTAAAACAATCTCTTCCTATGTATTTTACATTTGCACCTAATGCCAAAGTCCTGTAATCATCGCCATGAAAATTGCAACTAATACAAGTTACTTTGTATTTAATATCATTATATTCCACAAAATCTGGAATAATGATGTCTGACATGGGGTGTGATATTCCTGTTATTATTGCCTCGTCTTCAAAAATATCAAACTTAAAACCGTCTTTTTCAAAACTTATAGAACCAGTTTCAATCTCTTCAAGTCTTTTGTCTTGTGACTTATCAATATCATGAAAATCGATTGCTCCCGTTAATAAGTCATAATCTTCAATTGTCATAGTGATAAATATTATAAATTTTCACCTACTCCCTTTCAAGCGTTTCGGCGGTCTCTTTGTTTTTCTCTGGAGTCATTTGGTTTCCCATGTCCTCTTTTCACGACAATGCACAAAATAAAGGTGCGAGTTCTGGTTTTTGCGTCGTGGGCTTGGGGCTCTGGACTGCCTGGTGACCACGAGAAAAAACAGCTCACACCTCTATGCTATGGTTGAGTCATCGCTGGGATGACTTGCCATGCAAGAAAGAGTGGCGTTAGTTTCTCATTCCGTGTCACCTAATGAATTGTCCAGATTCACAAGCCGTGGAACGGAGCTAAACGCTTCTTGGGAAAATGTAAGGATGGTGGGTGGTGCCACTCCTGGCACTCATGGTATTATCCACCGCTACAAAGTTAAGAAAAGATTTCTAAACTTACAAACATTTTGCCCTATAGTGTGAGCTGCCACTCATCATTATTAATCATTATTAATTATGGTTGCCTGCAGCAGCATCTCGTGGTCACTGATGCAAAATAATGTTTTTTCTCTGAGAAAACCTTATCCTTTCAAGTCCTTATTCAGTGAATGATTGTGAAGTGAGAGAATTGTTGTAACTTTGCAGTTGAGAAAAGGTCAAGTTCTAATCTAATAACTCTTAATTGATAGGTGAAATATGGTAAAAGAAACTATAATTGTAGCCGAGGTGGAAGAGGTGCTTAATGCCCTCAAGAAGCAAGTGGAAGAGGTGGCGGGGCGCACCATGCGGTTGCCCAGCGATTTTGACATGCTGGCACAGGCTGTCGCCGACGCTACTGGCGAACATATCTCCACCAACACCCTTAAGCGTCTGTGGGGCTACATCGACGGCTATCGCACGAGCCGCCGCTTCACGCTCAACGTGCTGGCGCGCTATGCTGGGCACCGCGACTGGGATGACTTTTGCCGTAACATGAGTAATACTGCCGCATCGCAAATCTTTGACTCTCACTATATCGACAGCGACACCTTGCAACCTGGAGCCCGCCTCACCCTGCGGTGGCATCCAGGGCGAGTGGTGACAATTGAGTACCGTGGGAGCAACGAGTATGTGGTGGTGGACTCTCATAATGCCAAGCTATCAGTGGGCGATACGTTCAAGTGCCAAGGTTTCGTGCCAGGCCAGCCATTGGTCCTTAATGGCGTGCTGCATCAGGGCATTGACCATCCCATCAACTACATCTGTGGCAAGCAAGGCGGCATCATGATTGACGCATAATTAAAGGTATTTTTTTTATATGACTATATAACAATGGGGATGAGCCACTCAAGGTTCATCCCCATTGTTTATTTCTCGTAAAAAAAGAGCGTGATGAATTTTAATCGTTCATTGTGAGCAGCAGTTCCTCGTTGCTGCGGGTGCGCTCCATGCGGTCCTTGATGAATTCCATAGCCTCAATTGAGTTGCGGTCGCTCAAGAAGCGGCGCAAAATCCACATGCGGTTGAGCGTGTCTTGCTTGAGCAGCAGGTCGTCGCGGCGAGTGCTCGATGCCATGATGTCGACAGCCGGGAACACGCGCTTGTTGCTGAGCTTGCGGTCGAGCTGGAGCTCCATGTTACCAGTGCCCTTGAATTCCTCGAAAATCACCTCGTCCATCTTGCTGCCGGTCTCGATGAGTGCGGTAGCGATAATGGTCAAACTGCCACCGTTCTCAATGTTGCGTGCGGCGCCAAAGAAGCGCTTGGGGCGTTGCAATGCGTTGGCGTCTACACCACCACTCAATATTTTGCCACTAGCAGGGGCTATGGTGTTGTAGGCACGGGCAAGGCGTGTGATAGAGTCGAGCAGGATTACAACGTCATGCCCGCATTCCACCATGCGTTTAGCCTTCTGAAGCACCAGGTCGGCGATCTTCACGTGGCGGTCGGCCGGTTCGTCAAATGTCGACGCAATCACCTCGGCATTCACACTGCGAGCCATGTCGGTAACTTCCTCGGGGCGCTCATCAATGAGCAGGATTATCATGTAGGTATCAGGGTGATTTTCAGATATTGCATTGGCAATATCTTTCAAGAGCACGGTTTTACCAGTCTTGGGAGGTGCCACGATGAGTCCACGCTGACCCTTGCCTATGGGCGAGAACATATCCACGATGCGGGTAGAGATGTTGGGGTGAGTGTGGTTCACCAGGTCAAACTTCTCGTTAGGGAACAAGGGCACTAAGTGCTCAAATGGTATGCGGTCACGAACAAAGGCTGGAGTGCGACCGTTGATGAGGCGCACATCTACAAGCGGGAAGTACTTTTCTCCTTCCTTGGGAGGACGAATTGTGCATTCCACTACGTCGCCAGTCTTGAGACCATAGTTCTTGATTTGCGCTTGAGGCACATATATGTCGTCGGGTGATGTCAGGTAGTTATAGTCGCTTGAGCGCAAGAAACCATAGCCGTCGGGCATCACTTCCAGCACGCCCATGCCATTGAGAATGCCGTCGAAGTTGTAGCTCACATTAGAGTAGGGTAGTGCCGACTCGGGTTGTTGCTGCTGTTGCTGTTGATTTTTGCCTTTTTTCTTTTTGCTTTGCTTGTTGGCGGGTTGCTCTTTCACTGCCTGTGGCTCTTGAATGATAATAGGAGCCTTGGCGGCTTCCTCGGCCGCGATGCGACGTTGCTCTTCGGCACGGCGGGCGGCCTCCTCACGCTCCTCGGGAGTGCGGGGCTTGAAGGTCATTGTGCCACCAAACTTCGCGGGAGCGAAATTGTCCTCCTTGTCATTGCCGGCGTTGCGCTTTTGCTTTTTCCCGATTGTCGCGTTAGGATTAGTGTTGAACAAGCTCATGAAGTCGTCATTCTCCGGGTCAAAACGCGAAGCGCTTGGCAAGTCGCTTCCCATCACAAAGCCTTCACTCTCGTCCATCATGTCAAAACCGTCCATCTCATCGCCATAAGGCTGGCCCATCATGCCTTCCTGTGGTAGTATCTCCTCCTGGCTAGGCATATAATCCATTTGATTACCTGCGAACGAATTCCTGTTAGGTTGGAAATCCTCATCTTGAGGTTTGGGTTCATCAGCCACTGGTGCCATGATTGCAACGTCATCGGCACTGGCTTGCACACTGGTGGCATTATCTTGCTCTACGTGCAATCGCTCTATGCGCTCGCGGCGTGCCCTCTTGGCGGGTGACTTCTTCTCTGGCTCCACCTCAGAGGCTTGAGCGTTTTGTTTATCTCCGTCTTGAGAAATTATATTCTCGTTTGCTGTGGTTTCTAGACCAGGAAGTTGCTCTTGCTGTGTAGCTTTGAGCTCATTCTTGCGTGGGCGTCCACGCTTGCGCTTTGCTGGTGATTCAGTAACTGCCGCTTCTGCTGCTTGATTTTCATCTATTGCTGTGATATCGCTGGTTGCTTGAGCATCGTCACTGTTTTTTTCATCACTGCTAGCCTTCGCCTTCGAACTGGCTGTTTTTCTTTTCTTCTCTTCAGGCTCGGCTTGGACTGTTGCGCTAGCTGTGTCGGTAGCATCTTTCTTAGCGCGTCCACGCCTGCGCTTAGGCTGCTCGGGTGCGTTTTTCGATGCCTCAATAGCTTGTTGGTCAATGATTTGATACACGAGGTCGTCTTTGTCGGCATTGTCTACCTTTTTCAACCCCATTGATTTGGCCAAGTCTTTCAACTCGGCTTCGTTCATAGAACTAAGTTCGTTGATGTTATACATAATGTTTAAAAATATTCATGATAATCTTCACTGTTTTGTGAATTGCCCACCCTTACACTTCATTTACTTAAGACAACACGCATGCGCACACTTAGCACACGTTGAGAAATACGGGCAATTACTCGGTGAAAAAGATTGTCGAGATAAGTTCGAAAAAATTATATTTAAAGGAATTTTGCACACATGATTTTCACATAATTGATATACTAGCCATGATGAGGCTTTTAAGGGTGTGTGCTGATTTCATCGGCAAAGGTAGTAAATATATTTTAATTAGCAAATTTTTTTGCTAACATAATGATTTTGTATTACCTTTGGGCATTAATATTCAACGAAATCATGAAAAAACAGGCATTAACTATTGTTTTGTTGCTAGCTTGCGCCATGGGGGCTATGGCTTGCACATCGGCAATTATCGCGGGCTATAAAACACTGAATGGGCGTCCCATGTTGTGGAAGCATCGCGACACGGGGTGTCTCGACAACCGTGTGGAGCGCATTAAAGCTCACGACAACTGCTATGAGTTTGTGGCGATTTTTGATGCTACCGATCCGCTCGACACCGCCGCTTGGACTGGATTTAACGAGAAAGGATTTGCCATCATGAACACCGCGTCCTATAATCTCAACGCCGACGATGTGCCACCTAGCCACATGGACCGTGAGGGAGTGGTGATGAAACTGGCTCTTGAGCATTGTGTCACCGTTGATGACTTTGAGCGACTGTTGCAATCTTTGCCTAAGCCACTGGGAGTGGAGGCCAACTTTGGTGTTATAGATGCTCAAGGGCACGGAGCATATTTTGAGACCGGCAACTACACTTACAAGAAATATGACCTCGCCTCGGCGGTAGACGGAGTGCTGATTCGCACTAACTATTCTCATAGTGGTCGCGCCGATGATGGCATGGGCTATGTGCGCGAGGGCAATGCCGAGCATCTGCTTGCTCCACACATCGCCGCAGGCGACTTTGCTCCATGGATTTTTACCGAGCATGTTTCCCGCACTTTCTACCATAGCCTCCTAGGCAAGGACTTCACGCATAGTGGTGAGCAGTGGCTTGTGGATCAGGATTTCATTCCACGGCGCATCTCAACCGCGTCGATTGTGATTGAAGGTGTGAAACCGGGTGAGATGGTTTCTAATACTACCATGTGGATAGCGCTGGGGTATCCACCATGCGCTGAGACTTTTGCGGTGCACACCGGCGAGGGTGGGGTGCCGGCTGAACTCAACGGCACAGGCACCGACCGTCACAGTCCGCAGTGCGACAAGGTGAAGCAGCGCTGGGCGCAGGTTTTCAGCATTGAGCGTGGAAACGGAAAACATTATCTCAATCTCAGCAAGCTCTATAATGCTGACGGCACTGGCTATTGCCAGCAGTTAGTGCCACGCAACATGGAAATGTATCGCAAGTTATGGCGCAAGTAATTATTTAATCAGGAGGAATGTGAATTGGTAAAAACTTGTTCCATAACATCGGGGACCTACATGCGCATCCTGTGGCGCATCTTCTTGAGGCACCGCTGGTGGTGGCTTGTGTTGCCGGTGGTGGTGTGTTTGGCTCTCACGTTTGTCGACATGCGTTTCGCCTTTGTGGCGCTCATTGTTGCCATGGGGATGGTAATGATTGCCATGCCGCTGGTCTACTACTACGCTCTCACTCAAGAATCACGCTGGTCAATACTTGAGAAAACTATCACAATTACCGCGGGTGGGCTTCAACTCTCATTTACCGATGATAAGATGCGTGAGCATGTTATCGGGTGGAACGAGATGGATAGCACTACAGCATTAAACGAGTGCCTTATTATTAGGCTGAAAAAAAATCGCTACACTTTCTTGGCAATCCCTCTCAGTGCCTTCACGACACAGCAACAGTTGCGTGACTTTGTCATTAAAGTGAAACATGAGATAAAGCCACTAAGGGAATAGAAACTTGTATTCTTGCAATAGAACAATTTTGTTTATCTCATGAGCAAATAAACTGTGTAACCCACGTAAATAAGCACGAATAACACGCCCTCAATGCGGTCGAAACGGTGCTTGCCAAAGGTGAACACAACCATGAATGTGAGCACTGCGGCAAGGATTGCCACCAGGTAGTCAACGATGTTGATAGTGGTCAGTGCAAATGGGTGAATGGTGGATGCCACACCCAGTATCATGAGCATGTTAAACACATTTGACCCTATCACATTGCCCAATGCCAGTTGTGGGTTCTTCTTGCAAGCGGCGATTATGGCTGTAATAAGTTCAGGAAGTGATGTGCCCACGGCGACTATAGTGATAGAAATCACTGCCTCGCTCATGCCCCATGCCGCGGCAAGGCTCTTGGCGCTGTCGAGGAACATCTGGCCACCCCACAGCAGCGCGGCTAGCGATACAACAGCAATTCCCCACAGCAACCACACGTTCTTGCCCGTGAGGCTAGATGAGGCCTCCTCGTCGGCTTCGGCTAGTGCCTGAGTGGGGTTGTCGCCTTTCTTGAGAATTACTACTGCCATGTAGACGATAAAGAACACCAGTAGCATTATTCCATCCAGTCGTGAGAGGCTATTCTCGCTGATGCCTGGAATGAGTGAGTCGTTAGCTAGCAGGAATATGAGTAGAGCGGCAATGATGCCAATGGGGATGTCGCGTCGAGTTTGTTGACGGCTTATCTCAAAGGGTAAAATAATAGCCGTCACGCCCAGTATCAAGAACACGTTAGCGATATTCGACCCAAGCACGTTACCCATGGCAATGTCGCCATGACCTGTCACCGCACTCTGTATCGACACAAAGAGTTCGGGAGCCGAAGTACCAATGCCCACTATAGTGAGTCCTATGATGAAATTAGATATTTTTGCACGCTGTGCAATAGCTACACTGGCGTCCACCAAGTAGTTGGCTCCCAACAGTAGCATTGCGAGTCCCAAAATAAGAAATAGATAATCCATTATTTAGATATTTTTTAAAAACGAGAGGATTTTACTATCTTCCCCTCACTTAAACGTTGTGCAAATATAGTGATAATATGGAGTGGTGACAAATAAATACAATTACTTTAATCATTTTGTCACACTTTTTAATAGAGTATCGCTATTATCTCAAAGAAAAGGTGAATTTCTTTAATAACCATCCTCATGGTCAGTGCAACAGCTTCGCTCATCATGTCTTTAACTTTTGTTGATAAGATAAAACTTATTGAATAATGATTGCTTTTTTGTAAATATTTATTAATTTTGCACAGTTGATGAATTTATTATCTTAATACAAACTACTATGAGGAAAATTAATCATCTATTTATGGCTTTTGCCATGATGGCTACCGCATTTTCGTTGCAAGCGGCTAGCGCTGACATTACTGTAGTTTTAGACCAAAATTTTGATGCGTTTACTGAGGGGAGTGAGCAAGCGCCTGCTACGGTCGACATCAGTAGTTATTCGTCGGGAAAGTTACGCACAACATTGCCTGGATGGACAGGGCAATATGTCTACGAGGCTGGAGGATGCCTCAAGATTGGCGCTAGTGGAAACCTGCGCACTGCCAACACCGACATGTCGTCTAACGGTGGAAACTTGCGCATTACATTCAAGGTTAAAACCCTTGATGATGTAGGCGCTATCGACGTGCAACTGGGCTACAATTCGGCTAAGACGTTCTATCTCTATGACGACCAGTGGACTGAAATTGAATATATCACAACCGGTGGTCGTAGCACATCTTATCTCACATTTAAGCCTAATTTCGTGGTCAATGGTATCTTGATTGATGACCTGAAGGTGGAAACTAGCGAGTCGTTCCTTGCGGCACCTGAGGTTAATCAACCCACTCAAGCCGATGGCGTTTCGTTTACCGCATTGTGGAAGTCGGTAACCGGAGCAACCGGCTATTTGCTCAATGTGTACACTAAAGATGGTGACACTCGCATCTACACTCTACAAGACCACAGTGTTACCGGTACATCCTATGCTGTTACAAATCTTGATGCTACTAAGACCTATTTCTACACCGTGCGTGCTGTCAAGGACGATATAATCTCGGCTGAGTCGGAGGAAGTTCAAGTAGTTAAGAACATCACATCACTCGATGCTCCTGTGGCTCTTGATGCAACTGCTGTTACCGAGAATGGATTTACTGCCCACTGGCAAGCTGTGCCCGATGCCACTCGCTATGAAGTAAATGTAACCAAGCGCGAGATTCTTGCCGGGGACGCTGTTGTGAACATTATTGATGAAGACTTCTCCAAGGTGACAAGTGGCTCTATCACTTCGGTTTCCTATCCCAGCACTCAAGAATATCTCGATGCCTACACTCAGCAACCTGGCTGGTATGGCTACGCACATTGCTTGGCAAGTGGATATATGGGGTTAGCGCCATTTGGCTCGGCTGCCACTATCACAACTCCTGCGCTCAACCTTAGCAATAATAATGGTAACTTTGAAATCAAAGTCAACATGGTTTCGCGCAACTATAGTGGACCGGTTGATGGTGATACCGTCATGGTGCATATCTACAATGGTGATGAACTGGTTGAAAGTACCAAGGTTACTCTCAACGGTGACTTTGCCGACTACACTGTGACTAGCGACAATGGTAGTGAGAATACATATATCCAGCTTTCTTACCTCAATAGTAGTGATAAGCTCTTTATTGACTACTTCGTTGTTTCACAGCAGCTTAAAGCGGGTGATGAGGTTTGCCAACCAGTAGGTGTATATGAAGCCGACGGAGATGCTACTGAGCTTGCTGTCAATTTGCCACTTAGCGACCGTCTCAGCTACTCTTACAATGTGGTGGCCTATGCTCCCACTGTTGTGGTATCCTACTTCGGTAACTATGTTGATGAAATTGCATCGGCTCCTTCTAACGATATCGAAGTTAAGCTTAGCAACACGGCAATCTCTCGAATTACATCATCAAGTAGCATTGTCGCAATGCCCGGCAAGCTCATGATAGAGACAAGCGTTGAGGTGCCCATGATGGTGTGCAATATCAATGGCCAAGTGGTTAGCAATGGCGTGGCATCGGCTGGAAACACTACCATCAGCCTTCAGCCAGGTATCTATATTGTTAAGGTTGGCAATGAGGTGAAGAAAGTTAGTATTAAATAATTGAATATTTTGTTATGAAAAAACTGATTACTGCGGTAATCGTTTTAACAACTACTTCGGCTTGGGGCAGTCCTATCGACTGGGCTCAAGCCGAAATGGTTGCTGAGCGTTTTACCCAATCGGCAGTAACACTAGCGCCTAGTGCAAAATTGCAACGAGTAGTTCGCAAGGGCACTGCTGCTAGTGATGCCGGAGCGCCATTATATGTGTTTAATCGTGCCGGTGGCAATGGTTTTGTCATTGTTGCGGGCGATGATGCGGCTACTCCTGTGCTGGGCTATTCCACACAGGGTGCTTTCAGCTACGACAATATGCCCGAGAACTTGCGTCAGTGGCTGGCGCTCAACGAGCGCTATGTTCAGGCTTGTGCTGGCAATCAAGCATTGCCACGTGGAGCATCGCAAGGTGTTCCGGTTGTTAGTCCGT
Organism: uncultured Prevotellaceae bacterium; assembly: GCA_900316835.1. Taxonomy (GTDB): domain Bacteria; phylum Bacteroidota; class Bacteroidia; order Bacteroidales; family Muribaculaceae; genus Sodaliphilus. Next base: position 28,440 of record ONEL01000004.1, on the reverse strand, counting down.
TACTGGGCGATATACACTGGGGGCAGGGTAGCCCATTCAACAATTTATGCCCCACCTATGGCACTGGCACCCACTACTATGTGGGATGCGTGGCAACGGCGGCAACTCAAATCATGCGCTTTCATAGTTATCCTGAGCATGGAACTGGTAGCAAAACTATCACTGTCGACGGCAAGGATGTGAGTGCCGACTTTGGTAGCACGACTTACTATTGGGACCGTATGCTGCCCAGCTATGATGGCGTGGATTACACCACCGAGCAAGGCATGGCTGTTGCGACACTGGCTGCTCACTTTGGCGTTGCCGTCGACATGGAGTATCAGCCTGCTGGCAGTGGGGCGCACTCCATGGTGGTGCCACAGGCTTTAAGGGACTATTTTAATTATGATCAAGCGCTCACCTTGCGCAAGCGTGATTATTATAGTAGCGAAGAGTGGCTACAGCTCATAAAGAGTGAACTGGATGTCGGGCGACCGGTATACTATGCCGCAACTAGCGAAACCGGGAGTAGCGGGCATGCCTTTGTGTGTGATGGCTATGACTCTGAGGGATTCGTGCACATCAACTGGGGCTGGTATGGGACTAGTGACGGCTATTTCCTTGTGAGTCATCTCGACCCCGACGATCTGGGCATCGGTGGTGGTGCTGGAGGCTACAATCTTGACCAGGAAATAATAACCGGAATTCAGCCACCTGCTGATAGCACATTCTATGAGCGACCTATCTACAATGCGCTCAGTATGCGTCTCATCACTCAAGACGCCAATTCTTTTAATGTGATGATCACTGTCGAGAATTTTGATACCAAGCCTTTCACAGGTGAACTGGGAGTTGTTCTTGTACGCGATGGAGAGATTATTAAGGTGCTCAAGTCCGAGCAACGCAACATCGATGGTTTTGCTAATGGGCGCACCGGCATCCTGGCTATGGCATCAATCTATGACATTCCTAAGCAAGTGGGCGATGATGTCCCCGAGGGTGATGCCACCGTGTGGATGGCTTTCCGCGAGGATGCTGGCTCTCGGTGGCAACTAATGCGATATTGCCGTGGGCGTGATAGTCGCAACAAGCCCTATGTGGGATTTTTCAATACTTCGGTAGCTGGTGGCACTATCACCACTCTCGACGATAGTGGCTCGCATCCCGATGTCACGATTCTCTCTACTCTAGAGCCACAGGGCGAAGTCTATGAGGGTGGCTCGGCACTCTTTAACTTGCGCTTGCGAAACAATAGTGACAACGTGCGCTTGCGCAACATTGTTGTGCGTTTCACAAGCACAGCTAGTGAGAGCGTTTCGTTTGACTATGAAAACACGGTCAATGTCTATGACGCGGTCAATGAGGATGTTTCTTTGCTTGTCAATCTCGATGATGAGATGCCTCAGGGCGAGTATAGGCTCACTGTGTTTGAGAAGGGCTTTGAACAATATCCCTTTGAGTTGTCTAATGGCGGCGGCATTGTTAATGTGCTGCCTCGAGCCACAGTTCCGGTCATGCGTCTTACTACAGCTGTGCAATGGAGGCGTGCCGACTCTCAAGAGATTATCAACCAGGGCGACAATATCTATTTCGCGCTCAATACTCGCAACTATGGTAGTGCCGGCAATGTGGGTGTGATTCTAAACCTTGTTGATGTCAACGACCCCACCAAGCGCTACATTTATCAACAAAGCAATGCTACGGTAGAGCGTGGCGAGGCTAAGACGTTCACCTTCTACCGCAAGTTGCCGGTTGACCCTGGTATTTATCGTGTGGTGGTAAGTTATGTTACCGACGATGGGAATATTACCGACGACATTTACAATGATAACTATCCGCTCGAAATTAACGTGGGAGAGGCTAGCAACATCTATCTAAATGCTGTTTCACTCGACTTGCCCGACTATGTGGTTAAAGGAGAGATACTTGAAGGGTCTATCACGCTCAGTGCGCCATCTGACCACAATGGATATGTATATGTGCGCATGCGACAGTATACCCTCACTAATGGGGGAATTGTCTACATGGGTAACCAGCAGATTGCCGAAGGCGAGGAGCGCACAATCAGTATCTCTAACCGCATCAATTTTGAGCCAGGGCGATACCTGATAATGGTTGAGGCTAAGCGTGGCACAACCGAGGGGACAATAGGCAATTATGTTAATTGCTACAAACTCATCGACGTGGTTACTGAGCCACCGGTTGTTGTGGTGGCAGGCGACGTTAATGGCGATGGAGAAGTTACCGGCAGTGATGTGACGGCACTTTATAATCACATCCTTTTTAACGAGGATACTCCTACATTTAACGGTGACCAAAATGGCGATGGTGAAGTAACCGGCTCCGATGTGACCGCAGTCTACAACATCATCCTTGGAATTTAGATAATACGCTACTTTTAACGCGTGATTCACACAACAAAGGGAGGCGTGCCAATGTGCCATGGCGCGCCTCCCTTGTTAGCTAGATGTGAAAACTATGCTTTGATTTTATTGCATTCCGCTCACCGCAACTTCCTTGCAGGTGCGACCAATCAAGCCTTGAAGCACCTTGCCGGGACCTAGCTCTACGGCCTCGGTCATGCCGTCGGCAGCCATGTTGCGGGCGATGTGACTCCAGCGCACGGGAGCGGTTAGTTGCTTAATGAGGTTTTCTTTAATCTCCTCAGGGTTAGTGTGAGGTTTTGCGTCAACATCCTGATAGATGGGGCAAATGGGCTCGCTGAAGCATGCCTCGTGGATAGCCTTGGCAAGCTCCTCACGTGCTGGCTCCATGAGTGGCGAGTGGAACGCTCCGCCAACTTTCAGTGGCAATGCACGGCGGGCACCAGCCTCTTTAAACTTGGCGCAAGCAGCATCAATAGCCTCAAACGAACCGCTAATCACTACTTGACCTGGGCTGTTGTAATTGGCAGGAACACACACACCATCGATTGATGCGCATATCTCCTCAACCTTCTCGTCGTCCAAACCAATGATCGCCGCCATGGTCGATGGTGTTGCCTCGCAAGCTTTTTGCATGGCAAGAGCACGGGTCTCAACTAGCTTTAAGCCCTGTTCAAAGGGCAGAACACCGGCTGCTACAAGAGCTGAGAATTCACCCAGTGAGTGACCAGCCACCATGTCGGGCTTAAACTCCTCGCCAAGGGTCTTGGCAAGAATAACACTGTGCAGGAATACAGCGGGTTGAGTAACTTTAGTCTGTTTTAAGTCGTCTTCAGTACCATTGAACATCAGGTCGGTGATGCGGAAGCCTAGCACTTCGTTGGCTTTCTCAAACATCTCGCGAGCCTCGGCGTTGTTGTCATACAGGTCTTTGCCCATGCCAACGAATTGCGCGCCTTGTCCAGGAAAAACAAATGCTTTCATACTAAATAAATATCTTTAAAATTGTCGAAAAATTTCTCTAATAACTAAAATCCGGCGCAAAATTAACACTTTTTTCTAAAGTGACAAACTTAAAACGTTTAAATTTAAATGTTGTTTTATTCAAGTTCCGGTTAAGTTCCGGTTATTTATGAAACTTGAGTAAATAAACAAAAAAAATCGTTTTTAGTTAAAAGTTTATCACTTGCCTTTGCGGTCTTGTGTTTTTTTTATAATTTTGCAAGTTATAAACTAGATAAAAAATAATATAGCTATGTTGAATTCAATATTATTGTTTTTGGGCTCGTTAGGCGTCCCCGAGGGGATTATTATCCTTGTTATTATTTTGCTACTCTTTGGTGGCAAGAAGATTCCTGAGCTCATGAAGGGATTGGGAAAAGGTGTAAAGAGCTTCAAGGAAGGCATGAACGAGGTGAAAGAGGAGATAGAAAAGCCTCTTGAAGACACTGCCCGTGAGGTGAAAAATGTGGCTGAGACCAAGGATACTGGAACTAAATCGAACGGGGAGTAAACGCTCTTTCTTCTTTTATGCCCGAGGATAATAAGGAGCAGTTGCAGGAGATGTCGTTCTGGGACCACCTTGACGCGTTGCGTGGTGTCCTGGTAAAGATTGCCGTGGTGCTAATGTCTATGGCAATTATCTTTTTTATCTTCATGCCCGGTATCTTCGACAACATTATCCTGGCGCCTTGCAAGGGCGACTTTGTGCTATATCGCATCTTTGAGAAGATAACAACTGGTGTGCCGGGATTGCCTCAGTTCACAACTCAGGGATTTCATGTCGACTTGATTAACATCCAGCTTGCCTCACAGTTCTTTATCCACATGAGCACGTCGTTTTGGCTCGCGCTTGTGTTCTCGTTTCCTGTGGTGATTTACCTGCTGTGGACCTTTGTGGCTCCTGCTCTTTATGACAATGAGAAACGGGGTATCAAGCGTGCCTTTGCCTTTGGTAACCTCATGTTTTTCCTTGGTGTCTCGGTGGGTTATTTTGTGGTCTTTCCCGTCACTTTGCGCTTTCTTGCCGACTATCACGTGAGTGCTATGGTCCCAAACCAAATTTCGCTCGATAGCTACATGGACACGTTCCTGATGCTTATTTTTGTGATGGGCATTATCTTTGAGCTACCGTTGCTGGCATGGTTGCTGGGAAACATTGGGGTGTTACATCGAGGCTTTTTCAAGAAATATCGCCGTCATGCTATTGTGGCACTTCTTATTTTGGCGGCTTTTATCACACCCACAGGCGACCCGTTCACACTCACCATTGTGTTCCTGCCCATCTATTTACTCTATGAGATGAGTGCCTGGCTGGTTAAGAAATAAGTTGCCACTGTGAAATGCTAAAAGGTATAAACATTACCTTGATATTGTGTATTACTATCACTAAATTCTAAACATCTTCATTACGAAACTAATACTTGTTTAATATATTATGAAACAAAAAAGAATAGGTTTTGCGACTCGCATGGGGGCTATAGCCGCCACTGTGGGAAGTGCCGTGGGCTTGGGAAACATTTGGCGCTTTCCTTATCAAGCTGGTGAAAATGGAGGCGGGGCTTATATTCTTGTCTACCTGATATGTGTCCTGCTACTGGGAATCCCTATCATGATGTCGGAGTTTGTGATAGGACGTTCTACTCACAAGAGTATGAAAGGCGCTGTTGAGGAGCTCACGCCTGGTTCGCCTTTCAAGTTGTTTGCCTACATTGGTGTGCTTGGTGGACTTCTCATTTGTGGCTACTATTGCGTGGTGTGCGGATGGGTGATAGAATACTTGTGGAGCTCGGCAAGTGGTAACTTGTTGGGACACACGCCCGAGGAATATAGCAACATCTTCTCTACCTTTGTGAGCTCTCCCTGGCGCTGCGTGATGTGGACTTTGCTTTTCTTGATTCTTAATTTCCTCGTGCTTAACCGTGGTGTGGAAAAAGGTATTGAGCGCATAGCCAGTTTCATGATGCCATTGCTCTTCCTGTTGCTCATCGTGTTTTGTGTTAACTCGTTGTTGTTGCCTGACTCAGACGAGGGAATGGAATTTCTCTTTGACGTAGACTTTGATGATTTAGGCTGGAAAGGCGTTGTCGATGCCATGGGACAAGCCTTCATGTCGCTCTCGCTAGGGGTGACATGCCTCATTACCTATTCTTCCTATTTCAAGGACGATAGCAACCTCATGAAGGACGCGGTGACAATCTCGGGACTTGACACGCTAGTGGCAATTCTTGCTGGAATAGTGATTTTTCCTGCGGTCTTCTCATTCGGTCTTGAGCCCAATGCAGGTCCCAAACTAATATTTGAGATATTGCCCACCATCTTCCAGCAGATGCCTGGAGGTACAATTTGGGCAACGTTATTTTTCCTTCTGCTATTCTTTGCTTCAATAACTTCCACAATCTCGTTGAGCGAAATCCCCATTACTTTCATGATTGATGAGTACAAAATCTCTCGAGGAAAAGCGATTGCCATTACAGCGGTTTTGATGACGATCATTGCTGTCCTGAGCGCCTTGTCGTTCAGTACATTGAGTGATGTGAAGCTCCTTGGACGCAATCTGTTTGATTTCCTCGATTTTGTGGGACCTAACTTCTTCATGCTGCTTGGTGGACTGGTAACAGCCATCTATGTGGGGTGGGTGCTCAAGAAAGATGTCATTCACGAACAGCTAACCAACGGTGGCATGCATCGCTCCCGATTTGTACAACCTTACATTATTTTCAGCCTGCGATATATCGCTCCCGTGGCAATCGTGATTATATTCCTGTATTATGTGGGCATAATCTAAAGTTTCACAATGATTGATTTCAAGAAATATAGCCTTAATTTGCGCGGAAGGTTAGTAGAGATCGACAAACCTCTCGTCATGGGCATTATCAATGCCACGCCCGACTCGTTCTATAGCGATAGTAGGATGCTTGATGCACATGATATTGCATGCAAGGCTAACGAGATGGCTCAACAAGGTGCCGACATCATTGACTTGGGAGCATGTTCCACAAGACCTGGTGCTCAAGTGGTTGATGCGAGTGAGGAAATAATGCGACTCAATGTTGCTGTTAAGGTTGTGCGTCAAGCTGTGGGCAACGAGATGCTTCTCTCGGTCGACACTTTTCGTGCAAGCGTGGCACGGCATTGTGTGGAGGAACTGGGTATTGATATTATTAACGATATCTCGGGTGGTGACCTTGATCAGCTTATGCACTCAACAGTGGCACAACTGCAGGTGCCTTACGTTGTGATGCACATGCGAGGCACTCCAGCCACAATGCAACGGTTCACTAACTATGATGACGATGTCGCGGCTGTGGTGCTTGAAGAACTGGCTCGCAAGGTGGATGCATTGCATCAGTGTGGAATCAATGATGTGATTGCCGACCCAGGATTTGGCTTTGCTAAAACTGTGGAGCAGAACTATCGCATCATGTCACAGCTTGAGGTCTTTCATTCGCTTGACGTGCCACTGCTAGTGGGTATTTCTCGCAAATCGATGATACAACGAGTTCTCAACTGCGACGCCGCTCATGCCCTTAATGGAACAACCGTGCTTAACACCATTGCGCTGATGAAGGGTGCTCACATCCTGCGCGTTCATGATGTGAAAGCTGCTGTCGAAGCTCGAACGCTTGTAACTTTCACAAATAATAAATAACTTTGCAACTGACAACTGAATACTGACAATGATATCATTTGGCATAAAAGACATAATCGACATCTTGCTCGTGGCGGCACTGCTTTTCTACATCTATCGCACGATGAAAGAGAGTGGGGCACTCAACATCTTTGTGGGTGTATTCGCTTTCATTGTGGCTTGGGTGGTGGTCGACAAGTTGCTCGACATGAAGCTACTGGGTACTATCATGGACCGCATTATCGACAGTGGCATTTTCATCCTCATCATCATTTTCCAAGACCAGATAAAACGCTTCCTCACCGAGCTGGGTTCAAAAAAAGGCTGGAAGTCGATAGCAAAGTTGTGGCATAGTGGTGATGGTGAAAAGGTGCGCAAGAAGTGGGTTATGCCCATTGTATATGCTTGCATGAGCCTCTCAAAATCAAAGACCGGTGCTCTAATTGTTATTAAGAACAAGATGCCACTCGAAGACTATGAGCACTCGGGCGACATGATTAAGGCCGAGGTTAACAACCGCTTGCTCGAGAACATATTCTTCAAGAATAGTCCTCTTCACGATGGAGCTGTGATAATTGATAATGGCAAGATAATGGCTGCCGGATGCATCCTGCCAGTGTCGCATGACACTAATTTGCCCAAGTACCTGGGACTTCGTCACCGTTCGGCGCTGGGTATCTCGCAAGCCACCGATGCCATTGCTGTCGTGGTGAGCGAAGAGACAGGAAACATCTCTTATGCTTATCGTGGCGAGATGCATCTAAAACTCTCAAGTACCGACCTCGAGCACGCTCTCTCAAAACTCATAGACTAACTCATGTTTTTAATTAACGATAACACGCTTGTTACGCTCGATGTTGTGGAGCGATTTTTCAGTTGCGATCTTGATTCTTGCCTAGGACAATGCTGCATAGATGGCGATGCGGGGGCTCCTCTCACTAGCACTGAGGAAGAAAAAATCAAGGAAATATTGCCCTTGATTTGGGATGACCTTTTACCTCGTGCCAAGCAAGAAATTGAGCAAAATGGTATTTCCTATCTTGACCCTGAAGGGGAGCTGGTGACACAGATCTTAGACAATAGCAACTGTGTGTTTTCCTGCTACGCTCCTGGAGGAATGTGCATTTGTGCCATTGAGAAGGCCTATCGCGAAGGAAAAATTGATTTCATGAAACCTATCTCTTGTGCTCTCTATCCGTTGCGACTCAAGACACTCAGTAACGGTAGTGTAGCGGTTAATTATCATCGGTGGAAAATTTGTAAGAGTGCCGAGGTGATGGGGCGGAGCAAGGGCATCAGAGTATATCAGTTCTTGAAAGAACCTCTTATTCGTCGCTTTGGGCAAGAATGGTACGACGAGCTTGTTGCCAACTGCGAGCTCTACATCAAGCAGTACATGAAAGACTAACCTTTAAATAGTCCTTTATAAAACTCTATTGCACAAAGTTTTAACACGATGAAGGAAAATAATTAATTGTTAGCAATTATCTGTAATAAATCCCCTCTAATGCACACGACATTAGAGGGGATTGTCTTGAAAAATCAGAGCTTTATTTCGAGCTAAAGCGCTCAGCTTGCTGGCGAATGAGCTCAATGTCGTCAAAGTAGTTAATCTTCATTGCGTTGCGCACCTCATCCATAGTTTTGACCGCTGTCTCGCGTGCCTTCTCAGTACCCTTGCGCAAGATATTATAAATCTCGGGAATGTCCTGTTCGAGCTCATGACGACGCTGGCGAATAGGCTCAAGCATCTCGTTGAGAATGCTGTTTAGTAATTTCTTGCACTTCATGTCGCCCAAGCCACCACGGCGGTAGTGGTCCTTCATCTCGTCAAGGTTCTGATAGTCGGGCAAGTATTTAGCAAAGTCCTCATCATTAGAGAATGCGTCAAGATAGGTGAACACGGCATTGCCTTCCACGGTACCAGGGTCGCTAACATTCAGGTGGTTGGGGTCGGTGAACATTGAGCGTACCTTCTGCCAAACGGTGTCGGCATCGTCGCTAAGGTAGATACAGTTGCCAAGGCTCTTGCTCATCTTTTCCTTGCCATCGGTACCAGGCAAGCGACGAGATGTCTCGTTCTCGGGAAGCATGATATCGGGCTCCACAAGCACATCACCATAGGTACCGTTGAAGCGACGCACCAGCTCGCGGGTGATTTCAATCATGGGCTTCTGGTCCTCACCTGCGGGAACGATGTTGGACTTAAAGAGCGTGATGTCGGCAGCTTGGCTCACTGGGTAGCAGAAGAAGCCTAGTGGTATGTTTGCCTCAAAGTTGCGCATTTTGATTTCGGTCTTCACCGTTGGGTTACGTTCCACACGGCTCACGGTGATGAGGTTCATCAAGTAGGTGGTGAGTTCAGCCAGCTCAGGAATGTGGCTCTGGATAAAGATTGTGCACTTCTCGGGGTCAAGACCAGCCGAGAGGTAGTCTAGAGCCACCTCTATAATGTTTTGTCTAATTTTCTCGGGGTTGTCGGCATTGTCGGTCAGTGCTTGCACATCGGCCATGAAAACAAACATCTTTTCATATTCACCCGCATTTTGCAGTTCCACTCGACGTCGCAACGAGCCCACATAGTGCCCCAAGTGGAGCTTGCCGGTGGGGCGGTCGCCAGTAAGTATAATTTTTCCCATTTTATTCTTTTATTACGATTATATTTTTCAATTCTAATGCAAAGATAATGAAAATAGTTTAAACAGCAACATCTTTATATTAAAGATTTAATTTGGCATTACTACATTACCTTGGTGGGAAACGGTAAGATAATGTTGCTTGGGTAATTTGCGATTGTGAAAAACTTTTTTCTTAGAAAAATGCTATTATTTTTGCTTGTTTGCCTAAAAAATGCTAATTTTGTGTGCTTTTATTTATGAGCCGCATTTTTATTTATTGTGGTGACATAATTTTTAGCGGCTTTTTTTACCATAAAATGCAACTACGCTTTTGGTGTTGAGAAAGTTCTAATCCTTTTTAATGGTGTTAATGCTATGGTGGAATCGTGGTACGATTCTCCATCGCAGCTATTAAGCATCTTTTATTAATTCCTTGAAAAGGCACGTGATGATTAGGGGGTCTAATGAGGCCTCCTAATCTTTGTTTATAGATAAAATAAAGGTGCAGGTTGTTACAAGAGTTTCACCACATCGCCCAGTACAACACGATGTTGCTTGTAAAGTAGTCCTAATGCCTTCTTGAAATCTTTCTTGCTGCAGTTGAAGGTGCGGGTGATGACATCAGGCGAAGACTTGTCATTTAATGTCATTGAGCCTCCATGTCTCTCAAGATAGTCGAGAATGCTACCGGCGAGATCATCAACGCGCATCTTCTCAATCTTGGTTAGAGTGACGTCGATCTTACCGTCATCGCGCACTTGCTTGATGAAGCCCATGTGATGCTCACCTATGTTAACTTGCTGGTAGAGCTCATTGTTGTAAATCATGCCCCAGAACTGGCTGTTGACAATCACACGGTAGCCAATCTCCAGTTGTTGAGCTATGAGAACGTCTACACGCTGGCGGTGATAAAACTGTGGGAAGGTTTTATCAAGGAACTTGTCGAGCTTTGCGCTAGCTACTATGCGACCACTATTCTTGTCAAGATAAACGTAGACAATGTAGCTGCGACCCGCCTGCATCCTCACGCGTTGCTCACGGAAGGGGACAAGAAGGTCTTTAGCCACAAGTCCCCAGTCCATGAAAGCGCCAATGGCATTGACCGCTTTCACCCTCATGAGACAAAACTGCCCCACTGTGGCATGAGGACGCTCGGTGGTGGCGACAGGACGATTCTCAGAATCGTTGTAGACAAAGACCTCCATCATGTCGTCAAGTTCTTCATCGCCAGTGAGGTAACGCAGTGGCAATAGCACTTCATTAGCGTCATTGTCGATAAGGTATGCTCCAAAGTCAACAAATCGGTTTACTCGCAGTGTGTTGTATTCTCCTATTTTCATTGGGGATAATAGACAATAATTTTTTTGCAAAGTAACAAAATAATTGTATAGCACATTTGTTAAATAACATTAAGAAAAGCAATTTGTGATGCAGTAAATTCACTTTTGCCGTGTTTAAGGTGTGAAAACAAGAGGAAAATCAAGGTGTTTTACCATTTTTGGCAACGTTTATAATCCACTTGTTGAAAACTTTATGTAGCTTTGCACGTGATTGTGACTAAACTTTTACAATGCAATTTAGTCTAAGTAGCAACTAGTTAAGAAATAAATTAAAAACTAAATTGATATGAACTACAAATTTTTGTCTTTGATTGGCGCTTTATTGATTGGCTGTGGCGGATTGATGGCGCAAGTTTATGAAGATGACATCTATTATGATGGCAGTTCTGAGGTCAACAAGACCACTAAGGTTGTTGTTAAGCAAGCACCGGCCTCGAGTGGTTACTATGGCACACTACAAACTCAGGTTACTCCCATTAGTGGAGTGGTAAATGGTCGCGATGTGGATGAATACAACCGTCGTGTAGATGTATATACCGAGAATGACACAACCTACATCGATGACGACACTTTTGCCAACACTCGTCGCATTGAGCGTTTCCACAATCCCACTATTGTGATTAGAAGCAACGACCCTGATCTCATTGAGTATTACTTCGACAGCACTCCCACTGTTAATCTCATCGTTGGCACCGACTGGGGTTGGGGACCCTACTGGGGATGGGGATATCGCTACTATGACCCATGGTACAGCTGGAATTGGGGCTGGGGATGGAATCGTCCTTGGTATTACACCGGCTGGTACAACTGGGGCTGGGGTTGGTATGGTGGCTGGTATGGCTGGTCACGTCCTTGGTACACTGGTTGGGGATGGAACCATCACCACTGGGGTGGAGGATGGCATCGTCCTGGTGGCTGGTATGGAGACCACCATTGGGGAAATCACGGACGCTACAATAGTGGCTACAACGGACGCCGTCCCGGCTTGGCAAATCATGGAAACCGCTACAATGGTTATGCGGGAACTCCACGTCGAGGCACTACAGGTATGAATCGTGGCAACCTGGGAACATCGGGTATCAATGGTGGCTATGCTGGCGGACGCTCTACTGTAAAAGCTGGTAACCGCTCTTACACTGGCGGTGGCTACAGCTCTGGTCGCGGTACAGCAGGTCGCACCTACACTCCTTCAGGAACTGGTGGTCGCACCTACACACCTTCGCGGAGTAGCGCTGGTCGCAGTTACACGCCTTCTAGCAGTGGCCCAAGCCGTAGTTACTCAGGTGGTTCACGCAGCAGTGGCTACTCAGGTGGCTCACGCAGCGGTGGCTACTCAGGTGGTTCACGCAGCGGTGGCTACTCGGGCGGTGGCTTCTCGGGAGGCAGTCACGGTGGTGGCGGTGGCTTCTCGGGCGGTGGCGGTAGCCGCGGCGGTGGCGGAGGTCACGGAGGTCGTCGTTAATCACACGCATGAAGTGTAGAAAATTAAAAACCAATTAAAACAAAAATAAATATAATTATCTTATTTTTTTAGAAAGCTATGAATAAGCTATATATATCATTGCTAATGTGTGGTGCATCGCTCATGGCGAGCGCGCAAGCAACATTCGATGTGCTTAAATTGTCGGAAACTGAACTTAATGGAACTTCACGCTACATGTCGATGGCAGGTGCCTACGGCGCTGTGGGTGGTGATATTTCAGCCATCTCTCAAAATCCTGGTGGTATAGGTATCTATCGTAGTAGCGACATTGCCGCAACTATGAACCTCAATTTCCTCTCTACCAAGAGTGCAAGTGGCGACAAACTCACCGACACTAAGTTTAACTTCAATCATGTAGGTTACGTGGGTTCGATGAAGATTAATAGCGATTTCTTCAAATATTTTAACTGGGGATTCTCGTTCAATCGCGTCAACTCGTTCAACCGTCGTTATCAGGGTGGGTATGCTGTAGAGCACTCGCTCACTAACCGCATCGCCGATGACCTCAATGCAGGTAACTGGACTGAGCAAGACCTCTCGGCCGACAAATATGATAACATCTATTATGATTGCAATGCGCCTTGGTTGGGAATTTTGGCCTATCAGTCTTTTTTGGTCAATGGAACTAGCGATGGACGTTTCCAGGGGCTGGCTGGTGTAGGAACCACAGGCAAAGCTAACTTCCTTGTTGACGAGAAAGGACACACCGATGAGTATAACATTACCTTGGGCGGTAACTTCAGCAACAAAGTGTACTGGGGTATCAACTTTGGCATTACCGACCTGCGTTTTGACAGCTATCAGTACTATGGCGAGGACCTGAATAATGCCTTTATTTACGACTATGACTACAACAATGGGTCGGTCACTACAGGCTATGCGGGATATGATTTCCAAACCTATCAGGAAACAAAGGGTACTGGCTACAACTTCAAGATGGGTGTGATTGTTAAGCCCATTAATGAGTTGCGCATTGGTGCCGCATTCCACACTCCCACCTACTATGACATGAAAGACTTTTATAAGGTGCAGAGTGGAGTAGACCTGCTCATTGATGGATTTGACGAGAAAGACATGTTCAGCGACAACACCGAGACCGGAGTTGAAGGCTATTACGACGAGTATCGCTACACTATCAAAACACCATGGCGTTTCATTGGTAGTCTAGCAGTGGTTCCCACTAGCAAGGGCTTGATAAGCTTCGACTATGAGTACACTGGAGCTAACACTTTGCGTTGTGGCGATGAGGGTGGTCGCAACTATGGCGACACTGAGTATAAGATTAAAGAGCAACTCCAGCCACAGCACACTTTGCGCGTGGGTGCCGAATATCGCGTCTCTCCAAGTGTGAGCTTGCGTGCCGGTTATTCTTATCAAACCTCACCGGTTAAGGACGCAGTGAAGGGTGTCGCTAATGGTGATGTAGATGTTGTTTCGAGCAACTATATGTACCAGTACGACAAGAGCAACCAGTACATTACTTGCGGTCTGGGCTATCGTTACAAGCATTTCTATGCCGATGCCGCCTATGTGCATCGCACTCGCACCAGCCAGTATCATGCTTATCCTGGCGAACAAGGTGAGGAAATCAAGGACAATAACAATAAAGTGGCGCTAACCATTGGTTTCCGCTTCTAAAAAAAGGAATACAATATATATTATCGTGCGAGGGAGCCTTTGTTAATAAATGCTCCCTCTGCTTTTTTGCCATCTTAGGAAAAAACACTACCTTTGACAACTCACAACGATAACCGACAACTGACAACTGGCAACTGGCAACAGACAACTACTGTGGCTGGAGTAAGCATTGAAAATATCGACCTTGACAACATTGAGTTCCAGAATGCGTGGAAGATGATACAAAACACGCATCGCTCAGTGTTCCTAACGGGAAAAGCAGGCACAGGAAAAAGCACTTTTCTCAAGTATATCTGTGCCCACACCAAGAAGGAACACGTGGTGCTGGCTCCTACAGGTATTGCCGCCGTTAATGTGGGAGGACAGACGTTGCACTCGTTTTTCAAGATACCCTTTAAACCACTCTTGCCCGACGACCCCGATTTCTCTCCACGACGCATTCGCAAGACTCTGCGTTACTCTGCTCAAAAGGTAAAGCTCATACGCAAACTCGACCTTATCATCATCGATGAGATTTCGATGGTGCGATGTGATATCATCGATTTCATTGACAAGGTACTGAAAGTCTATTCTGGTAACATGCGCGAGCCGTTTGGGGGCAAGCAGTTGCTCTTTGTGGGTGACATCTTCCAGCTCGAACCGGTGGTTACTCGCGACATGAAGGAAATCTTGAGGCGATACTACCAGCAGTTCTTTTTCTTTAATGCGCGGGTGTTTAATAGCTTGGGGCTAATACCCATTGAGCTGCGCAAAATTTATCGCCAGAACGACTCGGCTTTCGTGGCTATGCTCGATCGCATCAGGGTGAGTCATGCTACAGCCACCGACCTTAACTTGCTTAACTCTCGTTGCAACACTGATTATCAGGAACAAGAGGACAGCTTCATGATGACACTTGCTACACGGCGCGACACGGTCGACTCAATAAATAGTGAGCACATGCAGGCTCTTGATACTCCTGAATACACTTTCATGGGGGTGGTGGAGGGTACTTTCCCCGACAATGACCTTCCCACCAACAAGGAGCTTACCTTGAAAAAAGGCGCGCAGGTAATATTTCTGCGCAACGACAAGGATGGGCGGTGGGTAAACGGTACTATTGGAAAGGTGTCGAGACTCGACGAGAGTGGGGTAGAAGTGGCACTTGAGACGGGCGACTGTTACGTCCTGGAGGAAGAGGTGTGGGAAAATGTTCAGTACACCTACGACGAAAAAGAGAAGAAGGTGCTGGAGAATGTGGTGGGAACGTTCCGGCAGTATCCCATAAAGCCGGCATGGGCACTCACGGTACACAAGAGCCAGGGACTCACATTCAATAATATAGTCATTGACTTTGCCGGTGGGGCATTCTCTAGTGGCCAAACCTATGTGGCGCTGTCGCGATGCACTTCGCTCGAAGGTATAACACTTCTCAAGCCCCTCTCACAACGCGACATCATTGTCAACACTGCTATAGTGGACTTCAGTCGCCAGTTCAATAACCAGGCGGCCATCAACGATGCCGTGATGCTTGAAAAGGCTAATGGACTCTACACCATGGCATCAATAGCTTTTGACCATGACGACTACTCACGGGCTATCGACTGCTTTGCACAGGCCATGGAGATAAGAAATCTTATCAACGATCCACTTTCTAAGCGATTTATTAAGCACAAGTTTCACAAGTTTGATAAGCTCAAGGAGAAAATCAGGAACTTGGAAGATGTGATTGACAGTCAAAACAAAATGCTTCTCGACCTGGCTGCCGAATTTACAGCCATGGGAGACCAGTCGATGGGAATGGGAGTGCTGGCGCAAGAAGAGGAAGTAACTTATGGGAACTCCTCCACTCGCCTTGATGAAATTGCGATTAAATCGGCACTGGCTAATTATAACAAGGCTTTGCGCCTTAGTCCTGGCTATGTGCCGGCAATGCTGGGCAAGGCACGGCTCATGTACACCATAGGGGAGATTGATGATGCCATAGCTCAGATTAAGAAAGTGCTGGCGATTGACAAGAATTGCTATGACGCTTTAATGGCAATGGCACAGATGCATGAGAACGAAAAAGATGCACCTGCAGCTATAAAGGCCTATAAACGTGCTGTCAAGGCATCACGCAAGGCAAGCGCTCCCCATGTCGCCCTGGCGCGCATTTATGAGAAAATTGGTCTTGACGACCTTGCCCAAGACCACCATGACATTGCTCGTCGCCTGCAAGAGCAACAACAAAAGAAGTCTACTCGCCAACGCAAGAAATAAATATTGACGATTATTCATCCATTGTGGCGCACGAGCTCAATGGCTTGCTTGCCTGTAAGGTGCTCGATGTCAAAGCGAAGTAGTTCCATGTGAGCAAGACTTTTTTCAATCTCGCGATTAAGACCTTCTTCGTCGTTAGGGTTGTACGTCCTTCCTAAGAGCTTTATTCCTTCCAGTTTCTCAACGGGCGATGTCACAATGCTTATTCGTCCAAAGGCAATAACACTACTAAAATAGGTTGTGTATTCCTCACCATGTATCTCGTCCTTGGAAATAACGCAGAACGATGCTTTGTCCTCACGCTTGATGGCATCAATCTTATGTCCACTCTTTGCGCTGTGGAAGTAGATACAGGTGCCACAATACACAAAGCTTAAAGGTACGGCATAGGGGTAGTCACCATCGCCAAGCAACGCTAGTGTGCCCGATGTGGCATTTCTTAAAATGTTATCGCAAACTTCTTTGCTAAGCTGCTGCCGCATGCGGCGCATGGGTCTGAATTCCATTGTGGTGTTGTTTTTCAATAGCCTAATAAAAAAACGAGTTAAGTAGCAATATTGTACTCAACTCGTTTATTATTGTGGAGTATAGCAGACTCGAACTGCTCACCTCAACACTGCCAGTGTTGCGCTCTACCGGATGAGCTAATACCCCTTAATTTTGCGACTGCAAATATAGTATAATTATTTTAAGTGACAAAATTTTAGCAAACTTTTTTATAAAATGTTTTGAAAAATCTCTTTAAACTGCTGTGGCTTAAGTCCCCACTTGGGATGAAGTAGAAGCTGCGATGGTGCTGTGGATACCATTCGTTCTATTACCATGTGTGGCGGCAATAATTCTATTATTTCTTTGCAAAAGGCTGCATACTGGCTGGCGCTCCATTGTGTTAAATCAACTTGTCCTTTTTCCCATAGTTGTGCAAGTTTAGTCCCCTTTATCACTTGCAACTGGTGGAACTTGACTGTACTGAGTGGCAGCTCGGCTATGCGCTTTGCCGTTGTTAGCATGTCGTTATGTGTCTCAAAGGGCAATCCCAGGATGAGATGTGCGCCTGCCGTTATTCCTCGTTCAACGACTTGTTCAATGGCATCGTGGGCACACTGCCATGTGTGGCAGCGGTTTATGAGTTGGAGGGTGCGATCATGAGAACTTTCAATACCAATTTCCACTATCACAGGGTGAGTGAGATTAATGTCACTCAATAAGTTTAATACGTCATCATTGAGGCAATCAGGGCGAGTTGAGACAACTAAGCCTACAACATCGGGGACTGCAAGGGCTTCGGCATAGAGTGTCTCGAGAGCGGGAATTGGCGCGTAGGTACCTGTGAAACTCTGGAAGTAAGCAAGGTAGTGCATGTCGCTGTACTTATTGGCATAGAACTTCTTGCCATCTTCGAGCTGGCGGGTGATGCTAACCGAAGCGTTGCCAAATGCTGGAGTGAATGATGCGTTGTTGCAGTAAATGCAACCTCCATGTGCTAGTGTGCCGTCCCTATTAGGGCAAGTGAAACCGGCATTTACATTTAGTTTCTGAACACGACAGCCGTAAATATCTTTCAGAAAAACACTATATTCGGGTCTGTTCGTTACCATCTTGACGCCCTTGCCATGAGCACATTATCAAGCATTACTATAGCAGCCATTGCTTCAACTACGGGTATCGCCCGCTTAACAACACAGGTGTCGTGACGTCCTCGTGGCTCAATAGTCACAATGTTACCGTCGGCATTAATGCCTTTTACCGTTTGAGGCAATGTCGCAACTGGCTTGAATGCGACCTTGAAATAAATGTCGTTGCCATTGCTGATGCCACCTTGTATTCCTCCTGAGAAGTTGGTTTCAGTGGTTATATTGCCATCTTTTACTACCCAGTTGTCAAGTACTTCACTACCAGGGTGATTAACGAAATCAAATCCAAGCCCGAGTTCAAAACCTTTAGCGGCGGGAATGCTCATCATTGCTTCGGCAAGTTGAGCTGAGAGTTTGCCAAAAACAGGTTCTCCCACGCCGGTTGGCACTCCGGTGATTACGCATTCCACAATTCCACCTTGTGTGTCGCCAGTGGCAGTGTTTTTCTCAATGCTAGGTGGCAATGACTTAGCATTAATATTGATGCCCATGGTGATAAGTGCTTGCTTGGCAAGAGCTCCCGCAACAACACGGCATGCCGTCTCGCGTGCCGAGGCTCTGCCACCTCCACGATGGTCACGAATGCCGTACTTAGCATGATAAGTGAAATCGGCATGTGAAGGGCGAAACACATCTTTGAGATGATCATAATCTTCAGGGCGCTGATCGCGATTGCGGATTATAAAACCAATGGGAGTGCCCAGTGTTACTCCTTCAAAGAGCCCTGATAATATTTCTACTTCATCGGTCTCGTTGCGACTTGAGGTACCGGAACCTTGACCTGGCTTGCGGCGTGCCATCTCTTGTTGTAGTTGTTGCGTGTCAATCGACATTCCAGCTGGCATGCCATCAATAATGCCACCAATCGCAGGACCATGCGACTCACCAAACGTGGTGAGACTAAATAAGTTGCCTATTCGGTTTTTATGTGCCATGTTGTGGGATGTGAGTGGGTTGTGAGAAATTATTCTTTTATCAAGTCGCACACTGTGGCTTCCACATAGGTGATAAGTGCTTGAGGCGATATCTTGAGTTGCAGACCTCGCTGACCGGCACTTATATAAATGTGCGTGAACTTCATGCAACTTTCATGAATAAATGTGGGAAATGGCTTTTTCATGCCAATGGGTGAGCAACCACCCCTAATGTAGCCTGTTGTGGCAAGAAGGTCTTTCATTGCAATGAGATCTACTTTCTTGTTGCCACTAACTTTAGCAGCCTTTTTAAGGTCCACTTCGCTATTGCCAGGCACTACGCACACAAAGTGCTTGGTCTTCTCACCAAAAAGCACTAAGGTCTTGAAAACCTGATTGATATCTTCGCCAATCGTTGCCGCCAAATGACCTGCCGAGAGATCATTCTCGTCAACTTCATAGGCGATGAGCTCATACTGAATTTTTGCCCTGTCAAGTAGCCTTGCGGCATTGGTCTTCTGAATCTTTTTCATTGTGTGTGTTGAACGCGAATGGTGAAATTTTGCCCCGCCGGCATCTGGTGTGAACAAGGCACACAGTGAGGGAGGGGCTATGATAATAGTATATAAATTACTGGCAAAACTGTCTTGCTCTTGACAGCATCGCTACACTATTGCTCGGGCTGTTTCAACCGACTATCGAAGTTGGGTGGAGGATGGTAAGTCTTCTAAACTAATGTGTTTCTATCACCCCACCTGTGACTAGAACTTATGAATTCTTGGCTTCGATGTCCGAAACGCCAGCAATAGCTGGGTCAATAAGAATGCGGCCGCAGTACTCGCACACGATAATTTTCTTGCGCATCTTGATTTCCATCTGGCGCTGAGCGGGAATGCGATTGAAGCAACCACCGCAGGCATTGCGCTGAACATAAACCACGCCAAGACCATTGCGGGCATTCTTGCGGATGCGTTTGAAAGCACTCAGCAAGCGTGGGTCGGCATTGTTAATCTTGGTTTCAAGTTTTTTGGCTTTCTCGCGTTGCTTCTCTTCTTCTTGCTTAGTATCGGCGATGATGGTGTCGAGTTCTCCCTTTTTCTCAGCAAGTACTTGCTCATTGTCGCTGAGTTGGGTTTGAGCGGCGTCGATTTGAGCTTTAATAGCATCAATCTTGTGACTGGCCTCATCAATTTTCTTTTGTGCCGATTGAATACTGAGCTGCTGGAACTCAATCTCCTTGGTCAGGTAATCATATTCGCGGTTATTGCGAACATTGTCCTGATCTTTCTCATATTTCTCAATGAGAGCCCCTGACTGGTCGATTGTGTTTTGCTGGTTGGTGATTACAGTATTCAGCTGTTCAATCTCATCTTTGAAGTTGCCTATGCGAGTTTGTAACCCTTCAATCTCGTCTTCCAAGTCTTGTACCTCAAGTGGTAATTCGCCACGCTCGGTCTTGATGCGGTCAACTTCCGACAATGTCTTCTGCAAATCGTAAAGCGATTTCAGACGCTCTTCTACTGTGAGTTCTTTCTCTTGTTTTGCCATAAATAAAAACTATAGATAATTTATTTGGTTTTTCTCGCTTCTTGCGAAATCAACTGCAAAGGTAGGATTTTTTTTCTGAATAATGTCATAAAAAATCTCTTTTGTGTAATGTTCGCTCTCATAATGACCAATATCAGCAAGAATAATGCGGTTTTCATAGCCTTGGAAGTCGTGATATTTCATGTCGCCGGTGATATACACGTCGGCTCCCATCGACATGGCTTGGCCCATAAACTCCACGCCCGAGCCACCGCACATGGCGACGCGACTCACTGTCTTGTTAAGGTTTCCGCTATAGCGTAATGCTTTTACTTCAAATGCGGTTTTTACTCGTTCTAGGAAATGGTGGGCATCTTCGGGCTCAATATCACCAATTACTCCTAATCCGGCATACTTATCTTCATTCTCAAGTGATATGATGTCGAAGGCGGGCTCTTCGTAGGGGTGAGCCTTTATCATTGCGTTTACTACCTTGCCGCATAGGGCCTTGTGAACCAGAACTTCAATGCGGGTCTCTGGCTCAGTGTGATATTCGCCAAGCTTGCCGGCAAAGGGCTCTGCACCTTCAAGGGCACGATATCGGCCCTCGCCATTGATGCGATAGCTACAGTGGTCGTAGTTTCCCAAGCGACCTGCTCCAGCATCACACATGGCCTTTTCCACTTCGGCAGCTTGTTCAAGTGGGACCATTACCACTAGCTTGCGAAGTGTGTTTTGCTGCGGAGAGAGAACCTTCACATTGTTCATGCCAAGCTTTTCGGCCATCTTGAAGTTTACACCGCCACAGGCGCAGTCCATGTTGGTGTGGGCGCAGTAGATGGCAATGTCGTTCTTAATGGCTAGTGCTACAATGCGTTCTTGATAGGTGCGCCCCACAATTTTCTTCAGGCCACGAAAGAGTAACGGATGATGAGAGATGACAAGATTTGCTCCGCGTTCAATAGCTTCGGCAATAATATCTTCTCGCACATCGGTGCACAGTAGCACACCGGTAATATCTCGGCTTGCATCTCCCACCTGCATTCCGGAATTGTCCCAAGACTCTTGCATGTATAATGGCGCAAAATTCTCAATGGCATCGGTGATTTCCTTGATTTTCATATTATTTGTGAATTGTAGGTTTTGTGCAAAGTTACTTCTAAAAATAGTACGACACAAGAATAGGAAATACGATCTCCCTATTTATTATTTATTTGTGTGATAAATTTCTCTCGATTAACCACAAAGCGAGTGTGGCTGCCCTTGGCAAGAAGAGTTTCGCCACAATGGGCGGTGATGTCAAATTGTATCTTTTTACCCTCAACAGCTGTCACTTCGGCTCTAGCTGTAATGATGTCACCCGGTAAGGAGGGGCGCAGGTGACTAGCTTCAATGTGGCCTCCCACAGTAGTAAACTCTTGTGGGAGGTGAGGAGAGACTGCAAGCATTGCGGCATTCTCCATTAGTGCCATGATGGCAGGTGTGGCAAGCACTGGCAAGTCGCCAGAGCCCATAGTGAGCGCTGTAGAAGCTTCGTCTACAGTCATCTTGCTTGTGTGAGTTAAACCTGTTCTTATCATTTGTTGAGTCGTTTGATTTTATCTATATAATAAATTTTTTACAGCGCCTTTTCGCACAGTATCATCACTTGCTCACTAGTGGATAGGGTAGTGGCAAAGAGATAGAGCTTTCCTCCGTCTTGCACACGCAGGCGCTGCTTTAACTGCTCGCTAGTGAGGCGGAAATTGCGAGTGGAGACGTTAAGCTCTTGATAACGGCCCGCAAAACGTTTTATCTCTTTGCTCTTGAATGGTATGACTTCGAGGATAGTAAAGCAACGTCCTGGTAAATCGTTTATTAGATTGTCATTAATAAATAGATGAGAATTGGGTGCTATGGCACTGATTCCATAATAGGATTGCACAGCAGCATAGCATCCTAGCTTCATGATGCTGGCATTTGGCTCATAGAGAATCATGCTGGGCTGGGGCTGGCGATAGCTGGTGATGGCCGACGCATTGGGGAGGGTAGTGCTGAATTCCTGCCAACTGTTGTTGGCGTGGTTGAGAGCATGAAGGCACACATCGCTTGAGTCAACATTGAAATCAAGCTTGAAAAACAACTCTTTACATTCGTTACCCACACTTATCGCCCACACATCGGTGAGGGCAGAACCTAGGTCACGAACCGATTGCTTGATATCGATCATGGGCGAAGCCTTGATAAACAATCGCGTGGTATGTCGCTTTATAGATGGAAGCAATGATAGAATATCGGGGAGGCAATCGGCCAACCCGTACACTCTGTTGCCGTGGCTGTCGCGCCTTGCGGGATCTATAAAAATAGCGTCAAAATTTTTCTCCTGGTCAAGGGTGTTAAGATATTCTACCGAATCACCCGTCAGCACGTTTATGCCGGGACAAAGATTCTCGTAGTTGTATTTACCCACGGCAGCAATCTCAGGGTCAAGCTCAATAGCTGTTACACGATTACTATGCTGAGCAATGTAATAAGCGTCAACTCCCATGCCCATTGTCATGTCAAGGACATGATCGCATGCCCCTATCTGTGTGGCATGAAACTGTGCTACTACTTGATTAGTGCATTGTTCCGCACTAATGGATTTAGGAAATAAAAAGCGAGAATTTTGTAGCAGATGTGGAATCTTGTCTCGACACTTGCGGCGACTCTCAATTTGCAAAACAGCAAAACTCTTGTCGAAGGTGAGAGCTGGCTCACTCTTCAACAAGAGTTTAATACTATCGGCATCAGCATTTTGAACAATGTAATTAAACATTGAATCATCCACCTGATGTCCAGCAATTATCATTACAATAATATATTATTTGGTTGCATTAACGCGAGCCTCGTCAATCTTGAGGTAGAGCTCTTCCAGCTGACCTGGTTCAAGAGAGCTGGGAGCATCGAGCATAACATCACGACCACTATTGTTCTTGGGGAAAGCGATGCAGTCGCGTATGCTGTCAAGACCAGCCATGATCGACACGAAGCGGTCAAGACCGAAGGCAAGACCACCATGAGGTGGAGCGCCATATTTGAATGCATTCATCAAGAAGCCAAATTGTGCCTCGGCGCGCTCGGGAGTGAAGCCCAAGATGCGGAACATCTTCTCTTGCAGCGCGCTGTCGTGAATACGAAGGCTGCCACCGCCCACTTCAATACCGTTGCACACGAAGTCATAGGCCTTAGCACGAACCTGCTCAGGATGCTCCTCAAGCAATGGAATGTCATCGGGATTGGGCATGGTAAATGGATGGTGAGTGGCCATGAGGCGCTGTTCTTCATCACTCCACTCAAAGAGTGGGAAATCCACAATCCATAGGCATTCAAATTTATTCTTGTCACGCAATCCCAGGCGCTCTCCCATCTCAAGACGAAGTGAGCACAGCTGGATACGAGTCTTGTTGGCATTGTCACCGCTCAAGATTAGAATGAGATCACCAGGCTTAGCTTTCATCTTGTCGGCAACCTTCTGCAACTGCTCGGTACTATAGAACTTGTCAATACTGCTCTTGATGCTACCATCGGTATTAACCTTGATGTAAACAAGACCCTTGGCACCCACTTGCTGACTCTTAACAAAATTAGTGAGCTGGTCAAGTTGCTTGCGGCTATAGTCTGCACAACCGGGAGCGCAAATGCCACCAATGTAGGCAGCGTCGTTAAACACTGCAAAGTCGGCTGTGCCCTTCAACTCTTCCATCAGTTCAACAAAGGTCATACCAAATCGCAAGTCGGGCTTGTCGCTACCATACAGACGCATTGCCTCATGCCAGGTCATCTGTTGCAACTTGGCTGGCAATTCTACACCACGCACTTCCTTGAACAAGTGGCGGGCAAGACCCTCAAAGACTTCTATCACATCTTCTTGGTCAACAAAACTCATCTCGCAGTCAATCTGAGTAAACTCTGGTTGGCGATCGGCGCGAAGGTCTTCATCACGGAAACACTTGGCAATCTGGAAATAGCGATCAAATCCACTCACCATCAATAGCTGTTTCAAGGTCTGGGGACTCTGTGGTAGAGCATAAAACTGACCTGGATTCATGCGACTGGGAACAACGAAGTCGCGAGCACCTTCGGGGGTGCTACCCACTAGTATAGGAGTCTCTACCTCAATAAAATCACGACTATCAAGGAAGTTGCGAATTAAGATTGTCATGCGGTGACGCAATTCTAAGTTAGCGCGCACACATGGGCGACGCAAGTCAAGATAGCGGTATTTCATACGCAAGTCATCACCACCATCACTGTTATCCTCAATAGTAAACGGTGGGGTAGCACTCTCGCTCAAAATCGTTAACTCACTTACTATAATCTCAATGTCGCCAGTGGGCATATTGGGATTCTTACTTTGGCGCTCGCTTACCAAGCCCTTAGCTTGTATGCAAAACTCGCGGCCTAGCTTGTTGGCACGAGCACACAGCTCAGCATCCTTCGACTCATCAAATACCAGTTGGGTAATGCCATAGCGGTCACGAAGGTCGACAAATGTCATGCCACCCATCTTGCGAGTGCGCTGAACCCACCCCGACAGTGTTACTTCTCCTCCTGCATTTGCAAGACGTAACTCTCCACATGTGTTAGTTCTGTACATAATATTAATGTGTATATATGTAATGTTTAATAATTGTTTTAACGAGTACAATAGTTCAATAAATTTGAACTATGAAAAAAAACATACAAAATTAATAATTATTGTTTACATTAACTCTTGTAATGACCCAAAAAAATAAACTAGACACAAAAAAACAATTTTTTTTCAAAAAAATGTCCCAAAATACTTGCCAGTACAAAAAAAAGTCGTACCTTTGCATCGCTTTTCCATAAAGGAAGCATCTTTTTTCGGGGTGTAGCGCAGTCCGGTTAGCGCGCCTGCTTTGGGAGCAGGAAGTCCCAGGTTCGAATCCTGGTACCCCGACAAGCCAATAAATCATTGTAAATCAAGCGAATAGAAGTTTGATTCACAATGATTTTTTTGTTTTTACACTTGTAAAAAGCTGTAAAAAAAAATGCATTTCATTAGAATTTGCTCGTCTTTTTTAGTATTGATTAGCATTTGACTTGAGAGTAGACTTGAGAGTAAACTTGAGAGTAAAAATCAAAACTGCAAGACAGGAGAATCTTACGAATGCGCATTTGATTTTATGGCTAACACAAGATTTTACTTCGAAACGAGGAGACTGGGAAAGAACAGTCAAGGCCAGGGAGACTTAAAGATTGCCTTGGCTCATCAAAAAGAAACGTCTTACATATCTTTAGATGTAAGGCTTAATGTAGATCAATGGGACAAGGGTACTTGTCAAGTAATCAATCATCCAGAAAAGGAAAGAATCAACCTCTACCTAACCAACAAAAAGTTAATAGCTGATAGAGTCCTTTTTAGATTAAAAGATGATGGAACTTTATCGGCCATGAATGTCAAGGAATTAAAGTTGGAAGTAGAAAAGGCTTTGAATCCAGAAAAAGCTGAGAGGTTGGAAAAGGCCAAGTTGGACAAGACTCGCTTTGCTTATCGTTATCTTTCATTTGCAGGAAGTAAGAAAGAAAGCACAAAAGAGATTTATATGCACTCCTATAAACGGATGGTAGCATTTGTTGGAAGTGAGGAGAAACTTGGAAAGCTCGCATTCGAGGACATCACCAAGGAATGGCTTACGAGTTTCGATGTGTTCTTATCGAAGACGTCGCCATCTAAAAACACCAGGAACATTCATTTACGCAACATCCGTGCGGTGTTTAACGAGGCCATTGATGACGAGATCACCAACTTCTATCCATTTCGTCGCTTCAAAATTAGATCTGTTGCTACACCAAAACGCAATTTGAAGGTTGACGAGTTACGCACTTTTTTTGATTGCAAATGTGATGTCCGTGAGCAGAAATATTTAGATATTTTCAAGCTTATGTTCATGCTCATTGGTATAAATGTAATTGATCTATGCAATCTTAAAGAGATTAGAGACGGTAGGGCTGAGTTCTACCGTTCCAAGACGAATCGCCTTTATTCTATTAAGGTTGAGCCCGAAGCGATGGAAATTATTGAGCGTTACCGCGGCAAGGACTATCTCATTGATATTCTGGATAGATGGAAAAAGCATAAGGATTTCATGCTCAAGATGAACAAAGCATTAAAGCAGATGGGACCTTATGAGCGTGTAGGTCGTGGTGGCAAGAAAATTCGTCACCCTCTTTTCCCAGAAATCACTAGTTATTGGGCTCGTCATTCCTGGGCGACCATCGCTGCAAGCCTCGACATCCCCAAGGACACGATAGCCCATGCCCTCGGGCATGGTGGAAACACAGTCACTGACATCTACATTGACTTTGACCAGACGAAGGTGGATGAAGCTAACCGTAAAGTACTCGACTGGGTGTTATATGGTAAGAAATAGAGCCTAAAGGCTATCTAATTAAGGCTGCATTTTCTGAAACAAGAAGTGCAGCCTTTTCTGTGACTATAAGTGTGACAAAAGGTGTAACCATAGGTGTAACAAAATGCGTAACATTGAGTATAACTTTTTGTGCTACATTTAGTGAAACCATAAGTGCACCGACTAGTGCATCCATCAGTGGTGCCGTATGATGACTATACACACAAAAATGAAAACTTTAAAGTGTGACAATAAGTGTAACAGAATGTGTAACATTCAGTATGACTTTTAGTGCTACATTTAGTGCTTCATTATGTGAAACCAAAGGTGCGCTGACCAGTGCAACCATCGGTGATTCCGTATGATGACCATACAAACAAAAAAAGGCCACACAAAGTGTGACCACAGGTGTAACAGTAGGTGTTACACTTTCATGCACAATTCTATGCGTATTTAGATGATTTTATAGAACTCACCTTTCATCAGTTCGGACAGGCCATCCTCGCTAAACGTGGCTACGATTTTGGCACATAGATACTTCTTGCCGTCGATGAAGAAGGTGGAGCGGACGTTGGGGATTTCCTTTGCCAGGAAAGAGAAAGAGTATTTCTTCTTGCGGTCGATGATGGTGAATGAGGTGCGCTCCACTCCCTGGCCGTAGGCTCGGTTGTTGATGCGCAGCGAGAATGGATGGTTTGCATAGATTGCCCTCCAGTTTATCGTCAGCGTCCCCTGCGGAGTGTCCTTGTTCTGAACTGTGTAGGAATAGTCTGTGTCAAAGCTGTCAATCCATGGATGCGGCAGGTGTGATGGGAACATTGCTGTCGCCCCATCCCAGAACGCCACAAACAGATTGCTGAATATCTCGTCCTTCGAGTCCCGCTCTCCGTTTGACACAGTGCGGCATGCCCCAAACTGAATCACCTCGTCGATTGCAGCATCATCAGCCGTGTATGGATTGTCAGGGTTATGCTGATGGTGCGCTGGCGAAGTGTCCCCCTCATATCCATTGTCGCCACATTCCAGGAACACCACAGCACCCAGCTCATTGTCAGCCTCGTCAATCCATGCAGGAACAATGCGCAGCTCCTCGATATTGTCACGGTTCTCACTGTCAAGAATCAGATTGCCGAAGCGGTTCACCGGCACCAGTCGGCACACATTGCCCCATGTCTCAAACACAAGTCCTTCCTTGGTTCGGTACTCCACCCGCTTCATCACCTCCACCACAAAGTATGTGTCCTTGTCCCTAACATAGTGCAGTCCCCACTTGCCCCCAGGGTACAGATTACTGCCCCGAGGGTCAATGTTGTCACTGATGCAGTCCTGCTTCAGCCTATGGTTCAGCAGAGCACTCATCGTCTCATACTCCGAGCATCTCACCGTTCCATCCTCACGGGTGAGCTTGTGTATGTACCACTCACACGAGTAGAAGTTGTCAAGCCGGTGCCCGGTGCTGGCATAACCACGGTTCAGCATTGCCTTGTAGTCATCCTCGTCTTCGGTATCAACCTCCACCGAGAACTCATCCACCACCTTCTCGATGTGCACTGTGCCTGCCGACTCCACATTAGAAGAAGTCTTCGAGCACGAAACATGACCCTTCTTGTGGTCAATGTCAAACTCGTAGAGTAGCAGGTCCTCCAGCTCACGGAAG
>ONEL01000020.1 GCA_900316835.1 uncultured Prevotellaceae bacterium | reverse complement strand
GAGGCCAAGAAAAAAACTTGATTTCGATACACCAAAATCAAGTTTCTTCAAAAATATCAATAATTTTGACTAATTTCGCACTTGCTATTAGAATTCACGGGTTTATCGAACTGAGAAAAAGAAACAATTAATGTAGTATATTATTTTTAAAATATGTACCTTTGCAGTCGATTTTTAGAAAACACTTTAAAAACTTTATATAACACAATGGAACAAAAAGTAAGGGTACGCTTTGCCCCATCCCCCACAGGCCCGCTACACATAGGCGGTGTGAGAACAGCACTCTATAACTACCTCTTTGCTCGCCAGCATGGTGGCACAATGATACTTCGCATTGAAGACACCGACAGCACCCGCTTTGTGCCTGGTGCCGAGGATTACATCAACGAAGCGTTGCAATGGCTAGGCATTGAGATTGACGAGGGAGTGCGCGAAGGTGGCAACTATGGCCCTTACAAGCAGAGCGAGCGTCGCGACATTTACCGCAAGTATGTCAATCAACTTCTTGACGACGGCAAGGCATATATTGCCTTTGACACCCCCGAGGAGCTTGACGCCAAGCGCAAGGAAATTGCCAATTTCCAATATGATGCCACGACCCGTGGCATGATGCGCAACTCACTAACCATGAGCAAAGAAGAAGTTGACAAACTCATTGCCAACGGCGAGAAATATGTTGTTCGCATTCTCATTGAGCCAAACCGTGAGGTTAAGGTTAACGACTTGATTCGTGGCGAAGTAACTGTAAACAGTTCGGTAGTTGACGACAAGGTTCTATACAAGAGCGCCGACGACCTCCCCACCTATCACCTTGCCAACATTGTTGACGACCACTTGATGGAGGTGAGCCATGTGATTCGTGGCGAAGAGTGGTTACCTAGCGCACCACTACATGTACTCCTTTATGAGGCACTGGGCTGGAAGGACACTATGCCACAGTTTGTTCACCTGCCACTGCTGCTCAAGCCCGACGGCAAGGGCAAGCTCAGCAAGCGCGACGGCGACCGCCTGGGCTTCCCCGTGTTCCCACTCGAGTGGCACGACCCAGTGAGTGGCGACATTAGCAGTGGTTATCGCGAGCGTGGTTACCTTCCACAGGCAGTGGTTAACTTCCTGGCATTGTTAGGGTGGAATCCCGGCGACGACCGCGAGATGTTCACAATGGCTGACCTTATCAAGGAGTTCTCATTTGATCATTGCTCTAAGAAAGGCGCAAAATTCGACTTTGAGAAAGGCAAGTGGTTCAACCATGAGTATCTTATCAACATGGAGGACAACGCTCTGGCGCAACTCTTCAAGCCCGAGCTCGCAAAGCATGGCGTTGATGCCTCGCAACTGAGCGACGACTACATCACTCGCGCTGTGGGCATGATTAAGAGCCGCATCAGCTTTGTGGGCGACATTTGGGACAATGCCAAGTTCTTCTTCCAGGCACCCACCGAGTATGCCCCCAAGGACATCAAGAAGCGCTGGAAAGAAGACACACCTGAGACCATGCGTCGCCTCATTGAAGTAATTAAAGGCATTGACGACATGAGCAGCGCCCATGCCGAGGAAATTGTTCTTGGCTGGATTAAGGACAACGAGCTGCACATGGGCAACGTGATGAACGCCTTCCGCCTCACTGTTGTGGGAGAATGCAAGGGTCCTCACATGTTTGACATTGCCGAGCTAATGGGCAAGGAAGAGATTATCTCCCGCATTGAGCGTGGCATTGAAAACATCAAACCAGTGGTTGAATAATTCATGCTTAAAAAACTGTTTTTCATATTGATTTCCGGAGTTTGCGCATTATCAACAAGTGCGCAACAACTGGAGTGGAGTGTGGACATGAATGCCGTGCTTAATAACCGCGAAGGAGGCAACAACGAAACACCTGCCCAAACGTTTATTTTCACTCGCATCACGCCTCAAATTGGAGTGTCGATGGATCATGGGCGACATAGCATCATGGGTGGTGTGACATGGTATCAGCCCATGATTGACAACCTTGCCGAATACAAAGTGCTACCTGCACTCCACTACCATTACAAAGACTCGAGGAAGGGTTATGAATTCAAGTTTGGAGTTATTCCTAATGAATTGAACAACAACATCGCACTCTTCTTGCGAAGCGATTCAATCAATTATATTCAACCCAACATAAAGGGTACTGTTATAAACATCCAGAAGCCACACTTCTGGCTTTACTCATGGTTTGACTGGCGTCAATTCCGCACCAACTATAAGCGAGAAGCGTTTGATGCAACAGCTCAAGTGGGCTGGCGCACGACCAAGGGCTACAATCACCTAAGCGCCTCAGCCATCCTTAGATACAACCACTTGGCAAAGAGTTACAAAAATCCGTTGGAGAACGAAGGAGTTGTTGATAACGTTGTGCTCAGCCCACAACTGGGGTTCACACACCACTGGCATAACGGCAAGATAAGCGCATGGGCAGGAATGCTATTGACGCTTGATCGCGACCGCATAGAAAGCAGCAAGTGGCACACTCAGGCAGGCTTCATAGGGCATCTCACTGGTAGCTGGCGCTGGCTATCGTTAATCGAGAACATCTATGCCGGCAAGCGACAAATGCCTTTATATGAAAAATATGGTTCCCTCCTCTATCAAGGCGATCAGTATTACCACAACAAATTCTACAGCCGGACCGACCTGGTTGCCACAATTTTCAGCCGCGACTTCTTGAACCTTGAAGCACGATTCACATTTCATGCCACCGACAAGACAACGGCCTTTTGGCAACAACTGGCAGTGCGGTTCTATCTCGATCGCAACCTGTGGAATCTTCACAAGAAGCACAAGAAAGGTACTAACGGCATTGCACTGCAATCGCAATTCTAAATTAGACTTAAGACTAAAAACTTGAGCCATCTGAAATAGGATAACACTATGTAAAAACAGACAATGAATTTATTTTATAATATAGGAATAACAATGGCGGGCTTGGGCATGCGCCTTGCGTCGCCATGGCACCACAAGGCTCGGCTCACCGTTCAAGGCCAATCAAGAGCAATCAGCTACCTCAAGAACACCCTTGACCCAAGTGGCGGCTATATTTGGATTCATTCCTCATCGCTGGGTGAGTTTGAGCAAGGCAGGCCACTGATTGAGATGATTAGAGAACACCAACCCAATGCCAAAATTTTGCTCACTTTCTACTCGCCAAGCGGCTATGAAGTGCGCAAAAACTATGACAAGGTTGATGCTGTGTGCTACATGCCACTTGACACCGCTAGCCAGGCTCGTGACTTTCTCGACTTGGTGAAACCCAAGATGGCAATCTTTGTCAAGTATGAGTTTTGGGGCAACTTCCTTGAGCAACTCAAGGAGCGCCATGTGCCCACCTATATTATATCATCAATATTCCGTGAGAGCCAGAGCTTTTTCAAGCCATGGGGTGGCATGTTCCGCAAGATGTTGCGCTGTTTCACTCACCTCTATGTTCAAGACGAGCACTCTCGCAAGCTATTGCACGGCATTGGCATCGACAATGTGACGGTGTGTGGCGACACGCGGCTCGACCGAGTGCTACAAATCAAAGCTCAAGCCAAGCAGTTTCCTGCCATTGCTCAAATGGTGGATGGTTGCAAGAATGTGCTGGTTATGGGTAGCTCATGGGAGCCCGATGAGGACATAGTGCTCCCCTACTTCAACTCTCACCCCGAGGTGAAGATGATTATCGCACCGCATGAGTTTGACGAGCATCGCTTGCAAGCGATGATGTCGCGCATCACTAGGCCTGTGGCACGCTACACTCAGCTTGAGGGCAAAGACCCCTCAATGCTCGACTGCATCATTATTGACTGTTTTGGACTGCTATCGTCGCTTTACCGCTACGGCACAATAGCCTATGTGGGAGGTGGCTTTGGCAGTGGAATCCACAATGTTCCCGAGGCCGCTGTCTATGGCATCCCAGTGCTATTTGGGCCACGTCACGAGAAGTTTCGTGAAGCTGTAGAGCTCAATGCGTGTGGAGGTGCCTTTGCAATAAGCGACGCTCAACAATGCACCGCGGTGCTTGACAAATTGCTCAGCAATGACGACGTATTAAAAACCGCCGGCAATGCCGCAAGCCATTATATAACCACACACACAGGAGCCACCCGGCGCATCTTCAACGACTTGTTTAATGACCTGTAGCACCAGATGGACTCAAAATAAAGAATAAGTAAATTGAAACTTAAAAGCCTAAAGTGTTTAAAGTTTTTAAGCACAAATTAGTTCTAACAATTTCGAGCAATTACTCAATAATCACTTTGCCGTGAGCTCGTTATCTTTCATTCTAGTGATATATTGCTGCAAGATGGCACGCATTTGTCGCTCCATGAATGGCACTCGTGGGTACTGACTCTTGCGCGCAATCAAGTTATTCTTGAGTGAGAAATCGTGCTTATAATCAAATATTCCATAAAGCTTATTTCCTTGATATTCAATCATTAAATCGTCGAGATAATACATCGAGGCTCCATTGCGGTCGTTAAAGACATAGTTAATGAACGACTGGCTTGTGTCGAGCGCATCTTTTCCGAATGAGAAAAATGGTTTTTGATAGTTGAGCAATGCCAGCAATGTAGGAGTGATATCGATTTGTTGCATCAAGCGTGTTGAGTCACATTTTACAGGTAGTTGCCCCCCTGGAGTGTAGAAGAAAATGGGAATCAAGAAACGTCCCATCTCGTTGTTATAATCATCGCGATAACTAACACCACAATGGTCGGCGGTAAACACAAAAATAGTATTATCAAGCCACGGCTCATCCTTTATTTTTTCAAAAAATCGCTTTATTGAATAGTCGGCATAGCTAATGGAACGATGCATGGGAATGTCGCCACGAGTGAAACGTTGCTTGTGTTGTGGAGGTATACTGAATGGCTCGTGGCTGGAAGCGGTGAACACCGTTAGGAAAAACGGCTTGCCTTGCTTGGCAATCTCACAGGTCTTCTGGGCAAAGTACTGGAGATAAGGTTCGTCATATATTGCCCACGTGCCATCAAAGTCTTGCTTGCTAGGATACTCATCCATGCCGTAGTAGCGCTCAAAACCAATCAAATTAGTAAAACTCTTGAACCCCAGTGTGGTGTTAGGCGCGCCATGGAAAAACTGTGTAGTATAGCCCTCTTCACTAAGCATCTGTGGCAGCCCCTGCAGGGTATTGTTAGAGTAGACATAATAACAAAACGGGTCGATATAGCGCGGTATTCCGGCAAATGCTGCCGGCATGCAGTCGACCGAGCGCATGCCGTTGGCAAAGCTATACTGGAAACTATAGCTCTTTCTCAACAGCGAGTCGAGGAAGGGAGTGTAGCCCTGATATTTTCCTCCATCCCTGTCTTGATTATAAAAACCAGTAAACTCCATCGAGAAACTCTCCATCAAGAACACCACCACATTGAGCTTTCGCATCTGTCCCCCACTGGGATGCTGGTTCCTAATGGGATTGAAAATAGAATCCAGTTCATCATCTTTAAAGAATTGCGGATTTTTGTATCCACTCTTGTGCATGGTGGTGATGAGAGTGAATGGCGTGTTAAGAACTATCGCCGCCTCGTGTGGACGCTTGCAATAGAGCTCGGCCGAATCTTGGCGCAAGGGGTGCATCTTCAACGACAATCCCCCACGCATGCCAGCAATGGTTAAAACCAATGTTATCAAAAATATTATAGAGTGCACCAAATAGTAGCGCCTCGCCGATGGGAAAGACTCAGGAGCTCGGTCCTTCTTTATAGGGTTGAAATAAAGAAAAACCATCGCCACTATCATGACAATGCCAAAGAGCCACACTTGCCAATGCCCAGTCATGCTGTCAAGGAATATTTTACCCAAATTGCTCTCACCGCCAAACTCAGAGAAGATGGTGAACGAAGTGCGACGCCCACCAAATTCAAAATAAACGATATCGGCGGCATTAACGGCGATTCCCAACGCGTTGAATATTAGAAAGAGTATCTTCACAATGCGCTGATATTTCACTGTGTGACGGAGTTTCAAAGGCACAAACTGCATCAAGACGCACAATGCGTTAAGATAACACAACGCGCACAAGTCAAAGCGCAAGCCACCCCACGAAATTGTCATCATCTCGCTAAAGGTAACATCCTGAAATGTTCCTCTATTCATGTAATAAAAGAACCACCTCGACAGCATGTAAATGATCATTACCATAAAGAAATTGACAATCATCACCCATGCCGGTTGCTGATTTAAGCGCTCTAATTTGTTTCTCATTTCCAATAATACTTTTTTACGAGGCAAAATTACTATATTTTTTTAATTCCCATGCCAGTGTCTTGCTAAATATCAATTATTATTATTAAATTTGCCACGTCGTAATTGACGCTTAACTATTATTTGATTATGAACAACAATAAATTCCTTTTGCTTGCGGGGCCCTGTGTCATTGAGTCTCAAGACAATGTGCTTTTCCTTGCCGAGGCATTGAAGAAAATAGCCCTCAATCACGATGTGGACTTCTACTTCAAGGCTTCCTGGGACAAGGCTAACCGAACAAAGGCTACTAATTACCGCGGACCTGGACTAGAAGAAGGATTGAGAATACTTGATAATGTCAAGAAGCAAGTGGGTGTGAAAATTGTCACCGACATTCATGAGCCCTACCAGGCTAAACCTGTTGCTGAAGTGGCTGATATAATTCAGATTCCAGCATTCTTGTGTCGACAGACCGACTTGCTGAAAGCCGCAGCCGGCACAGGTAAGACCGTCAACATCAAGAAAGGACAGTTCTCTAGTCCTGAGGAGATGAATAACGTGGTGAGCAAGATGGAATACTTCGGATGCAAGGACTTCATGCTTTGTGAACGAGGGAACTGCTTTGGCTACAACAACCTCGTGGTTGACATGACAGGACTGGTGAGGCTGGCTAAGCTGGGCTATCCCGTTCTCTTCGATGCCACTCACAGCGTGCAGATTAGTGGTGGCGGTTTCAATTACGGCAATAGTGGCAAGAGTGAATATGTACCTTATTTGGCTAAGGCGGCAGTTGCCACAGGTGTTCTCTCGGGATTATTTATGGAAGTCCACAACGACCCCGCCAATGCCTTGTGCGATGGTAGTTGCATGCTCCGCCTTGATGAGATGGAGCCATTGCTCAACCAGCTAATGAAAATCAGGGAGATCACGCAACAGTAATATCCCCCCTTTGAAAAAAGTCCATCATGCTTATACTCAAGAGAATAGTTCACACCACCATTTGGGGTGGTCCCAAGATTAGTGCGCTGGCAGGAGTTGAAGGTGACCACATAGGACATCTATACTCACTCTACTGCCGTGATGGCGTTTCTAACGAAATACTCAACGGCCCCTGGAAAGGTCGGTTCCTAAACGACATGTTTCCCTTATTTAAGAATGAGGTAGGGATGTCGCAATATGATTTTTTTCCACTTACCCTAGCGCTGACCGAGGCTCATGAAAACCTGAGCATCCAAGTTCATCCCACCGATGCCATAGCCCACTCACTAGAACACAAATCACGTGGCAAGCGCGAGTCATGGTATTTTATCGACGCTCCCACATCAGGAGCCATAATTAACGGATGCACTTGCCGCGACAAGGAAGAAGAGGAGCTCATGATAAAGCAAGGTCGTTTCATGGAGATGGCCGCCACTCTTCAAGTTAAGCAAGGCGACTATGTGTTTGTAGAGCCAGGCACACTTCATGCCATCACAGCCGGCAGCTTAGTCTTTGAAATTGAGGAAGGTAGCGACTTCACCTATCGCTTCTACGACTATGACCGCACCGACCGTGACGGCAATAAGCGCGAGCTTCACATCACCAAAGCTAGAGCCACTCTTGACATTGGTCTTAAATCAATGGTAAAGCGCTACAATGGCAAAGAAATTGTTGAGAAAACCTATAGCACAAAACTAATAAACAATACTAATATCTATATTAACGAAAGCAGCACAATAGAATGTTTCACACTGGTAAATGGAGCTCTCAGTGCCGATGGCATGGATATAGCACAGGGCTCAACAATATTGTTATGGCCCGGTGAGAAACTTGATACTAGCCAAGTGAAATTAGCCTTCGTTTCAAAAACAAGAACAGCGAAATTATGATATACTCACCTTCATTAATGTGCGCCAATTTTGACAACCTCAAGGCCGAGACTTTTGCTCTTGAAGCTGCGGGCGCAACCCGTCTACATCTTGATGTCATGGACGGTCGTTATGTTCCAAACTTTGCCATGGGACTGGGCGACGTGAAATCGGTGTGCCGAAACACATCACTCGTGACCGAGCTTCACATGATGATTATGGAACCTAGCCGTTACATAAAAATCTTTGCCGACGCAGGAGTTGATATCATCTATTTCCATCCCGACTCCGACAGTCACCCACTGCAGGTAATTAACAAGATTAGAAAAGAGGGGCGCAAACCAGGCATCGTGATTAACCCCGAGACTCCTATCGACAGCCTTACCGAGTACTATAGCCTAGTGGACAACGTGCTACTGATGGGCGTTAAGCCGGGCAATGCCGGGCACATCTATCTGCCACATGTCGAGGAAAAAGTTGGACAACTTGTTGAGCTAAAAGACAAGTATCATCTAGAGATTATCATGGACGGCGCATGCACCATCGAGCGCATGAAGCGCTGGGGCAAGCTGGGAGTAGACGGCTTTGTGCTAGGCACATCCTCGCTCTTTGGGCACATGGGTTCCTATCGTGATATTATCAGCAACATCAAGAAAGAATGTGAGGAACAAGAGAAATGAGCAAGAGAATCAAACTGCTAGTAATGGACGTTGACGGCACCTTGACCGACGGCAAAATTAACATGGGTCCTGATGGTGAGCTATTCAAGGCATTTAACATCAAGGACGGTTACGCTATCAACGAGATGCTTCCAGCCCATGACATCGTTCCTGCCATTATCACCGGGCGCACATCGCAGATAGTGGAGAATCGCGCTCAAGAGCTACACATCACCGAGCTGCATCAAGGCAAGCACGACAAGCTCGACACACTAAAGGCAATTATGGAAAAATATGGCTGCCACAAGGAAAACGTTGCTTACATTGGCGACGATATTCTTGATATCGTGTGCATGAATGAGTGCGCTCTGGTAGGATGCCCAGCCGACGCATGTCATCAAGTGCTCGACATCGCCCACTTCATCGCTCCCAATCGTGGCGGCGATGGTGCCGTGCGCGACTTCATTGAGTACATCATTGATTATAACAAGTCGCTTGATTAACATCCCTCCTTTTCACCACGGTCTAGGACTCGCTTTAAATCAACGACTTAACACTCGAGCCGCATCGACACACCTTGCTACATTCTTCAACAATTCTTTAACATTCACATCTTTTAAAAGTTTTTTGACGCAAAAATATTGCCATGTGGGGAATTATATGTAACTTTGCACGTTAAAATGGTAAAGACTCACATGACACGTCGTTTTTTAATATTGCTTGCTGTGGTTGTTGCACTCACCGGCTGTGGAGAGTACAACAAAGTTCTCAAAAGCTCTGACTACAACCTAAAGTATGATTTCGCCAAGAAAGCATTTGAACGTAAAAAATACGTTCAAGCCTACACTTTGCTGGGCGACTTGGTCCCCATTTTCAAGGGGACAGAAAAAGGTGAGGAATGCCTCTACCTGCTAGGCTTGAGCTATTACGAGAATAAAGACTACCTCAATGCAGGCTCTTATTTCAAGCAGTATTATGCTCAATATCCTAAAGGGCAGTTTGCCGAGCTAGCCCGTTTCTATGCGGGCTACGGCTACTATCTTGATTCACCCGAGCCACAGCTCGACCAGTCGGAGACCATCAAAGCCATTGAGGAGCTGCAAGCATTCCTCGACTATTTTCCCAAGAGCGACAAAGTGGCGATAGCACAAAACGCTATCTTTGAGCTTCAGGACAAGCTGGTGCTCAAGGAACTTGAGAATGCCCAGCTCTATTACAACCTGGGCAGCTACATGGGCAACAACTACGAGAGCGCAGTTATTACAGCTAAAAACGCCATTAAGACCTACCCCTACAGCAAGTACAAAGAAAAGCTGGAAATGCTAATCCTCAAGTCGCGATTTAAGGAGGCACAGATGAGCGTGGATGAGAAGAAAGAAGAGCGCTTCAGGACAGTGATTGATGAATATTACGCTTACATCAACGACTATCCTAACAGCGAGAACCGCAAGGAAGCCGACAACATCTTCAAGATAGCCGACAAGTTCTTAAATAGAAAATAGTTTTTAACTGAAACAAGAGAATTAGAATAACAACGATTATATTTTTTTACAATCACACAATGGATTACAAGAAATCAAACGCCCCACAAAACACCACAGTGCACGACCTTATTGATCTTGCGCAGCAAACTGGCAACATCTATGAAACTGTGGCGATCATTGGCAAGAGAGCTAATCAAATCTCTACCGACATGAAGAATGACCTCGAGAAGAAGCTACAAGAGTTCACTGAGAAAACCGACAATCTAGAGGAAATCTCCGAGAACCGAGAGCAAATCGAGATCTCTAAATATTACGAGAAATTGCCCAAACCAACATTGATTGCCACTAAGGAATATGAAGACGGCAAGCTCTACTATCGCAATATAACTAAAGAGAAAGAGAACTTGAGCTTCTAAAAAAAAGAACCTAAGGGATTACACAGCATCCCCCACCTGTCACCACCCAAAATAAAACTGGTGACATCACAAAAAATCACACAGTCACGACGGCAAGCGCCATCGTGACTGTGTCTTTACATTTAATCCGAATTGGGTTAAATATCGAGCTGCGGTGATTAGAATTTATACTTCACACCCAAGCAAGTAACACCCTGATTCATGTCTTTAAGAATCTGGAAACGCTGCTCAATGTAGAAAGCGAAATTCTTATTAACAGAATACTCGCTACCCACACCAATGTTAGCACCAAATCGGTTCCAACCTCCAAAGTCGTCACTAATTCTTGCGTAAGAGAAGCCAGCTAGTGGATAGATAGCAAAACTGCGACTAGTGCGAATGAGATAGTGAAAATTGAGATTTAAATTAAATGCGTCGATGCCTTCGTTCTTGAAATAATAGATAAACTCCGGCTCAATACGCACATTATCAACAAACTCATACTGGAAGTTAAGCCCAAGACCCACCATTGATTTTTTAGTGGCATAGTCAAACTGAGCTCCAAAGGCTTTCTCGCCCTTTGCGGCACTTGCGCTGAATGTTGCGACTAGAGCTACAAGACTCAAAAGTAAAAATTTCTTCATAATTCTAACATGTTTTAGTTAAACAAACGATATTACTGGTGCAAAAGTAGCAGTTTTGCAACAACAAAGCAAATGTCCGCCCCGATTTTTTTCGAGAGCGGACATTCTGTTAAATTTGTCCTTTACCTCCTGGAGGTGTTGCGGCAAATTAGAGTAGTGTGTGTATAATCTAAATTAGATAACACCCTGCTCCAGCATAGCCTGAGCAACCTTCATGAAGCCGGCAATGTTAGCACCCTTAACATAGTCGATAGTGCCATCGGCCTGAGTACCGAACTTAACGCACTGCTCGTGGATGTTCTCCATGATCCAGTGAAGTTTCTCGTCAACTTCCTTAGCCGACCAGCTCAGGTGAGCAGCATTCTGAGTCATCTCAAGACCAGAGGTAGCTACACCACCAGCGTTAACGGCCTTGCCAGGAGCGAAGAGAACGCCATTCTTCTGGAAGAAGTGGATAGCGCCGGGTTGGCAACCCATGTTCGATACCTCGCAGCAGCACCAGCAACCATTAGCCTTCAACTCCTTAGCGTCGTCCTCGCTAAGCTCGTTCTGGAATGCGCAAGGAAGAGCGATGTCGCAAGGAATGCTCCAAGCCTTCTTGCCAGCAGTGAACTTAGCCTTGCCAGGGAACTTGTCGGCCATGTCTTGAACCTTGTTGCGGTTAGAAGCACGCATCACGAGCATGTAGTCGATCATCTCGGGAGTGATGCCTTCAGGAATCTCGCAAACACCGTCGGGACCAGAGATGGCAACAACCTTAGCGCCAAGCTCAACGGCCTTCTTTGAAGCACCCCAAGCTACGTTACCGAAGCCAGAGAGAGCAACCTTCATGCCCTTGATGTCCTTACCAGCCTTGTGAAGAAGGTGTTGAGTGAAATAGAGTGCACCATAACCAGTAGCCTCGGGACGGAGGATAGAACCACCCCAAGTCTCGCCCTTACCAGTGAGAACACCAGTGTGATAGCGGCGAGCCAGTTTCTGATACATACCATTGAGATAACCAATCTCACGACCACCAACGCCAACGTCACCAGCGGGAACATCCTGATCAGGACCAATGTTGTGACGAAGCTCAAGCATGAAAGCCTGGCAGAAACGCATGATTTCAGCGTCGCTCTTGCCAACTGGATCGAAGTCAGAGCCACCCTTACCACCGCCCATAGGCAGAGTAGTAAGTGCGTTCTTGAAAGTCTGCTCGAAACCAAGGAACTTCAGCATTGAAGGGGTAACAGCCTTGTGGAAGCGGAGACCACCCTTGTAGGGGCCAATAGCGCTATTGAACTGAACGCGATAACCGAGGTTAGTTTGAACCTCACCCTTATCGTCGATCCAGGTTACACGGAATGTGAAGATGCGCTCTGGCTCTACCATACGCTCTACGATCTTAGCTTTCTCAAACTCAGGATGCTGGTTGTATACCTCCTCGATTGATTCAAGAACTTCACGTACAGCTTGCAGATACTCTGATTCGCCTGGGTGTTTAGCCTCCAGGTTGGCCATAATTTTTTCAACGTTCATGATTGAAATGATTTAAAATAATGGTTTTAAAAATTAATTATGTTTTTAAAGAACATCACAAAATTATAGTAAAATTACGTAATAACGACTTCTAAAAAAGATGTTTTTTAGCATAAAATTAAGTTTTATCCATTTTTCACAGCCTTTTATTAAATTTAAACTTGTAACAAAATTTAGTTTAAAACTGAAATTTAATTAACATTTACCTTAAAAGTCTATTTAAAAAGGAGATATTAAAACAAAAGTGGGCTAAAAAATGGCAAAAATGGCACTATCGTGACAAAATGATTATGTTTTATAACATAATTTCTTTTTCGCTTTTATTGTTGCTGAGTCAATAAAAATAGGTAATTTTGCCAAAAAGAATTAACTAATTAATTTTACTAAAAAACAACTATTTTTATGAAGAAGCACAATTTCTATGCAGGCCCATCAATTTTAAGTCAGTATGCTATTGATAAGACAATTGAGGGCATTCGTGATTTTGCCGGCACAGGCTTATCTGTTCTTGAAATCTCACACCGCAGCAAGGAGTTCCAGGCTGTAATGGATGAGGCACAAGCATTGTTTAAAGAGCTGCTCGATATCCCCGAGGGATATGAGGTAGTGTTCTTGGGCGGTGGCGCAAGCACTCAGTTCTGCATGGTTCCTTACAACCTGCTTAAAACTAAAGCTGCCTATGTCGACAGTGGTACATGGGCTAACAAGGCTATTAAGGAAGCCAAACTCTTTGGCGAGGTTGAAGTTGTTGCATCGTCGAAGGAAGACAACTACGTTTGGTATCCAAAGAACTTCACTGTTCCCGCCGATGCTGATTATCTTCATATCACAACCAACAATACCATCTACGGTACTGAGTTGCGTGAAGACCTTGATGTGAACGTACCATTGGTAGCCGACATGTCAAGCGATATCTTCTCGCGTCCAGTTGATGTTTCGAAGTATGCTCTCATCTATGGTGGAGCTCAAAAGAACCTCGCTCCCGCTGGTGTTACCTTCATCATCATCAAGAAGGACATCCTGGGCAAGGTAGACCGTGCAATCCCCACCATGCTCAACTATCAAACTCACATTGACAAGGGCTCAATGTTCAACACACCTCCCGTACTCCCCATCTTCACAGCCTTGCAGACACTGCGCTGGCTCAAGGACCTTGGTGGCGTGAAAGAGATGCAACGCATCGACGAGGAGAAAGCAGCATGCCTCTACGACGCAATCGATTCAAGCCGCATGTTTGTGGGCACTACACATGCCGACAGCCGTTCAATCATGAACGTTTGCTTCGTGATGAAGCCCGAGTACAAAGAGCTTGAGAAAGACTTCATCGACTTTGCCGGCACTAAGGGCATCGTTGGCATTAAGGGACACCGCAGCGTGGGTGGCTTCCGTGCATCTCTCTACAATGCACTGCCTCTCGAGAGCGTGAAGGTTCTTGTTGACGCCATGAAGGAGTTTGAGAACAAGCATTAATATTACACATTATATTATATAACACATTTTATAATATATTCAAGCTATGAAAATTTTAGTTGCAACTGAGAAACCATTTGCAGCAGCTGCCGTTACTGGCATCCGCGAAGTTGTAGAACAAGGTGGTCATGAGCTGGTACTCGTTGAGAAAGGTACTAAACAAGACATGATTAACGCCGTTAAAGACTGTGCTGGACTCATCGTGCGCAGCGACAAGGTAGACAAAGAGGTGTTTGACGCAGCTCCACAACTCAAGGTGGTAGTGCGCGCTGGCGCTGGATATGACAACATCGACCTTGAAGAGGCAACAAAGCATGGTGTGTGCGTGATGAACACTCCTGGTCAAAACGCTAACGCCGTTGCCGAGCTCGTGTTTGGCATGCTTGTATCGCTCATCCGCAACCGCTACAACGGCACTTCGGGTACAGAGCTCAAGGGCAAGACTCTGGGTATTCATGCCTATGGTGCTGTGGGTCGCAACGTGGCACGCATCGCTAAGGGATTTGACATGAAGGTTAGCGCCCTCGATCCATTTGTAAAAGACGAGGTGATGACAGCCGATGGCATTATTCCAGTTCACTCTGTTGAAGACCTTTACAAGAACAACCAGTACGTGAGCCTTCACATTCCAGCCAATGACCAAACTCGCAAGTCGGTAAATCGTGCACTTCTTGAGCTCATGCCCAAGAATGGAACACTGATTAACGCAGCTCGCAAGGAGGTCATCAACGAGGAAGACCTAATGGCTGTTCTCGAGGAGCGTGCCGACCTGCGCTATATTGCCGACGTTAAGCCCGACAATGCTGCCGAGCTCGAAGAGAAGTTCCCTGAGAGAGTGTTCTTCACTCCCAAGAAGATGGGTGCTCAAACCGCCGAGGCCAACATCAACGCTGGACTTGCTGCCGCTAATCAAGTGGTTGCACACCTTAAAGACGGTTTCAACCGCTTCCAGGTAAACAAGTAAAAATCAACAGGTTTTAATACAATAGTCCTCGTCGCGACACTCACACATTGCGACGAGGACTTATTTTTTAGAGCCAAGAATTATAAGATATCAGCAGCTTGTTTACATCTAGTTTCCATGCTTGGCATTGAGTAGCTGCTCGGCTTTATCGTAAAGTAGCATGCGCATTTTGCCAAGTCCTTTGCCTTCGGGCGAGACATTTTGCCCTGTACTATTCACTTTTCGTCCATCGGCAAAAGTTGCTCTAAAGCTCCAGCTACTGCCGTCAAGCACCTGAATATTTGAGTCCAGGCTATAGCTAGCGGCATAGTCAAGCATTTTTTCTTCGAGGATAATTTTCTCAGCCTCTTGAAGCAAAATCTCACCATCGTTCACATCAAATTTCTTGTCACCTTCCATTGTACCGAATGCAGTGAGGACAACCTTTCCAGCCTCTCGTTCCACTCGCACTGATGTAAAAGGTTCACGCATCATCCCCTGGTAACTATATTCCACCATCAGCAGGGCGCAAGATGCATTTTTCACGGTTTTTTTAATTATTTTCTCTTTCTTGGCAACACGCCTTTTTTGTTTAGTGCGTGCTTGAGTAGAGAGCACCCCCACAACCATTACAAGAACTAACGCTATCCCAATAATTTTAAATGCTTTTTCCATCTCCTATTCGGTTTTATATGGTTAATATTTTTACAAAAATATTGTTTTTATTTTAAACTTGCAAAAAATATTGCCAGTATTGCATGTTTTGTTTTTTTAGCATTTAATCTGCTACGCAAAACGTTAAAGTTGAGTATATTTGCCACATGAAACTTCAGCTTAGCAACACATTGAGGCTTATAGTGGTGGGTGCAATGACACTTATCAATGCCCTGGCATGGGGACAGATGGTTAATCCCGTCAAGCACGTGGAACACATTGAAGCCATGCCAAGACACGAGGCACTAAAGGCGTTTTGCGCAATGCTCGATGAGGCAAATGTGGCAGGTAAAAAGGTGTATAAGAACATGGTGGCAAGCTGCGAGGAGATGCTGAGCGAGCCCACATGGGACACTCACAACGAGGAACTCTTCAAGCTGCTGATAGAGCATGGAAGCACAGCCTCGTGCCTCAACGATAACGAGCGCTTGCGCTCACAATCCTTGCTGGAGGTCGTTAGAAAGAACGCC
The DNA here is from genome assembly GCA_900316835.1 of uncultured Prevotellaceae bacterium. Taxonomy (GTDB): domain Bacteria; phylum Bacteroidota; class Bacteroidia; order Bacteroidales; family Muribaculaceae; genus Sodaliphilus. The sequence goes on along the minus strand of ONEL01000020.1, from coordinate 21,960 downwards.
CCTGGAACTATAGTCACCGACATTGAATATGAAACTCTAGACGGTAGCCACCACAGGCTCAGTGACATTAGCACAGCCTACACACTAATTTATTTTAATGACCCTGAATGTTTCTCGTGTGCTAAGGTCAAGGAGCGGCTTGACACATGCTCCACGCTCAAGTCGCTAGTGAGCGATGGCATGCTCACGGTGCTTGGCATTTACCCCTACGACAACACTCAGGAGTGGCACCTAGAGCCATTCCCACAATATATTATCAATGGATGGGATTTCAAGCAAGAAGTGGAAACCAAGCAAACCTACGATCTAATGACGATGCCACTTTTCTACTTGCTTGACACAGATAAGCGCGTGATAGTTAAGAATGAGGCAAGCCTTAACCGCATGCTCAAAGCTATCACTAGACTTAAAGAAATGGAAAACAGCAACATTGACGCCAAGCTAGACGCTGTTTTTCAAATCGATAAGAGCAGATAACTCAATGACTGAGACTTAACGGCGTAATGTTGAGAGGCTCGGTAGCCCAGCACCCACACTATTTGCCCATCGGCATCAAGAAGCCAGGCATCATGTTTTTCTTTCTCACTGAGTTTTAAGTCAGTAAACAAATCACTCACCAGTTTTGTGCCATGCATACCGAATGGCTTGAAGCGGTCGCCTTCGCGCCAGTGCCTCAACACCACCTGCGAGCAGTCAAGCAGTTCGTTATCAAAAGCCACCTTGTTTTTTCCATCTACCATAGTGGGCGAGAAAGGTGTGTTATTGATGCGATTAACCTCAATGCGTACAGGTTTCTCAATCACACGTTCATCAAAGCTGATGACATATACCTTATCATCATTCTCGGCAATGGGAATTACCTCAATGGTGTTTCGATTTATCATGGCTTTGTGAGACTGCGACACAAAATGGCGCCCCACCCCACATGTGAGCATTAAGGCACATTGCCCGGCATTAAACCCAAGGGGCTTGAGTATTTCATATAGAAGCATCTCGCGGTTATCAAAGCTCGCTAAAATCTCAAGGTCGATTGTCAAGCTGTCGCCATCTCGATCGCTCACGATATTACGCATCACGCCCACGCTCTCACGATACAAATCGTTGCAACGCGACAGGTTTTCTATTGTTGTGAGCAGTGACGACTGTGCTCCAGGAAACTCGCCGTAGAGTGCCGGCAAAACCACATTGCGCAAGCGGTTGCGAAGGGCATCGTTTTCAAGGTTAGTGCTATCGGTAACAAAACTTTGTCCCAGTTCTTGAAGCCAAGCGACAATTTCGCCGCGCGAAACACACAACAATGGGCGAACCACATTGCCATTGCGAGGCTTCATTGCTGCTACCCCTGCCAAGCCTGTGCCACGAAGCGCGTTGAGGAAAAAGGTTTCTATGTTGTCGTCGCTGTGGTGAGCAACAGCAATGCACCCACACTGATGCGCGCTCATCAACTCCTCAAACCAGCTGTAGCGCAACTCACGGCAAGCCATCTCCATTGAGATGTGACGCTCGCGCATACAGCCTTCAACATCAAAGTGCTTAACCTCTAGTGGTACTCCCAACTCATGGCACAAGAGGGTAACAAAGCGCTCGTCGCGATTACTCTCGTCGCCTCGCAAGTGGAAATTGCAATGCGCCGCCTGGCAGTCGTAACCCATGGTCATGAGCACTCGCAACAGCGCCACCGAGTCGGCACCGCCACTCAGTGCCACCAGCACAGGCAGTGTAGGCTCTATTAGGTCGCGCTCTTTAATGAAAGATTGAATCTTGTCGACAAACATATATTTTATGAAAAAAGGATGTGACAGCAAGTGACACATCCTTATTATTTAATTAACGTGAGTTCGATGAATTTATCGTTTGAAAATCACTGCGTTAGCAACTCCCCCTCTAAGATAGAGGGGGCCGGGGGGAGTATGAAACTTTCTCGCAAGGAAATCATACTCCTCAGTCGCTTCGCGACAGCTCCTCTATCTTAGAGGAGCATCTTGATATACAGCTATTTATTTTCGTCGAACCCACGTTAAATTATCTTTTACTTCAAGGGATGAGATTGTGACTGCTGAAAACCTTGTGTATCTTCTCAAGCGCTGTTGTCACCTGCTCGCGAGTGTGAGTAGCCATCAGGCTAAAGCGAATAAGTGTGTCGGTTGGAGCAACAGCAGGCGACACAACAGGATTTACAAATATTCCCTCATCAAGTAGCTCACGGGTGATAAGGAAGGTGAGATTGTTGTCACGAATGAATAGAGGAATAATTGGTGTCTCGGTGTGACCAATCTCGCACCCCATCTGGCGGAAACCATCGAGAGCATAATGAGTGTTTTCCCACAAGCGTTCTTGGCGCTCGGGCTCGGCAAGCATGATGTCGAGAGCGGCGCTCACGGCAGCTGTCGAGGCTGGAGTGATGCTGGCGGTGAAAATGTAGCTACGGCTGTGATGACGCAGGTAGTTAGTAATAACCTCATCGGTAGCGATAAATCCTCCCAGCGAAGCAAACGACTTGCTGAAGGTACCCATGATAAGGTCTACCTCATCGGTCAACCCGAAGTGGTCACACACGCCACGACCGCCCTTGCCAAAGACGCCTATGCCATGCGCTTCATCAACCATGATGCTAGCGTTGTACTTGTGAGCCAAGTCTACAATATCGGGCAACTTGCACACATCACCTTCCATTGAGAACACGCCATCGGTGACAATGAGTTTCACCTTGTCGGGGTTACATTTCTTGAGTTGAGCCTCGAGCGAAGCCATGTCGTTGTGCTTATACTTGAGCGACTGCGAGAACGACAGGCGACGCCCCTCAATAATCGACGCGTGATCCTGCTCGTCCCACAAGATGTAGTCTTCGCGACCTGTCAAGCACGAAACCACACCCAAGTTCACCTCAAAACCTGTGCTATAAATCATGGCATCTTCCTTGCCGGCATAGGCCGCAAGCTTCTTCTCAAGGTCCTTGTGGATGTCGAGAGTACCATTAAGAAATGGTGAACCGGCAAGACCTGTGCCGTACTTCATTGTAGCCTGAATGGCAGCCTCACGCACACGGGGGTCGTTGACCAAACCCGAATAGCAATTGGAGCCAAACATGAGCACCTTCTTGCCATTGATGATAACCTCAGTGTCTTGCTCGCTCGAGATAGCGCGGAAGTAAGGATAAATACCAGCTGCTTTAGCCTTCTGGGGCTCAGTGTAGCTTGCCAACTTCTGTTGTAATAACTTCATAAATCTTTAGAGTTGCGGTAGATGTTTTGCCAACCTTAGTGGCTAAATTCTAATTATTACCTAGCTTTTCAGCTTGCAAAAATACAAAAAAAATCATTAAGCATGTAAAAATAGCACACTTTTTCTTGTAAAAAAGTATTAACGGGGCTTTAAACCACACACACTCATCGCTCAAGCAAAACATCACGCGGGGCGGTTAGTATTGCCGGTATTAAGGAATTATATTACCTTTGCAGTGATTTTATTTTTTTGAGCACGTATAATGGATTTTAAGCTACACTCGCAATATGCTCCCACGGGCGACCAGCCACAGGCTATCAAGGAACTTGTGGATGGCGTGAATAGCGGCATGCCCTATCAAACGCTACTGGGTGTGACAGGGTCGGGTAAAACGTTCACCATGGCTAATGTCATTGCCCAGACCAACCGCCCCACCCTTGTCTTGTCGCACAACAAGACGCTGGCGGCGCAACTCTATGCCGAGTTTAAGTCGTTTTTCCCCGAGAACTCGGTACAATATTTTGTCTCCTACTACGACTACTACCAGCCCGAGGCCTACCTGCCCTCAAGCGACAAATACATAGAGAAAGACCTGGCAATCAATCAAGAGATTGACCGCCTGCGCTTAGCGACAGTGACCGCGCTACTCTCGGGCAGGCGCGACGTGATAGTGGTGTCGAGCGTGTCGTGCCTCTATGGCATGGGCAATCCGCAAAACATCGAGACCAACATTGTTCGCCTCAAGGTGGGCGACCGCATTGGTCGCGACACATTCCTGCGCCGCCTGGTAGATGCCCTCTACAGCCGCAACGAGTATGAGCTCTCGATGGGCACATTCAGGGTGAAAGGCGACACCGTCGACGTGATGATTGCCGACACTGATGCCGTGTTGCGAGTCATCTTTTGGGGCGAAGAGATAGAGAGCATGCAGCTTCTCGATCCCCTCACGCTCATGCCCCGAGAGACGGTTGAAGGCTTCAACATCTACCCCGCCAACATTTTCGTCACCAGCAAGGAAAGCATGGCGAGCGCGCTCGGCAAGATCGACGTTGACCTGGGCACGCAAGTCGACATGTTTTATCGCGAGAATCGCCCGGTGGAAGCAAAGCGGTTGCGTGAGCGCGTGACCTACGACCTGGAAATGATTCGCGAGGTGGGATATTGCTCAGGTATTGAGAACTATTCACGCTACTTTGATGGGCGTGAGCCGGGAGCTCGCCCCTATTGCTTGCTTGATTACCTGCCTCACGACTTCCTCACCATCATCGACGAGAGCCATGCCACAGTGCCACAGGTGCGAGCCATGTACGGTGGCGACCGCTCGCGCAAGGACACGCTGGTGAACTACGGGTTCCGCCTCGATGCCGCTCGCGACAACCGCCCACTCACATTCACCGAGTTTGAAGCCCTCACACACCAAACCATCTACGTGAGCGCCACTCCTGCCGACTACGAGCTCGAAAAATGTGAAGGTGTTGTAACCGAGCAAATCATCCGCCCCACCGGGCTGCTCGACCCAAAGATCACTGTGCGCCCCTCGTTAGGTCAAATCGACGACCTCATCCACGAGATAGAGATTAGAGTCGACAACCGTGAGCGTGTACTCGTTACCACGCTTACCAAGCGCATGGCCGAAGAACTTACCAACTATCTGGCGAAAATCGACATCAAGTGCGCCTACATGCACAGCGATGTGGAAACGATGGACCGCATACAAATTATAGACGACTTGCGACTGGGAGTAATAGACGTGCTAGTGGGTGTGAACTTGTTGCGCGAAGGACTTGACTTGCCCGAGGTGTCGCTGGTAGCGATTCTCGATGCCGACAAGGAAGGCTTCTTGCGCTCACATCGCTCATTGACCCAAACTGCCGGACGCGCGGCACGCAACCTGAATGGCGAGGTTATCATGTATGCCGACAAGATTACTGACTCCATGCGTCGCACCATTGACGAGACTGAGCGACGGCGCACCCTGCAGCTGCACTACAACGAGGAGCATGGCATCACTCCTCAAGCCATTGTCAAGGCTCGCAACTCGATAATTGGCGTCGACACTAACATGAGCGCCAGCGATGAGACACGCAAGCATGCTCGCAAATATGAGAGCAACGTGCTCAACACCACGTCACTGCAGCAGCAAGTGAAGGCTGAGTTTGATCACACCGCTGGTATAGCAGCCGACCCTGTGATTGCTTACATGAAACCACAAGACCTGGAGAAGACCATTGAGCACCTCAAGGCACAAATGGTGGCAGCCGCCAAGAACATGGAATTCCTCGCCGCCGCACAGTACCGCGACGAAATTCTAAAACTGCAAGAAAAACTAGCTAACGAGCAAACTAGCTGACATTATCACACTTAACTCACAACCCTTTAATTCTCATCCAACCACACACGATATATAGTGCAAGATAAGAATCGACATATCGAAGGACAATGGTTGCCCACCACCAAGAAGGAAATTGACCACCTGGGATGGGATTACATCGACGTGATTCTCTTCACTGGCGATGCCTATATTGATCACCCATCGATGGGGACCGCAGTCATTGGTCGTGTGCTCGAAGCGCATGGTTATAGGGTGGCGATAGTTCCACAGCCCAACTGGCGCGACGACCTGCGCGATTTTCGCAAGCTGGGACAGCCCAGGCTGTTCTTTGGCGTGTCGGCAGGCGCAATGGACTCGATGGTGAACCACTACACTGCCAACCGACGGCGTCGCAGCGACGATGCCTACACCCCCGACGGTCGCTCCGGTGCCCGTCCCGACTATCCCACTATCGTCTATAGCGAGATACTGAAAAAGCTCTTCCCCACGGTGCCAGTCATTGCTGGCGGCATTGAGGCCTCGCTAAGGCGACTGTCGCACTACGACTACTGGCAAGACCGCCTCATGCCCCCTATCATGCAGAGTGCGCCAGTCGACATGGTGTGTTACGGCATGGGAGAAATGGCTACGGTAGCCATTGCCGACGCGCTCAGCGCCGGTGCCAAGATAGAAGATTTGACCTACATACCCCAAACCGTGGTGCGACGTCCCTTGAGCGAGATGCCACTCGCAACCGACGACGACAACATCATTCTGCACTCATTTGAGCAATGCCTTAGCCTGAAGCGATGCCAAGCCGAGAATTTCCGTAACATTGAGATTGAGAGTAATCGATGGCATGGACACACGCTGTGGCAAGCCTGTGGCGACGTGGCAATAAAGGTCAATCCCATGAATCCCCCCATGACAACCGAGCAGGTGGATGCCTCATTTGACCTGCCTTACACTCGCCTGCCCCACCCTCGCTATCGTGGTAAGCGCATCCCCGCCTACGAGATGATTCGCCACTCGGTGTGCATGCACCGTGGCTGCTTTGGCGGTTGCGCCTTCTGCACCATTAGTGCCCACCAGGGCAAGTTTATCGCTTCGCGAAGCAAGGAGTCGATAATGCGCGAAGTGAAGCAAGTGACTCAAATGGATGATTTCAAGGGCTACATCAGCGACCTGGGTGGTCCCAGTGCCAACATGTATCGCATGCAAGGGCACGACTTAGAACGATGCCGGCGTTGCACAAGGCCGTCGTGCCTGCATCCCAAGCCGTGCCCCAACCTCAATAATGATCATCGTCCCTTGCTCGACATATACCACAGCGTGGATGCCTTGCCAGCGGTGAAGAAGTCGTTTGTGGGTAGTGGCGTGCGATATGACCTGTCGATGCACCGCAACGGCGACCCCGAGGTGGACCGTGCCAACGCGCGATATAACGAGGAGCTAATCCGCTTCCATGTGTCGGGACGATTGAAAGTAGCTCCTGAGCACACTAGCGATGCCGTGTTGAGCGTTATGCGCAAGCCCTCGTTTGATCTCTTCAGGCAATTCAAGCGCATCTTTGACCGCGTGAACGAGCGTTATCATCTCAACCAGCAACTTATCCCTTATTTCATCTCGTCGCATCCGGCATGCCACGAGGAGGACATGGCCGAACTCGCCGCGCTTACCAAGGAGCTAAACTTCCACCTGGAGCAGGTGCAAGACTTCACTCCCACGCCCATGACGGTAGCCACCGAGGCGTTCTACACGGGTCTGCACCCCTACACGCTACAGCCCATTTACTGCGCCCACAGCAAGGAAGAGAAGCTCGCTCAGCGCAAGTATTTCTTCTGGTATGACAAGCAGTACAAAGCAAGCATCATCCGCTCACTTAAGAAAATGCGTCGCAACGATTTGATTAAGAAGCTATACCCCAAGGGCTAATTGAGCTGAATTGTCGTGAGCAAACAAATGCCCCGCTGGCAGTGCCAGGGGGCATTTGTTTCTAGTCATGAATTTAACCTAACTAGGTCAATTAGAATTGGGGCTAACCGTTAGAACCACTTGAGGTAGGCGAAGTCCTGGCGGTTGGGCAGATTCTTGTTCCAGGGATAAGCACGGAACGAGAGACGGAAGATGCCAGTGTCCTTGACTTGGTCTTTCAGGACGTAAGTGAGGATGTCGCCATCTTCTTCCACCACCTTCATGGGCAGGGTACTGTGGAACTTAGTCTCACCATCAACTACGTGATAAACGACGAGTTCGAGGCACACACTGCGGCCCAAGCCTGCGGTGTTGAGCTTGACGGTAGCTTCCACGTTGCCGTTGTTGCTAGCGATGTCGTAGAAGCTCTCGCTCAGCTGCATGTCTTCAACCGCCACGTTGTCCCAGTTTTCAACCACATGCTCTTTCCAAGCCACGATTTCGCGAGCCAGCGCATAGTCGTTGGCACGAAGTTTCTTGCTGCGTGCCGCCTCGGGAGCATAGAAACGGTCGATGTAGTCACGCATCATGCGCGACATGGTGTAGTTAGGCGCAATTTGCGAGATAGAGTTCTTGATATACTGAATCCACTCGGGCGAATAGCCCTTAGAGTTCTTAGCGAAGTAAAGTGGAATAATCTCGTTCTCGAGCATGGAGTAGATAGTAGCCGCATCGAGCTTGTCTTGCATGCTCTGGTCGGTATAGGTGCGGTGAGCAGTCAGAGCCCAGCCAGCGCGCTCGCGATAGCCCTCGTACCACCATCCGTCGAGCACCGAGAAGTTGAGCAATCCATTCATCTCGGCCTTCTCGCCACTGGTTCCCGATGCCTCGAGTGGGCGTGTGGGAGTGTTGAGCCAGATGTCAACACCAGTGATAAGACGCTTCGACACTGTCATGTCGTAGTTCTCAAGGAATATAATCTTGCCCAGGAACTCAGGCATCTTAGAAATCTCAACGATGCGCTTAATCAAGTCTTTACCGGCACCGTCGGCAGGATGCGCTTTACCTGCGAAGATAAACTGAACAGGGAATTTCTCATTATTGACAATGCGCGAGAGGCGGTTAAGGTCGGTAAAGAGCAAGTGAGCACGCTTGTAGGTAGCAAAGCGACGCGCAAAACCAATGAGCAGAGCATCGGGGTTGATTTTGTCCACAATCGACATGATGCGAGTGGGGTCGCCCTGGTTCTTAAGCCAAGTGGCGCGGAAGTCGCGACGAACGAAGTTTATGAACTTGTTCTTCAAGCGCATGCGCAGGTCCCATATTTCCTCGTCGGGGACATTCTGGATGGGTGCCCAGGTCTGCATATCTTCTTGCTTATCAAGATAGTTGGCGCCGAACACCTTAGCGTAGTACTCTTTCCATTCCGAAGCCGCCCAGGTGGGCATGTGAACACCATTAGTGACATATCCCACATGCGATTCCTCGGGGGCATATCCCTTCCACACACCAGCAAACATTTTCTTCGACACCTCGCCGTGGAGCCAGCTCACACCATTCGATTCCTGAGTGGTGTTGAGAGCAAACACGCTCATTGAGAATTTCTCTTGAGTGTCGGGGTTCTCACGACCCATGTTCATCAGGTCATTCCAGGTGATACCCAGCTTGGCGGGGAACTCGCCCATGTAGCGTCCGAAGAGGTCCTCGTCGAAGTAGTCGTGACCTGCCGGAACAGGAGTGTGAACGGTGTAGAGCGACGAAGCGCGCACCACCTCCAGCGCCTCCTGGAAGTTCAAGCCCTCGTCCTGAACGTAGTCAACCAGGCGTTGCAGGTTGAGCAGTGCTGCATGGCCCTCGTTGCAGTGATAAATTTGCGCTTTGATGCCTAGCTTCTTGAGCATGAGCACGCCACCAATGCCTAGCAAATACTCTTGCTTGATGCGATTCTCCCAGTCGCCACCATAGAGCTGGTGAGTGATAGAGCGGTCAAAGTCACTATTCTTGTCAATGTCGGTGTCGAGAAGGTAGAGGTTGATGCGACCCACGTTCACCTTCCAAATGTTGGCATAGACCACGCGTCCAGGATAAGGTACTTCAAGCACCATTTGCTGCCCGTCCTTGTCAATCACAGGCTCAATGGGCAACTGGTTAAAGTTTTGGGGCTCGTAGTTTGCAATTTGCTGGCCATCCATCGAGAGAGTTTGGGTGAAGTACCCATATCGATACAAGAAGCCCACCGCTGTCATGTTGATGCGTCGGTCACTAGCTTCTTTCACGTAGTCGCCAGCCAGAATTCCCAAGCCTCCACTATAGATCTTGAGGGCGTTACACAAGCCATACTCCATGCTGAAATAAGCTACCGATGGGTACTCGGTGCGCATGGGCTGGTTCATGTAATCCTTGAAGTGAGAATATATAGTATCAATTTTCTTTACTTGGTCTTCATCTTTGCTCAGTTCTTCGAGTTGAGCAGCCGACATGCGCTGAAGCATCATCACGGGGTTCTCACCCGATGCGCGCCAAATGTCGCGGTCGAGGTAATGGAACATTGCTTTAGCCTCGCTGTTCCACACCCACCACAGGTTTTTAGAGAGCTCGTCAAGTTTCTTCAACTTTTCGGGCAGTTCACTTTTCACTGTAAGACTTCTCCACACTGGAGAGTTTGTGTTACTGACTTTAATTTTCATATATTAAATTTATTATATTTTCAAATTGTTATAAACAATATTATTTAGCGAGCTTGAGCAAGATTTAAAGCCTCTTGATAGGCGGTAATATAGCTAGCCATGAAGTTATCCCATGTGGCACGCTTAGATGTGGCCTTAGCATTGCGCCGCAAGCGGTCATGCTCAGGGGTTGTCATGTGAGCTACATCTAGCACACATTCCACAATCTGTGCAAGAGCTTGGTCGTAGTTTGAGTCGGTGCGATGAATGACCTTCACGCCAGTCTTGCCGGCATCATTGCCCAACTCTTTCTCTACCCACTGCCCAAATCCAGCGAGATTGGTAGTGATTGCTGGCACTCCCATCGCCACACTCTCGAGCGGAGTATAGCCCCAAGGCTCGTAGTAAGAAGGGAAAATAGAGAGGTCAAAACCCGTGAGCAGGTTATAGTAGGTCATGTTAAAGATGCCGTCGTCGCCATTGAGATAGCTGGGAACATAAATCACCTTCACCGGCTCATTGTCACTATTGCGGAACCCCAGGTAGTTCATTTTGCTGTAGATGGCATCGCTATCCTGATTGTGAATGGTGTGGGTGATGATGGGGTTGAACAATCCCACCGCCTTGTCGCGGTCGAGAGCGTCGCGCAAGTCGTGACGTGCCTCACGGGTCCAGCCCGGGACTAGCACAAATGCCACTATAGGGCGTGAGAGCTCTTTTGCCGACCTGTGCCTCAGCACGTTCATGGTGTCGAGATAGAGGTCTATACCCTTATTGCGCATCTCACAGCGCCCCGATGTGGCAACGAGCAACGCGTCGGAGGGTAATTGCTCACCACTGAGTGCGCTAGCCACCGCCAGCAGGCGCTTGCGAGCCTCGCGACGCGTGGCGGTGTATTTAGCTCCCTTGGGCACATAGTTTTGCTCGAAGGCATTGGGAGTGACCACCGGGCGTCGCTCAAGCAGTTGTTCACACTCGCGTGCCGTGACATCACTCACTGTGGTAAACACGTCGGCCTCGTGAGCGGCACTTTTCTCGAGCGAGTGCTTCGACTCCATGTTAAGCTCCTGCGCCATTTGGTCACCATTATATCCAGCCATGTAGTCGTAGAGTGGCTTGCCGTTGCCACAGATGCTGCGTCCGATGCTTGTAGCATGAGTGGTGAACACTGTCGCCACTTGTGGCAAGCGCGACTTCACATAGAGCAGTCCCATGCCTGTAGTCCACTCGTCGAAGTGTGCTACCACCCGGCTCGACTTCTTGTAGTTAACAATACTCTCAATGACAAGAGCCGCGCCATAAGAGAAAATACACGACTCGTCATAGTCGCCATAGGCATGTAGCGAGTCTACTCCATAGAGTCGCCACATCTCGGCAAAGAGCTCGTTGCGATACACATAGAGAGCATTATAGCCCACAAGGATGGCAAGAGGATTTCCCGGAACACGCCAGCGCCCGGTCTTCACAGTCATGCCAGCGGGAAGCGACGCTTGATGTTTCCACTCATCAAGTGGTGTAGCTACCTCGTCGAGCAATGGATTAGGAGCGTCGCCACACAAGTCGGGACCTATAAAAACCACATTGTCGGGATATAGCCTCTGCAAAGTCTTTGCTTTAGTCGACAGCACCGCGTAGATGCCCCCCACTTTATTGCAAACTTCCCAGCTTGTTTCGAACAAAAGATCTAGCATATATTTTTATCTCTAAAATCGTGCTACAAGGGTATAAACTTCAGTTACTCTCTTTTAATTAGAGCGCAAAAATACAAAAAATAATTGAATAATACATAGTATTATAATATTCACCTAATTAAAACGCTATGCAAACCATTGACTTATCCCCTTTATTGAGTGCGAAACACGCCCCCCTTTGTCGGGTTGCGCCATGCTGCGCATGCCCCCTTTCAGTAGTAATGGGCGCTTCGCTTAAAATTAATTAAAATTAATCTAAAAATTTTTATCTTTCTACAATAGCTAATTTTAATTTAATTTTAAGTGCGAAGCACGCCCCCATTGTTCAGTAGTAATGGGCGCTTCGCTTAAAATTCATCAAAAAGGATCAAGGATTATAGAGGTCGTGGTTGTAGAAATCAAGTATTTCGATTATGTTGTTATAGGCTAGCTTAGCGGGGCTGCTGGGGTCGCGGTCGATGGCCTCCAGGTAGCTGTTCATCGCCTTGCGCCTGTCGCCCATGCGGTGAAAGCCGTTACCACGCAGGTAATAGAGCTGTGCCAGGCACAGCTTGTTGTGCTCATCATCCACAAGGCTGCCAATTAACTTGTCGCACTGCTCCACAGCTTGTGGCGCCAAGCCGTTGCTGAGCATTTCACGTATCTCTTTTATTGCTTGCTCTTGGTTTATCATGTTGCAAAAGTAGCAATAAAAAGCAACACCCACAAATTTGTGGGAGTCGATTTCAAGAAATTATTGATAATAAAACAATTTTAGTTACAAATCATTTTGTGTTAAGCAGAAAATATTTATCTTTGTAGGCACAGAATAATTATACTTTAACGATAGATATCATGTATACTCAAGACAACAAGTTTTATATTGCTCATGGGCCACAGGGAGCAATTTGTATTAATGGTAAGATGGCAAACCGCCACGGGTTGATTTCCGGTGCTACCGGCACTGGAAAAACTGTTTCGCTACAAGTGATTGCCGAGAGTTTTTGTCAAGCTGGTGTGCCATGCTTCATGGCCGACATCAAGGGCGATCTCTCAGGCATCAGCCAGCCAGGAAAAATATCGAGTTTTATTGAGAAAAGAATCCCTGAGTTTGGACTGGACCCCGAGGTGTTGAACTTTGAAGGTTGCCCGGTGAGGTTTTATGACGTGTTTGGAAAGCAAGGTCACCCCATGCGCACTCGCATGTCAAACATGGGTCCATTGCTGCTCTCTCGCCTGCTAGGGCTTAATGATGTGCAGAGTGGTGTTCTAAACATTGTGTTCAAGGTTGCCGATGAGCGTGGGCTACTGCTTGATGACATCAAGGACTTGCGTGCGATGCTCGACTACGTGGGCAAGCACGCCTCAGAATACACCACCAAGTATGGCAACGTGTCGCAAGCCAGCATTGGAGCCATTCAGCGTTCACTGTTAGTGCTTGAGGACCAGGGTGGCGACAAGTTTTTTGGCGAGCCTTCGTTTGACATTCAGGATCTCATCACCACCGAGGGTGGAAAGGGCATGATGAGTGTACTTGCCGCCGACGAGTTGCAACACAATCCCAAGCTTTATTCCACATTCCTGCTGTGGCTCATTTCAGAGCTCTATGTAAAGTTGCCTGAGGTGGGTGACATGGAGAAACCCAAACTAATATTCTTCTTTGACGAAGCCCACATGCTATTTGAAGACACGTCTAAAGCGCTTGTCGACAAGATTGAGCAAGTAATTCGCCTGATGCGCAGTAAGGGAGTGGGCATTTACTTCATTACTCAGAGTCCCGCCGACTTGCCCGAGATTGTGCTGGGGCAGCTGGGAAATCGCATTCAGCATGCGATGCGTGCCTACACCCCTCGCGACATCAAGGCTGTGAAGGTTGCCGCCGAGACTTTCCGTGCCAATCCCAATTTCGACACGCAAGAAGCTATTTCTAATTTGGAGACTGGCGAGGCTCTTGTGTCGTTCCTCGACGAGAAAGGTGCGCCACAAGTGGTAGAAAGAGCTAAAATACTGTTCCCGCTGAGCCAGATAGGTCCTATTGACCAAATGACTCGCAACAGCATCATTAACCGCTCGACGATTTACGGCAAGTATGACGAGGCTAAGGAACGTGAGAGCGCCTTTGAAGTGTTGCTAGCCGAGACCGAGAAGGCCGAGAAAGAAGCCGCCGAGGCAGCTGCCACCGCCGAGGCCGAGAAACAAGCCGCTAAAGAAGCCAAAGAGGCCGAGAAGGAAAGCAAGAAACCCGGTATCTTTAGCAAGATTTGGAAAGCTATTATCACTGCCGTGACGGCTACTATCGCAACCATCATCGGCACCAAGGTGGGCAACGCCGTGTCGGGCACCAAGAGCCGCAAGAGTTCCACCACCAGCACCGGCAAGATTGCCAAGAGCGCCACAAGTGCCGCCACCCGCACTATAACCCGCGAGCTCACACGCAGCATCCTGGGCAACCTGGGCAAGTGATACTAGTTAAACCACAAATTAAACAGATTAATCGCATTGCTTGCATCTTTTCTCAATTACTAACAATTTAAAACAATTTATTTATAGCGCGTAGCGCCATTTTATTAATTTTAGAGCACAGCTCTTTAATTTCCATGCGTAGCATGGCACATAAAGCCCCACTAGCTAAGGACCAAATTAAAATTGTTTTAAATTGTTAGTAATTGTTTGACAAAAAACACTACCTTTGTGGTTGTAAAATGATTGATAGGGAAACAGTAGATAGAATTCTCGACACTGCCGACATTGTGGAAGTTGTTAGCGACTTCGTGAGTTTGCGCCGCCGTGGTGCAAACTTCATTGGCTTATGTCCATTCCATGACGAGAAAACGCCATCGTTCTCAGTGTCACCAGCCAAGCAGTTTTGCCACTGCTTCGGGTGTGGCAAGGGAGGTAGCCCTGTGGGATTTATCATGGAGCATGAGCAGATGTCTTATCCCGAGGCTTTGCGTTACCTTGCCAAGAAATACCACATCGAGATACATGAGAAGGAACTCACGAGCGAGGAAAAAGCAGCCCAGACCGAGCGTGAGAGCATGCTTGTACTCAACGAGTTTGCCTCGCAATATTTTGAGGACCAACTTCTCAACACCCAGGAGGGTAGAGACATAGGCCTTAGCTACTTCTATGAGCGCGGTTTTAACGATGACACTATCAAGAAGTTTCACCTGGGCTATTCGCCCGAGAATAGCAAGGCTTTCTACACAGCCGCCGTAGCTAAAGGCTATAACAAGAAATTCCTCTTCGACACCGGTCTGTGCATTGATGACCGCCGCGGTGGAGGTTTCGACCGCTTTCATGGACGTGTCATGTTCCCCATCATGAACATTGCAGGTAAGGTAATTGCCTTTGGCGGTCGCACCTTAAAAAAGACCAAGGAAGTTGCCAAGTATTTCAATTCTCCCGAGTCGACAGTCTATGTAAAAAATCGCGAGCTATATGGCTTGTTTCAAGCTAAGCGTGCCATTGTAAAGGAGGAAAAATGCTTCCTCGTGGAGGGATATACCGACGTCATCTCAATGCATCAGGCGGGCATTGAAAATGTGGTGGCATCGAGTGGCACATCGCTCACCGAGGGACAGATTCGTGCCATCCATCGTTTCACCGATAACGTCACCGTGCTCTACGATGGCGACTCGGCAGGCATCCACGCATCGTTGCGAGGCATCGACATGCTACTTGCCGAGGGCTTGAGTATCAAGGTGCTCTTGCTCCCCGACGGCGAAGACCCCGACAGCTACGCCCGCACCCACAGCGCCAGCGAGTTTAAGCAATACATTAATGATAATGAGACCGATTTCATTAGTTTCAAGACCAAGATTCTACTCGAGGGCACGGAGCGCGACCCCATCAAGCGAGCCGCCGTCATTGGCGACGTGGTGAAATCTATCTCAGTAATCCCCGATGCCATCGCACGCTCGGTCTATGCCCGCGAGTGTAGCATCCAGCTTGGAATTAGCGAGGACGTGCTGTTGCGAGAGATTCAGAAAAACATAAAACTCAACCAGGAAGAGGCTTTCAAGCGCAAGCAGCGTGAGAGCAATCGCGCCGCGCGACAGCAAGCGTTGCAAGGTAAGCAAAGCGACGCAATTACATCGCCCGAGCAGTGGACCACACCGCCACCTGCCATCGATGTGCCACCTCCTGTAGGAGATGAGACACTTGGTGATTCCGAACCTCCTGTCATTGATGCTCCACCCACGCTTGAAGATGTTCCGCCACTAGTCACCGACGCTCCACCAGCCGACGCCACAACCACAAGTCCAGGTATCGACCCATCGGCTCTCACATCATTGCAAGCGAGCAAAGAAGCCTTGCTCTATCCAGCCGAGCTGGGTGTGATGCGCAATGTTGTGAAATATGGCATGTGCTACTTGTGCGCGACGATTGATGAGAAAGGAGAGCCACGCCCCACTACAGTTCTAGAATACATCCACAACGAGCTTGCTCTCGACAACATCACATTCTCGGTGAAAGCTTTCGAGATGACGTTTAGCGCAAGTGTAGAATATATTAATGAGTTTTACACAGCACTTGCCGAGCGTGAGAGCCAGGAGCACACTATAGCCCAAGCTCAATTCAAAAAAGCTATCGGCACCATCGACACCAATGGTCTCAATGTGGCAGCTATTGAGAAAAAGGAACAAGAGCTCCTGAGTGGTATCAACAAGGAAATGGAAGTGAGAATTAACGAGTTTCGCAAGAACTACCTTGAGAAGAAGCTGTGCTCACACTTTAGTGATGAAGTGCGGTCCACGGCATTGCAGCTAGTGAGCGAGAAACACCAGCTAAGCAAAATATACTCTATGGAGAACATTGAGCACTCCATTGAGAGCCGTCTCAACACTATTGTCCCCGAGGCTATCATGAACCTGAAGAATGCTATTATCTCTTGCCAAATTCTTGACACACAGCAGCAACTCAAGTTTGCCCATGGCTCTGAGGCGAAGGACTTGCTGCTACAACTGCAGCAACTCTTTGAGACGCGCAAAGAAATAGCACGCTTCATTGGCGAGCGAGTGGTTAATCCTCGCATCAGGCATTAGTCGCGACTGGCGCTAATTTCAAAAAAAATTGCAAACAACTTATGATATATCCATCCAATTTTGAATCAAAGATAGGATTTAGCACTGTACGCAAAGAGATAACTTCCAGGTGCATCAGCACCATGGGACAAGCTTGCTGTGAGAAAATGCGTTTTTCCACGAGCTATGATGAAGTGACTTTGTGGCTTAATCAGACCAACGAGTTCCTCGCTATCCTGCAAAGCAAGCGTGAGTTTCCTCTCAACTACTTCTTTGACATGCGTGGCACACTCAAGGCCATTGCTGTGCCTGGTGCTCACTTGAGCGAGCAAAACCTCTTTGACCTGCAGCGCTCACTGAGCACCGTGAGCGAGATTCTGCATTTCTTCAAGCTCGGCGATGGCGATAGCCAGCAGCCCTACCCCAACCTAGCGCGCCTTGCTGCAGCCATGCAGTCTTTTCCTGATATTGTGACCGAAATAAGCCGTGTGCTCGACAAGAATGGGAATATCAAAGACAACGCCTCGCCACTGCTGCAGGAGTTGCGACAAGCCATCGCCCGCGCCACAGCGAGCATCAACGGGCTCATGCGCAAGGTGATAAACGCAGGTCGCCAGGACGGCTATCTTGATAAGGACACCACTCCCAGCATGCGCGACGGGCGCCTAGTAATCCCCATCTCGCCCATGCACAAGCGCAAGATAAAAGGCATCGTGCACGACGAGAGTGCCAGCGGGCGCACCATCTTCATTGAGCCCGAGGAGGTGGTTGAGGCCAACAATCACATCCGCGAGGCCGAGGGTGAGGTGAAGCGGGAGATAATACGCATTCTCACCGAGCTCACGGGCATTATCAGGCCTCATGTCGATGAGCTGCTTGCCACTTACCAGGTGCTGGGCTTGCTCGACTTTATTCGTGCCAAGGCCGCCTTTGCCAGAGATGTTGATGCCCAGTTGCCACATGTGGAGAAAAATCCTCATGTGGAGCTCTATCACGCGGTGCACCCGGCATTGTTGCTCTCGTTGCGTGAGCAAGGCAAGGAAGTGGTGCCACTGGGCATCGAGCTCAACCGCGAGCAGCGCATCTTGCTCATCTCGGGACCCAATGCAGGTGGCAAGTCGGTTTGCCTCAAGACGGTGGGTGTTGTTCAATACATGCTGCAGTGTGGTGTGTTGCCCACAGTCTATTACAATTCTCACATGGGCATCTTCAACAGCATTTTTATTGACATTGGCGACCAGCAGAGCATTGAGGACGACTTGAGCACCTATAGTAGCCACCTGCAAAACATGAAAACCTTCCTCATGCGTGGCGACAAGCGCTCGATGGTGCTTATCGACGAGTTTGGCAGCGGCACCGAGCCACAGATTGGCGGAGCCATTGCTCAAGCCATCCTGGAACAGCTCAACAAGTCGCACATCATGGGAGTGATAACTACTCACTATCAAAACCTGAAGCAGTTTGCCGACGACACTCCCGGCATCGTTAACGGCGCCATGCTCTACGACAGGCAGCTCATGAAACCCCTTTTCCAGCTCTCGATAGGCTACCCCGGCAGCTCGTTTGCCATTGAGATTGCCCGCAAGACGGGCATCCCTCGCGAGGTCATCGACAAGGCTAGCGAGATAGTGGGTAGCGACTACATCAACATGGACAAGTACTTGCTCGACATTGTGCGAGACCGCAAGTACTGGGAGAAGAAACGCTACGACATTCATCAGCAAGAGAAGAAACTCAATGCCATCGCCGAGCAATATAACGAGCGACTTGAAAAGCTTAATAGCGAGTACAAAGCAATACTTAAAGAAGCTCGCACTCAGGCGCAAGACATCATCTCGCAATCTAACTCGCAAGTGGAGCGCACCATCAAGGATATCAAGCAGGTGCAAGCCCAGAAGGAGAAGACTCGCCTTGTGCGACAGCAGCTTGAAGAGTTCAAGCAACGTTTGGCTCAAGAGCAGCAGCACGACGAGCCCAAGCACATAAAGCCATTGCCGGCTGTGGGCAAGCCAAGGAAAGAAAAAGCTAAAAAAACTCACATCGCCAAGCGCGACGACCTTGACCGCCCTCTGCAAGCGGGTGATAACGTGCTACTCAAGGGTGGCACATCTACAGTAGGCACGATCATTAGCCTCGACGAGAAATATGCCGTGGTGAACTTTGGATTGCTCAAGACTAGAGTGGAGCTATCGCGATTAGAGCGCACACTACGCAAGACCGAGGTGCGAGACAAGCCCTCGGTCACAACCGCTACAGCCAACGAGATAAGGACACGCCAACTCAATTTCAAGCCCGAGATTGATGTGCGTGGCATGCGTGCCGACGAGGCTGTGCAAGCTGTCACCTATTTCATCGACGACGCCATCCAGTTCACCCACAAGACGGTGCGCATCCTGCACGGCACGGGCACGGGAGCACTGCGCGAAGCTATTCGCCAGTATCTCAACACCGTGGCAGGTGTCAAGAACTACCACGACGAACATGTGCAACTAGGTGGCGCCGGCATCACAGTGGTAAACCTCGAGTAAGCTTTTTAAAAACCACAAATTAAACAGATTAATTGGATTGCTTGCTTCTTTCTCAAACAAAAATGCGATTAAGCGAGTCAAAGCTGAGCTAGCTCAAAGCCTTGCGAGCGTGAGCATTTTATTCAATTACTAACAATTTAAAACAATTTATTTTTAGCTCGAAGCGCCATTAGAATTTTAGAGCGTAGCTCTTTAATTTCCATGCGTAGCATGGCGCATATCGCCCCACTAGCTAAGGGATAAATATAAATTGTTTTAAATTGTTAGTAATTGTTTGACAAAAAACACTACCTTTGTGGTAATAAATATCGCCAACAATGATAACACACTACAGCACACAACCGGCACCTATCGGTGTTTTTGACTCGGGGTTTGGTGGTCTTTCCATCTTGCGCGAGATAAGAAAAGAACTACCGCACTACGACTACATCTTCCTGGGCGACAATGCGCGGGCGCCTTATGGCACACGCTCCTATCAACTAGTGTATGAGTTTACATTGCAAGCGGTGAAATACCTCTTTGAGCAAGGGTGCCACTTGGTGATACTGGCATGTAACACCGCCAGTGCCAAGGCTTTGCGTTCAATCCAGCAACGCGACCTTGAGAGCCTGGACCCCAAGCGGCGAGTGCTGGGTGTGATACGTCCCACAGTTGAGGAAATAGGCAACATCACCCGCTCGCGCAAGGTGGGACTCTTTGGCACTCCGGGAACGGTGCAGAGCCTCTCTTACGACATTGAGATTGCCAAGATGCACCCCGACATTAAGGTTTTTAGCCACGCTTGCCCCATGTGGGTGCCACTGGTGGAGAACCGCGAGAGCGACGGTCCTGGTGCCGACTACTTTGTCAAGAAAGATGTAGATGCCCTCATGAGTCAATGCCACGACATCGACTCTATCATTCTGGGGTGCACTCACTACCCCCTGCTGAGCGAGAAAATAAGACAATATGTCCCCGCTGGTGTGAACATCATTGAGCAGGGGCCCATCGTTGCAGCAAGCCTTAAAGACTACCTGCGCCGCCACCCTGAGATGGAACAGCGCTGCTCGCGTGGTGGCTCCTGCCGCTACTGTACCACCGAGGATGCATCGCGTTTCTCACCTGTGGCATCAATCTTCGTCAACCACACTGTCGACGCCCACCACGTGGTTCTGAAATAAAGCCTCACTTTTTATTATCAGTTCTAGATAAAGATGCAAATAATCAGATTAATCAGAAAAATCCGTAGTTTTTTACCAGCGGAAATCTGATTAATCTGTTTAATTTGTGGTTTTTAATTAATGCTAGAAAAGGCCCTATCCTTTAGTGTCAATTCGTGAGAATTAGTGGTTAAAAGGAATTTGTGGTTAAAAGGAATTAGTGGTTACTAGAAGGGCTTGCGGTACTTGTCGGGGTCGGTATCGTCGAGGATACTCAAGTAGCTGCTATAGCGCGACTGGCTGATGCGGTGGTCGCCCACAGCAGCAAGCACGGCGCAACCAGGCTCGTGGGTGTGGGTGCAGTTGTTGTAACGGCACTGCTGCGACACCTCAAAGATCTCAGGGAAATAGTGCGCAATCTCGCTCTTTTCAAAGTCGATGGTGCCAAACCCCTTCACCCCGGGAGTGTCGATGATGCTACCACCGCCAGGCATGTCGAGCATCTCGCTAAAAGTGGTGGTGTGCATACCCGTGTGGTGCACTGCCGACACGTCGCCCACCTTGAGCCGTGCGCCAGGCACCAGCAGATTGATGATAGAGCTCTTGCCCACGCCCGAGTTGCCACTCAAAAGCGACATCTTGCCTCGCAACAGTTCCCGTAGCTCTTGGGCGCCTTCGCCCGTGGTGGCCGACATCGTGACCACCTGGTAGCCAATGGTGCGATACAAATGCACAACTGCCTCGAGTAGCTCGCGGTCATCGGGAGCGCTGAGCAGGTCAATTTTGTTAAAAACTATTGTAACCGGCACACGATAGGCCTGTGCGGTGGCAAGGAAGCGATCGATGAACACGGTGCTCGTCACGGGGTTGACGAGTGTCACCACCAGCACAGCCATGTCGAGGTTGGCGGCAAGGATTTGGAACTCACGTGAGAGGTTGCTGGCGCGCCTGATGATGTAGTTGCGCCGTGGCTCTATGCTCACGATAAATGCGGTGCCATCGGGCTTCAGATCCAGATTCACCACATCGCCCACCGCCACAGGGTTAGTGCAGCGGAAACCCTTGAGGCGCAAGTTCCCCTTGATTTTGCAGCTCAGCTCGGCGCCATCATCACAGCGCACGATATACCAACTGCCAGTGTTTTTTATTACCAATCCTTGTTTCATAGCATTTCTCTCGCTCTGCAAAGGTAGTGTTTTTTTTCTTTTAAAGACAATTACTGACTAATGATTTGTGCATTAGAGTGGATTTATTAAGGACAATTGCTGGTGTAACGAATTTTATCAGACAATTACTAACAAACAATTAAATTAATCTGTTTAATTCGTTGTTTTTTAAAACAGAATATTATAATACCGAGCTTGCGAGGCTTTTCGACACCGGAAGGTGTGGCTTTTTGAATAAATGAATTCTCAATGATGGCAATAGCTCATGATAGTTATCAAAAAGTTGCGAACAAAGTTCGCCAAAAAGCCTGCTGGCG
>ONEL01000036.1 GCA_900316835.1 uncultured Prevotellaceae bacterium | reverse complement strand
AATTATGGAGTTAAATTTTAATAGTGTAGAAATGTCACGCAAACCGAATGCAGAGGCAAGCTCGCTTGGCTATGCTGAGGTGCCGCTGACATTCAACTCAGTTGAAACTATCCTCTACCCTAATGCCTCGGCGGCATTTTTTCTCGTCTTCGATCGAACAGCTATATGGGCGAGGTTGACAAATAATCTTGTAGTATTACTATGAGGATTGATTATTAATGATGTGCTGTTGAAAGTCGGTATGCGACCACGCAGCATCTCACAATGCTGTGAGTATCCAAGTTTTTGTGTCGTGATTAGTCTGTTACTTTCAATAAAATTTTGAATGCCTCATCGGGCTTTGTTTGACAACGACAGGCCTACGCTAAATATCAGGTTCAAGTTTGACAATGTGCCGCTGAGTTCCCAATCGTCATGATACTCGTCGCACGGTTTGTGATACCACACCGGCATGGTATATTTATTGGGCTTGCTCACATCGGCGGGATGGTGGCCATTCTCCAGCACCACCGCAGGCACCCCTTTCTTCACGAAATTATAATGGTCGGAGCGGTAGAACCAGCCGTCGGAGTTGTCATCGTCGAAATAGATATACCTGCCTTGAGCAGCGGCTGCCGCCACATAATAATTATCCAAGTCGCTCTCTCCACCTCCCAGAATCACGACATCACGTGTGAGCTCGGCAGGGCCTATGCTCTCAAAATTAAGGCATGCCACAGTCTTCTCCATTGGTACCACAGGATGATCGCAGTAATATGCTGAGCCGAAGAGTCCGCTCTCCTCCGACGAGGGGAAGATAAACACCAGGTCACGTAGCGGTCGTGGCATATCCTTGAACTTCTTGGCGACGAGCAAGGCTCCAGCCATGCCCGATGCATTGTCGGCGGCGCCGTTATATATAGTGTCGCCGTGCTCGTCGGTTTTCCCTATGCCCAGGTGATCCCAGTGGGCACAGAACACTACAGCCTCGCCATTCTCACCGTTCCCTCTAATGATTCCGCCCACATTGCGCGTCTTCTTAATGTCGTAAGTGACATTCATCTTCACATCACCTCTCACATTCAGCGCAAAGCTCTTGAATCCTGGCTTTTTAGCCTCGGCGAGTGCCCTGTCTGCGTCCATGCCCGCGGCAAGAAACAACTTTCTGAAACCGTCCTCGTGCAGCCATCCTCTCACGGCCAGTTCGCTGGTGTTGCGCGTGTGGGGATTATAGATGCCCAGATTGTCACTCAGGTGGCCATTAACGCACACATGCCACCCGTAACTGGCGGCATCGGTATTATGGAGCACCAGACAACCGGCAGCCCCTTGACGCAGTGCCTCTTCAAACTTATAGGTCCAACGACCATAGTAGGTCATGTTGCGACCTCTGAAGAGCTTATTGTCATAGAAGCCCGGGTCGTTGACCATCACCACCACAATCTTGCCTTTCACATCAATGCCCTCGTAGTCGTTCCAGCCGAATTCGGGAGCGTTAATGCCAAAACCGCAAAAGACGAACTCAGCTTTCTTAAGTTCAATTTTCTCGGTGGCGCGAGTTGTCCATGTGATCACATCATCGGGATAGCGGAGCATTGATTTCTTTTTCCCGCTCACGGGAAACCCGATGCCAAAAGGCTTGGCTGTAACAGAAATCATCTCAAAGGGCTGGAACCAGCTGCCGTTGAAGGCGGGCTCCAATCCCATCACTTCCAACTGCTTGGCAATATAGCTAACCGTTTTGTCCTCATAGGGCGTCATGGGCTTTCTTCCACCAAAGTCATCATGTGAAAGCACTCTTGTCCATTCCCTCAGCAGTTGCTCGTCACTCCCGGTTCGCAACTGCTCCTGTGAAATCTGCGCACTGCCCCCAAGCCCCAAGCACATCGCAAGCAATAAAAGTGATAGTGATTTTTTCATAATTCATGAGATTTTGATACCAACCGCAAATATAGCTAAAATAATAGTCTTAAACAAATGCTTCCAATTTTTCTAAGACAATTTAGACAATTGTGAAAGCAGCGTTATTTGTGCTGGGGGAGTGAGGCAAGTAACGCCTGTGTATTAACGTGAGTTCGATTGATTTATCTCTAAAGAAATGCGGTTGATTTACCTTGATGTAAACCAACCGTATTATGCATTTTAAGGCGAGAGATTTCAGTTTTCCACCTTATGGTAACTCTCTCTATAACCACTTATTGTTAATATATTATCCTTAATGGAAATCACATGTTCTGTCTCGGCATGGTCATAATTTCTGATTAGTTTTAAAGTGTTTCCATTCAACGCCCATATATAAGACTCACGAATGATTTGAGAGTCATTCTTATAGCCACTTAGATAAAACTGGTACTCAGAATCGAATATAGCTATATTATGGTAATTATCTCCATCTTCTTTCCATGAACTTTCCCATCTGCCTATGAGTTGTTGTTCCAAAGATTTTGGCTCGTCTTTATCGTCGCCGCATGAAGTGAGGACAAAAGGCAAAATGATTGCCATTAATAAAAGAATCTTCTTCATAATTTTGTGGTTTTTGGTTAATAATTCTATCTGGACAAAGATACTACTTTTTTTTAAATAATATGGATTTTTGACTAGAAATGTTGTCTTTTACTGAGTAAACTCAAGCGGGAGTGAGACAAGTAACGCCTGTGTATTAACGTGAGTTCGATTGATTTATCTCTAAAGAAATGCGGTTGATTTACCTTGATGTAAACCAACCGCTAATTGTTCTGGAAGATGTGGGATTTAGCCTTTGGCTTTAGTATAGTTTAATTCTATAGTACCAGACTTAGTGCGTAAAACATCATTTTTAATAGATATTTCCCAAGTCATTAGTCCTGATTCGCTATATATTGACAAAACATTTCCATTCAATGACCAAGTATAATTATAATCAGGTGATTTAACACCATCAATAACCGTCCAATACTTGCCAGTATGATCTGCATTAAAAAGCCTATAAGCAGAATGAGGGTGTGTTACTACAACCTTGCCATCTACGACTGTATATTCATCTCCAACCCATGAACCAATAAGTTGCTCTTCGAGAGATTGCTTTGGCTCGTCTTTATCGTCGCCGCATGATGTGAGGACAAAAGGCAAAATGATTGCCATTAATAAAAGAATCTTCTTCATAATTTTGTGGTTTTTTGTTAATAATTCTATCTGGACAAAGATACTACTTTTTTTTAAATAATATGGATTTTTGACTAGAAATGTTGTCTTTTACTGTGTACACTCAAGCTGTCAGGCAAACCTTTGTCAAATTCGTCAAGCCCGAATTTGCAACATTTTCTATTCAATAATCTTATAGTATTACTATGAGGATTGATTATTAATGATGTGCTGTTGAAAGTCGGTATGCGACCACGCAGCATTGGCACAATCCGTGAGTTTGCGTGAGTTTGCGAAAAAAATATTAATTTTGTAGCTCAAAATTGATTGTTTTATGGCAAGTATAAAAGAACGCTATGCGCGCTTGCGACCAAGTATAAAAGAACGCTACGCCCGCTTTCAAGCCTGGAAGCAGAATGGCCCCGTATTCAAGGTTAAGGAGTCGACCAGCCACACTTGTGCGTGCTGCGGCAACGTGTATGAGGGAAACTACTGCCCCGTGTGCGCCCAGAAGGCAGACCAGCGACGCATCACCTGGGGCGCCCTGCGCGAGAGTACGCTCGACCTCTGGGGCCTGGGCACACGCTCCATGCCTTTCTCCATCTGGCAACTGATGTTGCGGCCAGGCTACTTCATTGCCGACTATATCAGCGGAAAGCGTCAGGTGAGTTTTCCGCCCGTCAAGATGCTGTTTTTCGTAACTGTTATCACCTTGCTGATTGAGAACATCTTTGGTGTCACGCAAGCAAATACGGAGATCGACCTCGATGAAGAAATCAGTATTTTTAACATCACCATCATCACCATCAACTGGCTTAAAGAGAACCCTGCTTGGGCAACGTTGATTCTGCTTTCGTTTTTCATTATTCCCACCCATCTCATCTGTAGCCAGTCGCCACGCTGCAACCGCCACACGCTGCCCGAGAGCTTTTTTATCCAAGTGTTTATAGGCGTGCAAATGAACGTATGGCGCTTGCTGACCAATGTGTTGCCCAAAGGTCACGTGGTTTCGATCGCATTAATCTTGCTGATAATGCTTGGGCTGGTATGGTTTCGCACTTATTACCAGCTATTTGGCTACAGCTTGTGGGGCACATTGTGGCGAATTCTTGCGGTGTGGTGGAACGGGGTGATACTGCTGCTTTCAGCCTTAATTTTCGAGTTGGTTGGCCACACGCTATGGACGACAAGAACCATGAGCAACGAGGTGCTTGGTGCCCTCGCCGTCGGCTTGATCTTCCTGATGCTGGTCGGTATTGGGCTGCCGATAGCATGGCACATTGACCATCGCCGCGCCAAGCTCGCCACGACCACAATGAATAAAACGAACGAGCCTCACGAAACCGAGCAGTCGTGAAATCGTGAAGTAAATCATGTCTTTTGCTGAGCCACTTAATCGGTCGGCTTTGCGGTGTAGAAATCGCAAAAGATTATGATTCATACCAGCCAACTATCAACACTAGCTTCCGTTTTTTGGTTCGAGACCGAAAAGGAATCCATCTCGCTCGAGACCGTCGGCAAGCTCTTTCAGGACATTCTCGACCTGCTCGCCACTGCCAGCACGTCGGTCAATGGGAACTTCAAAATGTACAATCCCACAGGGGGACTGTCGCTCACATCATTGCTTGGGCGAGCGCAAGCGATTGCCAGCCTCGGTGGCGATGCGGCGCGCGGTCTTGTCGGGGATGCCAGGCTTCTCAATGATAGGTTTGAAACCTGTCTTAGTACGCTTGAAGTGTCCATTTTCCTCAACACGCACCACCATGTCATTATACTTGACGATGAGATACTCGGCCAGTTGATTCCATCGGGCAATCATTTCGTCGCCCTTGGTGCAGCCATAGGCAGTGAGATAGTTGACTGCTGCCTGCTGGTCGGTCTTGCATAGTTCAACGGCTCGAGTTTCGATTTGCGGCTGCAAGTCGCGGTAGCTCTGGTCGAGCGAGTCGCGCACAGCCTTGAGACTGGGCATCATCAGGCTGTAGCGCGGATACACCATGTTGGCGACCCAGTTGCACACCCAGTAGGCATTGTCGCGACTGAAGGTCACACAGTCGGCCCCCGGCGTGTTGTAGCACTTGGGTTGCCGCGTACTGCAGCAGTAGATGGGCGTATAGGGGCTAGTGTGGCCGTCATCGTTAGCCCACCACATGAGCCCACCCACCTGGCGAGGTAGCCACGAACGCATCTGCGCTATCCACGAGAAGGCGCTCTGCTGCGTTGCGATAGGACGCTCGTTGAAGTGCTTCACTCCATCTACCTTATAATATAATGGAGTAGGGCGGTAGGGCGAGTCATACAGGCCCGCTCCCGGGTCATTGGTCATGTCGAGCGCCGTGCCGTCATAGTGGTCGCGCAGGCATTCCTGCACATCGGCAATACTGAGTTTGCGATTTGGCACTATCCACAGGGGCATCGGCTCCGTGTTGAGGTCCTCGCCCAAGATGAATGGCAAATACTTGTCGCCAAATCCCTCGCTGTAGCGGCGATAGATACTCCACACGCGTGCCTCGCAGATGCGGCGGCCAGTGAAGTTGTCCTCGGCGTATGCGTCAAAGAAGCTGAAGTCGCGGTCCTTGCCGCTGAACCACCCCTTGCTGCGCGCAAAGGTGATGCAGTTCTTCGAGAACAGAACGTTCTTCTTGTCCTTCTGGTCAAAGGTGCGGATGCGGCTTTGGTTGGCATGGGCGCAGATGGCATCATCGGGCACTCGCAGGGCTACCCACACCACGGACTTGCTGCCTGCGCCACAGCCCACCATCTCCATGATCCATGCCTCGTTTGGGTCGCAGATGCTGAACACCTCGCCCGAACTGCAATAGCCATATTTCTCGGCAAGCGAGGTCATCACTTCAATAGCCTCACGCGCGGTCTTGGCGCGTTGCAGAGCCAGGTCCATCAGTGTGCCATAGTCGATGAGCCCCGTCGAGTCGACAAGCTCGGGACGGCCACCATAGGTGGTCTCGCCAATGGTGACTTGCCACTCGTTGATATTGCCAATAACGCTGTAGGTCACCGGCGCCTCGGGTATCTCGCCGTGATATTCCTTGCTGTCGCGGTCGATGATGCGACGCATCTCGCCAGGGGCATGGGTGCCGGCAGGCAGATAAGTAAGGTGGCGGAACGTGCCGAACGAGTCGGCGTTATAGGTGCACATCACTGAGCCATCTGCACTGGCTTTCTTGCCCACCATTAGGCTCGTGCATGCCATGGCTGCCACAGTCACCGCAGTCGCAGCCATCAAAGCAACAATTCGTCTTGTCATATATGTTCTGTTATATTAGTTTCCAGCCACAAATTTACATAGAATTCTCGGAAAGGTAACAAAAATTTGTGTAAAGCCTTCAACAATTGGATATTTTATGAATGGCTCAACGTGTAGCTGCCAGCGGCAATGTGGCGACTCGAGCTACCATCAGCGGCATGCTTGGCGATGTTAACGGCGACGGCATTGTGAGCAGCGTTGACATGACAGCGCTTTACAACTACCTGCTCAATAATGACTCGAGTGCTATAGTCAATGGTGACCAGGATGGTGATGGCATCATCACCTCGGTCGATGTCACTATTGTGTATAACATCTTGCTGGGCAATTGAGGCCATGCAAAATTGGGTTGCTCCTGACTTTTTAAAGAAGAAAATGGAAAAAATCTTGTCTTTAATTGCTTGATTATTAAATATTCACTATATTTGCAATGAAATAGATGAAGAACAAGTGTAAAATAGAGAAAAATTGCAACGGTGGGTTTTGCAACTCATTGATATTCAATCAATTGCCCCCGCCAAGCAACATAACACACTCGCATTCAACCTTTTACGGCACATTCCAACCCTTTGTGGCTGGAGTGTGCCGTTTTGCGTGTTTTAAATTGTCAGACTTGTCTGGTCTGTCCTACACGTCCGAAAACAAAAAACTAAATATTAACTAAATAATTAATATTAAAATGAAGAAATTTTCACTGCTCCTTCTCATGGCGATAATTGTCATGACGGCGAGTGCCCAAACAACATTTAATGACGGCACCTTCAAATATGAACTCACGACGCTTAACACCACAGGTGAAACAGTCGCCAAGATTACCGGTTGGTATGCTATACCATCAGGTACTAACATTACTGTGAATGTGCCCGGTTATGTCACTTACAGTGGCACCCGTTATCGTGTATATGAAATTGGCGTGACAGGACTTGCCGCCAATGATAATTCCCCCA
>ONEL01000006.1 GCA_900316835.1 uncultured Prevotellaceae bacterium | reverse complement strand
AAAAGAAGGTTAGTAATTGGCTTAATTGCCTGATTACTAACCTTTTCTTTTTCAGTCGGGATGACTAGATTCGAACTAGCGACCCCACGCCCCCCAGACGCGTACTCTAACCGGACTGAGCTACATCCCGAACTAATACCTTTCGTCAAAAAAACTTAAAATTCAAGTTGTTTTCTCGAAAAGCGTTGCAAAGGTAATACAAGCTTGCCAAATGTGCAAATTTTTTAAAGATTTTTTATCAACTATTTTTCAATTCTAATTATTTTCCATTGGTTATTAAAAGGTGCATCTATTAGCTATAACAATGAAAAAGAGGGGAATAGGACAACAATTAGTTATTATCAAAATTCCCCTCTTTTTCCAGTTGCGCAAGCAACGTGTTAGCTTTAATATTCCATCATGGGTGGTAGTTCTTTGGCTTGAGCTACCATTTTCTCCACCTCGGCTAGAGCTGGAACTCGATTAACGAGGTTTTTCACGGCATTCACTTCTTCCAGCTTGGCTTGTAGGTTGGCAGGAACACGGTTTCTTAGCTCTTTGACTGTGTCGACTCCCGCAGCCTCAAGTAGTTCGCTAAATTGCGGTCCCACTCCGTTGATTCTCATCAAGTCGGCATGATTAGCCCACTTTAGAATGAGTTTGCCGGTGATACCCGTTTCCTCCTCCAGAGCTTTGCGTCCAGCTGGCTTGGCACATTTAGCGAGCAGAGCGTCGGTGTCTTTAATCCCAGCCGCAATTAATTTCTCAGCATAGACTTCACCTACGCCCTCAATGTCGATAATCTTGTATACCATAATGTAACGAATTTAAATGTTTAGAAAACAATTTACTTAAAATAATATGCAAATATAGAACAATTCATTACAAAATGCAAGCAAAGAGCAATAAAATTTTCAAAATGCGATTCTTACCCACCGCAACATCGTCATTCCAGCATGTTGAGAAACTGCTCCTCATTGATTATTTCGATACCAAGCTTAGCGGCTTTTTCCATCTTAGCCGGTCCCATATTTTCGCCAGCAAGGATAAAGGAAGTTGCCTTGCTTATACTACTCACATTCTTACCACCGTTTTGTTCTATCATGGCTTTGTACTCTTCGCGCGAATGCTGTTGGAACACACCGCTTATCACAATTTTCTTGCCTTCGAGCTTGGTGGTGTGAGAGGCCAATTCCTTCTCACTGAGAGCCATTTGCAATCCTGCCCACCGCAATCGTTCCACAATGTCGCAGTTGGCAGGCTCGGCAAAGTGCTCCACAATGCTTTGCGCGATTTTGGGTCCAATTTCAGGAATAGCCGCTAGCTCGTCGGCACTCATGCTCATGAGCCGGTCGATGTTGTGCACATTGCGGGCAAGAACCTTGGCTGTTGTCTCCCCCACAAACTGGATTGACAACGCGAATATCACACGTTCAAACGGCACCAGTCGCGATTGCTCAATGCCCCGCATGATGCGTTGCGCGCTCTTGAGCTGAAAGCGGTCGAGCTGAATCAGGCGGTCGACACTCAATGTGTAGAGATCGGCAACATCATTAACAAGTCCACTATCATGCAACTGCACTGCCACTTCCTCGCCAATGCCATCGATGTTCATGGCATGGCGTCCCACGAAGTGCTCTATGCGTCCAGTGATTTGAGGCTTGCATCCCCACTTGTTGGGACAAACCCATGCAGCTTCGCCCTCAATGCGCTTGAGTGGTGTACCACACACAGGACAATGGGTAACAAAACGCAACGGTTGGGCCCCGCTCTCACGCTGTGTGTTGTCCACACCCACAATCTTAGGTATAATTTCGCCACCTTTTTCCACATATACCATGTCGCCATCGTGAATATCTAACTGACGAATTATATCCTCGTTATGCAACGATGCTCGCTTGACGACAGTGCCACTTAGCAGCACCGGCTCAAGATTAGCCACTGGCGTGATAACACCAGTTCGTCCCACTTCGTAGCTCACAAACTTGAGTTTAGTGCACTCTCGCTCAGGCGCAAACTTATAGGCAATAGCCCATCGTGGCGACTTGGCTGTAGCTCCCAGGTTTAGCCACTGCCGTAACGAGTTGAGCTTAAACACCAGTCCATCGGTAGCCACAGGCAGAGCTTTGCGTTCTTTGTCCCAGTGTTCAATGAATGTACTCACCTCGTCGATAGAGTCAAGCACCTGAGTGTGAGCCGTCTTGAAGCCCCACGAGCTCACAGCTTCCATTGCTTGTGTGTGGGTGCTATAAGGTAAATTATCCCCCAGCAAGAAGTAGAAATAGGCATCAAGTCCACGTCGAGCGACCTCGGCGCTATTTTGCATTTTCAGCGTTCCGGCAGCAGCGTTTCGAGGGTTGGCAAATAGCGGTTCCTCATTGAACGCCCGTTCCTTGTTCAAGCGTTCAAAACTAGCCCATGGCATCAGTATTTCTCCTCTCACCTCAAAACGGGAAGGATAATCAGTTCCTGCGGGCAGTTGTAGCGGTATACTCTTGATTGTAATAACGTTGGCTGTCACATCATCGCCCCGCACGCCATCTCCCCGGGTAACCGCACGCACTAAGCGACCATTTTCATAGGTAATGGAGATGCTTGTGCCATCATATTTCATCTCGCCAACGATCTCCACCGGTTCACCTCCCAGCCCGTCCTTGGCACGGCGCAGAAAGTCCTGCACCTCCTCAATGCTGTAGCTGTTTCCCAGCGACATCATTGGTCGCTCATGAGTAACCTGCTTAAAGCCTTGACTCAAGTCGCTACCCACGCGTTGTGTGGGCGACAGCGGGTCGGCCATCTCGGGGTGTTTTGCCTCCAGTTCCTGAAGCTCACGCATCAAGTGGTCAAATTCCTGATCACTGATAGTGGGCTGGTTGAGAACATAGTAATTGTGGTTGTGACGATTAAGCATCTCGCGCAGCTCCACAATGCGAGCCGCCTCTCCTGTGGGCTGAGCATTAGGCATGGATTCTTGCTCCCCGCTCTTTATTTCGTCGATATCGTCAAAAAGACTACGCTGTAATTGCATGATGATAGTTATTATAAATCTTTACAAAATGGTCTCTCATTCTTAGGGGTACAAATGCTAGCATTTAAAAATATAGCATAAGCCTATCGATAGTTTATCCTCATTTCTTGCTTGCCATCACTTGCTTGATGAGCGCAACATTGAAGCGTTCCACATCGGTGAGAACTACTTGCTTTCCACTCCTCTTGTACCATGGTTGCTGGTCGAAGTATCGCTGATTAGCGGCACTCCTAAAGGTGTCGCCATGGCGTGCGTAAATCTCGGCTCGCATGAGCTCAAGGACCTCGGCGGGGAAGAGCAAGAGCAGGTCGTGAGTGAGTGGCATCACCGAAGCAAAAGCCCACTTACCATCAATGCCCTCCCATGGGCACTGCAACTTGGTGAGCACATTGTCGACATCCACATCCAAGGCCGGAGCATGGTCAACAAATCGCTGGTCGGTTATCACCCGTGCCATGAGACCCTCGCAGGTAAACCTAATGTTCCACTCCATGGGTCCCATGATAGCGGCCGCTCCGCCACCTCCAGGCATTTTGCCATACTTGGGACTACTGGGGTCGCCACGGCTCACTCGTCCCTCGCCATATTCAATATCGATGCTTGAATAGTCAGGACTTAGATTATAGCAGAAGATACCAGGGTCTACGTCATACTTATCGCCACTGTAAAACGGCAATCGTGGACCAAACACTGCGTTGCGACCACCAGATGTGGCATAGTTGCCGGCGAGCAGATTATATAGAGTCATGCACCAGCTGTAGTCCTCACTCTGATGGCGAGTGATACTGTAGTAGGCATGCACTGGAGCTCCAGCAGCGTTGCGATAGACGAGCATGGTGTAGGCGCCAATTTGCTCCACAGTAACCTTGTAGTGTGGTTTTTCCTTCATCGTAGCCTTGTTTCCAACCACTTTTATAAAATGAGTTGGAACCATGGCAGTGGTTGGCTCAAATGCTTCCTTATAAAAGAATTCCACCAAGCGAGTCTCAGGGTCATAGGCCGTAACGCACACAAAGCGCCCGTTGGACCAATATTGAGATTCTTCATTAAGCAAGTATTTTCTTACCGAAAGCCGCTTGTTCTTGTCGAGGCGATGCGAGGCATCGCGTGCTTGCTGTTCAACAAGCGCCTGCTCAAACTGGGTGTTTCCCGTCATCATGCGCCTTGTATTATAATATTTCTCCTGAGCATCGGCTACCATTGCTACTAAAGTCATAGCTATCACGATAAAAATGATTCTTGTTTTCATAGTTCTTATCGAGTTAAATTCATTTGCAAATATAACTATTTTACATCAAAAAAAACATATTAGTGAGTTATTTTTTAGATATTGCAATTCCTCACTAAAAGCAATAAGAGACTGGCTGTGCGGCTCAGTCTCTTATTGAATATAATAATGTTATATAACCCTATTTATAGGTATACTTGACGGTGTACTTGGGCGTCTCGTTGGTAGTATAGCTCTGCACATA
The DNA here is from genome assembly GCA_900316835.1 of uncultured Prevotellaceae bacterium. GTDB lineage: Bacteria > Bacteroidota > Bacteroidia > Bacteroidales > Muribaculaceae > Sodaliphilus. The sequence continues at coordinate 97,618 of ONEL01000006.1, read as the reverse complement.
TCCCTCGGCATCAAGTGTGTAATTGATAAAATATCCTGTAAGAACAGTTTCGTGAGTCTCGGGATCCTCCTTACCGTTTTTCTTTATCATAGTGGGCAGATAGGCACTTGTTGCGCCATAGAGCCCGGCGTTGCGCATCACCTCGCACACCAGTGAGGTGAAAGTAAATGGATGATTGCCAGGAATGTCGATGCCTCCCTTGTTAGGAATAACCTCAGCATAATCATAGGCCACGCTATCGGTCTTCTCCACACCATAATAGTTCCAGTAAGAGATTTTATCATTTTCCCATTGCATTTTAGTAACATCGGTCGAAGAGGGAGTGACAACTTGTGCCACTTCGAGCTTTGCCCCTGGGCCATAGGAGAGCGCCGATGAGGTGCGGCTGGTGCTGACATTAGTAAGCTTTGTGATAGCTCCATAGTTATTCACCTCAAAAGCATAGGTCACATCCTGAATTTTCTTATCGCAGATAATAGCACCATTGACGTAATCAAAGTGGATTGTTTCCTCATTCCAGACACTACCCGTCTTGTCGGTGTAGGTGACAGTAATTTTTTTCACATGGTCGCCATCGTAGTCTACAATCGCCACCGTCTTAGCACCATTGTCCAGCACTTTCTCAATCTTGCTGATTAGTTTGTGCCCCGCCGCATGCTGTGGGAAAATCATGTTAAACTCGCGAGTGTAAGTATTACTGGGCTCATCATCACCACAAGCCACCATTGCCACTGCCATCAAGGCTATTGCAATTAGTTTAAAGTGTTTCATCTTTTTAATGTGTTTTTATTCTTATTGTTTGCAAAGTTAGCAACTAAAAATTCACTTCCAAAGCGATTAAGCAAGTTTAACTATAGTGTAGTGAATTTCTTTTGTAACTTTGCGGCACAAATATCAAGTAAATCATGCGCATCTCTAAAATAAATCGTGAAATATTGAGCATCTCGCTCCCCGCCATTGTTGCCAACATTGCCGAACCACTGCTGGGACTGCTCGACACTGGCATAGCGGGCCACCTGGGAGCACCACAATTCATAGGAGCTGTAGCTGTGGGAGCCATGATGATGAATGTGCTGTACTGGAACTTTGGATTCCTGCGCATGAGCACATCGGGGCTAACAGCGCAAGCCTATGGTAGCGGTTCACGTCAGGCACAGGTCGACACTTTGCAGCGCTCCAGCGTCATTGCTCTGATAGCTGGCAGTGCCATGGTGCTACTACAGTGGCCCTTGCGGTGGTGCCTGCTGTGGCTTATGGGTCCAGGTCCCGAGGTCGCAGAACTTGCCGGCACCTATTTCTCGATAGTGGTGTGGGGAGCGCCAGCGGTGTTGCTCACCATGTCGCTCAAGGGCTGGTTGCTGGGTATGCAAGACTCTCGCAGCCCTATGATTATCTCTATTGGCGTGAACGTGCTTAATGTCATCGTGAGCCTCATTGCCGTCTATGTCCTCGACATGGGCTTCAAGGGCATTGCCGTGGGCACGCTGGCCTCGGTGTGGGCAGGAGTGATCTACGCGTGCTGGCGAGTGAGAAAGCTATTTGGCTCAATCGCTCGTGAGCTAAACATCAAGAGCGCCTTCAATTTTAAGGGCAGTGGCAGGTTCTTCAAAGTGAGTGGCGACATTTTTGTGCGTTGCATCTTCATGCTGGTGGTGAACATGTATTTCATTCGTGCGGGAGCCACTCGTGGCGACATAGTTCTTGCCGTTAACACCATGATGCAACAGCTCTTCCACCTCTACAGCTATTTCATGGACGGCATCGCCTTTGCTGGCGAAGCAGTGGTGGGCAAGTATTACGGCGCCCGCGACCACGCCACGATGCATCGCTGTGTGAGGTGGCTCTTTGTGTGGAGCACAGCCACCACAGCAATCTTCGTCATTGCCTATAGCTTGTTCCCCCACCCCATTTTCTCCATGTTCACTAGCCAAGCACAAGTAGTTGTTGAGGCAATGCGCTACCACTGGTGGTGCTCGCTCGTGCCTGTAGTGAGCATGGCAGCCTTTGTGTGGGATGGAGTTTTCATTGGCATCACCGCCAGCCGTGGCATGCTAGTGGCGGTAGCTACAGCATGCATCATCTTCTTCCTCACCTACTTCACCCTTCCCGCCACCCTAGGCAACCATGCCCTGTGGATAGCCTTCATCGCATTCCTCACCACCCGCAGCCTAGTGCAAACCGCCCTGTGGGCCCACCACTGGAGAAAAAGAGAATAAAAAAACGAGCCGCATCTTCAGGGTTTAAACAAACTTGCGAGATTTGAAAACGGAAGATAACGCCGTTAGTAAACGTCCTTTACCAAAATTTAATACGCATGGCTCAAGCATTATTCAATGCTTTGTACCTGCATTTTGACCCGCCACCCTCTCTTGAGCTAACCGGATCGGTTACAAAATTAACAATAATTGTGGAAATAACAAAGAATCTTAATATATTTTTGGGGGAGCAAATAAATCTTCGCTTTTTTTGCGAATCTCAAAAAAAGGGATTAACTTTGCATCTGAAAAATCAATAGTCAGTATGGATATTAATTTTGAGCAAGATTATTTGTCTCAATTGTACTATGACGGTAAGTGCAAAGACAAGAGACACCGCTTACAGCCCGACATTGTGAAGCGATACATTCGTACTATTGATATTTTAGAATCAGTTGAAAAAACTGAAGAACTATATAATTTTCACGCTCTAAACTACGAAGTTTTAGTTGGAGACATGAGAGGTCTTGAATCAGTTAGAGTGGACAACAAATATCGTCTAATATTCAAGACTTCAACACATGAGAATGACATGACAACAACTATCTGTAACATATTAGACTTAACCAATCATTGTAAATAAAAACTATATATGGCAAAATTAGGTTATCCCGCATTTCCCACTCATCCTGGGGAAATAATAAAAGACGAGTTAATTGCACGGAATTTGTCGCAACGAGAATTTGCTAAAATTCTTGGCATTTCTTACTCTGTACTAAATGAGATACTTAATGGACACCGTACCATTACTGCCAAGACAGCTCTACTTTTTGAGGCTTCATTGGGCATACCAGCCGATGCTTTGATGAATATTCAAATGAAGTATAATCTTCAAACCGCCCGAAGCAATAGCGAGATTAAGAACTGGATGTCAAAAATACGTCAGGCTGTTGCGGTATTGTAGCTTTATTCTCAATTTATGAAAATAGGAAACATAGACCTGGGGCAGCGACCAGTGATGCTGGCGCCAATGGAGGATGTGACCGATGTGTCGTTCCGCCAGATATGTCGCGAGCAGGGCGCCGACATGGTCTACACCGAGTTTGTGAGCGCCGATGCCGTAATTCGCAATATCGACAGCACGTTGCGTAAAATGGTAATCACCCCTGGCGAACGACCAGCCGCCATCCAAATTTATGGCCGAGAAGTGGGGCCAATGGTCGAAGCCGCGCGCATAGCTCAAGAAGCGAAGCCCGATGTTATAGACCTCAACTTTGGCTGCCCGGTGAAGAAGGTCGCCCGCAAGGGTGCCGGAGCCGGACTATTGCAAAACGTGCCCTTGATGCTTGAAATCACCCGCGAGGTGGTTAAGGCCGTTGATGTGCCGGTTACTGCCAAGACCCGCCTGGGTTGGGACTGCAACAACAAGATAATAGTGGAGCTTGCCGAGCAGTTGCAAGACTGTGGCATCAAGGCTCTCACCATTCACGGTCGCACCCGCTCACAGATGTATAACGGCGAGGCCGACTGGACTCTAATAGGCGAGGTGAAGAATAACCCTCGCATGACAATCCCCATCATTGGCAACGGCGACATTACCAGTGCCGAGAAACTTGCCCTCTACTACGACCGCTATGGTGTGGACGGCATAATGGTGGGTCGTGCCTCAATAGGGTGCCCATGGATATTCCGCGAGATGAAGCAGTTCCTTGCCGACGGCACCCTGCCCACAATCAGCTATCACGAGAAGATGGCATTGCTACGTCGCCAGATTGATGAGAGTATCTCCCGCATCGACGAGTATCGTGGCATCTTGCACATACGTCGTCACCTTGCAGCCACCCCGTTGCTGAAGGGTATTAAGAACTTCCGCGACACTCGCATCGCCATGCTGCGCGCAAGCACTAAAGACGAGCTAACCGCCATCCTTGACCACATTGAGAACAACATACTCCCCACAATAGAACCACAAGAATCATGAGCGAGAGAAACGATTTTCAGCAGATACAGAAACAGACCCAAGAGCAAATCCAAATCCAGAAGGCTACACAAAGCCAAGTCATACTGGGTGAACTCATCACAATGAACGATGATGAGGTGATAGACCGCATTGATGCCGAGCTCAACGACAACCCGGCACTCGAGGAGCGTGATGCTCAAGACCGCGATGAAGACTACGGTGAGTCAGGCAACGACGATGACCAGGAGACCGAAGTGGGACAATCTAACGAGGATCCATTTGAATCGCCCTATACTCAAAGCGATGACGACTACGTTGACCGCAACGACGACGGTCTAGGCTATATCCAGACTCGCCGCCGACAAGCCACCGCCGATAATGACGTGTATCGTCCCCCCGTGGTAAACGAGGCGTCGATGTATGAAGTGCTGATGAACCAGGTGCGTGAGCGCGACCTCACTGAGCGTCAGCTGCTCATTGCTGAGTATATAATTGGAGAAATTGACGACGACGGCTTGATGCGCCGACCCATAGCATCGATATGTGGTGACATAATCTCGCGCGAAAACGAGTTTGTAACCCCACAAGAGGTGCAAGAAGTCCTTGAAGAAATCCAAGACCTGGAACCAGCGGGAATCGCCGCCACCAGCACCCGCGAGTGCATTCTGCTTCAAATCGAGGACATGAAAGGTGAGAATGTGGAAATAGCCCAAATAGCGCACGCCATTGTCGACAAGCACTTCGAGGCCTATGAGCGACATCACTACGACAAAATTCTGGCGGCGATGAATATTGATGAAGCTACTTTCAACCTTGCCGACCACGTCATCAAGAAAACCAATCCTCGTCCGGGCAACATCTTCAACAGTGGTGAGCGAATGAGCAATGCCACTCACATCACCCCCGACTTTGAGGTGCGTGCCGACGGCAACAAGCTGCAACTAACTGTGCGCAACGACATTCCCGAGTTACAAATCTCAGAGAGTTATGAAATTGAGTATCATCGCATAACAAATCGCAAGAATGTGAAGATGCGTGACGACGAGGCCCTCATCAAGCAACAATATGAGAAAGCCAGCAATTTCATCAAGTTGCTACGCTTGCGCCAAGAGAAGCTTTACAGCATCATGAAAGCCATCATGCTCAAGCAGCAAGAGTTCTTTATCACTGGCGACACCATGACCCTCAAACCACTAGTTCTCAGCGACATTGCTCAAGCCACAGGCTATGACGTGTCGACTATTTCACGCGCTCAGCAAAACAAATATGTCGACACTAACTGGGGCATCTACGACCTCAAGTTCTTCTTTAGCAAGGGAATAAACGAGAATGAGACCTCGTCGACAGCCATTAAGGAGATAATCAAGGAACTGGTAGAGAATGAGAACAAGAAGAAACCACTGAGCGACGAGCAACTGTGCAATGCCTTGCAAGAGCGTGGCTTCCCCATCAAGCGCCGCACTGTGGCAAAATATCGCGACAGCCTCAAGATTCCTGTTGCCCGTCAGCGCAAAACATTGTAATTAATCACATTTATCACACCACACTCATGGCATCACGACTTGCACGAATAAGACTACTCGATGAGCTAGCTCGCTTCATTTCCACGGTGATGAGCCCGCTGCTCACTCCCACCTATGGCGTGTTCATGGCTCTCAGCATCTCACCCAAGGTACTCGACACCACCGGCTCGCGCATGAAGTTACTGCTAATTATTTTTGGCATTACCTGTGTGCTCCCCATGGTCACCATTGCTGTGCTTCACAACTTCAAGCTGATAGGCGACAAGCGCATCATCAAGCGCGAAGACCGCCTCATCCCCTACATTGCCGGCACCGTGTTCTATCTTGTGGCGGTGTGGTATCTCGCCTACACCCACGAGCCACGCTGGCTAGTAATGTTTGCCACTGGAGGAGCCTTAGCTTGCTTGATTTCCACCATCGTGAACCACTGGTGGAAAATCAGCGCTCACATGGCAGGAATGGGTGGAGTGCTTGCCCTGCTGTGGCAACTCGACGCGATGAACCTTGAGGTGATTAGCCCGGTGTGGATGACGTTCTTCATCCTTGTCACCATTGGTCTGTGTGGTGCCGTGGGCACGTCGCGCATGTTGCTCAAGCGCCACACCTTGTCACAAGTGCTTGCAGGCTTCCTCAACGGGCTACTGTGCGTGTCGGTGATAATGCGGCTCTTTGGCTAAATATTCACCCCAACTAAAACTCCCAACTTTTAACTATTAATTTTCAACCGAAATATGTTCAACTACCATCGTCGCAAGACTATAACTGTCAAGATTGGAAACACCCCACTGGGTAGTGACTACCCCATTAGAGTGCAGTCGATGACCAATACCTCGACCAACGATATCGCCGCTAGCGTGGAGCAGTGCCTGCGCATTGCACAGGCAGGCGCTCACTATGTGCGCCTCACCACCCAAGGAGTGCGCGAGGCCGAGAATCTGGGGCTCATACGCACCGAGTTGCGCAAGCGAGGATGCATGGTGCCACTTGTTGCCGACATCCATTTCAACCCTCGTGCCGCCATGATGGCCGCCCAAGTCACCGACAAGGTGCGCATCAATCCCGGCAACTTTGTTGATCCTGCTCGCCAGTTCAAGAGCCTGAGCTATACCGATGAAGAGTATCAAGCCGAATTACAACGCATTCACGACAAGCTTGTTCCCTTTATCGACTTGTGTCGCAAGCACGGCACTGCCGTGAGACTCGGAGTCAATCATGGCTCGCTCAGCGACCGCATCATGAGCCGCTACGGCAACACCGCGCCTGGCATGGTTGAAAGTGTAATGGAATACCTGCGCGTGTTTGTAGAGCAGAACTTCATGGATGTAGTAATATCGATGAAAGCGTCTAACGTTGTTGTCATGGTAGAAGCTGTGCGCCGGCTGGTGGATGCTATGGACCGTGAAGACATGCATTTCCCGTTGCATCTGGGAGTTACCGAGGCAGGATTTGGCGAAGATGGGCGCATAAAGAGTGCTGTGGGCATAGGTGCCCTCATGAGCCAAGGCCTTGGCGATACCATTCGCGTGTCGCTCAGTGAAGATCCCGAGCTTGAAATCCCCGTAGCTAACAAACTCGTTGAGTATATCGCAAGCCGCGAGAGTCACCCAAGCATCGTGGGGCATTATTGCCACGACTATGATCCATTGCAACCCAAGCGCCACATGGGGCGTAACATTGCCGGCATGGTGGGGGGCAAGAAGCCCATTGTTATAGCATCGTGCAAGCCCGGCGATGTTACCGGCAGTCGCCGGCCCGACTTCTACTATAGCCCAACCGGAGCGCTGAATAATGACGACAAGTTTATTGTACAGGCGAGTGCCTATAATTGTGAGAGCAACACCACTCCCCTATTCACTTTAGAGAACTGGGACAACAGCATTGAAGCCCCTCTCAAGTGGCTAGAGGTGCCTGCCAGCACACCTGTCGAAAAGCTTTGTTTCCTGAAAAACCACAACAACGTTGCTCTTATCATCAAGCCCGATAACGTGAACGTGAGTGGTTGCCAGCAGGCACTCATTCATGCGCTTGTCGATGCCGGGATTGACTGCCCGGTAGTCATGCGCAACACCTATAATGACACCGACACCGAGTGGCTACAGGTAAAAGCGGGCGCCGACTTGGGAGCTGTGCTCCTGAACGGCATGGGCGATGGCGTGTGGCTCGAAGCACCAGCCTGCGACAACCAGGATCAAGTGGTGGGCTACAGTTTCGCAATCTTGCAAGCAGCACGACTGCGCACTACTAAGACCGAGTTCATTTCCTGCCCCAGTTGCGGCCGCACAATGTTTGACCTGCAAACCACCGTTCATCGTGTTCAACAAGCCACTTCTCACCTCACCCACCTCAAGATTGGGGTGATGGGGTGTGTAGTGAATGGCCCTGGCGAGATGGCCGATGCCGATTATGGCTACGTGGGAGCCGCCGTAGGCAAAATTAGCCTCTACAAGGGCAAGCAGTGCATCGAGAAAAACATTCCCGAGGCCGACGCCATTCCACGTCTCATAGCTCTCATTAAGGAAAACGGCGACTGGATAGAGCCTTAATTTCATGCACGAACAGTTGGATTTATTATTTCTATTAACTATTTTTGCAAACGAGATAACCTAAAAAACTTAATGATATGAACAGAATACTTCTTTTATTGATTGCAACGGTGGCAATGCTTAATGCCATGGCTGTGAACACTAGCGATTATGTAATCGATGAAGCCATGTCGCTAGATGTAAACTGTGATGGCGATGTGACTGGGAGCGATGTAACCGCAATATTTAACTACATCCTTAATGGCAACAGAACCTATATCTCAACTAGCGACGTGAATGGAGATGGCGAAGTGACAGGTAGCGACGTGACGGCTCTCTACAACTATATCCTCTATGGCACAACGCCATCGACCAATAACGGCAGCGTAATCACCATGCAGGATTTCATTCCCTACAATCTCACCGGTTATAACCCCGACGATTACAAGCACCAGTGGGTAGATGGCGACGTGATTTTCATTGCCGTAGACCCCGACTACTCCAGTGCTTGCCAAAATGTGTATGCCATGGTGCGCACAGGCGGCAAGTGGGTGCTGCAAGATGTGAATGGCAACAACAAGGAGGGATTCAAGACTTCGGGCGGAAAGCTGTGCGCAGCCTACGTGCAGCATGCCGACCTGGAGAATTCCTACTATGACTACATCCCGCTCAAAGGCGATGTGGCGTGCGTGAACAGTGCCGCCAACTACACGGTTACCCCTAAGAACGGAAAATTCTATATCAAGATTAACGACATTATCCTTTATCACTTTGTGTCGAGAATCGATGTCTATGCCGCCAACGAGGGCGACTATTTCTACGGCAGTGTGACACATCTCGATGCTCTCACAGAGATTAGGTGGCAGCCTTTCTATGCTTATGGCTCATTCCAGACGAGCAGCCGTGCGCCGGTCATCGACATCGATAGCCAGCACCGCGGCTATGCCTATGGCGTGTGGAAGAAAGGAACTCGCACTAATGGCTGGCTCACGCTCAACTATGCCAAGAGTAATGGATATGCCTACTGGTGGAACTACATGCAAGACGACCTCAGTCAAGGCCGCTCCCTGACTTCGCTCTACTCGCCCTGGCAAAACGGCTGGAACCGCGACCTATATATGAATTACTACAACGGCGACGAGCGAAAGAGCTATCGTCTCAATGCCGGCAGCCTCAGCGCTCAGCAGGTTGACATCAACGTGGGCACCAACATCATCTTCCGCCCATGTGATGGTGCCACCACCGACGACCGGGGCACTATGACCAGTGTCACATCGTCAAATAGCGGCATAATCGACGTTAACTACGACAACACGCAGGTGAATGTCACGGCCCACAAGGTGGGTACAACCACACTCACCATCAAGTTCAAGACCAAAGACGGCATCAACACAACCTATACCTACAATGTCACCGTCAATCCCACCGTGTGGGCCGCCGGCAAGAGCGCTTACAATAAGCCCATCTTGTGGCGCAACTGGCAGGATAAGAGCGGCTGGATAAGCGGAAATAGCAATCACGAGAACTACAAAGCCACCAACATCATTGTGCGCGGCAGCACCGCATTTTTGATGATAAGAAGAGATAACGGGCAATATCCAGACTTTATCGGTTGCACGGCCACTATATATAAAGCTACAGGCGCTCATGACGGTGGTGTTTTCAATATTTATAAGGGCAACATTCAAGGCACATCAAAGCGATATTGTAACATTTCTTCCTTATCCTCTTACATCAAAGCCGTTCCGCGCATGTGGGTCGACAAGGATTGCAATGTGTATTACACTGAAGCCACCCGCCTAGAAAATACCAATGACTATGACGGCTACATCAACACCGATATCTATAAGAACAAGACAAAATTGCAAACGACAATCAAATGTGCTGTCAATGACATCACTACCGACAACACAGGTAAAATATTCATGACCGGTATAAACTCTGATTACTATCATCATGATTATTCCACATTGTATTATTCAATAGGTTACTTTTGCATAATTGATGCCAACAACAATCTTTCTTACATTCCTCGCTCTCACTGGACCATGGAGCAGCTGTTCGCTAAAGACGGTAATGTTTATGTGAATTCAATGGGATTCTACGATTATGGATATTCTCAATTCATAAGCCTGTTTTTGCGTTACAATGCCACGAGCGGCTTGCAAAACTACACTGGTACCACTGGAAGCAATGGTTTCTCAATGGAATCAGATTATACATATCATGGAACTATGACTGATTTCAAGCCATTTATCTTTGAAGGTAACAAATTCTATTATTATGTCAGGCGGTGGCTCGACGGAAGATTCCACGATGCGATTAGAACCTACCAGCTGGGGGCGAGCGAAACCACGTTCTACATCGCATATCCCACATATTACGATACCGATGTGCTGGATTTCGACATCAAGAACGGCTACATTGCTATGGTGCTTAAAACTGCCAACAGTACCGCTCGCAAGGTCATGGCAGACAAGCTTAACAGCTACAATGACGGCAAAGTTATGGAGAACTCAGAGGGTGCAACCATCAACGATGTGTGGCTGCAGACCAGCCTTGACGACTAGATTAATAATGCATAATAAGCAAAATCGCCAGTGGCATTGGGGCTACTGGCGATTTCGTTTATTGCCAAATGCTCCTACAGTTTCATTATATAAAAATAATTATGTAACTTTGCAGAGATTTAAAGAAAAAGAGTAAAATGATATTCTCGCTGAATATACATTATATAATATGGATCCTGCTTGCAGTGGCTCTGCTACTGTCGCTGGTGTGGGTAGTGTGGTATGCCAGGCGCAGCCGCAGGCTACTCAAGTTCATAAAATATGACGAGCGCACACGTCGCTACCTATATCCCGAGGATCTGCCAAGCGTGTCGGTAATCGTGTTTGCCAACGATGACGAGAAATGGCTCAACAAGTTCCTGCCCGCCATCATGAGGCAAAAGTACCCCTCGCCCTTTGAGGTGATTGTGGTTGATGACGCATCGGTCGACGGCACTAAGGACTTGATTGGCGACATGATGGTCTACTTCGACCACCTAAAGATAGTGACTGTGCCGGGCCAGACTCGCTCACTCTCGCGCAAGAAGCTTGCCATCATGCTGGGCATCAAGGCTTCGCAACACGATGTGATTCTCACTACCAACGCCAACTGCCAGGTGCACAGCGAACGCTGGCTCATGGCAATGATGCGCAACTTTGGTCCCGGTGTCGACGTGGTGCTGGGATACTCCCATTTCAGCCACGACAACGACAAGGGCTTGGGACGCACTTATCGCATCTATGACGAGATGACATCCTCGATTCAGTGGCTACTGAGCGCCATCAAGGGGAAGCCCTATCGTGGCATTAGCGACAACCTGGCTTATCGCAAGAGCTTGTTCTATGAGCACAAGGGGTTTTCTAAGTCGCTAGAACTCAAGTGGGGCGACGATGACATCTTCATCAGCGAGATTGCCACCGCACGCAACACTCGTCTGGAAATGCTACCGGCAAGCTACACCACAGCCCACTATGACGACCTGCCCCATGCCTTTTCCACCCTGAAGTCGCGTCGCGATTTCACTTCACGGCATGTGAATACCCGTGCCCCGATGCGCGCCCAAGCATGGATGTCGCTCCTGTACTGGCTACGCCTGGCGGCAATCGTTGCGGCAATCGTGCTCGCATGGAACAACTTGGCCGTGCTGTGTGCCGCAGCCCTAATCCTGCTTATCACGTGGTTGCCAATGATGCTCACCACCTTCCGCAACTGTTACTTGCTCAAGTTGCCGTTGTTGCTATTCTCGGCACCGCTCATGACGGTTGTGCGCCCCATCGTTAGCATCGCTTACCAAGCAAAAGGCCTGTTTACCCGCAAGAACAATTATACCACAATAATCTAATAAAACCCCATGATTAAGGCACTCACTTCGTGGCGTGGTATTTTTGCGCTGTGCATCGTGTATTTCCACTTGGGGATGCAAGAGTTTACCCAAATGGCTGTTATTGCCGTTACTTTTTTCTTCATGGTGAGTGGCTTTCTTGTCGCCATGCACAATACCGGCTATGGCACTAATATAAAGTTGTACTATAAACGCAGGCTGTGGCGCATCTTCCCGCTGCACTGGCTGGCGCTAGCATTGTTAATAATCCTTGACCTCAGCCGTGTTCATCAGTTCACCTACGGCTGGGACTTGCCATTGCACATAGCACTGTTACAATCGTGGATACCAAACATTGAGGTCTACTATGGCTATAGCCTCCACTCATGGTTTTTAAGCTCGCTCTTATTCTGTATCCTGATAACACCACCACTGCTACAATGGGTGAAACGAGTTTCGCTTCCAGTGCTGTGGAGTGTGCTGGTCGTTGCTGCCACAATGCTGATAATTGTCGATCTCTACAGCAATAACGACTTTCTCAACTATAGTCATGTGTGCCCGGCAATTCGTGCTATTGACTACACGATGGGAATAGCTATATTCGTCACTATTGAGCGCTTGCGATGGCGAGAGAAGATGCAGCACATCTCAATGGCCAACGCATCGCTCTTAGAGCTTGCCACCCTGGCAGTACTCGCAATAAGCGTGGCAGTGCATGACCTGGGAGGGTGGAGCGTGACCGAAAAGCTTGAGAGTGCTCCACTGTGGTGGATACCATGCGCACTAATAATCACCTGCGCCACTGTCCTCAGTGGTCATGAGGGTATATTGGGCAAATTACTCACCCTCAAGCCATTGCTATGGCTGGGTGGTATCAGCTTTGAAATATATATCCTGCAAAAGTTTGTAAACAACGCCTTCAACCACCTTGTGGCTCCCCTATTTGGGCACTACGGCATCCTCATCTATGGTTTCAGCATTGCTATTATCCCTCCACTGCTAGTAGTCACCGCCTGGCTAGTTCACAAGCTATTCAACCACCTTCATCTTTCACGATAGGCTATCTTTTAGTAAAGAACTTCACGGTTGTGACCATATAGCAATAGTTGTTATCAGCTCGTCGACTTATTTACCCGCCCCACAAAATGTGAAGAAAGATTGCAATAACAGTGTAAAAAATGCGTTATTACTAGTAAGATGAGTATTTTCAGCTACCGACATATTGCGATTTTCATCCTCATGCTCGTGTCGCTAACTGCTGTGGCTCAAGATAATGACAAGATCTTGAACCGCCAGTATGCCGACATGAAACGCTTGCACTATGGATTCTCAGTGGGCGCTAATTTTCAGGACCTGCTAATCACCAACAATGGCTACATTGGCGACGACGGGCAACAGTGGTGGGCCGATATACCCAACCACTCGCCGGGCTTTTGCGTCAATGTGCTAGCCGACCTCAGGCTGGGCGAGCATTTTAACCTGCGCCTGTCACCAGGCATGTACTTCGGCAACAAAGTAGTGAAATACTTCAATTCTAATGCTCCTGCCGATGCCGTCGACCCCACCATCAAGAAGCAAAGCCAAAACGTGAAGGCCACCTACATTGTGGTGCCTATCGACCTAAAGATATCGTCGAAGCGCTATCACAACATCAGGCCCTATTTCACGGCAGGTGCCATGGGTCTCTACGACCTGAGCAAGGAACGCCCCGAGCAACTGCGTCTCAAGGACTTTGACGTGATGCTCACCGTGGGCATGGGTTGCGATTTCTACCTCCCCTTCTTCAAGTTGTGCCCTGAGGTAAAATTTTGCTTCGGCCTAAAGAACTTGCTAGAAAAGAATCGTCCCGACCTTCAGGACTTCCCTGAGATGGAAGTCTTCACTAAGAGTGTGAGCAAAATAAAGAACAACATGGTGGTGGTAACGTTCTACTTTGAATAAAAGACAACAACAATGCTGAATCGAGACTTTAAAAAGACATTAGTCACAATGCTCCTTATCGCGCTGGCAGTTAATTTCCAGGCTAAGGCGCAGATGGATGCACAGCTCACGCAATACTGGGCGGTGCCATCCTACTATAACCCCGGCTCGATAGGTAACGTTGACTTTATCCACATCACCGCAGGCAGCCGCCTGCAATGGTTAGGTGTCAAGCACGCACCCATGTCGTTCATGGCGCTTGCCGACATGCCATTCAAGTTTCTTAACCGCCGTTGGGGAACCGGCTTGCTGCTCCAGCAGGAGAATGTGGGCTTGTTCAGCACACAGACCATAGCGGCGCAATTAGCCTGGAAAAAGAAAATGATGGGTGGCTGGCTAAGCGTTGGAGCCCAAGTGGGCCTCATCAACCAATCGTTCAAGGGCGATAGCATCTTCGTCCCCGAGAACGACCAGTATCACACCAGCGTTGACGACGCAATCCCCAAGGGTGTTATCAGCGGTCGCGCGCTCGACGTTGCGGTGGGAGTGTCGTTTATCCACAAGTGGTTTTGGGTATCACTCTCAGGCACCCATCTCACATCGCCCACCATTACCATGAAAGCGGGCGAGAACGAGGAAGATTTATATGAATTCAGCACCGGGCGCTATTTTTATTTAATGGCAGGTAGCAATATTCCTATAAAAAACACGTTATTTGAAATACAGCCCTCAGTTTTTGTGAAAACCGACACTAAGTTCTTCCAATATGAGGCCACGGCACGAATGAGATACAACAAGTTCCTCTCGTTTGGTGTCGCTTATCGTCACAAAGATGCTGTGAGCGCCATGATAGGAGCCGAGTTCAAGAATTTCTTTGTGGGCTATGCCTACGATTACCCTATCTCGGCGATGAACAAGGCCACTCACGGTTCTCACGAGCTTTTCTTGAACTACAATGTTAAGCTCAACATGGGCGAGCGCAACCGCAACAAGCACAAGAGTATTAGAATAATGTAACACAGGCTCCCATCAGAGTAACAAAATTGATAGAAACAAAAAACACACAACCCGATAATATATTTGCATTTATTATATGAAAAAGTTATTGATTTTTCTTTTAGTCGCAATAGCACTGGCATCGTGCAGTGGAATTCGCAAGTCGATAAATAGCGGCGGTGGCGAAGTAACAGGAGTGGGTGCCACTACCTTCTCCGAGCCCACCCCCTATGGCATGGTGCTCATTGATTGCGGCTCAATGAAAGAAGGACCGGCTCAGCGCGACTCGCTGTGGGGCATCGACTCCACGGCACGTGGCGTGAGCGTTGACGCGTTCTGGATGGACGAGAATGAGGTAACTAACAGCAAGTACAAGCAGTTTTTGTACTGGGTGCGCGACTCAATTATTCGCGAGCGTCTTGCCGACCCCGCCTACGGTGGTAACGAGGAGTTCAAAATTGAGGAAGACAAGGATGGCAACCCCATCACCCCTCACCTGAACTGGAACCGCAACATCCCCTGGAAGAACCCCAGTGAGGACGAGGAGCGTGCTATTGAGAGTGTTTACCGCGTGAATCCCATCACCGGCAAGAAGGAGCTAGACCCAAGGCAGATGAACTACCGCTATGAGATTTACAATCTCACCGAGGCTGCCAAGCGTCGCAACCGCTTCGACCCCACCACTCGCGACTACAACACCGATCATGCCGTGCCCACCACTAATCCCACCATCAGCAAGGACACCGCATTTGTCGACGATGACGGTCGCATCATCCGCCAGACTATTACTCGCACGTTGCAAAGCGAATATGATTTTGTTAACACCTATATAGTTAATATTTTCCCCGACACCACTTGCTGGATCAATGACTTTGAAAACAGCTACAACGAGCCTTACGTGAGATTGTATTTTGCCAACGGCAACTATAACAACCATCCCGTGGTGGGTGTGAGCTGGGAGCAGGCTAACGCCTTCTGCCACTGGCGCACCGAGTTCCTCAAGAAGTCGCTAGGCAAGGAAGGTGTGTACATTGAGCCATTCCGCTTGCCCACCGAGGCCGAGTGGGAGTTTGCCGCTCGTGCAGGAAAAAATGAGAACATCTACCCCTGGGACGGTAGCTTGCCGCTCACCGAGGACGAGGGTTGCTTCTATGCCAACTTCAAGCCCAACGAAGGCAACTATGTGCGCGACGGAAGCATCATCACGTCGCCAGTTGGGACTTATGAGCCCAATGATAACGGCCTCTTTGACATGGCTGGTAACGTGAGTGAATGGACCTCGACCAGCTATACCGAGAGCATCGACCGCATGACTAACGACCTCAACCCTGAGTATCGCTACCTGGTGGCTAAGGAAGACCCTTACAAGATGTCGCGCAAGATTGTGCGTGGTGGCTCATGGAAAGACGTGGCTCACAACATTCGCAGCGATATTCGCATGTGGGAATATCAAAACGAGCAACGCTCATACATAGGCTTCCGCTGCGTGCGCTCAAAGGTGGGCTTCACCAAGTCGAAACGCAAGAATAACTGTTGCGACTAAAGACAGCTCTCACGCAATTATAATAACAAAAAGACACACACAACACACATTCACATAATAGCAACAACACATGGCTAATACAACAAAAGTTCAGCGCAAGAGAAAAAGGCAAATGGTAACACAGCGCTTTTTCAACTTTGCCTACAGTATAGGTGCGGCTATCGTTATTTGGGGTGCATTGTTCAAGATTTTGCACTTGCCCATGGGTAACCTACTGCTCACCATAGGTATGGGAACTGAGGTATTGATGTTTATCATCACAGCTTTTGAAAGGCCTGAGAAAGAGTACCACTGGGAAGACGTGTTTCCGGTGCTCGACACTGGTGACCCCGACGACCGCCCACCTTTCTCGGGGGGAGGAACTGGCAATGTGACCATTAATGGCGACCTAGGCGCAGCCCAAGAGGGTGCCAACATATCAATAGGTACTAATGGTCAGCCAGCAACCGGCGCGCCAGCAATTCACATTGAAGGACTGCCAGCTGCCGAAGGTGGCGCTACAGTAGTTGCCAGCCCCGAGGTGGCAAATGCCATAGCCTCAATGAGCTCACAAGAGGTAAAAGCCGTGATGGGCTTGCCACAAGGTCTGCAACTGAGCGAGGAAGAGACACAATCGCTGAGCGAAAGCATTGCCAAGATGAACACCGCCAGCGACCAGCTCTCACGCATGGCGGAGCTCACCGACGCCACTCAACAATACCTCTCGCAAATGAGTGCCATCAGCGAGCAAATGCAACGCTTGAGCGAAACCACTACAGCACTAAATAACGTGCAGCAAACTCTGCTCGCCAGCTACGAGGCTATCACTAGCAACAGCGAGAACATCACTCAAAACACTAATGGCTATGTTGAGCAAATGGAGGCCCTCAACCGCAACGTGGGTGGCTTGAACACCATCTATGAGATTCAGCTCAAGAGCATCTCGTCACAGCTCGATAGCATCGACCGCGTGAACCGCGGATTGAAAGACATTCGCGACATGTACGAGAAATCGGCTGCCGAGAGCGCTCACTACTGCGACGAGACCGAGAAGATGGCTCGCTACATGAAGCAGCTCAACAGCGTCTATGAAAAGATGATAAAGGCCATGACCGTGAACATGTACCGCCCCATGCCAGGAGGAGCTATGATGCCAGGCATGGACGACAATGGCATGAGCCAGAGTGACGACTTCACCGCACAAAACAACTACGACGAATAACATTCCTATTTTACACACACTAATAAAGCAAAATGGCTACTGGAAAAAATCAGTCACTGGCGAAGATGTCGCCACGCCAAAAGATGATAAACCTCATGTATATCGTCTTGACGGCCATGCTTGCGCTCAATGTGTCGAACGATGTGCTCAACGGCTTCAGCCAAGTGGAGGAAGGCCTCAAGCGCTCTAATCGCACCATTACAGCACGCAACATGCAAATAATGGCTCAACTCCAGGCTTTTTACAATAAAGACCCCAAAAACGGACTTCCACTGCTCAACTCGGGCAACGAGGTGCGCAATGCCACCGATAGCCTGTACTACTACATCGATAGCCTAAAAGTGATGATAGTAAAGGCTGCCGACGGACCTCAAGGTAATGTCGACAATATTCAAAACCGCGACAACCTGGATGCGGCCAACGTGGTCATGCTCGACCCCACCACACGGCGAGGCACCGACTTGCGCATGCGCATCAACCGCTTTAAAAACTTCATGGCGAAGTATCTCGACGACCCCGACAAGCTTCGCAACCTGGAGGCCGCTCTCTCGACCGAGCCCTTTAAGGTTAAAGATGACATTAGCAACAAAACGTGGGAAGAAACTCTATTTGAGAACATGCCCACCGTGGCTGCCATCTCGCTGCTGAGCAAGTTGCAGAACGACGTGCGCTATGCCGAGGGCGAGGTACTCAATCACTTGCTAACGCTTACCAACACCGACCTGAGCCAACTCAAGGTCAACTGGATTGACGCCTTTGTCATCCCACAGTCGAGAGTGGTGATGCGTGGCTCTAAATACCAGTCGCAAATTGTGCTGGCAGCTATCGACTCAACGCAACGCCCCACCGTCTATGTTAATGGCGCGCGACTGAGTAACAACAAGGGCCTATATGAAGTAACCACTAGCAGTTCGGGAACCTTCGACTACTCGGGTTACATCGAGGTGGTGGGCCGCGACGGCGTGGTTTACAAGCGCGACTTCAAGTCGAGCTACACCGTCATCGACCCCATAGCTACTGTGAGCGCGACAATGATGAACGTGTTCTATGCCGGCATCGACAACCCCGTGTCAATCTCGGTTCCGGGAATTGGCAACGGAACTGTTAGCGCTAGCATGACTAACGGAACACTCACCAAGAGTGGTGACGGATGGATTGCACGACCCACACAGGTGGGCGCCGAATGCGCAATATCGGTGAGCGTGGACGTGGATGGAGTGAGAACTAATGTGGGCACCACTACTTTCAAGGTGCGCAAGCTTCCCGACCCCACCGCCTACATCGCCTATCACGATGCCGAAGGCAACGTGGCGCGCTACAAAGGCAGTCGCCCCTTCCCCAAGGGAACACTGCTTAACACCAGTGGTATCCATGCCGCCATCGACGATGGCTTGCTCAACATTGAGTTCAGCGTGGTGAGCTTTGAGACTATCGTCTTCGACTCGATGGGTAATGCCATCCCCGAGGTGTCGGCAGGCAGCAGCTTCTCTGAGCGTCAAAAGAACAGCTTCCGTCGCCTGCAACGTGGCAAGCGTTTCTACATCTCTCGCATCCGCGCCAAGGGTCCTGATGGCATCACTCGCGACCTGTCGCCAATGGAGGTGATTATCAACTAATTGCCACTAAATATAAAATCGATCACACAACAAAAACTCTCATCATAATGAAATATTTAAAATTCATAGTACTGGGATTAATTGTCGCATTTACCACCATGGGAGCCTCGGCTCAAGTGGTAAAGAAAAACGGAAATGACCGCCGTGACAAGAAAGAGGACAACGGAGTAAAAGTTTCCGACAGGCAACAAGCGTTCTTTGAGCAAAAAGAACCAAGCGAGGCCGACTTGCAGTGGTCAAAGACCGTGTATCGCTCGCTTGACTTGACAAAGGGTAAGAACCCAGCTCTTTATTATCCCGAGGAGCCCAATGAGGATGGACAAAGCATGTTCTTCATCATCATGCGACTGCTGGCCAACAACCAGATTCCCGCCTATGAGTATCTGGACGGACGCGAGATGTTCACCGATGAGTATCGCATCAAAGTGGCCGAGATGCTCGACCGCTTCCATGTGCTCTACAGCGAGGCTAAGGGTAGCACCGAAAAGAACCCACGCTACGCCATCGAGGATGCCGACATCCCAGGTAACGAGATTTTGAGCTATTACATCATCGAGAAGTGGAGCTTCGACACTCGCACTAACACTATGCGTTCGCGCGTGGACGCTCTGTGCCCGGTATTGCATCGCCAAGACGAGTTTGGTGGAGAACCCATCCGTTTCCCCATGTTCTGGGTAAAACTCAACGACATTCGCCCCTACATCGCTCAGCAATATGTCTTCACCGACGACGACAACAACCTCACCCGTTACAACCTCGACGACTTCTTCAAGCTCAACATGTATCAGGGCGACATATACAAGGTGAAGAACCTGCGTAACCTCTCGCTCATGCAAATGTATCCCGACAATCCCGAGGGACTGAAACACGCGCAAGACAGTATTGAGGCTCGCCTGCACCGATTCGATAAAGACCTGTGGGCTCCAAGCCGTCAGGAGCTACAAGCGCAAGTTGAGGCCAAGCGCAAAGCCGAAGCCGAGAAAAACGGAGAGACTCTTGAAGAAGACGAAGCCAATGTCGACAACAAGGATGCCAAGGACGACAACAAGAAGAGCGTGCGCTCCACAAAGCGTGGCGGCAAAAACAGCGACAAGGGCTCAAGTAAGAAGCAGCAAGCCAAGAAAAAACAGCAAAAGTCAAAGGAATTCAAGAGCCACCAAAGCGCCACCCGCTCAGTGCGCAACCGAAAGAGATAAGCACAGCTACCGCTATAATTAAAATAATACATGCGACCGGGAGAATTCCTAGTCGCATGTTTATTTTTAATACCGTCTTTCTTTAAGATAGCTACCCTATTATTCTATTACCATATCCATCAAAAAGCTTTTATTTTTTTGCGAAGTCTGAAAAAATGTTCTATCTTTGCACTTGACAAGTTAGCCCAAGAGAGGGCGGCGGGTCGGGGGCTAAAATACACATTTCTACAAATGTATAGAATAAGCCTTCTAACATTATGGTAAAGGACGTTTACTAACGGCGTTATCTTCTACTGTCAAACTTCGCAACTTTGATTTCTACCCTGAAGATACGGCAACAAAGTAGGCGTCCACGTTGGGTGAATATTGTGTGCCTGCGTCACTGCGATGGTGGCGAGACCAAGCATATATATTCAACACTGACGTGGGCTAACTGCGTTGCTTATCCAGGGTGAAGGCAATGCGAAGGCCTGACAGTGGGATAAGCAGAAGTACAGATTCCCACGTCTTTTTTATTTATGCACGCCTTAAATCCGAGGAATCTAAAAAGGCAATGAAAATTTTAACGTTAAAATGGAAGACAAAAAGAAAAAAGAAGAACTCCAGTCGCGAAGGCAGTTCTTCAAGAAAGCCGCCAAAGGCGCGCTCCCAATCCTCGGCGCTATCGCACTAAGCCAAATGCCATTCCTTTCTCATGCCCACGAGAGCCAAAACGAGATGGGATGCTACTATGGTTGCTCTGGTGACTGCTCTGGACGTTGTCAAGGCGGTTGTATGGGTTGCACAGGATCATGCACTGGTGGATGTGAAGGCAAATGCGCTGGTGGATGCCAATACGAATGCGGAGACGGATGTTACTATTCTTGTAATGGTACTTGTAAAGGTACTTGTAATAATACATGTTCATGGGGTTGCAGTTCTCATGCAAACATTGGGTAATAAATGAGTGTGCATCTATCTATTTGTTTATTGGGTGCGCACTTAAATTTTTTTAGCAGATTTAATCTTTTCTCTTGTTGTTATGTGTATCTTCCATTATACAACTATTGATGCTATTCCTGGTATTTGCCAGTCTAACGGTCTTTCATTTTGGGCAACTCGTTACAATTATTTAAATGATCCATTAGAGTTTGTTCTGTATGAAAAGCAGAAACCGTTGATTGAAAAACTATGCAATGAAAATAACTGGGCCTATGACAAAGATATGACTCTTTCACCATATATAATTTCTTTTTGTGCTAAGGAAGATGATTTTAATATGTGGCGATTGTATGGAGATAATGGTTATGGGACCATGCTTATTTTAGACGATGATGTGATGGAGAAAACGTCTTTATTAATTATGGAAGATATATTCAATGGTAAAACTTTATCATCAAGATGTAACATTGATTATCTTTTGAATGTTTTATACTATGATAAGGGAAATCAAATCGAACAATTCTGCAAATGCTTTAATGCATTAAGTGAAAAGTATCCGACTGACTTCCAAGATCAGGCTTTAACGGCATGTTGTTTTTTGAAGTCAAGTGATTATGAAATTGAGACAGAGGTTCGCTATATTCGTGTAAATTACAATGGATTAATTGCAACTAGTGCAGAAGATATTCGTGAAATACCAGAAATGAGTACAAGTATAAAGTATCGCGTTAGGAAAGGTGGTATTATTGTTCCCTATATTGAGATGGTTTTTCCTAAAGAAGCTTTATTAGGCATAATATTAGGGTATAACTCAGAAATTAAAAATGTTGACACACTATGTACGCTGTTACAGAGTCGTGGATACAAAGGTCAAACAATTAGAATGTCTGATTATTCAATGCTTAATAATACACCTATCGTCGTATAGTGATTGCGTAATAATTTGCTAAATAGAACATTAGAATATAGTATCCGAATCTGGACGCAATTTTTTGATTTTAGTTTCGATTCTTATAATTGATATTTCAATGAAAGAATTTTTTAAAAAAGATAATCAACCCTGGCAATCTGGGGTGGCCAAGAACATTACGTTTATTGTCACGAAGGATTGCCAGCTGGCTTGTAAGTACTGTTACCTTGTGGGGAAGAATGAGAAGGAGCAGATGTCGTGGGAGACTGCGAAGGCTGCTATTGACTACATTCTCTCCCACGAGGATGACTTTCGTGAGGAGAGCGTGATTTGGGACTTCATTGGCGGCGAGCCGTTTATGGAGATTGACCTGATTGACAAGATATGCGACTATCTCAAGACCGAGATGTTCCGCCGCAATCATCACTGGTTCAACAGCTACCGTTTCTCGTTCTCGACCAATGGTATCAACTACCACACTCCCAGAGTGCAGGAGTTCATCAAGAAGAACATCAGCCACCTCTCGATTGGAATCACCATCGACGGCACCGAGCGCAAGCATGACCTCAACCGCATCTACAAGCAGAGCAACCCCGACGGCAGCGAGCATGGCTCCTATCAGGACGTGGTGCGCAACATCCCGCTGTGGCTTGAGCAATTCCCTAACGGTGGCACCAAGGTGACCATCAGCAGCCCCGACATCCCTTACATCAAGGAGAGCGTGCTGCACCTCTACTCGCTCGGCATCCATGAGGTGAACATCAACTGCGTGTTTGAGGACGTGTGGCAAGATGGCGACGACCGCCTCTTTGAAGACCAACTCATGCAGCTTGCCGATGCCATCATCGACGGTGGCTATTATACCGACTATGCCTGCTCGTTCTACAGCGAGCACATTGGCAAGCCGCTCGACCCCGAGCTTGAGAACCAAAACTGGTGCGGTGCCGGCAAGATGCTGGCAGTGGATGCCGCAGGAATGTTCTACCCCTGTACTCGCTTTGCCGGCTACTCGCTGCGAGAGAAAAAGCCCATCATTATAGGCAACGTGCGCGACGGTATCGACAAGAACAAACTGCGACCGTTCCTCACCCTCGATCGCACTACTCAAAGTCCTCAAAAATGCTTGGACTGCGAGGTGGCAAGCGGCTGTGCCTGGTGCCAAGGCGAGAACTATGACGCTGCCGAGACGAGCACCGTCTACCAGCGCGCCACAGCTATCTGCCTAATGCACAAGGCCAGAGTAAGAGCCAATAACTACTATTGGAACCGCCTCTACCGCAAGCTCGAGCTTGAAGGCCAGCGCGAGGAATTTGAGAAGAACAAACGCGAAGTGAAACCTGTTGACTGCTAAAAAACTATGCTACAATACTTAGTAATTTTACTTGACGACACCAGCACAAGCTACTGTCACTATGGCGTGAACAAGACGGAGCACAGGCTCATTTCACTCGATGACCTGCGTCGTGGCATCCGCTTTGGCATGGTGGAGAACCTGATGATACAGTTTGTCTACCCCAACTATACTCTGCCACAGGAATATCTCGATGTTATTGACACCATCGACCACAGCAACATCAAGCCAATGGCAGTCCTCGACAATGACACCGACATTGTTGTAATTGACGGTTGGAGCTACGATACCTCTAAACTGAAAGACGCTGTGGTGGTGCTGCGCACTTGCTGGAAACAGCTAAACGAGAACCATGGAATGCTCAAAGACCTGCTCGCCGTTGTGCAGCGACTCAATGTGGTCATCACCGACGTGGAGCGCATGAGCGACAGCGACCGAGAGCAGTACAAAGCCGTGCTTGAAACACTTTGCAAGTCTGTAGAGACGCTCTACGTTGATGGCAAGTCGCCACAGCTAAACCTGCTTACCGACCGCATGATGCTCACCGCGATGAACAACTGCAATGCAGGTGACACCACCGTCACACTCGCTCCCAATGGAAAGATCTACATCTGCCCGGCATTCTACTATGAGAACGAGGACGATTGCGTGGGAGATGTCGTGAATGGTCTTGACATTAAGAACAAGCAGCTCTACCGTCTCGACCATGCCCCAATATGCCGCAAGTGCGACGCATGGCAGTGCCGCCGCTGTGTCTGGCTCAACCGCAAGACCACCCTTGAGGTCAACACCCCGAGCCGTGAGCAATGCGTGGCAGCCCACCTCGAGCGCAACGCCTCGCGCGACTTGATGCTCTCGCTCCGCAACAAGGGCACTTTCCTGCCCGACAAGGAAGAAATCAAAGAAATAACCTATCTCGACCCATTTGAGATTGCAACTCAATGGAAATAGTTCAATCAATGCTCAATTCATAATGCATAATGCACGATTCGCGATGCACAATACACAATTAATAAACAGAACTGCTTTAGATTAATTATAAACGAAATATGACACGCAAATTAGTAGGTCAGGTAACACCTGAAGAAAAAAATGAGATTCAGGCACTCTTTGAGCGCCGAAATGGCCTGAACGAACTTGCCAAAGTGCTCACCCCCGACAACGCTGAGCTTTATGAGAAGCTTGTGACCGACATGGGAACCACTGGCACCAAGTTCCAGAACTGGTGGGACACTATGGCGCAGAAATACAGATGGGAAAGTTCACCTAACGGCAACTGGGAAATAAACTTCGACACATGCGAGATATTTCTCGTGGATCAATAACTTATAACTTCTTTTACTTGGTGATTATTAATTAACACAACGGTATTGTTGTAGACTATAATACTAAACACATAATAATTATGACATTATTAATGATAGGTACCACCGAGCTATTAGTTGTAGCCGGGTTGGCTCTGTTACTTTTCGGGGGCAAGAAGCTTCCCGAACTGATGAAAGGCATGGGACAAGGAGTGAAAAATTTCAAGGAAGGGCTCAACTCCCCAACCGAACAACCTCAAGAACAACAAGAAAAAGTCTCGGTGCCAGAGGAAATATGTGACCAATCTGATAGCACCATAGAGCCGGAGCAATGAGTAAGGTAGAAAATGGGAGCTTGATGACTTTCGGGGGGCATCTTGAAGTTCTTCGCAAGATGCTCTTCCGCATCATCGCAGTGACATTGGCTTTTGCTATAACCATTTTTTGCTTCAAGCATACAACTTTCAACATCCTGCTTGCTCCAGGAAGCAGCGACTTTGCCACCTATCGTGGCATAGAATATTTGTGTACCATCTTAGGAATAGACTTTCATTTCGAGCATTTTAAGATAACTCTTATCAACACCGAACTGTCAAATCAGTTCATGACGCACCTGTCAACATCTTTTATCCTAGGATTATTGTGTGCATCCCCCTATATTGTGATAGAACTATTCCGTTTTATTACCCCAGCACTTTATGATAACGAACGCCGTTACGCTGTTATTTTAACCATCACAATCTATGCACTTTTTGCAGCGGGAGTTATAATGAATTATTATGTGCTTTTCCCATTCGCCCTGCGTTTCCTTGGCACATATCAAGTAGATTCCAGCGTTGTTAACCAAATCAACATATCTTCATATATCTCTACATTCACATCTCTCACATTCATGATGGGGCTTGTCTTCCAAATTCCTATTATTTCATTCTTCTTGGCAAAACTTGGTATACTCAACGCAGACACGATGGCACACTATCGCCGTCATGCAATCATAGTGATAGCTCTCATTGCCGCAATAATCACACCCCCTGATCTCTTTACCCTTTTCCTTGTATCAATACCAATGTACGGTTTATATGAGGTAAGCATAATAATTGCTCACAAAGTGCAATCTGCACCACACATAGGGGATACAGTATAACTGAAAAGTTATGAGACTATTTGTAGCTAATGTAGAATGAAGATTTGCTACACCACGAATGCCACAAGCATGAGTGCGGTGAAGATGAGCATGTTGCGGGCGGTTTCGCCTAGGAGGGGGTTGAGTGCGGCTCCTGAGCGTCGGTTCAGTTTTATCCAGGTAATGAGATGCATGACGAGGTAGATTACAGGAACGGCATAGGTCCACGCCGGCATGTTTCTATTAAGGTAAATGATGAGCCACAGTGGTGAGAGCATGGCGATTGCCATGAATCCGTTGAAGAGATAGGCGACGGCAGCGAGCTTTCGTCCGAAAATGACGACGGCTGTACGCTTGCCGGCGTCGATGTCGTCGTCCATGTCGCGATAATTGTTGATGAGTAACACGTTCACTCCCATGAAGCCAATGGTGATGCCCCCTAGCACAGCCAGGGCATCGAAACGGCCGGCAATGACATAGTGGCCGAAGACTACCGGCACAATGCCATAGAAGATAAAGACTGTGAGCTCGCCCAAGCCATGATAGCTGAGCGGATAAGGTCCTGTGCTATAAGCCAGAGCGAAAGCCGCAATCACAATGCCCACAGGAATCATCTCCCAGCCGCCATAGGGAATGAGTCCGCATCCCAACAGGCACGCCACAGCTAGAGTGACGTAGGTGACACGCAGCAGTGTTGCCGGGCGAATGTCGCCCTCGGTCACGCCACGCCTGGGCCCTACACGCCCTTTTTTGTCGGCACCACGTCGATAATCATAGTATTCGTTGGCAAAGTTTGACACAATTTGCGCCAGCAATGCGAATGCCAAGCACAGCACTGCTGGTATCCATCGCAATCGCCCTTGCCAGGCAGCGATGCCAATAGCCATGAGCACACCGCTTATTGATACCGGCAGCGAGCGCAATCGCATCGCTTCAATCCATATTTTCACTTGTTTTTTCATTTCTCACACTCTTTATTTCACTAACGAACCAAGACGTAGACCTTGGGAACCATGGGCTTGAGGCGCATATACTTTTGAGGATTACGCGAAAAAGTGGCTGCCACGCTCATGTCGTCATAGCCCTGCGCCACCACGCAATAGTTGTGAGTGCGGGAAACGTATACCACATAGGCATCAAGTCCTTCCTCCCGGCGCAAGCGGTCGCGATAGCTTTGCGCGTTAAACTTTTGCTGAAACTCGGCTACCACTACATTATAGGGTTTAATCTTGCTGTTATCGTCATCAACGATGTTGAAAAAGTTGCGCACAAGCCTAATGCTGTCGCCATCCACCACATAATTGTTCTGGCTACGCACTTTGATGTCTTGCCAGTACTTCTCCCCTTTCTCACCGGTGCGGCTAGCAGCCACCGCCTTGTCGTAGCTTTCCTTGTAGTTAGCCTCGGTAGAGTGGCAAGCGCTCATGAGAGCCACAACCGCTATCAACAATGTTATCTTATAAAAACTCTTCATTATTCCACTTAATTTAAATTTTAATCAACTATATATCCTTGAGGATTATCACGGTCGTCGGCAAGCTCTATCACTTGGCACCCGGCTATGTTGCCAGCGTCGAGTGTGAGCTTGAGCAACGTGCGCACCTTTTGCCAGCCCTGCTTGCCGGCAGCTCCGGGATTTATTGTTAGAACTCCCAGGCTGCGGTCGGGGATTACCTTGAGAATGTGGCTGTGCCCGCACACAAAGATGCGTGGCTGCACCAGCTCTAGCCGGCTCTTGATGCCTGGTGCGTAACGCCCAGGATAACCACCAATGTGAGTGAGCATTATTTTCACACCCTCGACGGTAAAAATCTCGGTTTCCTTGAAGCGTCGCCGCAGGTCCTGCCCGTCGGCATTTCCCCACACTGCCCTCACTTGCGGACCAATAGCCTCAATCATGTTGATGAGTTTTTCATTGCCGATGTCGCCAGCATGCCAAATCTCATCGCAGTCGGCAAAATGCATGGCATAGCGCTTATCCCAATAGCAATGAGTATCGCTCAAGATCCCTATCGTTTTCATTTCCTCACAGTAAAACAACTTATACCTGTAAACAAGGCAAAATTAGAAATAATCTTTTAAACAACCAAAAGTTATCAGTTTTCATTTGTCAGTTATCATGGCTCGGTTGGGGAGGTGGAATCGTTGGAATCAGTGGAATCAGTGGAATCACTTTTAGAGTAAACTTTTTTCAGGAATAAGAACGAAGCTACGTCAGAGCCGCACAGCGCAGTGAAGCTTTTTTGTCTCTTTGGTAAAAATTGTGTTGTCATGGTTGCAAGATTTTTTTATAAATTAATGTACACGTTATGTGCGCGAAGATAATGCCGTGACATTGATTAGGACAAGGTTGAAAAAACAGTGGGAAATAATATTCAATAGTCTAAGTAATTGGTTTGAATTATCACATTAGTTTTGCTATTTATAAATCAAAGTCTTAACTTTGCGACAATTCAATCACTCTTTAACACAAATTATACCATAAACCAGCCTTGAGAAGGAGACTTAAGGGCATAAAAACAAAGCTTTATGAAGAAAATAACTATTATCTTAGCGCTATTGATGCTATTCACCACAAGTGTTGATGCACAACGCAAAAAATCAACCACAAAAAAAGCTACGACAAGTAGCACGAGTAAAAACAGCACACCAAAGCTTACAGGCGAAGCTCTTGAACTATATGAGAAAGCTAAAGCCGGAGATGCCGATGCGCAATTTGATTTAGGGGGACTCTATGCTAATGGCGATGGAGTGGCACAAGACTATAAACAGGCAGTTTATTGGTACCAAAAAGCGGCAGAACAGGGAATAAAAGAGGCGCAATATAATTTAGGGGTATGCTATGATAATGGCTATGGAGTGGCAAAAGACTCTAAACAGGCAGTTTATTGGTACCAAAAAGCGGCAGAGCAGGGACTTGTCCAGGCGCAATGTCTTTTAGGGCTATGCTATGCTAATGGCGATGGAGTGGCAAAAGACTACAAACAGGCAGCCTATTGGTACAAAAAAGCGGCAGAACAGGGACTTGCCCAGGCGCAATATAATTTAGGGGTATGCTATGATAATGGCAATGGAGTGGCAAAAGACTCTAAACAGGCAGCCTATTGGTGCAAAAAAGCGGCAGAGCAGGGAGATGCCAAGGCGCAATTTAATTTAGGTGTATGCTATGATAATGGCGATGGAGTGGCAAAAGACTACAAACAGGCAGCCTATTGGTACCAAAAAGCGGCAGAGCAGGGACATGCCAAGGCGCAATTTAATTTAGGGATGTGTTATGCTAAAGGCTATGGCGTGACACAAGACTCTAAACAGGCAGTCTATTGGTACCAAAAAGCGGCAGAGCAGGAAGTTGCCAAGGCGCAATGTATGTTAGGGATTATGTATGTAGTTGGCGATGGAGTGGAGGAGAATGAAACCAAAGGCGTTGAATTGCTTCGCAAGGCAGCAAAACAGGGGGATGAAATTGCTCAGGAAGCGCTAAAAGAGCTTGGTGAGTCTTGGTGATTCACACATCTCAAAATTTAGTTCGTTTCCGAATCACATATCTGGAAATATTATTATTTTTGAAAAATTCTAGTTAGAAATTTGAGTTTGTTTTGTAATATTTAGAAAAAAAGCGTATTTTTGTAGTTTAGAAGCTCAAAACCATAGCGATGGCACAATTATGAGCAGAAATTATTAGAAAAATCAGAAGCATTCGCTATTATTTCGCGTTCAGCCAAAAGCCTAGGAAACTATTTGGAAATAATACGTTACAAGAAATAATACGTGATAAAGGTGCTTGCAATGGGTGCCTTTGGTTACTAAAAGTAGCGGATATTTCTGCGCCAATAGGCGCAGTGTATCCTAGTTTAGTGACCTGAGGTTTCCATCCTAGGCTGCCTCAAAGCTGAACGCAAACAGGTGCATTGCGTCTTTTTGCGTCTCGGCGTGATTGATAGTTGGATGCAATACAATGAAACTATCAATCCATTATGGCAAATCAGAATTTATCGAATGCCAAAACTGCAAAGAACGACGAGTTCTACACTCAGTATGCCGACATCCAAAAGGAAATAAACGCATATCTTGACTACGACTGTGATGTGTTTCGTGGCAAGACGGTGCTACTGCCGTGCGACGACCCCGAGTGGAGCAACTTCACTAAATTCTTTGCCCAAAATTTTGAGCTTCTAGGCTTGAAGAAACTCATTTCCACGAGCTACGCTCCTGAGAGCAAGAATTACAAAATACCTTACCAACCCACACTGTTTGAGACCGCTCAGCCTTATTATAGTCCCGACAAGACCAAGACTCACGGCAAGATTTTCATTCTGGAGCGAGACATCACAGGCGACAACCGCATCAATATTGATGACCTTGAGTGGCAATACCTTGAGGGAGATGGCGACTTCCGCAGTAATGAAATTAAGGCTTTGCGTGACGAGGCAGATATAATCGTGACCAACCCACCTTTCTCGCTGTTCCGAGAGTTTGTTTCATGGCTTGTGGAAGCCGATAAAAAGTTTATTATTATTGGGAATATGAATGCGATTTCATACAAAGAAGTTTTTCCCTTGATTAAAAACAACACTGTGTGGTTGGGTGTTACAAGTGGATCTAAAGATTATATAAAACCAGAAGGAGGATTCATGAAGATGGGAAATACGTGTTGGTATACAAATTTAGATCATGGCCGACGCCACCAACCATTACAATTAATGACAATGGCAGATAATATTAAGCATAGCAAACATAAAGAAATCCGAGGTCAAGAATATATTCATTATGAGAATTATAATGCTATTGAAGTGCCTTATACTGATGCAATACCATCAGATTATTATGGAGCAATGGGTGTTCCAATTTCTTTCTTGGACAAATATTGTCCAGAACAATTTGAAATAATAGGGCATCCTCATGGTGATTATGGCATTGAACTTGGCCTTAAACCATTTCCTCGTGAGTTAAAGATACAAAACAAAGGACTTAGAGATGGAGACCTTTATTATATGAGTGAGGGAAAACCAGTACTTCCTTATAGAAGAATATTAATCCGCAAAAAGCAGTAGAGATATGAAGACTACATTTGAGAAATATACCGTTGCTGAGATTTGTGACGGATTTGAGTATAACGAGCTTGAAGGCAAGGGCTTGTATGGTCTTGCAGGTAAGTTGACCATTCAGCCTGAGTATCAGCGCAATTATATCTATGCCGATGGCAAGCGTGATGTGGCGGTGATAGAGTCGGCATTAAAGGGTTATCCGCTGGGTCTGATATATTTCAACAAGTTGGATGATGGCAAGCTCGAAGTCCTTGACGGCCAACAGCGCATCACGTCGCTTGGCAGGTTTGTCAAGAACAAGTTTGCCGTGAAAATTAATGGCTTGGAGCAGATTTTTGACGGGTTAAACAAGGAAAAACAAGACAAGATATTGAACACAGAGCTGCTTGTTTATGTGTGCGAAGGCGAGGGCGACAATGCCGAGGAAGAACTGAAGGAGTGGTTTAAAATCATCAACACCGCCGGCATTGCGTTGAACTATCAAGAAGAGCTAAACGCAGTTTATAGTGGTCCCTTTGTAACCTTGTGCAAGCAGGAGTTCAGCAATTCACAGAATGCCAACATCCAGAAGTGGCAGTCCTACATCAAAGGTGTTGCCAAGCGTCAAGACTATCTCGCTACCGCACTGGAGTGGGTGAGCAAGGGCAAGGTTGACAGCTACATGAGCCAGCACCGCCGCGACACCAACATCAACGAAATTAAGACCTATTTCAACACCG
The DNA here is from genome assembly GCA_900316835.1 of uncultured Prevotellaceae bacterium. Taxonomy (GTDB): domain Bacteria; phylum Bacteroidota; class Bacteroidia; order Bacteroidales; family Muribaculaceae; genus Sodaliphilus. The sequence continues at coordinate 65,702 of ONEL01000006.1, read as the reverse complement.
TCATTGACTGGGTAGACTCGAAATTTGATGACGTATATCCCGAGATGTGCGGACTTAACTGGGGCGAGCTTTACGAGCGGTTCCACAATAATGCCTATGACCATACCGAGCTATCGGCAAAGGTGAGAAAGCTGATGAGTGACGACTTCGTGACTAACCATCGCGGCATCTTCGAGTATGTGCTAGGGGGATGCGAAGATACAAAGCTGCTCAATATAAGGCTGTTTGACAAGCCAACAATGCGCAAGGTCTATGAGCAACAAACAGCAAAAGCCAAGGAGAATGGTCTTTCTAACTGTCCGTTATGTGCCGTTGGCCATGAAAGCACACGCGAGCGCATGTGGAAAATGGCCGAGATGGACGCCGACCATGTTACAGCTTGGAGCAAAGGCGGCGACACGAATATCAAGAACTGCCAAATGCTCTGCAAAACCCATAATAGAGCCAAGGGGAATAGATAAGTCAAAGTGTGTCACACTCTCATGACGCCTTGACTTGCGTGCTGCGGCTGATGTAATAGGACGCACCGGTGACAAAGACGATTCCCATCAAAAATGGGATGAAGCGACAAACGAATATTTTCAGCGCAATCATAGATTTTCCGCTTGCGACAAGATAGGTCATGTGATCAGAAAAGACAAGCAGACACATCGTCATTCCCGCCGCAATAAACACCGCTATGACTCGCCACAGCGTTGACCATCGGCCATATCCGAAAAGGCGGTGATAACTGCGGTAGACTGTCAATATCACAATGGCCAAAAGAATAAACGGAGTGGCGGATTTGGGCTCAAGTATAAACACCGCGATGAATATCCAAAACACCAATACCCACAGCAAGGTAATGATTGAATTGAAGACGAGAATAAAAAGACTCTCAGGCAACGTGTGATGGTCACATTGAGGGGAAAAACGGAAAATGAAGTAGGTTGGGATGACAAGCATCGAGAGTAAAAACATCACACCCACGTCGTAATGCTGTTCAAAATAATCGAAAACATTATCGAACATTAAAAAGTTCTCACCTGCAGGTGCGAAGATTGAGAGGTTCCAGCTGACGTGTTGTGGTGGTTGGATACTGACGAAGATGAATACGACCACTGCGACACAGACCAACAGACTTATGGGCGTATAACTTGCTTGTTGCTTACTGCTGATATAATTACGAATCAGATAGGCTGGTCGCAACAGCAGTTGACATAGCGTGTAGGGCAACGAGCGTGAATCCATGCCCCACAACATAGCAAATCCCTTTTGCACTGTTTTCCATGTAATGCGCCCCAGGCCCGACTCCTGTCCGCACTGAGGGCAGAAGTTCCCCCTGAAATCGGTCCCGCATCATTGACAGTGAAACGGTTCATCAGTTGGTTTTGCAATGTGTAAAGATGAATCTTTTTGCCACTGCCTGAATTTTGCTAATCTTTGTTGTATAGAGGTCATTTCCTGGATTTTGCACACCCTCGATATTATTAGTGTTGGGAAAAGATGGTATAGCAACTCCTTTTAATTTAGGGAAGCTATCATGAAGTGCCCCAACATCAATTTGAGAATTCCATGAGACGCGCCAGGTATTTGCCAATAATGTCAAACTCGAGGTTGACTACGGTACCTTGCTCAATGCAGTGGAAATTGGTGAGGTCGTGAGTGTAAGGGATGATTGCGACCTCAAAACTGTCGCGCTCACTGTTGCACACGGTGAGGCTAGTGCCATTGACTGTGATGCTGCCTTTCTCCACAGTCACATAACCCTTGCGAGCCATAGCAGGATCCACATCGTAGTGGAAAGTGTAGTACCAGCTGCCATCGGCCTCACGCACACTGGTGCAGGTGGCTGTTTGGTCCACATGGCCTTGCACAATGTGCCCATCGAGGCGCCCGTTCATGAGCATGCTACGCTCCACGTTCACCTCATCGCCCACCTTGAGCAAGCCCAGGTTGCTACGGTCGAGTGTTTCCTGGATTGCGGTGACGGTGTAGGTGCCATCGCCCGGCAGTTTCACCACCGTGAGGCACACCCCGTTGTGCGAGACACTCTGGTCTATTTTGAGTTCATCCACAAAGCTACATTTCAGCGTGATGTGAAGGTTACCTTCCTCTCTCTCTAGTGCCACCACACGGGCAGCTTCTTCTACTATTCCTGAAAACATAGTTACAATGATTATCTTGTTTTTAATTATTATTTTCTTGTATTGCCGGTACCTTGAGCTCCGGGTCTTTTAATCGCCGAACCAGCGCCACCAGAGTTACCTCCGGTGCCCGAGCCTGAACCTGAACCTGAGCCTGAACCACCACGGTTATTACCAGTACCTGAGCCTGAGCCGCTACCACTACCTATTCCATTACCGCTGCCCAAGCCATTACCTTGAGTGGTACCACTCAGTCGGCCATTGTCATCCCGTGGTGGCATTCCATTGGGGTACTTACCTTCGGGATCCACTTCCTTCTTTCGGTCTAGCTCTTCCTGCACCTTATTTTGCATCTCAATTTGCTTCTGCAACGTGGTGGTTGCCTTGTCATTAGCGGCATCGTTCTTCTTGTCGCCATCCAGTTGCACATCGGTTAGCTCATTGCCTGTCGAATCATTCTCTTCCTCTTCGGCTCCTGGCTCACGAATTGATGAGTCGAAGGTGCGGTAATAGTTAGTCGTTAGCACTTGGAACTCGGTGCGCCGGTTAATTTGGTCGGCAGCAGCCCGGTCGGCGGTCGAGAGCGCCATGACAAATGCCTCATTGAGCGTGTCGCCCTCTTGGAACTGCGGATAAAGCCTGGCAATGCGCTTTGTCACCACCTTGGGCCTAGAGCGTCCATAGCCTTTATATTGCAAGCGCACGCTGTCCACTCCGTTGGCAATGAGATAGTCTACCACGCTCTTAGCTCGACGGTTACTGAGCTTCATGTTAAAATCGTCGCCACCCACGCGGTCGGTGTGTGAAGCCATCTCAATGGTAATGTATGGATTATCGTTCATCACTTGCACCATTGAGTCGAGAGCCTGCTTAGACTCGGGGCGCAATGTGGCCTTGTTGTAGTCGTAGAAAATGTTATCGATTACCTGTGGCTTGGTCATGGCGGCGAGAATAAAGTCGACATTATACTCGGCATCGGCCTCCTCCATGTCGCTAGTGAACTGTTGCTTGCCATTGAGGTAGCCGTTAGCGCCGGCAAGCATCACATAGCTCACACCACGCTGCAGGTCGAAGCGGAACGAGCCATCGGGCTTGGCAACCGCCTTTTGGTTACTGCCATCATTGCCCACGATGCGAATTATGGCATTAGCCACCGGTTCCTCGTCCTTGTCGAGCACATAGCCCGAGATCCATATCTTGAGGTCGGGTTTTTCAAAACTATAGATGTTGTCATAGCCACGAGCATCCTTGCGGTTGCTAGTGAAGAATCCTTTCTCCCCCTCGCTTTCAAAGGTGATACCAAAGTCGTCGGCACTGGAATTCATGGGAACTCCCATATTCTCAATAAACCACTTGCCCGAAGGCTGCAATCGCGCGCGAAACAGGTCCAAGCCACCCAGTCCGGCATGCCCGTTGCTTGAGAAATAGAGCGTGCTGTCGTCGCGGCAATAGGGGAAACGCTCATCGCCAGGAGTATTGATTTGTTCGCCCAGGTTCTCAAGAGTGCCATGCCCGTCGCTAATCATCACTCGCCACAAGTCTTTGCCTCCCTGGCCACCAGGCATGTCGCTGGAGAAATATAGCCACTTGCCGTCATGGCTCACGGCTGGGTCGTCGTAGGCCGAGAGAGTGTCGGCAGTAATCTCAAATTTTGCCGCACCGCTCCACTTGGCCTCGCTGCGGCTAGCCTTGTAAATCTCCACGCTAGTGCCGGCATCGGCTTTGCGCAACGCTTTGGCAAAATACATGGTGTTGCCATCGGGGGTGAAAGTGGTTATTCCCTCGTCAAACTCGGTGTTCAGGTCTCCCTCAACAGGCTCGGGACGGCTCCACTTGCCCTTGTCATCTTTTTTCATAAAGAACACATCGGTGTTCTTAGTGCCAGTAATCTCGCTCTTCACGGTACCCATCGCCTGCTCTCGTGACGACGAGAAATAAATCACATCGTTCTTGCTGTCGAGAAACATGGGGCAAAAGTCGGCACGGCGCGAGTTGAACTGTCGAGCCAACTTGACGATGTATCGCGAGCCCTGATCACGCCACTTGGGAGACATCTGTGCTCCACGCACTCCCTCACGAGCCTGCCAGCTCTTGGGAGCAGTGTCGAGATAGGCTTTATAATTGCGCTCGGCAAGAGTGTACTGCCCCTCCATGTGCTGCATTTGAGCCAAATAGAAGCGCGTGATGCTGTCGTCATATTCATAGCGAATAGCGTTCTGATAGGCGGCCGCGGCACGTGCGCTTTGATTGAGGTGCCTGTAGCACTCCCCCATCATGAAAGCCACTTCACCTCGCAGGTACCTGTCTTCCTTGCGCTTTAGCTTATTGTAAATTTTGCGATAGGTCTCGGCTGCGGCGAAGTATTCACCACGTTCATATTTCTCGTCGGCATCCTTCATCTTTGCCGTTTTGCACGACGTGAGTTGCAATGCCATGGCAGCAACCAGTAGAGCCGCTATTATGTAAATAATCTTCTTCATTTATTTCAAGTAACATGCCTTGAGCAGTTTTTATCGCACTACTCTCCTTAAAGAATAAAACGCAACAGCCACCTGCTTTATTGCACGTTTTAATCAGACAAAAATGCGATTAAGCGAGACAAAGCATGAGCACCAGCTCAAAGCGTTGCGAGCGTGAGCATTTTATTTAATTGCTGTGATAATTTATTTTAAGACAATTACCAACAAAAGATTTGTGCACTAGAGAGGATTTATTAAAGACAATTGCTAGTGTAACATTTTTTATCAGACAATTAATAACAAAAATGCGATTAAGCGAGACAAAGTTTTAGCTTGCTAAAAACGTTGAGAGCGTGAGCATTTTATTTAATTACAAACAATTTTAATTTAACGTGAGAACCGGCTTTTTGACGCCAGCAGGAGCAACTTTCGATATAATGAAAAACTCTTATTAATCCGTTTAATTCGTGGTTTATTAATCGAGAACAGGCGAAAATCAGATTAATCAGAAAAATCCGTAGTTTAACAAACAGTTTTAATTTTCCCGTATCGCGGGGGCGGCGGGTGGCTATTGCAGAAATGGCGTGTGGCATTGATGAAAACAAGAAAAAATAATTACCTTTGCGCAAAAATAGCGACACACTATGAGATTTCAATTTCTTGTTATGGTGCTGACGGCACTGATTGTGAGCACTAGTGCTAGTGCGCACGAGATTATAAAGGGTTCTATCAAGAGCAGCGACCGTTTCTATCCAGGCACTGAGCGTGAGGTGCAGGTTTATGTGCCCGACGCCTATGATGGCTCATCGCCGGCATGCCTCTATGTGGGCCTTGACGGCATCTTGTGCAACGCTCCACAAGTGATGGATAGCCTCATTGCCGCACACAAGATGCCCGTTACCATTGGCATCTTCCTGCAACCGGGAGTAATAAAAGACCGCGACGGCAATGTGACGCGCTACAACCGCAGTAACGAGTTTGACATGACAAGCGACAAGTTTGTCTCATTTTTTGAAGCCGAGATTATACCTTGGGTAGAACGGCTTCACACAGCCCAAGGCTTCCCCATCAAGCTTTCGCGTCGTGGCGCCGATGGCATGATCTTTGGTCTCAGCAGTGGTGGCATCGCCGCATTCACCGCCGCCTGGCACAGGCCCGACATGTTTGGCCGTGTGTTTAGCGGCGTGGGTACTTTTGTGGCGATGCGTGGCGGTAACGAGTTGCAAGCTATAGTTCGCAAGAGCGAGCCACGCCCTCTACGTGTGTTTCTGCAAGACGGCACTAACGACGTGTGGAATCCCTTGTTTGGTCACTGGTACGAAGGTAACCGCATGCTTGCCACGGCACTCGACTTTGCCGGCTATGATGCCCGCTACGACTGGAGCGACTGTTATCACGGAGTGAAACGCGCCAGCGAGATATTTCCACAGGTCATGGAGTGGATGTGGCACGACTGGCCCGAAGCGCCCAAGTGTGGCACAACGCAAAACAACTTGCTCGACACCATGCTTGTGGCAGGAAGCTCGTGGCAGTCCGAAATAAGGACTTTTGCTGAGCCATTAGAGCCACACGCCATCTATCCCAGCACAAAAATTGTGGCGAGACCTCGTCGAGGCGACAACTGCTTGTGGCAATACACAATAGATGAAAACGGCTATGAGCAAAATGGACAGCCTTTTTATTGGTTACACAACTACGACAACTCACTGCTCACAGTGAGCGCATTAGAATTTGACGGGGCTGGCAACCTGTGGGTGGTGACCAATGCCGGCATTCAGATTTGTGACCAGAACGGCCGAGTGCGTGGCATCCTGATGCTTCCTGATGGAGTGGATGCAGCCGATGTAATTAAGATTGCAGTCATGGACGGAGGAATCTCGCTTTGGAGCAAAAAAGACGTAAAATACACCCGCAAGCTCAATGTCACTGCCCCCACGCCTTTTGTCACACCCAAGAGCCAAGGACAGGGGTAATTTAATGCATAATGCACAATTCATAATTCACAATGCACGAATTCACAATGCATAATGCATAATTCATAATGCACGAATTCACAATGCATAATGCACAATTAATGCAGAATTTTCAACTAACAACTAACTAACAACTGATAACTAATAAATAAAAACTCATTGGCAGCAAATGATTTGAAAAAAGTTATCCCAGCAATTGTCTAAGAAAAAGTGCCGCCCTGCGAGCGAAAATTAAAGCTTCGCTAAAATTAAAAGGCGCTTCGCGCTAAAATTAAAATTGTTTGTAATTGTTAGTAATTGTTTGAAAAAAAGTTATCCCAGCAATTGTCTTTAATAAATCCCCTCTAATGCACAAAACATTAGTCGATAATTGTCTTTTAGAAAACGCAACTAAAAACGAACAACATATGCACAACAACACCGAAGCGCAACATGCCAAGTTTGTGAAACTCACCACGCAACCCGTGGGAAGGCTTGTCACGAGCCTTGCTGTACCGGCAATGGTGAGTATGCTTGTAATGGGATTCTACAATATCGTCGACACGTTCTTCGTGGGGCAAATCAACACCCAGAGCGTGGCGGCGTTGGGCATTGTGTTTTCCTACATGTCGATTGTGCAGTCGATAGCTTTTTTCTTTGGGCAAGGTGCTGGGAACTACATCTCGCGCAGGCTAGGACATGAAGACACCCACAATGCCAGCATCATGGCATCGGTGGGACTCGTGACCACATGGCTCACGGGAGCCGCTATCGCCATTGTGGGTCTCCTCTTCATGGAGCCAGTGCTTCGATTCTTCGGCTCCACTGCCACCATTATGCCCTATGCCTGCGACTATTTTACCTACATCCTGCTTGGCACGCCATTTATAATGAGTTGTTTCACTCTCAACAACCTCATGCGCCACCAGGGCAATGCCGTGCTGTCGATGATAGGTATCATGAGTGGCGCTGTGCTTAATGTGATTCTTGACCCCATTCTAATCTTTGGGTTCAACCTAGGAGTAAAAGGAGCAGGCATGGCTACAGCATTCTCACAAGTGGTAGCATTCACGCTCATGCTCATGCTCTCAGGGCAAAGAGGTGGAGTGGCAATAAGGCTATCGCAGTTCAAGCCCTCGGCGCAACGTTATCGCGACATAGCAGCCGGCGGATTGCCATCACTAGCGCGCCAGTCGGCTATGGGTATTGCCGCCCTCATCCTCAATCATGTGGCAGGCATCTATGGCGACTCGGCTATTGCCAGCTTCTCGGTGGTGAGCCGCATCACCATTCTCGCCAATGCCGCCATGATAGGCTATGGGCAAGGATTTCAACCAGTGTGTGGTTTCAACTATGGCGCCGGCAAGTTTGACCGAGTTCGTGCCGCCTTTATACATAGCTGCAAGGTGTCGACAATCTATTGCACCATTCTTGCCATAGCGGGATGGATATTTGCCAAGCCACTAGTGGGACTCTTTGTAGCTAGCGACCCCGAGGTGAGCCGCATAGGCGCCGAGGTGTTGCGCTTCCAGTGCCTAGCATTCCCACTCACAGGATATGTGGTGATGGTGAACATGTTCCTTCAAAACATCAGGCGCACCGTTCCCGCCACCATCATGGCCATGGCGCGCCAGGGCATTTTTCTCATTCCCGCCATCTTCATCGGAAATCTAGCCCTAGGGTTCGTGGGTGTAGAGATTTCCCAAGCCGTTGCCGATGCTGCCTCATTCCTGCTCGCTATTCCACTAGGGCTTCATGCCTTGAACTCACTAGGGAAAAAATAGGCTAAAAAATCTTCCCTTTTCTGCATTGGTATTCAAAATAAATGCTTACCTTTGCGCCCGATTTTAGAGGACTACAATATATTATAAACAAGTAAAGTAACAACAATTACATCTTTATGGCTACTCTTAACAACACCAAGTTAAAACAAGAAATTTTAGCCTACTTTCTATTAACAATCGGCAGTGCACTCTTTGCCATTGGCGACGTGATGTTTGTCAACCCCTACCTGATGGCACCTGGTGGCACTTATGGCCTTAGTAATGTATTCAACACCCTGTGGCCCTGGAAAATTTCGCTCTATGCCATCTGCATGGATGTGCCATTGTTGATTATTGGCACATTGATCTTAGGACCTCGCTTTGGCATAAAGACCATTGTTTCGACAGCGCTGATTTTCTTGTTCACACTCATTCTTGAGTCGACATGGGGCTATAACCCTGTGCTTCACGATGGTGCAATAGTAAGTCAAGAGGCCGAGGGGCTTGTTCCCATCCCCAACAATGGTGGCTGGTTCCAGCCCGACTATTTCCTTAACACTGTGGTAGCGGGCCTTATTTATGGTGTAGCAATAGGCTTGATATTCCGTTCGGGAGCCACAAGTGGTGGCAGTGACATCATCTCTATGATTTTGCACAAGTATACTAAGATTTCGCTTGGCACGCTAGTGATGATTGTTGACGGCATTATAACCTTGAGCACATTTATTGCATTTGGCGACATTCGCCTTCCCATCTACTCGGTGCTCATCATCTTCATTGAGGGCAAGGTTATCAACCTCGTGGTTGACGGCATGAAGAGCTACCGCACAGTGTTCATCATCACCGACAATCCCGAGCCCATTCGCGACTATATCATCAACAACCTCAAGCGCGGTGGCACGTGCATCACCGGCAGTGGTCTCTACAAAGGCAATGAGCGCAAGATGCTCTATGTGAGCCTTAACCGCACCGACATGATTAAGTTGCGTAGCGAGCTCTACCACATCGACCCCAAGGCCTTTGTCAACATCATGGAGAGCTCTGAAATTCTGGGCGAAGGCTTCCGTCGATTGCCACAGGAATAAGACACATTCAATACACAGGTAGTGCCCCTGAACACATGGGGCGCTGCCACAACAACATAATATTCTTTTCATAATTTGAGTTTTAGAGGTTAATAAGTAAAGCCCATTCACACAGCGTGGATGGGCTTTAACATTGATGTTGATGAAGGAGAGTTTATATATACATTCCTTGCCATGTTAAGAGAGTGTGTATCTCACTCTTTCTCGTCTTCCTGTTCTTTTTGCTTCCTGAGCCTGTTTTCTTTCTTGCTCGAGGAGCTACTTGTGTCTTTTTCCTCGCTTAAGTCAATTTCTTGCTTGTTCTTGTCGATGACGCGATATTGCAAGTAGGCCAAATCCTGGTCGGGAACAATCTTAAATCGGCGTCCAAATTCACGCCGCCATTTCCCGTACTCGCTAAAGAGTCCCTTCTTGAGATAAGCATCGACAAATGGATGGACATACATAATAAAATCCCTAACACCCAGCGAGTTCACAAGATAATCAATCTTGTCTTTAAGGCGATCGGTGAAAAGCAACGACGGCATTATCTCCCCTTTACCTCCACAAGAGGGGCACGTTTCACTCGTGACGATATCGAGTGCTGGACGCACTCGCTGACGCGTAATTTGCATCAATCCAAACTTGCTCAGTGGCAGGATATTGTGCCTAGCTCGGTCCTTTTGCATGACTTCACGCATGTGATCATAAAGCGCTTGTCGGTGCTCGCTCTTTGCCATGTCGATAAAATCGATGACAATGATACCTCCCATGTCGCGGAGCCTGAGTTGACGAGCAATCTCGTCGGCCGCCAGCAAGTTCACATCAAGAGCATTACTCTCCTGGTCGGTAGTTTTGCGCGACCTGTTTCCTGAGTTCACGTCGATAACGTGCAAAGCCTCGGTACTCTCAATAATTATGTATGCGCCCGAACGGAATGAAACCGTTTTCCCGAACGACGACTTCATTTGACGTGTAACGTTAAACTTGTCGAAGATGGGTTGGTCGTCGCTGTAGATTTTCACAATCTCACTGCGCTCGGGGGCGATAAGGCCCACATAGTTGTGAATTTGCTCGTAAATCTCGGCATTATTCACATGAATGCTTTCAAAGTCGGGATTGAAAATGTCGCGTATCAAGCTCACAGCACGGCTGTCTTCTTCATACAACAGACTAGGTGGCTGGCTATAGTTAATCTTTGCCACACTTTCCTCCCAGCACTTCATCAGCACTTTTAGTTCACTATTTAATTCAGCAGCTCGCTTATTCTCGGCCGAAGTGCGTACTATAACCCCAAAGTTCTTGGGTTTTATGCTCTCTACCAGTCGGCGCAATCGCATCTTCTCGGCGCGATCTTTAATCTTTTGCGACACCAGTATCCTGTTGTTGAACGGGATAAGGACAAGAAACCTTCCAGTGAAGGTGATCTCGGTAGTGAGACGTGGTCCCTTGGTCGAGATGGGTTCTTTAGAGATTTGTACGATTAGTTCTTGTCCCGCCTCAAGCACGTCGCTAATGCTACCATGCTTGTCAATGTCGGGCAGCAGTTTCATTTTCGACAGACTCACGGCACGCTTGCCTCCGCTGTCTCTCACCTGCTTTACAAACTCACGATAGCTGCTGAATTGTGAGCCTAAATCAAGGTAATGAAGAAATGCCTCCTTGCCGTATCCCACGTTAACAAACGCGGCGTTCAATCCTGGCATCAGCTTCTTTACCTTGGCAAAATAGAGGTTCCCCACCGCGTAGGAAGCGTCGCGCGCTTCTCGCTGAAGCGACATCAGCCTTCCGTCTTCGAGCAGAGCGGTGCTGATGCTGGTGGGTTTCACGTCTACAATCAGTTCACTTTTCATTCTGAATTATAGATTTTACAATTGTTCACTCCGCCATATTTGATATCAAAAAAAACACTGAGCTTAGCTGTGTTAGTGACATCGCCGGCAAGGAGTGGGGTCCTATAGGCTACTATGTGGTGTGGAGCATTAGCGTTTCCACCCATTGAGCCTTGCCTAAACAATAAAAGAACAAACTAATGAATTGCGCTCGCCATGATAACTATTTCGCTACACTCAAGAGCCCTCATCATTCGTTTGTTCTCCAGTTCAGACTCACCTCAAGAAAAATCACTTCTTGTTCTTGTGACGATTCTTTCTGAGTCTCTTTTTGCGCTTATGCGTAGCCATCTTGTGGCCTTTTCTTTTCTTTCCGCTTGGCATTTTAATAAATCTTTAAAGTTTGTTATTGAGTTTTTATGACTGTATCTTTTTTATTTTTTTACCTGCTTAACTTGCTCCATGAACACCTTTGCTGGCTTGAAAGCTGGAATATTATGCTCTGGAATTATGATGGCAGTGTTTTTAGAAATGTTGCGTGCAGTCTTCTGCGAACGAGTTTTTACGATGAAGCTACCAAAACCGCGGAGGTATACATTCTCACCCTCAGCAAGAGAGTCTTTTACTGTCTCCATAAATTTCTCAATAGTCTCCAAAACTGTGGCTTTGTCAATGCCAGTAGATTTAGCGATTTCGCTAACGATATCTGCTTTAGTCATTTTGTAAATAATTTTATAATTTGTTTTACCTAAAATAAATCATTCACTCTAAAACCAAAAATGCTCCTTTAAAGCACCTGTTTTCCCGACACTAAAGTGCCTAAAAAACAAGAGTGTAAAGCACCCTTGATTTTTTTGCAAGTGCAAATATCGCACTTTTTTTTTAATTACAACCCATTTTCACTATTTTTTCTTATGTTTTTTAGTTTTTTTTCTCATTTACAACCTTTTTCCCCCTTCATTTGGGTGTAAAATGAGGGAAAAAACTATTTAGCGATCGCATCACTATAATGCGCCTGCGGCAAACGTCGCATGTTGTAACGGCACGACATCGACTCGCCATAGGCACCAGCCGAGCGAATAGCGATTAGGTCGCCACGTGAAGTGGTGGGCAAAACCTCATCGCGAGCAAAGACATCACTCGACTCGCACACGGGTCCCACCACGTCGTAGGTTTCGCGACGTGGCGAGCTAGAGGTGAGGTTTTGAATCTTGTGATGTGCCTCATAGAGCGCGGGCCTTATGAGATCGGTCATTCCGGCATCCAGAATTACAAATTGCTTATCGCGATTAGACTTGACAAACACCACTCTGGAGATCAGTGTTCCACACTGTGCCATAATTGAGCGCCCTAGCTCGAAATGCACTTCTTGTCCTTGTCGCAACTTGAGTCCCCGCTTGAACACATTGAAATAACTGGTAAAGCCAGCTAGCGGATGCTCATCGGGGGCATCATAGTCTACTCCCAGACCACCACCCACATTGATTATTTCGAGTGATACACCAATGCGTTCAAGGCTGTCTTGCAACTCGTTGATCTTCTCGCACAGCATCTCATAGGGGCGCATCATTGTGATTTGCGAGCCAATGTGGAAATGCAGTCCACGCAAGTGAATATTGGGCAAGTTATGAGCCATTTGAATCACTTGAGGTAGCATTTCCAAGCTTATGCCAAACTTGTCGTGGGCAGTTCCTGTGGTGATGTAGCGATGGGTGTGAGCGTCAATGTCGGGGTTTACTCTCAGCACCACCCCAGCCTTTTTCCTGAGCCCGCCTGCAATCTCGTTGATAACTTCCAGCTCAGGAACACTTTCCACATTGAAACTAAAGATATCGTTTTCCACTCCCAGTGATATTTCCCAATCGGTCTTTCCCACTCCCGAGAAAGCTAGATCTTGTGCCTTGAAGCCCGCTGCCAGCGCGGCAACCAGCTCGCCACCACTCACAAGGTCGGCCCCAAAGCCATGAGAAGCTATCTCACGCAATATCACATCATTGCCATTGGCCTTAATCGCATAGTGAACCTTGAAAGGGAAGCCTTTAATCTCTTTGTTCACCGCATCGAGCGTAGCACGCAACAGAGCCATGTCATAGTAATAGTAAGGTGTGGGTATCTCACTAAGTTTGTCAAGCGGAAATTGGTACATTTATTTAAGTTTTTAGTGTATTTATTGTTTTGTGTTTGTTGTGATTTTTTTGCAAAGTTAAACAAAATCTTATTAAAACAAATTTTTATGCGCATATTTTTCGTTTTGTTTCAATAAATTTAGTAATTTCGGCAACTAAAACCATTATTTCAATGACGACACGAGAAGCAATATTGCTGATGCGAAGCCAGTTGCGCGACATCTACGATGCTCGCGAGATAGAAAGCATGGCACGAGTTATATTTGAGCAGGTGCTGCTGTGGCAACCTGTAGATGTGGTGATGCGCGACGCCGACGAGTTGCCTGATTTCTTTGTAAATAAGCTCAACGAGATAATCTCCCGGCTAACTCAACATGAACCATTGCAATACATCCTAGGGAAAGCTCGATTTCATGGACATAGCTTTGCCGTAACCCCTGCCACGCTCATCCCCCGCCCCGAGACTGAGCAACTAGTTGACATGATTATTGACCAGAACCCTGATAGCGACTTGCGGGTGCTAGACATTGGCACCGGCAGCGGATGCATTGCGATATCACTGGCTAGAGCACTGAAGTTTGCACAAGTCACAGCCACCGACATTAGCGACGAAGCTCTCGCCGTTGCACAGCAAAATGCCACGGCGCTCAAGACACGTGTGCGCCTGTTGCGGCAAGACATTCGGCACTGCTCAGCCCCAAGCGATGAATGGGACATTATTGTGAGCAATCCACCTTATATCACCATGAGTGAGCAAGCTGAGATGGAGCGCAATGTGCTTGACTACGAGCCTCATAGCGCACTCTTTGTGCCCAACGACGACCCCATGCTCTTTTACCGCCCTATCGCTGCCTATGCCCAAGAAGCCCTAAAGAATGGTGGCCGTCTATATCTGGAAATCAACCGCGCCATGGCACAGCAAGTGACCAGCACACTTAGCAATGCAGGCTTGAGAAACATTCAGGTCCACACCGACCACTTTGGAAACAACCGCTTTGTAACAGCAATCAAAAATAACGACAACTAATAACAAAAAACTGATAACTAGTTATGAAAAATCTATCAATCATCACAATAGCTATTGCAACACTTTCACTTGCAAGCTGCACTGGCCAAGGCAACACAAGCCAGACAACAAGCAACAAGGACTCCATAGCCACCGGCGTCACAAAAGCCACAGCCCCTAGCCAGGAAGCAGCCAGCCAGCTCTCCAAGGCAATGACCGAAGAGCACTCAATTGCCAACGCTAAATACACCTACGACAGCAAAACCAACACCGTGCTAATTGTCAAGGAAGTAGAAATCCCAACTAACCAAGCCGAGGAAGACTTTGCCGAAGCCATTGTAGAACACGAAGTGCCAGAATTCATCACTCAATTCAAGAAGAGCAACAAGCCCGGTGATGTGACAATAAAAAGCAAGGGCGCCACAATCACAGTGAGCTACGTCAACAAAGCCACCGGCGAGGAAATCACGGCATTCGACATTACCCCCGACGACCTAAAATAAGGGGGCACACTTGCACCAAGTGCTTAATACGCCCATTAAAACCATTTTTTAACCACCAATCATCGCCCACGATGTTTTAGCGCAATATTCGCGCATGGCAACGCCAAAGAAACTACCGATTTTTTCCTGATTTATTTTAACAAGCTACTGATAGACAGGCTAAATGCTTATTATCAGACTAATCAGTGAAAAAATCCGTAGTCTTTTTGTCAACAACCACGACAAAGCCTCTTTTTTAACCGCCCGAATGTTAAAACAATGTTTAATTTAACATTTATAACTCAAAAATATTATTAATTAACGTGTTTTTTATTCTATCATAAATCGCAAAGTGATAATTTTGCAACTAGAAAGAGATAATAGCCAGGACAAGGCATCCTTGTCCTTACATTAAAACACAGATATTAAAATAATTATGAGTGATTCAGTTAACATTCGCGAATTAAACGACATCATTGCCAGCAAAAGCAGTTTTGTCAATACAATCACACAGGGAATGAATCAAACGATAGTAGGTCAGAAACACTTGATCGACTCACTGTTGATTGCATTGCTTGCCAATGGTCACGTGCTACTCGAGGGCGTTCCAGGACTTGCTAAGACACTTGCCATCAAGACCCTTGCACAACTTATTGATGCCAAGTACAGCCGCATCCAGTTCACCCCCGACTTGCTGCCCGCCGACGTGATTGGCACCATGGTTTACAGCATCCAGAAGGAGAAATTTGAAGTGAAGCGCGGACCAGTGTTTGCCAACTTTGTTCTTGCCGACGAGATTAACCGCGCGCCCGCCAAGGTGCAAAGCGCATTGCTAGAGGCTATGCAAGAGCGCCAAGTCACCATTGGTGACAATACCTTTGCCCTCGACGAGCCATTCCTGGTGATGGCAACACAAAACCCCATTGAGCAAGAAGGAACCTATCCCCTTCCCGAGGCACAGGTCGACCGTTTCTTGATGAAGGTGATGATAGGTTATCCTAGCCGTCAGGAAGAAAAAGAAATAATACGCATGAACATCGATGAGACCCAGCGTGCGGTACATCCCATGGTAACTCCTGCCGACATCGTCGACGTGCGCGAGGTGGTTCGCAAGATTTATATTGATGAGAAGATAGAGCGATACATTGTCGACATCGTGTTTGCTACCCGTTTCCCCGAGGATTATGGCTTGAACGACCTCAAGAGCATCATCTCGTTTGGCTCATCGCCACGTGCCTCAATCAGCATGGCTCTTGCAGCTCGTGCCTACGCCTTCTTGCGTGGTCGTGGCTATGTGATTCCCGAGGACGTGCGTGCCGTGTGTCACGACGTGATGCGCCACCGCTTGGGGTTGAGCTACGAAGCTGAAGCTAACAACATAGGCGCCGACGAGATAATAAGCAACATCCTCGATAAGATTGCAGTACCTTGATGCGATGCACGCATTCACAATGTGTGTGTTTGTGATGAAGAAGGTAAAATTTAATTAGCATGGAACGAAGTGAACTGCTAAAGAAGGTGCGCAAGATTGAGATTAAAGCCAAGGGGTTGTCTCAAAACATCTTTGCCGGTGAATACCACACCGCGTTCAAGGGGCGTGGCATGACCTTTAGCGAGGTGCGTGAATACCAGTATGGCGACGATGTGCGCGACATCGACTGGAATGTGACAGCCAGGCAAAACCACCCCTATGTCAAAGTCTACGAGGAAGAGCGTGAACTCACCGTGATGCTCATGGTTGACGTGAGCGGCAGTAAGAACTTTGGCGCAGTGGGCGAGTCGAAGCAGGAAATCATGACCGAGATTGCCGCAACACTAGCTTTCTCGGCCATCGAGAATAACGACAAGGTGGGCGTACTATTATTTAGCAACAAGATAGAGAAATTTATTCCTCCACAAAAGGGGCGCAAGCACATCTTGCGCGTTATCAGCGAGCTACTTAATTTCCAAGCCGAGAACCGAGGTACCGACCTCAATCTCGCACTCGAATACCTCACCAGTGCCATCAAGAAGCGTTGCACAGCATTCCTCATTAGCGATTTTCTCGATTCTCGCGACTATTACAAGAGCATGTCGATTGCTAACCACAAGCACGATGTAATAGCTGTTCAAGTCTACGACAAGCGCGAGGCACAGTTGCCCAATGTGGGCTTGATTAAGGTGCAGGATGCCGAGCGTGACAGCGTGCGCTGGATCGACACCAGCAGCCGCCGTGTGCGTCAAGCCTACGACTGCTGGTGGTATGACCGCCAGCGCGCCATGAGCGACATTCTCACCCGTAGCAACGTAGACCTTGCACAAGTTGCCACCGACGAAGATTATGTAAAATCGCTTATGTCACTGTTTAAGCGTAGATGAATAACAAAGTAAAAAGATGACTTTTACACGACACTCAATACAAGCCTTGATAATAGCGATGATGCTACTGGCATTGCCTGCAGTGGCAGGTAACACCACCATCAGCGCCAAGCTTGACTCCACTCATGTGCTAATGGGAAAAACCATAGGCCTTCACATCAGTGTTGTGCAAGACCGCGAAGTGAATGGTCTCATGCTGAATCTTGTAGCCGACACTCTTAATGCCAAAGTGGAGATTGCCGACAAGGGCAAAGCCGACACTACAGCACTCGACAACAACAGGCTACAAATTAATCGTGACATCACGCTTCAAGCTTTCGACCCCGGCACTTATCAACTGCCAGCAATCCTCTATGTTGTGGGAGGTGACACCTTGCGGAGCAAAGAGACACTAACTCTCACCGTCGACTCTATTAAAGTGGACCCGCAAGGCAAAATCAAGGACTTCAAGCCTGTGGCCGAGGCCCCATTCAAGCTACTTGACTGGATCCCTGATTTCATCAGCGACTACTGGTGGGCATGGCTAGCCGGATTGCTGTTACTGGCATTTGGCATCTACGCCTACTTCAAGTGGTACAAGAAAGGCATCAACCCCTTGAAACCCGTGAAGAAACGCTTGCCACCCTACGAGGAAGCCATGCAGGCACTCAGCAATCTCAAGAGTCGCAACTTGTGGCAAAATGGCCAGGAGAAAGAATATTACACTGCTCTTACCGACATCCTGCGTGTGTACATCGACCGTCGCTTTGGCATCAACGCAGTGGAGATGACATCAACCCAAATCATGGACAAGATAAGGCAAAACGAAGATGCCCACATTGCCAAAGAGCAACTCAACAACGTGCTTGAGATTGCCGACTTTGTGAAGTTTGCCAACATGCACACCCTTGCCGACGACAACGAGATTGCCTTCCAGCGCGCGGTAAACTTTGTGGAACAAACCAAGCCATTGCCTCAGCCTAATGAAGAAGAAGGAAAGGAGGACGCACAATGATTAATGACATGCATTTCATGCACCCAGGGTTGCTGTGGCTACTGCTATTGCTCATTCCACTCATTGTGTGGTATGTGCTCAAGCAAAATCACAACGACGCCACACTGCGATTGCCCACCACTCAGGCCTTTGACAACATGCCACGCAGCTGGAAAGAGTGGATGCGACATGTGCTCTTTGCACTGCAGGTGCTCTCGCTGACATGCCTTGTGATAATCCTTGCGCGCCCACAGTCGAGCAACAGCTGGTCTAATACCGACATCGAAGGTACCGACATCGTGCTCTCACTCGATGTGAGTGGCAGCATGCTCGCCAAAGACTTCAAGCCTAATCGCCTTGAAGCCGCCAAGGATGTAGCAAGCAACTTTGTGAGCAACCGCACTAGCGATAACATTGGCCTTGTGATATTTGCTGGAGAAGCTTTCACTCAAGTGCCCATGACTAACGACATCGCCACCCTAGTCAACCACATTGGCGAGTTGCAAATTGGGATGCTTGAGGATGGCACCGCCGTGGGCGACGGCATCGCAACAGCCATCAACCGCATCAAGGATGGCAAAGCCAAGTCAAAGAGCATTATTTTGCTCACCGACGGTAGCAACAACACTGGCGTGGTGGGACCACTTACCGCCGCCAAGATTGCGGCAAAATATGGCATCAAGGTCTATGCCATTGGTGTGGGTACAATGGGAGAAGCCCTCTATCCTGCCATGGACATTGGTGGTCAAATAACTTATACTCGACAAAAGGTGGAAATCGATGAGAAGTCGCTCCAGGAAATTGCCACAACCACTGGTGGCAAGTACTTCCGCGCCACCAGCAAGAACGTGCTCAAGGACATCTTTGCCGAGATTGACCAGCTGGAGAAGACCCGCATGGACGTGCAACGTCACAGCCAAATGAGCGACAACTATCAGCCATGGGCTGTAGCATTGCTGTTAATGCTCACTATTTGCGCAATAATAAGATATACTGTTTTAAGGACTATTCCTTGACAGGAGAACTAGATATAAAGAAATAGGAGACAAAAAATATATGCTCAGTTTCGCAAACCCCGAGTTTTTTTATCTGCTAGTGCTGCTTCCGCTAGTGGCAGCGCTATATTTGCTTGAGCGCGCCTCGCGCAAGCGCAAGCTTGCACGCTTTGGTCGCAATGACCAAGTGGCAGTTTTGATGCCCGATGTGTCGTCACGCAAACCGCTGGCACGACTAATCCTCATCTTGCTGCTCTTGGCAACGGTGATAGTGATGCTTGCCCGCCCACGTGCCGGTGCCGCCAAGAAATCGACCGGCAACGTCAAGGGAATTGAAGTGGTTATCGCCATGGATGTATCCAACTCGATGAACGCCAGTAGCACTAGCGACCCTCAAGGCATGCCACGCCTGCAACGCGCCAAGATGATAATGGAAAAACTCATCGACCACTTGCACAACGACAAGGTGGCTCTTGTAGTCTTTGCCGGAAAAGCTTACATGCAAATGCCCATGACCATCGACGGGCAGAGCGCAAAAATGTTCTTGGGAGGTATAAAAACAAGTATGGTGCCCATGCAGGGAACCGCCATTGGCTCGGCTATCGACTTGTCGATGACCGCATTCTCCAAGGACAAAAAGACATCTAAGACCATTATTCTCATCACCGACGGTGAAAACTTTGAAGACGATGCTACCGATGCCGCTTCTAAGGCTCAGAATAATGGCATCCAGGTGAACGTGATAGGAATCGGCACCAGCGAGGGAGCACCCATTCCTGCCGGCGATGGCAGCTACATGACCGACGATACTGGCCAAGCCGCCATAAGTCGCCTCGACGAAGATAAAGCCCAAAGCATAGCTAAGGCTGGCAAGGGAATCTATGTCAAGGGTGACGCTACCGATGCCGCCGAGGTGCTTGACGATGCTCTCAAGAAACTCTCTAGTACAAACATGTCGCAAGTCACCTTCACCAAGAGCGATGAGCAATTCCCTGTCTTTGCTTGGATAGCTCTCATCCTGCTTGTCGCTAACGTTTTGCTCATGAACCGCCAGAACCCATGGCTTGCTAAGCATGACTTTTTCAAACTCAAAGAAAAAAAGAACAATGAACTTTAACAACCGCATATTACCGCTAATTTTCTCACTAGTTGCACTTGCAACCATGACTCTTCCAGGTTGTGGCAAGAGCGATGAGCCCGCTCAGCCCGAGGCACAATCAACCAAGGCCGAGCGCAATTTAATACGCGAGGGTAATAGCCTCTTTGCCGACGAGAACTATGCCGATGCCGAGATTGCCTACAGCAAGGCGTTGCAAGCTAATCCCGCCTCGGCACCTGCCGCCTATAACATGGGGCTAGCTATCGCCAAGCAAGCTGCCGAAGGCGACACCACTGGCCTTGCCCAGCGTGCCGACTCCCTCTTTAATCATGCCGCCCAGCTCACTCACGACAAGAAACTCAAGTCGATGGCCTACTACAACATGGGCAACCTCAGCTACAATGCTCAGCAATATGAGCGCGCCATCCAAGCCTACCAAAACGCTTTGCGCAATGTTCCCACCGACGATGACGCCCGCTACAACCTGCGCATGGCTCAGCTCAAGCTACAGGAGCAAAAGCAGCAACAACAAAACCAAGACAAAAACCAGCAAAATCAAAACCAAGATCAGCAAAATCAACAAAATCAACAAAATCAAGATCAAAATCAAAACCAAGATCAGCAAGATAAGCAACAAGGCCAGGACCAGCAAGGCAAGCAAGATCAAGCCAAGCCTGAGCAAGGTAAAGAGCAGCAAGGACAGGCACAACAAGGTCAAGGCCAGCCAATCAACATGGATGAGCGCAGTGTGCAACAAGTACTCAAAGCCATGCAAGACAAGGAGAAAGCTACTCAGCAAAAAATCTATCAAATGGGAGAACAGCAACGACAGCGCGAGCGTCAAGCCACTCGCAACAAGTGGTAAACACTGCCCGTTAGAGTCTAAAAGCATAACAATTACATCGCATGAATATCACAAGATACATATTATCGCTGGCACTACTACTGGCAACCTTCATGACACAAGCGGCGACATTCCGTGTGCAGGCACCTAGCCAAGTGGCTGCTGGTGGCAAATTCAGGGTAGAGTTTATTCTTGATGGAGCTGAGGGGTCGAACCTCTCTATCCCCGACCTGGCAGGTGCCAAACTTCTCTATGGCCCCGAAGTGTCGACCAGTATGAGCATGAGCAGCATCAATGGTCGCATGTCGAGCAGTTACTCTCAAGTTTTCACCATGCTCTATCAAGCCGAGACCCCTGGCAGGCATACCCTGGGCTCGGCATCGGTAGTTGCCGATGGCAAGCGTCTCACAACTCGCCCGGTGACTATTGAGATACTACCCTCGGGCAGTAGCACTCACACTCCCTCCTACCAGTCGTCACCCATGCCACAGCCGTCATCTCCCGGCGATGCCCCCGACATGAGCGACCCCATGAAGCAAAGCGCCGGCGAGAATGTTGACGCACAAGACTTCTTTGTTAAAATCAGCCTGTCGAAAGATGTGGTCTATGAACAAGAAGCAGTGGTGTGCACCATTAAACTCTACACACGCTACAACGTGTCGCAGTTCCACTGCACTCAACAGCCATCGTTTAACGGGTTCCTTATCGAGGAATTACAAGTGAGCAACAACTTCCAGCAAGTGGAGATGATTAACGGCAAGCGTTATGCTACTGCCGAGCTCAAAAAATGCATCCTCTACCCGCAAGAGTCGGGAAAACTCACCATTACCTCAGGTAATTTTGATGTTCAACTAGTGCAATATGACGTTTTCAGCACTCCCTTTGGACAAATTTCTAAGCCTGTGCCCATCAACATCAAGGTGAGCAGTAACTCGGCTAGCGTTAATATCAGGCCTCTGCCCGAACCCAAGCCCTCCAACTTTAGTGGCGCAGTGGGCGACTTCTCGGTATCATCACACATCAATCCCAGTACATTCAAGACCTACGCTCCAGCTACCTATTCAATTGTGGTGAGTGGAACCGGCAACTTAAAATATATCCAAACTCCAGCGGTGACGATGCCCAAGGAATTTGACACCTACGACCCACAAAACACCATCAACACCACTCCCACAGGCGACAACATTAGTGGCACAGTAACGTTCGACTACATGTTTATACCGCAGTTTGTAGGCGACTTTGAAATCCCCGATAGCTATTTCGTTTATTTCAATACCACCACGCAGCAGTATGATAGCCTGCTCGTGCGTGGCAATAAGATTAAAGTGGCAAAAGGCGAGGGTAAGCCATCGCAGCACTACAAGTTGCGCAACCTCGACATTCGTCCTCTCAGCAAGGACAATGCACTCTTGAGCAAATCACAATCGTTCTTTATCACCAGCTGGGGCTACTGGATTATATTCCTGCTGGCACTTGTAGCATTTACCGCCGGCATGATTGCATATAGAAAGCTTGAGAAGACTCACGCCAACACCAGCCTCATGCGCAAGCGTCGCGCCAGCAAGCTTGCCCAGCGACGCCTCAAGAACGCAGCAGCTCTAATGCAACAAGGCGACCGCAATGGTTTCTATACCGAGACTTTGACTGCACTGTGGGGTTACTTGAGCGACAAGTTGAGCATTCCAGTATCGGAGTTAAGCAAGGACAATATCGCTGCCGAGATGCAGCAGTTTGGCTTCAGCGAGCAGCATGTGAGCGACACGTTGCGAATGCTCGAGACCTGCGAATATGCTCAATATGCGCCCGACCTTGAGCAGGGCAACATGCAACAAGTCTATGACAACTGCGCTCAACTCATCGACTCTCTTGAACGAGTGAAACGCAATAAAACACCTCAACAAAGCAACATGAACTTAAAAACCATCAGTGTGATAGTTGCCCTAATGATGGGGCTCACAGCCATGGCTAGCGGCATTGACTATGTGGAGATGGGCAATAAAGCCTATGAAGCAAAGCACTACAAGAAAGCAGTGGAAATGTACCAGCGTGCCACAGCCAACGGCGTGTCGTCGCAGCTCTACTATAACATGGGCAATGCCTACTACCGCCTCAACGACCGCGCTGGTGCGGTTTTGAGCTATGAGCGTGCCTTAAAACTCGACCCGGCTAATGGCGATGCCCGCTACAACCTGCAGTTTGTGCGTGAGAAATCACAGCTCGTCGACGACAATGGCGCCAGCTTCTTCACATCGATGCTGGGCGACTGGGTGAGCCACATGTCGAGCAACACTTGGGCTGTGATTGCCATCTTAGCATTCATTCTTGCCCTGGCAGGCATTGCCCTGTATCGCATGGCTAGCACTGTGGCATTGCAAAAGGCAGGCTTCTTTGGCGCCATAGCCATGGGCATAATCACCATTACAGCCATCGCCAGTTCGGTCTACATGTACAATCGTAGTACATCAAGCCGCTATGCGATAGTAATGACCGACAAGGCTCCCGTGAGCCGTGCCCCACGCACTGGCGAGAAGAATGCATTATTCCGCCTGGCCGATGGTGTGAAAGTGGAAATCGTTGATAGCCTTGCCGGCAAGCAATATGGCAAAATGCAGTGGTACAAGATAGAAACTAGCGACGAGCGTAGCGGATGGATGCAGAAGGCCGACATTGAGAAAATTTAATAGTCCGTTTTCAGCTTTTTAACTCCTAAAAACTAACCATTTAATTATTCTTATCAATGGAAGCATTACAACAATTCGACGCCGGCATCTTCACAGCCATCAATAGCTGGCATGCAGCCTATTTCGACAACTTCATGTGGCTAGTAACAAAGATAGGAACATGGATTCCCATGATACTTGTGTTGCTCGGTGTGCTATTCTTCAAGAAAGGGTGGCAACGCACAGTGACCTTTCTCATCGCCATTGGGCTGGTCATTCTCATAGCCGACCAGGTGAGCGCAAGCATCATCAAGCCACTTGTGGAGCGTGCCAGACCATCGCACAACCCCGACCTCAACGCCACCATCCACATTGTGAACGGATATCGCGGTGGGGCCTACGGCTTCGTTTCGAGCCATGCAGCCAACTGCTTTGGCATTGCACTGTTTCTAGCCTTCGTCTTCCGCAATCGCGCCTTCACGTGGACCATGGTGGCATGGGCCTCGCTCATGTGCTACAGCCGCATCTACCTGGGAGTGCACTATCCTGGCGACATCGTGTGTGGAGCACTACTTGGCGTGCTAGCGGCATGGATTGGCTACAAAGTGTTGCGGCGCTTTAGCCAGCGATACCACCGCTGGGGCGACATTGAGTTCAGCGCATCAGAAACTCGCCTAATGATATACTCGGCCATTGGAAATGTTCTATTGCTGGCGATAATCGCACTATTTATCAGTACTACTTGAAATTATTTTAATAAAAATTTTTTTTATCACAATATAATATCTATCTTTATAGGCACAAAAAAATCTAAATCAAATCTTTTTCATAAACAATAAAACTTTAATTATCATGCCCAAGACCATTACTTTCAATGAGCTTCGTCGCATCAAGGCCAGCTTGCCCGAAGGCTCTACCCACGTGATTGCCGAAAAATTAAACCTTAGTGTTCAAACAGTTAGAAACTACTTTGGCGGGTCTAATTACGACACTGGCATTCACATGGGGGTACACATTGAGCCAGGCCCCGACGGGGGCATCGTTGTGCTCGATGACCCCACAATCCTTGACATGGCTCTCGAAATCCTTGAACAAAACAAGAAGACGGAGAAACAGGAAGAAGTCTAATACATCACTTTTTTGGAGACAGGTAAAAATCATGGAATCCCCACCGGCAAGTGAAGATTCCATGTTTTTTTTTGTGCTCACACCTTGTGTGAAAAAACTCTCATTTCTTAAGTGAGAACTTGAATTGTAATCCTCCCTCGTTTAGTTTTTCAACAGTTATTGTGCCATTGTGCTGCAATACCGCATTTTTAACAATCGCCAGTCCCAGCCCTGTGCCTCCCATTGAGCGGCTGCGCCCCTTGTCCACACGGTAGAATCGTTCAAACAGTCGCGAGAGATGTTGCTCCTCAACACCCATGCCATTGTCACGATAGATAAAATTCCAGTGCTGAATGGTGTCGGAGGCAAGTATTTCAATAGTAGAACCCTCGCCGGCATAGTTGATAGAATTGTCGATAAGATTGCTAAAGATGCTGTAGATGAGTGACTCGTTGCCATTAACAATAATATCCTCGGGCAAGTAGTTATTGAGCTTCATGCCCTTTTTCTTGAGTGCCAGCTCCACATCTTGCACCACATCGCCCACCAGCTGCGACACATTCACACGATGCATCGCAATCACATGGGGTGCATAGTCCACACGGTTGAGAATAGAGAGGTCGGCAAGCAACGACGTGAGTCGCTGAGCCTGCACATGGGTTCTCTCAAGAAATCGTTTAGCAGTCTCATGTGGAATATCAGGGGTAGAGAGCAAGGTCTCGGTATATCCAAGGATGCTTGCTACAGGGGTCTTGATTTCATGAGCAATGTTCTGTGTGAGCTGTCGTCGCATGAGAGTTTGCTTCATCTCCTGTTCCTGCTCAATGCGTTCATCCATGCGCTTGCAGTACCTAAGAAGCACAAAACCCAGAATTACCATCACCACTACAGCAAACACCATGAGGTGCCAGTCGTTTACTTGATTTAGTGGTTCAAGCATCTTGCGATCATAATCGTCAAAGAGAATAAACACGACGGCATAAATCAAGAACGCAGCCATCACGCTAATCCACATTTTCTTGCCTTCTGAAAATTTTCTCATGGTTCAAAGCTGTACCCGTAGCCAGTCTTGGTTAAGATATTAGTAGCATATTGCCCAATTTTTTTTCTTAAGCGAGTAATGTTCACGTCAACAGTGCGCAAGGTAACCACCACATTGTTAGGCCACACGTTTTCGAGTAGCTGCTCGCGAGAAAATACCTTTCCCCTGTGCTCCAGCAAGAACAGTAGCAACTCATACTCGGTTTTTGTGAGTGTGGTGAACAAACCGTCGACAGTGACACGCTTGGAGCTGGTATTGACAACCAGTCCCTTGTAGGAAGTAGTATTTAGTTCCTGTTGCTCAACTTGAGCGGTACGTCCCAGCACAGCCTTCACTCGCGCTATCATTTCTCTAATCGAGAAAGGCTTGGCAATATAGTCATCGGCACCAAGTTTAAATCCAGTGAGCTTGTCCTCCTCGGTGTCCTTGGCTGTGAGGAAGATGATGGGGATTTTACACCATGCCATGTCCTGCTTGAGAAGCTTGGCAAAGTCAAAACCACTCATAGCAGGCATCATCACATCGAGCAAGATGAGGTCGAAATTATTGTCCATCAGTTTCATTGCCTGTGGAGCAGAGTGTGCCACCTGCACATCATAGCCTTGCGCTTCCAAGTTGAAGCTCACAATCTCACACAGGTCGATGTCGTCGTCAACAAGTAGAATAGATTTCTTTGTCATATTAATGCGTGATATAAGTTGTCAAAGTTACAAACTATTTTCCAAATCTAGCTTGCATTACATTAATAATATAGTCACCAAGCTTCTCACATTCTTTCACAAAATCGGTGTACATGGTACCTATCGAGTAGTCATACTCATGCTCATTCACCGCCTTGATGTTATCTTCCTTGAGTCGCTTACACATGTGATTAATCATGTTTTCCATGCGGTAAGACTCGTCGATAGTGTAGTCTTCCACGCGCCCATTCATCACCATGTTCATCTGGTTGAGGGCATCGGCTGTGAAGATGGTCATTGCCTGCAACTGGTGATACTGGTCAGGAGTGAATTCTTTGCCACTATCGTGCTGGCGCTTGAGTATGCGAGAAAGGTTATAGCAAGAGTCGGCAACACTTTCCAGCTCACTAATCTCGCGCAGAAGGGTGCGCACCAGGTTCTTAGTCTCGCTTGAGAGATGGTCGTCGCTAATCTTCTCCAAGTAGCGCGCAATGCCTATCTCAGTTTTATCGGCAATGTCCTCCTGATGTTCTATCTTGGTAAACAGTTCCTCACGAGTTGAGGCTTTCTTCTCATTGAGCAACTTGCGCACAAGTCCAAACATTTCATTCGTCATTTGAGCAAAATAAGCGGTCTCCTTTTGAGCCTGCAGAACCGAAATTTCAGGCGTCTGCATGAGATTGGCGTGCAAATACTTGAGTTTGAAATCATCTTCACTATCTTGCTCACGCTCGGGTAGTAGCCAGCACACCATCTTCTCGATTTGAGGCACAAAGCCCACCAGAAGAATGGTGTTAGTCAAGTTAAAGCAAGTGTGGAAGGTGGCAAGCACAATGGGAATGCGAGTGGCTTGCCCAGCGGGATTGCTAGAGTCAAAGCCAGCAATATTACACACCAAATCGACAAAGGGATAGAACACACACAACACCCACGTCACACCTATCACATTGAAAAGCAAATGCGCCAGTGCGGCTCGTCGCGCCCCAGTGCCGGCACCCAGTGCGGCAATGTTGGCAGTAGCTGTAGTTCCAATGTTCTCACCCATGACAAGAGCAATACCCATGTGAATGGGTAGCACGCCAGTGGAGCACAATAGGATAGTGATAGCCATCACCGCAGCCGACGATTGCACCACGCATGTGATAATCGTTCCCAGCGCGAGGAAAATTAATATTGTGGAGTAACTGCTTGTATCGAACGATGAGAAGAATTCTATTACTGCCTGGTTGTGCTCGAGATCCATTGCCTTGCCTGTAGCAC
Source organism: uncultured Prevotellaceae bacterium (assembly GCA_900316835.1). Lineage (GTDB taxonomy): Bacteria > Bacteroidota > Bacteroidia > Bacteroidales > Muribaculaceae > Sodaliphilus. The sequence continues at coordinate 37,874 of ONEL01000006.1, read as the reverse complement.
TGAGCAGCACCAGCGAGAAGAACACAAATGCTGTGCCATAAAGCAAGTCGCCGGCGAATCGCAAACGCTTGTTGTAGATGAGAAGCAGTCCTAGGAAGAAGGCGGGAAATACCACCACGGTGAGGTCGACATTATAGCCCAGCGACATTATCCATGCCGTGAGCGTGGTACCAATATTGGCACCCATGATAACCGAGATTGCCTGAGAGAGAGTTAGCAATCCCGCGCTAACAAACGACACTGTCATCACTGTTGTTGCCGACGATGACTGCACGGCACAAGTGATAAACGTTCCTGCTAGAATACCTGAAAATCTATTGCCAGTGATAGCTGCTAACACATGGCGCAACTGAGGGCCAGCCATTTTTTGCAACGAGTCGCTCATCATTTTCATACCAAAAATGAGAAGTCCCAGCGACCCTAGCAATTCAAAGGCCAGCATAAAATAATTATTGGTGTTGATCATTACTGCAAAAAGTTCACTTTTACAGCACAAAGTTACCCTTGCCTGAGCAACTGATAAAAGAAATTGGGTTACGATATTGTTACACTTGCAATGTGAGAGTACCTTGCGGAACTGTCAGCAATAGAAACCCTGCACCTGCTAGGGCTGCTTAACACCTTTCATTGACAAGGCGATGCGCTTGCGCTCAAGATCAACACTTTCCACACGCACACGCACATGCTGGTTGAGTTTCACCGCACGTGCCGGGTTCTCAACTCGCTTGTCGCTCAGTTGTGACACATGCACCAGTCCTTCCTTGTGCACTCCCACGTCGACAAACGCGCCAAATTGCGTTATATTGGTCACGATGCCAGGCAATTCCATTCCTGGCTTGAGGTCGGTAATCTCATGAACGCTTTCATCAAACTCCATAGCCTTGACCTCGCTGCGCGGGTCACGCCCCGGTTTCTCCAGCTCACGCATAATGTCGACAAGTGTGAGCTCGCCCACATCGCGCGAGATGTAGCGCTTGATGTCAATTTTATTGCGCTTCTCTGGGTCCTTGATAAGTTCAGCCACAGTGCAGTTGCAGTCGCGTGCCATCTTGGTGACGAGTTCATAGCGCTCGGGGTGCACAGCACTGTTGTCGAGCGGGTTATCACTCTCGGGCACACGCAGGAAGCCCGCGGCTTGAGTAAATGTCTTGGGACCCAGCTTGGGCACCTTAAGCAAGTCTTGCCTACTCTTGAAGTCGCCATTCTCGGCGCGATAGTTCACAATGTTTTGCGCCAGTGTGGGTCCCAGTCCCGAAACATAGGTGAGCAATTCCTTGCTGGCAGTGTTGAGATTCACTCCCACGCTGTTCACACAGCTCTCCACAGTATAGTTCAATGCTTCCTTTAGTTTTGCCTGGTCCACATCGTGCTGGTATTGCCCTACCCCTATCGACTTGGGGTCGATTTTCACCAGCTCGGCAAGCGGGTCGAGCAAGCGACGCCCTATCGACACAGCCCCCCGCACGGTAACATCCTTGTCGGGGAACTCATCGCGCGCAATCTTGCTGGCGCTATAAATAGAGGCGCCATTCTCACTCACCACATAGACATTGACGTTGCGACGATAGCGAATGCGCTTGAGGAATTTCTCGGTCTCCCTACTTGCGGTTCCATTGCCTAGTGCTATGGCATCAATCTTATAGACTTCCACAAGATTGTGTATCTTCTTGGTCGCGCCCTCAATGTCGTAGTTTGGCGCGGTGGGATATATAACATCGTTGTGAAGCAAATTACCTTGCTCGTCAAGGCACACCACCTTGCATCCCGTGCGGAAGCCTGGGTCCACAGCAAGGATGCGCTTGTGACCAAGCGGTGGAGCAAAAAGCAACTGTCGCACATTTTGCGCAAACATATCAATAGCCTCGGCATCGGCCCGCTGCTTCGACAGTGCCGCAAATTCATTCTCAATCGATGGCTTGATGAGACGATCGAAGCTATCCTCGGCAGCCTCCTCCACCAGTTGCGAGCACTCTCCCTTGCCTCGCACCACGAGTCGGCACACGTTGTCGACCGAGCGGTCGTTGTTGATGTCGATGCTAACCTTGAGAAATCCCTCTTTCTCGCCACGGCGAATGGCAAGCAACTGATGCGACGAGATGCGCTTCAATGGCTTGGAGAAGTCGTAGTAGAATTCATAGTTTCGCCCCTCTATCTCCTTACCCTTCACCACGCTGCAGTTAAGCACCGCATCGTAGCGGAACGAGCGTCGCACACTGTTGCGCACTGTTGTATTCTCACTCACCCACTCAGCAATGATATCTAGTGCTCCATCAATGGCTTCATCGTGGCTGGGCACCTTGTCGCCATCGACAAATCGTGTAGCCATCGTTTTCACATCGCCACCTTTTTGCGCCATTATCATCTTAGCGAGAGGCTCGAGTCCTTTCTCACGCGCTATTTGCGCACGAGTGCGTCGCTTGGGCTTGTAAGGCAGGTAGATGTCCTCCAGCTCGGTAGCGTCCCAGCAGTTGAGAATTCGGTTGGAGAGCTCATCGGTGAGTGCTTCTTGTGCCTCTATGGTCTTGAGTATGGTCGACTTGCGTCGTTGCAGCTCATCGTAGTAGGCCATGCGTGAGTCGATGCTCTGAATTTGTGTCTCGTCGAGGTTGCCAGTGGCCTCCTTGCGGTAGCGGCTGATGAAAGGAATAGAATTGTCGTCACGAAGCAAGCTCACTGTGCTTGACACTTGATTTACTGGAATATTTAGTTCCTGAGAGATGAGAGTTGAGATTTTATCGGACATGTTTTTTTTGGGGGGATAGGAGTTACTAGGAGTTACTAGGAGTTACTAGGAATTACTAGGAATGGCTAGGAATGGCTAGGAGTTACTAGGGGTTATTCTTTTTCTTCTTGGTGTGGAGGGTTATAAGGGTTATCTCGGGGGTAGCGCTACCTAAGCGGGCTGGCATGCCTACCATGCCAATGCCAATGTTTACGTAGAGCTTGTGGTCACCCTCGCTATATAGCCCTCCCCACTCTTTGGTTTGGAACACAGCAGGTGATATTTTGTAACCAAACACATTGAACATGCACTGCATGGCATGTGTGTGTCCCGCGAGCATAAGATCTACCTTGTCGCAAACCCTAAAGTCGATTTCTTTATCTTTGTAAGCTTTATCGAGTTTCCACTGCCGGGGATCATGCTGCAACAAAATAATAAAACGCTTGCCGCTATCATAGTCGGGGTAAGCCACATCGAGGTTATGCTTGCGTGGTGAAGGCCACTCACCATAGCACCTTGTTCCCACCACAGCCACCTCGCTTGAGTCGCGACGCAAAATAATGTGGTCGTTATTTAATACGGTCCACCCCATTTTACGCTGCAAGTCAATAAATTGATTGAGGTCGCGTTGGCGCTGGTACACAAAAGACCAGTTAAAGTAGGAAGTCTCGTCATGGTTACCCAGAATAGATATAACTCCATCGGGGGCGTGGAGGCGCGACAAGTCTTTCTTGTATAACTTGGCCTCAACAGTGCGCCTGTTGACCAGGTCACCAGTGAAGCAAATCATGTCGGGCTTGAGAGAATTGATGGTATCTACACACGTGGAGATAAATCGTGTGGTATCACAGTAGCTGCCCAAATGAGTGTCGCTAAACTGAACAATGCGATAGCCATCAAACTCGGGCGGCAAGTTTTCAAACTCCATGTTCACACGCTCCACCTTCACCTGATAGGGTGAAACTAAAGCACCCCACCACATGAATGCAAACACCGCAATGCCTAGCAAGGTAGCCACCACTTGACCCGCATGACGAGTGCGCTTACCACTGCGCTTGAGATGGGTGGGAAGCCACGCCAGAGCCGCTACATATCGTGGCACATAGAATGTATAGTAGATGTAGAGAAGCCACATCGCACGCCTAAACTCCACATTGGGGCAATCACGATAAGGAATCGCCGCGGCTACAAGTATCACCACCATGAGCAGCACTGAGAGCACACCATGTGCTACACTCTTGAGCCGTGGCAAGTGCTTGCTGCGACGCAGGTAACGATAGAGCCACTGGTCAAGAAGCAGGTTTACAATGACCAGTGCGATGAGTGGTAGCAGTTTTAGCGACATGGCAGTATCAAAAAGGGTTACTTACTTTTTTCTATCCCTATCGCCTCGATTTGATTAGTCAATGGGTTGCTATACATCTGCAACATGTACTTGAACATGTAGTTGCGATCGCTGTCGGTGACAGGAATATCGGTTATCTTGTCAAGCTGCGAGTTGAGATAGTCGGTAAAGATTTTCGCATCTTCACTACTGTAATGCTCAGCAAACTCAGTGTTGTTAAAGAGCATGTCGTGTGCCATGTAGTTAGTCTTGAAAATCTTATAATTAGCATGAATTTGGTGGTCAATAATATTACAGATGCGCTGCACAGTGAGCAGGCGGTCGAGGTCGGCGGGAATCTTATCGAGCTTATCGTTAATGCATGGTGTAAACGAGTAGTGAATGTGTCCCTTTTGCTCGGCGATGCCAGTCTTCATGCTGATGAGGTCATCTTCTTGAGTTTTCTTGAAGTTGGGGTTCTTGCTCTTGAGCAGGTACTCGCGAGCCTTGAGTCGGTCATTGGGGTCATACTCATAGCTCAAGGCGATGGGAGCGATGTTTAGCTCCTTCAGGCTCTCGACAAATGGCACTTCACGATTGCCATAGGTGAGCATCTTGATCAGGCTCTCCTGGGTGCGGTCGTTGCTATCCTTGCAACGTCCCTCACGCTGTGCAATCCATATTGAGCCTTTCTTCTGTGTGAGCACAAAGTGCATGTAGCCTGAGAGTTGCAAGGCTGCCGCCATAGTTTGCAAGCGCCCCAGGTTACGCTTAACGATGAAGCACTTGTTGAGTCTCACGAGTTTAGTAATCCAGTTGTAGATGAGCAGGTTGTTACCAATAGCTATCTCACACGAGTCCATGTCGTTCTCAATCATCAGATAGCTGAGCAGTGCCGAGTCAAGCACGATGTCACGATGATTAGTGATAAACGTGTTGGGTACATCTTTCACCAGGTTCTCAAGACCGCTGGCAGTGAGTCCGCTCGAGGTCTTAGCAAGTAGCCCATCAACAAATGGCTTCATAAACTTAGTCTGCAAGTCATATTTTGAGTTAAGGCTCAGCAACAACATCTTGAGTTGAGTGTAATTATACTCGGGCATCACCAGTTGCACAATCTGCTTGAACATTGGCTCACTAACGAGCATCGACATCTCGTTGTGGAAGTCCTTATCCTGAATGGGGCAAATGTCGGCATACTCGCTAGGTATTAAAATATTCTCGTTTTCCATAATTTTAAAAGTAAAAGTATTTTTGCTTGGGGTGTAACAATAGTCTTGAAACATAAAATCACGTTTCAAAGTTACATAAAAAACTCAAGATAGCAAAAAAATCACAATTTTAGTTGTCAGTTTTCAGTTCTCAGTTTTCAGTTTCGTTTTTAAACATGTCAGTGCGCGACAATTACTTCGATGCCGTGCTCCTTAATCTGTTTCACGACATTGGGATTGATGCCTGAGTCGGTGATAATCATGTCAATATCCTCAATATTACCTATCTTGGCAAAACCACGGCGACCAAACTTGGTAGAATCGGCCAGCACTATCACCTTTTGAGCAGCGCGCATCATCTGCTGGTTAAGCTCGGCCTCCCGCATGTCAGTAGTAGTGAAGCCATAGTTAAAATCGATACCATCAACACCAATGAAAAGTTTAGAAAAAGAGCAGTTCTCAAGAATCGACTTGCTATACTGCCCCACTACCGAGAGACTGCTGTGGCGTAGCATTCCCCCCAGTTGAATGATGTCGTTGCTCTCATCCTGCGAGAGTATCACGCTCACCTGCAACGATGCCGTTACCACAGTGAGGCGGTGAATGGGTTTAATGTTACGCGCCAGTGCATGAACGGTGGTACCCGAGGCAATGATGATGGAGTCGTCACGGTCAATGAGCTTGGCAGCCTCACGCCCTATAGCATCCTTTTGCTCAGGCGCCATTTTCTCTTTCTCGCTCACCGAGCGGTTAAGTGTGAAGGGATTAATTATTCTTGCCTTGCCATGACTGCGATAGAGCTTGCCAGCTTGCTCAAGCTCGTTAAGGTCTTTCCTAATTGTCACCGACGACACATCAAGTAATTCTGCGAGCTCGCTCACAGACATCGCCTCTTCCTTGATTAGCACTTCCATGATGTGTGCCTGCCTTTTTTTCTTAAGCATGATGCAAAAATTTAATTTACGTTTCGTTTTCCTTTTGTGACTATCATAACTTTCGTTGCAAAAGTAATTTTTTATTCTTTTAGAAACAAATTTTTTAGCTATTTTTTATAAAAACAAATAATTTTAGATAAAACAACCCACTATTATATGTGCATATTTATAGACCGGAAGCACAAATTTTATTATTATTCAAGAAAACTTATCTTTTATTGAAAAAAAATTGTAAAATAATTTTGTTTTTAAAAATATTGCGTTTAATTTTGTTGCGAAATAAAACCAAATTAGTTGCATTTAGAAACATATACCACACAATATTTGTATCTAATCGTAAGTCTAATTTTGTCAAAAGCACTTTTTACAACACACCATTAAGCGAAAACCAAACTGCAAGTGTTGAGGTCCCAGACTTATAGCACTTGATAAATTTTAAAAATTCATAATTTAATGAAGACCGAAGACAACAATCATCATTACGACGTGATTGTAATAGGCGGGGGCATTACAGGAGCAGGAACAGCTCGCGACTGTGCTCTGAGAGGGCTTAACGTGCTTCTTGTTGAGCGTCATGACATCTCTACAGGAGCCACGGGACGCAATCATGGACTGCTACATAGTGGTGCGCGATATGCCGTTACCGACCATGAGAGTGCTACCGAGTGCATAAGCGAGAACATGATCTTGCGCAAGATAGCCCGTCACTGCGTGGAGGAAACCGATGGACTGTTTATCACCCTACCCGAAGATGACTTAAGCTTCCAATCGCTGTTTGTTCAAAAATGCAATGAGGCAGGTATCCGCGCCGAGATAATCGACCCTGAGTTGGCAAAAGTCATGGAACCTGCAGTCAATCCTGAGTTAACAGGTGCCGTGAGAGTACCCGACGCGTCGATCGACCCATTCCGTCTCACCATGGCTAACGTCCTCGACGCACAGCTACATGGCGCTAAAACTCTCGTTTATCATGAGGTTATCGATCTCATTATTGAGCAAGACCGCGTAGTGGGTGTCAAGCTACTAAACCATCACAACGGCGAGGTGCTCAACGCCTATGCCAGCGTTACCATCAACGCTGCCGGTATTTGGGGCATGCTAGTGGCTCAAAAGGCTAATATCAAAATCAATATGTTTCCCGCCAAGGGCTCGCTGCTAATCTTCGGTCATCGTGTCAACAACATGGTTATTAACCGCTGTCGCAAGCCGGCAAATGCCGATATTCTGGTCCCCGATGATGCTGTGTGCGTGATAGGCACAACAAGCGACCGTGTCCCCATCGACACTTGCGACGACATGCGCGTCACCCCCGAGGAGGTGGAACTCTTGCTCAATGAGGGCATGAAGCTCGCACCATCGTTAGGCACCACACGCATTTTGAGAGCTTATGCCGGTGTGCGTCCGCTAGTAGCTAGCGATGACGACCCCACCGGACGCAGCATTAGCCGCGGCATTGTGCTTCTCGATCACGAGAAGCGCGATGGCTTGAAGGGATTTATCACCATCACTGGTGGAAAAATGATGACTTACCGCCTCATGGCCGAAAATGCCACCAACCTGGCTTGTCAAAAGCTGGGAGTTAACAAAGCATGCACTACAGCCACTACTCCCCTACCAGGAAGCGAGCCAAAAGCCAAGAAGCACAGCACATTTAGTTTTGCCCACAAGGCCAGCCAAGGCCGTCACGGCACCCTTGACGACAGCATTGAACACGGCGACGCAACGAGCGACGCACTAGTGTGCGAATGCGAAGGTGTGAGCGTGGGCGAAGTGAGATATGCCGTTGAGCAGCTTCACGTGCACAACCTTGTGAACCTGCGCCGACGCACTCGTGTGGGCATGGGAACATGCCAGGGAGAGTTGTGCGCTTGCCGTGCCGCTGGAGTGATGTGCGACAATGAAAACAGAGCCCAGAGCGCAATCAATGACCTGCAAGGTTTCATGAATGAGCGCTGGAAAGGCATGCAACCTGTGGCATGGGGCGACAATCTAGCCGAGGCACAACTCACAGCAACCATCTATCAAGGCTTGCTGGGCATTGACACACTTGCCAACGAAAGGAGGATGGAATACTATGAAATTTGATGATATAATAATAGGTGGAGGCTTGAGTGGCCTCACTGCCGCCATATCACTGGCACAGGCGGGCCATGACGTGGCTGTGATTAGCGCCGGGCAAAGCACTCTACACTTTAGCGGTGGGTCGCTCGACCTGCTGGGATGCGACAGCAATGGCAACGCAGTGGAAAGTCCGCTTGAAGCTATAGCCACAGTTAGCGATAGCCACCCCTACAAGAAAGTGAACGAAATCGAAGCTAAAGCCCTTAATGCCAAGCAACTGCTTAGCGAGGCTGGCATTACCACCACTGGCAACGCTAGCGCTAACCACTGGCGCATCACCCCCATTGGCGCCATCAAGCCCACCTGGCTCAGCGTCGATGGCATGGCAACAGTTCCATCATCTCAAGCAATGCCATGGAAGCGAGTGGCACTAGTCAACATAATCAACTATCTAGATTTTCCCACCAAATTCCTTGCGGCTGGTCTGCGTGCCAAGGGAGTGGAAGTGGAAGTAAAACCTATTACCGTTCCAGCACTGGAGCAGCTGCGCAAGAGTCCCTCCGAGATGCGCTCAACAAACATTGCCAAGACCATTGAGCGCAACGGCTTAGTGGAAGAGGTTGCCACGGCTATAAACAATGCCACAGGCAACAACTACGACATGGTACTACTGCCCGCAGTACTCGGCATTGATTCAAGCGCCACAAGCGACAAGTTGCTCAAGCTCATTAGTTGTCCAGCCGGTTATGTCGCAACACTACCGCCATCGGTAACAGGTGTAAGGATGCAAACATTGCTCCGCAAGCGTTTCACAGCGCTAGGTGGAACCTTCTTCACCGGCGACCAAGTGGTGGAAGGAATTTTCGACGGCAACACACTCAAGGGAGTGCGCACCGCCAAGCTCGATGACACAACACTTGAAGCTTCACACTTTATTCTCGCCACCGGCTCCTTTATGAGCCGCGGACTTGTTGCCGACTACAACCACGTGTACGAACCTGCCCTTGGTGTTGATGTAGAGGACCACTCCCTTAACCGCAAGAGCTGGGCAGTAGTCGACATTAACAGCAATCAGCCCTACATGGAAATAGGTGTCAAGACCGACGACCAACTGCGATGCATGAAAAACGGTGAAATAATCACAAATCTTTATGCTACAGGAGCTATCTTGAGTGGTCACAATAGCATCAAGAGTCTTGACGCTGCTGGCGTAGACATGCTCACAGCACTACAGGCAGTAAACAACATTTTGAAATAAAACCACACTGACGAACTATGGCAACTGAAACACAGACTAAAAACGTGAGCATCAACAACTTTGAGCAGTGCTTGAAATGCTCCATCTGCACGGTGTATTGCCCGGTATCGGCAGTGTCACCAGCTTATCCCGGCCCCAAGCAGGCAGGTCCTGATGCCGAACGATATCGCTTGAAAAACAAGGAGTTCTTTGACGAGGCATTAAAGATGTGCCTTAACTGCAAGCGATGTGAGGTGGCGTGTCCTAGTGGCGTAAACATTGGCGACATCATTCAGGCGGCACGCATCAAATACAATAGCCACCGCCCTAAACTGCGCGACATGATGCTTGCCAACACCGACTTCGTAGGCACAATGGCATCACCCTTTGCCTCAATCGCCAATCCTGTGCTCAAGCTCAAGCCCGTCAAGGCTGTGCTTCACGGCGTGATGGCTATCGACAAGCACCGCACTTTCCCCGACTACAGCAGTCGCAAGTTTGAATCATGGTTCAAGAAAGAAGTGGCTGCAACTCAAGAAAACTACAGCAAGCACGTGAGTTACTTCCACGGATGCTATGTAAACTATAACTATCCCCAACTAGGCAAGGACTTTGTAAAAATAATGAATGCCGTGGGATATGGTGTGCACCTGCTTGAGAAAGAAAAATGCTGCGGTGTGGCTCTTATCGCTAACGGCATGCCCAAGCAAGCGCGCCGCCAGGGTGAGGTGAACATGGCATCGATGCGCAAAGCCATTGCTCAAGGGCACCAAGTGCTCACCACCAGTTCCACATGCACTTTCACCATGCGCGACGAGTATGCCCACCTGCTGGACATCGACAATCACGACGTGCGCGACAACATCAGCCTTGCCACACGATTTTTATTCCAGCTCATTGAGAGGGGAGAAATAAAACTTGCTTTCAGCGACGATTTCCACAAGCGAGTGGCCTACCACAGCGCTTGCCACATCGAACGCATGGGCTGGGTGCCCTATAGCACTCGCATGCTAAGCATGATACCTGGCGTGGAACTTGTGATGCTCGACTCGCAATGCTGTGGAATAAGTGGCACCTATGGCTTCAAACGTGAAAACTATGAGCGCTCACAAGCCATTGGCAAAGGGCTCTTTGACCAAATTAAGGAGGTGGCACCCGATTGCGTTGCCACCGACTGCGAGACCTGCAAGTGGCAAATCGAGATGTCGACTGGCGTGACAGTCGAGAACCCCATCTCTATCATTGCCCAAGCCCTTGATGTGGAAAAGACACGCAAACTTAATGCACTTGACTAACGAGAAAAAACATCTAATATATTAACATTTTAACATTAATCGATTAAGAAAATGGGTAAATTTTTATCTCCTCCGGCCTATAAGCCGGAACGCACAGGACCCGAAGCCGATGCCGAATATCGCCGCCTGAGGTGGCAGGTATTCATTGGTATCTTCATTGGCTATGCCGGCTTCTATCTTGTGAGAAAAAACCTGTCGATGGCTATTCCCATGCTCGAACCCTTTGGCTTCACCAAGGGTGAGCTGGGTACAGCGCTAGCAATGAACGCTCTTGCCTATGGTATCTCAAAATTTGTGATGGCTAGTGTGAGCGACCGTAGCAACGCACGCCGTTTCTTGCCACTGGGCTTGATACTCTCGGCTGTGGCAATGATGTTCATGATTATCCCCATTCAGTTCTTCAGTGAGCAGAAGGGGCTTGCTATCTTCCTGATGGGCTTGTTCAACTTCATGGTGGGCTGGTTCCAGGGAATGGGATGGCCTCCATGCGGTCGAGTAATGACACGCTGGTTCTCTATTAAAGAGCGTGGCACATGGATGAGTGTGTGGAACTGCGCCCACAATGTGGGTGGAGCCCTCGTGGGTCCCATGGCAGCCTATGGAGCCATGTGGTTTGGCAGCTGGTTCTACGGCAATGACGAGAAGATGTATTTCCTCATTGGCACCTATGCTTTCCCCGCCGCTGTTGCAATCTTGATTGCCATCATCGCCTACGTGCTTATTCGCGACACTCCCCAATCGTGTGGACTTCCCTCTATTGAGAAGTGGAGCGGTTCGGCTTCTAAGAACTACGACGAGAAGAAGAGTGAGCAGACCCTCAAGACCTCGGAGATTTTCAAGACAGTTCTCTCCAACAAGTTCTTGTGGTTCATCGCTCTCGCCAACTCGTTTATCTACATGGTGCGCTACGGCTGCCTTGACTGGGCTCCCACAATCTTGAGCAACCAGGGAGTAGATATCACTAGCGCAGGATGGGCTTATTTTGCCTATGAATTTGCCGCTATTCCCGGCACGCTGTTCTGTGGCTGGCTTAGCGACAAGGTGTTCAACGGACGTCGTGCCCTTCCCACGATGATTTTCATGGCGCTCATCATCATTGCCATTGTTATTTACTGGCAAAACATGGGCAACCTGTGGGTTGTGGTGGGATGCTTAATAGCTATAGGCTTCCTCATCTATGGCCCCGTGATGCTGATTGGTGTTCAGGCCCTTGACCTCGCTCCAAAGAATGCTGCCGGCACTGCCGCCGGTCTCACCGGCTTCATGGGCTATGTGCTGGGAACAGCTATCCTTGCCAACTCACTGCTGGGCTACGTTGCCGACACCAGTGGCTGGTCGTGGGTATTCATCCTGCTTATCATAGCTTGCTTGCTAGCAATCTTCTTCATGGGATTGACCTACAAGGAGGAGCAATATCTCGTTGCCGACCGCAAAGGCACCAGTGTTGAAGAAACTAAAGAAGAAAAATAACAATCATGCCAGGATGCGCCTCGGGCTGTGACCATCCGAGCCATAGCTCACGCGCTCCAAGCGACATTAACCGATAGAGAAAATTATTTTTTATATTAACCAAAAAACAATTTTAACTAGTATGATTAAAAATCTCATTAGACTGGGTGTTGCCGGCTTGGCGCTGGTTTCCCTAGCAACCTCTTGCTCTAAGGAGCAGCAGTTTACCAGTGAGAAGACCGATGCTAAGCGTGTTGAAGTACAAGTGCTCAACGCCGACCTGGCTAAGGTTCGTGACTATGTACCCCTCTATGCAGTAATCGCTCACCGCGGTTCTACATTCTGGGCCCCCGAGGAGACCGAGAGCTCATGGCGCTGGGCTCGTGAGATGGGTGCCGACTATCTTGAGAGCGACGTGCAGTGCACTAAGGATGGTATCGTGCTTGCAAACCACGATGAGAACCTCAAGCGCACCACTAACATTGAGAACATCTTCTCGGAGAATGTGCCCACCAGCCGTGTAGACTTCTACATGAGCCTGGGATTCTCGCGTGCCGATGCCGAGGCTCAATATGGTCGCGACATGGCAGCCTTCCGCCCATTCTATGCTCTGAGTTACTACTATGCTGAGCTACTCATGCTCGACGCTGGCAAGTGGTTCAATGAGACAAGCATTGAGCAAGCTCGCCCCAACTTCCAGGCTACTGAAAACGGTTCCTTCACTGGTGGCAAGATCGTTTACAGCAACGGTCAGTACATCAGCGCTCTTCAGGACCAAATCGCCTATGCCGAGGGCAAGCGCCTCATTCGTGATGCCGAGGGTCGTCGCGTGCTCACCTATAAGATTAAAGATGAGTATCAGGGCATGACACTTGAGCAAATCTACAACGCCATCAAGGCTAAAGGACAATACAACGCTAAGTATATGGACTTCCTGGAGTATGACTTTGACAACGCCTACGAGGCCGATCCTCAAGACACCGGCAACCGTCCCGGCATCTACGTGGAGTTCAAGGAAAGCTGGCTAAACCCAGGCAACATGGAGCAGCGCGTGTATGACGTGCTCAAGGAGTGCGACTGGAATATCATTGAGAAGCCCGCTACTGAGACCGCTTTCTACAAGGGTGGTAAGGTAAATGTGGGTAACACTAACGGTAAGGTTATCCTGCAAACCTTCTCGTTCGACGCATTGCGTCGTGCCAACGACATCTTCAAGGGTCGCATCCCCATGTGCTACCTGCTGTGGATTAGCGAGCCTGCCTACGCTACCGATATCGCCATCGACGACCCAACAGGCTACGCAGCCTTCATCAAGTGGGCTCAGGACAATGGCGCCCACATCATTGGTCCCGCCATCAGCGGTGCTCCCAACAACTATCCTGAGATGAACGCTCCCTGGCAAGCCTACATGATTCGCAAGAGTGGCATGATTAACCACCCCTACTCATTCGACTCGTGGGCACAGATGTGCAAGTACATGGGTTACTACAACTACGGCCTTGAGACCGAGTTTGACGACCTGCTGCGTCTTGAGATTCCCGCTACCGCCTACACTACCACAAGCTATCCCAACAGTGTTCCCGTGTATATGGACGGATTCTTTACTAACCGCACCGAGATGTCGCTCAAGTACATGATTGAGAATGGCTTCCGCGGCAACGCTAAGCTCCCCAACCCATTCCACGCAGGCCAAGTTTACGACAACTCACAGGCCAATGTTACTGTCCCCGATGCAGTTGAGACACTCAAGCGTCTTGGATATTAATTGTTAAACAATAGTTTTATTACACTATAAATTGACTAAGACACATATAATCATGAAGAAATATATCATTTTCGCACTCGCTCTTTTCTCAATGAGCGCTGTAGCGCAGGACTTCGACAACGACCCAACCCTGCAACTCGAAAAGAAAGACGCTAAGTTCACCATTGGAGCCCGCTTCATGGCCGACGCCGCTCTCTATCACAGCGATTTCACTCCCATGCAGAGTGGCGCTTCGATTAGCGATGCTCGCATCCGCACATCGTTCACCTACAAGAACTGGTATCTCTATGCCGACTTTGGCTTTGGCGGTGGCAAGTTCTCACAAAAGAACATCTTCGCACAGTGGAGCCACAGCAAGGATAATGGCGACGTGCACTCGATAAAGGTAGGTTACTATAACGACCCCGCCGGCTCTATGGCGCGCAACACCTCGCTGGGTAGCTACCACTTCATTTCTCGTCCCGGTTCAAGCTACTCACTGGGCGTAGGACGTGAACTAGGTATCACCTACAAGTATAACAGCGACAAGTTCATGGCTTATCAGGGTGTGTTCACCGAGAACCAATACAACAAGATTAAGGCTGGCTTCAACGGCATCACCGTTGCCGGTCGCTACCTGGCTCGCCCCATCATCGACGAGAATCAAACTCTGCACCTTGGTGTGAGCGCACGCTTTGCACAGCTGGGTGGTGGTGAGGTTTACAACAACATCCTCAAGAAGACTTACCACATGGGTCAATCAATGGAGACTTATGTTGATGAGGATGAGCAGTTTGTAAATGCCGACCTCGAGTGGGCAAACACCGTCACTAACGTTGGCGCCGAGTTGCTGTATCACAACAACCGTTTCTTCCTGCGTGGTGAGTACTTCTACAAGCACGTTACAAAGAAACGCGACACCTATTCGCTCATGATCGATGCTCAAAACAACATTGACGGTTGGGGCTCACTCGAAGCATGGGATAACGCTAACAAGCTTCGTGCCAACAACTTCCATGGCGGATATGTTGAAGCAGGTGTTATCCTCTTTGGCAATGGTTATCGCTACAACAAGGCCGATGGTTTGCTCGCTGGCTTGAACGGCAGAGCTCTGGAACTTGTGGCTCGCTACAACTACACAGGTCTTAACGACCTCACCGACGGCGAGTATTTCAACGCCGGTCGCGGTCATTACTATGCAGCTGGCTACATGGAAGACTGGCCTGGCACTGGCGCTACCAGTGTGGGTGGTGGTAACCTTCACAGCGCAACAGTGGGCTTGAACTACTCGTTCAACAAGTATGTCCTGGTGATGATTGACTACACCTTCCATCGTCTCACTAGTGACTACCATCCCAACGACAAGAACTTCCACATGGGTCAAGCTCGCGTACAGTTCACATTCTAATAAGGTAATTTTTACCAGCTTTTCACATATTTAATTTGAAAGGCAAATCGCCAAAAAAGTGCGATTTGCCTTTTTCCTGTCTTCAGCAATGAAAATCACTCTGATTACTATCTGATCACTTTCTCGCTGTGGCGGGAACCATCGGAATAGGTTGTGACACGGATGTTCATGCCCTTGAACGGTTCGTTGCGCTCCACCACGTTATGGTTCTGGTCGAAGACGGCTCGCACGTTGCCACAGTAGTCTTTTGTCATAGAAGCAAAAATTCTTATTTTTGTTATAATAAAACATATTTATTGTTTGAATAGAATATTACCATCAATTTCTAAAAAATGCAACTCAAATTCATTTCTGTAAATAATTCCATTAATTCTTGAGTATGCATCTGGGAAATACATCATTCGAACATATTTAGGAATTTTTATGGGCGTTCTGTGTTTAAATTCAACTTTTTGCTTTGTTTCATTAAAAAGTTTATTGAATAATGCTTTATTTTTACATATAACAAAAACACTCTTAATATTATCATTTTCAAAATGAAAGACTCCATTTATTAGATTTTGTGATTGAAAATAATTTATATGTTCACTTATATTTTCTAACAAATCACTAGTTATTTTAATATGAATAGTGTCGCTAACATCTAATTTCAAATTCTGCAAGGTATCAGTCTGATTGTAAATTTGTAGAATAAAACAATCATAGACAGTTTCTTTGGAGACTTTTTCCAATAATGCAAACAAACTATCATTTTTAATAAACTCCTTTGGCTTGACAGAGTTATACGTAAAATTATTATAGCCTTTTTCGCTATAAAAAACATCAAACTCTACTTGCTTACATGTTGAACAAGCATTTAGCAGTAGTAATGCGGCATTTAATAAAAGTATTTGGTATATCAAATTAGTCTTTTTCATTTTTTCAAATTTTCTTCAGGATAAACTATAATTTTAAAAAATTCCCCAGG
The DNA here is from genome assembly GCA_900316835.1 of uncultured Prevotellaceae bacterium. Lineage (GTDB taxonomy): Bacteria > Bacteroidota > Bacteroidia > Bacteroidales > Muribaculaceae > Sodaliphilus. The sequence goes on along the minus strand of ONEL01000006.1, from coordinate 21,521 downwards.
CTTAGTTGTTCTATCATATTTTCTTTCCTGACCGTCAGGGATGTCAATGAATAATTGTGCATTTGGGTTATGATTTTGAACATCTTTAGCAATTAAAACATCTTCTTCTGATGGAGTGAGTGAATAATCAGGATGAATATGTCTACTTTCATAGATATAACCTTTTATTATTTTTACTAAGCTCAAAAAATAACTCTGAGACGGATCATTATTAGGATCGTGGACAGTACCAAGAAATGATGATTTTATATCATCTTTATTAAATTTTACTAAAGACCATTCAGCATGATTATCATTATTATTTAAGAACCTGTATATATTTTCAAGGTTTTCTCCTTGATAATAAGTAATTGTTGTAGTTCCAATAATACCATCCGCCATCTTGTATTTTATTTCATCCGTTTTTGCGGATTCAACAAAACCTTTATCAACGTGAATAAAATGATTATAGTTAATACTATTGTCTTGCATTGAATAGATGATATCGTATTTATCGTTTGTAATTTTCAACAAATTGAAATATCCTAAGGAATTTACGCTATAATCATCATTCCCAGAAATATCAATTCTATTAATTGGATTGCCACCACAATAGACATACGGACTGTTCCAGGGCTTTTTTTCAGATAATGCATCTACTCCATTGAATTGTGGTAGCATTGGGTCATACATCCTAGCGGAGAAGTCATACAGGTCGAGTCCATTTTCGCGGTCAAGTTCTTTTGAGCTGTACTTGTAAGGCTGGAGCTGGGTGTCGCTGGCATTGATGAGACCGCCGTAGGGGTAGTAGTCGTTGCGTTCTACCACGTTGTGGTTCTGGTCGAGGACGGCTCGCACGTTGCCCTGATAGTCCTTGACCTGGACGTAATAGGCGCTGTCCTGCATGAAGCCGTTGCCCATGAGGATGCGCTCAATGGCACCGTTGCGGTAGCTATAAGCTCCGCAATAGTCGCGGGTCATGATTACTCGCTCAATGCTCACCGGCTGTGGGTCAATGGGGATGCTACCGCCATTGCCGTTGAGCTCGTTGGCTGGCAACATGCTCAATGGTCCGATGGGGTCAATGGGCTCTCCGGGATGAATAACAGGGTCTCCAATGGCTATTAACGGATTAATCTTGTAGGTCACACGCAGCTTACGCCCGTCGGCGCCGTAGGTTATATAGGTGATATGTCCGTTGTTGTGAGTAATCTTCTCGGGCAGATTGAGCACGTTGTACTTTATCTCGCTGATGCCCTTGTTCAGGTCGCTAGTCATGTTGCCGTTGGCGTCCCATGTGTACTCAATCTGCTCGTTGGCTCCGTCCTTGAAGTCCATCGCCCCGGCGTAGGTCAGCTCGTCGCACTGGTCGGTAACCTTCTTGAGCTGGTTGCCGTCGCGGGTGATAGAGAGATTGTCAATGAGCCCGTAATTGTAAAAAACGCTGCCCAAAGAAGTGTACTGCTCGCTCTTGCCATGACGAGTGAGCGAGGTGATATTGCTGTTCAGGTCGTAGGAATAAGACGTAGAGTAGCACTCGGGAATGTCAAAGACAAAGTCGGCATTAGGTGAGTAGACCATGTGGCCTGCCTGCGTCAAGCGGTTCAAGCCATCGTAGCTGTAGCAGTAGCGGTTAATCACATAGTGCGAGAGGGTGTTCCAGTCCATGGCGCTGATGTTGCCGTTGAAGCATGGTGTTGAGCCCGTCACCGCATCGGCGTAGTGCAACGACTGCTTCATCACGGGGAATGAGTGTGCGTCGATGCCTGCGTAAATCTGTGTGATCCAGTTGCGTATGTTGTAAGTGTAGGTGGTAGTCTGCTGGTTGTTCAGGCACGACTGCGAGGCGAGACGCCCAAGGTCGTCGTAGGTGTTGGAGATTACATCCACCTGCTCGCCGTCGTGGGTGACGGTGGTGGTGAGCAACCGCTCCATAGCGTCGTAGGTCATCGTGTTGATGTCCACATGATGAGCCGTGCCGGTGGAATGCTCATGACGAACAGCCAAGGGCTTGCCGGTGAACGTCAAGTGATAATAGTTATGCTCATAGCCCCCCACGGCATTGCTCTCGTGGCTTTGAATCACATTGCCATGGCAGTCGTAGTAAAGGCTCTTGACAAGCATAGTCGGGTCACCCAGCACCCGAGTCGCCGTGCCGGTGAGAAGACCTTTAGCCGACTGAGCGGATATCAATCCTGTGTATTTGCTGTCATAGCCAGTCATGTCCCTGTAAGCTAATGAGTCATTCGCAAAATTACTTATAAAATCGTAATTGTCATAATAATTCACCATCAAAATTGAGCTTTTTTACATCAAAAGAACCGTCCCTTGATGGCACTATTTAATTATTTTCTCGCTGTGGCGGGAACCATCGGAATAGGTGGTGACGCGGATGTTTATACCGTTGAACGGTTCGCGGCTCTCAACTCCGGCAAGATTGTAGTAGCGCACGCTCGCAACTTGCTTGTCGCCAGCGATAGTGATAATAGCATCGGGCACTTTCAGTTCTTGTGCTTCATCATATTTGCAACCTTTGTAAACCAATTCTCCGTTCTCATATACAGCCGATAGTCCAGACATTGGATTTATTCCTGTAACATAAGTTCTGTGAGGAACCAGCAAGTCGCCAAATCCACAATCCACACCAATACCTTCGATTGTCTTAAAACTGAGCGTAGGATCATCGGGAGCGTCATTAGTGATTATCTGATATCCTTTTCTGATAGTTTGTCCTATTTTCTCCTCAATTTCTTGATATGTGCCGGCTGAACTATACTGAGAAATAGGATAATCAATCTCGGCAAAAGCAGCATCATCAGGCACGAACATAGGCTTGTTAAAGTCGTAAAGTGTGCCAGGAATTTCCCACCAAAAATAGTCATTAATGCTCTCGCCATGAACATTATTTTCAATGGCTGTAACTACCTTACCCTCCTCCCTGACATAAGCCACTAGATAGGGTTCCTTAGCATTCCCCAACTGGTCATAGTAAGTGCGATAGATGTTATGGTATAATTTCCCGTCAATAATTGTCGTGCCATTGAATTCAAGAGTATAAAGTTGTACAGGCTCATATCCTGGTTGGGGCCATGCATGGTAATAACCCACATATTCCCATTTAACGCCCTCGCGAACAAGGGGAACATACTGATACTCAGCCGCACTGGCACTGGTTATCATCAACATACCCAGTAAGAAAAATAATGACTTCTTCATAACATATATGTTTTTTATTGTTACTTTTTTAGGTTTTTTTTATTCGCAAAGTTAGTTATAAAATCTTAACTATCATAATGTTTCACCAACAAAAATGAGCTTTTTACATCAAAAGAACCGCGTGAGGACATATAATTATATATTTTTTTTACTGCAACACGTCAAAACTCGAAACCGAGTCTCAATGTGAAGCCGCCAGAAATCTGAGAACCATCTACCTCGATAAATACGTCGTCATTATTATTCTTGACGTTTTCGATAGTGTAGCATGCACCATTCTTATTGAGCCAGTTGTCATAGTAATAGATGGGGTTTACTCTCTGGAATGAATAACCAACACTGGCATTAATAGCGTAAGGTGAATTGTTGCCGATAGCGAAACGCATACCCAAAGACGGACTGAACATCAATCCCATATGTTTACCAGTGTTATAACCCATTCTTAAGTCAATAAAAGGCTCGAAATTTGACTTCAAAAAGTCTATTCTAATATCACCATAGATCGTGTGGGTACTATACTTTTTATCTGCCTGGTCAATAAAAAGATAATATTCATAGCCAGCTCCAACAAACAACCACGGCTTAATCTGATAGCCATGGGTGGTTGATACACCATAACGAGAGAAGCCATACTTGCCCGAGCCCAAAGCAGCTTGTCCATCGACAAAGCCTCTGTAACCTCGTTGTGGTCCTTTGCCGTTAAAGTCACCTGAGAATGCCACTTTGTCGGGGACAGAACGACGTTGCACCCGTTCCACCTCATGAATGTCATAACGCAGAACTCGACCATCATCGGTTCTTATCACAAGGTGACTTTTGGCATCATAGGCTGTAATCTTGCCCTTTATCACCTGACCATTGTTGAGATAAACGGTCTCATATTTCTCGCTTTCCTGTGCATTTGTGCTTATTGCCAATATAAAGAGTGACAATATCAATAATATGGTCTTTTTCATTTAAATCTCTTGCATTTTGATAAAAAAAGTTTAAATTTTTCTAAAAAAACTCCATAAATCACATAAGAGGAATCATTTTCTGTTGCTTTGTAAATTGTTGATCAAATATTCAAGTTACAAATACGGAATATATCTATAATAGTTATCACCAATCACTGTTAATGAACCAGTTTCTTAAGTATTTTAATCGATTTCTCACTTCGGTTGCTGTGGTATCATTCTCCAAAATAGGAATCTGTATTTCAAATAGTTTTATAATGTCTTTTTTTGAGAAATAAAATCTTTTTATCTCTCCTTTCTCAACAATAGACACACACATAGTGCCAAATTGATGTCTGTTCTCAAGAGAATCAGGAGAATCAACTTTGTCTGAATAAGATTCTATGGATTTCTTAATTTTGGAATAACTACATTTATCAATTTTATAAGTATAAACAGGTCCCATTATAGAATCAAACCACATTAGACCATAATAAAAAACATCGTTTGTCTTCTTTGTTTCAGGATTAGTATAACTTCCTAAATTATAATAGGACATTTGAGTTGCCCAAACAGGTTTGTCTTGATTACCTCTGTGAGAATAGACAATTTTATCTATCTGATTCTTAGCCAATTCATCAGAATAACAAATGCTGAATGCTAGAAACGATAATAATATGAATAATATTTTTCTCATAACTTTACTTTATTGAATCGTTAAACATTTTTTTATGTTTTTCTGAAGGAGATGATCTTAAAATGATACTCTTTGCATGTGATTTGTTGTCTTTTCCAACGGAAAAGCCATATGTTAAAGTAAGTATTATTTGAGGACTCACATTAGCATTCTTAACCAAAGACAACTCTGCATCCCATTGAGATTCTGTATATTTAAATCGACTCGGCACATCCATGAAATAAACATCTGAGTCATATTTATTCTCTGCTGCATAATTTTTCAGGGTTATTTTATTATCATCGTTTAGATATAATTTATCTGCATCAACAAATGGATTTGATAATCTACTTTGTGGATTATCTTTCACTGTTTGAAACCAGTTCATATTATCGAAATTGTCATTATCATTATCCGTATTATATCCAAAAACCACTCTTATGCCTACACCATTTTCTGGATTATAAGGATCTAAAACTTCATCATATTCATATACCACAAGACCCTTATATGTTTTACCTAAATATGTTGCTCCATCTGGAATATTTTCTTTTGAAGTGACATACTTATCCCACATAATCACACCATCTTCTGTGGCATACCAATCATTACCAGAAAAATCCATATACCTAACAGGATTGTTTGCGCAGTATGAATATGGGCTCAAATGTGGATATTTTTCCTGTAGAGGGTCAGGTGTTGTGAAACGCATGAAAATGGGGTCGTACCAGCGGGCATTGTTGTCATACCAGTCTAGGCCACCAAATGACATCCACTGTTTGCCCGTGTGCAAATGGTTGTCGACAAAAGCGCTAAAGTCAGTGGCAGGAATTCCGCTTGCGTAATAATTAACAGAGTGTTTTATATTACCATATTCGTCAACCACAACTCTCACATTTCCCAGATAGTCGCACTCATAGAAATAGTAAACAACGCTGTCGCCATTATTGAATATATCTATATACCCAACTTCATTATAAATGCGAGGAGGTTTACCTGTCTCCATTACCATGTCTCCAAAGAATCTACGTGCCACCGACCGCACTTTGCGCTGATCGACCCAAGTAGTGTCGCCTGTGACACGGTTGATGCGCATTACTGTGGCTATGTAGAACTCACGCATAAGTTCTTGTTGTTTTGTCCCGTCGCTTTGATAAGTGATGTGTATGTCGTGGTCAGCATCTAGTTGAATCCATGATGGCAGCCCCAGCGAGTTGTAAGTGATGCGAGATATGCCACGGCTGTCATCACGAGTTAGCCTACCGTCAAGGTCGTAATCAAAGGCATAAAGGTAGTTTCCTGACACCACTTGCGCCACCTCGCCAAGATAAAGATCTAAGGTGGCAGAATCGGTCACCGACTGAATCTGGTTGCCTTCATAATTGAAACACAACCTGTCAAATGCAATTCCTCCATTGTTAATGTCACCACGAGTGATGCTTGTCACATTACCGTTGAGGTCATAGGCATATTGTTCGTCATATTGAGGAAATCCATTCACTTTAACCATCGTCACTCTATCCAGTTCATCATAGTCAATTGTGCGATTATAATATTGATTGTGTCCGAGTCTGTTCATCACAGTCTCGCTTGTGGCTGAAATAGAGCCATCAAATCTTCGATAATGACCATTACCTAGTGCCGTGCTGTTATAATAGAGTGTCTGAGAGTAGTATCTTCCATTGATGTTTGTCAGCCAGCCACGTAAATTATAATTATAGGTTATGTGGTTAAAATTCGAGTTCCCATAATAGCAATCGGCTTTGCGACCCAGCTGGTCATAAGAATACATCCCCAGTGTTCTCCAATTGTTATTGCCATAACGATGGCGAACTTGTGTGTTTCTGCCCCAAGCATCATAGTCATATTCCCATTGTTCGTTATGGCTATTCATAACCTGTTGTTCAGCAAGCAACTGAGTCAATCGTTTCTTGTCTGTAAGATTTCCAGTGTGATCATATGCCATGAATGTAGTGACCATATTGTTCTGCCCATAAATGTCACGTTCAGAAGTCATAACCACATTGCCTTTTTGGTCATAGGTCATTATACTCACATACACGCTCCCGTTAAAGTCTGTTGTTGCCATGCCTGTGAACATGCCTTTAGCATTATATAAGTCCCCCCTTGGATATGAAGCGTCAACTGGAATAGGCATTATCGTTCCCCAGTGGCTGTAGTCATCATAGTAATATGCCTTGTCGGCAGTAAAGTTTGAAATACCACAACTATTAGAATATAACAAACAGCCTTCATAATCTAGATTCGGGTTATACGTCTCAATAATAGTTGTGTTGCCCCATTGTTGTTGAAGACTTTCTCTTGTTGCATTAGCGATTACCGCACGACCTTCTACAGCTATACGTTGCTGACTATCATATTTACGCACACTCCACTCATTTTTCATTCGTTGTTCGCCATCTTGACTAAAAATGACACGGTTCAATTTGTCATAGACAAACTGCTGTTCAGCTTGCCCTGGCATTTTTTTTGTAATACATCGGTCACGATTGTCATAACCGTAAACATAGCAATAGCGCTCAATGGCATCGGCATTGCAAAGTGTTCCGAAAATTGCTTCGTTTTCACTAGAAGATTGGTTCGTCAATATTTTAGCCGCAACGGGAGATATTACGTAACGCAATCGCCCAAATATGTCAAAAACCCAATAAGTGTCGGCAAAGTCATTCCCAACGCATTGTCGCTGTAATATTTTTCGACCAAACTTGTCGGTAAATATAGCTGAGCCATTTTCCTGCTCATCAATTGTTACTTCAATGTGCAAAGTGCCGGGAGAGTACTCAAATTTTCTGCGTAGCATACCATTTTCATCAACAAAAAAGTTGACACATGAGATGTCACAATCTATTAGACCATTAGTATCTGTCCAACTTTCACCAAGGTTGCCATTTAGTAAATAATAGTGCTTCACATTTGATTCATACTGTCTCCAGTCTTGACCAGGTCCCTGCTCGACCGAACGGCGGTTGTAATGAGTGCCGTCATAGGTGGTCTCAGTATATGGGTTGGTGTCATTATGAAAATTTTGCGCGAGTCTTTCAAACCCTGAGGGAAAATCACCACTGCAATTAGCAGTCCTTATAGGTAGCCATTTCTTACTTTCGCGCCCCAAGGAATCGTAAGTGACATAATCGGCGATGTCATATTCTCCACTACCCGCAGCTACTTGTACATTACTCTTCACACGCCCAAGTCCATCATAGTGTACAACAGAAACACGAGACATTATATAATCATTCATTGGCTCGGCGACAGAACCGTTAATAGGAATTGTTGTTTTAACCCAGTTCCCTTGCGCTAAGCATGGAATAACGCAATTATTGAGCAATAACAATAATAATATATGAGGCTTTAGTTTCATCTTATAATTATTCTTTGCAAATATATTTATATTAATCATCATTTCCTAAATATTTTGAAAGAAAAAACTTCTTTACCTAAAATAACATTAACGATATATTCTCCTTGTCGCAATTGTGATGTGTCAACGCTAAGGCTACCATGGGTTCCTTGAACGGTATTAATATAATATGCCAACAAGGCTCCACTCATGTTGAAAATTCTGATTTCTATTGTTGTGGAAGATTCACAATTGTAAAAAAGAGTGGTAGAATTGTCAACTAGTATTGGTGAAAGATTACAGACATTTCCTTGTGCGAGAAATCCCAAATTAGCTCCATGATTGATATTATCCTCATTATTAACAGATAGATTAAAATCCCATGGTTCATTTCTGTTCACAATGCGAAGTGAGTCATTTAGTTCATCTTTTGTCAAATCTTCCTCTTGCATGCGCGGAGAAAAATAAAGGGTCTGACTAACTGAGTCCACTTGTATTTTATTATAAAATGTTTTTACGATATTTTGCTCTATCACTGGATATCTATAACCTTGAGCATACCATCTATATGTGTCAATACTATGAGTGATGGTGTCACTTGACATCCACTCTAATATTGAGTCATTGCTTAACATAAGGTTGTCTCGGTTATTCAAGAACGACTTACTGAAATCTGGGCTAATATATGTAGTTCCTACACGGTAACGATGAGAAAGCAACACATGACGAAGTGAATCACAATCAGGAGTGATTAGTCTTCCTTTAGCTTCTATAGCTGTACAACTATTACCTGCTTGCCTCATGTAATGAGAACCATCAAGAATCCCTTCACTATAGAAATAGTCGGCAACACAACTTGTGTAACCCATTGGAAATACAGCAAGCAGTTCTGGTCTAATAATTTCCAACCTTTTGTCAGGTGTACAATACTCAGTTTGAGAAATAGAATCACCATATATAGCAAAATAAGACATTTCTTTACCTTTGCATCTCACCATCACACTGTCATTCAGTTTGATGTATCTTATGGAAATGTCCGAACAATCCACACTTAAATCAGAGAAATCCCAAGTGACATCATTCCCAATTGTGGTCACTGGAATTCGCACCAATTCCTCAGCCTTAAGAACATCTCCATTTCTTGGTGCATTATATTCTTGGTTGATATAATAGGCTGAGACAATTATATTTGTTTCAATAAGATAAATGATTAATAAAACAAAATATCTTTTCATATCTTAATCAATTTTGGATTTGATAGTGATAGTCATATTTACGGATGAAATATCCATTTAAATCTTTAACGTCTTTAAGACGACCAAAGTCGTCATAATTATAGTATGTTGTTACACCTCTTGCGTCAGTCATTGTTCCGACACCAACAAGCCAATCATAGGTCATTGTAGTAACATCGTTTGCTGGGAACAAACTTATTATAGCAGAAAGATTGCTTGGGGTTAAGTCATAACGGTTCAGTAGCTGGTGTGGTTTCATCCCATCAGGTAGAACTGAGTTAACAGTTGAGTAAGGTACACCCTTTATCTCAGCTATAGGATGAGATCCTTTGTAGCCCCATAAATAGGATGCAAGAACAACTCCGTTATATGATATTTCTACGATATTACCACCGTTGTCATATTGGTAAGAATACTCAGGTAAATTAATCACATTTTTAAGAGCTTCTGTTGCTTCTGTACCGTTATTGCCTATCATATACTGGTTGTTATTAGACATACCAGTTGGTCCACGATAAGTTCCCACCAACCTACAATTGGAATCATAGACATTACGACGAGAGGATATTATTTTATCTTCACACATTGTTACTTCTGTCTCACGTAATGCTAAGGTTTTACCTTGGCGATGTAAATAAGTATAATATGTTATATAAGTTTTACCATCAGAAGCCAGATGAGACTCCGACCGTATTAAGTTCGCATGTGGATTAGAATTATAGGTGTTGAAGAAATATGTGTAATTGACCTCATTCTCCATCGATTGAACAATTTCTCCACCTGAAGACATGTATCTTTTTAATTCCGTAGAATGAACTGAACCCAATCTTTTGTTATATGGAATAAGCCTGTAGCGGCAAGTCTCATACACACTGCTATAAATGTCCAAATTATCCGGGGTGGAAACATTCATGCTATCAACATCTGTAATCCTAAAGAAGTCACCAGTAAAACATGGTAAGTTTGAGGTTTGCTCAATTAAATTATAATCATACTCATCACATTGATATAGTATTCCATTGCTAAAATACTCTTTTCTTATAAGATTCCCTGTTTTATGATCTTGGGAAGTAAGCATTCTTGCTCCCCCTGAAATATAACCATATAATGGACAATCAATCACATCATCATCAAGTAGGCTTTTCATTGAATCAAAGGTATGACGAATTGATACGCCATTACCTATCAACTCTAAAACTGAAGGATACTCAACATGCGACCCTATTCCTCCTGCAAAAGAGAACAAACCATCAGAGCCAAAAGACTCAAGGTGTGTCCAATCTACAAGAAGGTTTCCTGCAGGAGTTGTGGGGGTTAGCGTAGCAACATGTTTTTGTGATTCGTAGTAAGGCCCTTCCCATATTGTTCCACTTGATAATAGAGGATTAATAGAATCTTTATAAGTATAAGTCTTTTCTATGTCAAAAGAATCTCCACAAGAAGACCGAATTGAACTTATTCGTAATCCACCCCACGGCTTAGAATAATTTATTTGAGTATTATCTAACGTCTTTGTAAGGATTGACACAAAACCATTTTCACCGTTAACATTATATGAGCCAGTATGTTTTACTAAATAATTGTATATCTCTGTAGATGTCACATTGTCGGGATTATTATACTTATCCCTCAGCCAATTATATGGGTTTTTGAGATGGATGGTATAAGTTCCAGTTGCTTCTGCACTTGTAAGAGAAATAGTAAAAGGCGCTTGAGAACATTGATTGTGATCTATAAAAAAACGTCTTTTTAATGTCCCATTTGGGTATCTGATTTCAACCCTTGCGTCATTGGAGTTGCTATCGTATTGTGTATGAGTATAATAGTATTTACTATTAATAGTTGCTAATCCACAACCACTATTCATAAGGTTTGTCATAAAAGTTGATATGTCTAGAGTTAATTCAACACTTTGACCAGTCGGAACACTAATTGTCATGTATCTGTCAAAAGCACTAGAACTAACAGATGCATCGGTAATGGAGCTTAGTTCTGCCGGGAAACCATATAATTGAAATTCGTTGATAATATAATTATTGTTACTACTCATACCAACGGTAGCATTTCTAATAAAGGAATAATCATTTTGTTCCCAGTTTAAATAGGTGGTTCCACCTGTTGCATAGCTGATAGATGTCAATACTCCATTTTTTGTTTTTGACACATCAGGAGATCTATTCGCTCCACTATTTGTATAGTAATTTGTCCTCGTTAATAAAGTGTTATTATTTGCTCCATTATAATAGCCCCAATGATCTTGCGCAAGATAATAGTCAACGTTTTCACTAAAGTCCGAATAATAATTGAAACTATATAATTCTATTTCACTCTCTTGAGGCGAAACTTGAGTGATAGAATTTAAGAAACGTTTATTAACAGGAAGGAATTGTTGAGAAACACTTTTGAATACACCAATTTGTCTTTCCCCTGAATTCAATCTATAACGATAAACCAATTCGGGTGTTGCAGTTCTTCTGTAAACAGATATTTCTATAATTCTTTTTTCATTTGCGTCATAATCAAAATCCACTTTAATAGATTTAGTTGTAATACAAGTGAGTAACTGTGGATAATAAGATACAGTATGAGGATGTGTGTAATATATATGCTCAGGTATCATATCAGATTGTGTTGAATGTGTATAATTATATGATGTTCCGACCCATTCTTCACGTCTATTTCCTTCGGTGTAATGAAATGAAACCGTATCACCATTGACACTTATTATTTTATCTAAATGCCAAGCAGAATAATGATAAATCGTATCAACGGCTTGATATCCTTCATCATGCACATATGTGTAACGTGTCCGTTCTGGGGAATTAAATATATATCTTGTTTGAAGTTCATCCACAAAAACATATTCTCCTGCGACACTATTTCTATAACGATTTGGAATATCAATATTGCTTGATGTTCTTAACTCTATATGATGGTTTTCAGGGTTTATGATAAAAGTCCCACTGTGTCCAAGAAAATTAAAGTTAAAAATGTCATTTGCCATATCAACCCTTCCTGCATTAAAAGCATTACAATACCGGGAAGGTAAAGCATAACTGTAAAACTGAATAGGATTAAATATGTTTATTCTTGCCAAAGTTGAATCTCGCATTTTCTGTTCATTTGGTGTCAGATGAAACAAACCGTGCAATGGCTCTTTATTCAATTCATCAGGTAAGCCGTGCACACTTCTTGATATACAACCACCTGCATTTAGCGACCACCCTATTCCAATATAGCCAGATAATTCATTAACTTTTATGCCACCTCCATGATAACTAATTGAAATCGGTACTTCTAATGTCCCTTCCTTAATAGTATATATTGGCAAATTCACAACGGGTTGTCCTGTAAATGTTGCCATTGGGAAATCAATGTGTTTCATCAACGATGCAACTTCAGGAGAAGGAGGTATGATTGAGTAATCATTTGGATAATAGCAATCTGTATTTTGTCCCCATATCAACAAGGAACAAATAGTGGAGATTATTAAGCATGGTATTCTTTTTTTCATAATGTACTTCTGTATTTTTCTTCGAGGTGGAGTGCTCATCTCATGCTAAAGGGTGGACACTCCAATCTTTCTCGAAGACCTCAGGTGGTAAAAAATGTTAGTTGTCCGCGTTGTCAGGAAACCGTAAAGTTTCCTGTATAGGTGTAGCCGTAGATGCTGTGGATGGTGATGGTATAGTAGCCGGCTGGCACATCGAGGTACTCGAGTGTAATGTTACCGGTGCTACCAAAGTAGACTGTGAGCTGGTTGAGCTCATCGTCGTAGGTCACTTGAGGCGGATCAACATGGACTTGGTTAAGACCCTTACCACCGCCATGATGGAGGACAACCTCTCTGTCATTTCTGTTATTAGCAAATGCTATTAATGCTAAAAATGCGAGTGATAAAAAAACAATCTTTCTCATTTTTTTGTAGTGTTTTTGCGTTTAAACATCACAGCAAAAATCTAACTTTTTTTAGAAAGATAAAAATTTCCGTAAGGTATTCTAGCGATTTTTTGGTACTGGAAACCAGCGTGTTAAAAAAATTTTTGGTACCAAAACATTTAATACTGTTAATTATTGCAAATCATATTTAATAATAATGTGATATGTGTTATATAACAAAACTTATATCACATAATCTGATGTAGGTAATCAACGAGCATAGTATCCAATTTCATTTTGTTTTTAATTTTATTCCTTTTACTTTTTACTGTTTTGGAATTCCTGTATCCTTTACAAACTGCAATCTCTGAATCACTAAATCCACAACAAATCAAAGCAATAACATTCATTTCAGTTGGCGACAATTTAGGGTATTGCTTTTCAATTCTATTAATGATATTATTGTGTTTAAGATTCAAATATCCATATAGTCCATTCCAGAACGCTTTGTCGCTGTCATCAATTGGAGCAATCTTGTGTTCCGCATTTTTTGACAGATAATGTTCTGGCTCATTATAGGTTTGAGCCATGACATTTTTTAGAACACTAATATGCGCAAGCATAACACTAGCAAAACGGCTATTTGAATTAACGAGTTCCTCTTTAAGACGATCAAATTTATCGGACCTTTCATTTTTGATTTCATCAATCAATTTTTTAGCGTTTCTTTTATTCCTTATATGTGTCAATAAAAAAGTAAGCATAATTAAAAACGCTAAAGCTATAAGTAACACAATGATATCATGCATTTTTCCAATATTCATATTAGCCTTATATTTATTGTTGTTGTCATATTGGAGCTCTAAACCATGTAGCTTATATTTTGTTTCATTATATTCAAGAGAGTTAGAAATCTCATTGTATTTACTATTAAAAATACGATACTGTTCAAGATTATTCTCACTTAAAGCAATCTCTTTTAAGGCTTTATACATTAAAAGACTATCATATGCCGAATTATGAGATTGATTAGGTAAAGAAATGAAATATTTAGCCGAATCAAGGTCTTTTTGATTTGCATAAATTAGGGCCAACATATAGTAATTGTTGTTTTCTATAAACCTACATTTATTTAATCTATACGCATCTAAAATAAATTTCTTTGCTTGCAAAGGGGAAGAATCTTCAATACACATTAATGCGTAGTCCATATCAATGTTATAAATATTGCTTGTGTCTTTCAACTCTCTAGCCATCGACAAAGCTTTGTTATAATATCTTTTAGCCTCATTCACATCGGATATTCTGATAACATTTACGCAATAATAAAGTGATTTCATCATCATACTCTTATCTCTAAGTGCCTCGTAATAGTGAGAAGCTTTTTGAAACTTGTCTAGGTCGAGATTATTGCCGGCATAGTTGTTGAAATACAATAATCCCATCCTGAAGTTGAGCTGTGCCAGATTTCGGTAGTCGGTTGTGTCGGCATTCTCCTCGGCTAGCTTGTAGCACTTCATTGCCTCGACAGGCTGATTGGTGTTGAACTCGTAGTAAGCGCCTTTATATATTAGTGAGCGGGTGTAGTGTTCTCGATTGTGGTTGTCGCTGTAGTAATCGAGCGCAAAATTAATTAAAGAGTCGCTTGAGCAGTTGCCATTGCAACGGAATTGTGCTTGGGTGAGCAGGAGGGCATGGTAAGCAAGGTCTTCCTTGCTGGTTAGGGAATCGCTGTTGATGTGGCTGAGTATAGCAAGTGAGCTGTCGGGGGCAGTCCACATGAGTGTGTCGGCGAGCACCAGCCGCCTGTCGGCAGTGTGAGAACATCCGGCAACAAGCACAGTGAGCAGAATGAATGAAAACGAGGTATATATCAGTTTATACACAATAATTGTTGTTACTTGTTAACCCTATGGGTATTGTTTTTACAGATACAAAATTAGCAAGTCTTGATTAATAATCCAAATTATTGTTTAATGTCAATATTTATTTCCACTTTTTTGTGCAAACGGGCAGATAAAACACAATTAAGACATGGCTGTAGTTTGTCAGAAGCCAAGAGAAAAATAGTAGAGAGGTAGAGGGGGGGCTGTTTTTCGGCAAAAGGGGTCGGTTCCTTTTTGCCGATTTTTTTGCCAGCTAAGAAAAATTTTTTATATTTGCGCTATGGAACAGGAATTTTCTTCTACACTGCTGGAGAACGCCGTCAACGAGTTTGCGCAGTTGCCAGGCATAGGTCGCAAGACGGCACTCAGGCTTGTGCTCTACTTGCTCAAGCAGCATGAGGACGTGGCTACACGTTTTGGCGAAAGCATCATCAAGTTGCGCAAGGAGATTACCTACTGCCGCGTGTGCCACAATATCAGCGAGAGCCAGGTGTGCCCCATTTGCTCTAATCCCAGCCGCGACCGCAGCACAGTGTGTGTGGTGGAAAACGTGAAGGATGTGATGAGCATTGAGAACACCGCTCAACACCATGGGCTTTACCATGTGCTGGGAGGACTGATCTCACCAATGGACGGTGTGGGGCCTCAAGACATTGAGATTGAGAGCCTGGTGGAACGTGTTAAGAGTGGCGAGGTAAAGGAGGTTATACTAGCCCTAGCAGCCACCATGGAGGGTGACACCACTAATTTCTACATCTATCGCCGCCTAGCCTCCTTCCCTGGCGTAAAAATTACCATCCTCGCCCGTGGTGTGAGCGTGGGCAACGAGATTGAATACACCGATGAACTCACCCTGGGGCGCTCAATACTGAACCGCACCCTCTTTAGCGACAGCTTTAAATAATGCACAATTCATAATGCATAATTCATAATCATAATGCAATGCACAATTCATAATGCACAATTCATAATGCATAATTCATAATGCACAATTCATAATGCATAATTCATAATGCACAATTCATAATGCATAATTCATAATCATAATTCACAATGCATGATTCATAATGCATAATTCATAATCATAATTCACAATGCATGATTCATAATTCATAATGCACAATTCATAATGCATAATGCATAATGACTGATGCTGAGTAAGTTTGCTAAGTGTTTTTAATTCCTTTAACCAATGGCCGATAACTACATTGAAAACCACTATAACGACTACTTGAAGGCGAAGGCTCGCAAAGAAGCCGCACGCCGTCATCGCCAGCACCAGTATCTTGAGGCTTATCGCAAGCGACTGGAATTGCTGAAAAAAGAGGATAAAAAGGAAAATGTGTCAGAATAGTCGCTTAGTTTTCCAGTAGAAATAGAGCAAAGCCTTGATGTGCTTGCGTCCCAGTGGCGATAGAGGACGAGTCTTGGTCGAGCGACGATAATCGTGCATGATGGTATAATTGTATAGGCAATGAATTTTCCACCCCGCTTGCTTGACGCGCAGGCACCAGTCGGCATCTTCGGGACCATAGAAGATGTGCTCGTCGAGCACACCCACCTTATCAACCACCCGTCGCCAAAACATTTGGCATGCGCCTATCACGTAGACAGGCTCAATGATGCCATCGGCATTGGGAACATATTGCGACTTATTGCCAATTCCAAGCACATTGCGCACCTTAATCATGATGCCCGGATAGGGCTTGCAGCTGTCTTGCGTCTCTCCTTGCTTGTCCACGAGGCGGCAGGCACACAATCCCACATCGTGATGAGTATCGAGATAATTGCTCATGGCATTGATAGCCTCATCGCTTGCCTCGGTGTCGTTGTCGAGCAATAGCAATTTCTCGCCCCTTGCCACAGCAATGCCTTGGTTGCGCGCCGCTGCCACACCGCGGTTCTCACTGTTGAGAATGAGTTGTAGCTGAGGATAATTTTCTTGCAGGAATTGCAGTGTGCCATCGGTGGAATAGTTGTCAACAATAATCACCTCACAACTGGAATCTAATATAAACGTGCGCAACGATGCCAGGCACCGCTTGAGAAATCCCAAGCCGTTGTAGGTGATGATAATTATCGACAAGCGTTTCATTAGCCAAAGAGCTTGATTTTCAAGGCTCGTGCAGCATGTGTAAATTCACTCAAGCTCGAGAACCTCTTAATTTGGTTGCTAATAAAGCCCCACGACAAGAAATAGCTAATATTGTTCTTGAAAAGGATTTTTTCCATCTCACTAGATGAGATATTGGGCAAGTTCAAGATTGACTCACGCTGCACATCGGTGGGTACATAGTCGCCTGTTGAGAGCCAGTTATTCTCTTTACACAACTTGTAGAACTCAGTGCCGGGAAATGGCGACACAATGTTAAACATCACCTGGTCCACCTTGAGTTTCTTGGCTTCCTTGAGGGTGTGTCGCAAGGTCTCCTTAGTCTCTAGCGGGCTGCTGCCTATCAGCACATTAAGCTTTACTGGAACCTTATACTTCTTGAGCAAGCGAATGGCCTCATAGATTTGCTCGGTGGTAATGCCCTTGCGCACATATTTTAGTATCTCGTCGTTAAACGACTCCACACCCAGGTCCACATAGCAGCATCCACTCTCACCCAGCATGCGAGCGATAGGCTCGGTGATGGCATCGACACGCGCCTGGCATCCCCACAGCATCTCATATTTTTTCATTATCTCACACATGAGGCGAGTGCGCTCCTCGTTCCAGATGAAATTATCATCCATGAATCCCACTGCCTTGTAGCCCTGCTCGTGAAGCATAGCCATCTCGCGGTCAACACTTTGTGCCGTGCGATAAGAAATAGTGGGCTTGCGACCTGTGAAACGCTTATTCTCTATCTCACGCGCAAAGGTCAGCGAACTTGGCACACAATAGATACAATGATAGGGACAGTTGCGCGAAGTAAAGGCTGTGGTGTAACCACTGCGTTTTATCTTTGGGTTATGGTAGCGTCGATTAGCGATAAAGTGCCGCGCAGGAAATGGAAGTGCGTCCAGGTCGGCAATAAGAGGACGAAAACCATTATTCACCACTTTTCCATCTCGCAACCACGAGATGCCCAGTATATCATCAAGGGGCTTGTTCTCGTCGATAGCGTGAAGTAGCTCCACGATTGTAGCCTCGGGCTCACCACGCACTATCACGATGCGGTCATTAACTAGGCATTTCTCTATGAAATAAGATGGACCTGGGCCCATGAGAATTATGCGAGCCTCGGGCCTAATGGCCTGCAATATCTCAATAGCCTTGAGATCACTCTCAATAGATAGATTTACAGCCCAAATACAATATATATCGCTAGTGTCGGTGCTCAAGAAACGGCGATAGTCATTCTCGTCTTTTTTATAAAAAACAAAGTCTTGATAGGCCACATCACCCAGTTTCTCGTTCTCCACAACACCCATCACCGTGAGTTCATAGATATTAGGGGCAAAGTACACCACCCGTGTGCATCCTGCCGACCGCTCGGCAGGTCGCTCTCCATCAAGGACCGGGGGTACTAAGAACGTTATCTTCATATATATCTAATTGTGTATTTTCCCTAGTTATTTGTCAATTCTATATTATAGAACGAGATTTTTAGGATTTTCTTACATGATTGTTAAAAACTTTTTCACACTAGGCAAGGTGCCCAGTGTGTCGAGCGTTTTATAAAACGTCCACGATGCAATTATTATTGCTTAGTGAAAGCCAGCGCGGCACCCAGCGCGGTGCAAAACTCGGCATGGGCAGGGATGTGGAACTTAACGCCATAGATTTCCTCAATGCGAGGGAACACCACAGCACACTGAGGCAAGCGGGTGAGATTGCCAATGAGCACAAAATCCTTCACGCCAGTGTTGAGCTTCGAGAGCACAGCCGCCGAACCTATCGACTCGAGCACCATGCAAATGATTCCCAGTGCCACATCATTGTTGCTAGGTGTAGTCTCACGCACCTTACCAAAGAGCGATGCCGTGGCATGAAGTGGCAATCCCTCAAGGTCGGTCTTGCAAATGTCCTTGATTTGAAGGTTGATGTGAGTGATGTCGCCCTGCTCGGCAAGTTTTATCACATCGGCTATGTGGTCGGTTTTCAGTAGCAGGTGAGCCAGCCCCATGAGCGTACCTCCGCCTATTCCTATACCTCCCAGGTGCTTAATGTTATCGCCATCTACACTCACCAGTGTAGTTCCTGTGCCCATCGACACCACGGTGAGTTCATCCAGCCCGCTATCAAAGCGCGCGCCAAGGCCATCGGCTTGAAACTCGTCGGCCTTGCTGGTGGGCAAGCCATAGATGGGAGTTGTCACGCCCGAGCTTCCCACCCCCGTGAGCATCACGTGCTCAATGTCGCCCAGCGTGATGCCGTTGTCATATATATACTTTCCAAAAGCCCCAAAGAGCGAAGTGATGGGGTCGGCGGCGGTGATAAACATTGGCGAGAGAATTTGTCCCGCCTTCAGCCCCACTATCTTTGTGGTGCTTCCGCCCACGTCAATTCCTATTACTAGTCCCATGATAGATCTATATATATAGTTTTGATTTTATGG
This sequence comes from uncultured Prevotellaceae bacterium, assembly GCA_900316835.1. GTDB lineage: Bacteria > Bacteroidota > Bacteroidia > Bacteroidales > Muribaculaceae > Sodaliphilus. The sequence goes on along the minus strand of ONEL01000006.1, from coordinate 1,807 downwards.
TTTCTTGTTAATGTGGGGTCAAAATTAGTGCAAGCCGAGAGAAAAACCAAATTTATTTGGATTTTTCCGAGGCGCAGCCTAATTTAACGTGAGTTCGATGAAAATAAATAGCTGTATATCGGGCTGCTCCTCTAAGATAGAGGAGCTGTCGCGGAGCGACTGAGGAGTATGATAACTATCAAATGAGGGGACATACTCCCCCCCGACCCGCTCTTGCCAATAGCAAAACAAGTTTTGCTGCTGGTCTCGGCTTGCTCCATTGGTCTAACTTAGAGGGGGAGTTGCTAACGCAATGATTTTCAAATGATAAATTCGTCGAACTCACGTTAATTTATCACTAATCAATTATCGGTACTGGAATTTTGTCGCCAGTCTTGGAAATTGTCGTCGGGTTCTACATAGTTTTCTTTTTCCTCCTGGGCTGGCGATGATGCCGGGGTGATTTCTTGCTTTTCGGTACCATCATCCTCGCCACTGAGCAATCGCAACATGGCATTGGCAAGCAGCTTGCCTTGATAGTGATAGCCCTCGTCGCGCAAGTGGAGGTGATCGGAATTCATGTAGCGGGCGCTAAGCCAGCGCGTAGCGGCTCCCACACCACCAGCCACACGATAGAAATCCCACACTGGCACATGATGCGAGCGCCCATAATTCACTATCACGTCACGCACCGAGGCGATTCCCGTCTGGATGCGATTACTTCCCCGCTTGTGAGTTTCGAGCGGTGTGGTGAGGAGAAATTTCACACCAGGACACTCACGGCCTATGCTCGTGAGTAACTGGTTGATATTGCTCGAGAGGGATGAGAAGTTGCCATAGGCCTCGTTAGTCCCAAGCGAGATGATAACGAGCTGTGGCTCAAAGTCGCGCAGCTGTCGAGCAAAGCCATCGATGTTGAGATAGCTGCGATAAGTAGCGCCATTGTTGCCAATGCAGTCAACCACCACGCCACGCTTGCTATTGAGCAGTCGCACGCCATAGAGCGAGGCATTGCCCGAGAGCCGCAACACGGCAGTGTCGGTCATCTCGCGCAGCACATATTGGGTGGCGGTGGGGCTCACGTAGTGCCCTTTTAGCAACTTACCTCCCTGGCTGGTTTCAAAGCCTGTGCCAGGCGAGTGAAAAAGGGTAACGCGATAGAACTCGTCGCCGGCATGCTTAGCATGAATGCTAAGACTGGTGCCTTGAGCACCAAACTTCACTGCCACGCCTGTAAACCCCATGCCTGCCGGCCTTGATGAGGAAAGCAACCTGCTGGCTGCCGTGACGGCAGCACTCGACTTGAGCAAGTAGTCGCGGGGCTCATTAGTCCCTGCCAGCGCCAGTGGGCTAATAAGACCTCGCCCGCCATTGCCATAGCGCTCTTGCAAGGCTCGCCTTAGCTCGTCGCTAATGATGCCGGGTTGCACATGCGAGTCGCCAATGTGGACAATAGTGAACTTGCGATTAATGCGATGGCGATCATTGAGATTGCTAATCAAGCCACTCCAGTCGTCGCCATTGAGCACGATGCCACTGGCGGCATGATTGATGCCACTGGGCTGAGCCACCAAGGGCATTACCACTGCCACAACAAGCAAGAGCGATATAACCAGTTTCAATTTCACGGCTGCAAAGATAGGTAGTTTTTTTAAAAAGTCAAAAATGGGGGTGACTAGCGGGCGAGGCACGCAATAAAAAAACAAACAAGATTGTAATTTCACCTCCGATAATTTGCATTTTACCTTTTTGTGTATTATCTTTGCAGCGTGAATTACGACACACATCATGTATTAACCTTAATTTAAACAACATTACACATCATGAA
>ONEL01000007.1 GCA_900316835.1 uncultured Prevotellaceae bacterium | reverse complement strand
ACTTTTATGGTTGAGCAATTCACGTCATATCTGATGCTTAGCACCGGCAAAGATACATCTTTTTCAAGATGTGCCCGTACTATTTCCTCTTTTTTTTCTCCGGTGTAACCATAAGCTTTTGTACCAAAACGCAAACCATCCTCTCCATGCAAATCATATCGGGCACGCCAGATACCTACCATATGATGGTCCAAACGGCGCTCTTTACATAACCGCTTAAGAGGATAACCTGATTTGATTAACGTTACAATTCTTAGCTTTTCTTCAAACGTGTACTTCATATACAAAACTGCACCTCAAAAGTTTTGTGTCTAACTTTTGGGGTGCAGTTCAGTTAGAGGGGGTCGGGGGGAGTATGTTTGATAGTTATCATACTCCTCAGTCGCTCCGCGACAGCTCCTCTATCTTAGAGGAGCAGCCTGATATACAGCTATTTATTTTCGTCGAACTCACGTTATCTTAGAGGAGGAGTTCTCATTAGATTCAGAAGTTTTGCAACACCCTCAGCTTGATACAAAGCAAATTATTTTCGTCAAGCTCACGTTAATTATTGATTATTATTCTCTATCCAGGTGGTATCCATTATTTGCTGTGCCCGTTCCAGGTCGCGACGCAGCACTACCACTCGCATAGCACCCTGAGTGAAGCCTTGCATCAGAGCGTTGGCAGTAGAGTCGCCCACGACATCGGCCATGACGCCATTACTCTCAAGCACACCTTTCACGATATTAGCCTCGATGGGACTATCGTACATGGCAAAAACCACCACATCATTATCTTTTTCCATAATTATAACTTTTTATAGAACGTAAACACACGTGTGAGTAGGTGATCTAACAAACTTGCCTGTTATTCCCGCCGGTGGGATTGAGCCTGGCAGGTACAGGCTAGCCCCACCCGCTTACTGCTGCTTGTCGTCGCTCATCTCGGCAAGCACTTTGCGCAATTCCTCATCGGTTTGCGTGAGCTTAGCTTTGCACACCTTGAGCAACTGCAACGAGCGTGCTGTGTACTGGCTCAAATTGTCGATGCTGCACTCGGGGCTTTGCATCTTCTTCACTATCTCCTCAAGCTCGGTAATCGCCTGAGTATAGGTCATGTTATTATCTTGAATTGTATCCATATTTCATCTTTTTTTCTAATTAACAACACTTTTTACGCTACCATCCTTGAGCCGCGTCACAAGAGCATCGCCGGGCTTGAGCTGCCGGGCGCTAGTCACCACATGCCCATTGAGGGTGGTGAGCGAGTAGCCACGATTGAGGGTGTTTTGTGGCGACAGCAGTTGCACCTTGTCGGTTAGAGCCTCAAGGCGCATGCGCTCTCGCTCCATAGCGCGTGCCACCGCATTGTTTACCACTTGCGACATGTGCCCCAAGCGATTGTGCTCGCCTTCTATCCTCGATTTTCCCACCAGTGGAATAGTTTGGGCCATAGCATTGAGGCGCAGAGCACTTGTCTCCACAATTTTCATAGCAGTCATGGGCAGGTAGTTACCATAGTAAGCAAGTTGCTCACGCGAGTGAGCCACCATCTCACGTGCCATGTCCACGACACCGATTGCCAGCGTGTTGATGCGTTCGAGCTGTGCGGTGCCACACTGCACTAGAAAATCGGCAGCCGCCGTGGGTGTCTTGACATACAGCTTCGACACCATGTCGGGGATAGTGACATCGCGGTCGTGGCCAATGCCGGTGATTACCGGCAAGGGGAATTGAGCAATATTGGCTCCCAAGTCATAGTTATCAAACCAGTTAAGGTCGCTAGTGGTTCCACCGCCACGAATTATCACCACGCAATCAAACATGTCCTCAACAGCGGCAATGCGGTCGAGAGCCGCAATCACCGATGCCACTGTGCTAGTGCCCTGCATCGCGGCCTCAAAGAGGCAGGTGTAGAACTTGAGCCCGTAGGGATTGTGATGCAGGTGATTCATAAAGTCGCCATAGCCTGCCGCTCCTCTAGCCGAGATGATGGCAATGCGCTGTGGTGCGAGCCCCCATGGAAGCTCGCGGTTCATATTGACAATTCCTTCCCTTGTTAAACGAGCTACAATTTCCTGCCTGATGCGTGCCATGTCGCCCAGCGTGAACTCGGGATAAATGTCGTTGATTACAGCCTTCAAGCCATACTGCTCGTGAAAGTTGGCATTGACCATCACCATCACCTTCATGCCCGAGGCAAGGTGGCTTCCTGTGACGCCGGCAAACTTGGCATCAAGTCGCACAAATGTGCTTCCCCATATCACTGAGCCCAGTCTTGCCACGGTAGCCCCCGTCTCGTTCTTCTGAATGAGCTCGAGATAGCAATGCCCTCGGCTCACGCGCAAGTCGGAAGTCTCGGCGGTTACCCAGCATGCTTGCACCTGCTCATTGTAAAGCAGTCGCTTAATGCGGTTGTTATATTCAAATAGAGATAGCGATTGCTCCATGTAGCTCATTTTCTCTTAATCTTCGCTTTGTCGATAGTGTAGACAAGCTCACGAATGACATAGGGCTGGAAACTCTTGAAATCGCCAGCCATGAAAAAATCATTTAAGTTGCACGTAGCTACAAGAGTCTCGCCCTTGAATTTCATTTCAATCATAGCGAACGAGATGCCACTGAGCAAGGCGTTGCGCACATCACGCGGTGCGCGAGATGTAATAAAATCGGCAGCTGTGGGAGCAGCAAAAAATTTACTGCCCTCCAATTTACTCCACTTGGTGTCGTAGAAGGAAATCTTGCTATCCTTGACTGGCGTAGCCACAGTTTCAATGACAGCTATCACGGTATCGCTCTTTGACTTGAAAAGCAGTTTCATCTCCACCGTTTTCCCTGCCGAACTTTTTAAAAGCATGTGTGTGGGCGAGAGCGAGAGAATTCCCGTCTCCTCGGTGCGCAAGTTGTTGAGAACCTGGGTTGTATCGCCACGGTCATACTTGTTGAGCAATTCATATCTAGTGGCTAGGGTGAGCGAGCGAAACACACCCGCATTCTCCGATGCAAAAAGCTGCCGCATTGCATCCTGAGCGCTTGCCACCAATGGCAAGGCAAGCACTGCGATAATTATAATAGTTAGTTTCTTCATTTGCATGTTATTGTACCATCATCGGCAATAATGAGACGATTGTCTTTAATATCTTCTTGTGTCAGTGACCAAATGTCGCGAGCGGCACGGTGTTGGGCATCGGCGCGAGGACCTATGCGACCTGGCTGGATAAACGAGTGTATCTTGCCACCCACAAACTTGCCATTACCATCCACACGCACTACTAGCAATGGCGCATAACCCACTTGCGCCGAAATGCCCATGCCGATGGTTGCGAAGTTGCCCAGACTGTAAGCGATGAGGTGCCCGTTGTAGAGCTCCATGGCACGTGGCACGTGAGGACCGTTGCCATACACAATATCTGCCCCGCAGTCTACACACATGTGCGTGAACTGTCGAACATCGCCACGATCCATACCATGGAAATATTCCTTGCCCTGTGGCACATGGCGCGCCGAGGTTCCTTCCGAGCCTCCGTGGAAGCACACAATGAGCAGGTCGCACTGCTTGCGCAGGTCGGTAACGACACGCTTGACAGTTGCCGTGTCTTGAGTGCGCAATGAGTATTCTTCATGACCAAAGGCACAGAATCCATATTTCACACCATTAATTTCGCGTATTGAGGTCTCACAATCTTTAGTTCCAGCCACTCCTATTCCTGCGTCTTTGAGAGTTTGGATGGTGGATAGTGTACCCTCTTTCCAAAAGTCGAAGATGTGATTATTAGCTATTCCCATGAAGTCGAATCCCGCATCTACCAGCAGTTGCACGCTCTTAGTGGGCATCATGAACGAGTAGGATAATGGTCCTGGACGCTTGCGAGTTTCACCCTTGTCGGCAAGTACTCCTTCCAGATTGCCACATGTGACATCTGCACCACGCAATATTGAAGCGCAATCGACGAATATTTCCTTACCATCGTTGGGAGGCATGCAGTAATTAGGCTTTATCGAGCCAAGCATCACATCGCCCACCATGGCTATGGAAATGGTGTCGGTTATCTTAGGTTTCGCGACTTGAGTGGCACTGGTGCTATCGGCAATGCTCTGGCTAGAGCTTGACCCAGCCGTTGTCCCTGTCCCGTTATTAACACAACCTGTTGTCGCCAGCAATGCCAGCAACGCACTAAAAAATAGGTTTCTAATTCTTTTCATAACTTACTTAATTGTTATAGTTCCGTCGTCGGCAATCACGAGACGGTTATCTTTAATATCATCAATCGTGAGTGACCTGATTTCCTTCGCCACCTTGTTTTCAAGGTCGCGGCGAGGACCCTTGTCGCGATACTGGATGAAAGAGTGAATCTTAGCATCCACCAGCTTGCCATCGGCATTTAGGTTAGCCACCAGCAAGGGTGCATAGGCAGTTTGCTCATGCAACTTCATGCCTCGGGGTGTGGCAAAGTTACCTAAGCTGTAAGCGATAAGATGTCCCTTGTAAAGCTCCATGGCGCGGGGCACATGAGGTCCATGACCATACACAATATCGGCGCCATTGTCAATGCTCAGGTGCGCAAACTGCCTGAGGTTTCCACGGTCGGCACCATAGAAATACTCGGTGCCATTTGGCAAGTGGCGCTGATCCAGCCCCTCCGACCCGCCATGGAAGCACACGATAACGATGTCGCACTCGGCGCGCAACTTCTTGACAATTCGCTTCACAGTTGTGGTGTCCTGAGTGCGAAGTGTGTAGTTCTCGTGCCCAAAGGCGCAGAAGCCATATTTCACACCATTTATCTCACGGATACTCGTCTCACAATCCTTAGTTCCCGCCACTCCAATGCCGTTGTCGGTCAAGGTCTTGATAGTCGACAGCACACACACGTGGTAGAAATCGTTGATGTGGTTATTAGCGATGCCCATGAAGTCATAGCCTGCGTCGACAAGCAGTTGCACACTCTTAGTGGGCATCATGAACGAGAACGAGAGTCGCCCTGGTCGCTTGCGAGTCTTGCCCTTGTCGGCAAGCACACCCTCCAGGTTGCCACAAGCGACATCGGCGCTACGCAAGATTGAATCACAGTCGATGAAGATATCCCTTCCCTGGTTGGGTGGCAAGTCTCTCTCAGGCAAAATCGACCCAGTCATGATATCACCAGTCATGGCTATCGCTATAGTGCCTTTAAACTTTGGGGTGACACTATCACTTGCCGCACCATTAGCTTGAGCCATTGTCAGCAAGCATGTAGTGAACAATAGAGTCGCTGCCACCATTGCTCTAAAACAGTTTATCTTCATCGCAATTGTCAGTTATCAGTTGTCAGTCGTCAGTTATCAGTTGTCAGTCGTCAGTTATCAGTTGTCAGTTTTCAGTTATAGGCTTTGATATATAGTTCCTTGATGTCGTCGGCAGTATATTCACGTGGTGCGTGAGAAGGACTGCCACTCATGATGGCATCGAAGCTCATCTTGTCGACGGCTGCCATGTAAGCATCACGGTCGATACCATATTGGCTGAGGGTGGGAACTTCAAGTTTCTCAATTAGTTTTGCCACTTCCTCTACAAATTTCTCGCTAGCGTCAATCTCGTCCACTGCCTGAATGCGCAGATAGGTGGCAATGCGAGCAAGGTTGTGACGAGCACTCATCTCCAGGTCGCTCAAGCACACATTAAGAAGCATGGCATTAGACATGCCATGTGGCACATGAAACATGGCTCCGATGGGGCGACTCATGCCGTGAACAAGAGTAACGCTGGAGTTGTTGATGCAGATGCCGGCTTGCAAAGCCGCAATCGACATCTCACGGCGGGCAGTGGCATTGCTTCCATCGCGATAGGCCTGTGGCAAGTAACGCATGATACGCTTTATTGCCGAGAGGGCATAAGCATCGCTCAAGGGTTGCGCGTTGACCGAGATAAATGCCTCAATGGCATGAGTCAAAGCGTCCAACCCCGTGGCAGCAGTCACACTCTTGGGGCATCCGTTAGAAAAAGTGTAGTCGAGCATTGCCATCCTTGGCAATAGCGAGTCGCCTGTGAGAAGCATTTTCACTCCAGTGTCCTCATCGGTGATGATAGTATATTTTGTCACCTCCGAGCCTGAGCCAGCTGTGGTGGGAATACACACCACCGGGGGCAGATTGGCATAATTAATGTTTACTCCTTTATAGTCGGAGATTGACCCCTCAAGAACAGTCATTGCCGCTATTGCCTTGGCCGAATCAAGTGGGCTGCCCCCACCCAGACCAATTATAAAGTCGCAACCATTCTCCTTGAAAGCATCAACACCAGCTTTCACCATTGCCGATGTGGGTTCTCCCTCAATGTGTGAGAGCACCGAGTATTTCACTCGCTCGCTGTCGAGCGTGCGTTCCAGTGTTGCTATCATTGTCGACCTGGCAATGTTAGGTCCGGTAACTATCAATGCGTGTTTTCCATACTCATTAAAGACATTCTGAACCGAGGCGACGATATTGTCGCCCATCAATATCTTATCGGGGACTTTAAACTGGTACATGATTTTCTTGCTATAATGGTTATATAATATTTATCTGTTTGCGCAAAGTTAGCAAAAATCTTGCACATTAAGAAATAAAACTAGAGAAAACATAGCTAATAAAGCACAATTATAGCTATCTGTTTGTAATAATGTAACCTCCTGTGTTAGTTGGCAACACCCGGTAAGGGTTGAGCCCCACCTTGCGGTCCCACGCCATACCACTCTTGGGACCACCGCCACCTATAAGCACATCGTAGTGTGAGTCACACTTGTGACACACGGCGTCGAGGTTGTCGGGGTCGATGCTCACAGTCACCTCAGCATTATGTTCCACAGGGCATGCCATGTCAAATGCCAGCGGCACCGCTCCCCCACTCTGCATGTCCTGTCCCATGAACAACAGCACTCCGCCAAATCCAGTGTAGGTATTGATATTATAGGGGAAATTAGATGGCAATCTTTTATCACGATTAAAAACACGATATTCACCCAGCCCATGCACACCATAGGTGTTCCACAGCGCATAATCATTGAGATAGATGCGCACCGTGAAGGTGGGTAATGACTTGTTATTAACTCTATCACAAGCCGCAAGCGAGACAAGCACAACAACAGCGGCTATTATCATTCTTAAAAATTTCATATTTAATTCATTATTTATAATTCAAAAACGTGAAAAGGAATTCATTATTTTATCCTCATGATTGAATTCTAGGACAAAATATCGTAACTTTGCAGCCACTTATTGATTACATAACACACACAAGATGAACAAACTCAACCTCAAATACGCTGGCAATGAAGAGTTTCCCAAGAAACTTTTTTTAGAAACCTATGGTTGCCAAATGAACGTCGCCGATAGCGAAGTGGTGGCAAGCGTGATGAAAATGGCTGGATATGGCACTACCGAGAATCTGGATGACGCCGATGCCATTTTCATTAACACATGCAGTGTGCGCGACAACGCCGAGCAACGCATTTTTGCACGACTAGCCACGCTCAACGCTCTGCGTCGACGCAGGATGAAACCTCTGCTGATTGGAATAATTGGCTGCATGGCCGAGCGCATGAAAGAAGTTCTCATCAAGGAGCATGGCGTAGACCTGGTAGCAGGCCCCGACAGCTACCTGGAGCTGCCCAACCTCATTGCAGCTGCCGAGAATGGCGAGAAGGCTATCAACGTGGAGCTATCACGCACCGAGACTTATCGCGATATCATCCCCACTCGCATCAGCAGCAGCAAGACGAGCGGTTTTATCTCTATCATGCGTGGTTGCAACAACTTTTGCACTTATTGCATTGTCCCCTACACTCGCGGTCGCGAGCGCAGCCGTGAGCCCCAGAGTATCCTCAATGAGCTCCACGACTTGCACGATAAAGGGTTCAAGGAAGTTACTCTGCTAGGACAAAATGTAAACTCCTATCTTTATAAACCCACCGATGGTGGTGAGCCAGTGGACCTGGCTGCATTGCTTGCCATGGTTGCCGAAGCCGCGCCAGCAATGCGAGTGCGCTTCACCACCAGTAACCCCGAGGACTTGAGCGATGCCATCATCGACACCATGGCCCGCTACCCTAACATCTGCAACCACATCCACCTGCCGGTGCAGAGTGGCAGCGACAAGGTGCTCAAGCTCATGAACCGCAAGTACACTCGCGAGTGGTATCTCGACCGCATTGCTCGCATTCGCCAGGCAATGCCCGACTGTGGCATATCTACCGACATGTTTACTGGATTCCACGACGAGACCGAAGAGGACTTCCAACTCACACTGAGCCTAATGCGTGAGGTGGGGTTTGACTCCGCGTTCATGTTCAAGTATAGCGAGCGACCAGGAACACACGCCGCAAAGTATCTGCCCGACAATGTGCCTGAGGACGTAAAAATCGACCGACTTAACCGGATGATAGCTCTGCAAAATGAGCTGTCGCTATGTAGCAACCGTGCCGATGTAGGCAAGACTTTTGAAGTGCTAGTTGAGGGTTACAGCAAGCGTTCTCACGACGACATGTTTGGTCGCACTCAGCAAAACAAAGTCATCGTCTTCCCGGCGGGCGACACTAAAATTGGCGACCTTGTAAACTGCACTGTTGAGCGTGCCACTAGCGCAACACTAATTGGAGTCATCGCCAAAGATTAACTAAAGACCTAAGCTGTGGTTCCAAACCAGCATTCCTAAGGCTGGTAAATAGGCAAAAACAAAAAAGAGTTTCAGCGATAAAATGCTGAAACTCTTTATTTTAGTGGCGGGGGCCGGATTCGAACCAACGACCTCTGGGTTATGAGCCCAACGAGCTACCACTGCTCCACCCCGCGATTTGCGAATGCAAAGGTACAACGTTTTTTGAAACTGACAAAAAAAATCTCCCATTTCGCTAAATTTTAAACACATTTTAACAAAATGGGGAACTTTTCTTATTCTCTCGAGAGAGCTTTTAGAACAAGTGCATTAATCAAACACACCTTGCATAGCCTCGGCCTGATGAGGCTCATCGCGCGAAGACTGCTCGGCTCCACCGCCACCAGCGGCAGCACCACCGCCTCCCACTCGGCGCACTCCACCATAACCCATATTATCTCCAGGTAATGCTAAGCCACGCTCGCGATAGCAGAAGTCATAGTCGCTAGGCACATTAAACGATGCACTATGAGAGTAAGGCAATGACGAGTCTTCAAGCACACCTTTCATGTACATTCCCCAAATGGGCAATGCCTGTCCAGCGCCTTGACCAATACCGCCACTATAGAACCTGATGTATCGCTCCTCGCCACCTACCCACACACCAGTGACTAGTTCAGGAGTAAATCCCATAAACCATCCGTCGGCATTAAGGTTAGTGGTTCCTGTCTTTCCACCCATTTCTATATTGCCCACATAGCTGCGGCAGCGACGTCCCGTACCAGCATTTATAACGCTCTCAAGCATGGTGAGCATCCTCAAGTAAGAATCCTCACTGAGCACCTCTTTTTGTCGAGGAGTAAATTCGGCAAGCACGTTGCCGTGACTGTCGCAAATGCGCGACACAAAGATTGGGTCACTGCGTATTCCTTTGTTAGCAAACACCGAGTAGGCACTCACTTGCTGCTTAACCGATATTTCGCAAGGTCCCAAGCACAATGGAGCCACGGTGTCGAAATCGTTAGTCAATCCATAGTTGTGCAACATGGTGATGAGGTTAGTGACCTTGAGCAGGTCTACCAGTCGTGCCGAACAGGTGTTGTTAGATGTAGTAAGCGCCTGTTTCAAGGTTAGCATACCGCCACCGCCACCACCACGAGGGCTCCAGCCATTGATATTGATGCGGGCGTTTGAGATGCGGTCGCAAGGATTATAGCCACATTCCATCGCCAGTGAGTAGAGATAGGGTTTCATTGTAGAACCAATCTGGCGACGACCTGTCGACACCATGTCATAGGAGAAGTGATCAAAGTCGGGACCACCCACGTAGGCCTTTACATATCCGGTGCGTGCATCCATCGACATGATACCGCAACGCAAGTTACTCTTAGAGTACAGCAACGAGTCGAGAGGAGTAATAAACTGCTCACGCTCACCATTAATCAGGTCAAAGACCATGAGGCGTTGCTTGGTATTAAAGTTCTGCATAATCTCGGTGTCGGTCATGCCACGCGCCTTCAGTGTTTTGTAACGTGGTGAATTGCGTATTGCGCCACGTATCAATCGCTCCTTAACCGACGATGGCAACTCGGCCTGGCTACGAGTGTAAGGGTCTTTATTTCCTTCCTCACCGGTGCTCACTCCATGCTCAGTCCAGAAGATGCGCTGCAGCTTTTGCAAGTGCTCCTTCATGGCATTCTCGGCATGTTTCTGCATACGGCTATCAATGGTGGTGTAGATTTTCAAGCCATCGGTATAGATATTGTAAGGACGACCGTCCGACTTGTGGTTCTTATTACACCAGCCATACAGGGGGTTATCAACCCACTGTGTGGAGTCGTCGTAGAAAGCCTGCTTGTTCCACATGGGATAATCCTTATAGACTGGGCGCTTGGCCATCATCATGCGCTTCACTTCCTCGCGCAAATAGGGTGCAAAGCCCTCGTTGTGCGACACTTTGTGATAAGCGAGCAGCAGTTCAGTCTGCTGTGCCTTTTTGCTATCTTCTTGAGTGAGGAAGCCCGCGTCGGCCATCTTCTTGAGAACAAGATTGCGACGATCTTTAGCACGCTCAGGATATTTTAGCGGATTATATAGTGACGGATTCTTACACATTCCCACTAGCAATGCTGCCTCTTGAACATTGAGCTCGCTGGGAGAATTTTTGCCAAAGTAGACATAGGAAGCACTCTTAATGCCCACCGCGTTATTCAAGAAGTCAAACTGGTTAAAATACATCTGCATTATCTCGTTCTTAGTGAAATAACGCTCCAGTTTCATGGCTATTACCCACTCAATGGGTTTTTGTAGAGCGCGCTCAAAGATGTTGCTCGACGATGGGGTGTAGAGTTGCTTGGCAAGCTGTTGAGTGATGGTACTACCACCACCAGCTTCTTTCTGGCCTAACAAGATGCGCTTGATTATTGAACGGCCAATGGCTGTAGCATCAATTCCTGAATGCTCGTTGTAACGCTCATCCTCGGTGGCGATAAGAGCATCTTTCAGATAATTAGAAATTTGGTCAAACTCCACATAGTAACGATTGCCACGGCTCTGGAAAATTTTTCCCATCTCCACACCGTCGGCAGTGTACATTGTCGAGGCAAAATTATCGGTAGGATTTCGCAACTCCGCCACAGGTGGCATGTAACCTATTATTCCATTATAAATGAGGAAAAAAATTACAAACACCGCGGCAAAGAACAATGCAAGTCCTCGCCACATCCACTTTATAATATTTCTATTACGTGCGTCTCTATCAATTTTCTTTGCCATTATTCTAGATTTTCTTAATTGTCAAAAAATGCTTAATGTCGTAATAGGACCATCACCACACCGGGTATACCTATCAAATTGCAAAAGTAGTAATTTATTTTTATTTCACCGCATTTTTACAAAAAATAGTTAGGAGTGACAATTCAACTCGCTGTTCAACACACAACATTGTCCCATTCCACTCCCGCCAGGAATGCATGTGTCAATAAAAAATGAGCCCTGCGGTTGTATTACCACAGGACACATTAATAAATATTAGAGAATATCTAAAATCTTATTTACTCATCACACAATTAAGAATTATGCATTAAGATAGTGGGCAGCGGGGCTTGATTTGCTTGAAGAAGTCGTTGCCCTTGTCATCAACGAGGATGAAAGCAGGGAAATCCTCCACTTCAATCTTCCAAATGGCTTCCATGCCTAGCTCGGGATACTCGACACACTCAATGCTCTTGATATTGTTTTGAGCAAGAATTGCCGCCGGACCACCTATCGAGCCCAGATAGAAGCCGCCATGCTTCTTGCAGGCGTCGGTAACAGCCTGTGAACGGTTGCCCTTGGCTAGCATGATGAGACTGCCACCATGCTCTTGGAACTCATCCACATAGGGGTCCATGCGTCCTGCAGTAGTGGGACCCATAGAGCCACATGCCATGCCCGCGGGAGTCTTGGCTGGACCAGCATAATAAATGGGATGTTCCTTGAGATACTGAGGCATACCCTCACCCGCATCAAGGCGGGCTTTAATTTTGGCATGAGCGATGTCGCGACCCACGATGATAGTACCATTTAAGCTCAAGCGAGTGCTCACTGGATACTGGCTCAAGATCTTGCAAACCTCACTCATGGGCTGGTTGAGGTCAATCTTCACAGCATCACCTTCGCCTTCCTCACGCAGCTCGGCGGGAATGAGCTGGCCTGGATTATCGTCGAGTTTCTCAATCCAGATGCCATCACGGTTGATTTTTGCCTTGATGTTGCGGTCGGCACTGCAGCTCACGCCCAAGCCAATGGGGCACGACGCGCCATGACGAGGCAAGCGCACTACGCGCACGTCGTGAGCAAGATATTTGCCACCAAACTGAGCCCCTAACCCAATGTTATGAGCCTCCTCAAGCAACTGTTTCTCAAGCTCTATATCGCGGAATGCGCGACCTGTCTCGTCGCCAGTGGTGGGCAACTCGTCATAGTAATGAGTTGAAGCCAGCTTCACGGTGAGCAGGTTTTTCTCAGCGCTTGTGCCACCAATCACGATTGCGATGTGATAAGGTGGACATGCCGCTGTGCCGAGCGATTTCATTTTTTCCACCAGGAATGGAATGAGAGTTCCTGGATTCTGGATGCGGGCTTTAGTTTCCTGATAGAGATAGGTCTTGTTAGCGCTACCACCACCTTTTGTCACACACAGGAATTTGTATTCCATGCCCTCGGTAGCCTCAAGGTCGATTTGAGCAGGCAGGTTGCAACGGGTATTAACCTCTTCAAACATGCTCAGTGGAGCATTTTGAGAATAGCGCAGGTTCTCCTCGGTATAGGTCTTATAAACGCCCAGCGATAGTGCCTCTTCATCGCAAAAGCCTGTCCACACTTGCTGACCTTTCTCGCCATGGATGATAGCTGTTCCAGTGTCCTGGCACAATGGTAGCTGCCCCTTGACCGAAGTCTCGGCATTACGCAAGAATGTGAGTGCGACATACTTGTCGTTCTCACTAGCCTCGGGGTCGGCAAGAATTTTTGCCACCTGCTCGTTGTGAGAGCGTCGCAGCATGAACGACACATCACGAAAACAAGCATTGGCAAGCATGGTCAATGCCTCGGGTTCAACCTTAAGAATGGGGTGACCTTCAAACTCGCTCACGCTAACATAGTCCTTGGTGAGCAGATAGTACTCGGTTTTATCCTCTCCCAGCTGAAACATGGGAGCATACTTAAACTCTGGATTATTTGCCATAGTTGTGATAGATAGATATATAAATGTATTGTTATTATTCTACAATGCAAAGATAGAGCATTTTTTACACATTATGTTATAAAGCCACTAAAAATATTTCTAACATCAGCAAAAATTTGTTAGTTAAGAAAAATTGTTGTACCTTTGCGCCGCTTTATGCTCCCGTGTGATGGGAAATTAAGCTAAATAACTTAATTTTGAGTAACACAATTTATTAGAAATGAAGACTTTTAAACTAAATGCAGAGCCAAGAACCGACCTTGGCAAGAAGGCTGCAAAGGCGCTTCGCGCTAACCAAATGATTCCTTGCGTGCTCAATGGTGGCAAGGTGGTAGAACTGAAAGATGGCAAGTATGACGGCACTCTCGCCCAGGGTGAGAAGGTTGTAGAAATCAGCCGCGATGGTAAGGCTGTTCTCACTACCGACTTCGCTGTTAAGACTAACGACGTTCGCAAGTTGATTTACACTCCCGAGGTTTATGTTGTTGACCTTAACCTCAATGGTGTAGAGAAGAAGGCCGTTTTGAAAGACATCCAGTGGCACCCCATTAACGACAGCATCCTGCACCTCGACTTCCTTGAGGTAAACGAGCAGAAACCTGTTGTTGTTGAGATTCCTGTTAAGATTGAGGGTCACGCAGTGGGTGTTAAAGCTGGTGGTAAGCTCTACTTGAGCATGAAGAAGGTGAAGGTTAAAGGTATCTATACCGACATTCCCGAGCGCATTGTTGTTAATGTTGACAACATCGCCATTGGTCACGCCATCAAAGTGGGTGACTTGAAGTTTGACAAGTATGAACTTGCCAACGCTAAGGATCTTGTGATCACTGGTGTTCGTGCTACACGTGCCGCTGCCGCTGCAGCTGCCGAGAGTGAGGAGAACGGTGAAGAGGCTGCTGCTGAGTAATTGGCTCAGACGCATTTTCTCACTTCACAACACTTCAAGTAGCGAGAATCCCCAAAGCTGTGATGAACCCATGAAGTTCTTGATTGTTGGACTAGGAAACATTGGAGCTGAGTACCAGGGTACTCGTCACAACATAGGGTTTACAATATTGGATGCCTTAGCCGAGGCGTCCAATGTTGTTTTTCAGAGCAAGCGTTATGGTTCCACTGCCGAGATGCGTCTCAAGAACCAGCGACTACTGCTCTTGAAGCCATCCACCTACATGAACCTCAGTGGTGAGGCTGTGCGCTACTGGATGCAGAAGGAGAAAATTGACATCGACCACGTGCTTGTTGTGGTCGACGACTTGGCATTGCCCTTTGGCACACTGCGCATGCGTGGCAAGGGAGCCGATGGCGGTCACAATGGGCTGAAGAACATTAACGCAATGGTGGGCTCGCAAAATTACGCTCGCCTGCGGTTTGGAATAGGTAGTGACTTCCCCACGGGTGCCCAAATCGACTATGTGCTGGGACCGCTCACACCCCAGGAGCGCCAACAGCTTCCTGAGCGGGTAGAAAAGGCCATTGAAGCCATCAAAGCCTTTTGCTTGAGCGGACTGAGCTTTGCCATGACAAATTATAATAATAAGTGATTGAAGGGCTGTGGTGAAGCCATATAAAAAGACCGACAACTGGTAACCGATAACGACAAGTCTTATGTCTGAGATGAGAATTGACAAGTGGCTATGGGCCACGCGGGTGTTTAAAACACGCTCACTGGCTACCGACCAGTGCAAGCTGGGGCGAGTGACCATCAAGGGGATGAATGTGAAGCCGTCGCACAACATCAAGGTGGGCGACGTGATTGAGGTGCGCAAGCCTCCCATCACGTTCACCTTTGAGGTGGTGGGACTGCTTAACAACCGCGTGGGTGCCAAGCTCGTGCCTAACTACTTGAAGAATATCACCCCGGCCGACCAGTACAAGCTGCTTGAGATGGCTCGCATAGGTGGTTTCGTGCGCCGACAGAAGGGCATGGGACGCCCCACCAAGAAGGAAGGTCGCGAGATGAAGGAGTTTACCGATGAGGCCTTCTTCGGCTTTGACGACTGGGACGATGAAAATCCACTATGGACCCAGGAGGACGAAGACCGCCTCAACGGTGAGTGACACCCCCTGAGGTTCACATTAATAAAACACAATCGCCCCGTTTGAGCAATGTCTCAGGCGGGGCGATTAGATTGTTGGAGTGACAATCGCCCTAAACAGAGCGCTTGTGATTATTTCTTCTTGGGAGCGACGTAATCCATGTGCACCTTTTCCCACGACCAATCGCCGTCCTTCTTCACGTGCACGCGCACCAGGTAGTCGCCCGGTTCAGGACTGTTGCGCTCGCTCATAGAGTCGAGGGTGAGATAGGTAACATCGTTGTAGACGCGATCGTCCCAGGCATGAACGTGGCCGCAGAACACAGCTGTGGTGCACCATTCATCGAACTGCTGGAGCAAGAAGAATGTTTCCTCGCGTGAGAACGTTGAGGCAAACTGCATTGACGATGGCCTGAACAGATTGGTATGACTGAAGACGAAAGTGTGGCGATACTTGTACCAACCATCGAGCACACCGTCCTCAATGAGGTCAATTTGCGTCTTGCCTAGTGTGCCACTCGCGGTATCGAGGAAGATGAAGTGGTCATAGATGGGTTCGCCTCCCTCGCTACCGTCATCTATCATGACGTCGAAAGTGTAGAACGAGGAACCAAAAATGTTACTCCACAATGCCCATCCGTTGTGGGTGAGGTCATGGTTGCCAACAACAGGGAAGAATGGGAACTTTATTTCTTCGTAGGTAGAACCTATAATATCTTCGGGATGAGTTTTGTGTACCCAGCGGCCATATTCGTTTTGCACATAGTTTTCAACTACATAACGTTTTTTGGCTTCATCTAATAGTGAGTCAAGGACAATATAATACTCGGCCTTGGTATCGGCAATATCGCCCAGATGGGTATAGAACAAGTCGTCGCCCTCCAGCCCAATTGCGAACATCTCGTCCATGCGCCCTGGATCGGTGGTGACGTGACTGTCACCGCCCACCAGGAAGGTGTACTCGTCATGCTTATCCATGAGGTCGTAGTTGAATTTCATCTCAAAGAGATGCTCCTTGTAGTAGAGATTTGACATTTGAACACGATCCTCGACGGCAGTACCAGCCATTAGCACGCCTTGAGGGCTCACCTTCTCGCATGATGTGTTGGCCAGCGCCATTGCTGCCAAAGCTGCTATAATAATATATTTCGTTTTCATGAGATTTACCATTTATATTTAACACCTAATTTCACCGAACCCTCATATCTACTAGCCAGCTGGCTCATAGAGCCTGCAGGGCGAATGTTGAACTCACCAAAGAGACGCCACTGCTTGTAAATGCGGGCATACCAGCGTAAACCCCAGTTGATGTTCCAGTTTTCGTAGTAAAAGTCGTCGTAGTTGCGGAAGAAGAACCCAATGTTCCACGGGTTGTTGCGGTGACGAATGTTCACACCAAAGCCAAAAGTGAGAGTAAGTGGCTCGGTGTAGCCATAGCGATCTTCAAAATAGACATCTTTACTCCAAAAGTGGATAAGCGACTCGCCTAGGCGAAGGTCGACGTAGGCACTCTCCCATGTAACCGAGGCATTGGCGACAAACTCACTGAATCCCCAACGATTGTAGCGGTTAAGCATGAGCTTTCCATCAAAGTAGAGGTGTCCATACTTGATAGGCAAGCGGTAGCCGCCAGTCACATTGATTGAGTAAAGTCGTTTCCACATTTGAATTTGTGCATTACCGCCTAGATGCCATCGTGGAGTGAAATGGTGATTATAGGAAACGGCGAGCCCGCCAAATTTCCCGCTCACCACATTGTCACCTCCCATTACATAAGCCGATGCCTCGTGCTTGTGCTCTCCATCGTAGGCCTTGTAGGGAATATAACTATCCTGAGCCCATGCGCACAGGCTAGTGGCTGTAATCATCAAAAGTAGTAATAATTTTTTCATTGAGTATTATAATTATAAATTAATTCCATTTAGAAATGAATGCTCAAGGCACCGCCCAAAACCCACTGGTGAAGCGATTTCTTAACGCTTGAAACCGCCGGCTTGGTCATGTCCCAACTGAAAATTTGCATTATATCCACCAAGTCGGGCGAGAGGCCTTGCATCAATCCCAGGGGATGATAGGTGGCGGTGAAGGTCTTGCGCGCGTAGTCGTAGTCGCAGAACACTTTCCAAGCGAAATTGTTCTTGTGAGCATAGGTGAGTGAGATGCCCGAGCCAAACTTTATAGAATTAGATGCCTCAACGTTGATGTAGTCCCACTTGTGGTCGATTATCTTATCAGTGAGCTTAAACATGGGAGCTGTGTCGTCATCCAGTGCCTCGCTGTTAAAGGCAAGTTGCTGCCCTGTGTAAGAGGCGTTAATGTCGATTGCATTCATCACACTACGGCCAATCAGCGCCTTAGCACCCAGTGCCCAGCGCGACGAGAATGCCCAGTTGAAGTATACACCCGCATCGGCAGCAAACTCAGTGAGGTGGTCACTCTCAATAGTGAGAGCTATGGATTGAACCGACTGGCTGAGTAAAGGATCTTTAAAAAACTGCTGGATTTCACCCTCTTCGCTCAAGGCAAACTGGCTCCACCCATTGATAGGGGTAGCCTTCACACGCAAGCGTCCACCCACACCAATGTAGGGGTTAAAGAAATAGGCACCCTCGGCTCCCACTACCGTTGCCGAGCGGAACTTGAGTCGCATCGGCTCGGTTGACGTCGACTCACCTTCATCGATAAACTCGGCGGGGATGTTGAAGTCAAAAGCTGGCAACTCCAAGTTTTTATTGCCCAAGCCTATACCCATTGAAATGTCGAAGAACGACGGATTCTCGCGCAAATCGGGATATATGCTAAGGTCGCCACGTTGCAAGCCCCGATGCTTAAAGAGCAAGTCCATGAGCCCATAACCCAGCTCAACCGATAGAATACCGATTCCTGCTCCCGAGAGCACATCGCTAATCCAGTGACGGTTGTTAAGCACACGCATCACACCGGTAGCTGTGGCTAGGGTGTAGGCGCCAAGTGAGAACCACGGCGAGCGTGTCATACCATATTCCTTGTGCAATATAGTGGCGGCCATAAAAGCGGTGGCTGTGTGCCCACTGGGCCATGAGTTGCGTGTGGACCCGTCGGGCCGCATCTCGCTGGCGGTGTATTTAATACCATTTACCAAGCCAGCCATAATAGCTGCCGAAGCAGCCGACGACGCCCAGAATCTGGGCCAGTCGCTACGGCTTTCCACTCCACCTATTTTCAAGCCAATAGCAAGTGCCAGTGGCACATACTGGGTATAGTTGTCAATCTCGTTGTGGAAATTATACTTGATGAGGCGAATCTTAGTGTTAGGATTATTATAATCCTGCCTGAAGGCAGTTTTCTCACTTTTAGCGATTAATCCCGACAGGAAAATGGGAATGCCTACCCAAGTTTGGTCATCAAGAAACTTATAAGGCTTCACAGCCGGATTAGTTCGGCTCTTGATAAAGTTAAAATCAGGGGCCTTAGGTGGCTCATAAAGCTTCAGCTTGGGGATAGCTTTGGTACGTTCCTCTTCATCGTCATCATCTAGCGATACCACTGGAGGGGCTTCCTCACTATCATGATGTGACAGTAAGCGGGTATTATCTAAGCTCTTTGTCATTGGTAAAGAATCGGCACTAACAATCACTGCGTCTTGAGCTTGCGCAAAAACACAACCATTAATTAGCAACAATGCTATAAGTATCCCAATGATATTTTTTCTCATATTTATTTGACTATTAAAAGAATTAATGCTAGTGGCAAAGTGACACACATTTTCAATGAGTTTACACCAGCATGATAAGAAAATTATGCAAAGATATTATTATTTTTCTAATTTTTTACTATTTTAACACAAAAAATAATAGGTGAGAACAAATCTTTAAATCGAATCATAATTAGGTTTAAATGTTAAGATAGGTTAAAATTAAAATATTAATTAAACCGATTGCATATTTCGCAGTCAAAGAAGCGAACAATAAATAAAGCTTCAAACGTTTTTAGTTTGGTAATTAACTTTTTCGTAATAAAACAATATAAGTTCAGATGCAGTGAATGCACCCCAGAACGATAGATAAAAACTCCGAGCACACTTGCTTGGAGTTTTTTTCATCACGCGCAACATTGCCAGCATTGAAAATAATCATTACCTTTGCACTTGGTTATTACTACAATGTCTTATTCTTTTAACTACACACTATGAAACGACTTCTTAACTTTGTGCTAGCTTGCTCGCTGGCTATTGCTGCATGGGCAGCAGGTAATGACACTTACACCGTGGTCGTGTCGTGCGACGGACTGCGTTGGGACTATGCCGAGTGCTTCGACATGCCATTCTTTGACCGCCTTGCCAAGGAAGGCGTGAAGGCTGTGATGCAACCCTCGTTTCCCACCAAGACGTTCCCTAATCACTACACGCTAGCCACAGGTCTCTACCCCGACCATCACGGCATTGTTGCCAACTCCTTTATTGTTAAGGACGATGGCAAGAAGTACAAGATTGGCAATGACGTGTCGCACGAAGGGAAAAACTACGGTGGAGACCCCATTTGGCTCACTGCCAAGCGTCAGGGCGTGAAGACTGCCACCGTCTACTGGGTGGGCAGCGACGTCAAGATTAAAGAAGGACATGCCAACTACTGGGAGGACTATGCCAAGAGGCCACTCCTCACTCCCGACGAGCGCGTGAGCAAGGTGATTGAGTTACTTTCATTGCCGCAAGAGAAACGCCCCAGGCTGGTGATGTGCTACTTTGAAGAGCCCGACCACACCTCGCACAGCTATGGTCCCATCACCAAGAAGAGCCGCCACATGGCCGAGGCTATGGACTCGCTACTATGGACTATGTGGGCACGACTGAAAGCTATGCCTGAGATTGGCAACAAGATCAACCTCATCATTCTGGGCGACCATGGCATGACATGGACCAACGAACTGCGAGTGGTGAACAGCTATCAGTACATCAAGAAAGAATGGAACGCTCGCATTGAGGGCGATAGTCCTGCACTCATCTATGTTGACCGCCCTGAGATTGCCGACAGCATCGTCAATGCCCTGCAAGGCGTTGACCACATTAGAGCTTGGAAGAAAGGCGACGTACCTGAATATCTGCACTACGGCACTAACCCCAACATTGGCGACGTGGTTGTATTGCCCGACTTGGGCTGGGTGTTCCGCAACAACACCAAGGTGATTGCCGGCAACCACGGCTGGGACCACACTGCCAGCGACATGCAAGTGGGATTCCGTGCTATAGGTCCCGATTTCAAAGTGGGCTACGTGCGCCCAGGCTCGTTCCGCAACGTGTGCATATATCCGCTACTTGCTCACCTGCTGGGCATCACCCCCGAGCCTAACGATGGCGACCTGCAAGAAGTGGGCGACATCCTCAAGGTTGCTCCCCGCCAGTTCTAAAACATTATAATACTAAAAAATTACCGGGAATTGCGTCGTGCAGTTCCCGGTTTGTTATTATAACATTTCACATTACGCCTTAAGCATAACGCAAAAGTATTATCACTGCTCCTCGCCGGCTAGGAAGGTGCGGGCGATGATGGGAGTGGTGTAGGCATAGGGGATGAAGTCGAGACTCGAGATGGGATGAGTGACGAAGAAATTGGCAACCTTGCCTGGAGCGATTGAGCCATAGTCAGCACTCAGAGCCATTGCGGCTGCTCCGTTGATGGTAGCGGCGTTGAATGCCTCGGCGGGTTGCAGACGCATCTTGATGCAGGCGAGCGAAACCACAAACTTCATGTCGCCACTGGGTGTAGAGCCTGGATTATAATCACTGGCTATCGCCACTGGCAAGCCCGCGCTTATCATCTTGCGAGCCGGAGCAAAAGGCATGTTCAGGAAGAACGAGGTGCCTGGCAATGCTGTGGGCATGGTGTCGCGACCGCGCATCATGGCAATGTCATCGTCGGTCATGCTCTCCAAGTGATCGACCGAGAGGGCGTTGTGCTTCAATGCCACCTCTACCCCACCCGAGGGTGCCAATTCCTGACCATGAATCTTGCCACGCATGCCATATTTCATGCCCGCCTCAAGTATGCGAGATGTCTCCTCAGGGGTAAAGAATCCCTCGTCGCAGAACACGTCGACAAAGTTTGCCAAGCCCTCGGCTGCAACAGCGGGTATCATATCGTTAATAATGTGATTCACATAGTCGCCTTGACGGCCTGCATATTCGCGACCAACGGCATGAGCGCCCAGGAAGGTAGACACCACGCGCAGGCGAGTGCTCTCCTGGATGCGAGCTATCACTCGCAGCATCTTGAGTTCGTCTTGCAGGTTGAGGCCATAACCACTCTTGATTTCGATAGCGCCAGTGCCCTTAGCAATCACTTCGCGCACACGGCACATGGCTTGGTCGTAGAGTTGTTGCTCAGTCATCTCATGCAAGCGGTCGGCACTATTGAGAATGCCACCACCACGACGGGCAATCTCGGCGTAGCTCAAGCCATTGATTTTGTCAACAAACTCTTGCTCGCGACTGCCGGCATAGACAATGTGGGTGTGAGAATCGCACCAGCTAGGCATCACAGTGCCACCTGCGGCATCAACCACAGTATCAACACCGGTGGGTGCCTGACGGTTATCAACTGTATCAAACTCGGTGATAATGCCATCTTCAACCAGCATCCACGCATTGTGAATGGCGTTGAACTGAGCCATCTCGGCGCCGCATTTTTTCAGCACACCCCCGCCGTCGATACCGGCGAGGGTGGCGATATTGTTAACTAAAAGTTTCATTTACGAAGGAATTGGATTGCTTTCTCAATGAGAGGATACATAATCACATCGTCGCTAATGAAAGGAACCTCCTTGCGGAAGTCGTCGTGCATCTTCATGATTGCGGGTGAAGACTTCTTGGGGAAGCGGAATTCCAGAGCCTGAGCGGCATTGAAGAGCTCAATGGCAAGCACGCGCTCGGTGTTGAGAACCACCTTGTAAAGCTTGATGGCGGCATTAGCACCCATGCTCACGTGATCCTCTTGGTCTTGACACGAAGGAATGCTGTCGAGACTCGATGGAGCGGCTAGTGACTTATTCAAGCTAACCACGCTTGCGGCAGTATATTGAGTAATCATGAAGCCACTATTCAGGCCGGGGTTGGCAACCAGGAAGCTGGGCAGTCCACGAGTGCCCGACACGAGGCGATAGATGCGACGCTCGCTGATGTTGGCGAGTTCGCTAAGCGCAATGGCAAGGAAGTCCATGGGCATAGCGATGGGCTCGCCATGGAAGTTTCCTGCGCTAATGATAAGGTCCTCGTCGGGGCAAACGGTGGGGTTATCGGTAGCACTATTAATCTCGGTATCAATAACCGACTTCACATAGCGGATAGTGTCCTTTACTGTTCCATGAACTTGTGGCACGCAACGGAACGAATAAGGATCCTGCACGTGCTCCTTGTGGCAGGCAATGAGTTCGCTACCGGTCAAGAGCTCCTTCATGTGAGCTGCGGTCTCGAGCTGGCCCTTGTGGGGACGCACCAAGTGAACAGCCTCGGTAAATGGCTCGATGCGACCGTCGTAGGCATCGAGCGACATGGCTGCGATGCGGTCGGCCCAGTCGCTCAGTCGCTCAGCTTGAAGCAAAGCCCACACCGCAAATGAGCTCATGTTTTGTGTGCCATTAAGCAGTGCAAGACCTTCCTTGCTGGCTAGCTCAATGGGTTTCCAGCCCTTGAGTTTGAGCAACTCGGCAGCGGGCATCACTTTGCCTTCATATTCAACCTCGCCCAGTCCCACTAGTGGCAGACTCATGTGAGCCAGTGGAACAAGGTCGCCCGAGGCACCAAGTGAACCCTGGCGGTAAACCACGGGAATCACGCCCTCATTGAAGAAGTCAATAAGACGCTCAACGGTGTCGAGCTTGCTACCGGAGTAGCCGTAGCTCAGGGATTGAATCTTAAGGAGCAACATGATGCGCACGATTTCGTTAGGCACACGCTCGCCCACGCCACAGGCGTGAGACATCATCAGGTTGATTTGCAGTTGCGACAACTGGTCCTTGCTCACCTTCACGTTGCACAGCGAGCCAAAGCCTGTGGTCACGCCATAGACGGGAACGTCGCTAGCAGCGATTTGCTCATCGAGATACTTGCGGCAACGCACGATGCGAGCCTTGGCATCGTCGCTGAGTGCCAATTTTATACCTTTTTCAATAATTTCGCCCACACGCTCAATAGTAAGGTGCTCGGCGCTAATGTAATGTGTCATTTTGTTTATGTTAAATGTTTAGTTAATTGTGTATTCTTTTTTCAACGTGCAAAGGTACACATAAATCACAATATAACCGAAAATTGGACTGGTTTTATTTGCACATTTCGAGTTTCTTTCTCAATTTTGCACCCTCAATTCTATAGTTTCATGGAAACAACAAATATCGAAAATAAAAATATGAGCAATGACAGGCATGAGGATGCCGACCTTGCCGAAGTGCTGGAAGTGGCTTCTAAAGCGGGACACATCTTGCTGGAGAATGGCGCCGAAATCTCACGTGTGGAAGACATCATGAGCCGCATATCATCACACTTTGGTGTGGACTCGGGCAACTTTTTTGTGTTGTCGAACGGCATCTTCACCACTGGACGCGCCAACAAGGTGACCAAGAGTGGTGCCCAGGCTTCGACCTATGCCAATGTGGAATTTATACCATTGCGTGGCATCCAGCTATCTAAGGTGGTGGCGGTGAACCGCTTGAGCTATGACATTTCCAATGGACGAACCAATCTTGCCGAAGCCCGCGAACGTCTCGAACGCATTGCCTCCGAGGGTCAGAAACCGGCATGGGAGCAAATTTTAGGCTCAGGATTGGGTGCGGGAGGTTTTTGTGCCGTGTTTGGTGGCGGATGGATGGACTGTGCCGCGGCCCTGGTTGTGGGATTATTACTCTACGCCTTCGTGCTGGGAATAGGAAATCGCTACATGTCAAAAATTGTGGGTGGCATCTGTAATGCCATGGTAGCGACATTGCTGTGTGTGCTGTGCTGGCGATTGGGATTTGGCGAGAGTCTTGCTAACATCATCATTGGAGCTATTATGCCATTGATTCCTGGAGTCCCCTTTGTTAACGGAGTGCGAGACCTTGCCAACAGCGACTATATTGCCGGCTTCACGCGCCTCACCGATGCCATGCTGGGCTTCTTTTGCATTGCGGTGGGGGTGTCGCTGTCGTTTCTTATCGATGGAGCTATGCATGGTGGCGTGGTGAGCTTGAGCATGACAGTCAATCCCGGCACCGCCCACCTGCTGCTGCAAGCCATGGCGGCGTTCATTGGCACTGCGGCATTTGCCTTGCTTTTTGGAATCGACCGTGAGCATTATGTGCCGGCGGGAGTGATTGGTGCGATTGGTTGGGCGCTCTACCTGATTTTGGTGCGAAACTGTGGCGCCACTCCTGTGGTAGCCACGCTTGCCGCCTCAACACTGGTGTGCATCGTCTCGCGCATGGCAGCCATCCCCTACCGCATTCCAGCCCAGGGGTTCCTGCTGTGTGGCATCTTCCCGCTAGTGCCTGGTGCAGGTGTGTTTTGGTTCACATATTACTTTACCGACTCGCAATTCGATCTGTCGATGCAAAGTGGCCTGCTTGCCGGCAAGGTCGCCATCGCCATTGTGCTAGGCATCATCCTCGCCATGGAGCTGCCGCAACGCCTCTTCTCGCATAACCATCGCACACACTAACTGATGTTTTGATATGAGATAAAAGGGGAAAGTGTTGAAGTGCAGATGTTTAAATAAAAACTTAGTTTTTCATTTTATAATTCGCCCAGCTTGCACTAATTTTGACGCAAAATTACTACTAGAATTACAGCAATAACAAGCTTTTGGGATATTCAGCACGCTTTTGTGACGAATGGCAGAGAAATTAAAAAATGCTTGGTGACACTAACGGTACCAAGCATTATTAATTGTGCATTTATTCAGTTCTGCTCTCACTTAAAAATGCGATTAGGCGAGACAAAGGATGAGCTTGCTCAATGCTTTGCGAGCGTGAGCATTTTATCTAATCACGACTTTTCGGCCTGAGTTGATGTAGATTCCAGGCGCTGTGGGTTTGGAGTTGTAAGAGCGTCCAGTGATGTCAAACCATAGGTTGCTGTCAACTGCTGGTTTATCGTGAGAGACTGTGCCGATTGGGGTCATCCTCTTGATGTATTCGATGCCGGCGGCAGCGTCAATCTTGCCGTAGCCCCACTTGATGGGGTTGACGGCAGTGAACTCGTCGTTGCGCGAGGTTGCGGCGAGCACTTCTTTTATTTCATCAAGTGTGAGGGTGGGGTCGGCTTGCAGCCACAGGGCGATGATGCCGCTCACTGTTGGGCACGACATCGAGGTGCCGCTCATGCCGCTGTAGGGGAATCCCTGCCACTGCATCGACTCGGCAATCTCCTTGTCACATGTGTAGTGGTTGATGGAGGACACGATGTTGGTGCCAGGAGCGGTAACAACGGGCTGTGCCACACCGTTGAACGACGTTCCATAGCTTGAAGAGTAACTGATGTCGTTAAGTGTGTTAAGCATGCTCGCATCAGCGACATTGCCAGTGTAAAGACGGTTGGAGGTGTTTGTCACATAATTGCCCACACTGATAACACGTGGCGTCGATGTCCAATCGCCACACGAGAACTCACTGTCGCCAGGGGTGAAACCTTCTAAATTCTCGGTGCCAAGTACATCAAATCCTCCTGTCGTTTCCCACAAATCCATCTCGATGGGAGAAGTTGACGACAGCAAAATGAAGAACGGGTAACGCCTGGGGAGAAAACCAGTTGCGGCAGCTGTGAGATCAATCTTGCCGTCAACAACTGAGCCATATATCGCCACAAAGCCATCCTGCATGTAATTTCCAAGAATCTCATCCTCGTCGCTAAATATCTCAACAGCTCCATTCTGGGTCAGGGAGATAGTGCATGGCTCTGATAGCCACAACGTCTCGGCGTCACCGCGATTTGCTATGCCAATCTGAACATTTAACACATCGTTCTCGCCCAACTCGTAGCGTGAAAAGCCGCGCACTACCGAGCCAAGCAACCTTAATATGTTGCCCTCTTCGTCAAAGGTAGTCGCTGCTCGGGCAAGAAGTGCCTTCATGCTGCTGTTCTCTTCATCAAATGCCTTGTAAATGTGAACAGCGCTACCACCTTCATTTCCAACACTGAGCACGGGAATGACATGATTAGACAACTCTTCAATGAGTTCAGGCATTGTGCCTGTGCCATTGTGGGGGCCATAGTGCGAGTTCATGCTTGCGCTAAGCACAATGGGAGTTTCGATTTGCTGAGCATAATGTGCTACGAACTGGAAGGCAATTTCATTCACATCATCCTCGCTCTCAATCGACACCAGCACAATGTCGGCATCGGGTGCCATGCCACCAAACCCCAGCGGTGAGCGACTGCCAGCGGCAATGCCAGCGGTGTGGGTGCCATGATCGCGATATTCGGTATCGGTGGTGAGAGTGGCGATTAGCTCAGGAGTGTCGAACACCGAGCCAGGATACTCAATCGTTCCAGCCTCATCATCCTCGACGATGAACTTGTGGCCACTGTCATCAGTGGGCATATACACGCAACGCAGGCGCGTGTTGCCATTGGCATCCTTGAAGGCCGGATGCTGGAAATCGAAGCCTCCATCGACGACGAATATGGTAATGCCCTCGCCGGTGTAAACCTCTTCAACACCAGGTGTGGTGCCGTCAATCAGGCTCACGCCAGTCTCCACACGTGAGATATCGGTTTTCAGCTCGCCTTTACTTGTTGCGTCCACCCTTTTCACGCCCTCTATGGCAACGATGTCATCAACCTTGCCAGTAGAAATGCTTATCACAGCCTGGTGACCAAGCTTTGACAATACAGTGCCACCACATTCACGGATTTGAGCAAACGTGCTTGCCGCATCTTTGGAATCAACCTCCACCACAAGTCTGATGACTGGGTTGGTATCAATAGCCTTAATCTTCTTGCCGTTTGAGTCATATTGTGCTGTCTGCTTTTGCAGTAATGACAGTTGTGCGCTAGATGTTAGTTTGTTGTGCGCGCTCGACATTAGAGCGCACGACCAAGCAATAATAGCAAATAATGTAATTAGTAATAATCTGTTATTCATAATTCTTATGTTTTATTTTCTGTTTGGTCGTTATTCTCTATTTGGTTATTAATGGAAATTTCAAGGCTTTGTGTCTCTTCCTTCTTTCTACGTTTAAATGTTCTTTTGCTGATATACACACCAACAAGAATAGGCACCACCGAACAATATAATAGTTCTGTTATTGCCTTGAATTCTTCAGTGTATGATTTGGGTGTAGTTGTCGGCAGTTCGGTTATTGTCAATGCCAAAGCTGCTAACAAAAAACCACTTACTAATGTAATAACTACTCTCCAGAAGTTCCCCCAGAAGCCATAACCAAATAACTGCCTGTAGGCATAAAAATAGCATAAGGGAAGCAAAATATAGAAAAAGTCACCGAAAAAGTCGGAAAGGTCATCGACAATGAGAACCTGAATGGCCATGAACACCGTGATGAAAAAGCCTTGCGGTAGTGTGTGCTTGGTGTTGCGTGGCGCATAGCGGAAGAGACACCATGTGGGAATTATGAAGAAGCATGTCATGATCAACCATCCCCATCCCGGACTTCTCTCAAACCAGACAAAGAACTGATTGGCCAATGACGGGTCGCCTTCAACTGTGGTGGCTTTTTTCACACCAAACAAATTATCAATGAGGACACTTATCACCCCCATGACAACCAGCATTTTCACTGGCGGGAACGACACTTGCCGCTTGCCGTTGATATAATCGCTGATGAAATATCCGGGACGCATAATCAGTTGCCACAGTGAGTATAGCATAGAACGATTACCCATTCCCCACACCTCGGCTGTGCTTTGAAGCACACTTTTCCAAGATATCTTGTTCAAGCCGGCCTTCTGCGAACAATGCGGACAATAGTTACCTGCAAAGTCGTTACCGCAATTCTCACAATGATGGTGCTCGCCTTCGTCAAAACTCCAATCAAAGGGGTCGAGCTGCCATGCCTTGAATCGTTTATATCTTTCTTTTAAAGTCATAAATAATCTTTTTGCAAAGGTATATTTTTTCTCTCAAAAAAGTTGTAGCTTTGCGAAAAAGTTACAAAACAAAAAGATTTTATTATGATAAAGGATTTCAATTTTTTCGCACCCACAAGGGTTGTGTTTGGTCGTGAGTCGGAGAATAAGATAGGTGAACTAGTGGCTGCCAATGGTGGCAAAAAAGTGCTGATACACTATGGCGGTGGTTCGGCGCAGCGTTCGGGTCTGCTCGACGTGGTGCGCAAGCAACTGAGTGATGCTGATATCGCATTTTGCGAACTTGGCGGTGTGGTGCCTAATCCATTACTGTCGAAGGTGCGTGAGGGCATTGACGTGTGCCGGCGTGAGAGTGTCGACTTTATCCTTGCCGTTGGAGGTGGCAGTGTGATTGACTCTTCCAAGGCCATTGGCTATGGCGTGCCCTACGATGGCGACGTGTGGGACTTCTGGGCAGGAAAAGCGGTACCTAAGCAGTGCCTACCCATTGGCGTGGTGCTTACCATTCCTGCTGCTGGCAGCGAGATGTCGTCGAGCTGCGTGATTACTGCCGACGAGGGACTGCTCAAGCGTGGCATCAACAGCGACCTGTGCCGCTGCCGCTTTGCGGTGATGAATCCCGAGCGCACCTTCACCCTGCCTCCCTATCAAACGGCGGCCGGTGCCACCGACATCATGATGCACACCATGGAGCGCTACTTCTCGAAATATGAGGACATGACGCTCACCGACTCCATCAGTGAGGCGTTGCTTCGCACCGTTAAGGATTCGGCACTAGTGGTAATGCGCAATCCTGAGGACTATCGTCATCGTGCACAAATCATGTGGGCTGGTTCGCTAGCACACAACGACTTGACAGAGTGTGGCACCGAGAAAGATTTTGCTACCCATCGCCTTGAGCATGAGCTCAGTGCTCTCTTTGGTGTTACACATGGGGCAGGACTGGCTGCTATTTGGCCATCATGGGCCCGTTATGTCAAGGATAAGCACCTGAGCCGATTTGTTCAGTTTGCCGTCAATGTGATGGGTGTTCCTAACGACTTTTCGCATCCTGAGGAGACTGCCGAGCGCGGCATCTGTGCCGTTGAGGAGTTCTATCGCCAGATAGGGATGCCCACCAGCATACACGAGCTGCTGGGCCGCGACATCACCGACCAGGAGATCGACACGATGGTTGAGAAGTGCTCTCGCGGCGGCGCCATCACCGTGGGTGCGATGGAGGTGCTCGATGCGCAAGCCATGCGCGACATCTACTTGATGGCGCGATAACTAGGCAAGATTGTTATATAATAAATTAAGGATTAGTGCGAAATCGTCACTAATCCTTAATCTTTTAATATATAATTCCAAATATTACCACACTACTGCGCGTTTCTCCTTGGGGAGGAACATCTTGTCGGTGCTCTTGATATTGAAGGCCTTGTACCAAGCGTCGATCATGGGCAGGGCGGCGTTGACGCGGAGCTCGTGGGGCGAGTGGGTGTCGCTGTCAACGAGGTTTGCAAGTGCTTCGGGTGTGCTGTTGCTAGCCCACACGCGAGCATTGGCAAGGAAGAAGCGCTGTGCTGGAGTGAAGCCGTCGAGAGTCTTGAGTGGCTCCACCTTCATACGGTTCTCAAAGGCGCGGTAGGCGATGTTGAGGCCGCCGTTGTCGCTCACGTTCTCGCCCAGAGTCTTGAGGCCGTTGACCTTCACGCCGGGAAGGATTTCCTGCGAACCAAACCAGTCGGCAATCACCTTGGTGCGCTGATCATAGTTGGTTTTATCTTCAGGAGTCCACCAGTTGGCGAGGTTTCCGTCCTTGTCGAAGAGGCAACCCTTGTCGTCAAATCCATGAGTCATCTCGTGGCCGATGACCATACCTATGGCGCCATAGTTGCTTGCATAGTCGGCCTCTGGGTCAAAGAAAGGAGGTTGCAGGATGGCGGCGGGGAAGTTGATGCTGTTGAAGCGCGAGTTGTAGAATGCGTTTACAGTTTGTGGAGTGCATGCCATCACGGTCTTGTCAACGGGCTTGTGCCAGTGCTTGCGCAGGTTTGCCTGGGTTGTCTCTTGCGAGATGCGGATGTAGTTCTCAACCAAATTCTCATTCTCGCGGATATCAATGTATTTCTCCATGTCCTGCCACTTGTCGGGGTATCCCACATTGATGTGCATGGCATGGAGTTTCTCGATGGCTTTAGCCTTGGTCTCCTCGCTCATCCAAGTGTTGTCCTTCAGGCGGTCCTCAAAGGCTTGCTGCAAGTCTTTTACTAGTTTAACAACGCGCTTTTTGCTGCTCTCGGGGAAGTATTTCTGTACATAGAGTTTGCCAATAGTCTCGCCCAGGCTACCGCTGATGAGGCCCACGGCTCGCTTCCAGCGAGGTTGCTGCTCTTGAACGCCCGAGATTTTCTTGCTGGCCTCGAAGGCGCGGTCACTGAAATCATCTGACAGGAATCCTGCGAATTCCTTGACGATGCTAAGCTCCATGAAAGCTTTCCAGTCGTCGATGCTGGCGTTAGCAAGCAAGTCTTCTACCACATGCACTGGCTCAATCTGGCCCACGTTAACAGTGTCGATGTCCTGTGGATATTTGATCACGTCGCGGTAGGTGGCCCAGTCAATGCCCTTGAAATCGTTGAGCAACTGGTCCCATGTCATGATGTGGATGCGCTTGTAGGGATCGCGCGATTCCACCTGGTCGAGCTGGGTAAGGCCAATCTTGGTCTCGATGGCCCACTCGGCCTCCATCATGCGCTGTGCTTCCTCGTCGCTGTGGCCCACCATCTTCAAGAGGTCTTTGTTGAGTTCTTTGATGGTGCTCACTACTAGCTTCTGCTGCTCGCTGGGGTTGTCGTAGTACTCTTTCGACAGTGATGCGCCGCCATGGCCGGCACCCATCATGTACTCATTGCTGTTGAAGGGGTTCATGCCCAGGTAGATGCCGAAGGGCGCTGTTCCAAAGCCTTTAGCATCGAGTTCGTACATAACGTGGAGCATCTCTTCACGAGTCTTGATGGCGCGCACTTGGTTGAGGTAGGGGAGGATGGGTTTGTAGCCCATCTCGTTGCGGCTCACGGTGTCCATGTACAGGCGGTAGAGACTACCAATCTTCTGCCCATCGGTACCTTGGGGTAGGTGCTTGCCAGCATACTCCATGATAAGGTCGTTGATGCGGTCGTTGTTTTGTTCATAAAGGTCCATGAACGCACCGTTTTGGGTGTGCTGCTTGTCGAGAGGGTTGGCCTTGAGCCAGCCACCAACGGCATACTGCCAAAAGTTCTCACCTGGTTTCACACTAAGGTCCATATTGGCCTTGTTGATTTGTGCTACGCCTGCCACGAAAGATAGGGCGAGTGCAAACGCTAAAACTGTTTTTTTCATAATAAAAATATTAGATAGTTGTTTGTAGATTTTGTGTCGTTTTAGGAGCGGTTTTTCAGCCACTTTCTATTAAATAGACGCAATGACTCTATAAAAACTACATTCTTTTTGCAATTTTTTAAAAAAAATTGTGCGATTATTTATTTTGACACAAAAAGATAAGTTATTCCTAAGCCAGTTGAGATAATGATGCAAAACGCTGTGATCGAAATTATTAGAGTGAGTATAATGTAACCCAAGATACGTAGTTTCTTGTATCCTGAGAACTGATGAAGAGCCACAAAGACCATAATCACAGCTATTAATCTAAGGAGGTCAGAATCCAATAGATCACCAGCAATTGAAAAAATGGTATAGGAATTTGAGGTATAAACAAGCACTACTATGAACTCCGAAACCCGCAGGTCGGGAATCTTGGGTGTCTTGTGCAAGAAGAAGAACAGAGGCCAAGAGAACAGCATTAGTGTAAAGAGAGAAAAAATGGCAGGGTTCTTTTCTCTTAAAGAATCCATCATCGTGGTAAATCTATCAACAATTGATAACAAAAGGTGTTCATTATTCTCTTGCTGATTCTGTTGCACGACTTCGGTTTGTGGCTCAAATGTGCGATCTCTTTTTTCTTCAACATCAAAGCTCACCCCATGTTCTACTAGCAGTGATATTGCCACAAATACAAAGAACATCTTGAAGGGTGGAAAATAGGCCGACTGCATGCCGCTCAGGTAGTCGCGAATCATATAACCTGGGCGAAGCACCAAGTC
Source organism: uncultured Prevotellaceae bacterium (assembly GCA_900316835.1). Classification (GTDB taxonomy): domain Bacteria; phylum Bacteroidota; class Bacteroidia; order Bacteroidales; family Muribaculaceae; genus Sodaliphilus. The sequence continues at coordinate 67,853 of ONEL01000007.1, read as the reverse complement.
GCGAAGGCTGCGAAACATGCTGCGGTTGCCCATGCCCCACACATCAAGGAAATGCTGCATTGCTTTTTTGAACGAAAACCTGCCGATGCTTGCCGACTGGCCACATCGAGGGCAATAATTCCCTTGATACTCCGTACCACACGCAGAGCACTCATGGGTTGACTCCGACAATGGGGCCACCTCATGGGGCTTGAGTTGCCACACGTGGAAGGCTCGCTTCAAAACGGCACGCTTCTTGCTGCTTTTCAGATAATTGAGAACTATTTTTGTTTTACTCATTGGGGTGCTATCCTCAACTGCCAAACTCTCATCATTCTCAATATCCGACATCTCGACCTCCTCAGCTTCTTGAGTTGAAGGCTCCTCAACTACAGGAATGGGAGGAGCCACCACGAGCTCTTGGTCAGGCTCCTCGGGGACCTGCACACTGGGCACTTCAGGTACCTCCATAACGGGCACCTCGGGTGCCTGTGCGCCAGACTCTTCGGCTACCATCTCGATAGTCGCCTCGGCATCTTGAATGTCGGTTCCCTCAAGGTCTAACCTCTCTAATTCCTCTGGTTGGATATTCATTGCAAAAATAAATTCAATTACTGATTAGTCACTGCAAAAATACTAAATAACAATAACTTCACCAACTTTCAGGGTTTTGATACTATCTTCTCTTGAGCATCACAATTTCGGCGTCAACGCCGTCTTTGCCATACTCACTCACGAAGATGTAGTGCTCATCACAAGCAATGCCGAAGCAGCGGCCTGGTGAGTCAAGGCGCTCCGCTTGATTGCACCAGTAGGTGGCGTTGTCATCGAGCAACTTCACTTTGTTGCCGTTTATCTCATACTCCATATTGACATAAGAACCCTGCAACACAAAGAGGTTATTAATCTCGGGCAAACCATTGATCCCTAGTGCATTAATCTCCTCAATGAGTTTTTGCTTGATAGGAGATGTAGCATGAGGGAGCTGGTCGGCTGGCAATTGCCAACGTTTCAGGCTAGGATAAAACTGGCGAAGCACGTTCTTATACTCCTCGCGATTGAGAGATTCTCCAGTGTTTTTGTTGTACTCTTCTACATACTGCGAGCAGAATTCCACCATTTCCTCCATTGTGAAGTCGCCAGTGAAGGCTCCATCCTTGTAGCAATAAATGCAATACTCCTCATTCTTGCTGCCATTGGCGTTGGTACCGAGCAGTTCATCGGTGAGCGGCATTCCGCAGCTTTGACAAAATTTTAGTTCCATGTTTATAATCGTTTTTATGATACAAAATTACTATTATTTATTATATATCCTTACTTAAATAATTTTTCAGAACCCATATAGGAGGCATTGTTATTAAGGGTGATAGTAGAGATGCCCAATGACCTCATTTCCTATTATTCAATCACGAAACTACGGGGATAGAAATCACTGTAGAAACGGCCGTCGGTGGCAGTGAACTTCAACACGCAGTAGTTAGAATCGGTTACACCACCGGGATAGTACTGCTCGTCGCCATCGTGCCAGATCATCTCTTTCGAGGCAGCATCGGTCAACACCTCCATGTTGCCTCGCAGCATCATACCCTTAAACCCTTCGGCATCACAGAAGTAGATGGATGCCTTTGGATTAGCTTTGTAATGCGCCACACGCAGAGAGAAGGTGTTGGTGGTGAAATAGAAAGTCTTGACACCTTCACGCACGCGCGGCGACAGCATGGCTTTAGTGCAAGGAAATCCCTCTTCATCCACCGATGAAATATAGGTGACGGGCAGTGTGTCGGCCATCTTGGCAATCAGATCTTTTACTCCCGCCAGAACTGGATTTTTGGGAATCTCCTCATTGATGGTAATCTCCTTGCGCCAGCGCTTCAAGTGGGGGAAGTACATCTTCATTTGACCGATGTATTCCTCTTTGGTAATAGGCTTATCCAATCCCTCATTTACTGCGTCAACAAACTGAGCGCAGTGCTCAATCATTTCCTCCATTGAGCAGTCTTGCAGGAATTTGCCATCCTGGTAGCAGTATTTGCAGTAGTCGAAGCAGGTGCTGCCGTCGGCATTGGTGCCGCAATCATCGTTCTTGGTGAGTGGCATTCCGCAGCTCTGGCAAAATTGTGGCAACTGGCCTGGCAGCATGGTTTTCTCTTTAGCAGGGAATGTGGCTTCGAAGGAGGCAAAGGCCTCAGGATTGGCTTCGGCAACGAAATAACCCTTTGGCGGACAATAGGTAGCCTCAGTTATTCCATTGCTTTTCAGCCAGCCGGGAATCAGTTCTAGTGCGAGGAAATATGGCACCTCGGCATCGCGTGGTTCAGCATGGTAATGGATGTCCATCTCACTAGCAAGGCCAAAGCCGGCATGCTTGTAGAAGTTGATATTTCCTTCCATGCACAGGAATCCAATGCCCATCTCGCGTGCCTTATCAAGTGCGTAGTTGAGGAGCTTGAGACCATAGCCCATGCCCTGGTAATCGGGGTGGATGCTTATGGGTCCAAATGTCCACGATGGGCATTGCGTGCCGTCATTGAGCATTAATTTGGCTTTTGAGAACATTATGTGTCCAATTATTATGCCGTCCTGCTCCATCACGAGGTCAAGTTCGGGAATGAAGTCAGGGTTGTTCCTGAACTGGTTGAGTACGAAATGCTCATAGCATCCTGGGCGATAAACGTTCCAAAACGCCTCTCGTGTGAGGTTCTCCACCTTGCGGTAGTCACTGGGTTGCTCTAATCTTATATTCATTGTCGGTTGTTTTGATTGCAAAGTTAATAAAAAACTATAGTAAGCAAACTGTTTTACACATAGGTAGTTCACTGATATTTGTTTTTCCGGTGAATTACCTTTGATTATATTATTGTGAAGCTAGGTTACATTCTTGCTTTCTGTTTCTCGCCTGCACCTGAGCCACGGTACTTGCTTTGAGTTGTGTTGAATTTCCAGGTTAGGTCGAGCATGAAGGTGCGGCGGGCGGGGTTATAAGTTGATATCTCGCGTATTCCATATATTACTGCACCTGTCTTGTTGGTGTTGAAAATGTCGTTGCAGCGCAGGTCGGCAGTCAGTGTTCCCAGTCGGCCCAAGCTGAAGTCGCGTTGCACGCCCAGCGATGTGTTGAAACGGGTTTTGGTGAGGTGGAAATTGTTGTAGTCACCACGTGACGCCCATACCATGACGGCGCTCAGACGGAAGCCTTTTGGCAACTCAATACCATTTTGCCACACGAGGTTCACATAGGGATGGTTGAGTGTGAGGATTGAACCGTCGGCGCAAGGAGTCTTATAATTCTGGAACACGGCGAATGCGCTCCACTGTGGATGCCAGCAGCCAATCACTGGACTTGCCACAAAATTGATTGACAATTGATTGAAATCCTCGGTGCTATTGATTGGGCGAACCAGGCTTACCAATGGATCATCGGCTCCGGGATAAGGCTCCGTCGACATGGTCTCACAGTCCTTAATGCGTCCATAGTTAAGGGTGAGGTTCATCCACTTGTAGGCAGTGTTGAGCACGAGGCTGTGAGTGTAGGTCGGCTTCAGGTAGGGGTTGCCACTCTGGTAGGTGTAGCGGTTGATATACACTGTTGAACTGGTGAGACTGCCATAGTTTGGGCGCTGGATGTCGCGACGGTAAGAAAGCGACAGTTGCACGTCACCAATGGGCATGGAGATTACTGCGGTGGGGAACCAGTCGCCGTAGTTGCGGCACACCTCATCCTCGCGCACGCCAAAGTTGTAGTAATCGTTCTTGAGGTGCTCATAGCGCAGTCCCACTTGTGCAAACACTCGACCAAATAGTCTCCCAAATTCCATAAACGCCGCTGATGATGACTCGTTAATCTTGGTGTCGGTGGCCTTAACTGGCACGGCGTCAGTGGCAGTGAACGAGTAAGCATCGGTGCGATGATTGTGTGAGTACTCACCGCCGAGCGAAAAGTTGCCTTTCCACACGGGATAAGAAAAGATTAATTTTGTGGCCCAGAAGTCGTTGCCGCTGCGGGTGTTGCTCTCAATGCTACGTTGTGAGGTCTCTCCTGTGTCCAATGTTGCAGTCTCAAATGTGCTGCCCGGAGTCTCGGTTTTGTCGAAGAGTCCGTCCACGTTGAAGTCGATGCCTAGTTTGCCTATCTTGCCGTTGTAATAGGCGTTGAAGATATGCTTCTTGAAGGTGTCACTTTGACTGATGTCGCTCTCGGAATGCTCTGTCAGGATGTCGTTCACATAATTGTCGGTATAGAACATGTCGCTGAAATCGGTGCCTGGGTGGCGGTCATATTTATAGAACGCTCCCAAGCTATGGTTCTCGTTAAACATATAGTTCACTTGCAATTGTGGTGACCAGCCTTTCCAAATGTTTTTCCCTTCCTGAGTTGTCACGCTCTTAATGTGGTCGGGACCAACGTAGTAGATAAGCTCGTTTTCCTGCAACTGCTTGGCGTGTCCGTAACGTCCTGCCCAGAATGAGGCAGTAAGGTCTAAGCCACCGATGCGGTAGTTCATGTCGAGGTTGTTGGCAATGGTGTATCCATATTGGTACATTCCATTAAGGTTGTTCTGGAAACTAAATCCCTCACCTTGCGCTTTCTTGAGCTGGATGCGCACTACTGCCTTAGTTGAGGCAGCATAGCGTGCTCCAGGGTTCTGAATCACGTCGACGTGCTCAATTTGGTCGGAGCGCAGGCGTGAGAGTTCGCTCATGTCTTGAACCTTACGACCATTGATATACACCTCGGCATCGCCACGGCCAAGCACCTTCACGCCGCCGTCGCGCTCAGCCTCGAGCGATGGCACCCTCGCTAGTGCGTCGGCCACTGTTCCTGCTTTCTCAAGGATAGTGCCTTCGATGGTGGTGCGCATGGCGTCACCCTTAACACGCGTTTTGGGCAGCTTGCTCACCACTACCACCTCGCCCAGCAGTGTGGCTTCGGGCAGCAAAGTGATAGTTCCCAAATCGCCTGTACTTGAATTGAAAAACAATGTTTGATAACCAATGTAAGAAATCTTTACCAGTCCGCCATTTTGCAAGGAGGAAAGGTTAAACACGCCTTGTTCGTCGGTGATTCCACCTTGCACATAGGTTGAGTCGGGCATCGATAACATGACAACATTGACATAAGGCATGGGGTCGCCATTCTCGTCAACAACTTTGCCGTTAACATCGGGTGCTTTGGCACCTGCGCTCAATGCTATCATCATGATAATTGTTAGAGCTGTAAATTTCAAAACTAAATCTTTCATTTTACCTTATTTTTTTAATTATACATATTGTTTGCTTTGTTCACTCGTTAGATGTAATGACCGCCACATAGCCAAGTGTTACAGTTTATCTATTTCGTCTTGCAAGTTAGCGAAAAATCGCCCGGCATGGGCACCATCCATCTGCACATGATGAAACTGAAAACTGATGGGCAACGTGGTTTTGAACCACCCTTTGCGATATTTCCCCCACATGACCATGGGATTGTTAAGTCCCTTGGCATATTGCTTAACGATGCAATCTAACTCAGTTTCAATCATTGCCGATGTGCCTATTACCATTGTCTGCTCGTGGGAACTGCTTTCACAGTTTTGGATTGCCAAGCGCGTCAGGGCCATGTAATCGTGGTTAAAACGGCTCAAGCCGTGTGTGTGTGGAATGTCGCATGAGTTGATGCCGCCTTCTTTGTTTTTCACAATCACATTGACAGCTAGGCAGTCATATTTATATAACTTGCCATGCTCGGGCAGCACATAGAACTGTTCAACTTGACTTGCCGCTTTACCGATGCACCAGCAGAGTAGCATGTTGAAACTCATGCCATGTTTTTTGCTATATTTCAGAAGCTTTGTCACATCAAGCGTTTTCACAAGAGTGACCATTGGCATAGGCGATGACATCCAGAGATTGAATGCATCTCGGCGATTGCTGTCCTGTGGATTTATCTCAGTCTTCATTGTTTCAATAAGGGTGATAGTAGGGATGCTCCTTGACCGAGTTGTAGGCGATTACTTTGCCGTCGTTGTCGAAGGTAACGACGAATATCATTGACTCAGGTCCTGCAATCTCGCCCACTAGCTTGCGGTAGCCCCATTCCTCACCACTCTCATTGGCGTTTTTGAAGAGTGGCGTTCCAAGCAGTTCCTGAATGTCGCTCTTGGTCATGCCCATCTCCACTTTGTTGATTTTAATTGTGTCGCGAGTCGAAATGCAACTTGATAAACTCATGCTTAAAGCTATCGTAATAATGATAGCTGCAACGGTTGGAATAATAATACTATTTTTCATTGTTGTATTTTTTAACATGTTTCACTAATCCTTAATCACTAATTTTTTACACTCACGCCACCCAGGAAGTTGCTGGCGATAATATGGAGGCAGGGAGCACCTGAAATACCCTTGCCCACAGTTTCGTTGCCTACACCGCCAATGAAACTGCGGCTCTTTACCTCAATGTTGATACCAGCTGGTACTAACAACTCTACGCCACCAGCAAAGGTGTGGATGTCGATTTCCTCATCTTCATTAATGACTGCTTGGCGCAAGTCGAGCCTCAGGCCACCGAAGAAAGCGTCAAGGCATGCGCCATGAAACTGCTCGCCGCGATAGACATACTCGTCACCTCCAAACCTCACGGCACAGTTAATTCGCTTGCCGTTCTCGTCTTGAGGTACTGGGCGCTGTAGCCACTGACTGGGGTTGCGCTGATAGCTGCTCACAATGAGCTTAATGCCTATAATAAGCAAAAGAGCAGGAGCCAGATATTCCGCCCAAGGATGTTGCCACACCCAGTCAAACCAGTCAAGGTGAAAAATCCCCCACATACTCACCAGCTTCATCATGGCGGCTAAAATAAAAATGATTCCAATAATTGTTCGTCGGGTCATAATCGTATATTTTTTTGCGTGAAGCACTGAATTGCCTGCGATATTTTAAATAAATCAGGCGGCGCCTCGGCAATGCTCATGCAAGCATGGCACTGCACTCGACTTGCACTGATTTTGACTGCAAAATTGCGGCAAAAACACAGTTACAGCAAGTATTTGGGATATTCTGCACGCTTTTGTGACGAACGGTAATAATAGTGTGACGAACAGCACAAATGTGATGAAAGTTTTTGTAGTAATGTGGTTTTATATTACCTTTGTCATTGTTATGAATGGAGAAAAGAGACAAACAATAAAGATTCGCATCATCAGCGTGTGCTTTGCAGTTGTGGTACTGGCTGTTTTCAAGCCTTTTGGTCTTGATGTATGGCAGTGGCAAGCCTATGCACATCTTGTAGTGGTTGGAGGGCTGGGAATACTTTCCTGCATTCTCACCGAGGCAATCTTGGTTTACATGCTCAAGCGCCCTGGCTCCCTTGACCGTGGAGTGGATTATATTATCAGGCGCAATCTATGGTTCCAGCTCATCAACACACCGCTCGTCTCGCTCATGATATGCCTGTATCGTCATTTCGTGCTCAGCGACAAGGTTGACGGTAATCACCTCTCATGGGGCAATTTCTTTGAGACACTTGTGATTATGGCATTTTGCTCATTTCTCATTGGCATTTACTGGCGTTTCAAGTTCCGTGGCATGTATCTTGCAGCCGAGCTCGAGGAAATGAAGCAGATGAATGAGCAGTTGCAGCGATTGCAGCAGCATACTATTGAGCAGGCAACAAGTGGCGCCAAAGAGCATGAGACTCCTAACTTTGTCAGTGCTGAGGCCATACCTACATCGACTATCGAACTCACGGGTACAACCAGTGAGACGGTGACTCTCTATATTCCTAATCTCTTGTATGTGGAGTCGGTGGGCAACTATGTTAAAATAATACAGCTCCGTGAAGGACAAGTTGTGAGCGACATGCTCCGAGCCACTTTAAAGCAAGTAGAGGAGCAGTTACAGCATTATAATGTAATTGTGCGTTGTCACCGTGCTTTCTTGGTGAATTTGCAACAAGTCGATAAGGTTCTCTCTAGGGCTGGTAACATGCAGCTGCTCATCAAGCACAGCAACGACTCCATTCCCGTGTCGCGCAGCAATATTGCAAGCGTGAAACAAGCTATCGCCCACCAATCATAAAAAAAGGTCGTTATTTTTTTGAGCCGCGTTGCCTATCTAAATTGATGATTTTGTGGTGATTATTCATGGCAAATCAAAGGAATGTTGTTTTTTGTTGTATATTTGCGGCGAACAAAAACCCAACTGATTATGAAAAGAATTTATCTATTATTATTTCTGGGGTTGCTTGCAGCAGCAACCCATGCACAAATTCCACAAGTTTCCGATCCGCATTGCGCCTATTGCAATGTGAATCTAAAAACTGGGGAAGCACACAAGAGCTCATGCCCCTATTATGAGGCGCCAAAAGAGGAAGAATCATCATCTTACAGCTCATCATCAGTTACAAGCTCAGCAAAGTTGAAAGACCATGAGCCTCTTCCCGAGGTAAAAAGCAGGCTGGACGTTTCGCCCGACATATATCGCTTAATGTATCAAGCCGGTGATAGAGAGCACATGACTACATGTCCTGCTTGTGGAAGTGTGGCTCATGAGGGATGGTGCACCCTTGCCATCTTTCAGAAGATGGCCAATGAAGCGAAGGCCAAAGCATTAGCGGCAACCACACCCGAAGAACGCAGAAAGGCGATCATCGGTTTTCATGTTTGTGAGGACAATTTGCTTGAATCCTTTGAATATAACTTGGCCAAATTTCGTAGAGAACGGGAAGAAGCCAGGCAAAAGGAAAGAGAGCAAGCGCAGCAAAACACATCTCCCGCTCCCGCTAGTTATCAGCACCTGTCGAGCGTAGACATCAAGAACGGCTATGACAAGAAAATCGGTTACGGCAATTGGGCCACAGCCTATGGCAAGACATTCCCCGGCGGCGAGGAGATGTGGGTTCTCTATGATCAAGACGGCAACGAGGTGGGACAATTCTCAAAGATTGAGACTGCTCAGATACCTGACGCTTTGGATGTCTTTATCGTGCGAGACCTCAACGGCAAATGGGGTGTTTACAACGCTGGCGGTTACGCAATAGTTGAACCGATATATGAAAGTGTTAAGGTGCTTATAGCTCGCGGCAATGGCGAACCCAGAGAGTTTTATGATGTGACACAGCGCGACGGACAAGGAATGTTGCGTCATGGCATAATTAATGGTTCTATTGTAAGCGGTGACAATCGTACTATCCCTTGCGCGTGCGACCGCATTGAGCTGATTGACCGCAGCCCTTCAAATCGCGGTGTTCTGGCAAAAATTACAGTTGACGGAGGCATAGGCATTATGGATGCCGACAGTGGCGATGTGATTATCCAACCTGCATTTTCTTATCTCAACACTTATTTCACGCGTCGCGGTATGTATTTCATCGCTGGCGACGGCAACAGTTTAGGAGCCTATGATGCCAAGACAATGGAAGAAATTGTCTCTCCTGGCAGCGGCAAAACTTTAGACCAAGTGCGCAACATACTTGACAAGCGCGACCGATAAGGGGAAACGGCACTTAAGATAAATAATGACCGCCACCAGGATTGTTTCTGATGGCGGTCGTTATGTTTAGTCTTTTTTCGGAGAATTAATCTTCGAGTAAAGCGTCGTCGACGAGATTGGGCATGGTTACCTGGAGGCCTGGGGTGCGCTCCATCTCGCGGCGGATGGCGTCCATTGAGCCACCATTGCGAGCCCATGAGCGGCGGGCGATGCCGTTGTTCACATCCCACAGGAGCATCTGGCGAATGCGACGGTCGGCCTCTTCGCTACCGTCGATAACCATACCGAAGCCACCATTGATGACCTCGCCCCAGCCAACACCGCCACCGTTGTGCAGACTCACCCAAGTGGCGCCACGGAATGCGTCGCCAATCACGTTGTGAACTGCCATGTCGGCGCAGAATTGCGAGCCGTCGTAGATGTTGCTGGTCTCGCGGAAGGGCGAGTCGGTACCACTCACGTCGTGGTGGTCACGTCCCAGAACGACAGGCTTGCTAATCTCGCCACGGCGAATGGCGTCGTTGAATGCCAAGGCAATCTTGGTGCGACCTTCGCAGTCGGCATAGAGGATGCGGGCTTGCGAGCCCACAACCAGGTGGTTCTTGCCAGCCTCACGAATCCAGTGCAGGTTGTCGGCAAGCTGTCCCTTGATGTCGGGGGTCACGGTGCCCATCATGCCGTCGAGTACCTCGGCAGCGAGGCGGTCGGTGACTTCGAGGTCGTGTGGGTCGCACGAGGTGCAAACCCAGCGGAAAGGACCGAAACCATAGTCGAAGAACATGGGACCCATGATGTCCTGCACGTAGCTTGGATAGCGGAAGTGGGTTTCATCTTTCATGATGTCGGCTCCGGCACGGCTAGCCATGAGCATGAAGGCATTGCCGTAGTCGAAGAAGTACATACCCTGAGCTGTCAGGCGGTTGATAGCAGCCACTTGGCGACGTAGCGACTCAAAGACACACTCCTTGAAGCGGTCGGGCTCGTCGGCCATCATGCGCTTCGACTCCTCGAGGCTGTAGCCCACGGGATAGTAGCCACCAGCGTAGGGGTTGTGCAACGAAGTTTGGTCGCTACCCAGATCTACGTGAATACCCTCGTCAGCAAGGCGTTCCCACAGGTCGACCACATTGCCCACATAGGCCATAGAAACAACTTTCTTCTCTTCCACAGCCTTGCGAATGGCGGGAATGAGCTCGTCAAGGTTCTCGTGTAACTCGTCAACCCAGCCCTGGTCGTAGCGCTTGCGTGCTGCAAGGGGGTTGATCTCGGCAGTAACGCTAACCACACCGGCGATGTTACCAGCCTTGGGCTGAGCACCGCTCATGCCACCAAGACCTGCGGTAACAAACAGTGGGATGCGCTTCTTGCGCTCATCGCCCATCACCTTGCGGGCAGCGTTGAGCACTGTTATAGTGGTGCCATGCACAATGCCTTGTGGACCAATATACATGTAAGATCCTGCAGTCATCTGTCCATACTGGCTAACGCCCAGAGCGTTCATGCGCTCCCAGTCGTCGGGTTTGCTATAGTTAGGGATGACCATACCATTAGTCACAACCACGCGTGGAGCATCCTTGTGAGATGGGAAAAGACCCAGAGGATGACCACTGTACATGACGAGGGTTTGCTCGTCGGTCATCTCGCTCAAGTATTTCATCACCAAGCGATATTGTGCCCAGTTCTGGAACACGGCACCATTGCCTCCATAGGTAATGAGCTCATGAGGATGCTGTGCGACAGCCTTGTCGAGATTGTTCTGTATCATCATCATGATGGCGGCTGCCTGGCGGCTGCGATGTGGATAATCGTCGATGGGACGCGCCTTCATCTCGTAGCGTGGACGCAGACGATACATATAGATGCGGCCATACTTCTCAAGCTCCTCGCGGAACTCTGGCAGCAGTGTGGCATGATGCTTAGCTGGGAAGTAGCGCAGCGCGTTGCGCAATGCGAGCTTCTTCTCCTCGGGGTTGAGAATATCCTTGCGCTTGGGCGCATGGTTAATCTCGGTGTCGTAAGGCATTGGTTCGGGTAGCACATCGGGGATTCCTGCCCTGATGTCGGCCATGAATTCTTCTCTTGTCATTGTTGTTGTTTTTAAGAGTGGCTAGGAATTACTAGGAACTACTAGGAATTACTAGGAACTACTAGGAATTGCTAGGAATGGCTAGATATTCGATAGTGTTAAATTAAACAATTATAATTTGGTCTCTACTATTGCGGTGATGTCGGCTTCCTCGGCATTGGCTTTCTTGATGAGCTCATTGGCCTCGGCGATGAGGGCATCGGCTGTGGCGCGGTCCTTGAGCGAACCGGCGTTGATTTTAACATTCATGCCGGCGCCAAGCACTGCTGCACGGGCAGCAAGAACACCAACTCCCGCGTCGCTAACGCTATTGGGATTGCCTTCCATTACCATAGCGCGACAAATCTCAAATACCTTGAACGACTCCTTCATGGTGCGCAAGGGCACTTGAGCGGCATAGAGTGTGGCATCCTGAATGGCTGCGCTGCGAGCAACCTTCTCCTCGTCGGTCTTCTTGGGCATACCAAAGGCTGCCATGATGCGGTTGAAAGCCTCGGTGTCCTCATCAACGAGATGAAGAAGTTCCTTAGAAATAGCTTGCCCCTTATCGGCCCACTCGCTGAACTCGTGCCAGCGGTCGTCCCAACCGGGCTTGTGACTCGACAGGTTGGCAACCATTGTGCCTAGGGCAGCTCCCAGAGCACCCATGTAAGCCGAGATAGTGCCGCCGCCAGGAGCTGGTGATTCGCGCGAAGTCTCCTCGGCAAATCCAGTAACTGTGAGGTCGACAAGTTTCTTGGCGCTATCGTCTTGAATCATGTATTCAATCACCTTTTCCTTGGGGTCGAATGGCTTGAGGTCGTCAAGACCCAGCGAGTGGATCGCAATCTCAATGATGTCGCCCTCGGGGATTCCAGTAGAGCGATGTTGCTTCTCAAGGAAGTACTTGCCAGCCTCAATCAAGCAACGCTTGGGAAGCAAGCCCACAATCTCAGTACCGGTGACACGGATGCCACGGTTTTGGGCACAGCGGCTCACTTCGTCAAATGCCACGTGTAGTGGAGTGGTGTTGATGTCGGTAATGTTCATCGACACCTGTGCAATCTTATATTCATCGATATACCAGCCAATGGCTTTTGTTCCCTTAAGGGTGCCAGGCTGCATGATGGTGTTACCGTTCTCGTCCTTCTTGGGAGTGCCGGTGATGGGGTTTCCTTCACGCACGGGGCGACCCTTCTCACGAACGTCAAATGCGATGGCGTTGGCACGACGAGTGCTGGTAGTATTCAGGTTGAAATTGGTGGCGATGAGGAAATCGCGAGCGCCAACCGCGGTGCAGCCAGTGCGAGCGACCTTCTCATCCATGGGGCGAGCGCCAAAGTCGGGGGCGCCATCTTTCGAAGCCAGCTTCTCGGCTAGTGCCTCATATTCACCCTTGCGGCACACTGCCAGGTTGCGACGCTCGGGTGTGAACGCTGCTGCCTCGTAGCAATAGCAAGGAATCTCAGCTTCCTTGGCAATGCGTTCAGCAAGCTTGCGAGCCAGTTCGGCACACTCCTCTAGGGTGATGCCGGCGATTGGGATGAGCGGGCACACATCGGTGGCACCCATGCGTGGGTGAGCACCATGATGTTGACGCATGTCGATGAGTTCGCCAGCACGTTTCACCGCCTGGAAAGCTGTCTCTACCACTGCCTCGGGGTTGCCAACGAATGTCACCACAGTGCGATTGGTTGCCTCACCTGGGTCCACGTCAAGCAGTTTAACGCCCTTTGACTGACGAATAACGTCGGTAATTTGGTTAATCACGTCCATGTTGCGGCCTTCACTAAAGTTAGGCACGCATTCAATAAGTCGGTTCATGTTGTTTTTTTAGGTTTTATAGTTAATTGTGTTATTTTTTCTCGATTATTCTAGAAATTCTAGATTTTCTAGAGGTTCTAGAAGTTCTAGATTCGTGCATTGAGCTTTGCTAGTAGGCTTGACCAGTGGCGGCTAGCAAGGTGTTGTGCATGAGCGACACGATGGTCATGGGTCCCACACCGCCAGGCACGGGAGTGATGTAGCTGCACTTGGGAGCCACATGCTCAAAGTCTACATCGCCACACAAGCGCCAGCCACGCTCGCGAGTTTTGTCCTCAACGCGAGTTGTTCCCACGTCGATTACTACGGCACCTTCTTTCACCATGTCTTCCTTCACAAACTCAGGACTACCTAGGGCGGCAATTAGTATATCGGCCTGCAGGCACAACTCCTTGATGTTGGGAGTGGCGCTGTGGCACACTGTAACGGTGCAGTTGCCAGGCTGAGATTTTTGCATGAGCATGTTGGCTATGGGCTTACCCACGATGTTACTGCGGCCAAGCACCACGCAGTGCTTGCCACGGGTCTCAATGCCATAACGGTCAAGTAGCATCACGATACCCGAGGGAGTTGCTGGCTTGAAGCAAGGGAGCCCTATCATCATGCGTCCCACATTAATGGGATGGAAACCATCCACGTCCTTGCGATAGTCAATAGCCTCGATCACGTCCTGCTCATTGATGTGCTTGGGCAATGGTAGCTGGACAATAAAACCGTCAACGCCTTTATCGTTATTAAGTTCCTCAATCTTGGCGATGAGTTCCTCTTGAGTCACTGTATCGTCCATGCGAATTAGCGACGAGTCAAACCCGCATTGCTCACACGCTTTGGTCTTAGATGCCATATAGCTCTCGCTACCACCATCATGACCCACGAGCAGTCCCACCAAGTTGGGGCGACGACCGCCACGTGCAACAACTTCTTTTACTTGCTCGGCAATCTCCTCCTTGATTTGAGCCGATATTTTCTTTCCGTCTATTATCTGCATATAGTATTTTTTATTTAATCTGCAAAATTACGCAAAAGCACTCACACAGCAAAAAGTTTCACTCTTTAATTATAATTTATTAAGAGTCATAGCCGGTAAAAAGCAATGCCATGCCCTTTATTTCACGGCATGGCATTGCAAAATTTTCTAGCGGATGTAACCAGACCTTACAGTCCCAAAATGATATTGTAAACAGCTGTCACATCGCTACCGGTAACTTCTCCATCACCATTTTGATCACCATTAAAGATGGGAGTATCCTCGCCAAAGAGGATGTGGTTGTAGAGGGCGGTAACATCACTACCGGTGCACTCGCCATCGCCGTTCACATCGCCGGGAACTACCGATTGCCCAGCCATGCCATTGATAACAACATACTGGTTTTTAACCACGTTGCCACCCAGGCTCACGTAGCCGTCGGCATCAAGATAGGCACCTGCCGGCTCGGTGATGTTGCCCCACATGTCTTTATTAACTACTAATAGTGAGCTGTTGTTAAAACCATTTGTTTTAACCTGCGCATTCTTGCTATTTACATAAAGTGAACCTATGCGCATACCAATGGAATTGGCTACGGTGTGAACAAGGGCATCTCCGGTCACTGTAAGGTTGGCACTTGAGCCGAGAAGTCCGTAGATAGCGCCACTACCAATTAGTGTTCCAGAGCCCGAAACTATTGCGTCACCTTGCAGCGAAATACCTACACCATTATTAGAATGAAGCATATTTTCGCCCTCAACATCGATGTTGAGCACAGGCAGTGTCTCACTTGCAGTGAAGCGCAAAGCGTCTTGGCTTCCCATGACTGCTTGCACACCATTGAGGTAGAGTGTGCCGGCGGCATATCGCACCTTGCCGTCGCCCAGCACGTCGTCTTGATTGACCGAATTCACCTTGGTTCCCGCAATTGTGATGGGGTAGACCTCGCCACCCACCGTCACCTGGCATGTTTCCTCAATGCCGTTGATGGTGATGGTGATAGTTGCCGACTTGCCAATCATTGCCGGGTCGTCGGTGGCAGTGACCACGAAGGTGCGCAGACTATTGTCGTAGGTCACTGTAGCCACTTGCTCGTTGCTGCTTGCCATGGTGGGGTTCTCGTATTCCCTCCAGGCTTCGGGCAGGTCGCTGGTGATTTCGAGTGGCAGCGACTGACCCAAGTTGAGAGTGGCCTGTGCCGGTGAGATATTGAAGCTACTGAGGGGCGCCCTCACCACTTGCACGCTGAGCCCGCCCGAGCCATAGGTAGTGCCATTCACCATGTGGCGCACGGTAAAGCGGTAATTGTGATCATAGAGCATCGGCTGGGTGTTTGGTATCATGTCGATGGTGCGGTTGGTTTTGTCAACGACAAAGGTGGGGATGCGGTTAGCTTGCTGTGCCCAGCTCGGGAATGGGCCAATCGCGGTTACCAGATTCACTGTCACATCACCATCGAATGTAGCATTAGCAGGCACTATCTCAAACGGGATGCCGGTCACCGTCGTGGAGTGAGTGGTGAGATCCTCGCCGTGGTTCACAATGAGCTTATAGGGGCGGAACACGCCGTTGGCATCGCTGATGTTCACCTCGGCCTTAGAGGTAGCGATGTTATCATTCTCGGGGTCTTCACTATATACGTCGGCAAACAAACTCCACTTGTAGCCCTCGCGGTTGGCCTTGGCATAGACTGTAGTGTATAGGGTGTTGTTATCGAGCGGCGTTGTGCATGCTGCGTTGGCATAGAACTTGAATGGCAGCACACCATCTTGCATGTAGGTGCATCCCCAGCTGCTGCCAAGCACACCCTGATAGTTGGTGGCATTGGCAGGAACGGGCTTTGCCTCAACCTTTATCACACCATTGAGTTTGGTGCTGTAGGTGTTCTCAAAGTCGGGGGTGACAAAGTTATTACCCACGGCAGTGAGCTCCAGCTCGGCGCCTCGCACTTGTACCGATGAGCCGTAGAATATCTCGCTGTTGCGGTGTATTGAGCCGGCGAGCATTCCCGCGGTTTCCTTGTAGCGAGTGATCACATGGTTGACAACTCCCTGCGTGCCCAAGCCGGTGAGGCTGACAGCGCCATTGGCAGTGGGTTTAACTGAGTTGACCCACCACGTCTCCAGCGACGGCCCGGGCGAGGTGATGTCGCTCAGGTAGGCGCTCCACTGTGATTGTGGCACAACGGCATATTCCTGATCGGCGCGACCGTTGGTCACGCGAATGGTGTTGTTGCTAAGTATCAGGATAGGCTTAACGGGAGTGGCCGCGTTGGCACCCTTGCGCACAAGATAATGACTTGTCTCCAGATAGCCCTCGTAGGCGTCGAGCGAGACCTCACACCAGAACAAATATTCCACATCGTTATCATAGAAAGTGCGACTGAGGCTGTTCATGGTGGTTCCCACCCACTCCTGCACTAGTATTTGCTCATTACTATTCCCGTTGTGTTGCTTCTTGTATAGCTTGACCGTCTTGGTAGGATTGTCGTAGGTGAGATAGGGGTTCAATGCCGAGAAGTCGAACGTCTCGGTCTTGCCGGGCGAGGTAATCTGGGTTTGTCCGCTTTTCAGCAATCCAAAGTCGCCATAGGCATCATTGCCCGAAATGTTGTATATGTGTGGCTGCTTGAGCTCCACAAGGCCACTATAGAGAGTTGTGCCATTGGGGCGGGCAAAGACTTTACAAGGGTCGCTCGACACGCTGGGGATGTTGTAATTGATAGCGCTACCGCCCTCAAACTTGTAGTTGGTGTTGCTAGTCGACAGCGAGCCGATAATCCTCGTTGGCCTGAGCAAATTGATTGCTGGTGACAGGTTGTACTGCTTCAAAGCCAGGAAAGGGTAGGTGCCATAGGCCTGGTAGGAGCAACCAGGCTGTGGGGTGACATTGATGACCGATGCCGTGACGCCGCTGGTGGCACCGCGACCAATGAGCGAGTGGCTGGCGATGTCGATGGTCGATTGGCTATAGAACCCATACTCATTACCCACAGCCAAGACATTGCTATTCTCGGCATTGCCAAGCAACTGGGCACTCCACGTCATGACACCATTCTTGCCGCCAATAGCCCTCACATTGGCATTGTTAATCACCAGCGGGCCTTGCACCCTAATGGCATGGCCGGCAGCCGAGTTGGCTTCGAGCTGGCAATAAGAGATAGTGGCATTTTCAGTGGCAAAAAGACCGTGAGCGTCGGTATATTGCGGTGTGCCACCAGTTTGGGTTACATAAACCTTGCCACCAGTAATGTTCACATCGTGGGCATGAACCGCCGTTTCCCGGTTATTGCCAATGATGTTCATGTAGCTGCAGCCCTCCACGTTAAACGACTGGATGGTGCAATCACCACCAATGCTGCCACGCACTTCCACATTGCTATAAGAACCCTTAACAGTAAATATGCCAGTTACAAAATTCTTATCCCAAGGTCTGAACGCATGGGTAGCACCCTTGAGTGAAAGCAAACCATTGTTTACCTCAAGCACAGAATTGTTTTGAGCAATCACCGCACTCGCTGTGTGAGAGGTCACGCTCAATAGCGAGAGATAGTTCACCTGCACCTTGCCGCCTTCCTGAATGGCGATGCCGGTGTGGGGAGCGGTGACAATCACGTGCCCCTGGCTGGCACCGCTACTGTTGGTGATAGTGATGTTCTTGCAATTAACGGCGGCATTCTCGTTGTCGGCATCTTGCTCAATACGGAACATGGCGCTATTGCTCAGCACGATGTTGACAGTTGCAGTTGGAGCAAAAAGTTCCTTGATGTTGAGTTCGCCACTCACGTTGAGCGTCACCGTGCCGGTGCCATTCACCGTCACATGCTTGCCACTGCAGTTGCTCACCAGGTAGGAATGGGTGTAGCCTGCGCCGGTGTTGAGCGTGACGTAGTCGACAGCTTGTGCCACTCCCGAACCCATGAAGAGCATGAGCAACACTAGCAGCCACCAAGACCGCAACTTGCACTTAAGAAATGAGTAATTGTTCTGTTTCATAAATATCAATGTTTAAGTATTACTATTTTTTAGGCATAAAATGATTAGGATGCAAATATATTTAAAAAAATGCATCCTAACAAGCGATTTCTAAAAAAATGAAAGTTTTTTTTACTGCCTTGATAAACTTGATGAGCTACTTAGGCATGTAGTCGCTATACTTCTCCTCCTGGGGTGACCGCGCAGGCATGAAGCGACTATCATCGCCCGCAACGGATGTTGAAGCGTCTTCACCCTTGGGCATAAATCGAGACTCATCCTCCACATTCACTTTTTCTTCTTCGGGTGTAGTGGTGGCAGCATCGGTCGCAACTGCTTTCTCATGCTTGTCTTGCCTGTGACCTATCTTGTGTATCTCGTCGTTGATGCCATGACCCACCTTTGAAATTTGTTTCTTGCTAGTCTCAAAACGCTTATCAATGCTTTCCTCCAGGCGCTTGTTAAACTTGAAAGGCATCATCGACACCAGAGCCGACAATAGCGACAACACCGTTAGAGCAAAACTAGCATAGTACCCTATTCCCAGCCCGGCAACGGGCATACCTTCACCCATCTCGGCACTTGGAGCCACCTGTGGGTCGTGAGTGAGCGAGAACCCATGGAACATGGTGCTCAAGTTTACAAAGAAATAGATGGCAAAGAATATAATTACTGCCACCACTATTCCCCAGTAGCGATTTTTCAGGCAGTTGAAGCCAATGGCAAGGAACAACGTGATGAAAGGGATAAGCGCAAAGAATGTGTATTGAAATCCTTTGTTCTCAGTAATCATGCTAGCGGTAAAATTCAAGCCCGACAAGCTCCCAATAAAGGAAATCTCAAACAAAGGCAAGAACACATAGCACACAAGTGCCAGCAATAGCAATATATTGGTAATAGGTTTCATAGCATTTACTCTTTTTGTTTACAGCCAATTAAAAAAATGTTTCGCACCCTAATGGCCGATTGGGGTTTAACCCAAACCCCTTAAATAATTAACTGCGAAGATAAACATTTTAGTTTAAACAACACTAAAATATTTCCACAATTAATGTTAAAGCAGGTGTGCCAAAATGAGGCTTTAGTATCTAGTCACCCCTTTTTTGGCACACCGTCACACGACTTAAAATCATGTTTTCTACATCCCGGTCCCTTGCTGACCACCAGAGCCACCGGTGCCTCCGGAGCCACCAGCTCCGCCCTGCTGCGAGCCGCCCACCACGTCGTTGTTCTCGATGGTCTTGTCGGTGCGCTTAACATGGGCCTTGAGCGAGCCAAAACGGTAGCTGAAGCTAATGCGGAATCCGCGCGATAGCCATTTATTCTTGCTCCAGCCGGTGTAATCGCCCTGACTGATGTAGCTCTTCATGGTATTGAACTTGCTCGAATTGAGGAAGTTGTCGGCACTCAGGCGCACAGTGAGTCGGTCCTCCTTGAGGAACGAGCGCTGCAAGCCCAGGTTGTAGAACCAGCTACCGGTGTAATAGCCATAAAGACCGCTGATGCCGCCACTCCACTCGCCACCGCTCACGCTCAGGCGCAGCTTCCATGGCAGCTGCTGGTTAAGTTGGGCATAGAAGAATGAGTTCCATCGCTTGTTCTCCAGGCCCAGTTCTTCGCTCTTGTAGCGACTGTGGCCCACGTTGCCATTGAAGGTAAAACTGGTATTCTTGCTGATGGTCCACTGCATGAATCCGCTCAGCCCAAGATTGCGACTCTTGAGGGTATTAGCATAGGTCGAGACGAAGATGTCGCCCTCGGTGTATTGCACGCCAGTAATTTGATTAGTGCTGAACGAGATGCTTGGACTAAGGCTGAAAGTGAGCTTAGAGCCTATCTGCATATAGGTCAGTGTTATGCTGTGGTTGCGTGAGCTGCTCAGGTGGGGATTGCCAAATGAGCGACTGGTTGGGCTCTCGTCAACGGCTGGATTCAGATAGCTGATGCCAGGTCGCTGAATGGTTGTCGAGTAGTTGATCTTGAGACTGTGCGCCCAGTCAAACTTATATTCCACGCTCAGGTCGGGCACCAGGTCGCTAAGGTTGCGATGGTAGTTCTCTTGCTTGCCATCGGGGAACTCGGCGTTGAGGCGACTGTACTCGTAGCGCAGTCCGGCGCGAGTAGTCCAGTTGTTCTTGCTGAAGCGATAGCTCAGATAGGCGGCAGCCACATGAGTGCGATGGTTGAAGAGCGTGGTGTTGTTCATCTCGGGCGTGCCAGTGTAGTCGAATGCCGCCTCGCTCTTGTTGAGGCGGTTGATATATTTTACACCAGTTTCAATCTGGTGATACTTGGCAAAGGGGCGTGTCCAGTCGAGCTGGAAAGTGTGCTCGGCAAAGTTCTCCTTGGTGTCGTTGGTTTGCCCGGTGTAGGGGAACGGGCAGTTGAGCATGTCGCTGAAGGTGGAGATGGTCTTAGCCGCGTTGTGGTTAGTCGAGAGCATATAGCTCAATGTGAGCAGTTCGCCTGGGTGACGCAACTTGCGCTGATAGTCGAGGCGCCCATGCAGGTCGTAGAAGTCGCCCTTGGGCGCGTGACCATTGGTAGTGTAGCGATACAGGACGTTACCGCTTGCGTCGGTCATGCGGGCATGGTTGATACCGTCGCCATGATAGTCGTAGTAGAAGCCACCAAACGAGAGCGACACCAGGTTGATGGTGTCGGGTTCCCAACTGGCGCTGAGCTCGCCGTAGTGTACATTGACGCTGGCACGGGAGTCGTTGTCGGTGCTGAGCACGTTGCCTGTGTTGGCATAGGTGTACTCGCTCTCGCTCAGGTTGTGAGAGCCGTGACGGTTCTGTCCATGATAGCCGTAGTTAAGTGATGCCACCACCTTATTGACCTGAGCGGTGATGTTAGCGTTGCCATTAATGCTGCCGGTGTTGTTCACGCCGGCGCCCACAGTGCCGGTCACACCATTCATGGTGGCTCCACCGCCACCTCCAAAGTCGGCCATCACAATGTTGAGGATGGCGCTTGTGCCCTCGGCGTCATATTTTGCTCCAGGGTCGGTAATCACCTCAATTTTTTTAATCATGCTCGCCGGCACCGCCTTGAGTATCTCCTTCATGTTCTGTCCGCTGAGTGCGGGGTCGGGGTGACCGTTGCGGTACACTTTGAATGAAGTAGTGCCTTTCACACGAATATCATCCTGGCCGTCGACTGTGACCATGGGCACTTTCTTGAGCATGTCGAGCACGTTGTTAGTCTTGCTATCGGCATCGGCCTGCACGTCATAGCTCAGGCGGTCGATCTCAGTCTTGACAAGTTGGCGCTGTGTACTCACCACCACCTCTTTAAGCATAGTGGCCGAAGTTGATAACACTATAGTTCCCAACTGAGATGTTGGTTGAGATTTCGACACCTCAAAGTTTCGCTTCTCCTCGGTCATTCCCACGAAGTTGACCTTAAGCACATAGCTTCCCGGCTTGGAGATGCTGTGATTCACCTTACCAAAGGCATCGCTCACGCCACTTGATATTACCGTCGCGGTGTCGTTACTGTTATAAACGTAGATTGTCGCAAAGGGTACTCCCTCGCCTTCACTGTCGTTCACAAGGCATTGCACGCTATAACTCTGGGCAAGAGCTGCCATTGAGCATGCAATCATCAATAAAAACGCTGTAAACTTCTTCATTTTCTCTATTTTTTCAAGTATGATGCAATGTTTTTGCACATTAGACGCACAAAGGTGGCAAAATGTTTCAAAAAAATAAAGCTTTTTTTATGACAGTACACCCCATAAAAGAAGTAACCACAAGAAAATCAACACATTACACAACTTATTAAAATAATATAAAAAAAGACTAAATATATTTCATCACAAGAAATAACATAACACACTGAGAAAAGTGTTATTTCAAGCAAGAATTTAACAAATCGACAACATCTTTTCACCATAGGGCACTGTAAATCAGCCCATAAACAACACACGCCCATTACCACTCTTTTTGTTAAAATGGTTAATGTTGAAAACTTGTTGCTGGAAGTTTTTTTCAATTGAGAAAATATCAATACCTTTGCACCGTAATTTTGTGCATAATCCAACAAATGGCTCTATTACAGTACTTAATATTTGAAGGTAACTACCCTAGCAGTCAGCCTTATACTGCTGGGGACTTGATATCGCCAAGTGTAAAGACTGTGAGCTTAGAGTATAGAGACCGCGCACCGCTATTAGAACACATTGTCTAATAACGGTGTGCGTTTTTTTGTATAAAACCACGACACTCTGTGAATGAACTTAAAATTACATTTATTGCAATTAATTTTTTATTAATTTTCAAATTTTATGCTTAAAAGATTTTACTTATCAACGTTGATGATGTTGCTCTGTGCGGCAATGTCATTGAATGCGCAGATTACAACCTCGTCGATGACGGGTGTAATCACCGACGAAGCTAATGAGCCACTCATTGGCGCAGTGGTAAAAGCTGTACACATGCCCTCGGGCACTGAGTACAATGCCGTTACCAACCTGGATGGACGTTTCAACATTCAGGGTATGCGTACCGGCGGTCCTTACACCACTACAGTGTCTTACATCGGTTACAAAACCAAGGTGATGACCGAAATCGCACTCTCACTTGGTGAGACCTACAACTTGCCAGTGCAGATGAGTGCCGACGCTAATCAGCTCGAAGAGGTGGTTGTGCTAGGCTCAGGGTCTAAATTCGCTACTGAGAAAACTGGTGCCTCGACCAACATCACCAACGTGCAGATTACCAGCCTGCCTACTGTAACTCGCAGTATCACCGACGTTACTCGCCTCTCGCCTTATGGAGGCAACGGAATGAGTTTTGCCGGTGCCGATGGACGTACCGCCAACTTCACCGTGGATGGTGCCAACTTCAACAACAACTTCGGTCTTAGCAGCAACCTGCCTGGTGGTGGAAACCCCATCTCGCTCGATGCTATCGAGGAAATGCAAGTGGTAATCTCGCCCTACGACGTGCGTCAAACCAACTTCATTGGCGGTGGTGTAAATGCCATTACCAAGAGTGGTAACAACACCTTCAAGGGCAGTGCCTACATCTATCACCGCAACGAGAACATGCGTGGCGACGCTGTGGATGGCGAGCAAATCGCCGGCGCTCGCGCCAAGGACCGTGTTACTACCTACGGCTTCACCCTAGGTGGTCCCATCATCAAGAACAAATTGTTCTTCTTTGTCAATGGTGAGATGTCGAAAGTGCCTACCGTTGCCAACCGCTGGCGCGCCTCAGAGGACGGAGTTGCCGATCCCGACAACTACCTCTCACGCACCACTATCGCCGACATGCAACGCGTTCAAAAACACGTGATGGATAAGTACGGTTACGACACTGGTTCATACACCAGCTTCCCTGCCGACGAGAGTAACTACAAGTTGCTTGCCCGCATCGACTGGAACATCACTAACGATCACCACTTGGCACTGCGCTACAACTACACTAAAAATAATGTGTGGAACGCCGCCAACGCAACCTCAATGGACGGAGGCACTCGCTCGTCCTACGGTCGCGCTTCGCAATACTCAATGATATTTGCCAACTCTATGTACTCGATGAAGAATCTGGTTCACTCACTCTCTTTCGACCTCAACAGCCGCTTGGGTGACAATCTCTCTAACCAGTTCCTCGCCACCTGGTCAAAACTCGACGACGTGCGTGGCACTAACTCTAACGAGTTCCCATTCATCGACATCCAGGATGGCACTGGCAACAACGGCAACTACATGGCTCTAGGTTATGAGCTCTTCACCTGGAACAACGCCGTGCACAACACCATCTGGAACATCAAGGACGATATCACTTACTATGCCGGAAACCACAAAATCACTGCCGGTATCAACTTCGAGCACCAAATGGCCGACAACCAGTACATGCGCAACGGTACAGGTTACTACCGCTACGCTAGCGTTGACGACTTCATCAATGGCGCCGCTCCCGAGGTAGTGTGCTTGACCTACGGCTACGATGGTGAGACCCATCCAGCCGCCCGCGTACAATTCAACAAGGCTGGCATCTATGGTCAGGACGAGTGGAACGTTAACGAAAAGTTCAAACTCACTTATGGCTTGCGCATCGACGGTCTCTTCTTCAACAACAAGGACCTCATGACCAACAATAAAATCCTTGCACTTGACTACTACGACAAAGATGGTAACGTTCGCAACATCGACACTGGCAAGTGGCCTAACAGCAGCGTTACATTCTCGCCACGCGTGGGCTTCGTTTATGATGTATTTGGCGACAAGAGCTTCAAGTTGCGTGGTGGTACAGGTCTCTTCTCGGGCCGTCTGCCACTGGTATTCTTCACCAACATGCCCACCAATGGCGGTATGGTTCAATACCAAGCACAGCTCAATGCTAAGAACACCGACATGAACCAGTTTGCCGGCGGTCTCGTTACCGACAGCGAAGGTCATGCAACTATCGCTGCCCTGCAGCAGAAACTCTTCGACATGGGTTATCCCCAAACTGTTAAGCCCGAGGACGGTACAGTTCCCTCGGCTGTTAATGGTGTAGATCCCAAGTTCAAGATGCCACAGGTGTGGAAATCTTCACTTGCTATCGACTATGCACTGCCCGTTTCGTTCCCATTCACTGTAACAGCCGAGGCAATCTTCAACAAGACTATCAACGCCGTTACCATCAGCGACTGGTCAATTCCTAACGTGGGTGGCTTTGCCCGCTTCAATGGTATTGACAACCGTCCCATCTATCCTGCAGGATTCCGCACTAACACTAAGGCATTCGTCCTCGAGAACACTAGCAAGGGCTACGGCTGGAGCGCTAACCTCATGGCAACCGCTAAGCCTGCCGACTGGGTAAGCCTCATGGCTTCTTACACTCACACCGTGTCGAAGGAAATCACTGGTATGCCAGGTTCGGCAGCCGAGAGTGCTTTCACCTATGTTCCCACTACCGAGGGTCCCAACAACATCAAGCTGCACAACTCGCAGTATGTTACCCCCGACCGCTTCATCGCTAGCGCTACACTGCACGACCGCAGTGGCAACCACTACAGCCTCATCTATGAGACCTGGCGTGGCGGCTACAACTACTCTTACATGACCACCAACGACATGAACGGCGACGGCTACGCTTACGATGCAATTTACGTTCCCACCGACGCACAAGTTGAGGCTGGCGAGTTCCGCTTCAAGAGCGCTGACGACCGCGACCGTTTCATGAGTTTCGTTCACAACGATAGCTACCTGAAGAACCATCAGGGCAAGTATGCCGAGGCCTATAGCGTTTACAGCCCATGGGTACACCGCATCGACCTGGGTTACAAGCACGACTTCAACTTCCGTGCCGGCTCTACCAAGCACACTATCCAGCTGAGCTTCGACATGAAGAACGTTCTCAACTTCTTCAACTCGAGCTGGGGCGTGAGCAAGTACCTGAACCCCGAGATTGGCAGCGAGGCTCGCATTCTCAAGTATGAGGGCGTTGACGCACAGGGTTATCCATTGTTCTCTACTCCCGCCGCTATCAATGGCGACACTAAGACTTGGGCTCCTAACCATGCCATTGGTCAGTGCTGGAGCGTAGCAATTGGTGTTAAGTATATTTTCAACTAATTAATTAAAGCAATATCCTAACTATGAAACTAAGATATTTTATTCCCGCATTTATCGCACTGCTAGGTGCAATGCTGGTTAGTTGCTCCGACGACGACAAGATTACATTGCTCGACGAGATTCAGGTTTCGCGCTCCTATGTAGCCATTGACAAGGAAGGTGGCTCTACATCTATCATTGTCACTGCCAAAGACGCGTGGAGCTTTGATGATATTGAGAAAATTCCTTCTTGGCTCACTATCACTCCCCAGCAGGGTGGTGCCGGCGAGACTGAGGTAACATTTAAAGCCGATGCAGCTCTCAACGGACGCAACGCCGACCTTACCATCTCTTGCGCAGGACGCAAGCAACACATCAAGGTGCTTCAAGGCCTGTCGGAAATTAAGACTGCCACTTGCGCCGAGGTTGCCGCTGGCAACGAGGGCATGACCTACCGTGTGACTGGTGCCGTTAACAACATCTACAACTTGGAGTACGGTAACTTCTACATCAACGATGGCACCGGCAATCTTCAAATTTATGGCACTCTCAACAAGAGTGGTAAGGAAAAGGGCTTCCCCATTGCCGACTGGGGCATCGAGGAAGGCGACATCATCACCGTTGAGGGTCCATTGAAGTTCTACAATGGTGCTGCTGAGCTGGAGAAAGTTACTGTTATTAAACTGGTGAAATCACTTCTCAAGGTTGAGAGCATCGATCCTGAGAACGCAACTATTCCTCTCGAGGGTGGTAACGTAACAGTTAACCTCACCAGCAAGGGCAACGGCGTGAGCGTTGAGATTCCTGAGGCTGCCAAGAGCTGGCTCTCTATCAGCAACATTACCGGTGGCAGCAACCCCACCGTAACCTTCCACGCTGGCGCTAACGCCGGTGGCGACCGCAGCGCTGAGGTTACCTTCAAGACCAGCAATGGCTCGCAAGAGAGCGCTGTAACCGCAACTATCAAGCAAACCGGCGCTATCGTAGCCGCAACAGTTGCTGAGTTCCTGGCAGCTGCCGAGGACAACACTCAATATCGCCTCACAGGTGTAATCCAAAAGGTTACCAAGGCTTCGTCGGGCGACTTTACACTGCGCGATTACAGTGGCGAGGTGGCTATCTACCACATGGGTGCTCAAGGAGAGTTTGAGAGCCTGGGACTCAAGGAAGGTGATATCGTTACCATAGTGGGCAAGCGTGGCTCTTTCAATGGTAACCCACAGATGTCGAAGGGTGGCGTTTACGAGTCTCACATCCCCGTCACCGACATTAGCATCGCCGAGTTCCTCACTAAGCCCGACGATAAGAACGTGTACTACCGCGTCTCTGGCATCATCGAGAGCATCGACAACCCAACCTATGGCAACCTCTACTTGACCGATGGCTCTAACAGCCTCTACGTCTACGGTTGCTATCCTGGCTATGGCGCCACCGGCGACAACCGCAAGAACTGGATTGCTACAGCAGGAATCGAAGTGGAAGATGAACTCACCATGATTGGTTACAAGGACACCTTCAATGACAAGATTGAGCTGTGTGGTGGCATCTACTTCTCACACAGCAAGGGTGAATAATACTAAACCCAATTATCATAATTAACTCTGAAAGGCTGACCACCTAAAGCGTCAGCCTTTCCTTTTTTTTATGTAGTTATGAGCCCGTGTAACCAAGGGACAAGGGGTAAATGAGCAACTTTTTTGCGCCGTGGTGCCACTTCTATGTTTTCGTTTGGCAAAATGCAATTTTATCTCTATTTTTGCAGTTTATAAGATGAGAGTGTGCAAAAAATAATGTATCTCATGAAAGCGCATCCTCGTGTAAGGAGGTTGTGGCAAAATTTAAAACCGGGCTTAACTCCCCCACTATAAGATAAACCAATGGATGAAGTTCAAATACAAGCATTAATCTATGACCTGGCGCTGATATTGACGCTGGGAGCGGCAGCAACAATAATCTTTAAGCTACTCAAGCAACCTGTGGTGCTAGGCTACATTGTAGCGGGCTTTATTGCCAGTCCACACTTCGTCTTCCTGCCATCGGTTGGCAACGAGGCCAACATCGAGTTTTGGGCTCAGCTGGGCATTATAGTCCTCTTGTTCTCGCTGGGTCTTGAGTTTAGTTTCAAGAAGCTCATAAATGCCGGTGGCACCGCCATAGCCACGGCACTGATAATAGTGATGGGCATGATGCTAACGGGATTTATCATAGGCAAGACCATGGGCTTCACGTCGATTAACAGTATCTTCCTGGGAGCTATGCTCTCGATGTCGTCGACCACGATTATCCTGAAAGCACTCACCGACCTCAACCTTCGTCACCGCCGTTTTGTGCCGGGTGTGTTTGCGGTACTCATTGTTGAGGACCTTTTTGCCGTGGTGATGATGGTGCTCCTCTCGTCGATAGCTATCAACAAGACTGTCGAGGGTGGCGAGATGCTCAAGAGCATCCTCAAGTTAGGGTTCTTCCTCATCATTTGGTTTGTGGTGGGAGTATTCGTTATACCCACCATCTTCCGTCGTTTCAGGCGTGTCATTAGCGACGAGATGATGCTCATCATTTCCATGGGGCTATGCTTCCTGATGGCGATATTCTCGGTCGAGAGTGGTTTTTCGCTAGCGCTTGGAGCTTTTGTCATGGGTTCGATTCTTGCCGGCACCCCCGATGCCGAGCGCATTGAGCGCATCGTGAGTCCTGTGAAGGACCTCTTTGGCGCAGTCTTCTTCATCTCGGTGGGCATGATGGTTAATCCCGAAGTGATTGTGCAGTATGCCGGCACTATCACGCTACTGTCGGTGGTAGTGATAGTGGGAATGATAGTGTTTGGCACAACAGGCATGCTTGCCACTGGCCAGCCACTCAAGATAGCAATGGAGAGCGGTTTCAGCCTCACACAGATAGGTGAATTCTCGTTTATCATCGCCACGCTGGGCACAACGCTGGGCGTACTCGACGATAGCGTGTATCCCATAATTGTGACGGTGAGCGTGATAACCACCTTTACCACCCCATTCTTCATCAAGAGCGCGTTGCCATGCTACAACCGCGTGGAGAAACTCTTGCCCAAGAAATGGAACATCATCCTTGACGGATATAGCCGTACCGCTAATGCCGATGTCAAGCCCTCGCACCGAAACATGTGGGTGAGCATTGTCAAACGTCATGCCCTCAGACTGGTGCTCTACTCGGCGGTAATCGTGGCTGCGATATTCTTGCTGCGAAGCTACCTGCTGCCATTAGTCATAAAGCTGCTCACCACCATGACCAACCACCACGTGGCGGTATTGCTGAGCATGGTTGGAGCACTGGTGCTGCTGTCGCCATTCTTCTATGCCATCATCACTCCCAGCTTCGACCGTCGTGAGCGCAAGGAATTACAACAGGCCCACGCCAATGGCGTGGTGGTGATGCCACGCGTGGTGATGATGCTGGTGGGTGGAATGCTCACAGTGGCATTTATCACTGCTTTGCTCTACGGCTTCTACTCTAGCGTTACCTCAGTGGTGGTAGCACTCATCTACATTGTGGTGCTGCTATTGCTGCTCGCCCCCATGGCACGCAAGCAGCTGGAGAATGTGGAGAAACGATTCATGAGCAACGTCAATGAGCGTGAAAACCGCCGCACGGGAAAGGGACACAACCTGGTGAGCGACATGCACCTCGCCTACATGACTGTGGGCTACGACTGCCCATTTGTGGGTGAACGACTACGCAATGCCGACCTTAGGCGTAAATATGGCATTAATGTGGTTGACATTCAGCGCAACTCGGTGCGTTACCCTGTACCCACCGGCAACATGCGCATCTTCCCTGGCGACCAAATAGGTGTCATTGGCACCGACGACCAAATACAAGCTCTGCTACCACTACTCGAAGCTAAGCCCTCGAAGGCCGAGACAACATCTAGCGAGGTTAGTTTCAAGCATTTTGTCCTCACCGAGCGGTCACCACTGGTGGGCAAGAGGCTCGCCGAGGCTCGTTTGCGCGAAGATTACAAGTCGCTACTGGTAGCAGTGGAACGTGACGATGACTACCTCTCCCCCGACCCAAACATCATGTTCCTCGCAGGCGACATAGTGTGGATTGTGGGTGACAAAACTCTCATGAGAAAGCTCAAGTAACACAATAAGTTCCAGCAAACGACTAGACAAGAGACGAGAGTGGCATTAAGTTACACCTGTAAATTGAAGAGCTTTGCTTCAATATACGGGTCATGCCTCGCTCTATAATTGTCTTTCTCAACAGACAGGATTTCATAGTTTGACCCACACACAAGGTGGGATTAGGTTTGATTTTTGAACTGGTATTTTATTTCTAAATAATTGAGGAACAGTATTATATGCTTTCATCATGTTTTGATTTTCCTTGAGATGTATTTTTCTTATATTATTAATGTGGTAATTTTGTGCAGAAAAATATCAACTCATTAAAAACCAATTTTTAATAACCCTATTACAACATGAAAAAGCAT
Source organism: uncultured Prevotellaceae bacterium (assembly GCA_900316835.1). Taxonomy (GTDB): domain Bacteria; phylum Bacteroidota; class Bacteroidia; order Bacteroidales; family Muribaculaceae; genus Sodaliphilus. The sequence continues at coordinate 37,562 of ONEL01000007.1, read as the reverse complement.
TTCTTACTGATTGTGGCTGCCACATTGCTCACTGGTTGGAGCAATGCCTTGCAGGCACAAGATGCGCTTGAGGTGACGGCTTCTCAAGCACACATCACGCAGAACTTCGACAGTATGTGGGACGGCACTGCAGCCACTCTCACCATGCCCGAGGGATGGCGTGTGGACCGCAATCTCACAGCCGCGCGTACCGTGGGCAGTTTTGCCAGCGCGTCAAGCACGGTGATGTACACTGGCGGCACTAACCTTGCCAGCAATGCCAAGAATGGCACTTGGAACTTCCAGTCGAGTGCCGAGCCCAGCGATTGCTCGGTGGGAGGACTATCAACCACAGTTGCCGACGGCACGCGATGCATCAACGTGATGACAAGCATCAAGAATGCCGCTAGCGAGCCACTGAGTAAGCTCACCTTTAGCTACGACATCGAGAAGTATCGCAATGGCGACAACCCCGAGGGCTTTGCTGTGCAACTCTACACTTCGACCGATGGCACTAACTGGACCAGTGCCGGGACTGATTTCTACAACTATTTCGCACCCGACGCTGCCACGGCAGGCGCCGCCACAGTGCCCATCACCACCACAGCGGTTGCCGGCAAGCAACTCAAGGTGAACCTTGCTGCCGGCGAGGTGATGTATCTGGCATGGAACATCAGCGTGGCTGCCGGCTCTAGCCCCAGCAAGGCCATGGGTTTGGCACTCGACAATGTGGTGATTGACGCCACTTTTGCCTCGCAAGACCAGAGTGCCTACATCTATGTGGAAGACGTGACCAAGTGGAGTAACCTCTACCTTAACGGTGATTTGCCCCAAAGCAGCGCCGTTGTAAATGGTGTTCCCTACAAAGTGTGGGCTATCGACATGGATGGCAACAGCCACACTCTCAACTTCACCGACGGTGGCTCCAAGAACTTGACTTACAGCATCAGCGCCAACCGCGACTATTACCTGTGCCTCACCGCTAGTGAGGTGACCGAGATTACCGACCCGCAAAACTACACAGGATGGGTAGACCCATCGCGACCTCCCTTTGTGGCTTCAGGTATCTACTTGCGTGGCGAGGTGAACAGCTGGGGTGCTGTAGCCGAGTGGGAATTCAGCGACGAGGGCGAGGGAGTGTATGCTCTCTATGACAAGACGCTGAGCGGAGCCTTCAAGGTGGCCGATGCCAGCTGGAGCTCGGCATGCAACTATGGTAGCAACGGCTCCATGGCACTGCTCGACACACCCTATGCTCTGGTGCTTGGCACTAACGACAACATCTCGTGTGGCGGTAACACCTACGAATGCAAGCGCATTGTCCTCACCATTGCCAATGGCGAGGCTACGCTATTACTACAGGGCAATGACGATGAGGGCGACCTGACCGAGGTCTACGTCATTGGCGACAACACTGGCTGGGACTACATGGATGCCAGTGGCAAACTCACTCTCACAGCCGAGGGCGTCTTCACAGGCATGGTGACTATGCCTGCCGGAAGCGATGGCTTCAGCCACTGGCGCATATACCAGAAGCTGGGCATGGTGGGCGTGTGGGGAGCCGAGAGCGACCTCGCAGGCGACAACACCAGTGGCACACTCATCAAGGGAGAGACTGGAATGGTGTCGACAGCTCCAGGAACCTATGACGTTACCTTCAACCTCAACACTGGCGAATTCTCGCTCGTGAAGAGTGCCTCGGTAGCTACTACCATGACTCTACAACCCGCTAACGTGGTGCTTGTGCCAGAATTGCCCGAGCAGGTGAAAGTGCTCTCGCTCAACAATAGTTTAATCTACTACAACGACCAGGATGCTGTGTTTAACGACATTGCCACTGCTATGGGCAAGAACGCCAACTGGACCAAGCACACACTGCTTGGCAAGTCGCTAAAGGCTCATTGGGATGAGGGCGATGGAGTGGCCGAGGATGGCAATCCTGGCGCCAAGATGCTTGTGCGTAGCCAGGCATGGAGCCACATTATCCTGCAAGAGCAAAGCTCGCTACCACGAACCGACATAGAGACTTTCCGTGCCAACGTGAAGCGATGGGTAGACTACATACGTGATTATTGCCCTAACCCCAATGCCATCATCATTGTGCCCGTGAACTGGGCCTACAGTGGAGACTGGAGCAACTACACGGCTTTCAACAGCACTTTCGTAAAGAATTATCAAGATGTGGCTGCCGACCTGGGCGTGACACTATGCCCTGTGGGTGTGGCCTATCAGGCTGTCTACGACGCTGAGGGAAGCGAGGGCACTAACACATGGTTCCTCGACGACCGTCACCCCACACTCAAGGCTACCTACATGGCCGCTGCAATGGAATATGGCTTAATCTTCGGCGAGGATCCCGCCTCAATAACTTATGCGCCAAGTAGCCTCAGCGCTACCGACGCGGCTAGCATGCGCACCTATGCCAGCAATGCCTTGAATGGCTTTACCAACTATGTCGACCACACTGCTGCCCAAGTGAACTACAAGGTTACAGTACGCGACCAGTATGACATGGAAATTGAGCCCGAGAGTCCTGTAGTGATGACGCTGAGTGGTGGTGGTGCTATCAATGAGAACAACACCTTTACCAGCGATGGCACTAATGGCACATTCAACGTTAATGCCACAACTGGCAACTTCAGCGCCGATGCTACCGTTACAGTAGCTACCGCTACCACCGAGGTAGTAGTTTATCCCGCAATCGAATTCAACGAGGAAACCCTTAATGCCAGCGAGGCATTCAACACCATGGGTGACGCCGCAACCGCCACCCTGCCCGAGGCTTGGCGCATTGACCGCATCACAACGGCTCCACGCACTGTGGGACGCTTCGACCAAGCCGATGCCAACACGATGTACAGCGGTGGTGTGAACCTGCCCAGCAATGCCAAGAATGGTACTTGGAACTTTGGTGCCGACGACACCGAGGACCGCGCACTGGGTGGCATTTCCACCGGCGTGGCCGACGGCACCCGTTGTGTGAACCTCTATACTCACTTGCTCAACACTGGCAAGAAGAATATCGAGAACGTGAACGTGAGCTACAACGTGGAGAAATACCGCAAGGGCTCAAATACCGCTGGCTTTGCGGTTCAACTCTACTACTCTATTGACGGACGCAACTGGACTAGCGCGGGCGACAAGTTCCACACCTATCTGGCCCCCGACAGCGAGACAGCAGGCTATGCCAGCGTGCCTGGTGAGACAGTAGCGGTGAGCGATGTGCTTGAAGTGCCCATTGCACGAGGATGCGATCTTTACCTTGCATGGAACATCAGTGTGGCAAGCGGGACCGCTGCTCAGAGTGCTATGGCCATTGGCATCGATGACTTCGCCGTGAGCGGAGAGCTACCCAAGATTCCAGCTTCTAAACACTACGTCTTTGTCGATGACCAAACAGGATGGGATGCTCTGGGACTTTATGCCTGGGGTGATAGCGAGCTCTTTGGCGCTTGGCCTGGTGAGGCAACCGTGGGCGACTCTATCGTGGCTGGAAAAAGCTACAAAGTGTTCTTGCTCGACACCGAGGGAGGCAACTACCATCTCATCTTCAACAACTGGAACAACGGACAGCAGTTGCCCGACTACGACATCACTGCCACTCGCGACTTCTTCTTCAGGCTCACCAGCACCACTGTGACCGAGGTGACTCCTGCAGTGGCTGGCGATGTAAACGGCGATGGCGAGGTAACAGGCAGTGACGTAACCGCGCTCTACAACCACATTCTCTTTGGTCAAGATACCGAGATTTTTAACGGCGACCAAAATGGCGATGGCGAAGTGACCGGTAGCGACGTCACCGCCGTCTACAACATCATTTTGGGACTATGATTAATGCACAATTCATAATACAAAAAACGATAAGACATAACAATTGTTGATTTTCAGGCACTTGGGGTGTCTCAAAATATCTTATTGTGTCATAAAATGTCATGAACTTCAAAAAAGGGGGAGCGCACGCTCCCCCATATCATAATTATTTTTTTCCTTTGTAGTCGCAATTGAAAACACCATGATAACGTTTAACTATAGCGTCAGAACTATCTTGCGTAAGCATGCTAATGTTTACACTATCTCATTTGTTGTTCGATGGAATAAGAAGATAAATGAACTTTGGAGAACCGAAAGGGATCTATGAGTTTTTTAGTTTTTATAATTATAATTGAGAAATAATGGCTAAATTTGCAAATTGAAATAACTATATTATTAACTTCATAAACTTATAGTGTATGAAAAAAATCTTACTCATTGTCTCATTGCTGATGGTGACGTTTGCAGCGCGGGCATTGCCATTTGTGACAACACCCAGCTCCACCACTCTTCCCATCCACTGGTATCAGCTGATAATTAACGGCAAGTATGTTTATTTTGACCCAAACGCAAGCATTTTCGATCAGATTAAATTAACTCCCACGGCATCAACCGAAGATAATTTCCTTTGGTGCTTTGTACAAGTCTCATCTGACAAGATTCTGATTTATAACAGAGCCGCCCACGGATATCTTGAGGAGGCCCAATTCGTTACTTCTGACATAAACAGTTCATATCTATGCCACGTTGTGGAGAGAGCAGCTGGCGGTTTCTTTATCCGCTATTATCATACCGGTGATGGTAGGTATTATTATCTTTATGAGTATATTGGTGACGGACATGATTTTTTAAGTTCAGCTTCAGCAGCGTTATCGACTAGTATCTTTAATGTTAATGAAGTTTTTGTAGAAGGTGATAATGTGCCTGTTGCCGGCGATGTAAACGGCGATGGTGAGGTTACAGGCAGTGACGTAACGGCTCTCTACAACCACATTCTCTTTGGTCAAGATACCGAGATTTTTAATGGCGACCAAAATGGCGATGGCGAAGTGACCGGTAGCGACGTCACCGCCGTCTACAACATCATTTTGGGACTATGATTAATGCACAATTCATAATGCACAATTCATAATACAAAAAACTGTTTAGTGCAAGGGGGGGGATGCGTGCAGGGCACGCAAACCTCCCCCTTTAATCGCAGTTATAGTTTATGAATTATCATCAATCATTATTAAAAAAAGGTAGTTGCACCAGATTGTTTAAGTAGACACTGAAAATGATTTTTAGATGAATAAATTTATAACAGAAGACATTTAAGTGATTTGTATCTCATTTGGTTTAACAAACGTAGTCATTTCTGTGTTTTTTTCCAGGATTGGGTGATACCGTCATAATAATTAACTGAAGGTTAAAAAACAAGTATCTTGCTGAAATTCAACAAGATACTCATCAGTGCGCCTGATAGGATTTTAATATGACATCTCATGATTCATCATGACACAAATGATTGTTGAATATCAGGCAATTACAAAATATTGAAATGTCTTACTGTGTCATAAACTGTCATAAACTGTAAAAAAAGGGGGAGCGCACGCTCCCCCTTTGTCAAAGGTATAAATATGCTACTTTATATATCATAAATTCAGTATTTTTTCTTCAAAAGTCAACTGAAAAATTAAGATGAAATTAATAATGAATATAGTGGTGAGATAATATTATTAATAAAATAAATTACTATCTTTGCAAAAAAATAAACTAAAAAGAACATGAAACATATCATTACATTAATACTCGCTTTTCTGATCTGCTTCTCTTTAAATGCTGAGGTGAGAATTCATATGGAGAAGGAGAGTGGTGTTTATAAAGTGCCATGCACAGTTAATGGATTAAAAATGAAATTCATTTTTGATACTGGTGCAGCTAAGGTTTGTATATCATCAACATACGCAGAGATGATGCTTGAGAATGGATATCTTGATAAATCTGATATTAAAGGAACTTCCCAGTCAACTATTGCAGACGGAAGCGTTATTGACAATGTTGTAATCAACTTGAGAAAAGTTGAAATCGCTGGCCTAACCATTGAGAATGTTCCTGCTATTGTTGTCCCTACTCAGAATGCTCCACTTCTTCTCGGACAATCAGTAATACAACAATTAGGTAGAGTTTCTATAGATGGTGAAGACCTTGTTATTCATAATGCGAACATTTATACAGAAAAAGAAATTGACATCATCTTAAAAAAAGCAGATGATATGTTTAATAATAAGGTTTTCTCAGAAGCATTAAACTATTATAAAATTGTATATGATTTTGCGGGAGAAGACACAAATCCATGGATACTATTTTATATGGGTATTTGTTATAAAAATCTTAAAGATATTGATTCATCTATAAAATGTCACTTGAAAGCAATAGAATTAGATGCCGGTCTAAATAATGACAACATTCTTTATGAAGCTTATGAGAAATTATCTGCACTTTTTAGTATGAGAAAAGATTATTATAAGTCATTGGAATATGCGCGGTTAAAGCTAAAATATGCTATCAATGATTCAGAAAGAGCAGTATCTTATAATGATCTAGCTTCTAATTATTATCAATTGGACAATTATACAGAAGGATTATCATATTCCGATAAATCAATAAAGACTTATAAGTCTATACTTAAAAAAAGAAAATTAGATACCAATGAAGCATGGGATTATGTCCTATCATTTTTTACTAAAGGATGCATATTAGAAGACTCACACAGATATGATGAGGCTATAGAAACTTATACAATAGGGAAAAAAATCTTAGAAAAGTATAAGAATGAAGAATTCTATCAAGGTCTCATTAATAGTTTTAATGAAGCCCTATCAAGTTGCTACAAGAAATTGGTAAAATAGTATTAATGTCAATGTGCGATGAATAATTCATAAGGCTTATATTCAGTCTGTTTAGTCCCTCCTCAATAATATGTTCTACCTATAAATCAGCATCCTGTGGATTTTTTTAGACTTTTTTTAAAAAAAACGCCAGAAAACTTGTGTAAAAGTAGTAAAATTACTACCTTTGCATTATTAAAAATTGATTTATATGAAAACATATAAAGTTATAGATGTTATAAAAATGCTGAAGCGTGACGGATGGGTACTGGTGGCTATCCGCGGCAGCCACCGCCAGTTCAAGCATCCCAGCAAGCCGGGCAAAGTGACGGTCAACGGAAAAGAGAGCAAAGAGTTAGACCAATTCATTTTGAACAGCATTTGGAAACAGGCAGGGTGGAAATGATCCCGGCAACTTCCCTGCAGCATCAGAACAAAACAATTAATTACCTAATAACAAAACAACAGGAAAATGGAGACAATTACCGTAAACGTGTCGTGGTGTAACAAGAATTTCGCCGCAAGCCTTGGTGACAACGTACCTGGGGCGGTGGTATTTACCGCCGACAGCTTCGAGGAGTTGCAACGCGAGGCTCGCGCCTCGCTGGAGTTCCACGTTCAGGGTATGCTTGCCGATGGCGACGAGGTGCCCCAGTGGCTTGCCGATGGCGACTATGAGTTTGTTTTTAACTATGTCGATACTGCCGCCCTGCTGCGTAGTAGCGAGCGTTTCGCCTCGATGGCAGCGATAAGCCGCGCCACAGGCATCAACCAGCGACAGCTGAGCCACTACGCTACCGGGCTAAAGACTCCACGCCCCAAGCAGCGTCAGCGCATCGTGGAAGGGCTTCACAAAATCGGTCGCGAGCTGATGGCGTTTGCTTAGCCTTACCGTTTAACAGCATGACACGAAAGAATTACCAGGGCGATAAGCCCTGGTTTCTTGTACATATTAATTGGCAAAAAATACAATTTTATAATCAATATTATGTGTCTCATTATTTCTCTTGCACAAAGTAAAAACATTTCGTAATTTTGAAAACCATTTTACTACTAGTTTTATATTAAAAAAAGAATATACAAACTATGGAATATCATCACATAAGCGAATTAAGGGAATGCGCAAACGCATATTTGTTTTTATTGCAAAACCATAATTTTGGTTATAACGAACCCACCAATGAGAGTGTCAATCGACTACATAAGGCTATTGCGAATGTCAAACTGAATGAGATTGGCAAAGTGATGTCACGTTTCAATGTCAATAAAACCCTGATTATCAACGAGGGTATTGGACCAACATTGAATATCATTGACAATTTGATAAAAGAGATTGGCAACAATATGCCCAAAATAATCAAAGAGATAGACCCCGAGGTTGGCAATGTCTTTCGGTTCTGCAAAGAGGTGAACAATGTGTTGAGAGATGAACTTGAAAAATTGAAATCACGCTGTTACACCGACCCGACACAAGATGATGAACAAGCTTTTGAAAAATTGAATTTGTATTGTTGTGGTGGTTATGGTGACATTGCGTTTGATGATTTTGTGAAAGAATATATCATTAAAGACCTTACCCATATTGCAATTGTTAGACGATTGAATTACTTGATTGGCAAATGCCAAAATGAGCAAATCAAACGTGAATTGCACAAACATTTGGATTGGCACAAATGTGATGATGATGTAATAAGTGAATTGTATCAGGCTATGGCAGATTTTATAACGTTTTTCAATCATACAACCAACATTTCGCCCATACCATCGCACCACAACAGAGTCGAGGTGACAACACGTTTATTCAACGCCATTGAGTGGTGCAAGTCACACGACAAAGATTTCAAATTTCAATTGCTCAATTTCCCACTTTTAAAAGATGTTGAAGATTTGAGTGTATTGGCGACCACTCTTATTGAGAGCTTTGACAATTGGAGTTCGATTGTTGGCAATGATGCCGTAGTATTACAGTTGTTCAGCGACATCGCATATTTTTTAGACAATGCCATTGAGTCCACAATCAAGCAACGCAATGGGAACGCAACGGAAATACCAGAACCGCAACCATTGTCTTCTTCTGGCAAAGCTGATGATGATGTTACACACCCCGACACATCAACCATCATGGATTTAATGTTGCTTGATAGCGATGGGCAGAAACAAAAATTGCTTGCAACATTACACTCACTTATTGATGGGAAGAAAAAGAAAGGGAAATACGTTGCATTAGTCTTCCTTATTTGTGAGAAATATGGCTTGATTAGCAAACCAACACACAATTTGTTAACGCCAATATTCGGTGAAATAGGCAGTAAAAGCGGTTATAACAACTATTACAAAAAGGGATTAAGCGTTTATACTGATACAGAAATTATGGGAATTGAAGAGCATATTTTGCCGTTTGTCGATGGTCATTAGTGGTTTTTAGTTGTCGGCAATTAAAGACCATTTCAAATATTTTCTCACTTTTCGCCTCAACTGTACTTTTGCCGTGTCGTTCTGTTGAGGCGCATTGTTGCAACGACCTTAACATGAGCCATCGGGGAGCGGATTGCGTGAGCAACAACGCATAAAACAAAAATGATGCGTTCCCCAACAATATTGACTATGAACTACACTAATTTTGTTCAACTTTCAAAAGTATGTCCTAATTTAGTTGAGACAAACAATTGCACTGACCTTAACAGGGTTCTTGAGTACTACCGCTATAATGTTGGCTCAACATTAGATGCGGCAAAAGCAACAGGTATACTTCGTAACTCTATTACATGGCATGTTGCCCGTCTAAAGAAAGATGGGCTCATACAAGTGGTTTGTATTAAGAGTGACCTCACCACTGGGTATATGGCGAAGCATTATAGCGCAGACCCTAACCAGTGGAAGTCTCAAGATGCTCAGCAACTATCACTATTCGACTACGAGTAATTTGATAGTTGACCAGAAAAGAGATAACCAATTTGTTTTTCAATTGGTTATCTCTTCTATTGTGCCTAATAAAGTGAGAAGTTGCACAACAAAAAATAATAAGACATAACGACTGTTCATTTTCAGGCATTTGAAGTGTCTCAAAATATCTTATTGTGTCATAAAATGTCATGAACTGCAAAAAAAAGGGGGAGCGCACGCTCCCCTATGTCACTTTTTTTATTACTTTTGTAGATGAAAATAATAACGCCGTTTTATAGTCAGAGTTTTTTGCGTAAACATGTTTACACGATTTTGTTTGATATAAACTGGACTCTTTTTTCGTGAAATAACCATAAAAGAACTTTTTATAAAAAAGGATTTTTTTGCAAATGCAGATAATAAACTTAATTGAAAATGATTCTCCATTTTTGTACAATTATGAGTATCCAACTATGGAGTTAACAAAAAAACTATATAGAGTTTTTCTTGAGAAACCATTAAATATGGATCTTATGTCTTTATGGCGTAATAGTACATGTATGAATGATTACAAAAGAATACATGGACATATGGCTGGCATAACATTAGATAACATATATGAAGATGAAGAATATAGATTTACAGATTCATTAAGAATAATAAATCAAATTCCTATCTATCTTATTAATAAAAAAATGGCAGGAATGCCATTTCAAGTTGATTTCATTGGATCAAAAGAATCAATACATACCCCACACGACAAATTCATTAACGATATAATAATAAAAGAAGATTTATTCGACAATATCTCAACTGAAATAGATTCATATCTAGATGGAAATAAAGAAGAAATTCAGATGTTTAAAGATCAAGCATATGATGAACTAAACATCTGTTATTTGCAATCTAAAAACAAACATTTGGGAGGTTATTATCGTATTAGTTTCTGTCGCGATGAGTATTCTGTATATGTTGGAGCAAGGCCAGATGAACCAGGTTTTGTGTCTTTAGATAAAATAAGCCCCAAAATTTTTATATGGATAGATAAGTTAAAAGATAATTATCGGGATTTAGATGATTATAGATTAATTCTATCATATTCTATTATCCATAGTCTAATACATGCTCTTTTGGATACACAGCTATATGGCTTTAAACCCGATAATACTGATGTTCTTAATTGTTTACCAAGACAATTTCATGATTTTTTAGAGGAAATGATAGTTACTGCTTATTCTTTGCTGTTGATGGAGAATATATGGACTGAAGAAGAAATAAATAAGCTAACTAATTATTTGAGAAGTAAACCAATTCAATATCAAAAAGGAGTGGACCTCTATTATTGTAAATCTAATTATAATTTTAAATATAATAGAGAGTTTGTTATCGATTCTTGCATGAATTTGTTGATAGATCTTAAACTTGGGGAATACATATGTTGGAGAAGATGCTATGAGGCAATGAGAGATATGACAGAGTATTGTATATTTGCATCTATTTTTGATCATGAAAAGTTAGAGTTATATAAACTAGCATTTTCTAAAAATAATGCAGGACAACCAGATAAGCCGACATTTTCATGTTCATATAATGGTATTATTTATTCTCCTAGAGATTTAGTGTTTTTTGTCATATATGACTGGGTTAGTTCACATCAAAGCATAACACGTTCACAACTTAAGTCTGTTTTTCCATCATCTTTGAATGAAAATTATGATGTTTTTGCAGAAGTATGGGAAAAAGAAAAATTGCAAATGACAAATTATTACGGCAAAGTATATGATCCTGAAAACATTATTTCATGCTCAGATGGTTATTTATACTTATGTAGCAGCTGGAGTCATTTGAATATGGAAAAATTCTTTCAAAAAACACAGGAACTTGGAATAAAAATAAAAAGATATTGAAAATCAAAAAACCTTTTCTTTTAAATCACTTTATAAAAGTATAATTACATGTCATTATTCTTAATCATTGAAAGAAAAGAAAGATTCTATGTCTCGATGTTGTGAAACTGACATCATTGAAATCCCAAAACACACCATTGCATAAATTAAAAACGTTAAAAAGTACAGACCCTCAAAACACAGGACAAAATCAAATAAAACAACCTCATCAAAAGTTGGTTAAATCTTTGATTTCCAAACAAATGATGAGGTTATTGTGGTGCGCCTGATAGGACTCGAACCTACACAACTTGCGTTACTAGATCCTAAGTCTAGCGCGTCTACCAATTTCGCCACAGGCGCAGGTGGCATTAATTGCATTGCGACAACCGGAGTTGTTCTAGCGATTAGCGGGTGCAAAGTTAGTGATTTTTTTTAAAGTACAAAACAAAAAAATGACATCCCGGTGAAAAAATGCTTAAAAGCGGTGATTTTTCGGCAATAATGAGTATTTTTGCAGTGTCGTTAAACAGCGAGCATTACAGCACATACCACTCTTTTTTTAGTTTGCAGGTGATTTCTTTGTAAAAAAAGAAGAAAAATACTGAAATTTTTTACCACTTTGTGCGTCTAATATTAAAGAACTCATTATTGATTTAAATATAACATAACAAAAAACAACTAATTATGACTAAACTGAAAACAATGCTCGTTCTTGCTGCCGCACTACTGCCATTGTGCATGGTGGCTAAGAGCGAGAAGCATGGCCTAAGCCGTGCCGACATGGACCTTACCGTAAACCCAGGTGATGACTTTTATCGCTATGCTGGCGGTGGATGGATGAAGGCTAACCCCCTCACAGCCGAGTATTCAAGCTATGGTGTGTTCCACGAACTCGCCGAGAAGAATCGTGACCAGCTCAAGGAGCTCTTTGACAATCTCGCCAACGAACATCATGCAAAGGGTAGCAATGGGCAGAAGGTTACCGACCTCTATGCTATGGCTATGGACAGTGTGCGTCTCAACCGCGAGGGTACAGCTCCCATTATGAAGGATCTTAACGACCTCAAGAACTTTAACCGCGCGCAGCTCACCGAGTTCATCGCTTATCAGCACATGCATCTGGGTAATCCATTCTTTGGCATTGGTGTAGAGGCCGACCTTGCCAACAGCGCCGTGAACACAATGTACATGAGTGCAGGCTCAATGTCGCTCCCCGACCGCGATTATTACCTCAAGACCGACGCCGAGAGCAAGAAAATTCAGCAAAAGTATCGCGACTACTTGACTAAGATGTTCATGCTTGCCGGATATAAAAAGAAAGACGCTCAGCGTGCTACTAAAACTATTTACAACATTGAATACAAGTTTGCCGAGGCAAGTATGACTCGTGCCGAGCAACGCGATATCGCCAAGCTCTATAACCTGCGCACTATCGACCAGCTTCAGGCCGATTATCCTGCCATCGACTGGAAAAAGTATTTTAATCTCATGGGCATCAGCAACATGAAACAGCTCATCCTCGAGCAACCCAAGGTGATGGCTGTTGCTAACGAGCTGATGACTAACCTCAAAGACCAGGAGATTAAAGACTACGTGGCTGGTGGCATCATTACCAGTGCCGCAGGATACCTAAGCGACGAGGTTGCTGAGACCCGCTTCGATTTCTATGGTCGCACCCTCAGTGGCCAGCAGGAGCGCCAAGCTCGCTGGAAACGTGCTATGGGTGTGCCCAGCGGTGTTGTGGGCGAGGCTGTGGGTCAGCTCTACGTAGAGAAATACTTCGCTGGCGACAGCAAGGAGAAGATGGTGAAACTCATTGGCGACCTGCGCAAAGCTCTTGCCGAACGCATTGCTAACCTTGACTGGATGAGCGACCAAACTAAGGTTAATGCCCTGGTTAAGCTCAACTCTTTCACTGTAAAGGTGGGCTACCCCGACAAGTGGAAAGACTATAGCAAGCTTAATATCGATCCTAGCCTCACACTCTATGACAACATGAAGGCCGCCTCGCTGTGGGCTACTAAGCGCAATCTTGAAAAATATGGCAAGCCTGTTGACCGCGAGGAGTGGGGAATGACTCCACAAACCGTGAATGCTTACTATAACCCACAGAATAACGAAATCGTCTTCCCTGCAGCCATCCTGCAAGCGCCTTTCTTTGACCCCAAGGCCGACGATGCCACTAACTACGGCGCCATTGGTGTTGTGATTGGTCATGAGATGACTCACGGCTTTGACGACCAGGGACGCACTTTCGATTATCAAGGTAATTACACCGACTGGTGGACTGCTGAGGATGCCGAAAAATTCAATACTGCCGCCGAGAAGCTCGCTCTTCAGTTCGATGCCATCGACTTGGGCAACGGCGAGCACGCCAATGGTCACCTCACTCTTGGTGAGAATATCGCCGACCAAGGTGGTCTTCGCATCGCCTACGATGCTTTCATGAAGACTACCCAAGCTCAAGAAGGCAAGAAGATTGACGGCTTCACTCCCGTGCAGCGCTTCTACCTGAGCTATGGCCGCATCTGGGCCGAGAATATCACTCCCGAGGCCGCCTATCAGCAAACCAAGAGCGACCCTCACTCACTGGGTGAATATCGTGTAAACCAAACTCTGCGCAACATCGACACCTTCTTTAAGGCTTTCGACATCAAGCCTGGTGCCAAGATGTGGCTCGATGAGAAAGACCGCACCATCATCTGGTAATATCGTCACGCACACAAACATTTAACCCGAGTTGTCATAGAATAGACAACTCGGGTTATTTTATTGTAAGTCTTGAATAGTGATTAATCACGCAGGATGGGCATTGTCATGCAACGTGCGCCACCGCCAGCGCGGGGAAGCTCACTGCCAGGGAAGGCTGCCACAAACTTGTCGTAGCTATTCATGTCAACCTTGCCAGCGACGATGTCCTCGGCATTGAGCACGGCAAATCCCGCACGATCAAGGGCGTCGATGGTGTGGGTGTTGCGTCGATAACCCAGTACCTTACCATCGCCCATTGAGAAGAAGTTGGCGCCACTGTGCCACTGCTCTCGCAACTGTGTCCAGGGGTCACTACCGCCACCTATCACTGGCTCAATGTCCCAACCTAGCCCGTTGAGTGCGTCAACGATATTAGGCACATTTTTGTAGCTTATCTTACCGTGGTCAATATTGATAACAACGGTGTTTTTACCTGCAAAGAGTCCTTTCTTGGTAAGCATGGGCTCAAAAGCCATGCACTGGTGCTTACCCAGGAAAGTAAACACCATGTCGAGGTGGATGAACGACTCCGGCTCCATGGGCAACTCTTGCACCACAATGTTAAAGTGCTCGCGCTCGCGGGCAAAGGTCTGCGCAAGATAGTCGATGCCCTTGCGGTTGGTGCGAATGCCCTGACCTATGCACAGCGTGTCGGGACTAGCAATCTGCACATCCCCACCCTCAGTGCGAGCATAGGGGTTCCATGCCATGGCATTGAGAGTCTCAACCCCAAAGAAGTGGCGGAAGATAGCCTCATAGATGAGCGACTCACGCTCTCTAACCTCAAAGCTCATGGAGTTGATGAGCACGCGGTTATAGACAGTCGACGATGCGTCGCGTGTGAAGAACAAGTTGTAAAGCGGCTTGAGCAGGTAGCGATTCTCGCTCTCGCCATCCCACGATGGGTTCTCACAACCCTCGATTAGCACCTGAGCCAGACGCTTGGGATCACCACCAGTCATTTCTTCTATCACACGAGCTGTTTTTTGATCACATCCTTTCAGGCTGTCATTCAGCAAGCGATTTCTCACGTCTTCATCTTTGAGCAGTTGTTCCAGGATGTCTTGAACATAGTAGACCTGAGTCCAGCGCTCTAGAACTCCACAAAAGTTGGAATACTCATTGTCTACAATAGGCTTGTTTAGGATATCGCTATAGAGAGCTTGGGCGGCATTAAGTGGTGTCATGCGCTCTATTTCCACTCCAGGGCGATGCAACAGCACAGCCCGCAGGCGACCAGTTTCGGAACTTACATTTACCTCACAGGGAGTTAGTTGTTTTGTGTCCATACAGTTTTTTCACCCTAGCGTCGGCAATCACGCCACACGTGTGACATGATTGCAGAGCTAAGGGTTAAAATTGTTGTTTTATAGATTAATAGTGTTGATATTTTAATTGCTTTTTATTTCATATAGGTGTAGCGGTAGTCGGTAGGCGATACCAAGGTCTCCTTAATAACGCGCGGGATAATCCAGCGAATGAGGTTAAACTCACCACCAGCCTTGTCGTTAGTACCACTAGCGCGAGCACCACCGAAGGGTTGCATACCAACCACTGCACCAGTTGGCTTGTCGTTGATGTAGAAGTTTCCGGCGGCGTAGCTCAGGATTTCGGTAATCTTCTCTACCGCCATGCGGTCGCGGCCAAACACGGCTCCTGTCAAGCCATAAGGAGAAGTCTCGTTGCAAATGCCAGCTATCTCTTCCCACTTCTCGTCGTCGTAGGGGTAAACAGTGAGCACAGGAGCAAAGATTTCCTCTTCCATCGACTTGAAGTGAGGATTGCTGGTCTCGATAACAGTGGGCTCAACAAACCAGCCCTTGCTGCAATCGCACTTGCCACCCATCACCACCTGGGCATCATTAGCGTCGTTAGCATAGTCGATGTAAGATTTAGCTTTGTCGAACGAGGCTTTGTCGATAACGGCATTGATAAAGTTCTTGGGTTCCATCACATCGCCCATCTTAACTTCGGCTGCCATGGCTTTCATATCCTCGAGGACACCTGCCCACAGGCTCTTGGGAATGTACATGCGTGAAGCTGCCGAGCACTTTTGTCCCTGGAACTCATAAGCTCCACAGAAGGCGGCAGTAGCCACAGCCTTGGGGTCGGCACTGGGGTGAACGAAGATGAAGTCCTTGCCACCAGTCTCGCCCACGAGGCGGGGGTAAGAAATGTACTTGTCGACGTTCATGCTCGCTTGTTTCCATAGCGACTGGAAGGTGGCAGTGCTACCGGTGAAGTGTATTCCTGAGAAATATTTAGAGCTAGTGGCAACCTCGCCAATGAGCGCGCCACTGCCAGGCAGGAAGTTCACAACGCCATCGGGCAAGCCAGCCTCTTTGTAAAGTTGCATTAGGTAATAGTTGCTCAGCAAGGCAGTGGTCGATGGCTTCCACAGTGCCACGTTACCCATCAGCACGGGTGTCATGCACAGGTTGCTGGCAATAGATGTGAAGTTGAATGGGGTCACTGCCAGGATAAATCCCTCGAGAGGGCGATACTCGGTGTGATTCAATTGGCCATTGCCGTCCTTGGGCTGCATGGCATATATCTTTGACGCGTAGTGCACATTGTAACGGAAGAAGTCGATTGTCTCGCAAGCCGAGTCAATCTCCGCCTGATAGAAATTCTTGCTCTGACCTAGCATTGTGGCTGCATTCATGATGGGACGATACTTGGTAGCAAGTAGCTCGGCCATCTTCATCACGATGGCTGCGCGGGTGGTCCAGGGAGTACGGCTCCACTGTTTCCATGCTTTCATGGCTGCTTCAACGGCCATTTCCACTTCCTTCTTGCCCACCTTGTGGTAGCGTGCAATCACGTGCTTGTGGTCGTGGGGGCAAGTAACCTCTCCCATGTCGCCAGTGCGAATTTCTTTACCGCCGATGATAATGGGAATTTCCACCACCATCTTGCTCTGGCGTTCAAGTTCTTTCTCTAATGCTACACGCTCGGGACTACCTTCCATGTAGGCCTTTACTGGCTCATTGGCAGGAAGGGGAAAATTGATGATTGAATTGTTCATGATTAGTTTTAGTTTTATTGTGTGTATCTGTATGTAATTGTGAAATAAGTTTCTGTAATGGTTCTGGGCGCAAAGATATAAAAAAATCATTAATATTCCAAAACCTCAAACCACAAAACTAGCACCGGAATATTACCCTGAAAGAAGAAAGAATTATCATGGTATCAACCTGAATATCCTATTGGGATTTTTTTGAAAAGTTTATCCGTAAAAAAACAATTACGTGGTATAAAAATATGTAAATATCTAAAAAAAATCATTAACTTTGCGTTAATTTAAATACTACGGTCTAATGAAAAGATTTATAATATCCATTTTTGCTATATTGTTGGTGGTGATGCAATTGCCGGCTCAACAGGGCATGAGCGACAGTTTACAACACCGCAAGAAGGTGGCGGTGGTGCTAAGCGGTGGAGGTGCTCTGGGTGCTATCCACGTGGGAGCCCTCAAGGTCATTGAGGAGGCAGGTATTCCTGTCGACATGGTGGTGGGAACCAGCATGGGAAGCATTGTGGGAGCGCTCTACAGCGTAGGCTACAACAGCCAGGACATTGCCACCATGTTCCGCACCATGGACTGGGCACAACTTTTCCTCGACCGTAGCGACTATCGACGTCTCACTCTTGCCGACCGCGAGGCGCAAGACACCTATATCTACGAGCGCGACTTCTACATTCGCGGAGGCATCGACCCCCAGCCTGGTGGTGTGATTCGTGGCACGCGTGTGGAAAACACCTTCGAGCGATACCTACGTGGATATACCGACAGCATCAACTTCCTGCGCGACTTGCCACGCGAGTTTGCGTGTGTGGCGACCGACTTGGTTACCGACAAGGGTGTGGTGCTCACACATGGCTCGCTGGTTAAGAGCATTCGTTCCAGCATGTCGATTCCAGGGGTTTTCACACCTGTGCACATGGGCGACATGGTTCTCGTTGACGGAGGTGCCAAGAATAACTTTGCCGCCGATGTAGCACGAGAACTTGGAGCCGACATTGTGATAGGCGTGAAGTTTGACCTAGGTTTGGGCACCGATAGCCAGTACCGTGCACTCATGGATGTGATGGAGCGTTCGGCTGGCAGTGATGTGAGCCGTCGCGCCAGCGAGAACGAGAAATATTGCGACCTGCTAGTTAAGGTGCCTGTGCGTGGCATGACCAGCGGCAGTTTCACCACTGGCGCGCTCAACACTCTCATGGAGCGTGGAGAAAAAGCAATGCGCGAGAAGATGGACTCGCTCATGCTACTAAAGGAGCAAGCGGGAGCCATCGCCGGCAAGAACTATAGCATCCACTTGCGCAACATTCAAGACATGGAAGATGAAGCCGCCCAAGAACCTGTCACATTAATCGATACTCGCAAGGTGAGCACCATGCAAGCCTCGGTGGGACTGCGTTTCGACACCGAGGACCTTGTGGCGGCTCAACTTAATGGGCGTTACTACATGGGAGGACGCCTCAACAAGGAGCTCGAACTCACAGCTCGACTGGGATTGCGCTCGATGTTGCGGCTCGACTTCAACATTGAGCCGTGGCGCCACAAGAAGATGGGACTCAGCTACCAGTTCTGGTATAAGTATAATAACCTTTACACTCACGGCAAGCGCACTAACAACATCTCACTCATCTACCAGCATGCTAATGCCAGGCTATTCTCGCTCGAGGCTATGAATTTTGACTGCGAGCTAGGGCTGGGATGGGAACATTATCACATCTTTGACATACTGTGGAACGATGGCACAAAGATTAAGTTCAACCCTAACGAGCACTATTTCAACTATCACTTGCGCTTGCGATATAACAGCGAGAACTCACGTTATTTCACTACCAAGGGCATGAGAGTCGAGGCACAGTATGCTTACTATACCGACAACTTTGCCCAAATGAAAGGACACTCGGGCATCAGCGCTGTAACAGCGATGTGGCAAATGACGATTCCATTGACTCGCACCACTCACCTGCGCCCCACCGTGCAAGGCCGCCTGCTCTTTGGCGACGACATCCCTATCACCGCCAGCAACGTGGTGGGAGGCATGACTAATGGCAGGTTCTTCCCGCAGCAACTATCAATGGTGGGAATAGGACACACTGAGGCTATGGACAGCAAGTTTGTGAGCGCATCGCTGAGACTGCAGCAGCGCATCACAAGTCAGCATTACATCATCCTTGATGCTGCCATCGCTGAGCACAATAACGACATCGAGAAAATATTCGACCGCCGGCCTCTGTGCGGAGTTCAGTTAGCTTATTTCTACAACACACGCTTTGCAGGCCCGCTGGGTGCCGCTCTGCGCTGGAGCAACCACACTCATCGCCTCAATTTCTTCCTAACCCTAGGATTCGATTTCTAGCGAGCCAATTATTTCAAAGATAATTGCTAATAATAAGTTTTCAGTTCTCAGTCTTCAGTTCTCAGTCTTCAGTTCTCAGTCTTCAGTTCTCAGTCTTCAGTTCTCAGTCTTCAGTTTTCAGTCTTCAGTTTTCAGTTAGGCTAGTCCCTGCATGGGAAGGGGGGGGCGTGCTTCGCACTTAAAATTGAGGGAGGTTCGCTGTTCGCACACCGTGCCTATGGCACGACTTATGCTGCTCACTCCCTCGAGCTTAAGGTTAAAGCTTCGCTAAAATTTATTTCAAAATGAAAGCGCTGTCGCGCTAAAATATATTTTTCATTTTAGGAGAATTTTAGCGCGAAGCGCATTTTAAATTTTAGAGCGGAGCTCTTCAATTTCCATGCGCAGCATGGCGCATAACGCCTCACTAGCTAAGGGATAAATTAAAATTGTTTATAATTAAATAAAATGCTCACGCTCTCAACGTTTTTAGCAAGCTAAAACTTTGTCTCGCTTAATCGCATTTTTGTTTGTAATTGTTTGAAAATAAATCCCGGCAATTGTTTGAAAAAAGTGGCGGCGGGTGATTATTCTTCTTCAAGGCCTGCTTGCAGCAGGGCATCATGACGCTCATAGGCCTCCACTATGCGTTGCACCAGCTGGTGACGCACAATGTCCTTCTTGCCAAACTCAATCATGCCTATTCCCTTCACTCCATCAAGCACACGCAAGGCTTGAATCAAGCCCGAGCGCACACTGCGTGGCAGGTCAATTTGAGTGGTGTCGCCTGTTATCACCATCTTCGACCCCATACCCAGGCGCGTGAGGAACATCTTGATTTGGTGAGTAGTGGTGTTCTGAGCCTCGTCAAGCACAATGATGGCATCGTTGAGAGTGCGACCGCGCATGAAAGCCAGTGGTGCTATTTGTATCACGTTACCATCCATGTATTCCTTTAGTTTTGCACCAGGAATCATATCCTCAAGGGCGTCGTAGAGAGGTTGCAGATAAGGGTCAATCTTGTCGCGCATGTCGCCGGGCAAGAACCCCAGTTTCTCTCCAGCCTCTACCGCAGGGCGCGACAAAATAATCTTGCGCACCTCGCGATTTTTTAGCGCGCGCACCGCCAGCGCCACTGCCAGATAGGTCTTGCCGGTGCCGGCAGGTCCCAGAGCAAAGGTCAAGTCGTTCTCGTTGAAAGTCTTCACCATGAGTTGCTGGTTGGGAGTACGCCCCTTGATGGGCTTGCCGTTCACACCGTAGATTATCACGTCGTCCATCTTGAGTTCCTTGGGTGGAAGCCCCTTGATGGTATCGAGGATCACGTCCTCGGGCAGTGTGTTGTAGGTTGCGCAGTATTCCTCCAGCTGCTTGATGTCGTGCTCAAACTTCAAGGTCTCCTGCTCATCGCCAATGACCGTGATAACCGAGCCCCTAGCCGCCATGCGCAGCTTAGGAAAGAGGTTGCGAATTAACTGAATGTTGCTATTATTAACCCCATAGAACACAACAGGGTCAACAGTGTCGATGATAATGTGACGTTCTATCATTAAAAACTATTTGTGCTTTTTGTGCAACAAAAGTAATACATTATTTCATTTACTGCAACACTTCACACTAAATTGTGAATATCTTCTCAACAGCCTTGCCTACCCACTGCAATCACTAACAATAAAAAATAATAGCTCAAGTCTCGCTATTTGCCAACCTGCTGAGGCAAAAACTATGGCTTTCGCTCCGGTGGTAAGCTTTGGAAATGGCGAGTAAGGTATACTTGGGCGACAAATAGCAGACTGAGAAGTATAGCCACTTTGTAAGGCCCTGACAAGTCGGCATTTCCAAACAGCATACGCGACACTGGTATCACTACGACAGGAGAGATAAACTGACCAAGATATAGAGCCGCCGAAAGCATGGGCATCACCGTTGTGGCAGAGTTCTTACCGCCCTTGATGCTTGCAATAGTATTGAGATAAGGTACGCCTATACCATTGGCTATACCAATGAAAGCAGAACCAAGTGCAACCATCGGCACATTGGGCACAAGATAGGACACATAGCCCAATAAGAAGAGCACTGGCGCGAAGTATTTTACACTGTGCCTGAACCTATGCATCACCTCGCCAAATACTAAACCGGCAAAGAAAGCTACAACATCAAGACCTACCATGATGAAAGTCGTAAGCTCAGTAGTAAGTTTTAACTGTTCGCTAGCCACAACGGCAAAGTTGGTGGGGAAAACAAAAAAAATCATCATCAGCAACAACATGCCTATTACCGAGGGGTGAAACTTCAGCAACTGGCGTGGCTGGAAGGGAATGCCTCGCTTGTTGGCCGACTCCAACTGCTCATCAGGAAGCCAAAGCCACACCATCACCAGCGTTATCAACCCAAGCAGATAGACCAGGAAAGCACAGTTCCACTCTATTGTTGCCAGCAGCCCTGCCAGCAACGTGGCCACCACGCCACCCATTTGGTTCATGGCTGCCGAGAGCCCCATAAGCCGTGCTTGCTCCTCGGGAGGGAAATAATAGGACAAGAGCCCTGTAGAGAGAGGCATGATAAGCCCAACGCTGATGCCTAAAACAGCTCGCAACAGCAACAGCACATAGATGTCATCTATAAAATAACAGCCTGCACCCGCCAAGACATAGAGCAATAAACCAGTGGTGGCAATCGCCCGTGTGCGCATGAGACGGCTCAATGGCAAGAAGAGAAGATTGGTAATGATAATTAGCAGAGCGGGCAAGCTGATGATGAACTGCACCAGCATGGCGGGTGCGTCACTGAAATGAGCCTTAATGATGCCCAAAGCGGGGGCGATGGCGGCTCCAGCCATCACGGTGAGTAGCGACATCGATAGGATGGTAGCCGTCACCTTCTGAGAGACGTTTTTCTTTTCCATATAATAAAGTGGAGTTGTAAGCTCTACCAAGCTATAGAGTCGTTTTTCGAAATCGGCTGCAAAGGTAGTAAAAATTATTTAAATAGATAACCTTCTTTCTTGCTCAAATTTCGTCGTTGCCGGGCACACAATTTCGCAACCGGCTGGCATTTAGGCTCATAAAAAAAGTTTTACTAAAATAACGTGAGTTCGATGAATTTATTATTTGATAATCATTGCGTTAGCAACTCCCCCTCGAGTATGTCACCTCATTTGATAGTTATCATACTCCTCAGTCGCTCCGCGACAGCTCCTCTATCTTAGAGGAGCAGCCTGATATACAGCCATTTATTTTCATCGAACTCACGTTAAAATAAATGTCACATATACATTATTAATGCTTCTCGGGGTAGGGATTGCGCACATTGTTTAACCCTATTCGGTCATTAGGATCGCATTCATTGCTCCACCCCCTAGAAGGTTTTCACCCAATGGCTTTTTCCAGACCACGAATCGACTTTTTTTCAGCACTAAATTGTTACAAAAATATTGCACACCATATTAAAATTGCATAAATTTGCAAATCACAATATGCAGTTTATAACCAAACATATCTTTTGACCTAAAAAGTTTAACTAAATAACCAAATTTTATGAGAAAATCATTATTAATTTTCCTTGTCGCAATCTTCGCGACATCGATAGCATTTGCCGATAACATCGACAAGCTGTCGGCAGGGACTCAGATGTTCCTAAGTGAGCGAAGGGGAGAAATCAAGCTACCAAGGCTTAAAGACAAAATGACCGTTGCCGACTTACAGCAGGCAGCAGGAGATTCTTTGATTCTATTCAAGGACGAGCAATTAATGAAAAAACGAGTCGACCGCAAAATTGCCGAGGCCGAAATGGTGAACGGAGTGGAAATGATCTCGGCTTTCGTCAAGGTCAAAAGTGGTGGATTTAGTGCCATTGAGGCAATGGGCGCTGTGATGCAAACTAAGTTCAACGACAACCTTGCGGCAATGATGTTGCCAGCCGACAAAATTGAGAAAATTGCCGACTTGGACAATGTCATTGGCATTGAGGTTGCCGAGGTTTTGCAGCCCCTAAACGACCTACAACGCTCAGTAACCCAGGCTGGTGATGCTATTAGCAATAGTGCAGCCGCGCGAGCTCTAGGATTGACAAAGCAGTACACTGGTAAGGACGTTATCCTTGGTGTGATCGACACTGGTATTGACTTCACTCACATCGCTTTTAAGGACAAGAACGGCAACACGCGTATTAAGCGTGCTTATAAATTGAGTGGTAGCAATAGCACAAGCTTGACAACTTACTCTTCGGCTTCTCAGATTGCCAGCCTCACCTACGACACGAATGCTGAAGATCACGGCACGCACACCAGCACCACAGCAGGTGGTTCGAGTGTAATAGTAAATGGCTCCACAGTAACTGTTACCGACGATCATGCCAATGCAACCTATGGCGGTATGGCACCCGAGGCCGACCTCGTGCTTGCAGGTTTAAGCAGTCTTTACACAACATCGATTGGTACCGCTATTCAGAACATTTGTAACTATGCCGACGAAGTAGGTAAGCCCTGTGTTATCAGCCTCAGTCTTGGCTCTCAGGTTGGTCCACACGACGGAACAGGAACTATAGCCAGTATTGTTAATCAATATGCCGGAAATAACCACATTATTGTCTATGCCGCAAGTAATGATGGAATGCGTGCCACTCCATTTGTTGAGATGGGGACTTCTAATGGTGGTGGAATGTACGCTAGCGGGACTTCAACAAGTAGCAAGCCCATGCTAGCTAACGTTCAGCGTTCTTTTTCTGATGCAGATGGTAATTATCAATTATATATGCCAACTATAACGGCTTATGCCCGCACCGCAAATGTAGCTACTTCATTGAGATTTCATGTCGTAAATGTCAATACTGGCGCAATTGTCTATTCAAGTGACGCATACACTACTGGAACAACAATAAGCCTTACCGGAAGCACAGGTTTGGCACAATATTTTAAATCAAGCACTAGTTGGTATAATCAATATGGCGATTATGGAAAAATTAGAATTACTCGCACACAAGACTCTAACAACAACAAATATTATTGGCAAATATATGCACCAACAATGCAAACTACAAGTGGTAGCACGAGTGGATCAGTTGCAACAAGTAATTATGCCTTATGTGTGTCGGTATATCCCACTAGCACTAATTCTTCAACCATCATTGACATGTGGGAAAATACTTATTGCTGGTTCGGTACCGACTTAAATTTGAGTAGTACCTATGCTAATAGTTACAACCTTGTTCAAGGTAACGACGAATGCTCAGTGAGCGACAATGCTACTTACAGCAAGGTCATCTCGGTAGGTGCCTATGTCACAAAGAATTCAATAACTGACTATAACGGCACATCACATGATTATAGTAGCGAATATCCCAACATTGGTGATCACGCATCGTTCTCAAGTTGGCAGACTGCTGGGTATGGACCTTTAGGAACTGCTCTTCCACACATCAACGCTCCTGGTGCTCGCATCGTGGCTGGCGTGAACCACTATCACACGACATCAGTCGACAACTACAGCTATTATGGTAGCAATTACAACAGTGACCTTGTAGTAAATAGTAGCACTTCTCCCTACGCCGCTATGGAAGGGACCTCGATGGCAACACCTTGCGCTTCAGGTATCATAGCTCAATGGTTGCAGGCATGTGTTGAGGCAGGCAAGACACCAACGCCCGATTATATCAAGGAGGTAATGGCTGCCACCTGGGACACCGACCAGTGGACCAATGGCGCGGGACATGGAGCAAAAACTTTTGGAACTCACGGCAAAATCAATGCTATAAAAGGTATCCAATACATCTTAGGAGCCACAAGTGGTCCCACTATCACTGCCACTCCCACCAGCATCGACTTTGGCAATGTGACTGCTGGAACTACTACTACTCAAACTTTCACCGTCACTGGTGAGAACCTTGAGGGTAATATCTCCCTAAGCAAGAGTGGAAATAACTACACTATCGACAAAACATCAATCTCTAAAAACAGCGACGGAAGCGCGAGTGCAACAGTTACCGTAACATTCGCTCCCACTGCCAATGTGTCGCAAACTTACACCGGCATCGTGACTCTCACCAGCAGCAATGCCTCGAGCGTGACTGTTTCGCTCACCGGTAAGGGTGTTTACACCGCCCCTGCAATCACCGCTAGCCCCACTAGCCTGAGCTTCACCGGCAACAGTGGCACCACCTACACCAAGACCGTGACCGTGACCGGTACTAACCTGCAAGGCAATATCACCGCTGCAATCAGTGGCGATGCCAACGGCTTCTACAGCGTGTCGCCCACAACAATCACAAGCAGCAACGGCTCGGCATCACGCACCGTTACCGTGACATGGGCACCCACCGCAGGTGGCACATCGACCGCCAACCTCGTGCTCACCACCACAGGCACCGGCGCAAGCAGCGTGACAGTACCCATCACAGGTACGGCACAAGGCCCGGCAATCACAGCCAACCCAACATCGGTGACCTTCACCGGTGCCTACGCTACTCGCACCTACACTCAGGCTGTGACCGTGACCGGTACTAACCTGACGCAGAACATCACTGCGGCAATTAGCGGAGCCAATGTTTACAGCATCGACAAGACTTCGCTCACCACGACCGGTGGCACAATCACTGTGACCTACGCTCCTATCGCGGCAGGCACCACCAATGCCACCCTCACCCTGAGCAGCAACGGCGCAAGCTCGGTAACCGTGCCCATCACTGGCACAGCCCAAGCCGCTACACCAACTTTGATAGTTAGCCCATCGGCACTTTCGTTTACCGATAGTGATAGAACTAAAACATTTGCTGTTACTGGTCGTTTTATCAACGAGGATGTGACTCTAACCCTCAATGATGCAAGTGGAGCATTCGCTCTTGGTTCGGCTACTATTCCTGCTTCAAGCATTAGCGAGACTAATGCGGTGAATGTCACAGTTAACTTCACTGCCGAGGAAGAAGGCGACTATACCGGCACGGTAACAGTAGCCAGTGATGGCGCAGCAAGTCAAACTGTAAACTTGAATGCAAGTATCAGCAATGGTGGTACTGCAAGCGATGCTTACCTTAACATCGCTAAGTATGCCACTATCGACGAGGCAGGTGCCACTGTCAGTGGCATGAGTAGTATCTACAAATACACCGAGTACGCCGACGATGCTTGTGCATGGCTTACCGTATCGAACTACGGAGCGCAGCAAGCCGATGCTAACCAAAACTGGTTTAGCATAGAGAAAACTAAAAATACTTCAACATCATGGAATGCTAATGATGTATTTTTAGGTGACGATAGTTACTTTGGTAGTAATACAAGTTACGCCGCAGGGTGGGTTGAAGCTTATCAACACTTCTATGTGACTAATTGCACTCAGATTAAGCAATATGCCTACAACCGAAGCAATACTACATATCCCTTGAAAATTTACATTTATGAGTGCACCGAGAACGCTGATGGTACACTCACAGCTGCAACAACAGCTATTGAGACACTTCAAAACACAACTAAATCTACCGAAGTGCTTACTTCTGGGACGTTGGATGCAAGCAAGATATATAAAGTAAGTGTTTACAATGATTACTCTGATCTCTATGAGATAGGTTTCAAGACTCCGCTCAACAAGCCATCTCTAAATGTGGCACCAACCGAACTCTCGATGCGTGCTGCTCCAGGAGAAACTACAACTGCTACATTCAATGTGAAAGGAAGATTGTTGAATGATAATGTAATAGTGACCCTCAATGACCAGCATGGCGTATTTGCCGTTAATCCTGCGAGCATAAGCATTAGCGATGCCCTGGCGGGCAGCGACGTTACTATTTCTTTCAGCTCCGAAACCGAGGGCACTTTCACCGGCACAGTGACAGTTGCAAGTGGAGACCTTGTTGAAACGATAACATTGATTGGTGTAAGTGCCGACGGTGGCACTGCCAGCGATCCTTATCTCGACATTGCTAAATATGAGACTATTGATGAGGCAGGTGCCAGCGTGAGTGGTATGCAAACTATTTATAAGTATACCGAGTATGCCGACCAAGAATGTGGATGGCTCACCTTGTCAAACTATGGCGTAAAGCAGGCCGACGCTAACCAGAACTGGTTTGAGAGTGGCTCACTAACTCAATATGGCAATAGCTGGAGTTCAAGTGATATTTTCCTTGGCCAGACTCCTTACTTTGGTAGCAGTTCGGCTTATTCGGTTTACGGCAGTAATAGTCAATCATTCTATGTTACTAACTGTATTCAAGTGAAGGCCTATGTAAAGGGCAGTAGTTATAGTTATAGCAGTAGCAGTGCAAGTCTATCAATCTATGAGTGCACCGTCAACGCTAATGGTTCAGTCACCGCATCAAGTAGCGCTTTTGACACAAAGACAGGCTCTAATGGAGTGATCAGCTCAACGACCCTCGATGCTACCAAAGTTTACAAGGTTCAGCTCACTGGAGGTGGCTCTTATCCCGACTTGTTAGAGATTGGTTTCCGCACGCCTTTGACCTCCGAGGCTACTCTAGCCCAGATTGAGAGCGAAGGTCACATAGGTAATCGCTACACCGTTAGCGATGAGCTGGTGGCTGTGGATTATGCTATCGTTGATGATGCTATTTACCTGTGGTGTAAAGACCAGGGTAATGCGATAGCTCCCGCTCCCGCCGTTGGCGACAAGATTGACTACCTGGGCAATGACCAGTATGCTCAAAATGGCAGAGCATGGGACGAGAGCAACTGGGTGGCTCTAAAGTTCTCAGTTGGCTCAGTACAAACGGCTGTAACTTCAATCACCAGTGCTAAGGGTCACAAGATCAATGCCGGCACTATCACTGGAGTATACAGCGATGCCACCAACTACACCATCGCAATGCCCGAGGGCGAAGGGCTGCCCACGGGTGCTGTGGGTGATAAATTCACCTATACCCCCAATGTATATTGTGTGGCAAACTTCAATCCTGCTTACCTGACCGAGGACGGAGCACAGTTGAAGGACAATGGTAATGTTTATTTCTTCATGACTCCTAAGGTTCAGGAGGTTTGCGAGATAACTTATGCCTACTGGAATGCCGAGAACTTCATCGTTCCCACAACCAGTGGCTTTGTGGGATCGCTGAGTCTCGACTGGACCTATAACGAGGCGGGGAATGTTACCAGCCAACTCAATGCCGATAACGTTTACAGGTTCAAGACTATTGTTCAGCGCACTGGCGCTACCACTTCGTTGCCCGCTCTCAAGGCCGAGGGTGGAGCCTACAAGGTGGCACCACTCAACTTGACCTCGACCAGCAAGGCCGACATCCCCACAGCCATTGGCACAGTGAAGGCTAGTGTTGACGTGGTTGATGTTTACTATGTGAATTCGACTGGCTTGATGAGCAAGACTCCATTCCAGGGCGTGAACATCATCGTCACTCGCTACAGCGATGGTAGCCGCACTACAGTGAAGAAAGTTTTTAAATAAAAACTTCAGTTTGACTAATTAAAACTAATTAATAACAAGAGTCGCTCCTCTCGCATGACGGGGAGCGACTCTTGTTTAGTAACCACTAATTTTCACGAATTGACACTCTTCATCAAGGACCAAGCTGCGAGGGTTAATATAATTGTTAGTTAGTAATTGTTAGTAAGTGTCTGAAAAAAGTTATACCAGCAATTAAATAAAATGCTCACGCTCGCAAGGTTTTTAGCTGTGGCTAAAACTTTGTCTCGCTTAATCGCATTTTTGTCTTTAATAAAACCCATCTAACGCACGAATCATTAGTCCGTAATTAAATAAAATGCTCACGCTCGCAACGCATTGAGCAAGCTCATGCTTTGTCTCGCTTAATCGCATTTTTGTCTTTAAAAAAACGAAACTGGCTACTGACAACTATTAGACCTTAATAATCTTTGAAAAAAAATCATGGGTTGTTGCAACATTTTGGGTGAGTTGTTGCGTCTAATACATGAAAACAATTAATTTTGACGTGAAATTCCTAAAAAATAAATGTCTAGAGTATAAAAACAAAACACCCTATAAGAATATGAAAAAGACAATTATTTTACTGTTAGTGACATTGCTGGCAATAGCGCCAGCGGCAAGTGCCCGGGTACACAAAAAAGCCGTCGCTAAACCCGACACCACCGAGCAAATGACAGCAGGAGATAAAACATTAGCTGACAGCGCCACCTCACGACTCGCCATGACCAAGCATGGCATTGTAGTGCGCGACAACGACGGCAAGCAGGTGGAAGTAAAATTTGGTGACGTGAGCCGCATCGTGAGCGAGCACCTCGACGACACGTTGCTCAGTATCGACGGCATGGCCGATGTTGACGAAAACGTTGACGGCGAAAGTAGCGATCACTTCTATAGGGAGGAATACAACCCTGTTCAAGATGGCATGGAACTGGCACGCGACATTTGCATCACCTTTGGTTGGGTAACAATAACGGTAGTGTTCCTGGCGCTACTGTTCTACTACATGCATCGTCGCCGCAAGTACAAGACTGTGGATCGCGCCATCCAGGCAGGCTATCCGCTACCCAACGAGTTCTACGGCAAGCGCACCCCCCATGTGCCACAACCCACCACTGTGTATATCAACCAAATCACCCCCAGCAACGATGCCAGCGCAACTAATGCGGCTCCTGTGATGCAGACAAGCAGCTCTAATCCACTGAACAACATCACCGACTGGGCGCCCTACAAGAGTGGCTTTATCACCACCGCAGTGGGCTTGTGCCTGATGCTCTTTTTCTTGATTAATAATGCCGAAGCAATGGCAGCGCTGATGCTGATAATAGTGTTCATTGGCATGTGGAAGCTTTTCACCACCTATCAAACTCAGCAGAGCATGAAGCAGTACTGGCAACAGCAGCAATGGACACAACAGGCTCAACAACAAGTGCCCGTGCCTCCCATGCCACAGCAACAAGAGCCCTATCAAGGCTCCGTGCCACCCATGCCTCAAGACCTAGGCAGCATGCCAGCCAGCCAGCAAGTAAACGAGCCCCTCAGGTAATAGACCATCTTGAAATAGTAATCCCCAGCGATGTTAAGTAAAATTGAAGAACTAAAACTGATTTCCCGATGTGTGCTTGCCGACGACCGGCAAGCCTTCGGGACACTCGTCGAGGCCTACCAGCCACGATTGCGACGGTTCTTCATGAACTTGACTCTGGGCGATGAGTACTTGAGCGACGACTTGGCGCAAGAAACGTTTATCAAGGCCTATATTGAACTGCGCAGTTTCAGGGGCATGTCGAAGTTTAGCACATGGCTCTATCGCATAGGCTACAACGAGTTCTATAGCCACAAGCGTAGCATGCACGAAACAAGCGACATCAGCACACTTGTCGCTCAGCCAGTGAGCGAAGCCGGCACAGCAGCCTCCGAGGCTCAGATGGATGTGAAGGTGGCACTGTCGCATCTTAGCGAGATAGAGCGCACCGTGGTGACGCTTTTCTACATTGATGACCTGCCCATGAAAAACATAGCGGTAATCACTGGCATGAACCAGAGCACACTGCGGTCGCACCTGCATCGTGCTAAAGAGAAGATGACAAAAATGCTCAAAACCGACCAACTATGAAAGAGAAAAAAGACAAAATAGATGTTGAGTTGAACAAGTTGCTCAAGCAGCAGTCTTATAAAGAGAACACCAACGAGTGGTTCACACCTCGCGTGCTGAACAAGTTGCCAGCCAAGCAAGACAACAGCGCTAGGCACATGGCATGGGGTTTCTACGTGGCGGCGGTGCTGGTGTGCGCCGGAGTGTGGACATGGCTGCTATTCTTTAGCGACACATCGGTTATCACCATCCGCGACCTGCTTTATACCACTATAGCCGCAATAGTAACTCTTATCCTTGTGTTCACGCCACTTGTGGCAATGTTTCGAGAGTGAGATTTGAGAGTGAGATTAAGGATTTAGTGCAAAATTCAAAATTTATTGTTAATTTTGCAACCTATAAAAAAAGCACTCACTCTAATGATTCACGACAATAACACATCACCCACACAGCAACAGTCGCTGGTAATCGACATCGATGCCCAGCGACTGAGCTATATGATTTATCATCCACGTGGCAATGAACCTGCCACCGTGGGGCAAATATTAATAAATGCCAGTAACCAGGATGAGTGGTGCAAGGCACTGGAAAATGCGGTCTACGACAACCCGTTCTTGCTTGAGGAGTTCAATAGTTGCATTATAGCGCTTCACGCTCAGCACTTTGCGCTCATGCCACAAGAGGTTGCTGAGGCAGGCCTTGCTAAGCGCGTGCTTGAAGAGTCGTTCTCGAGCGTGGATGGCGAGGTGTTCACCAGCTCTATTAAAGGACTTGATGCCGTGATTGCTAGCGATGTGCCACAAGCGGTTGTGCCCTTCTTGCAACGCACCTTCAACTCCCCCACCCTGCTTCACCACTTAGCGCCACTGTGCCACTACTGCCACAGTGCCTACGCCGAGGAAAATGGTTGCATGCATGTGCTGGTTGAGAAAAGTGAAGCGCATGTGGTAGCTACCAGGCAAGGGAAATTGCTACTTGCTAACACATTGCGATACCGCACCCTCGACGACCTCGCCTACTTTGTGCTCAATGCTTGGCAAAGTTGCAAAATGAATAACAATAGCGACAAGTTTCTGACCAGTGGCGACAACGAATTGCGACAGCAGCTGGCACAAAATCTACGGCAGTGGTTGAAATATGCTATGCCCGAGGTCATTCCTGCTCAAGCTCTGGCAGTGAGCCGCAACGCTGCCTCTATTCCGTTTAACTTAATCTTGTTAGCGCTCTATGAGAATAATTAGCGGAAAATATGGACGTCGTCGCTTTGACGTGCCCGGCAACATCACAGCTCGCCCCACCACCGACATGGCCCGAGAGAACCTGTTTAATGTGCTCAATAATCTAGTTGACTTCGACGGACTTGTAGCACTCGACTTGTTCTCAGGCACCGGAGCCATCAGCTTTGAGTTACTGTCGCGTGGGTGCGCCAGCGTCACGAGCGTGGAGAAGGCTTCCACTCAGTACAACTTCATTAGTAAGGTGAAAGAAAAACTTGGCGAGAAAAATCTGCGCCAGGTGAAAGGCGATGTGTTCCGCTTTATTGGCTCGTGCACGCAGCAGTTTGACCTCATCTTTGCCGACCCACCCTACGACCTGCCACAGCTTCCCGACTTGCCCCGACTCATCCTTGAGAGCAAGATGGTAAAGCCTGGCACCATGGTGGTAGTGGAGCACTCCCGTACCAACGACTTCAGCCATCTGCCACAGTTCACGCAGTTGCGCACCTATGGCAAAGTGAATTTCTCTTTTTTCGTCGTGCCAGAGTAAAAAAAGAGAATCAATAATAATATAACAGAACAAGAAAAGAGGAACAGGCTCAATCCCGTTCCTCTTTTCATTTAATGTCTAGAGCACTGCCTACAGTCCCAATATAATGTTGTAGACTGCTGTGACATCACTACCTGTGATTTCACCATCTCCGTTTTGGTCACCATTGACAATCGCGCTGAAGTCGTTGAAAAGAATTGCGTTATAGAGTGCGGTAACATCACTACCAGTTACTTCACCATCGCCATTAACATCGCCAACTATTCCAGACGCGCTCAATGTCTTGAAGAAGATCATGTTGCTCCAGCTTGATTCGGCCTTACCAAACACTTGTGGATCGTAGATTGCTTTCACATCGAAGCTATAGCTAGTCTCAGGCAAGAGACCTGTAACGGCATAGGCTGTGGTGTCGGCAATATTAGTAATGATAATAGGCTCAACAGCGGCACCGGTAGCAGGCTCAGTGTTATAAATCTCAACCTTAGTAACAATCACACGCTTGCCACCAGCAGTTGTTTCAAACTTAATATTTTGTCCAGCTGCCGAAGCACAATCAAGAGCCACCATGTAGCTATTCTCTTCAGCACCAGGAATTACAACTGTCTCGCTAGCGTCGCCACATGAAATCTTGAACTCGCAATCGGCATCGCTCTTACCACTATTGTTAGTGAAAGTCTTAGCGCTGAACTTCACATACACTTTACCTGGCGAGGTGCTCAGGTCGATAGCTGGAGTGGTGATAGTACCCACATTAGCACCAGTACCTAGGCGAAGTCCACCCACGGCACTGTAGACCGAAGAACCTGTCCAGCCAGCATTGTCGGTATATTCATCAAGTTTGTTACCAATGTTTTGCGAACCGGCGGTTTCACATTTAGCAAACGTCTCGGTAAAGAGACCTTGCGCAACAACCGGCTGCACACGCAGTGTGTAGTTCAAAGCGCCATCGCATGGTAGCCAGTTGGCAATGAAGCTAGTGGCACCAATCTTGGTGGCCTCGGTAGCCACAGGAGTAGCCACTGTCTCAAGAGGCATGCGGAAACCAATCTCATAGAGTCTAGAATAGTCATTGTAGATTGCAATCTTGTAGATCTTCTCAGGATTAAGCTCAATCGACGATATTATCTCGGTAGTGCTATACTGAGTGCTAGTCTTGTGGTCAATAGAAGTATTGCCTGCTGTGATTGAGCCATCGGCATTGAGAGTGCACTCATAGATGTCCATGAGCAGTGGATAGGTAGAGCCACTATTGTAGGCAAACTGCTTAACTTGCGAACAGTTAGTGACATAGAATGTCTGGTAATCCTCGTTCCAGTTAGCGTAATAACCGCTGCCGTTAAAGTAGGCGGTATTGCCTAAGAACACGTCGGTCGCGTTCCAGTTTTCTGTTCCATATTTCTTCTCACCTCCGTGAGTAAACCACTTTTGAGTGGCGGTGTTGTTCATCATGCCATAGTTTGACACGGTGAGCCAAGCGCAATCCTGCTCAGGATACTCGGTGTACTTGTAGAGCTTAGAGATGCCTGTGAAGCCGGCCTCGTCGATTGACTCATACTTAGCGAGATCCAGGAACGGATCACTGGCAGTGCCATTATCGCTGCAGTTGGCGGTGAGCTGAATGGTTTGTGTCTCGGCACCCTCGCTGGCGATGGTTATAGAACCCGTGAAATTGCCTTCTTGAGCAGAAGTGAATGTTACTGTCAGCTGCAATGGTGTTTCACCCTCGAAGCTGTCAGGAGCTATAGTAGTGGGTGTCACCGCAAAGACGTTGCTTGGGTTATCGAGAGTGATGGTAACATCGCTGGTGAGGAACAAGCCTTTGAGGTTGATAGTCTTGCTCATGGGCCTGTTGAGCTTAGCCGAGAACGAAAGCTGCTGTGGGTCGGCAATGAGAGTGGGCACACGTGGCTTGGCAACGCCACTCATGGTCACCGTTTGGGTCTCGGCCTCATCGCTCGAGAGAGTGAGTGTACCACTAGTGGTGCCAGCCTCGGTGGGTGCATAAGTCACCGTAACAGTCACACCATTATAAGCCTCCTCAGGAGTAATGGTTGTTGGGGTCACGGTGTAGCACTCATCACCACTAGGCTCAATGGTGATGGGAGTGGTGAGATTGTAACCCTTGACAGTTAACGTTTGAGTATAAGTTTCACCGGCATATCCCTCAAAAGCTAGCTCGGAAGGCTTAGCAATGATAGTGGGACCTTGATGTTGGAGGATATATTCAATACCGCCCAGCGCATTGATAATACCAGCTCCACGAGCCTTAACAGGACTAGTGCTCGAAGCGGGATAAGGAGTCGCTGTTTCGGTAATAATCTCCTTAACACGGTCTACATCGAGAGTGGGGTCGGCCTGAAGATAAAGCACCACCACACCAGCGGTAACCGGAGTTGCCATTGAAGTACCACTCATCTCGCCCCACTTGTAGGTTTTACCGTTGAAGGTTGTAGACCAAGTAGAAGACTGATAAGAGTCATAGTCGTTGATCGACGAGATCACATAGTGCCCGGGAGCTGTAACCAGCGGGTGGTTGACGCCATTGAAGTCGGTACCATAGCTAGAGAAATAGGCCACATCGCCCTGGCCATAGCCATCGGTCGAACGCGATGCCTGAGCGCCAACGCTAATCACCTTCTCGGCTGTCATGTCGTCGCACATTGTGCCGTCATAGGTGCCTGGAGTCAATGTGTAGCCACTCACTGAGCCCGACGACGCCAGTGAAGCATAGTAGTCGTCGGTGTAAACATGAATTTCATTCCCTGATTTTCCTTTTATAACGAAAGCTGCTTTAGAAGCCGAAGACTCGATATAGAGCTGGTAGCGACCATTATTAGGATCAACTGCTCCTTGAACAGTCACGCCATTGAATGAGCCACTCGACATCCAGTCACTCTGTGAGGTAACGCTACTACCACTCATGATAAGAACCTTTACTTGCAATGGATCGCTAGTGCTATTCCAAATGTCACAAGCACCAGTACCACCACCGCCCCACCATCCACCTGACACATTGCAGATGACAGTCATGTAATCATCATCGCTTGAGAGAGTCTTAGTGGCATGACCAAAGATGTCGGCCTCGTTACCTGCCGCTAGCAGAATAACGGCACCATATTGTTCTGCCACCTGGTTATATCCCAAGCAAATGCTACTCTTGCCGTCGTGAGGTCCAGTGTCGCTACCAAGGCTAATGCTGATAACGCAGGGCTTGCCCAGCACGTTCTTAGCATAGTTGCCAATGTACTTGGCACTATTAAGAATAGCCGTCTCGGTAAGGCTGGCACCACATCCGGCAAGCACAAGGTCGGCCTCGGGAGCCATACCGGCATAGTTGCCTACTTGAGATCCCGCAGCACAACCGGTGGTGTGTGTACCATGACTCTCACTGCTATCGTCGCATGTGAGTGCGGCGATTTGGCTTGGAGTGGTATACTGATAGCCACTGAGTTGCACGCCATCAATAACGGCGCGAGTGCCACCATTGGCACTTGAAGCGTTAGGCATGTACACGGCCTTCACACGCGAGGTTCCATCGGCCTTGAGGAAGGCGCGATGATTGAACTCAATACCATCGTCGATGATACCAAGCACTATATCCTCGCCCTTGAAACCTTGTGGCAGGCCATAGTTAGTGCCATTCCAAGCCTTGTCGGCATTGACGATGCCTTTTGCGACATCGGTGTGATGCCTGGCATTGCGTGCAATTGCAACCATCTTAACACTGCTTAGCTTAGCAATCTGCTCCAGCTTTTGTACTGGCACACTAGCAGTAATGAACTCGTCATATTTGCCAGTCACCTGCACTCCATTAGCCTGAAGCTCGGAGTAGGAAGAGCCATTGAGCGAGATAAAGCATTCAATAAACTCGGTGCCGTTCATCGCCTTGGGTTTAGCAAGAGGAGTCTTGGCATCGGCTGGCACATTGATGCCTTGCGCCCGTTGCTGCAAGAACACCTTTGTGCCTGGACTGAGTTTGTCATTGGCAGTAAGGGCCAGTGACAAACTCAGCGCCATCAACAAAAGAAGTAATTTTTTCATATTAAAGGAGTTAAGAATAAAAATATAGATTGTTTTATGTATTTTTAAGTCAACAACGATAATAATTATACAAATAACCTTCAAATTTAAACATTTTTTCTTTAACTGGCAATTATTCTTTCCACTTTTTACCAAAAAAGGTGGGATGACAAGGATAACAAGGAATCAAATTTGGATAACTTAAATACAATTAAATTAAAATCAAATCGGTCATTAGAATTGGGTAATAAAAAAACAGCACGCATCCACGTGCTGTTTTTTAGTTTTATTGTTGAGCTTAGCTCAAGTAAATATCTCTACTCTATCACTTGACGATGACCTTGCGGTTGCCAATGATGTAGATGCCACGTGGCAACTCCTTGAGAGCGTCG
This sequence comes from uncultured Prevotellaceae bacterium, assembly GCA_900316835.1. GTDB lineage: Bacteria > Bacteroidota > Bacteroidia > Bacteroidales > Muribaculaceae > Sodaliphilus. The sequence continues at coordinate 348 of ONEL01000007.1, read as the reverse complement.
GCGGCCTTGATGTTCTGCTTGAGTAGCATTCCCTGAACATTGTAGACGTTCACAATTTCATTGCCGTCAGCACCAATGGTGGTGATAGCTGTTGGAGTATCGGGCAAACGAAGGGCGTAGCCCAGGTAGTTCTGGAAGTCGTAGTCATAGTCCTTGGGCATGAGACCGGCGCTTACCTTCCAAGCCTCCTTGATGTTCATAGCGCAACGAACGGTGTAGCGCTTGCCATCTACCAAGGTGTTGCTGCTGGCTCCCCACGACGTGTTGAGGGTCATGCTCTGGCCACCTGATGAGTAAGCACGCAGAGCACCATCGCTGGCACGCCAGAAACCGGTAACGTCTATCACT
>ONEL01000008.1 GCA_900316835.1 uncultured Prevotellaceae bacterium | reverse complement strand
ATCATGAGCTATTGCCATCATTGAGAATTCATTTATTCAAAAAGCCACACCTCCCGGTGTCGAAAAGCCTCGCAAGCTCGGTATTATAATATTCTGTTTCAAAGACAATTACCGACTAATGCTTTGTGCATTAGAGGGGATTTATTAAGGACAAAGGAGCTAGACTGCTGCGATTGAGTTTTAATTTGTCAGACGATGTAGAGACGATTAAAAACGATTTTAATTTTAGCGCGCAGCTCTTTAATTTCCATGCGCAGCATGGCGCAAAGGGAAAACCACGAATTGACACTAATTGACACTAATTAATGACGACTGAAAACCGATAACTGAAAACGAACTGATAACTGACAACTCCTGCTCACTGGTGGGAAATAAAAATCAAAAACTTTGTCTTTGATTTTGTATTTCACTCAACTTGCACTACCTTTGCAGTTAAGTTTCTTATAAAATGAGAAGAAACACACATTAAAATAATGTAGTATCTCAAACTGTGACAAAGAACTATGAGTACCAAGAGAATTATAATGGTGGCAATGTGTGCAGTGCTATTAGGTGCCACAATGAGCGCAAAGCTTAACCTTCCCACAAAGACGCTGGGCACTGAGCGTTTCTACTACTATGAGGTAGGTAAAAACGAAACCATTCATGACGTCGCCACCAAGATAGGTGTGAGCAAGGAAGATATTATCAAGTTCAACCCGTCGGCACGTAACGGACTGGTAAAAAAGCAATTGATTTTCTTGCCCGTGAGTGAGTTTGACGCTAAAGGCAATGCCACCACCCCTCGCAAGGTGAATGTGAACACTCTAAATAATTCCACCCTTCATGTTGTCAAGAGCGGAGAAAGCGTGTATGGCATCGCAAAGGCCTATAACATCACCGAGAGTGAACTGCTTAACGCCAACCCGTCGCTTGCCGGCGGCTTGAAAACCGGTGAGCAACTGCTCATCCCCACCAAGCCCGCGGCAGTCACGAGCGATGGCATTATCTATCACACCGTGAAGAGTGGTGAGACCCTCTACGGCGTGGCTCGCGACTACAACACCACTATAGAGAAACTCATGGAGCTCAATCCCGGCATCTCAGGCAATAACTTCAGGGCCGACGATGTGATTAAAGTGCTTCCTAACACCAGCAAGGACATCATTATTAATAAACCTATCAAGCAGTTTATTCCCTATGTTGTGGGCAATGGCGACACCTATGAGAGCGTGGCAGCCGCCAACGGAGTGAGCGTCAAGGCATTGCGCGACGCTAACCCCGACCACAAGAAGCTAAAAAAGGGAAAGACTATTTATATTCCCAAGAATGCCACCGACAAGCAAGTGGTTAGCACCTCGACCCTCACAGCCCAACAGCTTGAGGAGACCTACAAGGACAAACTTGACGAGGTGTATGACGACATCCACTCACCCCACAAGAACAACAGCATCGACATCAGCATCGTGCTGCCATTCCAACTGGGCGAGAAGAATCGCAGTCGCAATTCAAAGAACTATGAGGAGTTCTACAACGGCTTCTTGCTAGCTCTCGACAGCGTGGGCAACAAGCTCACTAAGCCTCTCAACCTTAACGTTTATGACACCAAGCAGAGCCTTGTCACCACCGACAGCATCCTGCGCTTGGATGTGATCAAGAACAGCGACATCATCATCGCCCCCTCCGAGATAGACCAGTTGCAGAAGATCTTGCGATTTGGAAAGGCCAACGACATTGACGTGCTCAACTGTTTTGCCACTCAAAACGATGACTATATTAACAACATTCGCGCTATGCAGGTGAACATTCCATCACCCTACATGAACGCCAAGGTTAATGAATATATCGACACCAAGTTCAAAGACTATGTGCTCGTGTTCCTCGACGACCCCACCGAGCAGTCGAAGGATATCTATGACGACATCAAGAGTCATGCCGAGGCTACTCATCACCAGCGCAAGAGTTTAACCATCGCCAGCGACCTCACCGGCAAGTCGCTCTCGCGTTACCTAGAGCCGGGCAGCAACTATCTTTTCATTCCAGCCAACGGCAAGGAAAGCTTCCTCAACAAGTTTGCCACCGGCATTAAGGAGGCAAAAGACATGCGTGTGGACTGCGAGCTTGTGCTACTTGGCCACCCCGAGTACACCATGTATATCAAGAAGCACCGCGACGAGCTAATGGATATTGACACCTATATCTATTCTCGCTTCTACATGCCCAGCGGACAAGCTGTGGACAACATTAATGCTAAATATGTTAAGACATTTGGTAGTAAAGCTACCAATAGCACTCCCAACATGAGCATCTTTGGCTTCGACACCGGCATGTTCCTGGTTAACGCTTTCTCGCACGACATCGACCCAGGTAGCAAAGAGTCGGCTTACAAAGGCATTCAAACCAATTTCAACTTTGAGCGCGCCAACAACTGGGCAGGTTTCATTAACAAGTCGGTTCGCATCATTCATCTCACTCCTGCCAAGGAACTTAAGATTTCGGACCTGAATGACTAATAACTGGCGACACATTATATTAATTGTGGTGGCAACATGCTTGTGTTTTGCCACAAGTATGGCACAAGACTTTAGCGACCACAACATCAGCGTGGGAGCAAAGGGAGGTCTGACACTATCACGAGTGAACTTCCAGCCATCGGTGCCACAAAGCATGGTTAGTGGCATGATGTTTGGAGCCACAGTGCGATACATTGAGGAGAAGCACTTTGGACTTATTGCCGAGTTAAATCTTGAGCAACGTGGATGGAAAGAGAACTTTAAACCACTGACCGGATATAGCTATAAACGCCAGTTTACCTACTTACAACTGCCCCTGCTCACCCACATCTATTTCGGTAGCGAGAGGGCCCGCTTTTTCTTTAACGCCGGTCCTGAGATAGGAGTAATGATAGGGTCAAAAATATCGTCAGACTTTGACTATCAACACGCAGCTGACATTGAAGACATTCAGAATAGCTTACGCAAGACTGAACAGATGTCGCTATCGATCGACCGCAAGTTTGATTATGGAATATCGGCAGGCCTAGGCATGGAGATAAATCTCACACGCAAGCATGCCGTCAATCTTGAAGGGCGATTTTATTACGGCCTCAACGATGTGTTCAGCAACCACAAGACCGACCCCTTCTCAGGTTCCTCAAGCATGTCGATAATGGTGACTCTGGGTTATAACTATCGCATTAAATAAATCGTTTATTATACCTAAAAAAATAAAGGGTGCTACCTTGCCATGTTGCCGGCAGTAGCACCCTTTTATAGAAAGCCACATCAAAGGGATGTGATGAAACTCCGATAAATACAGGATTTGAGAGCACCCAGGTCTTTGTAATCCTCCGGTCGTGATAGACACCCTATAGAGGGTTGAGGCCCGCCATTGACAAGGATACCGATCTCGGCATTTCATAAAAATTTGAAGAGTATCCCAATCAGCTTTGATGTGGACAATATTTTTCAAAGGTCTCTTTTATCTATGGCAAAGATAGTGACAAATCGTGAAACTACCAAATAATGTGATTATTTTTTCCAATAAACAACTAATAAGTTTATTATTTTTTATATTTTTGCGCTGAAAAACATCTAATTATAATATGAAAAAGTCAATCCTACTATTTTGGTGCATCATGACAAGCCTGGTGATGAGCGCATCTAAACTATCCCTAGAGCAAGCAAGAAATAGTGCTGACGCATTTATTCAGAGCAAGACTTTCATAGCAAAAAGCTCGAAATCGATTACTATTCAGCAAGTGAAGGTGAACCACAAAAGGTTTTTTGTCTAACTTTTATGGTTCACTTCATTTCCTGTAAGCGAAAGAGTCATTCGAAAAAATTACTTATAAAATCGTAACTATCATAATAATTCATGGTCAAAATTGAAATTATTACATCAAAAGAACCGTCCCTTTGATGTAAAAGCTGCATGGCAAGAATAAAAGAATGAACTTCGTCTCGTGGGAGAGGAAGTTCATCTTTTTTTGAGGTAAGTTTACTCGCGGTTGTTGCTCGTTGTGATAATCTAAATTGTGATTACTGAGCGTTCTTAGCCTTCTCGACGATAGCCTTGAAAGCTTCTGGGTTATTCATAGCCAGGTCGGCGAGAACCTTGCGGTTGATCTCGATACCAGCCTTGTGAATGAGTCCCATCAACTTAGAGTAAGAAAGGTCCTCCAAGCGTGCGGCAGCGTTGATACGCTGGATCCACAGAGCGCGGAAGTTACGTTTCTTGTTCTTGCGGTCACGATAAGCATAGGTCAAACCTTTCTCCCAAGTGTTCTTGGCAACGGTCCAGACGTTCTTGCGTGCGCCGAAATAACCTCTTGTAAGTTTAAGAATCTTTTTACGTTTTGCTCTTGAAGCAACGTGATTTACTGATCTTGGCATTTTTTTAAAATAGTTTTGAACGTTAGCGGCATAGCCTTTCGGCTCTACTCTTTTGAGCTAAACATTCGGTTAATAAAAATGAAAAAAATCTCTTGTTGATTAAAAGAAAAGAATAGAAACTTGCTAATCGCTAATTATTTCTTAACGAGCAACTCGCGAATAGAGTTGAGGTTAGCTTTGTCAACGATGCTCACCTTGGTGAGGTTTCTCTTCTGCTTCTTAGTCTTCTTTGTCAAGATGTGACTCTTGTAAGCATGCTTTCTCTTAATCTTTCCTGTTCCGGTAAAGGTAAACCTTTTTTTGGCACCGGAATTAGTTTTAACTTTTGGCATTTTTGTGTAAATGTTTATTAAAAAAATTATTATTAATCAAGGGGACCAGGCACTTACCAAGCCTAATGCCCCATTTTCTCTCATGTAGTGAAGTGAGCGCAAGTTTCTTAACAGTGCTCTTGCCTTGAGCACTGGTTAAGCACCAGTGGCGCAACACTTGTGCGATTCAATGCAGTAGTGGTCGTTAAACCTCGGCCTTGGTGTCGCCCTCGGGTCGCTCAGCTTGCTTCACCTCGGCGTTCTCGGGCTTTTGCGCCGCTCCATCATCCTTAGCAGGCTGAGCGTCTTTCTTCTTAGGGGCAGCCTTCTTGGGCGAAAGCATGATTGTCATGCGCTTACCCTCAAGCACCGGCATTTGGTCCACCTTAGCATAATCCTCGAGGTCGTTGGCAAAGCGTAACAAGAGCACTTCGCCTTGTTCCTTGAAGAGGATTGAGCGTCCTTTAAAGAAGACATAAGACTTCACCTTCGCACCCTCCTTCAGGAAGCCAATGGCATGCTTCAGCTTGAAGTTGTAGTCATGCTCATCGGTTTGTGGTCCAAATCTAATTTCTTTCACCACAACCTTAGTAGCCTTGGCCTTTTGTTCCTTGAGTTTTTTCTTCTGCTGGAACTGGTACTTCTGGTAGTCCATCACCTTGCACACAGGAGGGCTAGCCATGGGAGCGATCTCAATGAGGTCAAGTCCTTGCTCATCGGCAATCTTGAGCGCCTTGAGGATGGGGTAAATACCCTCTTCCACATTGTCGCCCACGAGTCTCACTTCTTGAGCGCGGATTTCATCGTTGATGGCGAGTTCTTCTTTTTCTTGCCTGCCACCACGCTGATTGCGGTTTTTCTTGCCTTTAGGCCCGCTGTTCATTGGCTTTTTAGGGCCACTCCAAAATGGTTTTTTCTGCATTAAATAAAATTAAAGATTAATCATATCGTTCACTTCTTGAGTGATTTCGGCTGCAAAGGTAGTAATTTTTTCCGAACCTTTATCAATTCCGCCCTGTTTTCTTACCGAAACTTCTTCATTAGCAGCCTCTTTTTCACCCACAATGAGCAAATAAGGAATTCGCTTAAGCTCATTGTCACGAATTTTTTTACCAATTTTCTCGTTGCGGTCGTCAATGATTGCGCGCACATCGGCATCGTTAAGAACTTGAGCCACATGCTTAGCATAGTCATTATACTTCTCACTGATGGGAAGCACTACCACCTGGTCGGGCGCAAGCCACAATGGCAACTTGCCGGCAGTGTGTTCAAGCAGCACAGCCACAAAGCGCTCGAGCGAGCCAAATGGCGCACGGTGAATCATGATGGGACGATGCTTAGCATTGTCGCTACCAGTGTATTCCAGCTCAAATCGCTCGGGCAGGTTGTAGTCAACCTGAATTGTTCCCAACTGCCAGCGACGTCCCAGCGCGTCCTTAACCATGAAGTCGAGTTTAGGACCATAGAAAGCTGCCTCGCCTTCGACCTGCTTAGCGGGAAGACCCTTCTCCTGACAAGCCTCAACGATAGCGCGCTCAGCGCGCTCCCAGTTCTCATCGGAACCCACATACTTTTGTTTATTGTTAGGGTCACGCAGCGAGATTTGTGCTTCATATTCAAATCCAAACACGCCCAGGATGTGGTTGATGATATCCATCACGCTCAAGAACTCTTGCTTGAGTTGCTCGGGGGTACAGAACAGGTGGGCATCGTCTTGAGTGAAACTACGCACACGAGTGAGGCCATGTAGCTCACCGCTTTGCTCATAGCGATAAACGGTACCAAACTCAGCAAATCGCAGAGGCAGGTCCTTATAGCTACGGGGCGAGGTGCGATAAATCTCGCAGTGGTGAGGGCAGTTCATGGGTTTGAGCATGTACTCCTCGCCCTCTTCAGGGGTGTGGATGGGCTGGAACGAGTCCTTGCCATATTTTGCATAGTGACCACTGGTCACATAGAGGTTCTTGTTTCCAATGTGTGGAGTGATAACTTGCTCGTAGCCATACTTCTTCTGGATCTTGGCAAGGTAGTCCTGCAAGCGGTTGCGCAGCGCGGCGCCCTTAGGCAGCCACAGTGGCAAGCCCTGCCCCACACGTTGTGAGAAGGCGAAGAGTTCCATTTCCTTGCCTATCTTGCGGTGGTCGCGCTTCTTGGCTTCCTCAAGGAGAACCAGATACTCGTCGAGCATCGACTTCTTGGGGAACGAGATGGCATAGACGCGCAGCATCTGCTTGCGAGTCTCGTCGCCACGCCAGTAGGCGCCAGCCAGCGACAGCACCTTCACAGCCTTGATGGGAGCTGTGGTGGGGATGTGCGGGCCACGACACAGGTCGGTGAAGTTGCCCTGAGTGTAAGTGCTTATAGTGCCGTCCTGCAGGTCATTAATGAGCTCAATTTTATAGTTTTGACCAGTGTCACCAAAGAATTTCAGTGCGTCGGCCTTAGAAATGTCGGCGCGCACCACAGCTTCTTTCTTAGCCACCAGCTCTGCCATTTTCTTCTCAATCTTTGGGAAATCGGCCTGTGTAATCTCGTTGTCGCCTGGATCGATGTCATAGTAGAAACCATTCTCGATAGCTGGACCAATGCCAAATTGCACGCCTGGATACAACTCCTGTAGCGCCTCGGCAAGCAAGTGGGCCGATGTGTGCCAGAAGGCGTGTTTTCCCTCGGGGTCGTCCCACTTGAAGAGCTTAATCTCACCGTCGTTACAAATTGGTCGAGATATGTCCCATTCCATGCCATTAACGCTTGCCGCCAGCACTTGGCGAGCCAAGCCAGAGCTAATGCTCTCGGCAATCTGCAAGGGGGTTACCCCACTCTCATACTGTCGTTCACTTCCGTCAGGAAACTTAATGTTGATCATAAAATAAATCTGTTAGTTTAATTATTACTTGTGCCATACAAAAGCACGTTCCAAATCAAACCGCAAAATTACAGTTTTTTTCTTAATTTATCATAATATTGCGGGAAATATTTTAAATCAACCGTACCTATTAATTTCTAAACCACGGATTAAACAGATATGTGCCTGTGGGAGAGCCACGAATTGAAACTAATTGACACTAATTAATGACGACTAACAACTCGTTATACTTAATTGTCTTTCAGAAAAAACGGGGATTTCGAGCGTTTATCGTGTCATGCGCTTGAGGATATTGTAGCTTGAGAGGATTCCAAGTTCGCCAGCTTTGCTCAGGTCGGCAGTTCCTTTTTCCTTGTCGCCCAGTTGCATGTATAGAAGAGCTCGGTTGAAATAAGCCTCACCCAGGTCGGGCTTCAACTCGATAGCCCTTGAGTAGCTTAAGATAGCGTTAGAGTAATCCCCCATAGAGGCTTGCAGGTGGGCTCGGTTATAGTAGGCATAGGTGTTGCGTGGTGATAGCGTGATAACCCGATTGATATCGTCGAGTAATTCCTGCGCATGTGTTTGTAGCATGCGGCTGTTGAGCATGGCTTGCGCCTGTGCGTCATCGCCTTGCTGAGCGCCACCGGCAGCTGTTTTCTCCATTTCCATTTTTAATGCCCGCGCATTAAATCGCAGGAAATAAGCTAGCGTAAAATCGGGTGCCAGCTCAATGGCTCGTGTGGCATCGGCAATGGCGGCATCGACATTGCGCAGTAGCATGAAATCCATCGCCCGCCCCAGGTAATCCACTGCTCGAGGCTCGCTGGTGGAAAGCAGACCGTTAAAATAGTCAACACTAGCAAATCTTAGTCTCGCGTCATACTCACTCAAAGCAGTAGCGTTACACACCAGAGTGAGAGGACTGGAAAGGATGTGCATATCATTGATTTGCGCCATTTCTTGCATGAAATGCGTGCGCCCATTGAGCTTGTTGTCATAGCTATAGTAAGAAAGCGAGAATACAGCCTGCGGCAAGACCTCCACGTTATTGTCCTGAATGTAGCCACGCGAGCGGCTGCGGTAACGACGATGGCCGGCTTTCTCGTCATAGGAGCCATCGCTCTCGAGTGCTACTTCGGGCTTTAACTCTTTATCCATATCAACCACTAACAACTGGCTGAACCGTTTTTTCACATCCTCCACACTTTCCTCGAGGCTGCCCTCGGCCTTCTCGCGCTCACGTTTAGCCTCCTGCTCAAGACGTTGGACATGCTGCTGGGCACGTTTTTCCCTGATTGCCTCGCTGTGCTTGCGCTCACGGTCAACCGGATTAAAACTGCTGTAGTGCACGCCCTTGCTTTTCATCACGTTAATTGCAGTCTCAAGGTCTTTCTCGTAGCCCCGCTTGTCGCCCATGCGTTGCTTGATTTGTGCCCTTATCATGTAACCACTTTCAAACTTGGGGTACTTGGCAAGAATAGTGTTAAGGTCGCGCAAAGCCTGCTTGTACTGATGCGTCTCAATGAGCAACATAGTGCGCTGGTAGAGCGCGACGAAATCGTCTTTATCCTTAGCCAGCAACTGGTTGAGCCCATTAATTCCTTGCTGATACTGCCCTGTGTTGATGAGCATCATGGTGCGGTTATAGAACGCAGGATAATTGTCGGGGTCACGCTCCAGGACGAAGTTGTAGTCGTCGATAGCCTTGTTGTTAGCCCCCACCTCCGAGCGTAGCAGCGCTCTGTTGTAGTGAGCTGTAACATTGTTTGGGTCAAGGCTAATGGCATAGTCCAAATCATCCATCGTGCCCCGAATATCGTTTATACGATATCGCATGTAAGAGCGATTGATGTAAAGCCCGGCGTTAGTGGGTTCAAGCTTGATAGCCTCGTTGATGTCGTCAAGAGCCTTGTCAATATCGCCCAGAGCCGAGAAATAAATCTCGCATCGCATGAGAAAAGCCTGAGTATTGTTTTTATTCAGCTCAATAGCACGAGAGAGATAGCTAAGAGCTTGAGTGGTGTCTTGTTTTTCAAGATTTAGTTGCGCCAGCCCCAGGAAAGTGCGCTCGCTGGTGCTATCGCGTTCCAGGCACCATTTCAAGCAGCTGTCGGCACGTTCAAAATGCTTTTGAGCCAGCTCACACATAGCCATGTTGAGCATGATGTCCTTGTCGCCAGGTCGCAATTCCAGACATTTCTTGTAGTCATCAATCGCCTGCTCAAAGTTGTGAGTGTTGTGGCGCGCCACTCCCCTCACCCTGTAAGCGTCCTTGATGAAGGGGTTAATCTCAATGCAGCGCGTGGCATCGGCCTCGGCACCGCTATAGTCATCGAGTGAGATCTTTGCCACCGCCCTAAAGAAGTAGGGCTCAGCCAGATAGGGTTTTTGAGCTATTACTTGATTGAAATACTGAATGGAGAGGATATAGTCCTCAAAGTAGAGTGCGTTGCGCCCAATGTTCATCACCTGTTCGGTATTGATTTGCGCAAACACCACTTGCGCCGTTGTCACCCAAAGCGCAACCGCTAAAACCTTCCTCAATATTTTGTTAATGCCTCGCACTGGCTATGGCAATAATTGTGAGAGCAGACCGCCAGTATTAAATCCTCACTCTCTCGAGCACAACCAGAGGCTTGTCAACAAGGTTGCCCATGTCATCAATTTCGCGAGTGTAGAGTTCCACCTCGCTGGCGCTGTGCTTGCGGCAGTAGAGAGTCTCCTCAAGCGCAATGAGCAATCGAGTCTCGGTGTCGATGTTAGGACACTGGTTGTGAGATGATTTCAGATCTTCATATTCAATAGCATATTCCTTCATGGGGTCGATAGTGATAACACCATTAATGATGTTACATCCGCTGGTTATATTTACAGTGAGCATGTCAACGTCGTTGACAAGCTTGATGTCGCGATCGGCAACATTGACGTCATTTATTTTTTTCACCAACCATGGCCCATTCATGAAATCAAGATTCTGGCGACGTAGCTTAACAATCACATCGCGACGCTTGTTTTTCAACTCCATATATTCAGTTTCACCCACTTGAGTGAGAGCGATATAGTAAGCGTCGGCTAGTGCTTTGAGCAAGTCTTTCTCCACATTTTGGAAATATCCACCACTCATTTTGGTGGTGATAACGTTAGAGAAGTTGATTTTGTTATCTTTCCCTATTGTGTAAAGCGCATTGAGACTATTAGTTCCTGTATTGCCATAGATGGCACCTGCCATAACGTCAAAATAGAGATAGGCCCTTGCCCCACGAGGCAACGACACATCGGTCTGCCTTATTTCCTGAACATTCCACTCGCCGTTGAGCTGTGTCATGAAGTCGGTAATGGGCATATCCTTCTCCTCTACTACAACTTGCTCCACAACAAGAATCTTTTCTTCCTTAGTTTTTTTCTTCTTTGCAAAAGCCACATCGGGCATAGCCAGCAGAGCAAAGACTAAAGCTATTATGGTAGATTTTTTTATCATATCGAAACAATATTTGTTGATGAAATTATCATGCAAAATTCGCTATTTTTCATATAATAAACAAATGTGTGGCTCACTTTTATATTTTTTTTGTACATTTGTAGACGCAAAAACACATAATAAAAATAGAATAATAATGACACAGAAAACAAAATCAGGGCTTGACCCTGAGAAATTTAAGGCGCAAGTTGACGGAAAACCTGTGCAACTCTATGTGCTCACAAACGCCAACGGCGTTGAAGCTTGCATAACCAATTATGGCGGACGCATTGTGACACTGCTTGTCCCCGACCGTGACGAACAACTCACTGATGTGGTGCTTGGTCACGACAGCATTGAGAACTATCTTGCCGACGACGGAAACTTCGGCGCTTTGATAGGTAGATACGGCAACCGCATTGGTAATGGTTGTTTCACCCTCGATGGAGTAGAATACACACTCCCCATCAACAACAACGGTCACTGCTTGCATGGTGGCTTAAAAGGCTATGACAAGAAGGTGTGGGATGCCAAGCAAGAAGGTAACCGCCTGGAACTGACGCTTGTTGACCCCGATGGCACCGAAGGTTTCCCTGGCACACTCAATGTTAAGGTTGTTTACACACTCACCGATGACAATGCCATAGATATTGACTATAGCGCCACTACCGACAAGCCCACAATTATAAATCTCACAAATCACTCTTACTTCAACCTGAATGGGGACCTGGCTTCGAGCATCCACAACCATGTGGTAATGTTTGATGCCGACCGCATCACTCCCGCCGATGCCACCCTCATAACCGACGGTTCATTCATGGATGTGACAGGCACCCCCTTTGACTTCCGCACCCCTAAGCCCATAGGGCAAGATATCAATGCCGATGATGAGCAGCTCAAGAACGGAAATGGCTATGACCACAGTTTCGCTCTAAATCACCCTGGCGACTTGAGCAAGGTGGCATTGAGCGCGATGTCGCCAGTGACAGGTATTGTGATGGAGGTCTTCACCACTGAGCCCGCAGCGCAAATGTACACCGGCAACTTCCTTGACGAGAACCTGAAAGGAAAATTCGGCATAGGATATCCGGCTCGCTCGGCTGTAGCTTTTGAGACTCAGCACTACCCCAACACTCCAAACTGCCCTGAGTACCCATCGTGCGTGCTTCGCCCAGGTGAGACCTATAGCACTCGCACCATCTACAAGTTTAGCGTGGAGAAATAATAAGCAACAATTATTATTTTTTAAAAATAAGAAAACCTTGTGCAGCTAGATGTTGCACAAGGTTTTATGTTATTAAAAGAAGACGTGGAGCCTACAAATCTTCTTCTCCTCCCTGTTCTTTCTCAAACTCATCGTTGAGCTCGGCAAGTTCTTCCTCGTTAAATTCATTTTCCCCATAGAACTCGGCGTCAAGTTCCTCGATAGTGTCGTCGATTTTCACTTGACTTATTGGTGCAACAGGTTCGACGGCGAGAGTTTCCTGTGGAGCTTTTCCTTCCTTGCGCTGGCACAAGGGGTCGTGCATGCTCTTGCCTGGAACTGTTTCCTTTAGCACCATAAAGAAATAACGGTCGCTCATGTAGTCAAAAACAAACTTTAGCTTCTGTCCTTCCTCGTCAATGAGTTCGTCGAGAGGAGTATCCTCCATTATCCATACGTCCTCATCGGCGTCGGTATCCATGTCATAATAAGTGACTTCCTTGTCTTTGTTCCACTCTTCGTCACAAATTATAAACGAGTCCATCTGGTTCTTGTCATATCCGGCTGCATCAAGAATAGTGTTGCGCAGTCGCAAGAACGTGTCAGAACTATCAATGGCAATTTCCAGTTTAAAATTTCCGGCTTCTTCCGAACCTATCAGAAACTTGTAGATCATAGTTTATTTTTTTCGTTGAACATATTTCTGCGTGCGAAATTAGTAAAAAAATGAATTATGCAAGCAATAAAGCTATTTTTTTTTGTTCACAAGCAAAAAAAAGGTGTTTTCCAAATTTTTTCAATATAAAAATATCGCAAAAATGATAGTTTTAGCCCAAGTTTTAGCCCTCAACCCGCAATTTCTCTCAAAGCGCCAGTTTCAGAATCGATGATGAACCCACGCACAACAATGTCGGTTGGCAACAACGGGTGATTCTTGATAGTCGCAACGGTGTTTATGACCGACTGCTCGGGGTCGTGGAAGCCTTCGAGCCAGTGGTCAAGGTCGATGCCACTGTGCTTAATGGTGTTGAGAGTGTGCACGGTAATGCCACGGTCGAGCATGTGATGTTCAAACTCTCTAAACGACATATGGCAAGCGCCACAACTGGTGTGTGCCACAACCATTATTTCCATCACGCCCAGTTCATATACAGCCACAAGCAACGAGCGCATGGCGCTATCGAATGGCGCCATTATTAAGCCTCCCGCATTTTTTATAATCTTGGCATCACCATTTTTGAGTCCTAAGGCAGCTGGCAACAACTCTGTTAGACGCGTGTCCATGCAACTGAGCACGGCAAGCTTCTTGTCGGGGTACTTATCGGTTACATACTGTTCGTACCCCTTGCGAGCCACAAACTCCTTGTTGAATTTCAAAATTTTGTCAATCATTATTAGTTTTCATTAGTTTGTTATCATCAGTTTGATTTCTCCACTATAATTACCCCCAAAAGCACTAGCGCACACCCCAACATCGCCACCAGCCCAACAGGCTCTTGAATCAATATCACGCCTGCCACTATTGAGACCACAGGGTCAAGATACAGGTAATTACTAGCCTTGATAGTGCCAATCTTTTTTATAACAACGTTCCACAAGAAGAATGCCGCCATTGAGCACACCAGCGCGAGGAACAGCAGGTTAGAGAGCAGGTCGGGTCGAAGAATGGTTGAAAAAGGCGACATAGGCTCAAAAAACATTAGAGGAATGGCACACATCATGCCATAGATCATCACCTTGCGGGTGATATCAAGGGTACTGAAACGCCCTTGCATCCTCTTGAGCAACACACTATACACCGCCCATGACAATGCGGCAAGAAACGCCAGCACATTGCCCATCAGGCCGTCGCCCCATTCAAAGCCGTTTTGGAAAGTCACGACAGCCACACCGGCAAATGCCAGTGCCGACCCCAACAATATTTTGAATGAGAAATGCTCCTCCTTAAGAAAAATGGCGGCAAGAATGGTAGTGAGAAGAGGGTTAATGGCCACTACCACCACCACATCGCTAAGCAAAGTGAGCTTGAGAGCCTCGTTTTGCAAAATAAAATACATGGCGCCACCGGTGAGTCCGCACAGCACCGCCAGCAATTCATCCTTCCACCCCCACACTTTAATTTTAAAGCGAGAGAAAATGAGCAATCCCACGTAGGCCATAGCCGAGCGATACACAAATATCTCGGTAGGCGTGATGCCTGCATTGAGCAGGATTTTAGTAAACGGGAACGACACTCCCCAGGCTAAAATAACTACGATAGCCAGCACATGAAACCATGCGGTATTATTCTTGTTTAATTTCATTTTGCCATCCATTGTTTACGTTCTTCAATAGGCATTTTTTCTATAGCATATCGCAATGCTGTGCGTGGCATCTCGCGATAGTGCTTCGCCAGGAATTGCCGCAACAAGTCCATGCTCACACGCTTACCCATTTCGCGCAATAGCCACCCCACCGCCTTGTGCATCAAGTCATGCGGGTGATGCAGGTGCCACCGGGCATAGCGCAAAGTATAGAATGGGTCGCCATGTTTCAAAGGTTCCATGGTGCACACCACGCTCATGCGTTGCTCCCACATGTTGACGCTAGCGGCAAGACCATCAATGATTTCAAGCTTACGCTCGTTGCTATATTTAGACGGCAACAATAACCACTTGCCTAGAATTTTATAAACCGAAAGGTCGACAAGGTCCCAATTATTAATACCCGTGGTATGTGTCAAGTAAAAATCAACGATTTCGTCACGTTTAGAAACCGCTTGAGCATTGTCAATAAGCTTGGTTCCAGACCACATGGCAAACTGCTCTACAAGCACAATCAAGCCACACAGCCTCACTTCGTGCCATGGCGAATGCAATAATTTAGCTATCTCAGTCAACTCTAACCGCTTGCACTTTGACACCACAGCACGCGTTTCAGGCACAGTGAGTCCCAAGAACTTGTCGCCGTAGCCATAATCTCCGGGGCCAGTCTTGAAAAATCGCATCAAGTGCCGGGCTTGGACAGCGTTGCCAAGCCCTGTCATGTGTTCAACCACAGCCTGAGCGTTGTCGAGAGTTGTCATCTTATAAAGTGCATGCCCTGCCATGGCTCTTGCTCGGGAGGATTAGCAGGATTCATGCCCTTGAGCATCCAAGCCATGTTGCGAGCCAGCTGACGCATGGTCTGCAGCCCCTCGGTGTCGAGCGACGCATCACCAGGCATCATTCCATAAACAATATTCCAATATTGCGATGTTGCAAGTGGCATGTTTACCATTTGGAAAGGCATCTGCAATGTTTGAAAAGCCGCTGTGGCTCCCCCACGCCGGCACACGGTGATAGCCGCCGCGGGTTTGTTGTCGACTTTAGCCCCGGCGTAGAAAGCTCGCTGAATTAAAGCAAGAGTCTGTCCCGGCGGCACTCCATAGTAGACTGGAGCCCCAACGACCAGCGCATCGCTATTATTTATTTTCTCAATGATTTTGTTGCAAATATCGTCGTCGAAGACACACTTGCCGTTGCCTGCTTGCTTGCACGTGTTGCAAGCAATGCATCCTCTCACGGGCTTTGTCCCAACCCATTCAATTTCGGTCTCGATGCCCTGCTCATTGAGTGTTTTAGCCACCTCGCTCAGTGCTATAAAGGTATTCCCCTGCTTGCGTGGTGAACCATTGATTAACAAAACTTTAGCCATATAACTAGAAATAAATCTAAAAAATTTGGTTACAAAAATAGCAAAAAATAATCATATCACCTAAGGTGATAATAAGGCAATTCATACATAGTGATTTAGTGCGTTGCTCGCTGAACATCTTTAACCCCCTTGAGATTCTTGATTTTCTTGATTAGCTGGTCAAGACTATCAAGGCTATTGATGCCTATTACCAAGTAGCCCTCAAACAGGCTTCCCGTGCTATTGATAGAAACACTGCGCAACATTGTGTCACCTTCTTTATTGATGAGAGAAGTGATGTTAGCCACAATACCAATGTCATCGTTACCCACAACCTTGAGAGTAGCAGCAAACTGCTTGCCTATTTTTCCACTCCACTGTGAGCGGATGATGCGATAAGGATACTTCGCGAGCAGGTGCTTGATGTTGCCACAGTCACGACGGTGAACTTTAATAGCTCCATCGCTTGCAATAAATCCCACAATGGGATCGCCATAGATGGGGTTACAACACCTCGAAAGCTTGTAGTTTATACCCTTCACATTATTACCAATGACAAGAATATCGTCGTCGCTCTTATTGTCGTCGCTCTCACGCTGCTGCAGTATAAAGTTTTGTGCAGTCTCATGTGGTTTAGCTGACTCTTGCGTTTTAGCCAGGAAATCGAGGTATTCCTCCACCAGCGTGCCTATCTCAATTTTCTCTTCCTCTATGGCGACAAAGAAATCAGTGATAGTCTTATAACCTTTCTTTGTGATGAACCGGCTCATGGTGGCTGCATCAATTTCAATCTTGCGGTTCTTGAAGCGTCGTTGCACGATTTCCCGCCCCATGTCGGCTTTCTTAGTATGAGCTTCGTTGATAGCCTGCTTGATTTTGTTTCGTGCTTTGCTTGTAACCACAAATCCTAACCAGTCGAGTCGCGGCACCTGAGTTGAGGATGTGAGAATTTCCACCGTGTCGCCACTGCGCAACTTGTAGTTAATCTTCTGATTCTTGCCATCGACCTTTCCTCCCGTGCAACGACACCCCACCTTAGAGTGGATACGGAAAGCGAAGTCAAGAATTGTAGCACCTTTAGGAAGCTGGAACACATCGCCACGGGGAGTGAAGACAAAGACTTCCTCATCATATAGATTCATGTGCATGTTACGGATGAGATCCATGCGGTTTTTGTGTCCTTCTTCAAGAACCTCACGCACATTGTTCATCCATCGGTCGATACCCGCGTCGGCTTTCACGCCTTTATATAGCCAGTGTGCGGCTAGACCCCGTTCAGCCACTTCATCCATTCTCTCGCTACGAATTTGCACCTCCACCCACTTGTCTTGTGGTCCCTTAAAAGTGCCATGCAACGATTCATATCCATTGCTCTTGGGCATAGTTATCCAGTCGCGCAGTCGCGAAGGATTAGCCTGATAAATATCTCCCACCAGCGAGTAAACCACCCAGCAGTCGCGCTTTTCGAGAGCTACAGGAGTGTCGATGATAACACGTATAGCAAACAAGTCGTACATGTCGCTCATGTCCACCTTCTTAGTCTTCATTTTGTTCCAGATGGAATTGATGGTCTTAGTACGCCCCTTCACATGGCATTTAATGCCTTCCTTGTCGAGCATGAGCTTGATGGGCTTGATAAAGTCGTCGATATACTTGTTGCGACGTTGTTTAGTCTCGCTAAGTCGCAATGCAATCTTGCGATAGACATCGGGCTGTAGATATTTTAACGACAAGTCTTCCAGCTCCGATTTCACTTGATACAATCCCAGCTTGTGTGCCAACGGCGCATAAAGATATCGCGATTCAAGTGAGATATCCCGCACAAACTTCTCGTCGCTATCGCTGTTGATACCTCTCATGAGCCCCAATCGGTCTATAATCATGATAATCACCACCATCAAGTCCTCGGCAAAAGTCACTAACAACTTTCTAAAGTTCTCATCCTCGACAGCAGCCTGCTTCTTATAAAGTTGTGAAATCTTAATGAGACCATGCACCAGCTTAGACACATCATCGCCAAAGTTCTGTTCTACCTGTTGCTCGGTTATATATCCGCTACGGCACAGGTTGTAGATAAGCACAGCCGTTGTCATACTAACATCGGCAGCAATATTGTCATGTAGCAATTCGGCTGTGTGCAGCGTTCTCACTACTGGATTGAAACCATATTTATCCCGCTTGTAAACTTGCTCAATAACACCACCGCGAATTATCTTGTCGAGCTTGTGAATGTGCTCAATGGAAATCTGCCTACGAAAGCTCTTCCATAGCTTCCTGACCACCGCCAGCACATAATCACGCTCGTTATCATTAAAAAACGCCATTTGAGTCATTTTTTCAATCTTTTGCCTAAAAAATCATTCAAAATTAATTTTTTATTTGTAACTTTACAAATTAAAAGTAAAATATTAGCTTCTTGTTAATAAAAATTATTACGCCATGTTAACCTCTACCGACCTGCAACAAATTGAAAAAAAAGGCATTAGTGCTAGCGAGATTGAATCGCAAGTGGAACGCTTCAAGAAAGGTTTTCCACGCCTGCGCATCCATGCCGTTGCCACAGTGGGCGATGGCATCATGCGCCTTAATGACAAAGAGATAAACCGCTATGTAAAGCTGTGGCGAGAATCGCAACAGCAGGGAGTGACAATAGAGAAATTTGTACCCGCTTCGGGGGCTGCCAGCCGCATGTTCAAGAACATGTTTGCCTTTGCCAACTCGGGTCGCACATCTCCCGAGAGCGACTTTGAGAAGCAGTACTTTGACAACATTGGTCACTTTGCATTTTACCCTGCCCTGAACAAAGCATGTGAAAAATGCTATAATGCAAGCATCGCTGAACTAATCAGTAATGGACGACATGTCGACGTTGTAAAGGCTATGCTTGAGCCCGAAGGTTTGAACTATGGTTTCTTACCCAAAGCATTGCTCAAGTTCCACAAGGCTGCAGGTGGTGGAGTTCACACCCCCCTAGAGGAACATCTAGAGGAAGGCGCACAGTATGCTTGCGACTCACATCGCATAGTGAATCTTCACTTCACCGTGTCGGCCGAGCATCGCAATGAATTTGAGAAACTTCTTAAATCGCGGTTACCAATCATGGAAATGGTGTGGGGAGTAAAATATAAAGTAACGATGAGCGAGCAAAAACCCTCGACCGACACCGTTGCTGTTAATATCGATGATACCCTCTACCGCACCGAGAATGGAGACTTACTGTTCCGTCCAGCCGGCCATGGTGCACTAATCGAGAATCTTAACGAGCGCGATGCCCAGGTTGTCTTCATCAAGAACATCGACAATGTGGTACCCATGCGACTGCGCAACAGCACCATTCGCTACAAGAAAGCACTGGCAGGCTACCTCATTGACGTTCAGCACAAGATAGCCCAGAACCTTAAGGTTCTAGACAAGGGAGCAAGCAAAGACGAGCTCCTGCGCATGCTGGGCTTTGTGGAAAACCGCTTGTGCACCCACAATGAGGCTACAGCATCAATGACCGACGAGCAACTAGCAGAGTATCTGCGCAACAAGCTCAATCGCCCAATCAGGGTGTGCGGAATGGTGCTCAACGAGGGAGAACCTGGTGGAGGTCCCTACCTTGCCTATAACTCCGATGGAAGCTACTCACCTCAAATCCTTGAAGCAGCCCAAATCGACGAGAACGACCCGGCTGCCGTAGAGATGATGAAGAGTGGCACCCATTTCAACCCAGTAGACCTGGTGTGCTACCTAAGGGACTACAAGGGTAACAAGTTTGACCTCAAGAAATATGTCGATGCTGAGACAGGTCTTATCTCGATTAAGTCGACAGCAGGTGTAGAAATCAAAGCTCTTGAGCGTCCTGGCTTGTGGAACGGCTCAATGAGCGACTGGAACACGGTGTTTGTTGAGGTTCCCATCAGCACCTTCAATCCCGTCAAGACAGTCAACGACCTACTTCGCCCCCAGCACCAGTAAAAAATGTTGCATTCCCAATTAAACCACATGCCATTTTTTTAATCCTAAATAAAAATACTGAATTAAAATAAAATCATTAGAGCTATTTATGAAAAAAGCATTATTAATCGTTGTAGCAATGCTCACCATGTGTGGCATTGCAAGTGCCCAAGAGGCAACTGTGAAAGTGATTGACCAAAAGAAATTTATGGAGCTTTTTGCTGGTGAGACCCTTGCCCGCCCGGCAGTCGTCGATTTTAATGCCACATGGTGTGGTCCATGTCGCCAGCTTGCCCCCATCCTTGAGGAACTGGCAAAAGAATATGCAGGAAAAGTTGACTTCTATAGCATCGATGTTGACAAGAACAAGGAGCTTGCTAAGGCCCTTGAAATTCAAAGCATCCCTTATGTTATTTTCGTCAAGTCGCCAAATGAGGATCCACAAGAATCTATAGGCCTTATCACTAAGGAAGAGATGAAAGTTTTTGTTGATAACATGTTAAAATAAAGTGACTTATGAAAAGAATCATCCTAGCATTAATTGCTATTGCGCTTATTGCCAGTGTGCCTTTCACAATGGAGGCGAAGAAAAAAACAACACGCAAGAAAGCTAAAACCGAGAACCTATCGGGACTCACCGCGCTTGAACGCAAAGTGGTGGGTAAACACATGCTCTCACTGCAGTGGATTTCGTGGGAGAGCTTTGGCTCTGTAGAAATCAAGAAAGAAGCCGACGGCACTTTCTCGTGCCGTGGTGAGCAACTGGCACGCAAGTGCACCAAGGACGTTGAGCAAGGCAACATTGACAATGACGACTACGTGAAGCTTGACGGAACTATAGAAATTGTGGATGCTGACCACCTGGTTTTCACTGGTGAAATTCGCACCAAAGTGTATCACATCAACAATGGCCAGGAAGTGCTGCGTAGCGGAACATACAACTTTGTAACAAAAGAAAAACGCAAGTACTGGCGAATGCAAGAGATATCAAATCCAGTCGACAACTGCGCCGACTACATTGACATCTATTTTAAACGCTAGTCACCTTCACACTCACAGCATTTTGCTCTACACGCGCTGGTGCCGCCTCTTGTAAAAAAAAGGAGCGGCACCAGTTGCTTTTTTTATAAATGTTACCCGCACTACTCTCGCCAGCGGTGGTCTTGGCGCTCTTTCAGTCTTGCCTCGGCTGCGGTGTGAGGCTGTGGAGTCCATATTTGGGTCCCCTTAATTTCTTGTGGCAGGAAGTCCTGCTTGACGAAATGCCCAGGAAAATCGTGAGCATACTTGTAGTCGGCCCCATACCCCAGTTCCTTCATGAGCTTAGTGGGAGCGTTGCGCAAGTGTAGTGGCACTGGCAGGTTTCCGGTTTGGTTCACGAGAGCCAGCGCCCCGTCAATGGCAAGATAAGCGCTATTGCTTTTCTCGCTGGTAGCGAGGTAGATAGCGCACTCACTCAGTGGTATGCGCCCTTCGGGCCACCCTATCTTGTTAATTATATCGAAGGTGGCATTTGCAAGCAACAAAGCATTAGGATTAGCAAGCCCTATGTCCTCGGCCGCACTGATGCACATGCGCCGTGCAATAAATTTGGGGTCTTCGCCCCCTGCTATAAGCCTTGCGAGCCAGTAGACAGCTGCATCGGGGTCACTGCCGCGAATCGATTTTATGAAAGCCGATATTATGTCGTAGTGCATCTCCCCGTTTTTATCAAAAGCAAGCGGGTTTTGTTGCAATCGGTCGGTAACAATCTGGTCGTTGATGACAAATGGCTCATGAGCGTCGAGCGACTGGTAGATCAAGTCGAGGATGTTGAGCAGCTTGCGTGCATCACCTCCGCTAAAGCGCATTAGAGCCTCGGTCTCCTCTACCCTAACCTCACGTCCTTGAAAGATGCGGTCGGTCTTGATGGCGCGGTCAAGGAGCTCAAGCAGGTCGTCCTTGCCAAGCGGTTCGAGCACATAGACCTGAGCGCGCGACAGCAACGGCCTAATCACCTCAAACGACGGGTTCTCGGTAGTGGCGCCAATGAGCGTCACTGTGCCTTGCTCAACAGCTCCCAGTAGCGAGTCCTGCTGCGACTTGTTGAAGCGGTGAATCTCGTCGATAAAAAGGACCGGGCGCCCAGTAGTGAAAATACTATTAGCGTCGACACGGCAACGGTCAAGCACCTCGCGCACCTCCTTCACACCACTTGTCACAGCGCTTAGTGTGTAGAAAGGCACCTTAGTTTGCTCGGCAATAATGCGCGCAAGCGTAGTCTTGCCCACTCCCGGTGGTCCCCACAAGATGAACGACGAGATGTTACCGCTCTCAATCATGCGGCGAATCACCGCGCCCTCGCCCACCAGGTGTTTTTGCCCTATGTAATCGTTGAGCGACTTGGGCCTCATGCGCTCGGCTAATGGTTCGTACATAAGTATTAATTATTTTTTAACACACAAAATTAATAATATTTTTTGGGCTGTGCAAGCTTTGTGCTTGCTGGGATTTTTTTTCAGACAATTACTAACAATTACAAACATTTTTAATTCAAATTTTAGCTAAGCTTCAATTTTGCTCCGTCAGATTCGCCCGTTTCGGTTGCACCATGCTAGGCATGGAAATTGAAGAGCTGCGCACTAAAATTTCAAAGGCGTTCCGCTCTAAAATTAAAATTGATTGTAATTGCTAGCAATAGTCTTTAATAAATCCCATCTAATGCATTAAGTATTTGTCCTTGATTGTCTTTTAGGAAAAAGGGGGTGCGAGCTTGCACAGCGCCAAAAAAATGTGTAATTTTGCATAATTTTTATTCAACCCGACAAAAATAATAATGACATGAATATAGTAAAACGCGCGCTGTTTGGAAGCATTTATGTAATACTGATTGTGGTTTCACTGCTCACATGGGACAGTAGTAAAACATTTTTCAACATCCTCTTTGCTTGCTTTATTGTGCTAGGCCTGCTAGAGGCTTCTAAACTGCTTAATCACGACGGTAAGCCCATTCACAAGTGGATTACCGCGATAGATTGCGCTGGGGGAATTGGCATGTTTATAGCTGCCCGTTTGAGCTGGATAGCTCCAGACGGTAGTTTCCTGTTGGTTGCTATTGCTCTTTACTTGCTGGTGCGATTTAGCGTTCAGCTCTACATGCCACAGCACAATGCGGTGGCATGTGTGCGTCAGTCACTCGCGTCGGTGTTTTATGTGGCACTGCCACTGACAATGCTCAACGCGCTCATCGCCAAATTCTCGCCACAGTTGGCACTGGCGGTGTTCATTTTCATTTGGCTCTACGACACAGGTGCGTTCCTGGTGGGATGTGCCATTGGCAAGCATCGCCTCTTTGAGCGCATCAGCCCCAAGAAGTCGTGGGAGGGTGTTGCGGGTGGAGCGGTTTTTGTCATCGCTTTCGCTATAGCAATATCTTGTATTCCCGCACTCAACACCTTTTTCAACCCTCAAGCGCTGAGCATCGACACCTGGATAGTGATGGGCATCACCGCGGTGGTTGCCGCCACCTTGGGCGACCTGTTTGAATCGTTGCTCAAGCGCACGGCAGGCGTGAAAGATTCGGGAAACATAATTCCAGGGCATGGAGGCATTCTCGACCGCATCGACAGCCTGCTCTTTGTGGTTCCCGCAATTTTTGTAGTTCTTGAGTTTGTTGAGATTATTCACAAGTTATTTTAAGCGTCTTGGCTATGAATTTCTTGAAAAACATTCTATTCTTGCTCATTGTGCTAGGCATAGCATCATGTAGCAACACCACAAGCGAGAACACAGCCAGTAAAAGCGACTCGCTCCCTAGCATCGCAGTGCAACATGATTTCCCCGACACGCTGGTGGTTGGCACCATCTATAGCCCAAGTAGTTTTTTCATTCTCAAGGGCGACACTCTGGGCTATGACTACGAGAGAATTAAAGCCTTTGCCCGCGAGAACAAGATGGGAGTAAAATTTCACGTAGCCACTAGCATGAAGGAGCTAATAAGCTACTTAGAGAACAACAAGGTGCATGTGGCAGCCTATGAAATTCCCATGACCGCCGAGTACAAGCAACAAGTGATACACTGCGGAGAGCAAAATGTGAAATACCAGGTGCTCGTTCAACCACAAACTAAAGACACGCTGACCAACGTGACCCAGCTCATAGGGCGTGACGTGTATGTCATCCACGGTTCAAGCTACGAAGCCCGCTTGCGTAATCTTGATAGCGAGATAGGTGGTGGCATCAAGATTCACGCTATCGACAACGACTCGCTCATTAGCGATGACCTAATCAGCATGGTGGCAAGTGGCAGGCTGCCATTAACAATCGTCGATAGTGATATTGCTGAGATTAACAAGACCTATAACGACAGCATAAACATTAGCCTCAAGGTGGGATTTCCACAGCGTGCCTCGTGGGCAGTGGGCAAAGACTGGAAATGGCTTGCCGACACCATCAATGTGTGGGCTAATGCCAACAGCACCATAGCCACCGCACGCCAGGTGCGAGAGCGCTATTTTGCCATGAACAAGCATCACCTCGACTCGATGAAGGCCCTCAGCGACTCGGTGTCGACAATCATTGAGATGGCAAAGAACAATGCAGGTGATGTAGACTATTCCAAGATTTATCGTCGTGGCGATGGCGACATCTCGGCCTACGACCGCTTGTTTAAGAAATATGCCGCCACAGCAGGTGTGGAATGGACCGTGCTTGCTGCCATTGGCTATGTAGAGTCAAATTTCAACCCCAATGCCGTGTCGTGGGCAGGAGCTCGAGGTTTAATGCAAGTAATGCCAGGCACAGCTCGAGGCAATGGCTTTAGCGAGGAATCCTTGAGCGACCCCGAGAAGAGTGTTTACATCGCCAGCCTTGTTATCTCGAAGACCGACAAGTTTTTCCAGAGCTATATCTCCAATCGTGCCGAGCGCCTCAGGTTCACGCTCGCCGCCTATAATGCCGGCGTGGGCCATGTGACCGATGCTATGAAGCTAGCACAGAAATATGGCAAGAAGCCACAAGTGTGGTATTCTAATGTTGAAGAAGCCATCTTGTGGAAGATGCGCCCCGAGTTCTATAACGACCCCGTGTGCAGTTTTGGCTACTGTCGCGGTACCGAGACGTTAAATTATGTGCGCCAAGTGGAGAACGCTTACCGAGTGTTCCGCGCCTACGAGGCGAAACA
This sequence comes from uncultured Prevotellaceae bacterium, assembly GCA_900316835.1. Lineage (GTDB taxonomy): Bacteria > Bacteroidota > Bacteroidia > Bacteroidales > Muribaculaceae > Sodaliphilus. Next base: position 57,640 of record ONEL01000008.1, on the reverse strand, counting down.
AAAAGCCAAAAACAAGAAATAATCATTTAATTAAACTCTAAAATATACTCTCCTATGACACCTCACATCAACGCTCCCGAGGGCGCCTTTGCCAAGACCGTACTCATGCCTGGTGACCCACTGAGAGCTAAATTTATCGCCGAGACTTTTCTTGAGTCGCCCGAGCTTGTGAATAACGTAAGAAACATGCTTGCCTTCACCGGGACCTACAAAGGCAAGCCCGTGTCGGTAATGGCAAGTGGCATGGGAATGCCAAGCATAGGCATTTACAGCCATGAGCTTTATAAATTCTATGGCGTGGAGAACATTATCCGCATAGGCTCGGCAGGAAGCTATAACGCAAACTTAAACTTGCACGACGTGGTTCTCGCTAATAGCGCCTACAGTCTCTCGAGCTATGCTATGGTTCATGACCACAATGCCAGCAAAGAGTTATTCCCAAGTGCCGACATTAACAAAACCATCATGCGAAAAGCTCAGGAATTGAACATCAAGTGCACTGCGGTGAAAGTATACTCAAGCGATGTGTTCTATGGTGGACCCAGTGCCATCACCTGGCAGGAAATGCGTGAGACCACAGGCGTTGACTGTGTTGAGATGGAAAGTTTCGCACTGTTTCAGAATGCCAATACACTGGGAAAACGCGCCGCATGCCTGCTCACCATTAGCGACTCGCTCGTGAGTGCTGAGGAAACGACGCCCGAGGAGCGCCAAACATCCTTCCGCACCATGATGCGCTTGGCCCTGGAAGCCGCAATAGAGCTTTAATTATTTTTACGGAAATAATTTAGATAACAACCATTCATCCTTTACTTAGCCGCATGGCGGTAGAGGATGATTGCTATTATTGTGTAGATAATATTAGGTATCCACATCGCCAAGCGTGGTGATGTGTAACCACTGATGGCGAAGGTTTGAGTAACGGTCATGAACAGGATATAGGAAAAACTCAGCATCAGACCAATCCCGATGTTCAGTCCCATTCCACCACGCACCTTGCGCGACGAGAGCGACAAGCCTATCACGGTGAGGATGAATGCCGCAGCTGTCATGGCAAACCGCTTCTCATATTCTAATTCAAACTGTTGCAAATTGGCTACACCGCGCTTCTTTTGCTTGTTGATATAGTGTCGCAACTCGGGTGAGGTGAGCATTTCCTGGTCGTTCTTGGAGATTAAGAAGTCGCGAGGTTCCACATCAAGCATCGTGTCCATCTGCATGCCTTTAGTGTAAGTTTCCTTGAGGCCATTAAATTTTCTAATGCCGTAATCGTTGAGTTCCCACCGCCCCAGTGTATCATATTTCACGTCCTTAGCGGTGAGTCGCGACACAAGTTTATTACCATCAAACTGCTCCATAGTGAAGCGGAAGCCTCGCTTGGTAGTGTTGTCGTAGCGCGACATGTAGGCCATCACACCAGGCTTGATTTGCAACTGGATGTTGTCGCCAAAGTCCACACGCTTGTTTTTTACCCACTGGTTAGTATACTCTATGCGCTTGATATTAGCTGGAGGAATCACATAGAGGGCAAGCAGCAGAGTGCCTGCGGCAATGATAGTAGCACTGAGCAGGTAAGGCACCATGAGTCGCTTGAAACTGATGCCACTCGACATCATGGCTATTATCTCGCTGTGGTCGGCTAACTTAGAGGTGAAGAAAATCACCGAGATGAAAACAAATAGCGGAGCAAACTGATTAGCAAAATAAGGCAAGAAATTCCAGAAATACTTAAACACCGTTTCCTTGAGAGGCGCGGTGAGCATGGCATCAAGTTTCTCGTTAATGTCAAAGATGATAACCACAGCCAGTAATAATATAATAGCAAAGAAAAAAGTGCCCAGGAACTTTTTCATGATATAAGCATCGAAATGCTTTATCCAGGGCTTGCTCAGTTTTTTTTCTTCATCCTTCACTGCAGGTGATTTTTCGGGGAGAGCTGACGGTGCTTCGGGAGCAAGCGCTGTAGCCTCTTCTTGCATGTTGTGAGAGTCGGCTTGAGGTATATCAATCTTGGTAAAATCAATATCTGAGCGTGTGTTGTTCACACCCTCATTTACCATTTCCCATTTATCAGTGTTCTGAATAATGGAATCGGACCCTTTCTTATTTCGTCTTATCAGCCCCATCTATCTAACCCAGCAGAGTTAAAGCCTTCGTGTCACGTTTTGAACCATTGTTGTTTTCCAGCTCTTAAAGTCGCCGGCAATGATGTGGTTGCGGGCCTCGGTAACGAGCCACAAGTAGAATGCCAGGTTGTGGATGCTGGCAATTTGCATGGCAAGCAACTCTTGAGCAATGAACAAGTGTCGCACATAGGCTTTGCTATAGATGCGATCCACAATCGAGGCGCCATCTTCCTGCAGCGGCGAGAAATCGTCGGCCCACTTCTTGTTGCGCATGTTCATGATGCCGTGCTTGGTAAAGAGCATGCCATTGCGTCCGTTGCGGGTAGGCATCACGCAGTCCATCATGTCCACACCACGGTCAATAGCCTCAAGAATGTTGGCTGGCGTTCCCACCCCCATCAGGTAACGTGGCTTGTCGTGCGGCAAGATCTCGTTCACCACCTCAATCATGTCATACATCACCTCCACAGGTTCGCCCACCGCCAGGCCACCAATGGCATTACCCTCGGCACCCAGGTCGGCAACATGCTTGGCGGCATCACGCCGCAGGTCCTCGAAGGTGCATCCTTGCACAATGGGAAAGAATGCTTGGCTATGACCGTAACGAGGCACCGTCTCATTAAAGTGTTTCCATCCGCGCTCGAGCCATCGCTGCGTGAGACGTAGCGACTTCTCGGCATATCTAAAGTCGCTAGTACCAGGAGGGCACTCGTCAAGCGCCATCATGATGTCGCTACCTATACTACGCTGGATATCGACCACCTTCTCGGGAGTGAACAGGTGTTTTGAGCCATCGATGTGGCTTCGGAAAGTCACTCCCTCCTCGCGCAGCTTGCGGTTCTCGCTGAGCGAGAACACTTGAAAGCCACCGCTGTCGGTGAGGATGGGACGATCCCAACTGTTGAACTTGTGCAATCCACCAGCCCGCTCAATGATGTCCATGCCTGGACGAAGATAGAGATGATAAGTGTTACCAAGGATAATTTGAGCCTTGATATCATCCTTCAACTCACTCATGTGCACAGCTTTAACGCTCCCCACGGTGCCCACTGGCATGAAGATGGGAGTCAATATATCGCCGTGGCCGGTAGTTATCACACCAGCACGAGCTTTAGTGTCGTTGTTAGTAGCTACTACTTTGTAGTCCATATAGTCTTTATTATTCAGCCTGCAAAGTTACACACATTTTTTGTGAATACAAAATTGATGGAGCCACCGATAAGTCAAGTCACTTGCCTAGAAGAAAAAAAGATTGTAAATTTGTAGCGCTTTAAACATTCTTTGATAATGAACTACTTTATCATAGCCGGTGAGGCCTCGGGCGACATTCATGGTAGCGCCCTCATCGACGCGCTAAAGGCACAAGACCCTGAGGCGCAATTTTCCTTCTTGGGTGGCGACATGATGGCTCGTAGCGCCTGTCATGAGCCCATAGTGCACTATCGCGACATGGCATTCATGGGATTTATTGAGGTTGCGAAACACTTGAGGTCGATCATGGGTTTCATGAAAACGGCAAAACAAGCCATGACAACCCATCGTCCCGACGCTCTCATTCTAATCGACTACCCCTCGTTCAACTTGAGAATCGCCAAGTGGGCTCATGGGCAAAACATTCCTGTTTTCTACTTCATCTCGCCCAAGGTGTGGGTGTGGAAACAGTGGCGAGTGAAGGATATCAAGCGCTACGTCGACCGCATGTTCTGCATCCTGCCGTTTGAGCCAGAGTTTTACCGTCGGCACAACTATGAGGTGGACTATGTGGGAAATCCCACGGTAAAAGAAATTGCACAGGCTATGGAAACCATGCCCACAGCCAGCGATTTTCGCAATGACAATAACCTTGATCCCGACGCACCCATCATTGCCATTGTGCCAGGCTCGCGCAAGAAAGAAATTCGCGACAACCTTCCCACCATGCTTGCCGCCGCGCGCCTTCACCCCAGTTGCCAAGCTGTGATTGCAGGCGCTCCAGGCATTGACGATGACATTTATCGCCCCGCAATGGGTAGCAAAATGGTACCCGTGCTGCGTGGCAAGACATTCAATCTTGTTTATCACGCGCAAGTGGCGCTAGTCACCTCGGGCACAGCCACCCTTGAGACAGCATTGCTTGGCACCCCCCAGGTGGCTTGCTACCGCATGAATGGCAGTAAGCTCGTGTACACCTTTTACAGCAAGCTACTCAAGGGAAAATATGTAACCTTGCCTAATCTCATTGCCGACTCTGCAATTATTCCCGAGCTACTGATACACCATTGCAGTGTGACAAACGTGGATGACCATCTCACTCAGCTTTTGTCACAAGGTCATGAGCGCCGTGAGATGCTTGAGGGATATGAGAGAGTGAAACATCTTCTCAGCCAGCAAGACTGCGCCACCACCACAGCTTCATTGATTATTAAACACCTGGAAAATGGACATAAATAGTTATAAAGAGATAGAGCAATTCCTGGAACAGGAGATTGTGCCACGCTATGATGCCTTTGATGCTGCTCATCGCCGCGAGCATGTGCACTATGTGATGCAGGAGAGCCTGAAACTGGCACAGCACTACCCCACCGTGAAGCGCACCATGCTGCTGGTTGCGGCAGCCTATCACGACCTAGGTCTAGAAGTGGGACGCGAGGTGCATCACATCGAGAGCGCACGCATTATTCGTGAAGACTCACGCCTGCGCAAGTGGTTCACGCCCGAGCAGATTGAGACTATTGCTCAGGCAGCCGAAGACCATCGCGCCTCGAGCGACCACGAGCCACGCTCCATCTACGGACGCCTTGTAGCCGAGGCCGACCGCCAGATTGATGCCGACACCATAGTGCGCCGCACCATCCAGTTCTCGTTCAAGCACTACCACGGCCTGAGCCGTGAGGAACACTATGAGCGATTTATTGAGCACATGAGAGAAAAATATGCCGACGGGGGCTACCTGCAGCTTTGGATTCCTCAGAGCGACAATGCCCGCCGTCTTGCAGATTTCAGAGCGATACTAAAAGACCCTGTCGCAACGCGTGAGAAATTTGACCAAATATTCAACCAACTAATCAATCAAAAGAGCAATATGACATCAATCTTGAAACCAGGCACTCCTGTAGCACTGTGTAGCGACCACGCAGGCTATGCCACCAAGCAAGCAGTTATCGGCTTTCTTAAGGATAACAACATTGAATATAAAGACTTTGGCACTTACAGCGAAGAAAGCTGTGACTACCCCGACTTTGCCCATCCCTGCGCACTGGCAGTGGAAAGCGGTGAATGCTATCCAGGCATTGCTGTGTGTGGCAGTGGCGAAGGCATTAACATCACCCTCAACAAGCACCAGGGCATACGCTCGGCACTGTGCTGGATTCCTGAGGTGGCACGCCTTGCCCGCCAGCACAACGACGCCAACGTCCTTGCCATGCCAGGACGATTTATCACCAACGACGAAGCCATTGAGATGGTAAAAACTTTCCTTGCCACCCCCTTTGAAGGCGGGCGTCACCAGCGCCGCATCGACAAGATTCCTGTAGCTAAATAGCAGTGTAGAAATTAGTCATGGATTTACTGGAAACGCTACACTAGCGCGAATTATGCGTTAATTAAGGCTTCCTATAATAATTAACGTCATTCCGGCGATGAGGATAACCTGGTCTATTATCTTGAGACGCAGGTTTTTCTCTTTTAGTACCAATACTCCAAAGAAGAAAGCCACCAGTGAACTTCCACGGCGTATCATGGAGGCAATCGACACTAAAGATTCAGGATAAGAAAGGCTATAGAAATAAGTGATATCAGCGACAATAATAAAAATTGATATCACAATGATATTGCGTGACCAGTGAAAACGGTCGGGACTGCGATGCCCTTTACGAGCGAAAGCTAGCACAACAAGCATTATCAAGGTTTGATAAAGAGGATACCACGCTTCAATCGACAGTGGCATGTAGCCGTTGCTTATGAGCCACTTGTCGTAGAGACCGCTAATTGCCCATAGCACCACCGAGAGAATGCCCAAGATAATGAGCTTGCCAATACCCTTCTCGATTTTTTCTTTACGGCCTATAAATCCCACCCACAGCAACGACACAAAGCCCAAGATGATACCCATCCACTGGATAGTGTTAGGGCTCTCGCCAAAGATAGCGATAGCTCCAAGTAGCACAAGGATAGGACGGGTGGCGTTGATTGAGCCACTAATGCTGAGTGGCAGATACTTAATTGAGATAAATCCCAGCAGCCATGAAGAGGTGACAATGAGCGACTTAATAAAAATCAACAAATGCCCTGTCACCGTCAATGCGCAATTCTCATTGCCAAGCAGCGACATCACCGTGAGAGGTGACAACAAAACGGCACACAGCGAGACATTGAGGAAAAGCACAACATACACGTTGTTGCGCTCAAGCGAGAGTTTCTTGAACACATCGAAGAAACCCAGACTAATAGACGATATTACAGCGAGTAATATCCACATATAAACCTCATTTTGGGGTGCAAAGGTACAACAAAAATCGCAAATGCGCAATTCTTGACACTACACCCATGAAAAAAACGCTAAAAATCACTCCACATGGAAGCGATAGATTCCTCCATCGCGCGAACCAACCACAAGCGAGTTTCCTATTACCACCGGTGATGATTCAAAGTTGCTCGACATCACCTGGTCGAAGAGCATATCACCTGTCTTGGCATTGAACAGATAGAGATGACCACTGGAATTACCAATAACGACAAACAGCTCGTTATTCTCGTTATAGAACCCCACCGGCGACGACCACGCGTAGAAAGTGAGTGGCTTGCGATAAATGAGGCGACCTGTGTTCTTGTCGAATGCAAGGAACTCCGAATTATTGCTATTGTCGAGTTGATTAAACGAGGCGAAAATCATATCCTTGCAGTTGCCGTCACCCAGCAAGGGAGTGCAATAGAGACCACCATCAAAGTGCTTGTCGCCCTGGTAGCTGCGACAGCTAGGCGCCGACCATTCCCACACCTGCTCACCAGTGAGTCCATTAATTTTCACAAAATGAGTGCGCGTGTCACCGCCACCTTGCAAGTCCACTTCGCAACCACAGTATAGCATAGGCACACCATCCACCACTTCAAGAACGATAGTGCCATCAATGTCGTCGCAGTTGTCGTAGTGCCACACCGGCTTCATGGTGTTAAGGTTAATGCACAAGATGTCGCCATGATTGTCGCCCACGTAACCATAATTCTTGTATACCGCCATGCTCGACTCTATTCCGGCACAACGGTCGCCTTTAACGATGTAGCGCAATGTAGTGTGCATCTTTAGCTCGCCATTGCCCAAGCGTTCATATTTATAGATAGTGCCATTCTCTCCAGGCCAGAAAAGGAATTGCCCGGCAGCAATAGGCGACGAGTCGTAAGCTCCCCAGCTACGTTTTGACTTAGCGTCGCGTCCCCACACATAGGCTCGCTGATGTGAATATAAATCCACGGCAATGTGCCCGAAGGGTTGATTTTCGGGGATGCCATGTCCCACATAAAGGCTACCATTCATTGCCGGGTCGAGCGAAACCGAGCCTTTCACCGGATTACCCACATCGAGCGGGCTGCGACTGTTTTCGCCTGTAGCGAAATCAATGAAATAGACCTCACCACATAGCGAGCCCACTATTATTTCCTCATTCTTAAAATTAGCAGTAATCTCGGGAGACGATTTCTTAAACTGCTCCACTTGATCGTCACTCCACTTGACATACACCGGCTGCCCGGTCCATCCTGAACCGCCACCCCACTTACCACGAACGGCAGTCTTGGCAACCCAGTCACGCACAATTCTAGTGGGAGTTCCTTTAACCTTGCCGCTAAAATATCTCGCATCGCGACTCTGATCGCCACGGAAGGTGAAAATCCCTGGCACCGAGTCGTAGAGGTCGGCAAGTGAGTTTAACATGCCACTGGTGGCAGTGTCGATTATTTCCACATCAAAGTCCAAGTCACCCACCGACTCAAACATGGTGTCGGGCAGCATCACATTGTCGATTTCATTCTCCACGCTATCCACATTATTACCGCTTTTCTTCGCAATTCCATTACATGAAAAAAGAATAGCCGTTAGCATCAGCGCAACGAAGGATAAAGCACTATATCTAAAAAAATTGATACTCATAATTGTTAAAATTATTTTTAAGTCACAAAGGTAAACACATTTTACCACTCCGCATTAATTTTTAATAAAAAAAAGTGTCAACTTAGTGGTAATTATAGAAAAATCACTAACTTTACAATGTTGTTCAATGAACGAATTTAAAAATAAACATTTTTTCAAAAAATGTGAATACAATAAATCATAATAAAAAATTCTAAACCTCACAATTATGTTCAAACTCATTGATTTACCTTACGGCATTAACGACTTAGCACCTGTAGTAAGTGCCGAGACTCTAGAGTATCATCACGGCAAGCACTTGGCTACCTATATTAACAACCTCAACAACCTGCTTCCAGGGAGTGGATTTGAAGACAAATCACTCGAGGAAATTGTCAAGAATGCAAGTGGAGGCATCTTTAACAATGCCGGACAAATTCTCAACCACAACCTGTATTTCCTACAATTCAAAGCACCTAGTCAGGACAACCACCCTGTGGGAGAACTGGCGCACGCCATTGACAAGCAGTTTGGCTCGCTTGAGGCGTTCAAGGAGAAATTCAACACTGCCGCTGCCACACTCTTTGGCTCAGGCTGGGCATGGCTAGCAAGCGACAGCGATGGCAAGCTTCACATCCTGCAAGAGCCCAACGCCAGCAATCCCGTGACCCGTGGCATGAATCCCCTCATGTGCTTCGACGTGTGGGAACACGCTTACTACATTGACTATCGCAATAGCCGTCCCGGCCACATTAACGCGCTGTGGTCAATCCTCAACTGGGAAGAAATCAACAATCGTTACATGAAATAGTGGCACCGCTTAAGGATGGCGTGTCAAAATGAAGTGGACCCAAAAGTTGGACAAAAAACTTTTGGGGTCCACTTCAAAATGCGAAATCTCATGAGAACTCCTCCTCTAAGATAGAGGAGGTGCCCGAAGGGCGGAGGAGTATGATGGTGCAGAATAGGTTGATAATCAACGCTGTAAATGACATTAAGGTTTTCATACTCCCCCCTGCCCGCTCTATCTTAGAGGGGGAGCAGCGCCTTTTATTACATTATGACACACCCTCAGCTGCGCCTTTTATCACATTTTGAAGTGCACCCCAAAAGTTAGACACAAAAACTTTTGAGGTGCAGTTCATCCACAAGATGAGAAGTTTTCAAGAGATTCTTCATTTTACCTCGCCCTCTTTTCTTAATAAAAATTAAAGAAGCTGTTAATGTCTTTGAATTATGTGTTAAATTTTATACTTTTGCGCAAGAATAATTAGTAAATGGAGATAAGAAATAAAATATCCAGTGCGCACATATCGCACAAGTTCCTTAACATCAAGGACATAGACCATTATTACCAATAACTTCACCCTGCTTGTTTTAGTCAGCAGGCGTGACGCATGTTGAGTAACAATTAACTAAAGAGCTCAACATCATCATTCTGTCAATCACATTTAGCAATCTACACATTATCAATAATAACCGTGGCAAAGTGCAAGCTATGATTGCATCACCATGCAAGAGCTAGTGAGTGCCAAGCCTCACAACCTAAAAATATTTTACAATTATTATGGAACTACCATTTGCAGAATCCTGGAAAATCAAAATGATTGAGCCATTGAAGAAGAGCACACGTGAGCAGCGTGAGCAATGGCTCAAAGAAGCCCACAACAATGTGTTTATGCTTAAAGCCGAACAAGTCTACATTGATTGCCTTACCGACTCGGGCACAGGTGCCATGAGCGACCGTCAGTGGTCTGCCATGATGCTTGGCGACGAGAGTTATGCTGGTGCTACTTCGTTCTACAAGTTCCAAGAGGTTGTTCAACGCCTGTTTGGATTTAAATATGTCATCCCCACTCATCAGGGTCGTGCCGCCGAGAACGTATTGTTTTCTTACCTTGTAAAAGAAGGTAATGTAGTGCCTGGCAACGCACACTTCGACACCACCAAGGGTCACATTGAGAGCCGTCACGCTAAGGCTATCGACGTGACTATCGACGAGGCTAAAGACACTCAACTCGAGATTCCTTTCAAGGGCAATGTTTCGCTCGAGAAGCTTGAGAAGGTTCTCGTTGAGAACAAGGGCAACGTGCCATTCATGGTGCTCACTGTCACTAACAACACGGTGGGAGGTCAGCCCGTGTCGATGAAGAATATCAAGGAGACTTGTGAACTGTGTCACAAGTATGGTGTGCCCGTTGTTATGGACAGCGCCCGCTTCGCCGAGAACTCTTACTTCATCAAGACCCGCGAAGAAGGCTATGCCGACAAGACTATCAAGGAGATTGCACGCGAGATGTACAGCTATGTTGATGCCATGACCATGAGTGCCAAGAAAGACGGTCTCGTGAACATGGGTGGCTTTATCGCTACCAACCGCGAGGAGTGGTATGAAGGAGCAAAGCTGTTCTGCATCCCCTTTGAGGGCTTCCTCACCTATGGTGGCTTGAATGGTCGCGACTTGAATGCTCTGGCTGTTGGTCTTGACGAGAACACTGAGTTTGAAATGCTTGAGACTCGCATCCACCAGGTTCAGTACTTGGCAAGCAAGCTCGACGAGTACGGTATCCCCTATCAGCGTCCCGTGGGTGGTCATGCCCTCTTTATTGATGCCGACAAAGTGCTGTGCAACGTTCCTAAAGAGGAGTTCCCCGCTCAGACCCTCACCTGCGAGCTCTATCTTGAGGCAGGCATCCGTGGTTGCGAGATTGGTTATATCCTCGCCGACCGCGACCCAGTGACTCGTGAGAACCGTTTTGGTGGTCTTGACCTGCTGCGCCTTTGCATAGCTCGTCGTGTCTACACCGACAACCACATGAATGTGATAGCCGCAGCGCTGAAGAATGTGTACGACCGTCGCAACGAGATCACTCGTGGTGTAGCTATCGAGTGGGAAGCACCACTCATGCGCCACTTCACCGTGAAACTGCGTCGCCTGGGAAAATAATCGCAAGCGTACAATAGAGAGAATGTATCACAAGCCTGGAATTGTCCGGGCTTGTGTTTTTTATATGCTTGGTTTCTTAAGACAATTACAGACTAATGACTTTGTGCACTTGAGGGGATTTATTACAGACAATTGATGGGATAACTTTTTTCAGACAATTGATGAGATTTTTATCAGACAATTACTAACAATTTCAAACAATTAGATTAATCTGTTTAATTCGTTGTTTTTTTTCTATAAGACAATTACGGACTAATGGCTTTGTGCACTTGAGGGGATTTATTACAGACAATTGATGGGAATATTTTTCAAACAATTGATGAGATTTTTTTCAGACAATTACTAACAATTTCAAACAATTAGATTAATCTGTTTAATTCGTTGTTTTTTTCTATAAGACAATTACGGACTAATGGTTTTGTGCACTTGAGGGGATTTATTACAGACAATTGATGGGATAACTTTTTTCAGACAATTGATGAGATTTTTTTCAGACAATTACTAACAATTTCAAACAATTATATTATTCCTGCGATGGGAAACTTGTGCCATGCTGTGCATGCTCCCTTTCAGTAGTAATGGGCGCTTCGCTTAAAATTTATTAAAAATTAATATAAAAATTTTCCTCTTTCTACAATAGATAATTTTAATTTAATTTTAAGTGCGAAGCACGCCCCCCCTTGTTGACTTGTGCCATGCTGTGCATGCTCCCTTTCAGTAGTAATGTGTGCTTCGCGCTAAAATTCCACTATAATGAAAATGCAAGCAGAGCACGACATTAACTTGTCGCGCCCTGCTCCACGTATCAGTATGAGAAAATTACTAATTTCTTATTTTACAAGCTTGGTGGTTGTCATTGAGCCGTCGTTGTAGCGAGTAACGACGATGTTCACGCCCTGGAATGGACGGTCACTCTCAACACCTGCCACGTTGTAGTACTTGACGCCTGTCACCTGAGCACTATTTACACCAACGATGTTGATACCGGTGATAATGTTACTCACATCCTTAGGGTCAAAGTCTATTGGATAAACTATGCAACTCCCGTCGGGGGAATTATTGTTCTCATCTTTTAACATTGTGACTCCTCCACTCTGGCTGGTCTCAGGTTTCTGTACGATGGCCTTGAACTTGTAGATGGAACCAGTCTCTAATCCTTCGGGAATTGAACCGCCATTATATCTCCAATCCACATTGAACGCGCCATTAATACCACTATCGCCTTGAGAACCGGCACGTCGCGACAGCACAAAGTAGCTACCATTCCACTTGGCGAATGTCACTTCACACACCTCTTGAATCTTGGGATTCACAAAGAAGTAATGCTGGTTGGCATTGAGCCCGCTGTTGCCATTGAGGTTTGATTGTAGGAAATTGGCTGGACAATACATATTTGGAACGATTGTAATACTTTGAGTTTCAGTATCCAAGTGAGTTCCTAGCATAGTAATGGTGTAGTTATTGTTATCGCTATAAACACCGGTGATTGTATTAGCCTTTAAGAATTTGTTTTCATAAACACTGATATCATTCAAATCGGCATTTTCAAACTTGAGAGCTACCCAGTTGCACTGATCCCAATCGCCAGTGAAACCTCCAACCACCTTCATGTAGTCCACAAATGTAGCAGGGTCATTATTCTCATGGGCAACAGATGAAGTGACCTGGTCTCTACACCACAAGTAGGTATCATTGCCGTCCTTAATGCATTTCACAGCAATCAGCTGGTCGCTAATGGTGTAAATATTGCCTACCTCGCCCTGATTAGCACCATGCTCTAACTTATCAAGAGACATCGTCTCGTGGTAGGACTCATAGCGCACAGCACGCACAACATAGCCATCGCATCGTGCTCCCGAGCCCATTTCTATGCCACTTGACGATGAGCTGTTATAGTAGAACCACAAATAGCTCGCCTGATTAGAGGCCTCGTCATCGAGAGTGCGAGACCAATAGTAACAATTCTTATCTACACCATATAACTCCGCCCCAAAGTGGAAACCTGCGGCAGGCAAGAACAACGACTTGTCATTGCTATTGCTTTTCACCAGATATCCGCTCATGCCGTTTCTTGTGGTCCAAGTCCACGTGCATTCGCTACGCAACTCATCAAGTTGTGCCTTAGATGGCATGCGCCATTGTGGACCCCAGTTTACTGTTGCCGCGTCATCGAGCGGGGCAAGCTCGGTCTTTCCATCCACAAAGCCATTGTTGCCATATTCACTGCTTGTGCAGTAGCTTGTCATTGTTCTCAAGCTGCCATTGCACCACTTATAGGAATCCCAGTTATAGACGTCGTTGGGCACTGTCTCGCCCCAGGCGAAATATTGCCCATATTCCTCGGGGACGCTTGCACCAATGTTCCTAGTTGCCCACAGCGTGCCGCTTGGCAATCCCAGGTCGACATACTCGTCGCTGTCGTCACTGCCGCTACCGGTAGTATAAGTTACCACAACCTTGGTCCAATAGGCAGCATTCGCCCCTCTTGTGATTTTAAAATGCTTATATTCCTTGCCACTAAAGTCAGCATTAAAGGAGCCACTGCCTGAGGCGACCTCATTCCACACATTACCGTCATAGCTGCCCCATATTGTTGTAGCCCTCGCTGTGCCCGAATGGGTAATAGCCACATTAGTAATGTAGCCCGAGAAGGCTGTGCTGTTAAAAATAGTTCCTGTGTTTGCTCGGGCATATATTGTTGTATTATATTTTTTCAAGTCGGTGGAAACAAAAGTTATACCATCTATCGTCTTTTCGGTGTTAGATGTTAAACTTTCAGTAAGTCCAAGAGTTTTATATGTCAGCGAAACCGACTCGGCCCATGCCGTTGAGAAGAACAACGTCAGTGCGGTTAACAAAGTTAATAATTTATTCATAGACAATAAGTTTTTTCTATAAACCCAAATCGGCAATTAGTATTGGGGTAAATAGGGAGCGGTGCCAAGAAGCACCGCTCTCCTTAATTGTGGGTCTTAAAGAATTCTTTTATAGAAACTATTTTGATACAAAGACCTTTTACTTCACCACCTTGGTGGTAGTCATTGAGCCGTCGGTGTAGCGAGTAACGACGATGTTCACGCCGTGGAATGGACGGTCGCTCTCAACACCTGCCACATTGTAGTACTTCACACCTGCCACCTGGCGAGCATTAAGCTGGTCGATTGCGGTGATAATGTTATCCTTGGTGATGGAGAAAGGTATCTCTTTCTCAACGATGTAGTACTTGCCATCGGCTGCGGTAGCATCCTTCAAGCGTGGAGCATTTGAAGTCTGCGCTACGGGCAAGTTGGCATTGCGAGTGAAGTAGATGCGCACGTAGAACTTCATGGGCAGCTTATCAATCTCGCCAGCGCCTTCGCCCACCTTTTGAGCACCAAAGGTACCGGTGGTGTAGGTCTTGGCAACTGTTGTCACGCCCTCGAGAGTTTTCTCAGTAACACCAAGTTCGTCGATTGCGTCCATAGCAGCTGCTGGATTCTGAACATTGGGATCGAAAGTGATGTCCTCGAATGGGTAGGACGAATCCATGCGTCGTGCAATTTCGTCGGAGACGTCGGCATGTTCTTCATTGAGATACTGAGCATCAATCTCTCGCCAAGCACGAATCTTGTAGATGCCATAGCCGGCAGGCACGTCCTTCTTCGAGATAGTGAGAGGCACCTTATAGTAAGCATAGGTCTTGCCATCGTTAGTCCAGTTATAGGTGGACATGTAGCCATCCGACTCACTATTCACGTCGGGTTGCTGAACTTTCACATCCAGCACGCCCACTGCGGCAACCTGCTGAGGACCGCCATAGGTGTTATAGTCGGTGCGCTTAACACCCACGCTGCTCTTACCTGTGGTGAAGCTCTCAACCACAGGAGCGTAGATATAGGCACGAGCAGTATCGATTGCTGCAGGATAGTAGTCGATAAAGTCGACGAATGTGTAACCGGTAGTTGAAACCGCAACAGTTCCACCATTGTAGTAATACTGGCCATTAACATTGTTCATAGACACTGTGTAGCCCTCGCCCTGATTACCGGCGATGCCGTTGGGTGGCAAGTCTTGCTCGGTGTCGTCGTCGTAAACCTCATCCACAATGTAGAGAGTCTCTTCGATGTCGTTCCAGCGATAAACGTCGTAGCGCAGAATCTCAGTCTTAGAACTGTACTGCACGCGCTCGCCGAAGGTAAGGTCCTCAACTTCAATTGAGCGGTCCATGTCGCCACTAACCTCGGCAGCGGTGTAGCTGTTGTTAATCCTCGACGCGGTCTTGTAGATGGGCACACGGAAAGCCGAGCCATGAGCTTGGTCGAAGTCGTGAGACCCCTGATTGCTTGTAGCGATATTGAAAGTCACCTCGTAGATATACTGACTTGGATGTTCATTCTTGGAAACATCCACCACGAAGTTGTCGCAAATAATGAGGTCGCCAAAGTCAACATACTGCACTCCATCAGTATTTTTATAAGTAAAGGTATGCTCCCAAGTTCCTCCACTTGGATTAGCATGATAACCGGCATAGCCATTACCAGTCTTGGCCTTGGGGAACTCGGTCTCAGCAGCTTGGTTCTGCATCTCGATAGTTATTGTGCCACTATTGCCACTTGGCTTATTTGTAACCTTAGCTGTTGCGATAATTACAGGCTCGGCAGTAGCGCTAGTGCGACGAGTGAAAGTGAAAGCTGTTTGATTAGTTTGCGCACTGGTAATGTCGGCACGAAGCACGCCACCCACGTTGTTGCTGAGCTTGAAGCGGTTGCTGTAGCAGTTCTCTTCAAGGTCGGGGTTGTAGCGACTGTAGTGCGAGAGCTCGATAAGCGATACAAGCTCGGTGGGGTCGGTACCGGGGATAATATAGCTCTGGCGGTTCGAAATCTGGAGGCTCAGGAAGTGACCGGTGTCACGACCACGAATGGCATAAGTAACCTGCTGGCTTGAGCTCTGGCGGGCCACATAAACGCTTGAATAGTTCTTCTCGGCACCGGCACCAAGATGGAGCACAATGGGAACTGGAGTAGTTACCACATTGCCCTCGGCATCGGTGTAATCACCATTCTCGTTCATGTAGTAAACAGGAACATATTCCTCAAGGCCAGTGGAATCATTAACAACAATCTGCAGCAACTCAAACTCCTGGTCCTCACTTGGCAAGAAGTCGTCAAGATTGGTGACCCAATTAAGGTTGAGCATGTAATAATCATCGGCAGCAGTGGTAGGAGTAATCTCATTCTGGCGGATTACATAGAGACCAATATTAGGCTGCAAATCAGGATGATAGTTGTGATACTCTTGCTCTTCAACACCTCTACTTATATGCTCAAGCATACGATAGTCGGGAACAAAGAACATCATGTCGCGCACGTCCTGGCAGTCCTCATCTTTACTGTCGGCACCGTACATCAAGAACTGGTGATTCATATTTGTGATTCCAATGCAGTCATGTTTTACTCCAAACGACTCCATATTAATCAAGTCTTGATAAATATCCTCACGACCTTTATCGGCATTGGAACTTACGGGAGAGAACTGTTCAAACATGTGATAGAACAACTCTCCAGAATTCACATCAAAGAAGCCTTGAGAACCATTATTTCCTAATGATAAATCATATTGTTGTGTTCCTGTATCATATGTTAATAAGAAATAATAAGATGGTGCCGGGCAGAAAGTTGTGTTATCAAAGCCTTCAAGCACTTGCATTGAATTATGGTCAAGATTTAATTGTCCTTTTGCTAGGAGGAAGAACTTGTTCATCTTGTCGCAATCAATCTTAAATAATGTTCCTGCTTCAAGCCCAGTACCCATACGCTTGGCTTCGCTAACGACTCTAAGTGATTTAACGGTATTCTGAAAATATGCTTTCAACCTGTCGTATTCATTGTCATACTCAGCATTATAAATAGGTAAATTTGAGTTATCCTTATAACTTTCTTTCAATTCAACCAACAAAAGAGTAAGACCCTCTTCATTTGGCTTATATTGCTCCAAATCAAGATGAGTGTAAGTTGAAAGGGTATATATGTAGTACCTATTAAACCAAGATATATAGCTTTGTGTTCTCAACGGATTATCAGTATATTTAACATCAACAACATTTCCAGGTATACCCCATCCATAAATATCGGTATATTGATAACTATCTGTATTATCAATGTATTGTCCTGTTAGGTCTATACCACCCACTCCCGAATAATACACTTCTTGGTTGGGTTGATTGGTGTCAGAGCCATCAGTTGCGAAACCGCGCTTGAGATTGCCTGGAATGGTTTTGTTGGTATAAATCTCACGCACCATGGCAATCATCTGATCGGGGTCGGTAGCAATCTCATTGAGGTTGCTTGTGTGTGTACCCTCGCTATTAGTCCATTGATATTCAATATTCTTAAAGAAAGTAGAATCCTTAACTGCTATAGTGCGAGTCTCGGCAGTGCCGGTGTGTGCACGCCTATAATAGATTTGCATTGTCGGTAATCTTTGAACGCGAGCAGCATTTTGATTCCCATACCAGTAAGCAGTAACATTGTTATTTTGAGTTGAGTAATACCAATTGATTGTAGAAGCGTAATTGCCTTCATCGCGACTCAAATCTACCATGAAATTTTTACTGGCATCAGTATACGTATAAGGATTATCGCTAAAGTCAAAAAACACATACTTATTACCAGTAGGAAGAGCTCCTGAATAGACAACCTGCAAATTACTTTGGTTATTTGACATTTGAGTACCAATTTGACCGTTGGTGAAATTAGCTGTCGAAGTTTCTCCCACTCGCAATGTCACTTTATTCGTTTGCCCCTCTCCTATTTTTGTAATAGTATCAGAGGAAAAGAACACAATGCCGGTAATTTGGTCACCGCTTTGGAGTCCCATTAAGCTACTTGAATAAATCATCTGACCCCAAGACCTATTAGTATTTAAGGCTGAGCCACGAATGGGATAGTTTTCATTTGTATTATTACCATCTGCTATAGTTTTATTGTAGTAATCATAAATTTGACCACCAGCCTTTAGAGATGGAGCTTTAGCATGAGAATGAGTGCGGCTTATCTTTTCAATAGCCTTTGCCACATCACTCTTACCATTGGTAGGCTTTTGAGATTCAGCAATCTCATTTACAGCGAAATTAGAATTATCTTTCAGTTTATATTCTTTCACTGAAGCATTCTCTTTCTTCAACGAAATTTTCGTTATTTGCCCTTTCTTCATCTCCTGCGCCCCGGCGGGCAAGCACAAGGGCAAGGCTACTGCAGAGAGTAGTAATAATCTCAGAATACGTGTTTTGGTCATAATAAAAAATATTTATGGTTAGTAAAAAAAGTAAATTTCCTGTAGTGTTACTTAGTTTGTATAGTGTTGAGCAAAATGCGTGCTTTTATGCATTAGCGTGTATTTTTCAAAGCAAAAGAATCTGTTTAGCCACACTATGCGCCCTGTTGAGAGAAAAATCTCTCAGCTGGAAAATGTGTAGTCGCATGCGTTGAAATGGGGAACGTGTTTTTTCAATAGTATAGACCCAATCCTTGTCGCATTAATAACACAAAACAAAAAATCTTGACCACAAATTTAGTAGTTTTTCATTAATTTTCATAGCATTTAGACTAGAAAAATGGGAGTTGGTTTATGATATTAACTTTATTTTTGAGCTATTAACACAAATTAAACACCACTAAGAAAGAAGTGGTGCTTAATTTTTTAGAGGTTCTAGAGATTCTAGAGGTTCTAGAGTTATAGTGGTTCTTTTTATTATTCCACGTAGAGGACTAATCCCTTGAGGTATTCTCCCTCGGGGTGATAGATGTTGATGGGATGGTCGGCGGGCTGGGTGAGCTGGTGGAGGATGCGCACCTTGCGACGGCTCTGCGCGGCGGCGCTAAATACCGCGAGCCTGAACTGTTCTTTGCTCACCGCTTGCGAACAAGAGAAGGTGAAGAGTATTCCCCCACTCTGAATTTTTCTTAACGCCTTGGCATTGAGGCGCCGGTATCCGATGAGGGCGTTCTTGAGGGCGCTCTTGTGCTTGGCGAAGGCTGGAGGGTCGAGAATGATGAGGTCGTAGGCATCGGTTGCCATTTGGTCGAGATAGTCAAAGGCATCTTGCGCAAATGCCTGGTGGCGCTCGTCGCCAGGATAGTTAAGGTCCACATTGCGCTGTGTGAGGCTCACTGCCTTGCCCGAGCTGTCGACACTGTGCACTAGCTGTGCCCCACCCCTCATGGCATAGAACGAGAATCCTCCCGTGTAGCAGAACATGTTGAGCACGCGGCGTCCTGCCGAGTATCGCTCCAGCAGAGCTCGGTTCTCGCGCTGGTCGACAAAGAATCCCGTCTTCTGCCCGCGCAACCAGTCGACGTGAAAGCGGAGCCCGTTCTCCATCGCCACATCGGTGTCGAACTCGCCAATGAGGTACTGGTTCTCAGGGTCGAGGTGAGCCTTATAGGGCAAAGTGGTCTCGCTCTTGTAATACACATTATTAACATTAGCGCCAGGCAAGTCGACCAGAGCCCGCGCAATGCTCTTGCGCGCGAAGTGCATTCCCGGCGAGTGTGCCTGAATGACCGCAGTGTTGCCATAGATGTCGATCACCAGTCCAGGCAGGAAATCGCCCTCACCGTGAACGAGACGATAGGAGTTGTTGTCGGGGCGCACGAGTCCCAACGCCTGTCGCACACGCCACGCCTGCGCAAGACGCTCGGCATAGAAGTCATCGTCGATGGCGGTGTCGCCCCAAGCAAGGATGCGCACCATGATACTTCCCACCTGATAATGGCCATTGCCAATGTGAGTGCCGTCGGCGGCGAAAACCGATACAATGTCTCCTTCCTCGATAGTGTCGTCGGCAGTAGCAATCGCCCCCGAGAACACCCATGGGTGAAAGCGCTTGAGCGACTCTTCCTTGCCGCGGCGCAGTGTTATTTTTTTGTATATCATAGTTTTGATTTTTCTAGATTTTCTAGAAGTTCCAGAGATTCTAGATTTTCTAGTTATTTTTTACTGAATGAAAGGTTTGATAATCCAGCGGTAGATGTCGTTTCCGTTAGCCCACAGGAGCAGTGCAATCAAGATTGACATGCCCACCATCTGTGCCCGCTCCAGGAACTTGTCGCCAGGCTTGCGACGGAAGATAATCTCGTAGAGCAGGAACAAAACGTGACCACCATCAAGAGCCGGAATGGGCAAGATGTTCATGAACGCAAGAATTATTGACAAGAAGGCAGTGAGAGTCCAAAAACGATACCAGTCCCACGTGTCGGGGAAGATGCTGCCAATGGCACCGAAACCACCCAAGCTCTGTGCGCCCTCCTTAGTGAAGATATACTTAAACTGCTCCACATAGTTCACTAGCTGAGTGCACCCCATCTCGATGCCCCTCGGGACTGACGTGAGGAGACTATATTGCTTGGTTTCAACCTTGTAGACCTCGGTGATGAGCTTGAAGCTCACCCCTATCTTACCAGCCGTGCTCACGGGCAGAGCTGCGGTGATGGACTTGCCTGCATGCTCATAGGTCACCTGCACAGTGTCGCCCTTGTGTGCCATGAGCTGAGCGGTGAGCGACTTGTAGTCGGCAGTTGCCACGCTGTCGATCATGAGCAATCGGTCTCCTTTTTTGATACCGGCTTTCTCAGCTCCATCGCCAGGCATGGTTGACTCTACCACCACAGGAATGCGGTAGTCGATGAAAGGAATGCCAGCCTCGGCTTCTTTGTTGGCGGTAAAGATGTAATTGCTTGGGATGTTGATAGCCACGGTGTCTTTGCCCCCACGCAGCACTTTCACCTGGCGGGCAGTGACAATGGCTTGAATCTCATCACTATTGAGGTAGTTGAGCTGCTTGCCATCGGCAGTGAGAGGTATATCACCCTCCATGAATCCCAACTTGTGGGCACTGTCGCTGAAAGTCATTCCCAGTGTAGCATTTTGATAAGGAATGTATTGTTCTCCCCAGTAATAGACTATTCCCGCATAGATGATGATTGCCAGCAAGAAATTGTTGAGCACGCCGCCAATCATGATGAGCAATCGCTGCCACGCCGGCTTGGTGCGGAACTCCCATGGTTGCTCAGGCTGCTGCATCTGTTCAAGGTCCATCGACTCGTCGATCATTCCCGCAATCTTGCAGTATCCGCCCAGTGGCATCCACCCCATACCGTACTCGGTGTCGCTGTTCTTGGGCTTGAACTTGAAGATACTGCCGTCCCAGTTAATGCCTAGCTTCTTGAGGCCTATATCAAAAAACAGATAGAATTTCTCAACTCTAACGCCAAACAATCTCGCCCACATGAAGTGGCCCAATTCGTGAATAAACACCAGCAGTCCTAGTGAAGCGATGAGTTGCAAGGCTTTAATCCAAAAAGTCGCGGTCATAAGTGTATTTTTTTCTTTTTACTTATTATACTAGATTTTCTAGAAGCTCTAGATTTACTAGGTTTTCTTGTAATAGATAATATTATTGTATATGTGTTAAATCAAGCTCTCGGCGTAGGCGCGTGACTGGGCGTTGGTGGCAACGTAGTCGTCATAGCCTGGCTGGGCAATGAATGGTGCCCATGCCATGGTGCGCTCAATAATGTTAAAGATGTCGTTGAAGCCAATCTTGTCATGCAAAAACGCGGCGACGGCAATCTCGTTGGCGGCATTCATAACACATGGCGCATTACCTCCGCGTCGCGCGGCATCGTAGGCGGTAGTGAGTAGCGGGAACTTGTCGAAGTCGGGCTTCTCAAAAGTGAGATTGGCATAGTCGGCAATAGTCATGCGGTGGCTGTCGCTTGCCAAGCGTCCCGGCAGTCCCAGCGCATAGCGTATGGGCAGGTGCATGTCGGGCATGCCCAGCTGAGCTTTTACCGAGCCATCGACAAATTCCACCATCGAGTGCACAATCGACTGCGGGTGCACCACAATCTCAATGCGTTCTTGCGATATTCCATATAGCCACTTAGCCTCAATCATCTCAAATCCCTTGTTCATCATTGTGGCACTGTCGATAGTTATTTTTGCCCCCATGCTCCAGTTGGGGTGCCGCAGCGCATCGGCCTTAGTGACGGTAGCCAGTTGCTCCTTGCTCATAGTGCGGAAAGGACCTCCCGAAGCAGTGAGAATGAGTTTTGACACATTATTCATATCCTCGCCCACTAAGCACTGATAGAAAGCTCCGTGCTCACTATCGACGGGATAAATCACCGAAGCCGAACTTTCGAGCATGCGGTTGATAAGCTCGCCAGCCACGACGAGTGTTTCCTTGTTGGCAAGCGCGATCTTCTTGCCCGCCTTGATTGCCGCAATGGTCGAAGCCAGACCACTATAGCCCACCATTGCCGTAACTACCGTGTCGACCTGTGGCAGTGCCACCAGTTCCGAGACAATGTCGCTACCGGTGTGCACCTCGATGCCTGTGCCACTAAGCGCCTGAGCCACCTGCGGGTATAGGTCCTCGCTGGCGATTACCACATGGCTTGGCTTGTGTCGCCGTGCCTGCTCAATGAGCAACTCGGCGCTGCGGTTAGCAACCAGCAGCTCCACCTCAAAAAGACCGGGATACTCGGCCGCAATATCAAGAGTTTGTCGCCCAATCGAGCCCGTAGAGCCCAAAACCGCTAATTTTCTTCTATGTATCAACGTTTTCATTGCATAGAACGAACCATTGCATCTAAACTTGAGAGGTCCACCACTCCTGCATATTTGCCACTTTGGGCTTCTTTTATTGCAGCCATAGTCTCGGCATTAGGCTTTTCTTCTTTCTTTTTGAAAAGCCCTGTCGACATTAGCATATCAAGGACCATCCTTGCTTTACTGCTGCGTGCGTTATAAGTAAGTGTTATAGTTGCCATAAAATTTTTATTTACACCCACAAAAATAGAACATTATATTAAATAATGCAAATTTTGTGCCAAACATTATTTTCAGCCCTCGGCCAGGCAAGCGGCTGTGCGGGCGGCAAGGCGCGCATTGTTTAGCACAAGCTGGATGTTAGCATCGAGACTATTGCCACCTGTGATGTCCTTAATCTCGGCAAGCAAGAACGGCGTTGTTGCCTTTCCCTTGATGCCCAGCTGCACGCTCTTGTTCACCGCGCGGTCGATGGCGGCGTTGATATAGTCGGGGTCGAGCGAATACTCTTCAGGGATGGGATTAGTGACCAGCATTCCACCAGCCAGTCCCATGTCGAGCTTAGCGCGGAAAGCATCGGCGAGTTCCTGTGGAGAATCGATGCGGTAATCGACCTTGAAACCGCTGGTGCGTGTGTAGAATGCCGGAAGTTCGTCGGTACCATAGCCAATGACAGGCACACCCTTGGTTTCTAGATACTCAAGCGTCAGTCCCAGGTCGAGAATCGACTTTGCTCCCGCACAAATCACCATCACAGGAGTTTGAGCCAGCTCCTCGAGGTCGGCACTAATGTCCATCGTGGTCTCGGCACCACGATGCACCCCTCCAATACCACCCGTGGCAAACACCTTGATGCCAGCCATAGCCGCGATTATCATGGTGGTGGTGACCGTTGTAGCGCCATCCTCGCCACGTGCGATGAGCACAGGCAAGTCGCGACGCGATGCCTTAGTCACTGCCTGTCCTTTGCGACCAAGATACTCAATTTCCTGTGGCGTGCATCCGGCTTTTAGCTTGCCACCAATGATTGCGATGGTAGCCGGCACAGCGCCATTGTCGCGTATAGTTTGTTCCACTTTCAGGGCAGTCTCCACATTCTGCGGATAGGGCATGCCATGAGATATTATAGTAGACTCGAGCGCCACCACAGGCTTTCCCGCCTCAAGCGCGTCTTTAACTTCCTGTGAAATAGATAGATATTTGTTCATACTTTATTGAGCGTTAAGAATTATTAGTTGAGAGTTTAGAGCTTAATATTTGTTGTGAGATTTTAGTGTTGACGGCGGTGGGTGATTGCAGGGCTAGAGCTGCGGCATGAACTCCCGCATTAGCGGCTTGCGCCATGTTGAGCCCCCTCAACTCGGCATGTGCCACCGCAGCCATAAAGGCATCGCCGGCACCCGTGGCATTGACCACCGTCACAGCTTGCGAAGGCATAGTGACACTATTGTCGCCATTGTGGCAATACACCCCTTGCGCCCCCATGGTAATGTAGATGCGAGAGACACCATTATTAATGAACCACAGTGCCATGCTCTCAATGTCGCCTCGATGCCCCGAGATTGCTCGTGCCTCGGCAAGATTAACCTTCACAACCAGTGGCGCCTTGCGCTCCACATTGAGCATTGACTTGATTTTCATTGCTTTCACCGCCGATGTGGCATCGACATAGAGAGGTTGAGTGCAATGCTCGGCAAGATATTGAAGCACATCCTCGTTAAGATTGCAATCGGCAATTACGGCATCGCTTGAATTAATGCTACTGAGGTGTGACTCTATCATGGCAGGCGTGAGGTGTCGCATGAGTTCCATGTCGGCAGCGCCAGCCTGCATCTCGCCATTGTGGTCGTTGACGCATATAAAATAGTTGCTCCGTGCTCCCGCAATTTCAAGAATAGGGTCGACTATCATGCCTAGCCTGCGACAGTCGTCACGCAACGACAAGGCAATACTATCGTCGCCAAAGACAGTGAAAAGCCTCACCTCATCACCCATCAGGCACAAGTTGTGCGCAATGTTTCTACCCACTCCACCATAGGCAATCTCCACACGACTAGGGTTAGAGTCGCATGGGATGTATCGCCCCAATGGTGTGGCAGTGATATCGACATTGGCAGCACCAATAACAGTAATTCTCATATTAGATTATTAATTAAGAATTATGACTTAGAGAATTAAATAAGGCCTCGGCGCAACGCTCGCCATCTATTGCGCTAGAGACTATGCCACCGGCATAGCCAGCCCCTTCGCCACAGGGGAAAAGTCCGCGAAGCTCGATGTGATGCAGCAACTCGCTGTCGCGCGGAATGCGAAGTGGCGAGGAAGTGCGTGTCTCCACACCAATCATAATGGCTTCGTTGGTCAAGAACCCCTTAGCTTGACGTCCAAACACCTTGAATGCCTTGCGCAGACGGTTGGCTATAAAAGGAGGAATCCACTGGTCGAGACGCGACGGTTGTAGCCCGGCGGCAAACGATGATGGAGGTATCAACTTCGAGGGCTGAGCTTGCACAAAGTCGAGCATGCGCTGAGCACCAGCACACTGGCTGTTGCCAGCCATCTGGAACGCACGTTGCTCGAGAGCTTCCTGAAAACGCATCACACGCAGGATGCCGTGCTTGTGAAATCGCTTGGGCACGTCGTCGGGGCGCACTTCCACCACCATGCCGCTATTGGCCCAGTAAGAGCCACGCGTGCTTGGCGACATGCCATTGACCACCAGTTGCCCGGGCTCACTAGCCGCCGGCACCACAATGCCACCGGGGCACATGCAGAAGGAGTACACTCCACGGTCATCGACTTGAGTAACAAAGCTATATTCGGCAGCCGGCAAGAAGTCGCCACGCCCCCCCTTCTTGTGATACTGTATTTCATCAATGATGTGTTGCGGATGCTCAAGTCTTACTCCCACAGCAATACCCTTCTCATCCATAGCAATTCCACTGTCGTAGAGCATTTGATACACGTCGCGAGCCGAGTGACCGGTAGCCAAAATCACGGGACCGTCAAACGTCTCACCGGTAGCGCATTCAACGCCCACGACTTCATGATTGGCATTAATATTCAAGCCAGTCACACGAGTCATAAAATGCACCTCACCACCACAGTTGATGATGGTGTTGCGCATGTTCTCGATGATGCCAGGCAACTTGTCGCTACCGATGTGAGGATGAGCATCGATGAGAATATCCTCGCTGGCACCATGCTGATGAAAGATGCCGAGAATGCGCTCCACCGAGCCACGTTTGCGGCTGCGAGTGTAAAGCTTACCGTCACTGTAAGCACCTGCCCCACCCTCGCCAAAGCAATAGTTGCTATCGGGGTCAACAATGCCCTTGCGCGAGATGGCGGCAACATCGAGCCTGCGGTCGCGCACATTCTTGCCACGCTCCAGCACTATAGGCTTGATGCCAAGTTCAATGAGCCTCAACGCGGCAAAGAGACCGCCAGGCCCTGCACCCACTACGATTGCCTGGCGGTTGCCGTTGACGGGGCAATAGTTGATGGGTGGCACCAGATAGTCAGCAGTCATGGGCTGGTCGATGTAGGCACGCACCTTGAGGTTTACCATCACTCGCCGCTGTCGCGCGTCGATTGAGCGTTTAATTATTCTCACGCCATGCAGCCGGCATCGCATAATACCCTCTTGCTTAGCCACCACTTCCTCCACTGCATCAATGAAATGAGCAGTGCGCGGGTCTAGTCGCAGTTGTAGTTCTTTTATCATAGAAAACTAATTAATGTGCAAAGATATATAAAAAATCGCGATTTTTTATATATCTTTGCAGTTTGAAATATAAAGCCCAAGTGGCACAGTTTTAATATTTATTGAATAACACATTTAATATCTCATTATATCTCAAACGATTATGGCAGAGACTAACGAAATCAAAACTGGAGAAGAGAAAAAAGTTCTCAACTTTGTACAGCAAATAGTTGCCGACGACCTGGCGGCAGGAAAGAACGGCGGACGCTTGAACACCCGCTTTCCACCTGAGCCCAACGGTTACTTGCACATAGGTCATGCAAAGGCTATATGCATGGACTTTGGTGTGGCAGAGATGTTTGGTGGCACCTGTAACCTGCGTTTCGATGATACCAATCCACAAAAGGAGGACACCGAATATGTTGAGTCGATCAAGCGCGACATCCACTGGCTCGGCTACGACTGGGGTGACCGCTTGTACTATGCCAGCGACTACTTTGAGAAACTGTATGATTTCGCCATTGAACTGATAAAGAAAGGTCTTGCCTACGTTGATGACCAAACCAGCGAACAGATAGCTCAACAAAAAGGTACCCCTACACAGGCTGGCACCGAGAGCCCCTATCGCAACCGCTCGGTGGAAGAGAACCTCGACTTGTTTGAGCGCATGAACGCTGGCGAGTTTGACGAGGGTGCACGCGTTCTTCGCGCCAAGATTGACATGGCGTCGAGCAACATGCACTTCCGCGATCCCATCATGTATCGCATCATCAAGACCCCCCACTGGCGCACAGGCACCAAGTGGAAGGTGTATCCCATGTATGACTTCGCTCATGGGCAGAGCGACTACTTTGAAGGTGTGACCCACTCGATTTGCACTCTAGAGTTTGTTCCTCATCGTCCACTCTATGAATACTTCGCCAAGTTGCTTGCCGGTGACACCGTAAGCCAATATTGCCCTCGCCAAATTGAGTTTAACCGCCTTAACCTCACTTACACTGTGATGAGCAAGCGCAAGCTGTTGCAACTGGTGAAAGAAGGTCTCGTTGCCGGTTGGGATGACCCACGCATGCCCACCATTTGCGGTCTGCGTCGTCGTGGCTACACTCCACAGTCGATCAAGAACTTCCTTGACGACATTGGCTATACAAAATATGAGGCCCTGAACGATATAGACCTGCTTGAGCACAACATTCGCGATGACCTCAACAAGAATGCTAATCGCGTGTGCGCAGTGTTAGACCCAGTGAAGGTGGTTATCACTAACTATCCCGAGGACAAAGTGGAGATGCTAGCCATGGACAACAATCCCGAGCAAGAGAATGCCGGCACTCACGAGATGCCCTTTAGCCGTGAGATTTACATTGAGCGCGACGACTTCATGGAAAATCCACCCAAAAAGTTCTTCCGCATGACTCCCGGCAAGGAAGTTCGTCTCAAAGGTGGATATATAATAATGTGTAATGAGGTTATAAAAGATGAGAAGGGAGAGATAGTAGAAATACACTGCACTTACGACCCCGACACCTTGAGTGGCACCCCTGGTAGCATGCGCAAGGTGAAAGGCACCCTGCACTGGGTATCGGCTCGCCACTGCAAGGATGCTGAGGTGCGCCTCTACGACCGCCTCTTTGCCGTTGAGAATCCCTCGGCCGAGACCGATAAGGACTTCCGCGAACTTCTCAACCCCGATTCACTAAAGGTTATAACCAATGCCAAGGTAGAGCCCTACCTGGCGCAGATAGCCAAACCTGAGGATAAATTCCAGTTCCAACGCATAGGCTACTTCTGTGTAGACCTTGATAGCACCGCCGAGCACCTAGTGTTCAACCGCACCATTGGTCTGAAAGACAGTTGGGCAAAAGCGCAGAAGAAGTAAATTTAAAGTATTAAGTGTTAAGTGTGGCACACTTACCCACTTGACTCAGGGCCAGCAAGATGCTTCACAAGGAATTAGTAGATAAACTATCAGGGTCGCTAGGGCGTAGCAAGAGCGACATCAATAATTTGCTAGAGGCTTTGGGCAACGTTGTAAAGGAACGTTGCTCAGAGCTTGACAGCATTACAGTGCCTCGCTTTGGCACGATAGAAGCGGTGAAACACAATGAGGAAATTGTAACCCATGCCGAGACTGGCACTCGCACCCTCATGCCTCCATGTGTGGAGGTTAAGTTCACCCCAAGTAATGTGCTTAAAAAACGCCTTAACCAGTCATGAAAGAAACGATAGCATTTCCACAACTGGTCGAGCTCATAGCCCAAAAGGCAACCACTACTACCCGCATGAGCGAATTGTTCCTGCAGGAGCTATTTGTTGTTATCTCGCAAGAGTTAGCCGAAGGTAAATCGGTTAAAATAAATGGTCTGGGCACATTTAAGAGTCAAAAAACTGATACTGAGAAGCATGTTATTTTTGTGCCTGACAAAGAACTTGCCCAAGCGGTTAATGCTCCATTCGCTCAATTTAAACCGGTAGAGCTTTGCGAGACGTTTACTCAAGAACAACTTGATGAGATTGACGCAAGCATGTCGCCCAAGCAAGAAGAACCCGCACAGGAGATGACCGAGGAGATTATCGCACCTGCTGTTGAGCAAGACACCGAAGAAGTACACACCGCATCGGAGCCTGGCAATGCCCCCGCTCAACCTATCAATGAGCCTGCGAAAGTCACTCCAACCGTTGTTGATATTCCCAAGGAGAAAAATTGGAAGAAATGGCTACTTGTGGGAGTAGCAGCATGTGCGGTTATAGGTTTACTGGCATTTTGGATGTGGGAAAAGAAACCTAGCCGTGAGACACGAGTTGTAACCGCACAAACCGATAGCATCAAAACACCACCACCTGTGGTAACCGACACCATGACTGGCACAAATGTGCTCACACTTATGGCAAAGAAGCACTATGGCGACCAAGCCTTCTGGGTATATATCGCTCGTGAGAACCAGCGGCAATATCCTAACTATCACAAGATTCCACACGGAGCTGTGCTGGTAATTCCCCAGCCCGAAAAATACGGCATCAACAGCGACAGCAAGAAAAGCATTCGCATCGCTTACTCCGAAGCCCTAAAACTCCGCAATGAGATAAAAGCTCTTGAAAGCCCCGCTACCGAAGAAATAGCAGAAGATAGCAGCACCTCCAAACAAGCTGAAAAGAAAAAAGCCAGATTACAAAAGAAAGAATCTGGCAAAAAACATTATTCACGTCATGGGCATCGTCGCTCTTATCGCCGCAGGTAAGAGAAGTGTCGCTTATTTGTTAAACGCATTCCACCCCTGAGCCTGAATAGCTATCTCGGCATCATCGCGTGTGACCATCATAGCACCGAGCTCGGGCTTAGTGATGCGCCCAATGATGCGTGCCGTTTTCATTTGCGCCACCTTCTCATGGTCGGTTAAAGGCACCGTGAACAGCAGTTCATAGTCCTCACCTCCATTCATTGCCGCAGTCACTAAATTCATATTCAGTTCCTCGGCCATTACAGCAGTTTGATAGTCAATAGGAATGCGGTCCTCATAAACACGACAGCCCACCCCACTCTCTTTACAAATGTGCAGTAGTTCGCTCGAAAGTCCATCGCTCACATCCATCATTGATGTGGGCTTAATGCCAAGTTGACGTAGCTCATCAATCACGTCGGCTCGTGGTTCGGGTTTAAGTTGTCGTTCAAGCAAGTATTCTCGTCCAGCGAAATCGGGCTGAAAATCTTTTTGTCCCGCGCTAGCCATGCGCTCACGTTCAAGCAGTTGCAATCCCATGTAGGCAGCACCAAGGTCTCCGCTGACACAAATAAGATTAGTGTCGCGAGCACCATTGCGATACACTATTTCCTCTTCACTGGCCTCGCCCAAGCAAGTGATGCTAATGAGCAATCCCGTTACTGAAGCCGACGTGTCGCCTCCCACAAGATCCACTCCATATCTCTCACATGCGGTATAGATTCCTGAATAGAGCTCATTGATGTGCTCTACAGTGAAGCGTTTAGAAATTCCGAGCGAGACAGTGATTTGCCGTGGAGTGCCATTCATGGCATATACATCGCTCAGGTTTACCGCCACAGCTTTGTATCCCAAGTGCTTGAGTGGAGTGTAAGTGAGGTC
Source organism: uncultured Prevotellaceae bacterium (assembly GCA_900316835.1). Taxonomy (GTDB): domain Bacteria; phylum Bacteroidota; class Bacteroidia; order Bacteroidales; family Muribaculaceae; genus Sodaliphilus. Next base: position 27,066 of record ONEL01000008.1, on the reverse strand, counting down.
GAAATGAATTCCTTCAAGTAGCAGGTCGGTTGTTACCAAAGTCTTCTTGCCACCATAATCAATCACAGCGCAATCGTCTCCCACACCACGCAGTGTGGAACTGTTTTTAACTTTAAAGTCCTGGGTAAGTTTCTCAATCAGCCCAAATTCTCCTAATGTAGAAATCTCAGTTTCGCTCATTTTTAAATCTAATATGAAAAAATGTCCTCAAAAGAGCCACCTCTTTGAGGAGATTTTGAGGACATTATATTAATTGTCGTTAAATTAAACTTCCTCGAGTTTATTAATAATCTCTTTAACCAGGAACGACATGATGGGTTCGGCCTTGGAAGCCGCTTGCTGAACCTCTTCGTGCGAGACGTCAACAAAGATGCCTTCACCTCCCAAGTCGGTAATAACACTGAGTCCGAACACTTCCATATCACCATGTCGAGCCACAATCACCTCGGGGACGGTGCTCATACCTACAGCGTCGCCACCAATGCGATAGAAATATCGATACTCCGATGGAGTCTCGAACGTTGGACCTTGCGTGCCAACATACACACCTTCCATCAGTCTAATATCGTTCTCCTTGGCAATGTTGCGTGCGAGGTCAAGAATGCGATGACTATAGGCCTCGTTCATGGCAGGGAAACGTGGTCCCAGCTCGTTATAATTCTTGCCACGCAAGGGATGATCGGGGAAGAGATTGATGTGGTCGGTAATCAGCATCACATCACCCACGCGGAAGTTAGGGTTCATGCCCCCAGCAGCATTGCTCACGCATAGCACCTTCACACCAATGGCTTTCATCACGCGCACGGGGAAAGTGGCTTCCTTCATTGAATAACCTTCGTAATAATGGAAACGGCCCTGCATGGCCATAACATATTTATCACCAAGGTTACCAAAAATCAGTTGTCCCTTGTGACCTTCAACGGTAGAGATGGGGAAATTAGGTATCTCGCTATAAGGTATAGCTACCTTAATGTCGATTTCGTTGACTAAGTTTCCAAGTCCTGAACCCAAGATAATGGCAGCTTTAGGCATTTCACCTCCCACCTTCTGCTTAATGAAACTCGCAGTCTCTTGAATTCTTTCTAGCCAGTTAACTTCTTGATTCATAATGCTAATGTATTATAGTTAATAAAATGTTTCTTTTTTATGCATCAAATTAAAGATGCTGTTGCCTTATTCTCACTCAATACCTTCAATTTTCTTTTGCAACTCATAAATGAAGTCACGGTCTTCATAATTGAGGAAATCAGCCTGAATGGGGATGAAGTAAATAGAGTTTTGACGTGTGGGTGGAAAATAAGGGCTATTGAGAATGCGCACCGCATCTTTCTCGGTAGTGACGATATACTTGCGCTTTCCCTCCAGCTCATGGAAGAGCTTGAAGATGTAGCGGAAGTCGTCGCGCGAATAGTTGTGATGATCATCGTAATGGATAACCTTGAGCCGTGTGCCAAATTGCTTAAGATACTTAGCGAATGGCCGTGGGTTGGCAATGCCCGCAACGCCCAGAATGAGGTCATCCTCATCAAGCCAGTTGAGAGAAGTGAGATCGGGGTTGCCAATGGGGAATACAGGCTCAGGAGCGCCATAACGCACCTTACTGAAATAAAGCTGCTGAAACTTGAACAAGTCCATGTGTTCTTTCACCATGCGCAAGTCAACAGGTTTGACCTCGTCGGGGCATTTAGTAACTACCACCATGTCGCACTTCAGGATGCGATCGGCAGGCTCACGCAATGAACCCAAAGGAAGCAGTTTATCCTCATAGGGTGGGCGGTTATAGTCAATCATCACCACGCTCACCCTGGGCTTCACATAGCGGTGCTGCATGGCATCGTCGAGAATAACGAGGTTTATCTCGGGATTTATTCGCAACAAGTTCTTGATGCCTTGCCTGCGGTCTTCACACACCGCCACGGTGACCATACCCCTGAATTTGCGATATATTTGATAAGGCTCATCGCCCAGGTCGACTGGCGAGAGATTGTCGCTTGCCAGCACAAAGCCCTTGGTGTGACGCTTATAGCCACGACTGAGCACGGCAATTTCATACTTGCGGCACAATCGTGAGACAATGTATTCCACATGTGGAGTTTTTCCTGTACCTCCCACAGTGACATTGCCAATGGTTACCACAGGCACGTCAAACTCCTCTTGTTTCAACAAACCTGTGTTAAATCCCACTTGCCGCAACCACACTCCAGCGCCATATATCCACGATAGTGGAGTGAGCAGAGTCTTCTCGATTGCGCCAAGTATCTTGTTACTGGCTTTTAAAAATTTATCTAAATCCATCAGTTTGGTTAGATGAAAATCTTCTTATTAAAAAACGATTTCAATAGGCTCCATCAGGCACAGCACTTTTTCACGACCCATGATGACCTGCAGTTGCTGCCATGTGGTGTAGAACAACCCCATGCGCTGGCGCAAGTCTTGCTCCTGCTTGATAGAATACATTGTTCCAAACATGTCCATAAACGACATTTCCAGGCTAGGATACTCGCCTGTGGTGTAATCGCCGTCCTTGAGTTTTGCCTGCTGCGCCACCCATTTCAAGGCATCGCCCAGTCCTCCAAGTTCGTCAACGAGCCCTATTTTCTTAGCTGTGATGGCATCCCACACGCGGCCTTCTCCAATCACTTTTATAGAGTCTTGCGACACTTTGCGACCAGTAGCACAGCGCTTGGTGAAGGTGTCGTAGCCACGGTTCACCATGCGTTGCAGGGCGTCCTTCTGCTGGCTGGTGAGAGGCTTAAATGGAGTACCCACAATCACATTGTCGCCAGTAGAGACTTCCTCAAAATTCACCCCAAGGGTGTTGTTAATCAAGTTGCTCGCGCACGGAATCATACCAAAGATGCCAATGCTACCGGTGATGGTGAGTGGGTCGGCAAAGATGCGTCCCGCGCCTGAGGAGATATAATATCCGCCTGAAGCGGCATAGTCGCCCATCGACACAGCCACGGGCTTGCCCGAGCTCTTGAAGTCCTCGACAGCTTTCCATATCACCTCACTGCCAAACGCGCTACCGCCTGGCGAGTTGACACGCAGCACAAGTCCCTTCACATTGTCGTCATACTGTAGCTGTCGAATGGTTTGAGATAGTTTCTCGCTGTCAATGCCATCGGCACTGGCACCAGGAATTGACGCGCCAGCATCAATCTCACCTGTGGCATAAACAATAGCGATTTCATTGCTTGACGAAGTTATCAGGCTACCGGTATCGTTAGATAGTAAGACATCGGCAGTGACAAGCTTTAGCTCCTCATCTTCCTTAACACCTGTAAGGGCTCGGAGCTTGTCTTCCATCTCGGTGCGGTAGCAAGTTCGGTCTATTAACTTATTAGCTTTCAATTCATCGCTGCTCATGGTAGCCATCACGCTATCGCACAGCATGTGGAGCTTGGCAGTGTCAATGCCACGAGCCTTTGCCATGTCGCTTGAGATTACTCCCCACAAGCTTCCCAGGTAGTGCTTTTGTTGCAAACGGTTAGCATCGCTCATGTTCTCAAGCATGAAAGGTTCCACGGCACTTTTGAAGGTTCCCACCCTCACCACTTGCATCTCCACGCCCAGCTTGTCGAGGAGTTTTTTCATGTAGGGTGTTGTCGAGCCCAACCCATGCACGTCGACCATTCCTTCCGGATTGAGGAAGATGCTGTCGGCAACCGATGCCACGTAGTAGTCGCTCTGCATAATTCCCTCGTCGCCAAAGGCGTAGACAAATTTCTTGCTCTTCTTGAAATCCTGAATGGCATTGCGCAACTCTTGCAGTGATGCCATGCCTGCCGCCATGCCACGGCAGTCGATATATAGCCCCTTAATGTTGTTGTTTTCCTTGGCGAGTTTCAAGCCCTTGACTAGCGTGCTCAGGCTTTGGCTCTGATTCCTGGATGGCATCATCGTAGCCAGGGTTTCCATGCCGGTAGCTTCTCGCTCGTTGAGGGTTCCTTCCAGGCGCAAGTACATGATAGAGTTTTTCTCGATCTTGGTGCTACCCATTGAGCTGGCAAGGGAGCCAAATATCACGAAACTCATCATCACCGACAACAGGGTCACAATTATCAGGGCCAAAAAAGCACCCACAAACGATCCACAAACTATCAAGAAGAATTTCTTTAACATGATGCTAAATTGTTTATTTTAAAAAGTTTACCACATCGCACAACTCATGTGGCAGTCATTGTTAATAATCTCGTTTTCCATGTCACAGGCTATTTCACCGCCCATGCAATCCTACAAAGATAGTAATTAATTTCTCAATAGCACCGATAAAAATGATTTTTTTGTTTTATTTTTTTAAAATTCATGAAATGATCAACTTTTTCAAAGACAAATTAGTGTTTTACCCTTTGCGCCATACTACGCATGGCGCAACCCGACCGACAAGGGGGGCGTGCTTCGCACTTAAAATTGAGGGAAGTTCGCTGTTCGCACACCGTGCCGGTGGCACGACTTATGCTGCTAACTCCCTCGAGCTTAAGGTTAAATTAAAATTATCTATTGCAGAAAGATTAAAATTTTTAAATTAATTTTTTAATCAATTTTAAGCGAAGCGCCCATTACTGCTGGACAGGGGGCATGCTCAGCATGGCGCCCCCCTTTTTTTAATTATTCCCAATCAACTAATTAAAAAATCAGAAAAACTTGTAGTTTTTTTCCTAAACTACAGATTTTTCTGATTAATCTGACAACCGAAAACTGAATGGTTGTTAATGGGGGGTGGGGGCTACGACTAGCTTGGTGATTTACCTATGCAAGTGTATTTAAATCCCATGGCGGTGAGCTCGTCGGCATCGTAGATATTGCGCCCGTCAATAACGAGAGGAGTTCTCATGAGTTGTTTCACACGATCCCAAGCCGGCACTCTGAACTGTCGCCACTCGGTGACGAGCATGACAGCATCGGCCTTGTTGACAGCGTCGTAGATATCGAGAGCGCAATAGATGTCGTTCCACCTGAACTTGATGGCATTCATTGCCACGGGGTCGAAAACGCGCACGTGGCACCCTGCTTGCAGGAGAAGGTCGATGGTGTTGATGGCAGGCGACTGGCGAATGTCGTCGGTGTCGGGCTTAAACGAGAGTCCCCACAGTGCCACAGTTTTACCGGCAATGTTGCCCGCAAAAAAATCGCTAAATTTCTCAAAAAGCCTGCGCTTTTGCTTGGTATTGACCTTGTCCACAGCCTTCAAGACCTCCATGGAGTAGCAATTCTCCTCCCCAATGTTGATGAGGTCGTTGATATCCTTTGGGAATAGTGTGCCTCCATAACCGCATCCAGGGTAAATGTATTTAGAGCCAATGCGGCTGTCGGTTCCCACTCCGTGCCGCACCGTGTTGATGTCGGCCCCCACCAGCTCACACAAGTTGGCAATCTCATTCATGAAGCTCACTCGTGTAGCAAGCATTGAAGTGGCGGCATATTTTATCATCTCGGCAGTGGTGGGGTCGGTGTAGATAACCGGGAAATACTTGAACTTGAGAGGATGATAAAGTGTGTCCATGGCCTTTCGCGAGCGGTCGTTTTCCACGCCCAAGATTATGCGGTCGGGCTTCATGAAATTCTTGATAGCATTACCCTCGGTAAGGAAATCGGGGTTAGAAACCACGTCGAAATCAAAATCCACCTCGCGCTCATCAAGGATTTTTTTAATAAGGTCTTTTACCTTCTTGCAAGTACCCAGTGGCACAGTAGACTTGATAATGAACACTGAGTATTTCTTTATTTGTCGTGCAAATCGTGTTGCTGTGTCAACCACTTGAGTGAGGTCGGTGCTACCGTCCTGTGCCGGTGGAGTGTCGACAGTGCAGAACACGTAGTCCACATCGTCAAAGACTGTAGAAAAATTGCTCGTAAAATTGAGTCGCTGCGCTTCAACCGAGCGCTTGACCATGTCTTCAAGTCCTTGCTCATAGATGGGCAGTCCTCCATATAGAAGAAGATTAATCTTGCGGGCGTCGCTGTCGACGCATGTAACGTTCACTCCCAGGTCGGCAAAGCAAGCGCCAGTAACCAGTCCCGCATAACCTGTGCCCACGATTAGTATATTCATAATTTAGATAATAGTGTGTGTTATGTAAAATTACCACTCTTGCAGTGACAAGCAATTATCACAAAGAGTACTTTTCTTGTTTCGACACAAAAATAGCTTCTTTATTTGAAATTGGCAAATAAATTCGTTTTTTTCTAAAAAAAATAAATACTTCTTGCATTTTGAAGCTATAGTGTTAATGTCGCTGACAAGGTTGATTTAAAAAAAGTATTAAAAACATGCGAGTGTAGAGTTTTTTTTATATCTTTGTGGTTGCAAGCACACAAAGTTTTTGTAAAACAACAACAAGAACATTGATCTTTACCCAGAACTATGAAACTTGAGAATCAAGAATTTGATGTCATCATAATAGGTGGAGGTATCACTGGCGCAGGAACAGCTCGCGATTGTGCGCTCAGAGGACTGAAGGTGTTGCTGGTAGAGCGATTTGACATTGCTAATGGTGCAACGGGTCGCAATCACGGGCTGCTTCACAGTGGAGCGCGCTATGCAGTAACCGACCGAGAGAGTGCGGCTGAGTGCATTGGCGAGAACTTGATTTTGCGCCACATTGCCCGCCACTGCATTGAAGAAACCGACGGCTTGTTTATCACTCTACCCGAGGATGACTTGGAGTATCAGCAGACCTTTGTAACTTCATGCCTCAATGCCGGCATTAATGCAGAGATAATAGATCCTGCCGAGGCTCGCATCATGGAGCCGGCACTAAATCCGTCGCTAACGGGTGCCGTGCGTGTGCCCGACGCCTCGATAGATCCTTTCACATTAACCACCGCTAATCTCATCGACGCTCGCCGTCATGGCGCCGTAACCCTCACCTATCATGAAGTGACCGGGCTAATAGTGGAAAATGCCAGTGTTACCGGTGTGCGGCTGCACAACAATCTCACTGGCGAGGAGCATGAGGTTCATGCCCCTGTCACGGTTAATGCCGCAGGAATATGGGGCACTCTCATTGCCAAGAAAGCAGGCATAACGATAAATATGTTTCCCGCTAAGGGCTCGCTATTGATATTTGGTCATCGTGTGAACAACATGGTCATAAACCGCTGTCGCAAGCCAGCCAATGGCGATATCATTGTCCCCGACAAGATAGTAAGCATTCTGGGCACCACCAGCGACCGCGTGCCCATTGAAGAAATAGACAACATGCGAGTCACACCACAGGAGGTTGAAATCTTGCTCAATGAAGGCTCAAAACTGGTGCCATCGCTAATGACCACCCGCATCTTGAGAGCCTATGCCGGAGTGCGTCCGCTAGTTGCTAGCGACGATGACCCAGCGGGTCGCAGCATCAGCCGTGGCATCGTGTGCCTCGACCACAAGGAGCGTGACGGCATGGATGGTTTTATCACCATTACTGGAGGCAAAATGATGACTTACAGGCTCATGGCCGAGATTGCCACCGACCTGGTGTGCAAGAAGCTCGACAAGGTGGGCGCATGCACCACAGCTATTCTCCCCTTGCCAGGTAGCGAGCAAGAGCACATTCCCAGAAAACATGGCAACCATCATGTTATCACAAAGAAAGCGGCGCAAGAACGCCACGGCACTTTGACCAAGGAAATCAAGGAAAATAGCGCAAGCGACAAGACCATGGTGTGCGAATGTGAGCATGTGAGTGTGGGCGAGATGAAATTTGCCATTGAAAAGCTTCATGTTAGCAACCTCACCAACATGCGCAGGCGCACTCGCATGGGCATGGGCTCTTGTCAAGGGAAATTGTGCGCATGCCGCACAGCAGCCTTGCTGTGCGAGTCGCGTGGCAGCGCTAAGGATTCGCTCAACGACCTAGCATCGTTCATGAACGAACGGTGGAAAGGCATGCGCCCAGTGGCGTGTGGTCCCACACTGAGCGAGGCCCAGCTCACCGCCACCATCTATGAGGGCTTGTGCGGTCTGCAAAAAAACAACAATTAATTTAACAAACTATACTAATATTAATTTCACTTGCCTACTCGCATTCAAAAAAGGCGTGGCAATTGTCATTAATAAAACAAGAACAAAGATTATTATCCTTAATTGTCTTGAGGAAAATTGTAGGATTGAGCTATGAAATATGACGTTATAGTAATAGGCGGTGGAATGAGTGCCATCATGTGTGGAATAGCCCTTGCCACCAACGGCAAGAATGTGGCTCTCATGGTTAAAGGACCTAGCAAATTAAATTACAGCTCGGGGTCAATCGACCTGCTGGGATTTGACGAGCAGGGTAACGTAGTGGACAAACCACTTGACGCTATCAAAAGTCTTAGTCCAGAACATCCTTATTCCAAGATGGGCATCGCTAGCGTGACTCACAATGCCGCCATGACACCTGTCATCCTTGCCGGCGCGGGATTGAAATTTGCCAACGACACCCAGCTCAACTCCAATCATTATCGCATGACTCCCCTGGGCATAATGCGCCCCACGTGGCTCACCCTCGACAATTATGTTACCTCCACCAGCAACACCTCACTGCCTTGGGATAGAGTGGCGCTTGTGAACCTGCAAGGCTTCCTGGATTTCCCATCGCCCTTTGTTGCTAAGGCAATTACAAGCATGGGAGTGGATTGCCAGGTGTGTGATGTCAAGCTAGGTGCTATTGAGAGGCTTAGCAATAACCAGCAGGTGATTCGCTCCACCGCTGTGGCAAAGCTCATGCAAAATGATAGCATCGTGAGCGAATTTGCTCGCAAAGTGCGCTCGCAAGCGCGCGATGTGGATGCGGTGATAATGCCGGCAGTGTTTGGACTTGATGGTGACGAGTCGGCTTCAAAAATTGCTAGCCAGCTCAAGATGCCTGTAAAATTTGTTCCCACCTTGCCACCCAGTGTCACCGGCACACATCTATTGTCGAAGTTGCGCAAACTTTTCATCAAGAATGGCGGCACTTTCCTGCTCGGCAGCATGGTGAAGAATGGAAAAATGAAAGGAAATAGAGTGCTGAGTATTGAGGCAAAGAACTTTCCCGACCAAGATATTATAGCCGACCAGTTTGTGCTAGCCACAGGCTCTTTCATTAATGGTGGTCTCGTATCAAGCAACCAGGGTGTTAAAGAGCCCATCTTCAATCTCGACATTGACTACAAGGGAAACCTGGGTGAATGGAGCAAGGAAAACCTCTTTGACGCTCAGCCTTACATGGAGTTTGGCGTCTCGACCGATGCCGAGTTCCATGCTATAAAAGACGGACAGGTAATTGAAAATCTCTACGCCATTGGCTCTATACTTAGTGGTCACAACTCGCTAAAGCTTGCCGACGACACTGGCGTAGCAATAACTACAGCCCTTCAAGTGGCAAGGCAGATAGGGGTTTAACCCAAATCGCACACTAATAAAAAAACTCAGGGATGCTTCTTGTAATAGAGCACCCCTGGTGGTGATTGCGCCGTGGCTCATGCCACGCGTTTTTTGATTGTTAATCAATTTGCGATATAGCCTTCCAGACCCAGTTGCATAATGCCAGTGAAAGTGTAAGCTCTAGCAAATTGCTTGAGGAAATTGATTGTGGCTTGCTTAGGTCCTACCTCAACTTGTTCCTCGCATGTTTCAAAATTAATTTCTTCAGTGTAGTTTTCGTGCATAGGCAACCTTTCTTTAGTGAGTTATTACACTAATATAACGCACCTTGGCACCTATTATTATTTTAGAAATAAATTATTTATCAAAAAAGTTATTAACAACGTGCTGATGGTAGTGAAGAGATGTGAAATAGAGCAATATTATAGTCTTTAAGAGCAACTCGGCACTAGAGCAATAATAATTTTCACCTAAGGGAAGCGCAAGTTGTTTTTCTTGAACATTAGCACATCGTGTGGCGTCATGCCACAGCTGTCGAGAGGCAAGAACTCATTGTGATCGCTCACATAGAGGCGGCGATGAGGCTTGAACTGTGGGCTACATAGCGAGAATGCGGGTTTCATAAAGCTTGTGTTGATGCCAGCAATGTCGAGCAGTGTGTGGAACATGACCATGTTGGTTGTGACAGGAATGCTCGCATGTGTCTTTATCAGCGCCGACTGCTCAGGATAACTAGAGATATAAGATTGAGAAAGCCACACCAGCAATGGCACTCGCAGCTGGAAATAGGTGGGCAATGGCGAGGCATGTAAAAACCTGCCACGACTGTCGTCAAATATATCTTCTCCATGATCGCTAGTGAAGAGCACCGCACTGTTCACATTCTTGGCATTGACAGCATTGATAATGGCAGCCAGCACCTTGTCGGTGTTATGAATTGAATTATCATAGGCATTGATAAGCTGCTTGCGATAAACTTGCTCGGCCGAGATCACATTGTCGGGAGTAAAAATTTTATCCTCTTGAGGATAACGGTCCTTATAGTTAAAATGCGAGCCGTACATGTGCACCACGATGAGCAATTTGCCACCATCATACTTGTTAAGGCGCTGTTTCACGCAATCGACCAATTCGTCATCATAGTTATTGCCAGTGAGTATCGACACTTTATCCTTGAGGAATTTCACCTCAGATGCCTCGCTGCCAAATGCGTCGATAAACGAGTGATTGCGTTGCTGGTTGCTATAGAAAGCCGTTTGGTACCCAGCCTCACGAAAAGCTGAGATAACACCCTTGCGGTAGTAAAGACTGTCGTAAGCCTCGCTCGCCACTCCACTCATTATCATGGGCACACTCTTGTGGGTGGTGTTAGATATTGTGAGAGCGTCGCGATAAACCACCAGATTGTCAAGCGCCGCAGTGCTTGGTGTTGTATTGCGATTGTAGCCATATAACCCCCAGTTATCAGCACGTGAGGTTTCGCCTATCACAAGCACATAAATTTCGGCAATGGAATCGTTGCGAGTAGACGAAGCTTGATAACTGAAGTCGCGTGATGTTTCTTTATAGTTTGACTGCTTAATAGCCCGCTGTAGGGCAAGCCCCATGTTATAAGTGCCGTTGATGGGGAAAACATCGTCTTGCACCTTGAATGCGCGCTCGGTGAACACATTCACAACCAGCAATATAACGCCTAATGCTAACACGGGGATTGACCACTTGCGTTGCATCTTCCTGAAAGCATCGCTCATGATATTCTTAGAGCATAATGATACTATGGACATGGCAATGCCAAAGCCATAAAGTCCCACCACAAACACCACCGCAACCAGCAAATTAGCCAACAACTCGGTAGCTTCTCCAGGATTAGTGGTAACTACATTAAGGAACATGTCCACAGCAATGGGTGTAGAGCCATAGAGTCGCAGCAGAACAATTTGAAAAGCATCGACAAACATGAACCAGAATAGCCACCAAAACATTTTTCCCGGCTTTCGAGTCCACGTGAATGCTAGAGCATAAAAACCTAGTGGCAGCACTATTTGCACGACACGCGTGAGTGTAGATGTCGCCTCGGTGAAGAACATCATGCAATTAGGCAAAATCGCCATTGCCACAAAAAGCCAGTAGATGTAGTGCTGGTTAGTAAATATTTTCTTAAAACGCTTCATTAATTCCAAAAATAAATACACTCTCCCCTGCCCTGCCAAATCCATAGTCGAGCCTGATGTTCACATGCTTTCGGAATGCCCAGCGCAATCCAATCCCGGCATTGGGAAGGAAGTGCATGGAATGGCTGTCGTGAAACACTGTGCCACCACCAATCCATGCCACCATGCCAAGCCATCGCCACAGGTGTTGACGCACCTCGACTGTGGCATTCATCATGTGCTTATCGCGATAGCGTCCGCGATAATACCCACGCATGTTGGTCGGTCCGCCCCATTGTGCCATTGTCGCCCATGAGGGAGAGCCATAGTTAAACAATGCGCGCACGTCGCCTGCAATAATGGCACCGCGCCACGCTTTTCTATAAATCGAGAAACGGAAGTCGGTGCGTGTGAAGCTTTGATTTCCGTTCCATAGGAATCGTGGAAAAAACACTTGATTAAGGTGTACATACATGCCTTGAGTGGGTCCTGTGACATAGTCGCGAGTATCATAATCAAGCGTGATGCCCACACCATAGTTGCGTTGCGAGAGACTTTGCCCCTCAAGCAAATGAGGGACGCTAATAGAGTCGGCTCTATTAAATTCCCAGTGCAAATAAGGTCCTAAAAAGAGCCCTTGAGTTAATCTAAACAGGACATTAGTATTAAACATCACACGAAGCTGTCGCATCCGTGTCTTGTTAGCGTCATTTTTTCCGTTCTCAAATTCCATTCCCCAAAAGTAGATGGGCATGTTTTCCACTTTCAGCTCAGAATTCATGCGCATTTTATCGCCCTTAATAATCATGTCGTTCAGGATAGCTATGTTCCAAAAACCAGCTGTGGTAACATTGCCCGTTAGCGAGAGCACCGAAGGCTGCAATGGCGAGTCACACCCCGCCAAGCGGTAGCCATAGCTAGCAGCCAATCCCACTCCCAGCTTCGACATGCTATTGTAATGTGGTCCTCCAATAATGCTCAGTCCTGTAGAAGCCTTTGCCTCGTCTGCGTTGAGATCAGGAGCGATATATCCAAGCAGTTTCTTGAAAAATCCTTTTTTATCCACGACGCTATCGGTCGCAACCGCACTGGTATCAACCTGCAGTGTATCCTGAACCGTCACAGCCTGAGCTGTAACAGCCATTAACAAAATCAATATTGAAAGTACACACCTCAACGTCTCAATTATCAGTCTAAACTTAAAAATAAAAAACGTGCAAAGTTAATGATTTTTCCGCAAAGCGGAGATAAGGTTGCAAACTTTTGTGTAATTTTGCACTCGTTTTAAGGCACAAGATGAGATGAATAATATATACCTTCAACTATGGCTCACGTTCATGAAGATAGGCGCATTCACCTTTGGTGGTGGCTGGGCTATGATATCAATCATTGAGCGTGAAATTGTTGATAACCACAAGTGGATAGCAAAGGATGAATTTCTCGACCTGCTTGCCATCGCGCAGTCGATGCCAGGCATCTTGGCTGTAAACATCTCGGTGGTGATTGGCGACAGGCTCAAGGGAGTGAAAGGAAGCCTTGCAGCTGCCTTTGGCACCATCTTGCCATCGTTTGTCATCATCCTCGCCATCGCCATGTTTCTCACTCCCGACACCATCAAGAACAACGACGTGCTATCGCGCATCTTCAAGGGCATTCGCCCTGCCGTGGTGGCACTCATCATCGCTCCTGTTATCACCACAGCCCGCGCCGCAAAAATTAACTGGAAAACCATTATAATTCCCGTGGCGGTAGCGCTGCTCATCTATTCCAAATTGCCATTCATTTCTAATCCCATCCTCTACATTGTGCTAGGAGCGCTGGGTGGATATCTCTACTACACTCACACCATCCTCAAACGAAGAAAGGAGGGCGACGCATGAGCATCTACCTCAAACTCATCTGGGCCTACTTGAAGATTGGACTCTTTGGCTTTGGCGGTGGCTATGCCATGCTATCGCTAGTGCAGAATGAGGTTGTGAAGAACGGCTGGATTAGTAACCAAATGTTTACCGACATCGTAGCCATCTCGCAGATGACACCTGGTCCCATAGGTATCAACAGCGCCACCTACATTGGTTATGTCTCCACCGGCAACGTGTGGGGCTCCATCTTGGCAACACTAGTGGTGGTTTTCCCGCCCTATGTGCTCACATTGCTTGCAAGCCACTACATCACCAACCATCATGACAATGCCGTCATCAAGGGCGCGTTCATGGGACTCAGGCCAGTGGTTGTAGGGCTTATCGCCAGTGCCGCATTGCTACTGATGAACAAGGACAACTTTGGCAACGCAACCACCGACCAGGTGATTTCAATCATAATTTGCGTCGCATCATTCTGTGTGGTATTTTTCACTAAGATTCATCCCATTGTGGTAATAATACTGGCAGGCATTGCCGGATATTTCATTTTTTAACTATGACCTACAAAGAAGCTACACAATATCTTTTTAGCCAGATTCCCGCCTTTGAACGCCAAGGGGCAAGTGGCTACAAGCCAGGCCTGGGCACAGCCATTGCGCTCGACAACTGGCTTGGAAATCCACATCGCGACTATCCCTGCATACACATTGCCGGGACTAATGGCAAGGGCTCGGTGTCCAACATGCTGGCGGCTACACTACAAGCTGCCGGCTACCGAGTGGGGCTGTTCACTTCCCCCCACCTTGTTGACTTCCGCGAGCGCATACGAGTTAATGGCAAGATGATTGCCAAGCGCACCGTGAGTCGCTTTGTGGAGCGCTGGCTGGATAGCGGTCTTGACTGCGAGCCTTCGTTCTTTGAACTCACAACGGCACTAGCGTTTGAGTATTTCAAAAGGCAAAAGGTGGACTTTGCTGTTATTGAAGTGGGTCTAGGCGGTCGACTCGACTGTAGCAACATCATCACTCCCATACTTAGCGTTATCACCAACATCTCAATCGACCACACTCAATTTCTGGGCAACACGCTGACTGAGATTGCCAGCGAGAAGGCGGGTATCATCAAGGACGGTGTGCCGGTTGTAGTGGGTAATGCCTCGCAACCCCAGGTGCGTGAGGTCTTTGAGCGCACAGCTCACAACCACCACTCCCCCATCATCATTGCAGGCGACAATCCCATCGTGCTGGGCACTTCACATGGCAAGGATGGCACATTATCGGTCATCACCACCACCTTTGGCAACAACCTGGTGTGCCAACTGAGTGGAGACTATCAAGCTGAGAACATCAACACTGCGCTACATGCTATCGATGCTCTCAGAACTGCGGGAGTAAAGATTGGCATCAGGGCTGTGAAGAAAGCTCTCGCCCACGTGTGTGAAATCACGGGCTTCATGGCACGATGGATGGTGATGGGCAAGAATCCCACCATCATTTGCGATGCCGGGCACAACGCGGGAGCCTGGCAGCAACTATCAAAGCAACTTAGAGAAATAAAGTGCGAACAACTGCACATGGTGCTGGGTTTCTCGGCCGACAAGGACATTGACACTGTGCTCTCAATGATGCCTACACATGCCATCTATTATTTTACCCAGGCTCAATCGCCACGCGCCATGCGAGCTCAAGAGTTACAAGCCATGGCAGCAAAGCATGGCTTGAACGGCAAGTGCTTCACACAGGCAACCACAGCCTATCGCACCGCCCTGAAAACAGCCAGTCCTGCTGACGCAATCTTTGTGGGAGGAAGTTTCTACGTGCTAGGTGATATATTTTAAGCAACCACTTGCCCGTAGTGAGGTGCCAAATGGTGCGACACACGTGACAAAAACTTCATAATTTGAATTAATAAAAAAGCAGTGGAGCTATAAGCCGGGTTATGTGGTCGTCACCCGTGGGTGACGCCGCTTGTCATTTATCTGTCTGGAACGTGTTGCCACGCCAGTATAGCAGTCTACCCCTCGACAATGGGCGAGCAACCCTTAGATGCCGATATACTTGACCTTGCAACTCGCAGGTGGTGCGGCGCGCCATGTCGCCGTGGCGCCCGGTGGGCTCTTACCCCACCTTTTCACCCTTGCCTTGCGGCGGTTGTTTTCTGTCACCTTAAACCCTGAGGTCGCCCCCAGCTTCCCGTTAAGAAATGCGATGCTCTGTGTTGCCCGGACTTTCCTCTCGCAATCATGTGTGTTGCGAGCGACAAGCCACTCCACTGCATTTAGCGGATGCAAAGGTACATTATTTTATCAAACAAATACCAACAATTTTAAAACAATTATTTTACAGCCCTAAAAAAAACTTGACCGGTGAACAAAAAATAATCACCGGTCAAATTATGAAACTATTAATATCCTGAACTATCACTTCACTGTTTTAGCCACAGTGCGAGTGCCGTCATTATACTCGGTGATGACAATGTTCATGCCCTGGAATGGAGTGCTGCTTGTCACACCCATTGCATTAACATAACTAACCTTGGTTACCTGCTTGGTTACATCAACACTATTGATGCCAGTGGTCATGGCTGCCGATACAGGGCAAATGGTGTAGTTAGTGTAGTAGTCGCTACCATAATACTCTACTGCCTTGGGACGGAGAGCCTTGGGCTGACGATTGCCGCGAGCAATAATCCTCTTGGCTCTGATAGCAGGGGCACCACTTGAAGGAATTGACCACTCATCGTTAAGCTTAAAGATTGAAACGAAGTCGTAGCGATTACCCTCGGTGAGCTGCTCTTGCAGGTCGGGGTTAATGCGGAAATCGAGTTTCACCTGCACGGTGTCTTGTGCGCTGCACAGGTAAGGCTCACCAGCAATAAGCTTGTAGGTACCAGTAACTTGTCCGTACTCATGACCTGCGGCAATTAGTTTTTCCTGACTAATATTATAAGACCACAGCTTGAGCACAGGGAATTCCGCATCGGGAAGCTCGACGGGAGCCGAGGTCAAAATGAGACGCGGATTAGTCTCTACATTGTCGAGAGTTCCTCTCACGGTCTCGGGTTTGAGCACCTTCATAGCAGCGATGGTGTTGTAGAGGTCTTCATCATCACCACAATCAAGAGCTATCCAGCTGGGATACCAATCTTCATACCAAGTGTATCCCCACTCGGCATACTCATCATAGAGAATTTGGTCAACATTATCGGTCACAAAAATTATGTTACCATCAATCTCGTTCTTAGCGGGTAGCACAACGAACAGGCTATCGGCAACCTTGTAGTTAGTGCCATTCTCTCCCTGATAGGTAATCTTCCACATGCGAGTGCCAGGAGTGGTAGTAATGCTAATGGGATATAGCTCATAATTGTTATTGTGAATTGTTACCATACCCTCAATGTTATAGGTCTCACCTTCCTCAATAGTGGGATATTCAATGCCAAAACGATTGTAACCAGGAAGTGTAACAGGCACTATTTCCTCATTATCATTCTTTTCATAGCTAGTGATAGTGAAATTGCCATTATCGTCGATGTCGCTCAAGGTGATGCCATCCATGCTAACCTTGAAATTCTCATATCCTTCCTCAGGGTCGAGAATGTAGCTAACCCATCCCGTCATGTCGAATGGTGTGTAATAGTCACCTTGAACAAGTGAAGTGGCATTGTTGAAATGAGTGGGTTCGGTAATCTCGGTCAAACCCTTATAGTTGGTTTTCTTGCCAGTCCATCCAGCAGGAATCACAGCCCCAAGTTGATATTGCTTGCCCACTTCGCCATAGACGAGAGCAGCATAGGCATACCCCTCCTCATCAAGTTGTTGAAGCCACAAGTATTTATCCCACTGATAGTTAACAAAAGCCTCACCCGTGAATTGGAACTCGGTGTCGTCGTCGAGCGTACTCAAGTTCATTAAATGATCAAGCTTTGTGATATTGGGGTCTACTGGATTAGGGTCATCTCCAGGAGCATCGGTGGGAGCCTGGTCACTAGTTGTAACTACCACAGTGGCGATTTGCGCGTTTTTAGTAGTGCTGTGAGTAAACGAGACTGTGGATGTGCTACCGGTCCATGTGCCCACACCATTATCAACAGTGTAGTTACCCACATTGGCAAGCAGGTCGAAGTTGCTTGTGTTAGCAGCAGTAATCACCACGTTAGTAATGCTTCCATTCTCAACCGAGAATGTTATCGAGCCACCCTGATAAATGCGCAGTGTGTAACTGCCTTGCGAGTTCCACACACGAGTTTCAGTAGCACCATTTACTGCTGTGAGGCTCACGCCATCGACTGTAATGGTTCCCACATCAGTGAGGTTCACGCCAGCGCTCTGTGCCGGAGCGGTAATTCCCATGGCTTGCAACCCTGCCACCGAAGCGAAGTCGAAGGTTACTTCGGCTCCCCAAGCAGCGACAGCAATAACAGCCATCATTGCGAAAGATAATAATTTTCTCATACTCTTAATTAAAATTTATAGATTAAAAAATACATTATTAAATTAGTTTAGAATGCTTTAAAGCTCATGTCGAGCGACTTCACACTGTGAGTGAGTGCTCCCACCGAGATGTAGTCAACGCCACACTCGCCGTAGGCACGCAGCGTGGCAAGTGTTATGCCGCCACTCGACTCGGTTTCGACTTTGCCGTCAACTATTTTCACCGCTTCGCGTGTAAGCTCAGGAGTGAAATTGTCGAACATCACTCGATCTACCCCGCCAGTGGCAAGCGCCTCGCGCAACTCGTCGAGATTGCGCACCTCAATTTCAATCTTGAGGTTCTTGCCATTCTCTTTGTTCCAGCGCTTAGCCCCCTCGATGGCCGCAGTGATACCGCCGGCAAAGTCCACATGGTTATCCTTCAAGAGTATCATGTCAAAAAGCCCAATGCGATGGTTACATCCTCCACCTATTTTCACGGCTTCCTTCTCCATAATGCGCATGCCAGGAGTGGTTTTGCGGGTGTCGAGAACACGGGTGTGCAAGCCATCAAGCTCCTTTTGATACCGCGCTGTGGTGGTAGCAATTCCACTCATGCGCTGCATGATGTTGAGCATTAAGCGCTCGGTTTGCAACAATGATTGCACCTTGCCTTCCACAATGAAAGCGATGTCGCCAGGCTTGACGTGAGCACCATCCTCAATGTAGGTTGTCATTTTCAGCTCCGGGTCAAACTTATTAAAGACTTTACGTGACATTTCCACCCCCGCAAGTATACCCTCTTCCTTAATTATAAGGCGCGAGCGCCCCATCTCATCGGCAGGAATACTGCACAAAGTTGTAGCATCGCCATCGCCAATATCCTCGGCAAAGGCCAATTCCAGCAATTCGTCGATTAATTCTTCTCTTGTCTTCATATCATTAGTTTATTTATAATTTCAATGTGACAAAGGTAATATTTTTTTTAGTATTCTTTAATCTACGCTACAAAAAAAGTTCCCCCAAGTTACTTTAGGCATATAACTTGGGGGAAGAATTTTACTAGAAGTTGCTTGCCACAAAATTGTGAACCAAGACAACCGGGTTTAGTAAATATGGGTCAAAAAAGATTGGAATCGTTAATGAGAATTAATCCTCATAGTTAACGTCGTTGCGGTCGTCGCGACGACGGTTGTCGCGGTTGCCATCGCGGCGGGGACCACGATTGCCATCACGGCGGGGACCACGGTTGTTACCACCCTCGCGGCGAGAGCCACCGGCATTGCCACGTGGGCCATTGCCACCTGAACGCTGGCGGTTACCACCACCATTGCCACGGCGCTCCTCATAACCCTCGGGCTTGTCTTGTAGCGCACGCATTGAGAGGCGGAACTTGCCAGTCTTAGCGTCAATCTCAATTAGCTTAACTGTAACCTCGTCACCCTCGTGCAAGCCACTGGCTTCCATGTCGGCCAGACGCTCCCAGCTAATCTCGCTGATGTGCAACAAGCCTTCCTTACCGGGCATAAACTCCACGAATGCTCCAAACTCGAGGATGCTCTTGATGGGACCAGTGTAGACAGTGCCCACCTCGGGAACCGCGATGATAGCCTTGATGCGCTCAACGGCGGCCTCGATGCTATCCTTGTTGGCAGCTGAGATTTCGATTTCTCCCTTGCCGTCAATCTCATCGATAGTGATAACAGCACCAGTCTCTTCCTGAATGCCTTGTATAACCTCGCCACCCTTGCCAATAATAGCACCGATGAACTCCTTGTCGACGGTCATAGCCACAATGCGTGGAACGTGAGGCTTGTAGTCCTCGCGAGGCTCAGGAATAGTCTCGTTGATGATATTGAGAATGTGCATGCGTCCGTCGCGAGCCTGTTGCAGAGCTTGCTCCAGAATCTCGTAAGGCAGACCATCACACTTGATATCCATTTGAGTGGCAGTGATACCCTTAACGGTACCTGTCACCTTGAAGTCCATGTCGCCCAAGTGGTCCTCATCGCCCAGGATGTCGCTCAGCACAGCGTGCTTAACGTTACCCTCGTCGGTGATAAGACCCATAGCAATACCGGCAACCGGGCGTTTCATCTTCACACCGGCATCAAGCAGTGCCAAGGTGCCACCACACACTGTTGCCATCGACGACGAGCCGTTGCTCTCCAAGATGTCGCTCACGATGCGGCAAGTGTAAGGGAAATCGTCGGGGAACATGCGTTTGAGAGCGCGATGTGCCAAATTGCCGTGACCTATCTCGCGACGGCTCACGCCACGTGGTGCACGAGCCTCACCAGTAGAGAATGCAGGGAAATTGTAGTGTAACAAGAAACGCTCGTTGCGACGAGTGAGCACGTCGTCAATAAGTTTCTCATCGAGCTTGGTGCCCAAAGTTACAGTAGCTAGCGATTGAGTTTCACCACGAGTGAAGACTGCGCTTCCATGAGGGCCGGGAACGTAATCGGTCTCACACCAGATGGGACGAATCTCGGTTGTTTTGCGGCCATCCATGCGGATGCCCTCGTCGAGGATGACACGACGCACTGCATCGCGTTGCACATCGTGGAAGTAGCGATTAATCATGGGAGTCATCTGCTCACGCTCCTCCTCGGGTATAGTCTCGATGAAGTCTTCGAGCACCTTGTCGAAGCTATCGTTGCGCCAGTGCTTGTCGGCGTTACCTGCCTTAGCGATGTCGTAGCATGGCTGGTAGCACTCCTTGCGCACACGCTCCTTGATTTCCTCGTCGTCAACCTCGTGGCAGTATTCACGCTTGGTGACTCCAAGCTGGGCAGCGAGCTCCTTTTGAGCGACGCACATGGGCTTGATAGCATCGTGCGCAAACTTCAGCGCAGCAATCAAGTCTTCTTCTTGAACCTCGTCCATCTCACCCTCTACCATCATAATATTGTCGTAAGTAGCACCTACCATCAATTCCATGTCAGCGTTTTCGAGTTGTTCGAAGGTGGGGTTAATAACGAAGTTACCATCAATGCGAGCCACACGCACCTCGCTGATGGGCTCCTCGAAGGGGACATCACTAACAGCGATAGCAGCGCTAGCTGCAAGACCAGCAAGAGCGTCGGGGCAATCAGCACCGTCGCTTGAGAACATCAAGATGTGGACAATAGTATTGGCATGATAGTTGGAGGGGAACAATGGCCTAAGCACGCGGTCCACGAGGCGTGCAGTCAAGATTTCGTAGTCGCTGGCACGACCTTCACGCTTGGTGAAGCCACCAGGGAAACGTCCAAATGAAGAATACCTCTCCTTGTATTCAACAGTGAGGGGCATAAAGTCGGCACCCTCCTCGGCATCCTTAGCCGATACAACGGTCGCTAACAACATGGTGTTGTTGAAGCGCAATTCAACTGCTCCATCGGCTTGCTTAGCAAGCTTTCCTGTTTCGAGGGTGATCTCACGTCCGTCACCCAGTACGATGGTTTTCTTAGTAGGTGTTAACATCTAGTTTTTATATTAATAATGTAAAAAATCGTGCAAAGTTAGGTATTTATTTCCACATTAGCAACATTTTCGGCTCAAACAAAAGAAAATCCCTAAAGCTTCCCTTTAAAGAGTTGCTTTGGGGATTTTCTTGGGCTACCACTTTTTTAAAAAAACATCAAAAATAGCGGTATCTCTAGGAGTTTTTCTTGTTAATGTTATCCTACTTTATCTTATCCAGATTTTGAATGGCAGTCTCATGACCAAGAGCGGCGGCCTTAGCTATCCACTGGCGTGCTTTTTCCTTATCTTTTTTAATGCCGTAGCCGCCATAGAAGTAGCAAGAGCCAATGAGATACATGGCATCGGCATTGCCTTGCTTAGCAGCCTTTTCTAGCCACTTGATAGCTTTTTTATAGTCCTGCTTAACGCCATAGGCATTCTTATACATCATGCCCAGCTCAACCATTGAGTCGACATTGCCTTTCTTAGCGGCTTTCTCATGGAGCTTGAGTGCCATAGTAAGGCTTTTCTCTACACCATAGCCTTGAGCATAGCATATTGCCAGGTTGTGAGTAGCGCGAATGTTTCCTTTCTTGTGAGCGGCCTCAAAATAGTCGAACGCATCATCGTAGTTTTCGGCCTCATAGGCAGCGTTACCCTCTCGCAACAAGTCCTCAATAGCCTCCTTCTTGAGGTCACGCTTTTTTCGAGCCTGTGCCTGAGGAGCAAACGCCACTGCAATGACAGCAATCACTGTCATAATGCCTAAAAATTTTTTAAAGTTTTTCATACCGATATATAATTAGGAGTTAATATTATAACCTTATCATTATTCCTCGGTCTCACCGCGCAACTTGGCCTGATGCTTGCGCTCTATCTCGTCGAGGATGATTTTGCGCATGCGCAGGTGGTTGGGGGTTATCTCCACATACTCGTCGGCCTTGATATACTCAAGCGCTTCTTCAAGGCTGAACACGATGGGTGGCACGATGCGAGTCTTATCGTCGGCACCGCTGGCACGCATGTTAGTGAGTTTCTTATTTTTTGTAACATTAACCACCAGGTCTTTCTCCTTAGTGTGCTCACCCACTACCTGACCCGCATACACTTCCTCTTGCGGGAAAATAAAGAAACGTCCGCGGTCTTGTAATTTATCAATTGAATAAGCGTAGGCGGTACCACCTTCCATAGCGATAATGGAGCCGTTAAGGCGGCGTGTTATATCACCCTTCCAGGGCTCATAACACAAGAAGCGATGAGCCATGATAGCCTCACCGGCACTGGCAGTGAGCACATTAGTGCGTAAACCAATTATACCTCGCGACGGAATTTTGAATTCCATGTGGATGCGGTCGTTTTGTGTTTCCATCGATGTCATCTCACCTTTGCGACGAGTGACCATGTCAATCATCTTGCTGGAATACTCCTCAGGAACGTTGATGGTTAGAGTCTCGATAGGCTCGCACTTAACGCCGTCAATCTCTTTGATAATAACCTGTGGCTGTCCCACTTGGAGCTCATAGCCCTCGCGTCGCATCTCCTCTATGAGAACGCTAAGGTGCAGCACACCACGTCCAAACACTATCCAAGCGTCTTCGTTCTCACTTTTTTCCACACGCAAAGCCAGGTTCTTGTCAAGCTCGTGCATGAGTCGGTCGTGGATGTGGCGCGAAGTTACATACTTGCCATCCTTGCCGAAGAAAGGTGAGTCGTTAATCGTGAAGAGCATCGACATGGTGGGCTCGTCAATAGCAATGCGTGGCAGTGGCTCAGGATTGTCGAGACTGGTGACGGTGTCGCCAATCTCAAAACCGTCGAGACCAATAATGGCGCAAATGTCGCCACACTGCACGCTATCGACATGTATCTGTCCCATGCCTTCAAACACACGCAGTTCCTTGATGCGCTGGCGGGCAACAGTGCCATCTTTCTTGCACAAGCCCACTTCCATGCCATCCTTGAGCATGCCACGGTGCACACGCCCCACTGCAATGCGCCCCACATAGGTATTATAGTCAAGCGATGTTATGAGCATCTGCGGGTCACCCTCCACCACCTGTGGAGCTGGAATGTGCTCAATGATTGCATCAAGCACTGCGGTGATGTTGTCGGTGGGCTTGCGCCAGTCGTTACTCATCCAGCCATTCTTGGCACTGCCAAAAATGGTAGGAAAGTCGAGTTGGTCCTCGGTAGCATCGAGGTTGAACATCAAGTCAAAGACAGCCTCCTGAACCTCGTCGGGGCGGCAGTTGGGCTTATCCACCTTGTTGATAACAACAATAGGCTTGAGGCCTATCTGGATTGCCTTTTGCAATACAAAGCGAGTTTGAGGCATTGGCCCCTCAAAAGCATCCACGAGTAGCAAACATCCGTCGGCCATGTTTAGCACACGCTCCACCTCTCCACCAAAGTCGCTATGCCCTGGGGTATCGATTATGTTAATTTTATAATCTTTGTAGTTGATTGATACGTTTTTAGATAGGATAGTAATGCCTCTCTCACGCTCCAAGTCGTTACTGTCAAGAATTTGAGTTCCAACTACCTGATTGTCACGGAACAAGTTACCTGCAGCGAGCATCTTGTCGACCAGTGTAGTCTTGCCGTGGTCAACGTGAGCGATGATGGCAACGTTTCTAATCTTCTGCATATATTCTGTTTATTACCTTGTTTAAATTATCCATTAATCATTTCAAACTGCAAAGTTAGGCATTTATCACTAAATCACTACAATTTTAGGGCAGAAAAATCACCCTCACCATGCAATAGGTTGCTTTCCGTGCCGGCGCAGGTAGTCGTTAGTGAGCGAGAAATGGTGATTGCCGAAGAAGCCACGATAAGCACTAAGAGGCGACGGATGTGGTGATGTGAGCACAAGGTGGCGAGTGCGGTCGATAAAAGCACCCTTGCGAATGGCATAGCTTCCCCACAAGATAAACACCAAGTGGTCGCGATGATTGGCAAGATGAGCTATCACCTCGTCGGTAAAGAGTTCCCAGCCCCTATTTTGGTGCGACCCGGCACGATGCGCCTGAACCGTTAGCGTGGCATTTAGCAATAGCACCCCTTGTCGTGCCCAACGGCTCAGGTCACCACTAGTGGGCATGGGCGCACCAGTGTCGTCATGCACTTCCTTAAAGATGTTTTGCAACGATGGCGGGAAAGCAATGCCATCGTTAACCGAGAAGCAAAGTCCATTAGCCTGCCCCACATCGTGATAAGGATCCTGCCCCAGTATTACTACTTTCACCTCATTAAAAGGAGTGGCATCAAAAGCGGCAAAAATTTGTCTTCCCGGCGGGAACACCTGCTTGGTGTGATATTCCTGGCGCACAAACTGCGTCAAACGCACAAAATAATCCTTGTCCCACACATCGGCAAGTTCTTGCCGCCAGCTCTCCTCTATTTTCACAATCATAATTAGCTCTATATTTTATTGCAAAGGTATGAAAAAATAGTATTCTAAACTTTTCCAACCAAATAAAAAATCACTTTCTTTATCCTGACTAGTTTATAATTCACAGTTTTTGCCTATATTTGCACCCGCAAAACAAAGTACTGGACCCATAGTTCAATGGATAGAATAAAGGATTCCGGTTCCTTCGATTGGGGTTCGACTCCCCATGGGTTCACGCCTTGCACATCCGCTTTAAGCGCTGTTTAACAGCACTTTTTGGTAGATGTGCTTTTTTATAGCTAGTGGTTGTAACTACCCACAATTCATCACACTAAACAAAAAAATGGGTGGCACGCTGTGATAATAGATGCGTGTCACCCAGTTTTTTTGTAACAATATTACTCGTGATTGTTATTTAACCACCTTAGTAACATTGCGAGTTCCGTCGGCGTTCTCGGTGATTACAATGTTCACACCCTTGAATGGACGGTCGCTCACCTGACCCATTGCATTGACATATTTTACCGCATTGCCAGCAACGCTGATGCGGGTAACGCCAGTAGATGAATCGGCAGTGAGTGAAACACTTTGTGGATCATCGATGAAGACGTCATCATTGGTGTAAGTAACATATCCCTCTTTCTGGTAAGTCATGCTGTAGGTCGCATCCTGTTCAGGCACAACTTCCATGCTGAACTCTCCTTGAGCATCGGTAACAGCGATGTAGGTGGCTGGGGTGCCCTCAGCGAGCAGTTGTGTTGTGGTTTCGGCCTTCACAACTGTGAGTGTCACGTTAACACCCTCAATGGGGGCACCGCTCTTAGCATCGGTAACAGTACCAGTAACAGTTACAGTTTGTGGTTCCTCGGCAGCCTTAGTGTAAACAACAGTCATCTTGGGCAAGAAAGACTCCAGAGTGTTGTTGCTTCGCCACTCACACCAGCCGGTGTTGCCTTCCATTGTGGTGCCATAGAAATAGGTGTGACCATAGCTACCCTTGGTACTAACAACAGTTTGAATAGCCAGGTTCCCACCTTGATAGGTGTAAGGCTGGTCGAAGTTAAATTCAACAACTGTGGCGCCAGTAGCTATTGGAGTTGCCTCAACAACAGTAGTGAGATTGGTCACGAGATTTGTTGGAGTAGAGATAGCACTCTCACGCTCATAGTAGGTAACATCGGTCTCGGCAACGCTCACTGCCAACGCGTCGGTCTTGCAAGCGACTGCGGCTGTGGGATAGAACTTGAGAGCTGTGATTTGAGCGCCCTCAAGACCTTCAAGCATGCTTGCGGGATAAATCATCTGCGACAGGGTGCCTTCATTGTCGAACCAAAAGCCGTAGAATGGCAGGTATTCCGACGATTGAGTGCCATCGGCGACGGTAATTTCTTTCTCATCACTGCCAAGACCTGTCAATTTCACGCTAAAAGTGCCAGCCTGACCACAATCGATGGTCATTACTGAGTTGTATTGAGCTACCTCGGTTGGCGCAAATGTTACTGGAATCTCAACGCTCTCGCCAGCGGCAAGTTCGGTAGCTTGATAGGTGGTGCTGAAAGGTGCTTCAAGCGTTACGGCAGGAGTGAAGGCGTTAGTGCCACGATTCTTGAGAGTAACTTTTTTCTCAGCATTCAAGCCAATATTGAGCTTACCAAAGCCAATGCTGTCGGGGGTAACCTTTGCCGCATAGGGAACTTCTTCCTTGATGTAGGTAAAAGTGGTCTTGGGCAAGAAGTTATAGGTAGTAGTACGCGAGAAGGCAGTGTTAGTAGTCTGGCTCTCGCCCAGGAAGCTTGAGCTCTTGTACTCACCGCCCTCAGTCATTTGGCATTCAAACACCAAGTTTCCACCGTCGTAAGTAAAAGGCTCATCAAAGACAATCTCAAACTCAGTAGAGCCTAGCTCGGGAGCGGTAACATCGGTTGCCACAACCGTAAGACCTGTAATACCTACAGCATAGCTGAAAGCAGTCTTATCGGTAATGCCAAGTGAAATGTTGCACTTACCGCCAGAGAACTGCACACCGGTGGCATTGAGATAGAACTTGATAGCGCTGATTTGAGTTCCCTCCATATCCTCAAGCAGAGCTGCAGGAAAGATAGTTTGCGACTGGGTAGAAGCATTTTCCCACCACAGTGTATTGATTGGAACATTAGTGTTGGTAGCAGTTCCATCACAAATTGTTAGTGTGTTTTGGGCTTGCAGGCCCATGGTGCATGCCACAAGTGACATGAGTGAAAGTAAAATTTTTTTCATGCTTTTTTGTTTTTAGCAAAAATAGTAAATAGTATATGGTTTATTAAATCACAAGGCTTATGCTATGGACATGCAAAGTTAGAAAAAAAAATATACCATACCAAGCTAAGTTCACAAACGAAGTGCAAGAAAATATTTTTTTAAAAAACAAAAATAAATATTTTTATGTGCTGTTGGAAGTCGGAAATAACTTCCGTAGCGAA
>ONEL01000010.1 GCA_900316835.1 uncultured Prevotellaceae bacterium | reverse complement strand
TGCTCTCGCCCCGTTTTCAACAAGGGGTCAAAAAAACCGCTCAACTCGGAACAGGGTCCTCGTGAGCCGAAAAGCGTTGCAAAGGTATGGCAAGATTTTTAACTGTGCAAATTTTTCAACAAAAAAAGTGAGAAAAATCGTGTTTTTTTTCATTTTTTACCCCAAACAGGTGATTTAAGACACTTTTTTGACGCTTTAAGGACAACAGCAGAGCTACCACGCTTGAACGCAAAAACCAAACAACAACACAGCCATAAAAAAACAAAACAAGGGAAATAATGTGAATACACTCCCAGAATCCACAAAGGAGGAACCCCGTGGTGATGAAACCCGTGGAGAAGAAACCAGTAATGAGGTAACCTGCGGTGAGAAAACCTGCGGGAGAAGTGTGTGTAATAATTAAATATTATAATGTACGCGCGCGAGGTGTGAATAGAGAAGTTTGTTTTGCTCTCATCATTGTTTTTTTGCAAAATTGAAATAAAGCATTAACTTTGCGGCGCATTTTTTAATATCACACAACATGGGTTATTTAGTAAGTGACAACAAGAAGATTACGACCAAGCGCATCCGTGAGATGAAGCGCACTGGCGAAAAGATAGCAGTATTGACCTCCTACGACTACACCATAGCATCGCTGGTGGAGCAGGGAGGCATCGACATGATTCACGTGGGCGACAGCGCCAGCAACGTGATGCAGGGCAATGCCACCACGGTGCCCATTACCCTCGACGACATGATAGTGTATGGCCGCACTGTGGCACGTGCCTGCAAGCGCGCCATCACTTGCATCGACATGCCATTCGGCACCTACCAGGGCGACCCCTACAAGGCTCAGGAGAATGCCGTGCGCCTTATCCAGAGCACTGGCATCGACTCGGTGAAGTGCGAGGGCGGAAGTGAAATTCGTCAAGCGCTAGAGCTGATCATAAACACCGGTATTCCCGTGTGCGGCCACTTGGGTCTCACGCCCCAATCGATTTACCAGTTTGGCACCTATGCCCTGCGCGCCCAAGAGGATGCCGAGGCTCAGAAGCTCATCGACGATGCCAAGATGCTGGAGGAAATAGGTTGCTATGCCGTTGTGCTCGAGAAGATTCCTGCCGCCCTCGCCCAGCGGGTGACCGAGAGCGTGGGCATCCCCACCATAGGAATTGGTGCCGGTGTTGGCTGCGACGGCCAGGTGCTGGTGATCCAGGACATGCTGGGCATGAACATGGGGTTCAAGCCTAAATTCCTGCGCCACTACAGCAACCTGGGTGAACAGATTATAGATGCTGTCAATCACTACGTTGAAGATGTAAAGACCAGCAAATTTCCCAGCGATGCCGAGAGTTACTGAGACTAGTTTCAAGTGGTGAGAAAAAAATAAAAATCAAGAAAAATCGCTTGTTTTTTTGGTAATTAAGAAAATTGCTTTACCTTTGCACCGCAAAAGTCGAAAACACGACCGGAGCATTTAAAAATTTTTGGTGCGTTAGTTCAGTTGGTTAGAATGCCTGCCTGTCACGCAGGAGGTCGCTGGTTCGAGTCCTGTACGCACCGCACAAACAACAAAGTTTAACCCCTCTGAAGCAATATTTAGCTTCGGAGGGTTTTTGTTTTGTGACGATTTTTCATTAACTTTGCGGTGCAATGGATATTGACCTTCACATAAATAGTGCCAACGACTATGCCACCGACATAGGCGCGCCTGTCTATCATCCTCATGTGTCGATTATCTGCTATGACGAGGCTGGAGCAATTCGTCACACGATGAACCGCTTTAATGTGTATGCCTTGTTTCTTCAACAAGAATTTCCTCAAGATTTAACCTATGGCATCGGGCGATATGAGCATGATGACGGCTCGCTCCTTGCCCTAGCCCCTGGGCAAGTGGGTGGAAAGCCCGATAATGGCACACGTTGCCAATATCACGGATGGGTATTGATTTTTGACCCTGAATTTATTCATGGCACCGAGATAGAACGCCGCCTTTCTCGTTACCACTATTTTTCCTATAATGTTAACGAAGCTCTGCGCTTAACCGCGAGCGAGAAAGACACGCTAATGGGATTAATGTCTAACATTCGCGAGGAACTGTGCAGTCACAGCCAGTCACCCGAGTGTGACAATATTGTTAAAGACTATATTCTTCTTATTCTCGACTATTGCAACCGCTTCTATACTCGCCAATTTAAAGAGCAGAGCAATAGCAGCGACGCTAACATTCTTGCCAAGTTCCAGCAAGTGCTCAATGACTACTACAACGATGGTAAGCAAGAGAGACACGGCATTCCCAGCGTGAGATATTGCGCCAGTGAGTTGTGTCTGTCGGCAGGCTACTTTGGCGACCTTCTACGCAACTCCATTGGCGAGACCCCCAAGGACTACATTCGAGGGTTTGTCATTATGCGTTCCAAGAATCTGCTTCTCGCTGGTCATAGCATCAGCCAGGTAGCCTACGAAATGGGGTTTGACTACCCCAACCATTTCACTCGCTTGTTTAAAAGCATCACAGGCATGACGCCTTCACAATTTCTTGAAAGCCAAAAGAAAGCATCACAATAAACCGCACCCACCGCCAATCATCTTCGTTTTTGGTAGATATATCGTTGATTAGTTTAGGATGATTGTGAGAAATGATATGTTACTTTGCATCATCAACCTAAATAAGATGGTAAAAATGAAAATTCTATTATCAATCATTATCGCTACTATAGCGATGTGCTCATGGGCTCAACCAGCAAGCATAATAAATCAAAATAACAAAAGAAATATGGAAACCCTTAACTTAACCCAAGAGTGGGATAAAACCTTCGCACTAAGCGAGAAAGTAAATCACCGTAAAGTGACGTTCACAACGCAATATGGCTTCACTCTCGCCGCCGACCTCTATGAACCCAAGCAGGCTACCAGTGAGAAGCTAGCGGCAATAGCCGTGAGTGGACCCTTTGGAGCAGTAAAAGAACAAAGCTCAGGCCTCTATGCTATGCACATGGCCGAGCGCGGCTTTGTGGCTATGGCATTCGACCCATCATTCACAGGCGAGAGTAGTGGCATGCCACGTCGCACCGCCTCGCCCGACATTAACACCGAGGATTTCATGGCCGCGGTCGACTACCTGTCGAAGCTGCCTAATGTTGATGCCGAGCGCATTGGCATTATTGGCATCTGCGGTTGGGGTGGCATAGCCCTCAACGCAGCCGCCACCGACACCCGCATCAAGGCCACTGTGGCATCAACAATGTATGACATGACTCGTGTAGCAGGAAATGGCTACTTCGACAGCGCCGACAATGAGCAGGCCCGCCACGAGGCCCGCAAGGCAATGAGCGCTCAGCGCCTGAGCGATCCCACAGCCATGGCAGGTGGAGTTGTCGACCCAGTACCAGCCGACGCCCCACAGTTTGTAAAAGATTATCATGCCTACTATAAGACCCCACGTGGTTATCACGTTCGCAGTGGAAACAGTAACGATGGCTGGCGCGTGATAGGTACTCAAGCCTTTGCCAACGCTCGCTTCTTGCGCTACACTAACGAGACTCGTTCGGCAGTGATGGTGATGCATGGCGAGAAGGCTCATTCACGCTACTTTGGCGAGGACGCTTTTAACTACATGGTGAACGGCAATCCTGCCGCAGGCATTAAGCCCAACCCCTGCCCCGAAAACAAGCAACTACTCATCGTCCCTGGAGCAACCCACTGCGACCTCTACGACGGTGGCAACGGCAACTTCATCCCTTGGGATAAGCTTGAAGAATTCTTTAAAGAGAACTTGAAATAGCAAGCACATTGCATTCAAAGCACAAAAAGGTGGTCTCAAGGAACAAATTCTCTTGAGACCACCTTTTCATGTGGATAGCTTATAGAAAAGCGATCAATTACCCACTACGCCCTGAATGTCGTCGAGTGTCATGGTGCCATACATGATAATGACCGATGTTTCCTCGTCTTGAGCTAGGAGCATGAAGATATTTTGCGGATTACCCATCAGGACATAAATTGATGCCTGCTGGTTCTCTTCATTCACATCAATCACACTCTCGAAGTTGTCTTTCTCTATCCAGTCATGACAGGCTGCCGTCAGCTTATAGGATGCTTGGGGCGTACTTGCCGACACAATTTCAAGGCGTTCTATCTTGTCGGCAAAATTGCCAATTTTCAACTTGCCGCTGAACCCTTGACGACCGAGCTTGCTGTTTGAGCGCATCATCTTGAGCGCGGCCTTGTTGACTGTGATGCAGGAAAATCCTTTCTCGCCCTTGAATTGCTTGGTGAGCGACTGCTGTGCCATTGCTCCGGCAGTGGTAAGAATCATCATCAAGGCTATTGCTAAAATCTTTTTCATGTCGCGTTAATCTATAATTAAATGTTTTTGTATCGTGTTATCTAATTCTTGCATCGTCTCGCCTGCATTGTCGAGTGAGGCAATGCCCTTGTCGAGAGTAGTGGCAAATTTTTCAAGCGCCTCAAGCGCCATGCGCTCTTCGGTTGCTGTGAGAGCATGATTGTCATCATTCTTGGCCAGATGTGACACTTGGCGAGCAACGGTATGCTGACGAGAAGCTATATTGTGGCGCGACTTTTGAGTAGCCGCATTCATCACAGCTTGTGCCACGACTTCTTTTTCCACCACCTGAGGGACGCTAACTACTTCTTGCACAACAGGTAGTTCCTGGGCTTGTGTGTCGACTTGGGCTGTAAGTTGCTGCTGATTGGTGCTTGTTGAGGCTTGGTTATCGTTGCGCATGAACCACCATCCGGTCGATATCGCTATTGCCACGCTTGCCGCCACAGCCCACCATGCGCCACGCCGCCACCACATCAAGGTTGTAGATGTTGTCGCATCCTCGTGTTGCTGCCATGAGTCAATGCTCTCGCTTAGGGTTTGTTCTAAGTGGTCAGGAACCTTGAAGGACTCTTGTGCAAGCTCGTTAAGCGAATCGAGCAAGACCTTGTCAAGGCTATCGCTAGGCAAGTTGTCGCGCAACAGTTGCTCCTCGGCGGGTGTAGTGTCGCCGTTGTAGAACTTGCTCAACAATGTGTTTAAATCTTTCTCGTTCATAACTTGAGGATGGATTGAAGTTGATTTCTTAACGATTTCCTGGCACGGCTCAGCATTACTCTTGCATTCACGGCGCTCAAGCCAGTAGCCTGCTCTATCTCTCGCATCGTGCACCCGCCAAATTCTCGCATGCGCACCACTTGTTGCTGTTGAGCTGGCAGTTGGGCGATGCAACGCTTAATGAGTTGTGCGGTCTGTTTCCGTTCAATAACCTGCGTCGGTTCTTCGCCACCTGCCAGTTGCAACTCATCGGGAGGTTGTTCAACAACATCAAGGTGTGCTGCCCGCTTGCGGTCGAGACACATGTTCCGCACCACTGCCATGCAATAGGCCTGCATGTTGTCTACATCACTGAGCTTGTCGCGCTGCTTCCAAAGTTTAAGGTAAACATCCTGCACCACATCGCTAGCATCATTGTCGTTACCAAGCAAGAGTCTCGCCACTTGATAAAGCTTGGCGTTGAGTGGTAGCAGTTGTTGTTTAAACTCGGATGCGTTCATTGTGTGTGGTCCTAAAACGGTAATTAATTACCTATTTTTACCAATTTATTGATGTCGTTAATGTTGATTTTGCCATCAACTAGCACAAGAACAGCCTCCTTGGCGCCACTGGCAACAACGATGAGCAAGCGGTCGGCAACATCGCCCTTGGAGCGAGTGTAGATGGTCACATTCTCTCCATTTTCGTAAACATCGAGCAATGATTCCATGCCGTCGATGTCGGCATCAAGGAAACGCTTGGCAATAGCCTGCTGCTCGCTGGTGGGCTCCTTGATATTGATTACCCTCACGGCACTGATGTCTTTAATCCCGCTGAGCTTATTGTTGCCCATCATCGCAAGCATTTCCTTGTCGAGGTTGACTTTCTCAACATTGTCGGCATCGGGGAACGCGTTAAACACATCGTCGACAGTTATTGCCTGAGCTGTTACCATCGAGAACGCCATGATTGCTATTGCAATAAACTTTTTCATAATCTTTTTATACTAAATGTGAAACATAATTACATTAAAAAACAAACGTTCATAATAATGACGTAAACACCCGGCAAAATGTTACAACACTAGTTACCTTTTTTTATTTCGGTCATTATTTTGCTCTTTTTTTAGTTCCTGATGTTTATCAATTTATCCACATCGCCGGCATTTATTTTTCCTGTCACCAACATGAGCATAACCTCGTTGCTCTGGCTGCTGTTGTTGACAGCCATGATGAGCATTTGCCCTGTAGTGCTCTCCTGCGAACTGCTGTAGACAGCCACATTCTCGCCCTTCTCGCCAGTCTTGTGCATGAGTTCCATGCCATCGATAGGTACTTGTTGAATTTGCTTGACTATATTGAACTGCTTGGCGGTGGGGTTTTTAACAAATACCACTTTAACCGCCTCAATGTTTTCAAGCCCCGCAGGCATCTTATTCCCAGCCTTGCTCAAGATGTGCTTGAGATTGGTGACATCTAGCTTTTCAACATTATAGTCGTTACCGAAAACATTTATCACGTCATTGACAGTCATCGCCTGTGCTGTAGCCATTGTGAGAGATATGATTGCTATTGCTAAAAACTTTTTCATAATCTTGTCATAGTTATAAGTTAAACATTTTACATGAATCAGCTGCTGTTCATTTGTTAGACGTAGCAAGCTAACAAAATGTTTCAAGAAAACAGAAACTTTTTTCAAAAAATAGTGACAGTAGCGATTTTTTGTCGCAAAAATTGTATCTTTGTAAATTGTAAAGAAATTAACACACTTCATCATGAGCGAGAATTACGTAGTATCGGCACGAAAGTACAGGCCAGCAAGTTTTTCGACCGTAATAGGTCAGAAGGCTCTCACCCACACCCTCAAGACTGCCATCAAGAATGAGCAACTGGCTCATGCCTATCTGTTTTGTGGACCACGTGGCGTGGGCAAGACCACTTGTGCCCGCATCTTTGCCAAAGCCATTAACTGCGAGCACCTGAGTGCCGACGGCGAGCCTTGCAACGAATGCGAGTCGTGCCAGGCCTTCAATGAGCAACGTTCCTATAACATCATGGAGCTTGATGCCGCCAGCAATAACTCGGTTGATGACATCCGCACTCTTACCGACCAGGTGCTTGTGCCACCCCAAATAGGTCGCTATCGTGTGTTCATCATCGACGAGGTTCACATGCTCTCGCAGGCTGCGTTTAACGCCTTCCTCAAGACTCTTGAGGAACCACCAAAATATGCTATCTTCATTCTCGCCACAACCGAGAAACAGAAAATTATTCCCACCATCCTGTCGCGATGCCAAATTTATGACTTTGCCCGCATCACAGTCCCCGACATAGTGGACCAGCTACAGCGCATCTGCCAGGACAAGGGCGTTACAGCCGAGCCGGCAGCGCTCAACGTAATTGCACAAAAGGCCGATGGCGCCATGCGCGATGCCCTATCAATCTTTGACCAGGTACTCGCTTCGAGCGACGGCAATATCACCTACCAGAACGCTATTGACAACCTCAACGTTCTGGACTACGACTACTACTTCCGCCTCGACGAAGCATTCCTGAGTGGCGACGTGCCACAAGCACTGCTCATCTACAAGGAAATTAGGGACAAAGGGTTTGACTCGCTGTTCTTTATCAATGGTCTGGCTCAGCACTTGCGCGACCTGATGGTGGCAAGCACTCCACAGACCATAGGGCTACTCGAGATGAATACCGACATTGCCCAGCGACACGTGCAACAAGCATCACGCTTTAACGCCCGCTTCTTCTACATGGCTATGGACCTGTGCAACACGTGCGACTTGCACTATCGCGACACTAGCAACAAGCAGTTTACTGTGGAGCTCACACTCATCAAGCTGTGCCAGTTAATGGGTGGCACACCACTGCAAGAGCAACCACAACCACGAGTGCAGAAGATAGCCACTCAACCGGCACCAGCACAAGTGGCTCCACAAGCGGCACGCCCAGCACAGGCACCCCCAACAACCACTACCTCTCAACCTCCACAACCCACCCAGGCAACACAAGCTAAAGTTCAACCCACTCCTGCTCCTCAACAGCCTTCACAGCATCTAGCCAACGCGCCACATCAAGCTCCTCAAGCACCAGTCCAGCCTGCTCCACAGCGGGTTGCCACTAGCTCCACACCGCGCATCCTCATCAATAAGCATCCGCAACCCGAAGCCAGTAAGACTGATGACTCACAGGTTGAACACTCATCGGTTCGCACTGCCGCCTTCACTCCCGAACAACTAGCCACCGCATGGCAACGTTACATCGATCAGCACCCCACCGAGATTATCTTGTGCAGCGCAATGCGCAACTCCGTGCCACAAAAGATTGACGACAACACCTATTTTGTTGAAGTTGAGAACAATGCTCAGATTGAAGCCATCAACAGCAACATGACCCGTCTCATGCAATTCTTGCGGGAAGAGGTGGGTAACGACATGCTAGCCCTCAACGTGAAACTGGGCGAAAAGGGCGTTTCGGCAATGGCGAAGACTGATCGCGAGCTTGTTGAAGACATGCGTCGTCGCAGCCCACAGTTTGAGCAGATGGTAAAAGATTTTCAGCTAACGCTTGAGTAATACATAATGCTTAACCACCCATTGGGGACATGGCGCATGCCTTGTCCCTTTTCTTACACTCCCTAGTGGGAAACGTGACTTCGATATTTTGCGACACCCACTGTGCCGCACGTTATCGCATTTTGAATTTCCTCTTTTTAATTACGCACTATAATATCGTGACTATTGAGGCAACTCAATGTCGCCCTCGAAGACCTCGGTGGCGGTGCCACGCATGTAGATGTGGTTGTCGCTCTCGCGCCATTCTATCTCGAGTGAGCCACCATCCATCACGATAGTGGCTTTGCGGCATGTGCGTCCTGTGAGTGCCGCCGCCACTAACGTGGCGCAAGCTCCTGTGCCACATGCCATGGTGATACCACTACCACGCTCCCACACTCGCATGCGGATGTTGCCGTTGTCAAGCACTTGCGCAAACTCGATGTTGCAACGTTGCGGAAAGCGTGAGTGGAATTCTAGCTTGGGACCCACCGTTGCGAGGTCGATAGCCTCAACATCATCAACAAAAATCACATAATTAGGATTACCTATCGACACAAACACTCCCTCGGGCAAGGGCTCGCCTTGAGTCAAGAACTGAGCAGGGTCGTGAAGCACCGGCTCCATTAGGTCGACCGTCACACTTTGCACCTTGTCGTTGTCGTCAACATCGAGATAGAGCATCTTGATGCCTGCGCGCGTGAGCATGCTGATGGTGGTCTTGCGTGTGAGACCACGCTCATAAACCAGCTTGCCAAGGCAGCGGCTGGCGTTGCCACACATCTGTCCCTCAAGACCGTCGGCATTGATGATGCGCATGGTGAAGTCGGCACTGGGCGAGCGCCCTATCAAGATTAGTCCATCACTGCCAATGCCTGTGTGTGGCTTGCTCCACTCAATAGCGGCCTTGCCGGGGTCAGGAATATCATTATGCTCAGTATCTACATAGATGTAATCATTTCCCAAGCCATGCATTTTCACAAAGTGTATCTTATTCTTTTCCATAAAGCCTTAAAAAAATATTTGTTGCGCCCACAAAGATAGGTATTTAGTTTGACAGCCCGTTATTTATGGAGAGGAAAAAAGGACTTTTATTGTGGTTATGTATAGAAAAAGTGTTATTTTTGCAAGCCTAATTAAAACCTAAACCCTAACATAAACCTATAATTACAATGGCCCAATACGATTTTGATTCTATCATTGACCGTCAAGGCACACACTGCAAAAAATACGACCAACTCACATCACTCTTTGGCCGTAACGACTTATTGCCACTGTGGATTGCCGACATGGACTTCGCGGTAAGTCCCGAAATCAGCGCTGCCCTAGTATCTCGATTTGGCGACCACCCCATCTATGGATACACTCTCCCCTACGACGAGTACTGGCAGTCGATAATCGACTGGCAACGCCGTCGCAACGGTTTCGAGATCAAGCGCGAGGAGATGACCTTCATGCCTGGTGGCATGCCTGCCCTGGGAATGGTGCTCAACTTCTACACTCGTCCTGGCGACCGGGTGGTACTGCAAGAGCCTGTATACTATGACTTCAAGGATGTGATTGAAGGCAATCGCCGCCTGGCGGTGCGCAACAACCTTGTGCCTACTGGCGACCATTTCTATCGCATGGACCTCGACGACCTGGAGCGAGTGTTCATTGAGCAGAAACCCAAGCTCATGATTGTGTGCAACCCGCAAAACCCCATTGGCATAGTGTGGGAAAAAGAAGAGTTGCAACAAGTGGCAGCGCTGGCACGCAAGCACAATGTGATACTGTTCAGCGACGAGGTGTTTGGCGACATCACTCTCTTTGGCCACAAGCACATCCCACTGGCAACTGTGAGCGAGGACGCGGCTGCGGTGACCATCACCTGTGGCTCACCAGGCAAGACGTTCAACATCCCGGGACTCAAGAGCACCTGGCTAGTAATCAAGAACCCCGAGTTGCGCAGTGAATTCTATCGCTGGGTTGAAGTCAACGAGCTATGCAATGCCAATATCCCGGCATTACTCGCCACCGAGGTGGGCTACCGCTATGGCGAACCTTGGCTCGAAGCCTGCAAGAAATATATTGAGCAAAACGTGCTCTACGTGGCTCAATACTGCCAGGAGAACATCCCTGGCATCTATGCCATCAAGCCACAGGCGTCGTTTCTGATGTGGCTCGACTGCCGCCGACTGGGGCTTGACCATTCTCAACTGGTTAAATTCTTTGCCAACAACGCACATCTCGCGCTCAACGATGGCGAGATTTATGGCGTGCCAGGCTACTGCCACATGCGCCTGAACGTGGGCACACCACGCAAGCGACTCGAGCAGGCCATGCACCAGCTCGAAGCCGCTGTCAAAGCACTAAAAGCCTGATAAAATAAAAAGTATCCCTAATAGGTCACATTAACACATCTCGAGAGAAACCTTGAGGTGTGTTTTTTTAATGTGTTTTCAGCTTGCGACAGTAAGGTAATTTTGCCACATGATTCTAACAACAAAAAACACTCTATCATGGAAAACAACAATCAGTTTTACAACCTCACCCAGCGTGAGATGCTCGACTTGTGGAAACAAGTGATGCGACTGGACACACCACGGCGCGACTGCACTGTGGAATGGGACGACGGCATCGATCTCGACGCACTGCTCACAACCCACATCAAGCAATGGTATGCTCACCAGCTTGCCACAGCCCCAGCTCACTTGCTCCCTATTGAAGACGTGAAAGAC
Source organism: uncultured Prevotellaceae bacterium (assembly GCA_900316835.1). Lineage (GTDB taxonomy): Bacteria > Bacteroidota > Bacteroidia > Bacteroidales > Muribaculaceae > Sodaliphilus. The sequence goes on along the minus strand of ONEL01000010.1, from coordinate 81,073 downwards.
CTGGTGGCTCTCACCGCCAGCGACGGCATGGTCATTGCCAGTGTGCCCAGCCAGTGTGTGCGTCCTGTGGAGTGGCGCTTGCTGGGCTGGAAGCGCGGCGTAACCGAGTTTCTCGACCCTTGCAGCCATGAGGCGATGTTGCAAATCAATGAGTGGACTCGCGGTGGCGACTGTAACCCCGCTATCATCGACTATGGGTTCCAGCTACTGATGACGGCAGGAAGCAGCACCACTGCCAAGCTGCTGACGGCGCGTTGCGTAGTGCGACCCACCGACGGCACTTTCCGCTTCCACAGCCAGTTACTGAGCACCATACCCGAGTGGAAAGCCAGCCTCCCCACACTGCTTTAAACCGAGCCGTGTTTTCAAAAAAGATAGTTTTTTTTACCCACATGAGGAACGACCATTACTTATTTTAGCCCCCTCTTACGTCGCAAAAGTGCCATAAATGGCATTTTTGCGACGTAAAATTTGCTTTAATTATAAATATTTGCTTACTTTGCGTCTTAAAAGTGCCATAAATGGCATTTTTAAGACATAAAAAAACTACAATTATGATTATAAACCGTCCCCTCTATTTAAATAGGCTCATTCAAAATAAGAATAATGGCCTAGTTAAAATTGTCACTGGCATACGCCGTTGTGGTAAATCGTTCTTGTTATTTGAATTATTCCATCGCCATTTGATTGAAATTGGTATTGACGAATCGCACATTATAGAAATCGCGCTTGATGATTTAATCTATGAAAGTTTGCGCGAGCCTCACAAGATGCTACAATACATTCGCAACAGGATTCTAGATTCACACCAATACTATGTTGTTCTTGATGAGGTACAGATGATGGAAAACTTTGTAGATGTGATAAATAGCTTACTCCATTTGCCTAATATTGACATTTATATCACTGGCAGTAATTCACAATTCTTGTCATCGGATATTGCTACAGAATTTAGAGGCCGAGGGGTGCAGATTCACATATTCCCACTTTCTTTTAGTGAATTCCTTTCGGCCTACGATGGAGACAAGCGTGATGCATGGAAAGATTATTATACTTATGGGGGGCTACCTAAAATTTTGTCTCTCAGTGATGATGAAAGTAAGGCAGAATACTTAAGTGACTTATATCGCACTGTTTATTTGCGAGATATTACTGAACGACATCGCATTAAGAATGAACATGAAATGGAAGAGTTAGTACAAATACTAGCATCCACAATAGGAAGTACCACTAATTCCACTAAATTATCAAACACCTTTAAGAGCGTGAAGCATGTGAGCATATCACCCAAGACGATAACAAACTACATAGGCTATATGGTCAATGCCTTCATGCTAGAACGCTCAATTCGTTACAACATTAAAGGGAAAAAATACATCAACACCCTCTCAAAACATTATTTCACCGATTTGGGACTTAGAAATGCCATTCTCAATTTCAGGCAACAGGAAGAAACCCACATTATGGAAAATATTATTTATAATGAGCTAAGGATTAGAGGGTTCTTAGTTGATGTGGGATGTGTGGAGCAAAAGACCACCAACTCCGATGGTAAAACTATCAGGCGACAGCTCGAAGTGGATTTTGTCGCTAATAAAGCTAGTAAGATATATTATATTCAATCGGCGTTCGCTATGCCTACTGCCGAAAAAGAAGTGCAAGAAAAACGATCACTTATTGCCACAAAGGACTCTTTTAAGAAAATAATAGTTACCGGACAAGACATAAAAGCCAAACGCGACTCCAATGGCATATTAACAATTAGTATTATTGATTTCCTGCTTGATAAAAATAGTTTAGACTTTTGACGAACACACGCCACTAACGTGCCCCCTCTGCGTCGCAAAAGTGCCATAAATGGCATTTTTGCGACGTAACTCGCTATTAAGGGGAAAGTAGTTTTAACCAAATTGGTCATTAGTATTTGGGGTTAATTCCCACACAATAATGGTAAAGCAAGAGTGGCTGCATCGCATGCGACGCAGCCACTCAATGGTTTTATGCTAAATCAGTATTTAGCTCTGTGTAAGAGATTACCAACCTGGGTTCTGGGTAGTGCCATTACCACTAGCCTTGATTTGGTCAGTTGGGATTGGATAGAAGTAATACTTCTTGTCGTAGGTGCGGGTAGCAGTGTAAGGAATTGCATATCCGCCATCAAGGTCAACGTCGCAATTAGGAACATCACTCAAGTTAGCACCGCGACGGATGTCGGGATTCATATTGGTATCGAGCTTGTCGAGCATGTGCCAGCGCACGAGATCCCAGTAGCGCACGCCATCGGTCATGAGCTCGCAGCGACGAGCGCGGCGAATCTCCCAAATGAGGCTGCTAACGCCCACCTTATTAGCAGGGTCGGCATCTGGGTTGAGAGTCATGCCAGGAAGACCGGCACGCACCTGAAGCAGGTTAACACTCTTGTCGAGGTCGGCTTGAGTGGCGCTGCCAAGCTCTGCCTTAGCCTCGGCATAGTTCAGCAGAACACGCGAGAGGTAGTAGATGGGAGCGTCAGTATAGCCCTTGCCAATCTCGTTGCAATAAGTGAGCTGTTCTTGAGATGTAGTACCCATCTCTGTTGTGTAATACTTTCCAATGGTGTAGCCAGTAGAAGAGGTCATCTCGGCGAGCCAAGTGCGAGCATAGCCGTAGCCCTTGAATGCGAGGTGTGTATCTACAATAGTTGCAAGACGCTTGTCACGAACGGCAAACACATCTTCCATCGAGTAAACCATGCGTTGATTGCCATTACCATCAAGCAAAACAGAGTCACGTCCGTCGGCTGTCTTGCCTATATTACCATCAAGGCCAATGAAATAATAAGGCACCAACTTGGGCTTGTCGCTCTTATTGAGGCTGGTGGTAGCCAGAGGCTTGCCATCAAGGAAGAGGAATGCGTCGATAGCATCCTTGGTAATACCGCGCTGAGCAGTAGAGCCACTAGTGTAGTCAACAGTGCTGTGACCGAGCATGTCTTTCACATACTTGCGATAGAAGATAATCTCCTTGTTAGCACTCAAGTCAAGAGAGTTGTAGATCTCGCCATAGTTATCGGTGAGGCTATAGCCAGCGTTCATGATTTGCTGCGAAGCGTTAACACACTCGTTCAAATATTTTTGAGCGCGAGCGTTGTCGGGGCCCTTGCCATTGTCGGCAGCAGTGCGATACTTGCAGTAGGTGCCTTCATAGAGGCAGATATCGCTCTTCATTGCCAGTGCCAGATCGGTGCTCCAAGTAGCCTTGTTGCCCGAGCCAATGTTGGCGATAGCATAGTCGAGGTCTTCGAGAACCTTATCCATAACGTAGTCGCGGTCATCGCGTGGGCCAGTAACGAGCTCATCGTCAGAACTCATTATCACATGGTCTTGCCACTGCACGTCGCCATAGCGTTTCACGAGCAAGAAGTAGTTGTAGGCACGCATCAAGCGAGCGATAGCACTATACTTAGCCTTGCTGGCATCGGGCAAAGAAGAAGTAGCCATGTTGTCGAGCAAGTAGTTGCAGCGACGAATTTCGCTGTAAGGTGTTGACCAATAGCTGGTCTTGGCAGGCACACTAGTAAATGTCCAGTTGTTAAAATCGGGATCTGCCTGGTCATCGGTCAAACTACTGAAATAGGGGTCATCGATGCCCTGTCCGTAGCCCGAGAAGTTGTTGCTGTACATACCATTGGTATAGTTCTGAACCTGGTTCTCATTGTTCCAGAACGCAGGGTCGTTAGTGAACTTGTCGCGCGGAGTCACATCAAGCATATCGTTGCAACTAACGAAAAGCAATGCGAGACCGGCAAGTCCTAATAAATATGTTTTTTTCATAAAATTCAAAATTTATTGAATGTTAATAATCTAATACTTATTCTTACAAGTTAAAAGAGTCTCACATTAGAAAGTCACTTGCAAGCCAACCGACCAGCTGCGGGTAACAGGATAAGTACGTCCCCAAGTACCATAACCGAGAGATCCTTGTCCGGCGTTCATCTCAGGATCGATGGGGAGGTCTTTGCTGCCCCTATAAAGGAGACACAGGTTGTTGACACTTGCATAGAGGCGCAAGTTCTGGATGTAAATCTTCTTGGTAAGATTCTGTGGAATAGTGTAACCCAGAGTGATGTTCTTCAAGCGCAGGTAGCTCATGTCAACCAAGTACTTGGTCTGTGGGTAGTAGTTGTGGCAACCACCTTCACTAGAGATTCCAGGAACAGTGCCGCCCACCTCATTACCTGGCCACAGGCATGGGAAGTCGTTGCTCTCGCTGATGTTAACGATGCCATTGGCAGGGTCATAGACGTTGTACTTAGTTTGGTTAGCATAGATTGCCAAGTCGGCGTTACGCATCATTGGGAATACGAATGCTGATTGAGTCCACATGTTGCGCTTGCCCACGCCCTGGAAGAACAGGTCGAGGTCGAAGCCCTTGTAAGTACCACCAATGTGGAAGCTGTACTCGTAGCGTGGCAGGCAGTTACCAATCACCTTGAGGTCGCCGTGATCGTCGGCAGTGCTTGCGCCACCGTCGATCTTGCCGTCGCCGTTGAGATCCTTGAACTTGATGTCACCAGGACCGAAAACGAAGTTGTCGCTCTCGAGGCCAGTTTGGTCGGCTATGCCAGGAGCATAGATCCAAGAGCCGTCGGCATTCTTGCCGGTGAAGTCGGCCTCGGTGAAGTAGCGGTCGGTTTCAAATCCCCAGATGTCGCCCCAAGTCTCGCCCTCGTAGGCATTGGTTGCATCGAGTGGATGACCGATCTGCTTAGTGGGGTTATCCCATTTAGTAACCTTCACCTTGCTGTCGCCAATGCTGAAGTTAGCATAGAGACCGAGGTCGCGGTTGAACTGCTTGCGCCAGTTGATGGTGAGCTCCCATCCGCGTGAGCGCAACGAGCCGTTGTTCTGGTAAGGACTGGCAGCACCTACACTAGCTGGCAGAGCCACACCAGGAGCGAGCATGTCGTTAGTGGTGCGCTGGAACCAATCGGCACTCAAGGTAATCATGTCGTTGAGGAAACCGAGGTCAAGACCCACGTTGATGGTCTTAATCTTCTCCCAAGTGAGTGAAGAAGATACCCAGCTTGGCATGCCAAAGTAGTTGTACTTGGCGCCACTGTTGTCAAGGTAATTGAGCTGTCCGGCGCCAATGGTAGAGATGAACATATTGTTACCGATAGCTTCGTTACCGATAGTACCATAAGAGAAGCGCAGCTTACCGTTAGAAACCACGTCGCGGGCTTTCTCAAAGTAAGCCTCCTCGCTGAAGCGGTAGCCAAGAGAGAACGATGGGAAGAATGCCCAGCGGTCATCCTTGGGGAAGCTCGACGAACCGTCGTAACGGCCGTTGGCCTCAAAGAGGTAGATGCCCTTGTAGTCGTAGTTGAAGCGTGCGAAGTAACCTGCGGTAGCATAGTCGCCACGCATCCAGGGCACGAAGCGGCTGATGTAGCCACTGGTGCTGCTGCCAATCGCCCATGTGGTGTTAGGACCATATGTGAGGTTCAGCTCAGGATATTCGGTAGAATAGAGCAGCATGCGATAGGCGTCAAACTCGTCGAATTTGCGCTTCTCACCTGTTGCACCAATCATAATCTTGATGTTGTGAGCATCGTTGATGCTCTTCATGTACTCGGCATAGATGTTGCCAATCCAAGTCTGAGCCTTAGCATTGCCACGAGAAGTGCCCACCGAACCGTTACCCACAACATAGGTTGGGTTCACACCGTTCCAGTTCCAGCTATATACTGGGAAGTCGCTCCAGCGCATGTTGGCGTCGTTAACCTGCCAAGTGAAGTCACCATTAAGGGTCAAGTCTTTGGTGATGTGAGCCTTGAAGAAAGCAGTAGCCTTAATCTCATCGTGAGTGATGCGACGGCGGTCGGCTTCCTTCTGCATAGCGATTACACGGAAGTCAAGACCATCGATAGTACCGCTTGGAATGAAGAATGAGCCCCAGCGCCAGATGTACTGGTACATGTTGTTCCAAGTCTCGGCGCGTGCGGTGTAACGACGGTTGTAGCTGATGCGGGCACCCACAGTCAGCCAGTCGGTGAAGTCGGTCTGGATGTTGGCCGAGGCGTTGTAGCGTGTGCGCTTGGTGGTGTTCCAGGGCATCAAGTCTTCCTTGCCGCTGTAGCCAAAGGCCATGCGGAATGTGGTGCGTCCGCTTGAGCCGTCAACGCTAACGTTGTGGCTCTGGCCAGGTGCAGCCTTGCGATACCAGATGTCGGTCACATCAAAGTCGGCATAGTACATGGGCTGGCCACCAATGAAGCGGTAGTCACCCACGTCGTTCTCATCAACGTACGGGCGCATCTCGCCGTAGCCCTTGCGGCCGCTGTTCTGCTCTTTCCACTTCTCGGCATAGGGGAGAAGCTGGTCAAAGTACATACCGAAAAGCTCTACCGAGCCACTACCAGCACGAGCCTTTGCCAAGATAGCACTCTTGAGCTGAGTGGGCACGTCGGGGAAGTCAGGAAGCATGGTAGCCTGGTCCCAAGAGAAGTTGTTGTTGTAACGGATGTTGATGCGGTCGTCCTTCTTACCAGTCTTAGTGGTGATCAAGATCACACCAAAGGCGGCACGAGTACCATAGATGGCGCTTGAGGCGGCATCCTTGAGCACGCTGATGCTAGCAATGTCGTTACCGTTAATCATTGTGAGGTCGTCAACAACAACGCCGTCAACCACGATGAGAGGGTTAGAGGTAGCACCGTTGCTCAATGTTCCTACACCACGGATGGTGAGAGTTGGCGACTCACCAATGTCACCGTTGTTGCTGATAACGGTGAGGCCAGGAACGGCTCCTTGCAGAGCTTTCGACACATCTTGCTCTGGGCGAGAGGTGAGGGTCTTGTCGATGTCAACTACCGAAACTGCACCAGTGAGGTTCACTTTCTTCTGTTGACCATAGCCCACAACTACCACCTCGTCGAGGAGAGCGTTGTCCTCGGTAAGCTGAATGTTCATGTTGCTGCCTGGTTCAAGAGTCACTGTCTTGTAACCCACGTAAGAGATTTGGATTTTACCCTTACCGCTGGCACGAAGGTTGAAGCGGCCGTTGATGTCGGTGGCCGTAGCGCGAGTCGTACCAATCTCTGATACTGATGCGCCAATCACGGGGTCACCATTCTCATCGGTCACAGTGCCCGACACGTTGGTTAACTGTGTCGCCATAGCTTGAGGTGCTTGCTCGGCATGCAAGTAGCTAGCGCTACCGCACGTGAGCACCAGTGCACCTAACAATGCGAAATACTTTTTCATACGCACATGTTTATTAGTTAATAAATATTTGTTAATTAAGTTCTTAAATCAATCTAATCTCTATTTTCCTCTTGATTTCATTCATGGTTTAACATTTCATGTAATGGCTATTATTCAAGAGTAATATGCAAAATTGACAATTATTATTTATATATGCAAGCTTTTTTTAAAAAATTATTTAATAAACTTATAAAATACTTTAATTTGATATTTATTCCATATATGAATTTTTAATATACACATCAAGCCACTATTACTTATGATAAGCTTTAAAAATGACTGTCGGCACGCTTGACACAATTTTAAAAAAATGTATACAAAACATAATGCGATAATGCATATTTTAAAGATTTGTCTGCATAATTTTCTCTAAAACTTACAAAAATGTTGATTTTTGTGTTGCAAAAATATGTTTTACAACATATTATTTAACTTTTCGTCACATTTTGCTTTTTTTATCAAAAAAATGCTTGCACAACTTGAAATTATTTTTCAAATTTGTGCTTTAATTTCATATTTTAGACTTTAATACACCAATTTAACCAAACAAACTTACAATAAATTTTATAACAATTATCATTTTTAATTAAAACATGTGCGTATGAAAAAGCAAATTGCATTGCTAGCTGCATTAGTGCTGGCTTGTGGAGCTCCAGTAGGCACTGCCTCGTGGCAGGGCATGGGCTTTACTGCTAGTGCGCAGAACAGCAAAGTTACCGGTGTCGTGCGTGACGGCAACGGTGAGCCGCTCATCGGTGCCACTGTGCAAGTGAAAGGCACTAACCGTGTCACCGCCACCGACATCGACGGCAAGTATTCAATCCAGGCTGCTCCTGGAAGCACCCTGGTAATTAAGTATGTGGGCTCGGCTCCACAAGAAGTTAAAGTTACTGGCTCAAGCATGGACATTGCCATGAATGAGGCCAACACAACCCTTGACGAGGTGGTTGTAACCGCCCTGGGTATCAAGCGTGACCGCAAGGCTCTGGGTTATGCGGTCGACGACCTCAAGGCCGAAGAGCTGATGCGCAACAAGAACACCAACGCCATCAACTCTCTCGCCGGTAAGATTGCCGGTGTGAGCGTTACTCAGTCGAGTGGTGCCGCCGGTTCGGGTGCTCAAATCATCTTGCGTGGTGGTACATCGCTCGAGCGTGACAACCAGCCACTCTTCGTTGTCGACGGTGTAATCTACGACAACTCGGCATCGGTTATCGGTAACTCGGCGTTCGACGGTATGCTCTCTACAGCTACTACCAACGCCAACCGTGTGATGGATATCAACCCCGAGGATATTGAGAGCATGAGCGTGCTTAAGGGTCCTGCCGCTTCGGCACTCTATGGCTCGCGTGCCGCCAACGGTGTTGTAATCATCACCACCAAGAAGGGTGAGGAAGGCAAGGTTGAAATCAACCTCAATGCCAAGTACATCACCACTTGGGCAAAATATCTGCCTGAGACTCAGAAGAAGTACAAACGCGGTTACATCGAGCAGCACTACAATGCCGATGACTCGTTCAAGGACTTCAGCTACGACAACCGCAGCTACAGCTCATGGGGCGCACCATCCAACGACCCAACCTACGACAACATTGGCGACTTCTTTAAGCACGGTGGCGCTTGGGACACTAACCTGAGCATCAGCGGTGGTAACAAGAACGGTAGCTTCTTCCTGAGTGGCTCGTTCTATGATCAGGATGGTATCATCCCAACCACAGGCTACAAGAAGGCAACCTTCCGCTTCAACGGCGAGCAAAAATATAAAATCTTCACCTTTGGTGCCAACGTAGCCTATAGCCAGGCTCGCACCGTGAAGACCCTCACCAGTGCACAACTCTACAACGATGCTGGTGGCGGTACTATGTACTCGGTTTACAACTGGAACCCATTCGACAACATGGAGATTTACCTCAACGAGGATGGCTCACGCGCAAGTCTGCGTCCCGACCTCATGCCATGGGAAGAGCGCAACAATCCTTACTGGATTCTCAACAAGGACCGTCTCACCGACAACACCGAGCGCTTCACCGGTAACTTCAACATCAAGGCCGATCTCTTCGACTGGTGGTGGATTAGCTACCGCATGGGTATCGACTCTTACACTACCGAGAATGCCAATAAGCTCGCTGCTGGCGGCACTCACAAGGAGCAGTGGAAGAATGGTATGTACAGCGAGAACTCGCTGCGCTACCAGTACCTCTCAACCAACTTGATGACCAACTTCACCAAGCAGTTTGGTGACTTCAACTTCAACCTCATGCTGGGTACTGCTACCGAGTACACCAAGAACACTCGCAACTCGCGCATGGCTTGGAACTTCCAGGTGCCCGACTTCTTCTCGTTCGACAACGCACTGAAAGACGACCGCGACTTCAGCCCCTACAAGAGCCGCAAGCGCCTCGTGGGTGTGTTTGGCGAGTTCCGTGTTGACTGGCGCAACGCCATCTTCTTGACAGTGACTGGCCGTAACGACTGGTCGTCGACTCTGCCCAAGAAGAACCGCAGCTACTTCTACCCATCGGTGAGCGGCGCTATCGTCTTCACCGAGCTCATGGGCGACTCGCGCCCCGACTGGCTCACCTTCGGTAAGGTGCGCGCAAGCTGGGCACGCGTGGGTAAGGACACCAGCCCCTACGTTACCAACACCTATCTGTGGCCCGTTGGAACCTATCTGAATGGCATGACCGGTGTGGGTAACACCTGGACAACTGGTAACCCATTCCTCAAGCCTGAGATCACCGAGTCGACCGAGATTGGTCTTGAGATGCGCTTCTTCAACAACCGTCTGCACTTCGACTACGCGTTCTACACCAACAACTCTTACAACCAAATCATGGAGCCACGCCTCTCTAACTACATTGGCTACATCCTGCGCAAGGTTAACGCCGGTGACGTTTACAACAAGGGTATGGAGCTCACCATTGGCGGTATTCCCGTTCAAACTCGCGACTTCACTTGGGAGACCAGCTTGAACCTCTATGGCAACCGCGGTACTGTTAAGAACTTGCTCGACGGCATGAACATCCTCTATGTTACCGACGTTCAGGTGGGTAGCGCACGCGCTGCTTCGTTCAACGATGGTAACTTCATGGCAATCAGCGGTAGCGAGCTCGACCGTGACCCCAACGGCAACCTCATCCTCGACGGCAACAACATGCCCACCGGTGGCAAGAACGATAAGCTCGAGATTGGTAACCGTGAGCCTCGCGTGGCTGGTGGTTGGAACAACACCTTGACCTGGAAGGGATTCTCGTTCAACATGCTGTGGGAGTTCCGCTTTGGCGGTCATGTTTACAACGGCACTTACTACTCGATGGTTGCCAACGGTACTGCTAAGATGACCGAGGACCGCGACCAGCTCACCATCAGCGGTGTGCACCAAACCGGTACTCAGGATGTCACCAATCCCGATGGCACAATAACCAAGGTTCCCATCTACGGCGATGTTGAGGACTTCACCTTCAAGGCTGGTCAGCTCTATGACTATAACGGCAAGCAAACTCCTGGCGAGTGGATCATCAACAACTACTATCAGGACTACTACCTGCGCGAGAGCTCCAACTTCATGAAGAAGGTTAACGCTCTGCGCCTACGCACCATCTCTCTGAGCTACAGCCTGCCACAGTCGCTGCTGGCTAAGACCAAGTTCATCAAGGGCTGTACATTCAGCGCTGTTGCTAACAACCTGTTGCTCTTCACCAACTACGACGGCGATCCCGAGGTTGCCGCTGCTGGTGCTGGTTCTATTGGTTCTTCTTCGGTGGGTATCGACTACTGCGGTGTTCCATCTACTGCAAGTTTCGCATTTGGTGTAAACCTCACATTCTAATGCACCCGTTACTTTATTAATATTAAGAACTTACAAAATATTATAGAATATGAAATTTTTCAAAGTTTTATTCATAGCGGGTGTGGCTGCCTTGTCGCTCTCTTCGTGCAACGACTGGCTCGACGTTAACAACGACCCTAACACCCCAACTTCGGCCGATGCAAGCCTGAACGCTCGCTGTGTCTACATGCAGCACTACAGCATTGCATCCTATATGATTCCATCGTCCAACACCGCTTACTATTGCGGTCAGTTGGCTACTTACACCGGCGGTCAGCAAACCGCAGCCATGAACTGGAACCTGGGTGGCTCTAACCGTGCCAACAATGCCCAGCAGTGGTTCCTCGTGCCCGTGGGCGGCAACTTGCCCGACCTCTACAACCAAGCTATGGAGCAAGGCGCTTACCACTATGCGGCCATGGCTTGCTACATGAAGGCTTTTGGCTTCATGAACATGACCGACCTCTTTGGCGAGGCTCCTTTCGACGAGGCATTTGGCGCTGCCACCAACCCCAAGTACAACACCGGCAAAGAGGTGTTCATGGGATGTATCAACCTCATCGACGAGGCTATCGAGCTCTTCCAGCGTCAGCAAGACCCAGCCGTTACTCCACTTAGCGCAGGCGACATGTGGAACGGAGGCAACACCGACAAGTGGGTGAAGCTCTGCTACCTGCTCAAGGCTCGCTGGCTCAACCACCTGAGCAAGAAGGCTGCCGGCAGCTACAAGGACGGCAAGTACGACCAAGCCGAGATTCTCGCTTGCCTCGACAAGGCCATGAAGAGCAATGCCGACAACACCATCGTCTATCACGAGGACAACAACAGCAGCACTTGGGACCACGAGGGATGGGACGAGCCTGTTGACTACTCTACCCTCTACTCGTGCATCGGCATGAACAACAACCGCCTCTTCGTTTCGAAGTACTTCTACGACAACCTCACCAACTTTGACGGCAAGGGCATCGAAGACCCACGTGCCGACAAGTTCATCCCCTGGTGCCGCTCGGTTAAGAGCGATAACACTCCCGCCGAGGTTAAGTGGAGCCCCAATGGCCTGTGGCGCCGCTCGCTGGGTGTTGACCTCTCAACCAACATCATCAGCAACGGTGGCCCTTATCCATCAACTTATGCTATCAAGATGTATGACAAGAATGGCAATGCCACTGACAAGGAAGCCGATGCTGTTAGTTTCGACAAGATTGGCTGGATTTGCGACACCAAGAACGAGGAGCGCAAGGGCGACACCCTCTACGTGCAAGGCCAGTCAGGTTCTACCGGCTACGGCGCTGGCAAGGACATGCTCATGCGCAGGCGCAGCTACAAGGGTGCTGCTCTCGACGAGAGCGCTCTCTCGGGTGTGTTCTGGACTCGTCCCACTAGCCCAACAGTGGTTGGCTCTTACGCCGAGTGCTGCTTCATCAAGGCCGAGGTTCTCTTCCGCCAGGGCAACAAGGGCGAGGCTTTCAATGCCTACAAAGAAGGCATCCGCGCTCACATCAACTTCGTTAACGACGTGTGCAAGATGTGGGTTGGCGGCGACGCTTCGCTCGCTAGCATTCCTTCGTTTGCTCCAATGGCACAGGCCGACATCGACAACTTCCTCAACAACGCCATTGGCACTGCCGGCGACCTCACTCTGGCTAAGATCATGACCCAGAAGCAGTTCGTTGTCTTCCTCACCACCGAGCAGTGGAACGACATGCGACGCATGGACTACGACCCAGCAATCTACATGGGATGGCACAAGCCTTTCATGTATGAGAACACTGCCAGCTACTGGACCTACTGCCCACAAGGCAAGTATCCACGCCGCTGGAACCAGGCAAGCTACGAGAAGGACTACAATTCTGCCAATCTCCAGGCTATTGGTGAACTGGTTCCTGGAGCCTACGACATTCCTGCGGGCAAAGATGGCTTATGGTACCTGAGCGACCAAATCTGCACACTCCCCGTTTGGTGGGACAGCACTCAAGAGTAATCGCTAACCTCCTACCAGCCTTGGCAACAAGGTAAAACCTAAATCAAAGGTGTGACACACTACGTGCCACACCTTTTTTCCTCTACTATCCCCACCCCCGCTCCAAAAATCAGGTCAGATTAGGGCAACGGTGGGGGTGCTGCCAAGTCTTGACCCGCAGTCAAGCAATTGCGCTAATCCTAAAAAATATGTGATTTTTGAGATTATAATCCAAAATTTCACATATAATTTCTGGATTAGGGTGGCAAAAAATTGATGGTTAGATTAGGGCGGCGGTGGGGGCGCTAGCCTCAATGTTTACATCACGCGGTATAAGCCACAGGTGGCAGTGCGCTTCTCGCAGAAGAACTTCGGCTATGATAATGGCATCAAGTCGGTTCCACTTTACGCCGCTTTCTGCTTGAAATAATACAGCCCATTGTTAGCAATGTGTCCTCCAGTCCTCAACCTAACGGTTTTAAAAGTACTTGTGTTCAGGACTCTTTAATATCAATTTCTCATCAGCACAGATGCAGATGCGCCCTTTTACTCCCCCCAGGACCGCGCTTCCCTTAGTGGCAAAGCGCAGCCCTTTTTATCTAGAAAAATGCGGTGAATGTAGATTTAATTTTGAGTGTTTTAAACAAAAGGCTACCTTTGCGGTCGTAATAAATGAAACTATATCACATCATTATAATAAAAAATATGAAACACAAGAATAGACTAATCCTATCAAAGGTATTAATTACCACGATGATGATAGCGCTGGCTTTCACGAGCGCACATGCGGCTATCATCAATGGAATGCTCGTTGACGCAGCCGACAGCACCGAGCTTATGCAAGCAACTGTGGCACTGCTCAAGACCGACCGCGACAGCACCTACGTGAAAGGGACCGTCACCGACCTCAACGGAGTCTTTAATCTTGAAGACGTGCCGGCAGGACACTACTACCTGAAGTGTAGCTACATTGGCTATAACAACACAGTTAAACGCCTGAACGTGGGCGAGGATGGACGCGACGTGAACATGGGCATGATAGCCTTGAGCCAGAACACAGTGGTGCTCAAGGATGTGGTGGTGATGGGAGTGAAAACTGCCGTGCTGGTCAAGGAAGACACCATTGAGTATAACGCCGACACCTATAAGACCCAGGCTAACGCCGTGGTGGAGGACCTGTTGAAACGCATGCCTGGAGTGGAAGTGGGCAGCGACGGCAAGATTACCGCCAACGGCAAGGAGGTGAAGAAAATCCTCATTGATGGCAAAGAATTCTTCAGCGACGACCCCACAGTGGCGTCGAAGAACATTCCCGCCGACATGATTAATAAGCTCCAAGTGATAGACCGCAAGAGCGACCTGGCACGCCTCACCGGTGTGGATGACGGCGAGGACGAGACGGTAATTAACCTCACCGTGAAAAAAGGCATGAACAACGGCTGGTTTGGCACCGCGACAGCAGGCTATGGAACCAGCAAGCGCTATCTTGCCAACGTCATGGCCAACTACTTCAAGGATGGCAACCAGTTCACCTTCACCGGAGGCGCTAATAACACTAACAACGTGGGCTTTACCGACGGTGGCGCATCAAGGTTCCGTCGCTTCGGTGGCGACCGTGGCATCACCACCTCACAACTGCTGGGTGTGAACTTCAACGTGGGCTCAAAAGAAGATGAGCACTTCCGCGTGGGTGGTAACGTGATGTACTCCCACACCAGTCGCGACACGCGCACCAGCACTAGTCGACAGAATATTTTCACCGACTCCACCAGCTATCGCGACGCCCTCTCGATGGCTCTCGACAAGACCCACAACGTGCGCGGTGACTTCCGCCTCAAGTGGGAGATTGACTCATGCAACACCATTGAGTTCCGCCCCAATTTCTCATTTAACTTCTCTCACAGCGAGAGTAGCGACACCTCTATGACACGCGCGGGCGATGCCGCACGCACTCCCGTGAACCGTAGCCTCAGCTACTACGACAACCATGGCAAGAGCTATGAGTTTGGCGGCAACTTCATCTATAACCACAAGTTCCGTTCACACCCCGGTCGCAGCTACAGCGTGTTCCTGCGCTATAACTACAGCAATATCGATGAGGACGGTAACACCTTCACTCGCAACAACTACTACCTGCTCGACCAGGAAGAACTCATCGACCAGGTCTACGACAACCTGCGCAAGACCAACCGCATCAACGGCCGCTTGAGCTGGACCGAGCCCATTGGCGACATTAAGAAGGCACAGTTCCTCACGTTCTCCTATCGTGCCGACTATAACGTTACCAAAGCCAACAAGAGTGTCTACGATATCACACGAGCTAGCTACCTGGACTTCCTGCCACAGCCACAAGTCACCCGCAACGACATCATGATGGACATTGTGCTTAACCCCACCATGCGACGCATGATTAGCGACACCTATGGCGACTATGCACTGCAAGATGCGGCACTGCTGAGCGAGATTATCGACATCGAACTTGGCGACGAGGTGAACCGCAGCTTCAATGAGCGATTGAGCAACAACTTCCGCAACACCTTCTTTAACCAAGAGTTCCAAATTGGATATCAAAAGGTTACTAAGGCTTATAACCTCAATGTGGGCGTCTCGGTTAACTCGGCTATGTCCAAGAGCAAAGACCTGTTAAACAGCGCTCGCGACATCCCGTCGCGATGGGCTTGGAGCGTGGCACCATTCGCACGCTTCCGCTACAAGTTTAGCAAGACCCGCAACCTGGCATTCGACTATCGCCTGCGCAGTAGCCAGCCCAGCATTGCGCAGTTGCAACCTGTTGCCGACGAGAGTAACCCACTGAACATAGTGATAGGTAACCCCGAGCTAAAGCCCACCTTCACTCACCGTGTGAACCTGCGCTTCAACGACTTCAACCAGGACGCGCAACGCAGCATCATGGCAATGATAGGTGTGAACGTGCAACAAAACAGCATCATCTCCACCATCACCAACGACCCCACAACCGGTGGACAAACAACCACCTACACTAATATCAACGGCGTGTGGGACGCAATGGCAATGAACATGCTCAGCTTCCCATTCAGCTCCAGCAAGGCATGGTACTTTACCAGCAACCTCTTTGCCCGCTTGTCGCAAACTAAGGGATTCAGCGATGGCGACTACAACCGCAGCATAGGTCTTAACCTGAACGTTGCTCCAGGTATCGCCTATCGCACCTCGCTCTTCGACCTGGAGTTGCGCCCACGCTATGGCTATCAGCTCACCCACAACTCAATGCAAAACTCTAGAGACCGCAATGTGCACACTTGGGGTGCAATGTTCAACGGCACCTACTCGGCACCTTTTGGACTCGTCATCAGCACCGACCTCAATTTCAGCACATCCAGCGGTTATAGCACTGGCTACAACAGCACCCAGTGGATATGGAACGGCTCTATCGCCTACCAGTTCTTGCGCAACAAGGAAGCATCGATACAAATCTCGGTATATGACATCCTGGGACAACAGAAGAACATCAGTCGCACTCAAACGGCAAGCTACATTCAGGATGCTATCTACAATTCACTGGGACGCTATGGCATGCTCACCTTCACTTATCGCTTCACCACCTTTGCCAAGGGGCAAGAGCCTGAGAACAAGAACGAGTTCCGCAGAGGACCTGGAGGTCCACCTCCTGGTGGCGGTGGTCGTCCTGGTGGGGGCGGTGGATTTGGCGGCGGTCGCCCACGATGGTAAGACTAGAAATAACCGATAATGAAACGGTGCCACCCTGCGGGCGAAAATTAAAGCTTCGCTAAAATTTATTTCAAAACAATAGTGTCCGATAAAATTTTTAGAAACTTTTGCTATCTGTTGATATTCAATACAATAATAGCAGCAGTAAAATGATGGGCTTACTTTTTTATGGGCGAATTTCAGCCGAAGGCTGACCTATGAGTAACCCCCTTTAGCACTTGTGGAACGAGCGATAGCGAGCGGAACAAGTGCCAAAGGGGGGTATTGAAACCACTCTTTACTGTCGCTGAAGGCGACCCCTTTGTTTTATCGGACAATAATAATTTCAAAATTAACACGCTCACTAGCGCTAAAATTTTAATTGTTTGTGATTATTAGTAATTGTCTGATAAAAATCCCAGCAATTGTCTGTAATAAATCCACTCTAATGCACAAAGCTTTAGTCCGTAATTGTCTTAAAAAAACGAAACTGACAACTCTCTACACAGGCAAGCCTAGCGAGCGAGCTATGCTACCGTCCTCGTCAAAATTTGAAAGATAGAGCACAAAGAGGAAAATAGCGATAAGAATGAAAATGACAATGTAGCACATGGCACGTGTCACCGGACCTCCCATCACCTCGCGACGGCTGCGCAAGCGTGGCAGGGGGCGGATGAGTGGCAAATTCGCCATGATGTCGTAGGCATCATCTTCAACCACCGTTTTGTCCTCAACCGTCTTTAGATTACTGTCGCCCATGGCTTGGGTGCTCGTGGCGACTGGGGCGGTAGCCTCTTGTTGCTCAACCGAGGCGGGAGCTGCCAGATTTTGCGACGCTCCACAATAAGGGCAAAACTTTAGTCCCGCTACCGGCAACGACTCGCCACAGCTGTGACAATAGAGTTGCTTCGACACATTGCTTGCCGAGGTAGCAACGCGTGTCCTGAACATCGATGCCGGGATATCGACTCCTTGCGCGAGAAACTCGTTGAGGCATTGCGGACACACCACAATCTTCTTGCTCAAGGCCAGTTCCTCGAGCGTCATGTCAATTACCTTCTCACACTGTGGACACTTGAACAACATGTTTTTCACCCAAAATTATTTACCTATTTCTCACTTTTTGTTGTGCAAAGATAATATTTTTTTCTATTTCTCATCATTATATTCACTTTTTTTCAATCAACAATGCCACAACCTGATGAAAAAGTGCATACTCTACAAGCAAATGCATTGCCGAAAACATGCGTTAGTTCAAAAAATCCAAAAACAGAGTGATAATTTGTTTTTTTAATTAATAATAACTACTTTTGTGGCGCTAAAAATAAAGCAATTACACGACAACAAAAATAATTGATTGATTATGGAAATTAAAGCAAATGAAGGAAAAAACATCAACATCACTGTAGATGGTGTTGAATATATGCGCATTCCATGCAAGACCAAGCTCATCATGAAGGAAGATGACCTGGGAGAGGTGCTCGACGAGTACACTAAAGAGATTCGACAGCCTGGCGACATGATATTCGTGAGCGAGAAGATCGTTGCCATCACTCAAGGGCGAGCATTCCCCATCAGCGAGATGAACCCCAGCTGGCTTGCAAAGTTCCTTGTGAAATTTGTTTATAAATCGCCTCACGGCATTGGCATCAGCAGCCCTTACACCATGCAGTTGGCACTCGAAGACGTGGGACTTCCACGCATCTTCTTGGGATGCCTGGCGGCAGCTGTTACCAAGCCATTCGGCGTGAGAGGTGCCTTCTACAAGGTGTGTGGCTATCGTGCACGTGCCATCGATGGACCTGCCGACGGCGTTATCCCACCCTACAACGGCTATGCCAAGATGGCTCCCGACAAGCCTCACAAGGTTGCCCAAGAAATGAAAGAGAAACTTGGCAATGAAGTGGTTATCATCGACGCTAACGACCTGGGTGCTAACATTCTGGGCAAGTCGAGCAAGAGTCTTGACGACAAGTTCTTGTGCGCCCTGTTCAGAGACAACCCCTTGTGCCAAAATTCTCAGCAAACTCCCATCGCTGTAGTGCGCAAGGCATAGAAAGATTTTTATTAATCTACAATATCACAAAACACCACCACAAGTTGATGCTTGATGGTGGTGCTTTTCTTTCTTGCCTTATCGTGCCTGTCCCCCACTCTCTATCCGCAACGGGTGAGGTGATAGGTGACGGTCACTGCTGTTTCCTCATCCACACGAGTGAGGATCATGGTGGTATTATTGAGTGTTAAGACATTAAAATCATTTACCGTTGCCATATAGTTGCTTGGGAATGTGTCGCCAAAGTTGGGTGAGAAATGGTCGTCAATGAAGTTTACTGTTAGCGACTTGTCGCCTGCCGACGCCTCCCACTGTGCAAATTGCTCTATATAGTCGTGAGTGGTCTCGTCTACCCAACTGATGCAAAACACCTTGTTCTGGAACTTGAAATAATAGCAACCATTATAATTGTTGTCGACCTCTCCGTTAAGCTCTATCGAGTCGAGATGCCATAACCCAAACCAGTAGCCTATGTCGCCATTATTCTTGGTGCAACTGCTCATGGCCACTATCGCCAGCAGCATTAGAATATGAGTTGTTAATCTTTTCATTTCTTGCTTGTTAAGTTTTATTTTTCTAAACTGAAGTTTCCACTATAGCTCACCGAGAGCAGTGCGCCTGTGTTGTTCCCGCCATAGAGCTTGCCATGGTCGTGAGCCACCTGAACAGTGAACAGCAGGCCGTTAAGCCACCGTGGCGCGTAAGTTCCCTCAAGCATCATACTGGTGCATGTAACGGGCTCTAATCGTGGCACAAATGGTGTACCATAAGACTTGCGCCACGAGAGCATGGCACGATATCCAAACTGTTGTCCCAGCTCGCCCATCACTGCCATGTGAAAGCCACGCATGCGATTATCGGTAAATCGCAAGTAACCGTCGGTGTTGTAGAGTGGCGAGCGCGTCATGGGAGTTCCCATCGCCATGCCTCGATTTTGATAGCCATTGTAGCAATAGTTATTGTAGTAGTCGTCACTACCGGTGGCCTTATAGGCAATGTCACTGCCACCAGGGTGCGTATCGTCCACAAAGTCGCTGGGAGAGAAATGCATGGGACCACTCTGATTCATCAAGTCGAGAAATTCAAACACAGCCCCGGTAACGATGCCATGTCCCGGGCGACGATATTCTATCCCCCACAGGCCATCAAAGCCATTCATCATGCCCAGCCCGGAGCCATCCTCCCACGGCGACTGATAGTAGGCCCTGATGACATCGCCATTGCGCAACCTGTAGTCTAAAGCTATATCCCATGAGCCTAGATGATTGCCTTGGTAGAACGATTTATCGCCACGTGTTTCACCTCCGCTACCAGGAATTAAAGCTCTCCAGAATGCTTTGAAGTCAGCTTTCATTTTCACTTGATTCTCTACTTCACCAGCCTTATAATAGGTGGTAGTGCCGGCAAACTGGCACACTGCCTGCGCGCCCACTGTGAGCATGAGCGGTTTAGAGGGATTGGTGCGCAAGTAGAAGTTCTTGTAGTTGAGCCAAATGTTGGTGGTAATGAATTGATTGTAGTAATTATAATGATTTTCGAGCCATTTTTTACCACTGTCGTGATAGTATCCACACTCACCACGCACCTGCAACCAGCCTCGCGTGAAGGGCACGTTCTGGAAATTGATAAAACCGGCTCGCACGCCTGGCAAGGGGCGAGCGTTATAGCTCATTATCAAGTCGCCACTACTCAACTTGCGGTTCACGACACCTGCGTCAATGTACTTTTGCCCCAACACTAAGAACACGCCTCGATATTTACCCATGGCATAGAGTTGCTGAACCCATGCACGTGACGGATGCTGTGAATTCTCATACCACTGCAGTGAAGCCACATCGTAGCGGCTATAGTTAGCGCTCGAGGTGTAGCCAGCCCACACTTCGGCACCAACACCCCACGATAGTCGCACTGTCGTGTCCACTTCGTGCTTAATGGCAGCATTGATGAGCGCGGAGTGCTGCTGTGTTACCGTTCCTCCACGATTGCTAGCGATATAATAGGGAGCGAACTGTTCACCGCCGGTGTTGAGTGTCACGCCAGCGCTGTAGTTGAAGGTCACGCTATCGGTTGTGGCATGCATGGTTATAGCACCTCCCACAAGAGCGGCGACCAAGCATAGTAGTTCTTTAATTGTTTTTTTCATTATCTTCTATTTACGTTTCCACGTGGAATATATTGTGTTATTACACTTTATTTTATAATATATTATGGTGCGTTCTTTAATATTTTTTTCTTGAAAGGTGACAACTCATTTAGCATCTCAACCCCTGGAATAGACAATAGAACCACTAGCCTTGATAGGTGTCGATGTGGCGGCTTTTCTTGGTGTCGGTGATTTCATCAATTTTTATCAAGATTCCGCTTTCTTCCACATCGCCAAACTCGTGGTTGATAGCCGTTCCCAGCATGCGCATGGTGGGAGAGAGACTCATGTAGGCATTCACCAATGGCGGAATGTTGATGCCATGGCTACGGATGTAGGTATTAAGGCTCTTATAATCGGTCTTAAAATCATCGCCCTTAAAGAAAGTAGCCACATCATTCAAGTCACGTCCTGTGTCGAGTGGGTTGATGGGAGTTACCAGATGCTCATTGTCGGGGAAATACAGGTGCAGGAATGCCAGTAACAAGTTCCTGCAGTCGATGGGATAGCTGGTGTACATCGTCATCTTGCCAAACAGATATTCTATCTCGGGGTGAATGACCGTGAGAGCCCCCAGGCCATCCCACAAGTTGTCGAGCGCGAAGATGCCCTTGGAGCCCACTCGGCTCGACTGGTACTCGGGGCGCACAAATGAGCGTCCCAGCTCCAGCGTCTTGGGGAGATAATCGTCGAGAAACTCTTGCGAGAAACGAAACATGTGCGACATGGCAATGCGGGGCATGCCACTAGCGTCGCGCTGCATGTTGGAGCCAGTGATGTAGCGATAAGCCCCTATTATCTCACGCGCGTCGGGGTTCCACACCAGCAACTGCTGGCACGCGGGAGTCATGGTGTCAAACTCGTCAATATCGCAGTCCTTCCCCGTGCCTCCGCCAGCATGGCGAAACGCAATCTCTCGCAATCGCCCTATCTCTCGCATCACGCAGGGCGAGTTGTGAGCATCGATAACATAAATCTCGTTACCGGCTTTGTTAGTCTTGCGCAAGAATCGCTCTGGGGTGAGTTCCTGCTCAATAAGACTAAGCTTAACGGGGTCGATAATCTTCAGTTGTTTCATAACGCACTCATTTAAGATTTCTTTTTCAGTTCATACACACTTTGGCGCAAGCGTGATGCCTCGGCGCGAGCGTCATGAGCATTTAGCGACTGCCACTTGACGGGGGCTCCAAAGTATACATTGAACGTGCTACCACTCGACTTGAACATCTCTCTAGGCAGTAATATCATCTCTAGGTTGAACTTGATGCCTAGCCTTTCGCGCAACTTGGCGAAGCGATAAAAGGACTTGCTATTGTGGGCATCAAAGTAAACGGGTATCACATCACGTTCTGAACTCACGGCATGAGTAACGACTGCCTTTTGCCACTGCAGGTCACCTATCACGCCACCCTTTAAGCGACGCGAACACAGCCCTGCGGGGAAAGTTATCATCTGCCGGTGGCTACGATACTGAGCCTCTATCTCAGCGGCATTTTGCCGTGATTGCCGTCCATACTTGTTCACAGGCATGAACACGTTGTCGAACGGCTTGACTGCCATGAGCAGGTCGTTGACAAGGAATTTTATCTCACCGCCATAGCGATGCCCAATGAGCGAAATCAATGCCATGCCATCAAGGCCTCCTAGCGGATGATTGCTGGCAAAGATGAAACGACCGGTGGCGGGGATATTCTCCTCGCCATGCGTCTGGAGGGTGATACCCAGGTCGGCAAGCGCGACGTCGGCAGCTTCCACACCTTTCTTGTCGCCAATATCGCTCAAAATCTTGTTGAGGCCATCCTGCTTGATGATGCGCTCCACCCACCTGATAACCCAGCGTGGAATGTAGCGATAGTGACGTGGCAAGCGCTGCCTTATCACGCTATCAACATCTATTTTAAGTGGCTTTGTTTCCATGACAAGCAAAAAAGTTTTTAACTCGCAAAGATATAAATTATTACTCAAAAACCGGTTCACATATCTTCAAAAGTTATACAAACATAAAAAAAATGGCAAAAAAACACAAGCTAACGCCACATTTTTATCATTATTGGTGTCCATTATGGAATAAAAAGACTAATTTTGCAGAAACTAGAGATTTAAGCCTTAATAGTGAGTAATAGAACAAACTCTATAGTTGATTCCAGTCGCGTCACACGACCTGCTGGCGCCAGTTCATGGTTACTGGTGCTTGCCGAGGTTATTGCCTTGGGGCTGGTCGTTGCCGCTGTGGCGGGTACTTTTGCCATGCGAGACGCTATGGCAATAGTGACCGCGATGACGGTTGCTTACCTTGTGCCACGATTTGTCTACTCACGCGGTAGCTTCGCCTGCCGCTGGGGACAGTGGTGGCTACTGGCGGTGGCACTAGCACTTGCCATCTATGCTATCTACAGCATCAAGATGTGCACACTCGAGGCTGGACACTCACTTGAGATGCCACACCTGGTGGCCGACGACGGGCGCTACTACAAGTGGGCACTACACCACTACGATGGGCGCTGTCCCGAGCCCAAGCTGTCGTTCAAGGGGTTACCCTTGTTCATGCTGTGGCTGTGGCACCTGCTGGGAGTGAGCATTGTGTGGCCCATAGCCTTGAACTACATGTTCACCCTGCTCACTATTGTTTTCACCGGCAAGCTGGCTTGCCGCTTGCTGTGTAGCAAATTTCCCGAGACCCGCCCCTCGACCATTGCCGCTGTGGCAATGATATTGATTTCGCTAATGGGATTTTTCATTTCTCAAGGTGTGAGAATCCAGAAGGAGGCGGCATGCGCCCTAGGCATGACCCTTGTGGGCTACACACTTGCTGGCTTAATGAGCGGGAAATCTCTGAACAGGCGCGATAATTATCGCAACCTTGCCATCTTCATCATTGGTTGCCTGCTGCTGGCAATGGTGCGCACCAACTTTACTTATTTCGCTATAGTTGGCGCTATCATGATGGCCTTTGCCAACCATCGCGCACAATGGAAGCCAGCCTCCGCGATGGCTGTGATAGCGGCTATTATCACAGTGAGCTTCAGCCTGTTGTTCTCTTACAGCTATGGCCAGCAACTGCGCACGGTAGATGGTGGCGATGCCATGGCACAAGCCTTCAAGGTGGGAATAATTCAGCAACCTTACCTGGTGATAATGGGCGATTATTTCCATTATCCCGAGTGGAAACGCCTGCTACTGCTGCCTGTCACTGCCGGAGTGCAATACATCATCCCCTTCCCGTGGCTCTATGAGGGATCTATCATCAATGCTTTGAGTGTGTTGCCACGCGTGAGGCTCATGTGGTACTTTGTGGGCGGTGTGTGCCTGCACTATTACTTGTTCATCACCATTGTGCACTACAAGCAGTCAAACTTGGGCATGTGGGCATGGTGGCCGCCTGTGGTTTTCCTCATCATTGCCTATATCACCGGTGGCTCAGTGAGCCGTTACATTTTACCCATGCAGCCACTCTTTGTGGTGATAGCCCTCTACGTGCTGCTCCAGGTCAAGCACGGCAACTATCGCCGCTCATTCACTATATGGATGATTGTCTACACTTTCATTCTCATTGCTGTGCTCATCATGTGCTATAACACACAGTTGGAGTATCTTGAAAGCCTCGACAACTACTACCGCATGAAAGCTACTCACCAGCTATAAAAAAACTGCGAGTCATAATCATTACAAAACATAAACTTCACACATGAAATCATTAAAATCATTAGCACTAGTGCTGAGCGTTGCTGTGGCAATGCCCGCAATAGCACAAAATCGCGCTCAAGGCGGCATCGACGCCGGTATGTTGCGACAAATCACACAAACCGCAAAACCCAGTGCCGCACTGAGCAATGCCATGGCGGCGAATTCTATCGACGACCTTGCCAAGAACTACCGTAACACAACCGTGAGTGATACTCACTTCAGCATCGAGACCCCCAAGCAAAGCATCCACAACCAGCGCTCTAGCGGGCGATGCTGGATGTATTCTAGCTTTAACGTGATGCGCGCCAACTTTGCCAAGCGCCACCAGGACACCATGCGTGTGGAATTCTCGCACGACTATCTTTTCTTCTGGGATCAGCTCGAGAAAGCCAATCTTATGCTACAGGGCGTGATAGACTGTGCCGGAAAGCCTCTCGACGACCAGCGCGTGCAATTCTTCTTCCGCAACCCCATCAACGATGGAGGCACCTTTTGTGGTGCTGCCGACCTTGCCGAGAAATATGGACTCGTGCCCGTTGAGGCACAGCCCGAGACTTATAGCGCCGAGCGCACCTCACGCTTGAGCCAGCTATTGTCGTCGAAACTGCGTGAGCAAGGACTGGAGTTGCGCAAAATGGTTGCCGACGGCAAGTCTGCTAACGCCATCAAGCAACGCAAGACCGAGATGCTGGGAGTTATCTACAACATGCTGTCGCTCACACTGGGAGACCCCATCAAGAGCTTCACCTATGCCTTCAAGAACAAGGACGGTAAGACTGTGACCCCAAGTCGCACCTTTACTCCACTCGAATTCTACCGCGAGACTGTGGGCGGACCGGTAAATGGCACTTTCATCATGGCTATGAACGACCCCAGGCGAGAGTATTACAAGACCTATGAGGTGGAACTTGACCGCCACACCTACGATGGTCACAACTGGTGCTACATCAACCTGCCCATGGAAGACATTGCGCAAATGGCCATCGCCTCGCTCAAGGACGGCACAAAACTCTATTCTAGCTACGACGTGGGCAAGCAACTCAACCGCACCAATGGCTACCTGGCACTTGACAACTATGACTATGGCACTCTCTTTGGCACCACCTTCCCCATGAACAAGGCCCAGCGCATCGCCACCTTCGACAGTGGCTCAAGCCATGCCATGACTCTCACCGCAGTCGACCTTGATGCCAGTGGAAATCCCGTGAAGTGGAAAGTAGAGAACTCGTGGGGTGGCGACAGTGGTCAAAAGGGCTACATGATCATGACCAACGAGTGGTTTAACGAATATGCTTTCCGCTTGGTAGTAGACAAGAAATATGTGCCACAGCACATCCTCAAGGCCAGCGAGCAAAAACCCATCATGGTCATGCCCGAGGACCCATTGTTCCTTCAAGACAACTAATCCCAACCAATAATAACGGATATATATAAATAACGTGAGTTCAAGCTGAACTCACGTTATATTTTATTAAAGCCCTATTGGTGGGTGTGTCATAATGTGATAAATGACACAACCACTACTCAGTGATTAATAATTCTCGGCCTTGATTTGGAAATAAGCCTGTGGGTGTGCGCACACGGGGCACATCTCGGGAGCCTTCTTGCCCACCACGATGTGACCGCAGTTGCTGCATTGCCAAATCACGTCGCCATCGCGCGAGAACACCACTTCGTCCTCAATGTTTTTCAAGAGCTTGCGATAGCGCTCCTCATGCTCTTTCTCGATAGCCGCTACACCGCGCATCTTCTCAGCAATCTCGGCAAAGCCTTCTTCCTCGGCCTCCTGAGCCATGCGGTCATACATGGTAGTCCACTCAAAGTTCTCGCCGGCGGCTGCGGCAGCGAGGTTGGCTGTAGTGGGCTGTATAGCTCCACCCTCCAGATACTTAAACCACATTTTAGCGTGCTCTTTCTCATTCTTAGCAGTCTCCTCAAAGATGGCGGCAATCTGCACATATCCGTCTTTCTTAGCCTTGCTAGCCCAGTAGTCATACTTGTTACGAGCCATCGACTCTCCCGCAAAAGCTTCTTGCAGGTTTTTCTCTGTTTTAGTGCCTTTTAATTCTTTCATGATTGTGTAAGAAATGTTAAAGTGAATATATTATTTATAGTAAGTAAACATTATGTCTTGTGCTTGCGCAACCATTTTGTTTGCAAATTTCGACAAAAAACTTGACGTTTGCAAACCAATATTCCTTAAACCCAATTCAAACATTAGGATTTATGTTAAAACTGAATATATTTTTAGCAAGTTGTTAAGATTTTGTTGAGGTCATAACGTGCTATGTCGAGGGGGCAAGTGGAGAGGGGGTAGACCTGTGAATAAAAATTGCTGTGCCACTATTGCTTGTGAATGCGTTTTGTTATAACTTTGCACAAAAATTAGAAAGCTCATGAAACGTAAAAACATATTGTGGGGATTTGTGCTACTGCTGGTGGCGATGGCATTTTGCTATGCCTGCACCTCGTGTGGCGACGACAAGCAGGAGCCACAGCCCAGCAACCCCTTGCTGGGTGCTTGGGAAGCGGTTATCGACGAGGCTAAGTCGCAACAGCTGGAACAGACTATTGTTAATTATCTTGCCCAGAACGGACAACTCACGCAAGAGACTATCGATGCCCTCAATCGCGTGAAAGAAATTGTGGCAACAACGCGCTTTGTGGTTCAGTTCAACAGTGATGGCACAGCACGGCTCTATGCTTATCGTGGTGGTGTGGCACCATTTGTCACAGGCTCTTGGACTCTCACCGAGCAGGCTCTGATACTGAAGGTGGGCACCCTGCAACTTCCTGTTACCAACTTGCAGACCGACGGCACCACTTTGCATTGCACCGTTGCCGACCTGCCCATGACCTTTACTCGCTATAGCAACAAGTAGATTTTCTTAACTTGTAATGAACAAGTTTATCAATTTCCTGAAAGAATGGACCCTGCCAGTGGCGATGTCGACCGGCATTGTGGTCTATTTTATTTTTTATTTCACTCCAGCACTGGATGAGGCCTCGGCTGTGATGAACAAGTTCTTCGACTTCATCTTGCCGTGGATCTTGTTTGTAATCTTGTTTGTCACCTTCTGTCGTGCCGACTTTCACCGCATGCGTCCTTGCCGATGGCACTGGTGCATCCTTGCCATGCAACTGTTGCTGGTGATATTGAGTACCACGTTCATTATCTACTACAATGCCCATGGCGACAAGCTCATACTAATGGAGTGCATCATTTGCTGTGTGATATGCCCTTGCGCTACAGCTGCCCCAGTGGTTACCAGCAAGCTCGATGGCGACCTGGAGAAGATGACCACCTTCATGTTGCTGTCAAATTTCCTGGCAGCTGTTCTCATTCCACTTGTGTTCCCTCTTGTTGACAAGAGCATAGACATGCCTTTTCTCGATGCTTTCCTGGCACTGCTGTGGAAGGTGTGCTCGGTGCTAGTGGCTCCCATGGGGCTCGCCTACGTGGTGAAGCATTTCATGCCACGGTTGCATCGCCTCATCATCAGCAACAAGGACTTGTCGTTCTACCTGTGGGGAGTGCTCTTGCTCGTCATCTCGGGGGCGACAATGCGTAATATCATGAATTCTGGCACGACATTTGCATTTATAGTGATTGTGGCACTCACAAGCTTGCTAATAACCTTTGTGCAGTTTGCTCTAGGCAGGTATGCCGGGCGCTTTTTCCATTCTGTTACCGAGATGGGGCAAGCTATGGGTCAGAAGAACACCGCCTTTGCCATCTGGGTGTCGAGCGCTTACCTCAACCCGCTGTCGGCGGTGGGACCAGGCTTCTACATCTTGTGGCAAAACATGTTTAACAGCCTTGAGATTTGGCATCACGAGAGAGAGAAAACGCACTCACACACAAGCTGACCGCAATATATAATAACCACGCACCCGCATGAAAGTTGAGTTTAAATACTATAGTAGTGGCGAGCAAGGTAATGACAGTTATCGCTTTAGCAATAGCGACGAGGCTATGGAAAAGTTTGCCAGCCTGAGCGAGATAATCAAGGTGCAGTTTGAAGGCTGCCCTAGTGCTGAGATTGTTGACGAGCCTGATTTCTTTGGCATCATCGACCACAACAGCGGCGACTGGGCTCGCGTCACCATTGAGAACAACGAGAAATAACTCCTTAATAATAACGATTTAGATAGTCAACACAAAATGAGAAACAAGATACTTTCATCCCATGCAGGACCGCTAGTAGCGGTAATTCTTAACCTGCTCATGGCCTACTGCATCTATTTCATTGCCCGTGTGGCTTATCTGCTTGAAAACTATAGCTTTTTCAAGCAAGGGCTTGACTGGCAAGGGATAGTAACGGCATTCCAGGGTGGCGTGGTGTTTGACTCATCGGCTATCATGTACACTCTTGCGCTCTACATCTTGCTCATGCTATTGCCCTTACACTGCAAGGAAAATGGCACTTATCACAAAGTGTGCAAGTGGATATTTATCGTTATCAACACTCTCGCGCTAGCGATGAACCTGATGGACGCCGTCTATTTCCAGTACACCAGTCGGCGCACCACAAGCACGGTGCTGAGCGAGTTCAGTCACGAGAACAATCTTGCGGGAATTATTGGCGTTGAATTTATGCACCACTGGTACCTTGTGCTACTTGCCGTGGCGCTGGTGTGGCTCATGTGGAAACTATATGTGACGCCACGGCTCACCACTGGCAAGGCACGCTCGTGGCGATACTACCTGGCGATGACGCTGTGCCTGGTGGCAATGGTGCCTGTGGTGGTAGCTGGAATGCGCGGTGGCGCACTCACACGCGACGTGCGCCCCATCACAGTGAGCAATGCCAACCAGTACGTAAATCGCCCCACCGATGCGGCTCTGGTGCTCAACACCCCCTTCTCCATCTTGCGCACAATGGGCAAGAACGTGTATGTCGACCCTCACTACTTCAACGACCCACAACAACTCGAAGCCATCTATACTCCTGTGCACCTTCCCGATAGTGCTGCCACTTTCCAGCCCAAGAACGTGGTGGTGCTCATCATCGAGAGCTACGGCAAGGAATATGTGGGAGCATTCAACCACGACCTCGACGGTGGCACTTATAAAGGTTACACACCCTTCCTCGACTCGCTAATCGCCCGGTCGCTAACCTTCAGCTACAGCTATGCTAACGGACGCAAGAGCATCGATGCCATGCCTAGCGTGCTCTCAGGCATTCCCATGATGATTGAGCCTTTTTTCCTCACTCCCGCATCAATGAACTCACTCAGTGGTCTTGCTCGACAGCTCGACGGCAAGGGCTACCACACAGCATTCTTCCATGGTGCCCGCAATGGGTCGATGGGCTTTGAAGCCTTTGCTCGTGCCACAGGCTACAAGCAATTCCTGGGACGTAGCGAGTTCAATGCCGACCCACACTTCGATGGCGACAACTCCTTCGACGGCTCATGGGCGATTTGGGACGACCCGTTCCTGCAGTTCATGCTCAGCAAGATTAACGGCTACAAGCAACCTTTCATGACCACAGTGTTCACCGCCTCGAGTCATCATCCTTTCAAGGTGCCCAAGCAGCTTGAAAAGCAGTTTCCCGACGAGGGTTCTCAACCCATTCACAAGTGTGTGCGCTACACCGACATGGCTCTGCGCCACTTCTTTGAGGGGGCTAGCAAGCAGCCGTGGTACAACAACACTCTCTTTGTTATCGTTGCCGACCACACTAACCAGTCCACTCACGATGTGTACAAGACCGACTTGGGGCTCTACAGCATTCCCATCATCTTCTTCACCCCCGATGGCTCACTGGCTCCCGCTATGCGCGACGATGTGGTGATGCAGCAAGCCAGCATCATGCCCACCATCATGGGAGCGCTGCACTACGACAAGCCTTACCTTGCCTTTGGCTGCGACGTTCTTAACACTCCAGCTGAGCAAACGTGGGCTTTTAACTACAACAATGGCATCTACCAGTTTATCAAGGGCGACCTGATGATGCAACACGACGGCAACAGCGTCAAGGCGATGTATCGTTTCAAGAGCGACCCCATGCTACAGCACAACGTTAAGGGGCAAGTTCCTGAACAAGACGCGATGGAACGCCAGCTTAAAGCCCTCATACAGCAATATATTAACCGCATGAACGGCAACCACCTCACTGCCGAATAAAAAAATTAGAATAATGCCAACTAAAACCGCACATAATCATTTTCAAGGCTTGACCGATGCTCAAGTGCTTGAAAGTCGCGCCAAGCATGGCGCCAACGTTCTCACGCCACCCAAGGAAGAGTCGCTGTGGGAACAATTCAAGAATGTGTGCCGCCATCCCATCTCACTGACTATGGCAGCGGTTGTGGCAATAGCCATTGTTACAGCTGCAGTCCTCTCAACCAGCATGGGCTCTGTGGCATGGATTATACCCTTGATAGCGGCTATTGCAACGATAATGATCGTGATTGTGGGATTCTTTGGCGGATATAACGACCCCTTGTTTAAAATCCTTATCACAGCTTTTGTGTTGTCAATAGGGATTGCGGTATATGAATATGAGTGGGATAATGCACCATGGACCACTTTCTTTGAACCCATAGGCATTATCATCGCGCTGATTTTGGCTACTAGCATCGCTTATTTTCTTGAGAAAAAGAACGAGAAAACATTCCAGAGCCTGAATCAAACCAATGACGACACACTGGTGAAAGTTTATCGCAACGGTAACATGTGCCAGGTGACACGAAAGGAGATTGTGGTCGACGACATTGTGAAACTCGAACCCGGCGAGGAAGTGCCTGCCGACTGCATCTTGCTTGAGGCGATAAACCTCACGGTGGATGAGTCGTCGCTTACCGGTGAATTGATGACCGAAAAAACTACCGACCCGGCTCAATTTGAAAAAGGCGCTACCTACAAGCCTAATGAAATAAAAAAGGGGACTTCCATCACCGAAGGATATTGCACCGCTCAAGTGGAAAAGGTGGGAGATGCCACCGAGAGTGGTCACGTGTACCACTCGCTCTATGAGGGTAACGAGGTGAAGGTGGGGTGGCTACTCAAGGATAACGACAGTGGCAATATCTTGGGTACCTATCACAGCGAAAAAGAGGCTAACGATGCCCTCAACGACTATCTCAGCAAGAATGAGAGTGCCGACGTGGTGGTTGAACAACCGCTAATCGACAGAATGCGTGTGCGACGTGGAAGCGAGACGCCATTGAGCAAGAAACTCAACGAACTGGCACAATGGATAACTAAAGGCAGTTATCTGCTGGCAATCCTCATCATTGTGGGGCGCATAGCGTGGTATCTAGTGTCTAATCCACAAGACTTTGGCTCGGGCGACTACTGGGTGGACTTTATCAGTTTCTTCCTCAAGACCATCATGATAGCCGTGACACTGATTGTGGTGGCTGTGCCCGAGGGACTGCCCATGTCGGTAACTCTGAGCCTGGCATTCAGCATGAGAAAACTCATGAAGAGCAACACCCTGCCACGCACTATGCACGCCTGCGAGACAATGGGGGCGGCCTCGGTAATATGCACCGACAAGACTGGTACACTCACCAAAAACCAGATGCAAGTGGCCGACTACAGCGCTCCTGCTGTGGACAAGGCATTGCTTGCCGAGATGCTTGCTACAAACTCTACCGCCAACCTTGACTTTGCTAATCCTAGTACCATCAAGGTTATAGGAAATCCCACCGAGGGAGCGTTACTGCTGTGGCTCGAGCAGGAAGGCTACAAGTATCTCGACATCCGCGACAACGTGGAAGTGATTGATCAATTACCATTCTCCACCGAGAACAAATACATGGCAACCGTTGTTCACTCGGCAGTGCTGGGCAAGAAAGTGCTGTATGTGAAAGGGGCGCCCGAGATTATATTATCGCTCTCTAACATCGACAACGCCACCCGCGACAACACACTCAACACATTGCACGGGTATCAAAAGAAGGCTATGCGCACCCTAGCTCTCGCCTATGCCATTGTCGATGACCAAGATAATATCTTCAGCGATGGCAAGCTCACGAGCGACAACCTCACCTTTGCTGGAGTCTTTGCTATTGCCGACGACATTCGTGACGGAGTGAAAGAGTCGATAACCGAGTGCATGAACGCTGGCATTGCGGTGAAGATTGTCACGGGCGACAATGCCGACACTGCAGTGGAAATAGGGCGAAAAATAGGATTGTGGACACACGACGACGGACCAAGCAACATCCTCACGGGCTCGGCTCTCGCCAAGCTTAGCGACAGCCAGCTCGACGAGCGGGTGCTCGACGTGAAGATTATAGCACGTGCTCGCCCCATGGACAAAAAACGCCTGGTGGAGTCGCTACAGCGACTAGGTCAAGTGGTTGCCGTCACTGGCGACGGCACTAACGATGCTCCCGCACTCAACAGTGCCGACATTGGCCTTGCTATGGGTAACGGCACCGCTGTTGCCAAAGACGCTTCCGACATGATTATCCAGGATAACTCCTTCAGCACAATAGCCAGTGCCGTGATGTGGGGGCGCTCGTTGTATAAAAACATTCAACGCTTCCTGCTCTTCCAACTCACTGTTAATGTAGCGGCGTGCCTGCTAGTGCTGTGCGGAGCCTTCATGGGCACCGAGTCGCCACTCACGGTAACACAAATGCTGTGGGTAAATCTCATCATGGACACCTTTGCGGCCATCGCACTCTCGGCACTGCCACCACAGCCGAGCGTGATGAACGAGAAACCACGCGACCCACACGCTTTTATCCTCGACAGGTCGATGCTACAAAACATCCTGGGTGTGGGTATCATGTTCTTCATCATCTTGCTACTAATGCTCATCATCTTCCAGCACAGCGATGTGACAAGCCTCTCACAGCTTGTAAACTTGGACTTGGGCAAGAGAAACCCACTCACCACCTACGAACTAACACTCATTTTCACCACATTTGTCATCACCCACATGGGATACATGTTCAACGCTCGTGCCTACAAGACCGGAGGCTCGGGGTGGAACCTGAAAGGATGCGATGGATTCTTGCTCATAGCCACCATCGTCACCCTGGGGCAAGTGGCGATTGTGCAAGTGCCTTTGCTCAACGATTTCTTTAATGTGGAGCCTCTCTCACTGCATGACTGGCTCATAATAATTGTGCTCGGCTTCATGGTGAGTGGCGTGCGTGAGCTCTACGCTCTACTCAAGAAAAAATGATGCACGTGAGCCTATTATAGCTTTTGCGCGCACCCTCAGCGCATAACACATATAAAAATCCTTAATTAGTGTCTTTTTTCACCCTATTAAGGATTTTTTTCCATATTAATTAATTTATTATAAAATAATTGACTAACTTTGCGTTCTAAAAGAAAATGAGGTTTATTTTTCACCAAAGCGAAAAAACTTAAAAAGAAAAACATTCAATAATTTTTTACACAGCTATGGCAAAATTTGATAAGTCAGTTTTAGCAAAGTATGGCATCAACGATGTTGCCGAGGTGCTTTACAATCCCACCTATGAGGTATTGTTCAACGAGGAAACTAAGGAGGGCCTTGAAGGCTTCGATGTAGGCCAGGAGACCGAACTTGGCGCAATCAATGTAATGACCGGTATCTACACTGGTCGCTCGCCTAAGGACAAGTTCATCGTTATGGACGAGAATAGCAAGGACACCGTGTGGTGGACTACTCCCGAGTATCCTAACGATAACCACCCGGCAAGTCAAGAGACATGGGCTGCCGTTAAGAAACTCGCTCAGCAGCAACTCAGTGGCAAGCGCCTCTTTGTCGTAGACGGTTTCTGTGGCACTCACAAGGACACTCGCATGAAAGTGCGCTTCATCATGGAGGTTGCATGGCAAGCACACTTCGTGACCAACATGTTCATTCGCCCACAAAACGAGGCCGAGTTTGACCAAGAGCCCGACTTCATCGTTTACACCGCCAGCAAGGCTAAGGTAGAGAACTACAAGGAACTGGGCCTCAACAGCGAGACAGCAGTTGTGTTCAATGTCACTAGCAAGGAGCAAGTAATCCTCAACACCTGGTACGGTGGCGAGATGAAGAAAGGTCTCTTCTCGATGATGAACTACTACCTTCCACTGAAGGGTATTGCCGCTATGCACTGCAGCGCTAACACCGACATGAACGGCGAGAACACCGCAATCTTCTTCGGCCTGAGCGGTACTGGCAAGACTACACTCTCTACCGACCCCAAGCGCAAGCTCATTGGTGACGACGAGCACGGCTGGGATGACGAGGGCGTCTTCAACTTTGAGGGTGGTTGCTACGCTAAGGTTATCAACCTTGACAAGGAGAGCGAGCCCGACATCTACAACGCTATTCATCGCGACGCATTGCTTGAGAACGTTACCGTTGATAAAGATGGTAAGATCGACTTCGCCGACAAGAGCGTGACCGAGAATACTCGTGTTTCTTACCCCATCTATCACATCAAGAACATCGTGCGCCCACAAAGCCATGGCCCAGCAGCCAAGCAGGTGATCTTCTTGAGCGCCGACGCATTTGGCGTGCTGCCTCCTGTATCGGTCCTCACTCCTGAGCAGACCAAGTACTACTTCCTGAGTGGCTTCACCGCTAAGCTCGCAGGTACTGAGCGTGGCATCACCGAGCCCACTCCCACCTTCAGCGCATGCTTTGGTCAGGCATTCCTTGAGTTGCATCCCACCAAGTATGCCGAGGAGCTCGTTAAGCGCATGCAGATGAGCGGTGCTAAGGCTTATCTCGTTAACACCGGCTGGAACGGTAGTGGCAAGCGCATCTCAATCCGCGACACCCGCGGCATCATCGACGCTATTCTAAACCACAGCATCGACAATGCGCCCACTAAGCAAATTCCTTACTTCAACTTCACCGTTCCCACTCAGCTCGAGGGCGTGGATCCCGCTATCCTCGACCCACGCGACACCTATGCCGACGCCGCACAATGGGAAGAGAAAGCCAAGGATCTTGCTGGTCGCTTTGTAAAGAACTTCCACAAGTATGAGAGCAACGAAGCCGGCAAGGCTCTGGTAGCCGCTGGCCCACAGCTCTAATCTCTTTCATTCTTTTATAACACAACAATCGCCGCAAGCTCTTTTACTTGCGGCGATTGTTTTATCAATCCTAATGACAACAATAGCTTCGCTATTTCGTCAAGAACTTGCTGTTGATGTAGGCATTAAAATTGTCGCGGTAGCTGTCGCCAATGGGAACATCCACATCTTCCCCGAGCGAGATGCGGTTCTTGCTCACTTCCTTAATTTTCTTGAGATTGATGATAAATGAGCGATGCACACGCATGAAACTTGACGAGGGCAGGCGCTCCTCCATCTTCTTCATGCTCATGAGCACAATGATGGGGCGAGTGGCACCATCAACATAGATGCGCAGATATTCGCTCATTGCTTCCACATAGTGGATGTCGCTCACGTTGATGCGCACTATCTTATACTCCGTTTTCAAGAAGATGGCATCATCCTCATCCACCTGGCTCACTTCTTGTAGCATGCGTTGAGCGTCGTAGCGCTTCTTGATCTTCTCGGTAGCTTTCCTGAAATCGTCAAGACCAAAAGGCTTGAGCAAATAGTCTACAGCATCGAGTTTAAAGCCATCGATGGCATACTCGCTATAGGCCGTAGTGAAGACCACCATTGGGGGATTCTTGAGCGACTTCACAAAGTCGAGCCCATTGAGCTCGGGCATGTTGATGTCGCAAAAGATGGCATCTACCTTGTCATTGTCAATAATGCTCTTAGCGTCGGTGGCACACTGGCATTTTGCCACCAGTTCTAGATAAGGAATTTTGCTGATGTAGCTCTCCATTTGCTGCAGTGCCAGGGGCTCATCGTCGATTGCTATGCAACGTATCATAGTGTTAAGGAAGTTAAAGTAATTATATATTAAGCATTAAAAATTATATTCGTGAATTTTGCATTAAGCATTATGAATTATGAATTGTGCATTACGCATTGTGCATTATGAATTGTGCATTATGAATTGTGCATTATGCATTGTGAATTGTGCATTGTGAATTGTGCATTATGAATTGTGCATTATGAATTATGCATTGTGTATAGCTTCAGGGTCGCTAGTCTTGACGGGAATGTCCATCTCAACCAGGAATTCTTTCTCGCCATCGGTAATGTTGAGGGTGTAGTTCTTGCCAAACATCAGGTCGAGTCGATGCCTGATATTGCTCAAGCCCACACCACTGGCTTCACTCACCTTGCCAGTGCCGTTATTGTTGTCCTGTCGCTTGCTGTTGCGGCAAGTCCATAGCAAGCGACTCTCTTGATCATCGCCATGGTAAATTTTACCTTTTATCTCAATAAACGAAGGCTTGGTGGTACTCACACCATGCTTGAAGGCATTCTCCACAAAGGAGATGAAGATTAATGGCGGTAACCACACCTGCGTGCCGTCGTCGGGAGTTGTTAGCATGAACTTGAGATTGCCGTTATAGCGGATGCGCATGAGTTTAACATAGTTTTCCATAAAGCCCATCTCCTTAGCCGCCATCACATAGTCGTGATTGCACTCATAGAGTACATAGCGCATGAGCCGCGACAGGTCTATGATGCTCTCCTTAGCCTTCTCAGGGTCGATATCAACCAGAGCATGGATGTTGTTGAGCGTGTTCATGAAGAAGTGCGGATGAATTTGGTAACGCAGGTGCTCCATCTTTTGTGTAAGGTTCTCTTTCTCCAAGTCTTCCATCTCCTTGCGAGCCGAGAGAGAACGCGAGTAGAACTTAACACCAATGTTAGTTCCAAATCCAAACACTAGTAATATCATCGTGATTATGTCGTGACGCTGAGTGAGAGGCGGAGCTATGGGGGGCATGTTTTTAATGCCGGGGGGCTGTGAAGGCAACATCCTGACATCGGTCACTGCCGGTGGCAACGTGGGTTCCTTGGGATGGGTAGCACACTTGTAGCCATAGAACACCCCAAGCAAGATCACAAAGCCAACGAAATAAGCCAGCACCTTGTGCTTGTAGACCAATAGCGGAGCTATGAACAAATCATGAACAGCAAGAGCAAGAACAAAAATTGCTATAGATTTAAAGTTCTTGACCGTGTCGTTCCACAAGAACTGTGTGTCGTCAATGTCATGACCATGAAAAAGAGTGCTAACAGTGGGAATAATAAACATCAGCACTATTATTATTGCGTAAATTATATATTCTTGCTTATTAAACTTATTGTGAATTTTCATGAGCATTTCCTTCGGAGTATATCTTTCTAATTTATATTTTACAAAATTATGAAAAATAACATGATGTTACAAATCTATTTCAGCAAGATAATGAAAATTGCCCACAAACAATGAAATAATGCAAGCGAACAAGGTTTTGCGCAACTCACCAATGAACAACTTGCTAAAACGCTTTTTTTTATGTACTTTTGCCACCACTTCTTGCTCATGACATAACAATGAAAGGTTTTTTTAAAATACTAAGGCGATTTGTGCCTCCCTACAAGAAGCAGCTGGCGCTGAACATCGTGTTCAACATCCTGGCGGCACTGCTCACGCTGTTCTCCTTCGCGCTCATCATACCCATACTGGAAATGCTATTTGAGCTCAACACAGCAACCTATAGCTACACCCCTTGGGGCTCGGCGAGCATCGACAAGGTGGTGGTGAACAACTTCTACTACTATGTGCAAACCATCATCGCCTCCAGTGGCAAGAGCGTGGCTCTGGCATGCATAGCGGCTGCGCTGGTGGTGATGACAGGATTGAAAACAGGCAGTGCCTACATGGCAGCCTATTTCATGATTTCGCTTCGCACTGGCGTGGTGCGCGACTTGCGAGCCATGATCTACAACAAACTTGTGTCGCTGCCCATTGGCTTCTTCTCTAGCGAGCGCAAGGGCGACGTGATGGCGCGCATGAGCGGCGACGTGACCGAGGTGGAGAATTCCATCATGATGTCGCTCGACATGATGTTCAAGAATCCCATCATGATTGTTGTGTGCCTGGCAATGATGCTCTTTGTGAGCTGGCAACTAACGCTCTTTGTATTTATCTTGCTGCCTGTGGCGGGACTCATCATGGGCCGAGTGGGCAAGTACCTCAAGCGAGCTTCGCTTGAGCAGCAAAACCAGCTGGGAACCATCATGTCAAACATTGAGGAGACCATCAGCGGACTGCGCATCATCAAGGCTTTTAATGCCGAGGACAAGGTGATGCGACGCTTTAGCGGCGAAAACGAGAAATATCGCAACATCTCGCGACGCATGAACCGTCGCTACGAGCTGGCGCACCCCATGAGTGAATTCCTGGGCACAGCAACCATAGCCGTTGTGCTGTGGTTTGGTGGCACGCTCATCCTCAACGGCACCGATGCCATCACCGCGCCCAAGTTCATCTACTACATGGTGATTTTCTATAGCATCATCAATCCCGCTAAGGATTTCTCCAAGGCGAGCTACAACATTCAGCGTGGCATGGCATCAATGCAGCGCATCGACAAGATACTTGGAGCCAACAACCCCATCACCAACCCTGCCGAGCCCGTGGAACTCACAGCGCTTAGTCAGGGTATAAGCTATAACAATGTGAGATTTCGCTATCAAGATGCTTGGGTAATCGACGGTGTGAACATCAGCATTCCATGTGGCAAGACGGTGGCGCTGGTGGGACAAAGTGGCTCAGGAAAAACCACTATTGCCGACTTGCTACCGCGCTTCTACGACGTGAACGAGGGGTCTATCACCATCGACGATGTGGACATACGCAACTTTAGCGTGTCGCAACTGAGGTCGCTCATGGGCAATGTGAACCAG
Organism: uncultured Prevotellaceae bacterium; assembly: GCA_900316835.1. Lineage (GTDB taxonomy): Bacteria > Bacteroidota > Bacteroidia > Bacteroidales > Muribaculaceae > Sodaliphilus. Next base: position 41,733 of record ONEL01000010.1, on the reverse strand, counting down.
GAAGCCATTCTCTTCAACGACTCATTCTTCAACAACATCGCCTTTGGCGTGGAAAACGCCACTCTCGAGCAGGTGGAGCAAGCCGCTCGCATAGCTAATGCCTACGACTTCATTATGGCTAGCGAGCACGGCTTCGACACTAACATTGGCGACAGGGGGTGCAAACTCTCAGGTGGTCAGCGACAGCGCATCAGCATTGCACGCGCCATCCTCAAGAATCCCCCCATTCTCATCCTCGACGAGGCCACCTCGGCACTCGACACCGAGAGTGAGCACCTGGTGCAGGAGGCTCTCGACAAGCTCATGCATGGGCGCACAACACTGGTCATAGCCCACCGCCTGTCGACCATCAAGAATGCCGACCTCATCTATGTCATGCACGACGGCAAAGTGGTAGAACAAGGTCGCCACGACCAACTCATGGCACTAGGAGGCAACTACAAGCACCTAGTAGACATGCAAACATTTTAGTTAATGACTATAATGACTATAATGATTATAATGATTATAATGATTAATATAAAATCCACAATCCCCCCAGCAACTCCTAGCAACTCCTAGTAACTCCTAGTAGCTCCCAGCAACTCCTAGCAACTCCTAGTAATTCCTAGTAACTCCTATCCTATCCTACCCCTAATTAAAACATGAAAAAAACACTATTAATCTTGATTATGGCAATAGCCATGTCTACACACATGATGGCACTCGACGTGGTGCCTAAGGTTAAGATTCACCTGCGCAACGGGCAAGTGATTGAGGGAATTATCACCTCGCGCAACGAGCAACAAGTAGAAGTGGAAACACTTAATGGCATGAACTACACATTTGCCATGAGCGACATTGACCACATAAGCCACGAAACCCGCAAGAAAAACTACGACACAGCTAAATTTCGTGGATTTATCGACCTGGGATACTCAATGGGAATGGGGCAACCACGCAATAACTTTTGGCTCATCGAAACCTCTTTTGGCTACGCCATCACTCCACGTGCCTACTTGGGCGCCGGTATTGGTATCCACAACTTCAATCCTGTGCTTAAATCCTACCCACAACGCACCGACAAGGCACAACCCGAGGAGAACGACCCCAACTGGCGTTACCCCTTTATCCCCATCTATGCCGAGGGACGCTATAGCTTCAAGAACGAGAGTAGCAACACCCCATTTGTAAGCCTCAAAGTGGGTGCTACATTTATTAACCACAAGGGATTCTACACGTCTCCCACCATTGGTTACCATTTCAAGAGCAACCAGTTCTTCTCGTTCAACGTGGGAGTGGGCTATGCGCTACACACCGCTCACTACAAGCTATGGTGCACTGGCGACACACCTGGCGCTATCCCCGACAAGAGCGGTAGCTCCTATCTAGACAAGAACGCCATCTTCCACAACCTTCTGCTCAAGGCTGGTGTAGAGTTCTAGAAGGTATTCTAGGGAGTCACAACGGTGCCTATGGGCTCACCGACTATTACCTTGCGCAAGTTTCCTTTCTCGTCCATGTTAAACACGTGGATAGGAAGGCTATTTTCCTTAGCCATCACAGTGGCGGTCATGTCCATCACTTTGAGACCGCGAGCAATAATCTCGTCGTAGGTGATACTGTCAAACTTAGTGGCGGTGGGGTCCTTCTCGGGGTCGGCGGTGTAGATGCCATCCACACGAGTGCCCTTGAGCATGACGTCGGCCTCAACCTCAATGCCTCGCAAGGTGCTACCAGTGTCGGTGGTGAAGAAGGGATTGCCAGTGCCACACGACATGATTGCCACCTTGCCCTGTTCCATCGCCTCAATGGCGCGCCACTTGGTATACTGCTCGCCAATGGGTGTCATGGCAATAGCGGTAAACACCTGTGCTTTCTGACCCACTGCTTCCAGTGCCGACGATAGTGCCAGCGAGTTGATAACGGTTGCCAGCATACCCATTTGGTCGCCCTTCACGCGGTCGAAGCCCTTAGCGGCTCCCGAGAGTCCACGGAAGATGTTTCCACCACCTATCACAATTGCCACTTGCACTCCGGCATCTACTATTTCCTTTATTTGCTCGGCATAGTCGTCCACACGCTGGCGGTCGATGCCGTAACCTTGTTCGCCCATCAGCGACTCACCGCTGAGCTTAAGAAGTATGCGCTTGTATTTTGTTTCCATGTTAAGTATTTGTGTGTGTATGTGTGTGTTTATTATGTTACTATGAAAAAAAGTTGGACTAAGCGACAAGCCGCCGTGTCCAACTCTCTTTTTGTCCCTAAGATAATAGAAAAACTTGCGTTTTCACAATCTCGATGATTATTTACCGCCCATCATGGTCTTTGCGCGCTCAATTTGAGCATCCATAGCGCCAGGACCCATGTACTTGGTCTCGAGTTGCTCGTAGAGATCAAGCTCTTCTTTATATTTCTTCTGGCTGTGAAGCACGTTAGCCTTCTTTTGCATAATGCTTGCCACAAGCACCTTGTTCTCGCCGGCGAGCTTGATAGCCTTGTCGTAGGCCGAAACTGCCTTGTCAAGATTTTTATTGTTCACATAGCAGTCGCCCAGCAGCGCTTGCGAAGCGGGACCGGCAATCTCACCCTTGGGAGAATAGTCCTCAAGGTAGTTGAGAGCCTTCTTATAGTCGCCCTGACCATAGAGGATAGTAGCCGCCGAGAGTTTAGCGCGGTTACCGGCGGGGTTGCTGTAGTTCTTAGCGATTTTCTCGTAGCTCTTGAGAGCCGCGGTAGAGTCGTTCTTGATGAGCAGCTCGGTGTCGGCTTTGCTCAGGTCCTTCTTAGCTTTCTCATAGTTAGGACCATAGACGAACTTGAAATATCCCCACACGAGGAGTGCGATAATCAAAATCGCAATCACAATCCAGTAAATAACCTTCTTGTGTTGTTCAAATTTCTGCTCGATTCCCGACAATGACTCGTTGATATCCTCAAGTTTTGTGCGGGTTTCTTGATTTTTTTTCTTTGCCATAGTGTGTATCTTATTCTGTGTTTTTATTTTACGTTTTTATTTTTGCGGTGCAAAAGTAATAGATATTTACCGATTTTAAAAGCAAAACGCAAAATTAATTTAAAAAAACTCTTGAAAAAGCCATTTTTCTTGCCACCCTACCCCTCATTTTTTAGGATAACAGACGCTTTTTGCCACACACAACAACATTGCAATAACAGTAGTGTAACTATTCTGAGATTAAAGTTACTAAAGGAATTCTACCTGCGTGGAGGGTGTTGCAAAATACCTTTTGAGTGAAAAAAATTGAAAAAAAGAGGCTTAGATATTGACAAACGGGTTTTGATATTGTAATTTTGCAACGAAATTAGGGCAGTAGCGCCCTGCTAAAAAGTTATTAATCATCTATTGAATGAGTATGGCTCAAGCAAACAAGAAACAACCCACCCTCAACAGCACTAGTGCTGCAACAGGAAAAACGAGCGAAAGTCTCCCACTTAACAAGCTTAACTACATCATGATAGCAATATCGCTGGCTCTCATCGCGCTAGGATTTTTCATGATGGCTGGTTCGGCCAACAACGGCTCTTCCTTCAACAACGACGTGTTCAACTCAACACGCATCGTGGTAGCGCCATTCATCACCTTTGTGGGATTCCTGCTCATGGTTCCCGCCATCCTCTATCGCGGAAAGAAAAACAAGGAAGAAGTAGAAGGCTAAGGCACACTACATGTGTGGTCGAAGCCCACTTTATTTTCACATCATTTAATCCCTCTTTATGGACTGGATACAAGCTTTAATTTTAGGCATTATTCAGGGACTCACTGAATACTTGCCGGTGAGTAGTAGTGGACACTTGGCAATAGGGGCACACCTGTTTGGACTGCAAGACAGCGACAACCTCATGTTCACCGTGCTGGTGCATGTGGCAACTGTGCTCAGCACTCTGGTAATCTTGTGGAGCGAGATCGACTGGATTGTGCGCGGACTATTTAAGTGCGAGCTCAACGCCGAGACACGCTATTTCATCAACATCCTCATCTCCATGATTCCCGTGGGCATCGTGGGAGTGTTCTTCAAGGACTACGTTGAGCAAGTGTTTGGCTCAGGACTGCTCATCGTGGGCATCATGCTGCTTGTGACTGCGGCACTGCTCACTTTCTCCTACTATGCCAAGCCACGCATCAAGCAAGAAATATCGTGGAAAGACGCTCTCATCATTGGCGTGGCACAAGCATGCGCCGTGATGCCGGGACTCTCGCGCTCAGGAAGCACCATCGCCACTGGCTTGCTACTGGGCAACAAAAAGGAGTCGCTGGCTCAATTCTCATTCTTGATGGTCATTCCTCCCATCCTGGGCGAAGCCCTGCTCGATGTGTTGAAAATGATGAAAGGCGACGACGTGTTTGACAACATCACCACCCTCCCTCTCGTGGTGGGTTTCCTGGCGGCATTCATCTCGGGGTGCTTCGCCTGCAAGTGGATGATAAGCATCGTCAAGCGTGGCAAGCTCATCTACTTTGGCATCTACTGCGCCATCGCCGGCATCGCAACCATCATCTGCTCAATGATGTAGAAGAATATTTTTCACTTTAGTAGACGGCATCCAGTTTCTCACAATTCGTTATTTGTGCTAGTCGGGAGCAACTCCTCCTCTACTTTGATACTTAACACTTTAATAAACTCTCATGCTCAACCCTATAGAAGGAGAAATATTCAGCGTTGACAAGCCACTAGGGTGGACGTCGTTTGAGGTGGTGAAAAAGGTGCGTACACGACTACGCAAGCGGCTCGACATCAAGAGCCTGCGTGTGGGCCACGCCGGCACGCTCGACCCCCTCGCCACTGGCGTGCTCACCGTGTGCACCGGCCGTGCAACCAAGCGCATCGAGGAACTTCAAGCTGGCGTAAAGGAATACGTCGCCCACATGCGCCTGGGTGAGACAACACCATCGTTCGACCTTGAGACTCAGGTCGACGCCACCTACCCCTGGCAGCACATCACGCGCGAGCTGGTGGAACAAGTGCTGCAACAGCAGTTCACCGGTAGCATTGAGCAAGTGCCACCGGCTTTCTCGGCGTGCAAAATCGACGGCAAGCCAGCCTACAAGCTCGCACGCAAGGGAAAGGAAGTGGAAATACGCCCCAAGACTCTCGTCATCGACGAGATAGAAGTGCTTGAATGTGGCCTGCCACAAGAGCCCACACTCACCATCAGGGTGGTGTGTAGCAAGGGCACCTACATCCGCGCGCTGGCACGCGACATAGGGGTGGCGCTGGGTAGCGGAGCACATCTCACGGCACTGCGACGCACACGCGTGGGCGACGTGAGTGTGGAAAACTGCGAGCGGGTAGACACCCTCATCGCTCGCCTTGAGACCGAGGAGATGGTGAGTCCCGACCGTGCCGAGCAGCAGCGCCTGGAACGCGAGCGCGAAGCTAACCGTGCCGCGGCCCGCCAGCGCAAAGCGCAGCGTCAAGCCCGGCAACGCTCCCGCGCGCCTCGCCAATCACAAATCGACAAATAAAATATAACCACAATCACTAAAATACTGACTACAGATGAAACTATCGGAATTTAACAACAACATGCCCAGTGAGCTCATCGCCATGCACCCCGCCCCCAATCGCGACGAGGCGAGGCTCATGGTGTTGCACAGCAAGACTGGTGAAATTGAGCACCGCATCTTCAAGGACATCATCCATTACTTCGACGACCAGGACACCTTCATCTTCAACGACACACAGGTGTTCCCTGCCAAGCTCAACGGCAACAAGGAAAAGACCGGAGCTAACATCGAGGTGTTCCTGCTGCGTGAGCTCAACGAGGAGCACAAGCTGTGGGACGTGCTCGTGGAGCCTGCTCGCAAGATTCGCATTGGCAACAAGCTCTACTTTGGGCTCGACGAGGGCATGGTGGCCGAGGTTATCGATAACACCACCTCGAGAGGACGCACACTACGATTCCTCTACGACGGAGACCATGACGAGTTCAAGCGCAACCTCTATGCACTGGGACACACTCCACTGCCCTACTACATCAAGCGAGAGGTAGAACCCGAAGACGAGGAACGATACCAGACCATCTTCGCGCGCAACGAGGGCGCCGTGGTGGCTCCTGCCGCTGGTCTACACTTCAGCCGCGAGTTGCTCAAGCGCATGGAGATAAAAGGCATTCACGATGAGTATATCACCGTGCACTTGGGGCTGGGTAGCTTCCGCAACATCGACGTGGAAGACCTCACCAAGCACCGCATGGACAGCGAGCAAATCTTCATACCCGCCGACGTTACCGAGAGAGTGAACCAGCGCCGTGACCAGGGACACAAAGTGTGCGCCATTGGCGTGTCTACACTGCGAGCTATGGAGAGCTCAGTGAGCATGAACGGACACATCAAGCCATTCGACGGATGGACCAACAAGTTCATCTTCCCACCCTACGACTTCACCACCGCCAACGCGCTGGTGACCAACTTCCACCTGCCCTACTCGGTGATGCTCATGCTCACATGCGCCTTTGGAGGTTATGAAACTGTGATGCAAGCCTACAAGGTAGCCATCGACGAGAAATACCGCTTCGGAGCCTACGGAGACGCCATGCTCATCATCGACTGACAAACATCATTCCGAGGTCACAAGAAATCATAGCATTAGCGGGGTGTGTCATAATGTGATAAAAGGCGCAACTCCCCCTCTAAGATAACGTGAGTTCGATGAAAATAAATAGCTGTATATCAGGCTGCTCCTCTAAGATAGAGGAGCTGTCGCAGAGCGACTGAGGAGTATGATAACTATCAAATGAGGGGACATACTCCCCCCGCCCCCCTCTAACTTAGAGGGGGAGTTGCTAACGCAATGATTTTCAAATGATAAATTCGTCGAACTCACGTTTAATAAAAGAAAATCCCAGCAATTGCCCGTAATTGTCTTTTAAAAGCTAGTGGGCATCGAGCCAGTTGGTGGCGGCGCCGTGAGATGCGGTGAGGCGCACCCGGCCACTGTAGGCATTCTCCATCTGGGTGACGACAATGGCAGTGACGCGGTCGAGCTCGGCGGGAATGACGTCGAAGTTCAACTCATCATGCACCTGCAGTATCATGCGCGACTTGATGCCCTCTTGCTTGAACTGGCGATAGATGGCTATCATGGCACGCTTGATGACGTCGGCGGCAGTACCCTGGATGGGAGCATTGACGGCGTTGCGCTCGCTGAAACTGCGCACCACAGCGTTGCGCGAGTTGATGTCGGGGAGCATGCGCCGGCGCCCAAAGAGAGTGGTTACATAGCCCTGCTCACGCGCCTGCGCCACACTGCGCTCAATGTACCGCTTCACCTGCGGGAACGTCTCGAAATAGCCATCAATGAGCATCTTAGCCTCGCTACGCGGGATGTTTAGACGCTGGCTAAGCCCAAATGCCGAGATGCCATAGAGGATGCCAAAATTGGCTGTCTTGGCCTTGCGTCGCTGTTCGCTGGTGACCTGCTCCAGTGGCTCATGATAGATTTTAGAAGCTGTGATGGCATGGATATCCTCGCCGGCGGCAAAGGCGTTGAGCATTGTCTCGTCATTGCTCAAGTCGGCAACCAGTCGCAACTCAATCTGTGAATAGTCGGCACTAAAGAACACATTTCCCTCGGCGGGGATGAACGCTCGGCGTATCTCCTTGCCATCGTCGTTGCGCACAGGGATATTTTGCAAGTTAGGGTTGGTCGACGACAGTCGCCCGGTGGCGGTGACCGTCTGGTTATAGGTGGTGTGGATGCGCCCCGTGCGTGGGTTCACCAGTGCTGGCAGGGCATTTACATAGGTAGAGAGCAGCTTGCGAATGCCGCGCAGCTCCAGTATTTTGTCGACCAGCGGATGACGGTCGCGCAATTTCATGAGTATCTCCTCGGTGGTGGAATACTGCCCTGTTTTAGTCTTCTTGGCCTTAGCGTCTATCTTCAGGTGGTCAAAAAGCACCTCTCCCACCTGTGCCGGCGATGCCGTGTTAAATTCCATTCCCGCCAGCTCGTGACACTCACGCTCCAGTGTGTTCATCTGCTCGGTGAGCTTCACCGAGTAGTCGGCTAGCGCCTTCTCATCGATGCGCGCTCCTGCCATCTCCATGCTTGCCAGCACCTCCACCAGCGGTAACTCGATGTCGGTAAGCAGGTGTGTCAAGCCGTTTTCTTCCAGTCGCTTGTCGAGAAGTGGTTTCAGCGCCAGAGCAATGTCGGCAGTCTCGCAAGCCCACTCGGCTAGGCGCTCGGGCTTGACCTGGGCAAGCTGTTTTTGCTTCTTTCCCTTAGCCCCAGTGAGACTCTCGAGCGAGATTGCCGAGTAGTTCATCAGCTCCTCGGCAATGAGGCGTGTGCTGTGTGAGCGCTCAGGCTGCAAGAGGTAATGCGCCACGGCTATGTCGTAGTAGCTCGCCTTCATCTCCACTCCCATCCTACTCAGTGCCACCATGCAACGCTTGATGTCGTTGCCCACAAGCTGCACCTTGCCCTCAAAGAGCGGTGCCACAGCACTCAGCATCCACCCCATGTCGTCGAGCGGCATGAAGGCGGCACGATAGCGCTCGGTGCTCACCGCCAGTCCCACAATGCGTGCTCGCATCGCCTCCTCACCATCGGCGACAAGGCACAGCCCCACGGGGTTGCCTGCCTCTACAAGCTGTTGCACCAGTTGTGCCGCTTGCGCGTCGTCGGCAATGAGACTGTAGTCATGCTCATGGCTGTTGATGTCGATGGTTTCCACCACAGCGGGAGCTGCGGGAGTAGTGTCGTGCTCCAGGTCATCAAAGAGCGATGGTAGCTGCGGTTGCCCCGCTTTCTTGCCGGCTTTAGGGGCAGCTGTTGCCTGAGCGGGTTCAAGCACTGGCTGTGGTGTGGCGTTGGCACTCAAGCCTGGGGCTTCAAGACCCACATTGGCCTCACCATGATCAACCAGGCGCACCATCAACGCTCGGAATTCCAGCTCGCTGAACACCTGCTTGAGGGCTTCGAGATTGGCAGGCTCACGACGCAACTGCCGCTCATCCCACTGTAGCGGCACATCGGTCTTGATAGTGGCAAGAAACTTGGAGAACTTGATTTGCTCCACATTCTCGGTCACCTTCTTGAGCAGGGCACCCTTGAGCTGGTGGGTGTTGGCAAGCAAATTCTCTACAGTGCCAAACTGCTTGAGTAGCTTGATTGCCGTCACCTCGCCCACACCGGGGCAACCGGGGATGTTGTCGACGGCATCGCCCATGAGCGCGAGCATGTCGATCACTTGCAAGGGCGACTCGAAGCCATACTTAGCCTTTATCTCCTCCACACCCTGCACCTCGGGGTCGCCACCCTTGCGCGCGGGATGATAGACTTTCACGTGCTCGGTCACTAGTTGCCCAAAGTCCTTGTCGGGGGTCATCATGAAGGTGTCGAAGCCATGTTCTTGCGCCATGTGCGCGAGAGTACCTATCACATCATCGGCCTCGTAGCCAGGCACTTCAATCACAGGGATGTTATAGGCGTGGATGATGCGCTTGATATAGGGCACGGCGAGTTTGATATCCTCGGGGGTCGCCTCTCGATTAGCTTTATATTCCTTGTAAGCCTCGTGCCTGAATGTGCCGCCGGGAGGGTCGAAACACACCGCGATGTGGGAAGGGCGTTCTTTTTTGAGCACTTCTTGCAAGGTGTTGACAAAGCCAAAAATTGCCGACGTGTTAAGCCCTGCCGACGTGTAACGCGGATTGCGAATCAACGCATAGTAAGCACGAAAAATCAGTGCATAAGCATCAAGGAGAAAAAGCTTCATTTTAAGGAGGGGCGTATCGCGTAAACTGTAAACTATTAAAACACTTTCTTGTCCTCGCCGGTGAACGACTGGAACAAGGCGTTGGCAAGACTTGAGGCGCCAATGCGGAAGTAGCGGTTATCGAGCCACTTCTCGCCTAGCACTTCCTTGACGATGGTGTAGTATTTCACCGCATCCTCGGTGGTGCGGATGCCACCGGCAGCCTTGAAGCCCACCATGATGCCATGCTTCTCGTAGTACTCCTTGATGCACTGGCACATCACCCATGCCGCCTCGAGCGAGGCACCAGGGTAAATCTTGCCTGTCGAGGTCTTGATGAAGTCGGCACCCGAGTACATTGCCAGTATCGAAGCCTTCTTGATGTTCTCGGCAGTCTCCAGGCATCCGGTCTCCAGAATCACCTTGAGCAACTTGCCATGGCAAGCATGCTTAATCTCGCTAATCTCGTCACACAGCTCCTCGTAGGCACCATCCAGGAAGTAGCCCATGTTGATGACGATGTCTACCTCGTCGGCACCATCGGCGACTGCCAGAGCTGTCTCGGCAATCTTTGTTTCCAGGTGAGCCTGCGAAGCGGGGAAACTGGCGCTGCACACTACCACATCCACGTCGCTAACCTCAAGATTGGCGCGCACCACTTGAGCGAAGTTGCTATACACGCACACTCCTGCCACGTTCTTCAGGTCGGGGTAGTTGCGCCAGTAGTCGTTCACCTTTTGTGTGAACGCTGCCACACTGCGCTCGCTGTCGGTAGTGCTCAATGTGGTGAGATCTACTGTGTTGAGCAGGAACTCCTGCACCTGAGCAGTGTTGTTCTCGGCTGCATGCTCTTCAATTATCTTTTGCACCTCGGCTTTCACCTTAGCGTCATCTTCTGTCACATTGCTGCCATTGATAGCAGCCAAATACTTGTTTTGATTAACTTGTTCAGCCATAATTATTTTATAGTTTTTAGTTTTGAATTTTCAGTTTTGGATTCTGCTGGTGCCGTGCCGCGTCGCGAGTGGTTTTCTTGGCAAAGTTGCGCTCCAGAGCGGCATTAAGGTCAACACCCGTTTGATTGGCTAGGCACATCACCACCCACATCACGTCGGCAAGCTCGTCGCCAAGGTCACGGCCTTCATCGCTGGGCTTGCTCGACTGCTCGCCATAGCGACGTGCGATGATACGCGCCACCTCGCCCACTTCCTCGGTGAGAATGGCCATGTTGGTGAGTTCATTGAAGTAGCGCACACCCACCGTCTTAATCCAGTGGTCCACACGCTGTTGTGCTTCTTGTATTGTCATTTTTTTGAGCGTAAAAAAAATATTCTTCAACAAGGGTATATGCTTCCTCGTCAATTATTCTTTCAAGCGAGAGTCGATGATGATGGTCACAGGACCGTCGTTGATGAGCGACACTTGCATGTCGGCACCAAACACACCGCGCTTCACTTCCTTGCCCGTTAAGCGCTCAAGCTCGCTACAGTAGAGCTCATAGAGGGGCACAGCCACATCGTGGCCCGCGGCATGGATGTAGCTGGGACGGTTGCCCTTGCGCGTGCTGGCATTGAGTGTAAACTGGCTCACAGCCAGCACCTCGCCATCGGCATCAATGATGCTACGGTTCATCACGCCATTCTCATCGTCAAAGACCCGCAACGTGGATGTCTTCTGCGCCAGCCAGCGCGCGTCGTCTTCCACATCGCCCGTGGCGACCCCCACCAGCACCATGAAGCCCTTGCCCACAGCGCTATGTAACTTGCCGTCGATGGTCACCGACGCTTCATTCACTCGTTGAATAACTATTCGCATAACACATAGTGATTTTTAACTGGCGCAAAGGTACAAAAATAATAGACACAAACCGCAACTTCTTTCTCCCATAATGCGCACTAGTCGCTAAACAAGGATCTGTAGAGCGACGTTATTTTGTCATAGAAGCGGTCGTAGTTGAGGTGGGTGTCAAAGTCTTTTTTGGCTTGACGCCCAAGGCGTTGAATGAGCTCGTGGTCGTCACACAGGGTGCTGATAGCCTGCGCTAGCTGCTCGGGATTGTTGGGCTTGACAAGGAGACCGTTTTCCATGTCGCGCACATACTCGGGCTGGGCGCCATTACTGGTGGTGACGATGGGCTTACCCTGCTTCATGTATTCCAGGTTGCTGATGCCTTGCATCTCGGCAATCGTCGAGGGTTGCACACCAAAGTCGCACTGCCACAAGTAGCCATGCATATTGCGCTGGAAACCAAGCAATTTCACATTATCTACAAGCTTATTCTCAATGATGTAGCTTTTTATTCTCGACACCGCCTTGGGTTGCCCCTCTCCTAGCATCACCAGCTTGTAACGACTGCGGTCGATGTGTGTTATAGCCTTTAGAAGCACGTCCACCCCCTTTTCCTTGTTCAAGCGGCTGTGGAACATGATAAGGCATTGCTCAGGCTGCATGCCCAGCTGCTTGCGAAGGTCGGGAACGGGGGCTTGGGCGCTAGTGTCGGTGTTGAGCACACTCTCGGGGATAACGAGAGTCTGCGCACGGTTCAGGCGCGGTGCGTGAGAAAGGAAATAATCGTAGGCAAACTGCGACACAAACACATAGCGGTCGATGTTGCGATACACCTTTTTCGACACATAATTCATTGTGGGGCGCTTGAGTGTGTGAGGTGTGAAAACCACCTTTGTGTCGGGATTGTCGCTAATGATGCGCGCCATCACCGCTGTGACGGCATCGCGATAGGTGTGAACATGCACTATGTTCTTGCCCTTGCGCAGCATGCGCGCCAGTCGCACAGGGCTATCAAAGTCGCGAATGCCCTTCAAGGGAAGTATCGACACCGGGATATCCATCTTCTGGAACTGCTCAATGATGTCGTCGTTGCGAGCGCTCACCACCTCTACATAGTAGTCGGGGTCATGGCGCATGCGTGCCACCAGGTCGCTAGCATATCGCTCAGCCCCACCCCACGTCTTGTTAGAAACTATGTGAAAAACATTTATCATGATAAAGCGTTATTTATGGCCATTGAAGACAGGCTCTCTAAAAACCTAAGAATTAATTATTTTCCAAAAATAAGAAAAATTTCTCGTTCCGCAAAATTAATCACATTTTTTCATCCTCAACCCAAGGTGAAAAGGTGCTTCTGCAGGGCACACGTGAGAGGAAGCGACACACAACTGTGCCTGCCGTTGAAAAACAAAGTGCGGATGACGACTCGCTCGCCACCCGCACTTAATAATTTTTATGCGTATGTCTTAAAAAACAATTAACATTAGTGTTTTACTCATCGCCTAGTGGATTCTGGTCGTCCTGAAGAGTCATATTCTTGTTGCCGTCAAACTCCGACTGTGGAATTGTGAGAACCCACATGTAGTTCTCAGGATTCTTAGTGGCAGGACGATTAGCAAGTGAGCAACCATTGTGCCATCCATCACTTGCTGGACGAACGAAACCTTGTTTCAAGCGCTTGATGTCAAACATGCGACCTATCTCGCCCCATAGCTCAATGCGGCGTTGCAGGATGATCTCCTCAAGCAGTGAACCGGTTTCATCGCTAGTGAGAGTTCCCATAGCTGTACCGGTCTTGTCGCAAGTGTAGCTTGGATCGCGTTTCTCCATCAGAGCCATCAGGTGAGCCTTTGCTTCACCTTCCTTACCCAAGCGGCACTCGGCCTCGGCTGCAGTGAGGTACATTTCCTCAACACGCATCCAGATGTAGTCGCCTATCCACTGAGAGAAGTCGCGGAATACCATCTTGCGCTGCAGGTGACCGCCACGCCACTTTTCGGGAGCAAATGCTTGATAAGGATCATCTTCGTTTTCAACATCGATTGTTGGGAACCAAGCCTCCTTGCGTGCATCGGTGTCGGCAATCTTATTGTAAAGCGAAGCCGTACACATCTTGGGAGCACGAGTTCCGTAGCTAGCGGCACAGTCCATGTGAGCATAGAGGCTTGCGTAACCACTAGTTTGGTCATTGATAATCTCAGCACCCCACATCACGTTAGCGTTATTAACGTCGTTATTTCCAACAAAGTCCTTAACCTCAGTGATCTCGGCATTAGTGCTGGCAATAGCAGCCTCGGCAGCACTCTCGGCTGTGGCCCAGTCTTCCATGACGAGGGCTACACGAGAGCGGATACCTTGAGCTACGGCATAGCTGATGTGGCTTGGATGTTGCTGTGGAAGCCCTTGCAGCAAGGCAATAGCCTTGTCGAGGTCGCTAGTGATTTGAGTATAAACCTCAGATACAGTAGAGCGAGGCTTACCTGTAGTCTCCTTGAAGGTGGGCTCGGTGTAGATGGGCACGCATTTCTCGTTCTCGTGACCCTTATAGGTGCGAGCAAACCACTGAGCGAGCATGAAGTAGCTATATCCACGGATGGCATAAGCCTGACCTATGGCATAGTTCTTATCGCTCTCGTCACCGCCCATCTCATTCTCGGCGGCGATGAGGTAATTAGCGTTAGCAATCCACTTGTAGTGAGCATTCCACAAGTCGTAAGAGCGCCATCCATCGCTAGTGAAACGACCCTTAACATTGTAGGCAGCATCATTCCAGAACCATCCTGAACCTGGGGCACCCATCATCAAGTCGTCGCCCATGAGCTCCGAAGCCAGATTGTAGGCGCTAATGCCAAAGCACTGGTGAATGTTGAACTCAGTAGACCAACCAGGGGTATACATCGAGCGGTAAATACCGTTGAGTGATACCAGTGCGTGCTGACCATCCTCGGTGATTTGTCCCTTCGACATCGAGTCGGTGGGGTCGGTGATAAGGCTATTCTCGGAGCAAGCGCTCAACGAGAGCAGTCCACCTATTGCTATAATAGCATATATGATTTTTTTCATTGTATTGTCTCCTTTCTTTTAATTAGAAGTTAACTTCCAGACCAATAGTGTAGGTGCGGTTAGGACTATAGTCATAGTTAGTACCACCAGTGAAGTTGTACTGAGGATCCATACCCTTGAGGTGAGTAAAGAGGCACAGGTTGTCGGCCGAAGCAAATACCTTTGCACCTTGCACACCAATCTTGCTTACGATATTGCGTGGCAGAGCATAAGCCAGAGTGATGTTCTTGATTGCGAAGTAAGAAGCATCAATCAGGTAGAAGTCGTTGGCTGCTTCCATCACGCCACGATAGTCGTCGAGCTGGATGCGTGGGATGTCGGTAACATCACCAGGATTTTGCCAGCGCTTCATGGCGTCGATGTGCCATGTAGAGTTAGCGCTACCCAGTCCGCTCAACGCACTGTTGTAGAGGCTATCGTAAATCTTGCCGCCCAGCGAGTAGGTAGTCAAGATTGAGAGGCTGAGACCCTTCCAGGTCAAGTCGGTTGCAATGCTACCATAGAGCTTAGGAATGCGACTGCCAAGGTAGTACTTGTTATTAAGAGCGGTGTTGTAGTCATCGGTCTTATACTCCTCACCTGTCTCCTCATCGATAGCCCAGTAAAGACGTGCGCCAGTCTCGGGGTCAACACCTGCGTTCTTGCTCATATAATAGGTGTAGATGGGATAACCCTCCTTGATAGAGCGGATGCCGTTGATAATCTCGGGCGAGTCGCCTGTGAGCTTGAGCACCTTGTTGTTGGTCTTATTGATCATCACGTTCAAGTTCCACTCGAAGTCGTTGGTACGAACGGGAGTGAAGCCCAAGTTGAGCTCAAAACCGGTGTTGCGCATGTTACCCACGTTGTCGAGATAACCACGGAAACCGGTCGACAGTGCCATTGGGAAGCTCAAGAGCATATCGGTAGTCTTCTTGTAGAAATATTCAAAGTCGATGCGAACACGACCACCCCACAGTGCGGCCTCGAAGCCGGCGTTGAGGTTTGAGTTCTTCTCCCAGCTTACCTCTTGGTTCTCGAGCGATGAAACAAAGGCGCCAATGTTATTGGCGTTAGGATAGCCAAGATCGTAGAGCTGTTGCCAAGCATAGAAAGAGCCAATGTTGTCGAAAGAGCCAATGTTGTCGTTACCTTGCTCACCATAGCTTACCTTTACGCTCAAGTTGTGAATCCAGTCAACGTCTTTCATGAACGCCTCTTTCGACATGCGCCAGTTGGCACCCAGCGACCAGAATATACCGGTGTGGTGGTCCTTGTGGAAGCGTGATGAAGCATCGCTACGCAATGAAGCCGACAAGTAGTAACGGTCATCGTAGTTATAGTTGAAGCGGCTCAAGAATGAGTTGATGCGATAGTCAATTTGATAAGAGTCGGCAGCCTGAATTGATGTGCCAGGACGCAGCTCATAGATGCCATCCACGAGGTTGCTCTTACCAGCCTGCAGGAAGTTGTACTTGTAAGCGTACCACTCATGACCAATGAGGAAGTCAACACTGTGAAGACCAAACTTGCGGTTCCATGTGAGCAACTGGTTAAAGGTATAGCTCTGTGTGCGGTAGTTGTACTTGTAGAGCAAACCACCGGCTTTGGCTTGATTACCATGCTGTGAGTTCATGTAGAACATGCGGTTGCGGGTGTTGTAGTCCATACCGAAGTTAACGGAGAACTTGATACCTTGGCGCCAGCCATATTTCTCGAGGTCGCTACCAAGCACAATGCCGGTGCGCAGACCTGCGATGTCGCGAACGTTGCTAGCCTTGTCCATGAGCAACATACCCAGCGAGTTGAAGTCGTTCAAGTTACCTGGACGGCTACCCTCGCCCCAGTCGAGCTCGGCATTACCATCCTTGTCATAGACGTTGTTTCCGGCTTCATCCTTGAGGTAAACAGGGAACAAGGGGTTGATGAACTGAGCGGTGAACCATGGGTTGCTGTAGCTAGTGTCGTCATAGTCACTGAAGTTGCTCGTTGAGTGAGCCAGCGAGGTGTTGATGTTGGCTGCTAGCCAATCATTGATTTGGCTGTCAACATTAGCACGACCACTGTAGCGCTCAAAGCTTGTGGTCTTCAAGAAACCATTCTCCTTGAGGTAGCCAAGCGAGAACATGTACTTGGTCTTTGCGGTACCACCGCTAACCGAGAGAACATGCTCATGACGGAAAGCGCTCTTGCGAATTACCGAGTCGTACCAGTCCTCATTCCACTTGCTTTGCGCATCGGCGCGAACCATGCCAGTGGCGGGATCGATAATAGTGTCCCAAGTGTAATTCTTGAAGGGGTTATACTGCTCACCACCCATCTCATCGCCTAGGGAGTAGAGAGCATATTCGGTAGCGTCCTCACGGCTCAGACCCTCGTCAAACTCAAAGTAGTTGCGCAAGCCCTCGTAGTAAAGCTGAACAAACTGCTTTTGATCAACAGTCTCGTAGCGTGGAGTGGCACGATTAGACCAACCACTGTCGAACGCCAAGTAACATTAGTGCGACCCTCGGCACCCTTCTTGGTTTGAATCATGATCACACCATTAGCACCACGAGCACCATAAAGAGCGCTTGCCGAAGCATCCTTCAGCACGGTCATGCTCTCGATATCGTTAGGGTTGATATCGCTCAAGCTTCCATCGAAGGGGATTCCGTCAACAACATAGAGTGGGTTGTTGTCGGCATTGATAGAGCCGAAACCACGGATGCGGATTGCTGGAGCAGCACCAGGCTGACCTGAGCTACCACCCACCTGGATACCACCCACGTTACCCTCAAGGGCCTTGGTGGCGCTGGTGATAGGACGTGTCTCAATCTTCTTGTTGTTCACAGCCTGTGCCGAACCGGTGAACGAGGTCTTCTTGGTAGTACCATAGGCAACCACCATCACCTCGTCGAGTGTAAGGTCCTCTTCAACAAGAGCGATTGTTAGATTACTTGCAACCGCAACGATCTGCTCTTGATAGCCCACGTAGCTAACACGCAGTTGCTTCACGTTGTCGTTTACGGTTAACGAGAATTCACCGTTAACGTCGGTACCGGTGCCTTGATTAGAGCCAATGGCTTGCACGCTGGCACCAATCAATGGCTCATTGTCACTGGCACTGACTACTCGTCCTGTAACGGTCTTGCTGGCTAATGCGCTCATTGAAATGAGGCACATAACCATCATGAAAGAAAATAGTCTCTTCATACAGTAAACAATTTTATGTAATTAAACTTCAAAAAAAATTATTTCATACTTGATAAATGGTTTTGACTTTTCTCACCTAGCATGTAGCGTGAGTGAGTGAGGCAAAAACATGGTTTTATTTAGTAGATTGCACTCCCAGGCACTCACTTTCCCTCTCCTGTGGTGAAGGGGAGGGTAATTAAAGGTGCGATGGAGCTTACAATTTGCTTTTTGGTCTATACTTTTTTAGTTTTAATATTAATATTTTCTCTTAGTGTATCAATGGCCTCTGCCATTAACTGTATAGTTGGGTTTAGTGCGACCACATAGTGGTGCACGAACGTGGCAAAGTTAATAAATTATAAGCAATCGTGATTACAAAAAATCAACCTTTAACTTTTAAGGCAAAATATTTGCCGGAACGCTAAATTTTACTTTTTTATACATATTTTTAATGCGCTTAACAATTACATTCTATCAACAACCATTCCACTTTAATGCTTTGCGGTAGGACGACAATATTATCACATTGCATATCAGCGTGATAAACCCGTTTAATGTTTGTTAATACATTCTTTTCACCTATTTTGGAGCAATGTGCATTTATTATGATAGCAAGAACTGAGTTTTAGCGACAAATTGTTAATTTTCACCACCGATTAACACTTGAAAATTAACATTTGAGTGGAATTTACTACTTTCCTCCACCCCAGTGATGCCACCATTGACCCTGTTTTACACCAATAATAATAGTTAAGAAGCACACCTGGTGTGAGTGCGGCATCTCACCAGGTCATAACCTCGAAGAGGTCAAAAGGCTCGAAGAGCCGAATCATTAGTAACACCATGCAAGAACCCCAACGGGGTTCGCAGCTTGGTGGTAAACAGTGACTTATGCTTGTGCCTCGAAGAGGAACTTTGCTATTTTACTTGCAATGCCCAAAGTGGCATTCTCACTGTCCTTGCAGTTTTGCAACACCCTCGCTTTAGGTCATTGTCATCACAGTCCTAGAATCTTGTTATAGATGGCTGTGATATCACTACCGGTCACCTCGCCATCGCCATTGGTATCGGCCCAGCGGTGATAGCGATTTGTTACACCGAAAATTGTGTTGTAAACGGCTGTCACATCGCTGCCTGTGACTGAGCCATCTTGGTTCACGTCGAGCCTGTCGAACGGCGATTCCACCTTCCGTGACGATGTGGCATTGATGCGCACTTGCTCACCATTGCTGATGCAGTAGAATATCACAAAATAGGTCTCGTCGAAGTCGAGATTAGTGAAGGCATAGTTGAGCGTCGTGGTATTGTTGTGCCCTAAGTAGACCGTTTGCGACTGCGAGCCACAAAAGTAACCAGTGTTGCCCGAGTTGGGTTCCTTCTTGTAGAGCTTGGCGATGATGTAGTCGTTATAGGTGTTGGTGTTCTCGTTCTTAACAGTGATTGACGCGTTGAACGTGGTGCCCTCAACCGACGACAGCGTGGTGCCCGATATGGTTGCAGCGGTAGCGCTTTGCACCGTGATATTGGTGGTAAAGAGTGTCTTGGTGCCATCGGCATCGGCAGTGAACGTATACTTCTTGGTACCGGCCTCGCTGGGCGTTATCGACATTACCACGGTACCACTGGCACCTGGAGCGATGTCGGTGGTAGTGGCACTCTTGACACCATCGCCCTCCCACATGTAGATGTAGCTATAGTCGGTAAGTCCCTGGTTGCTCACGCCAATCTTGACTTCCATGGGGCTTCCCACCTTCTTGACTGAGCCGGTGGTCACTGAATTAATCTTGAGGTTCTGCACCGTGAGTGGGTCATAGACCTTGAGTTGCATCGACGTGGCGGTGATTGTGGCCTTGATGTAGTTGTGCCCTGTGCCACGACACGGATGAAACTGGCTGGTGCCCGACAGGCGGCAAATGGGCTTGAGATAGTAAGTGCCGGTGACGTTCTTACCCACGTTGATTGACCCTACGGGCCAGGTGTAGTAGGTGGGATTCAGGTTCTTGCCACTGCTGACAATGTGAGTGCTCACCAGGTTATCATTGCTATCATAGAGTCCCCATCCCAGGTCGTAGGTGTAGGCTTGATCGGAATTATTCCAGTAGTAGGCAATGAGTTCCACACCAGTGAAGTTCTGGCTACTGCTACTGCGAGTGTAGCTGGTGGTTGTCGCCTCGCATGGCTTGTAGAGCTTGACGGTGTTGCCGCTGGTGTTACTTGTGCTGCCTGTGCTGGGTTGCAAGCCCACCATTATCATCATCTTGAGGGTGTAGCCTTCGCTGCCGGCAGCAGCGCCGGTGCCTCCCGCGTTGTCGTCGGTGAGGGCGTTGAGGGCGAAGTAACCATTTTGGTGACCTCGCCAGCCCCAGTTGATGTGATAGAATCCGCTACCGTTATATCCATCGCACACGAAGGCATGACCTCCGCTCGACTTGCGCGCGCTGATGTACACTGGCCTGCCTGCCGAGAGCTCGGTATAGACAAGATTTTCCCACTCGGCAGCCGTCACATCCTCGCGATTTACTTGAGTGGCATCTTTGTCGTAGCCAAAGTACTTGACAAAGGCATTGACCTGGCTAGTGGCACTAGACACACTCTCGCCAAAATCCATGTTTACCGACTGAGCGCAGTATTTCACCAGCTTTGCCACCTCTTGCGCTCCGGCGCTGGTGTTGGTTGCTTTGTCATACCAGTCGTTCATGAGACTATAGTTGAACGTGGTGGCTGGCAGTTCGGGCATGTCGCGATTGAGTTTCGCGCTCTTGTAGGCGGGAATTGATGTGGTGGCGGTCGACGACCTGTAATAGTACATTATTTGCGCCATGGCTATCGCAACGCAACCTGCCACGCAATAGTTGGTGCCACCCACTGTGGCGGGAGGACACTGCTGGTTGAAGGGCAAGCCCTGTGCCATGTTGCACGAGAGCATGGGAGAGATGCGAGCCTTGCCACCCCCTGCCGCCACGCTGGTGGTGTTGAGCGGTGCGGCTTGTTGGGCGTTGTCTAAGTTTGCGATTTGCTCGGCATAGCTCTCGAGCCAGTCTTGCACACACTCAGGCATCTCGCTCTCATCAAAGTAGAACTCATCGCCATAGGCAAGCACCTCGCGTGCGCGGTCGTCGCCAGCGATTATCACCCATCCGGGCTGCTCAGGGTTGTTATACACATAGAAAGGCGCCGATGCCGCTCCACGTGCTTTAGCTTTCATTGCCGGAGCCTGCACTGGCAATGATGTGTTAAAGAACTGCTCAGCAAGTGCTCGCGCCTGAGTCTCGGTCACCTGCTTCGCGCGCGTCACGCTACCTACGCACATAACCAAGATTAATAGCAATGTTATTTTCTTGTTCATCATAGAATAATATGGTTTTTATCGTTTTTAATATAATTTTTTATTTCTTGGTAGAATCGGTGGGTGTAACAGGCAGGGTGTCATCCTTGATGCTACTGGAATAGGCGGCAATGTCGACGGTGTCGATTTTTGTCACCACATAGCGTGAATTGCCACGCCAGGGCACCGAGCTCTTGTACTCGTTGTACTCAAGTTGCACGGCTATGGGAGTTTGCTTTAGTCGCCCTAGGGTGTGGGCTATAGAATCGTCTGAAACTGAAAATTCAAACTCCTGCTTCACCACACTGTTAGGTGCCTGAACGTCGTAGCTCATGAGCTTGCCCTCGTAGGTCTCAAACACACTGCCCTTGAGGCCAATGTCGATGATGCGCCCTTTCACATTGCTCTGGTTGTAGACGTGGAAATAGCGGTCACGAACCAAGAAAATAAGTAGCAATAACACCACCAGCGTGCCTATTATCAAGAAGATGCGCTTCTTGTTGCTGCGACGCTCAATAGTGGTCTCAATCAACTCGCGTTCTTCACGCTCTTCCTCGGTTTCCTGATGTGGAGCCTTCTCGCTCTGCGGAGCTCCGCTCTCAAAGTAATCGTCAAAATTGTCGTTAATGAGTTTCATAATCAGTCAGTTGTATTCATTTATCAGTTGTCAGTTATCAGTTGTCAGTCGTCAGTCGTCAGTTGTCAGTTATCAGTTATCAGTTGTCAGTTATCAGTTGTCAGTTATCAGTTCGTTGTCAGTTCGTTATCAGTTGTCAGTATTCTGTTACCAGCATTCAGTTGCCCGGTGGGGTTATTGGCTATAAGTTAGTAGTGCTTTTCTGAAGGAAGATAACATTCTCCTTATTTCCGAAATTTCATTGTTAAGATATGAGAACTTTTCTTCAGTTAAAAAATTGAGTTCTTTTGCAAGTAATAACTCACATTCAACTTCACTTGTAGAACCTATAGCTATTTGTAAAAAATTTGCGAATTCTTTTCTGGAGTTTCTACCTGAACCTTCTGCAATATTTATTGGGATAGAAAGGGAGGCTCTGCGAATTTGACTAGTTAACCCAAATTTTTCATTATCTGGAAAGGAGGAAGTAGCCTTATATATTTCAGATGAAAACTTGAAACTACGTGTCCAAACATCTATCTTCTTGAAGTCTTGCATATCTTAATGTGCTGAAATATAATCTGAATATCACTACATTTGTCTCTACCAGTAAAAAACTGGCAACTGATTACAACTGATAACTGACAACTGATAACTGACAACTGACAACTGACAACTGATTAAATTTTCATGCTATCGCCTTGGCTCTCGGTGAGAATCTTGGTCTTGCCTTGGGCAATGCGCTTGCGGTCGATGGCCATGCTGATGAAGGCATAGATGCCTAGCACGATGAGAAGGCACGTCTGCACGCCCCACACTACCCATGCGAAGGCCGAGGCCTGAGGATCGTAGGGAGTGGAGGGTGGAAATGAGCCCACGCCGTAGAGCGTGAGACCAAAGATGATGGCAAACTGCCAGGGGCCTAAACCGCCGTTGCTGGGCACTGCCATGCCAATGCTGCTTAACACAAAGAGCACAAGAATCGCAACCACGCCCAGGTCCTTGGTGCAAGCAAAAGCCTGAGCGGCGATGTAGAGCTGCATGAAGTAGCAACCCCAAATGAGGATTGTGTACAGCAAGAACATCCACTTGCCATCCATCTTGCCAATGGCGGCAAAGCCGTCCCACAGGTTGCGCAGCATTAGCCTAATCTTGGCGATGACCTTGTTCTCGCTCTTGCTGCGGAATATCCACACCAGTGCCAGCACGCCCAGCACGCCACATGCCACCAATGCCCAAAACACCCATGAGGTGAACATCGAGCCACTGCCGTCGCCACGCTGGTCAAAGAACTTGTAGAACGCGTCCTGCGCCAGGAAGAAGGTGAACAGGGTGAGCACGCCCACCGTGACGGTGTCGCTCAAGCGGTCGCCCACCATCGAGCCCAGCACCTGGGTGAACGACGCCTTCTCGCGCTGGGCAATGTAGCCCGAGCGCCACACCTCGCCCAGACGAGGGAAAAGCAAGTTCACAAAATAGGTGCCAAAGATGCTGTTAATCAATGCGCTCAGCGAGGGGCGAATGCCAATGGCGTTGAGTTGCAACCGCCACCGCAGTGCCCTGAACACGTGGCTCATCACGCTCACCACAATAACCGGAATGAACCACCAGTAGTTCACGTCGTTACTCAGGCTCTGCCTGATGGCGCTCCAGTCCACGTTTTTCGACAAGAACCACGCCAGCCCCACACTAATGACAATGGGGATACCATATTTTAATAATGCCGAAACAATCTTTTTCACAGCAATTTTAGTCTTAATGAATTTTATTAATTGACTTTGTAACTTGCAAAGTTAATGATTTTTTCCAACATTCCACACTCCTACCCAATTTTTCGGCTTATTAATTCACGGATTACTAAAATAAAAATACTCAAAACATCAGTGCCCCATTAAAGTTTTTAACTCTTCTGCTTGTGTGATGATATTCAATTCAATAATGGCAGGAATAAGAAAAGGGGCAGACCTCCGTGATGCGGTGGATTTGATGGTGTTGCAAAACTCCAGGTCATAACCTCGAAGAGGTCAAAAGGCTCGAAGAGCCGAATCATTAGCTTGGTGGTAAACAGCGACTTATGCTTGTGCCTCGAAGAGGAACTTTAGTAGGACACATTGCTATGCATAAATTGTAATTCTCATTATATTTAATGTTTTGCAACACCCTCTCGTTTATTTCCGCCTACTGAATATGTCCTCAAGCCCTATGTGTTTCGCAATGACGATGCAAACATAGGACTTGAGGACATTAAGACGATTGTTGATATAGTCAATTCAGGTATTTATTGATCGCGCTGTCGCTCACGCGGGTGAATGTGAAGGAATACCTTGGGCCAAAATGATTGATTTTCCATCCAAGTTGAAGAATAATATCGCATTTAGCCTTCTTCTTGAGCCTGTCATAAGGCGTTTCAGCAATTTCACCACCACTCTTAGATGTTAACATTTCATCTTCGGCATCTTGCTCGTTGATTGATTTAATCTCTTGTTCTAGAAGCTTCAATGGGAAACCCCTATCGGCCATGATTTGACCCATTACAGTAATTGCAGTTGTGAGTTCAAAATCATTTTGCAATGCACGTTGATAATCAGGGAATTTCTCCACTTTACCATCAATAACTGAAGTGACATAGTAGCCCTTTTGCTGGCAGTAATAATCACTGGGGACGACCATTAATGTTGTTTTTTTAGGCAATAGCCCAAACCCAAACTACCACCATTAGTAATAGGTTTTTCTTCATTTTAGAATCCATTAGTTAAACTTCTTATAACATTGTCATCCTCCAATCACTTTCTTAAATCCGAGAGATGAATAACAACAATTCGTCCTACCTTCAACTATCATTTCATTATCTCCTAATTATCTTGCAAATTCAATTTGCTCATCTTTATAATTGAACATAGTACTCTTTCACATTTATTTGTCTTTTAGAGTCGTTGATAATAGTTGTTTTCATCTACTTTAAGTTGTCTTCTTTCTTTATCAATTATTATATAGATATCACCATATTGTATTCTACTATACTTTACTATAATATCGTGTTTTCCTGTTCTATTATTATATTTCAATCCTTCATAATCCAAATCAATATTATATGGTCCAGAATAATCTATTTCTCCATTCGTTTTAGCAGAAATATTGTCACCAGTTATAGTAATAACTGATGTATACCTATTTCCAAAAATAGTAGTAGAATAATACCAACTGCCCTGAATCCATGATTTAATCTCTTCAATTTCGCTATTTTGATTATTTCCAATTTCTGAGTATTGATTTGTTTGTTCGCCACCTTCTAATTCTATGTCCTCTTCAGGCTCCTCGTCATAATTTTCAGCAATGTTTTCCCCTTCATCTGATTTGTTTCCGGTGTGTCGTGCGCAGGTATACCACATGTAGCCTATGGTTCTTCCGTCATTATCATAGACTTCTATCCAATCGGGGTCGTCTTCCATGCGCCAGCCATAGAAGTGCTCTCCAGTTTGAATTTCTTTCACAACAGGAGAATCTTTTGATGGAGTTTCTCTCACGTTAGCATAGCCGTATTCTTTAGAATCAATATAGAATTCTTCCCAGGGAGTGCGCCCGCCTAAAAACTCATCAACCGTAGATGCGACTGATACTGGTTCTACTTGTTGAGAGGTATCTACACTATCTACACCGCTTGATCCTGATGCTGATCCGGCACATGAAGTAAGGTTCCAAATGGCTACTGCGGCTATCAATGTAAAAAATGATATTTTTCTCATAATAGTTAATTTATTAAACATGGTTTACTTTAAATTTGATCATAAGTAAAAGTGACCTCGCCATTTAATGTGGCGTTGCCATATTTCACATCTTTAAATACCAAGGTGATTTTGTCGCCTTTAATCGATTTCACCAGTGCTTGCCCACCCGACTGATCGTGAGGAGTGCGGTCAAATATTGATGTAAACATCGATGAAAAAGTAATATCAATTAAATTCACCACCCCAGTTTTGCCAATGTTTCCTTTCACTGAAAACCAAAGTTCGTAATCAGGAATAATGTCGTCGCTTTTCTCCTTAAAGGTGGCCCAAAACCTAGTTTCATCTTTCTGACTCTCATAGTCCCAATAAGCATTAAAAACATAATATTTGTCAACATCATCATATCCTTTGTATTTAATTGTTATAGTATTATTCTCTTGCCCTTGGGGTGTGGGCTCGTCGTTATCATCGCCACAAGCGGTGAGCGAGATGCCCATCAGCGCCACGACCAGTGCCAACAATAAGAATTTAACTTGTTTCATAATTTTATCTTTTTTGAGTTGCGGTTTTAATATGTTTAGGGGTTAGTTATGTCGGTCTTCCCAGGGGATTCTAGCTGTGCTTTAGGAACAACTTGTATTTTATTATTACCTTCTTTTAGCAATTTCAGGTCTTCATGTGTTGCTGTGCGGAAATTGCAATAATTTGCAACATATCCACTGACTTTCACTGATATTATATGTCCATTTTCGGTTTGTATTTCATACTTAGGTTCAACCATTACGTCGGCATTGCCATTAATTCTAAGAGCTTGACTTATGGCATAGTTTACGGCAGCTTTACGATTATTAGCATCATCATTACTATTATAGGAGCAAGAGTACTCAACTCTATTAGGCATAACCTGTAAGTCGGCTATTGTTTTTGTTACATCAAAGTTAGTGGGCAGTTTTACAGTCTTGTCCACCGATTGATAAACAAATGATTTTTTACCATCAGTGGTTACCGATACGCTCTCGGGTTCAACTTGCTCAATGTTGATGTTTTGCTCTACATCAGTTTTCTTAAAAAAGTTTTTAGTGCTTCGGCACGAAGTAGCTAATAATAGAATAGCACACATAGGAATAATGAAATTCTTCATAACTAATTTTTTTAATGTTAATAAATTGTTTTATCGAGAAAAAAACGATTTGTCCTCAAGAGAATGCCCTGCATTGATAACACCCCCTTGAGGGCATTTTGAGGGCATTTCCTTGATTACAATTTGCTGTTTTAATACCAGCCATGAACATGATAAACAACACGTGGCCTAGTTAGGGCATAGGCTACAGCAACATCACGGGCGGCTCTGATTTTTTGTGCATTTACAGCAGCATTCGCTTTAATTCTTTGAGTCGATACAGCTGCTGCTGCTTTTATTGATGTTTCACGAATTTTGGCATTTTGCTTGTCTCTCTCCATTTGAGCTTTCACCTCAAGTTTCTCCATTTTGCGCTGATGCTCCTGATTCCTGACATACTCATTCCAAGTTCTTTTGTTTATGACATCAATCTTGCTATATATGCTTTTTATTAAATCCTGTGCCTCGTTATAGCTTGAAGCAAACGGCTCAATCTGCGACAAAATATCAACGGCTTGATTTGCAGTTGCTTGATTCTGGTTTGCTGCCCATAGTCCTTTAGCTTGCATCAGTAGTTTTCTACTATCAGCCTCATTCATTTGGTTAAACACATCAACAAGCAACTCCTGTGCCTCATCAAAATGGGAACAACCTTGAGGTACTAAATTCAACAGATAGGTTGCTTGCTGGTAGTCTCCATTGGCCATGCAAGCTTTAGCGCTTGAGAAAATGCCTTGACTCTGTCGCTCATAATAATCGATAATACGATTTGTACCATTGTTCAAAAAATCAGAAATCAATGGAGATTGAGTTCTCAAGTTCTTAATAGCATTCATATAAGCTTTGCTCTCACTGTTGCCCACACCTTTTGTAGGTACACTTATGCTCGCATATTTCACACCCGACACACCATCACCTATATAAAAATTGCAATCCATGACATAAGCATATTTATTGGGAGCACCTGGCACAATGTGCTTCGACACCTCAACACAGTTACATGTTAGAATAAATCGTTCTGAATTGCCTGAGATGACCAGTCCATTTTGTGAAATCAAATTGTTCAACTTATTAATCAGCAAACGATAAGTTTCAGGTGACTTTTGTGCAAGTTCATCGGGTAAATAGGGCGTGAGCTGAATTTGAGCCATCATGCACGGTCCCATAAGCAAAATATAGAATATAAATAATAGTCGCTTCATCATTGCTACTTTCCTCCTATAATTATGGATGCTTGCCCTAGGCCTTTCGTTGTCAGCTTACTAGTAATTCCCAATCCTTTAAGCATATTAACGAGACCGCGGCTCCATCTCCTAGTGTCATTGGCTCGTCCTCTTTCATCATAAAGTGGAATTCTAACTTGTTGGAAGACCAACATATTTTCGGTGGCATCAACTGTATTAAACCTTCCACTAACAGTATTATCAGCCATCCAATCTTCAATTATTTCTCCCAATTCCCTGTCACCAAACTCGGTTTCCAAGTCAAATGGAGCATTATCCCATCTTTTAATGTTAACCGACACTTCTCGACCATTGGCCATCATATCATTAAAATGATTTTGTAATTGATAATTAAAGGTCTCAAGGTTATTTACCACTGATTCCTCAATAAGAATGGGTAGTTCTGCCGAATAAGTGGGTTCTCCTGTGCCTTGACAGGCTACAATTTGCTTATTTGTGTAGGCATCAATTCCTTGTAAGTTGAAGGTTAAGGAATACCTTGGGCCAAAATGATTGATTTTCCATCCAAGTTGAAGAATAATATCGCATTTAGCCTTCTTCTTGAGTCTGTCATAAGGCGTTTCAGCAATTTCACCACCACTCTTAGATGTTAACATTTCATCCTCGGCATCTTGCTCGTTTATGGTCTTTATTTCTTGTTCCAGCAGTTTTAAAGGAAAGCCTCTGTCGGCCATTATTTGACCCATAACAGTAATTGCCGTATTGAGTTCAAAGTCGTTTTGCAATGCTTTTTGGTAGTCTGGATATCTTTCAGTTTTACCGTCAACCACCGAAGACATATAATATCCATGCTGTTGACAATAATAATCGCTTGGCACAACGGCAATAGCCCAAACCCAAACTACCACCATTAGTAATAGGTTTTTCTTCATTTTAGAATCCATTAGTTAAACTTCTTATAACATTGTCATCCTCCAATCGCTTTCTTAAATCCGAGAGATGAATAACAACAATTCGTCCTACCTTATATTGTTTTTTTACCTTGATAAGATCGCCTTGCTCAGCATAGCCATCAAGTCCAATTCGCACAAATCTTTGATAATCCTGAGAACTAAAAAAGTTTTCAAAATAATCTTTATAATCTTCGTAAACACCTTCAATAAGAGGTCTCATGCCCCGCATGCGCCTGCTTTCATTAGGCTGAACGCCATTAAAACATATTCCGAGAATTGCATTCTTAATAATGGTTTCCTCATTAATTTTTTTGGATTTAGAGTAGACCCATAATTTAGCAACGACAGTTCCAGCTTTTCCAATCTCGGCCATTTCAAGTTCGCAATGAAATGGAGGCTCTTTACTCTTGGAGTAGCTATTAAAGGGAATCATAGAGAGAGCCAGCAATAGCGTTAATAGTATTCTCATGATTTGTTTTAAGATCCTAAATTAGATACGTACACATTAATCAATAATAAATATTTTTTGTAAACATAATGAGTACCTATCTACTTTAGGGATCATTGATTTAATTATTTTGTTTGTCTAATAAACATGCCTGGTGCAAGTTTTCCCGCATCGCCTTTTAAAAAAGTTCTATCAATATTCTCTTTATTTTTATCTTCATCATCTTCTATCAATTTAAATCTATTGTCCCAGATGCGCTTACCATCAACTTTAAGGGTTCCTACTTTGTTATACTTGAAAGTGCCTTTTTTCTCATCAAACACCTTTTCAAGAACCTCAAATTTTGTTTTAGATGTAACCCCCTCTTTCATGCCAATGAAAGCAGTAATTTTATTTTTTTCCACATCAATTAAAGGAGCCTTAACTCTAAATTCTTCATGATTCTTTTGTAAGTCAGCGAATGTTTTATCAATTGATTGAGTAATAGATTGTCCAGCAAGTATTGTATTTATTTCCTGTTTTGTTAATTGACTGCGACGATTATTATTATCAAAAAAATCTTTCGCTTCTCCGAAAAGGGCTTTTAAAAAGTTTTGTGAAGAATTATTTGTCGTTTCATTGGGTGCTTCAAATTTTATGTCAAATTCTGAATTATTCTTCACAAGGTTTCTTGAGTCACCTAAATATCTTAATTGGAAAACATCGCTGTTTAATAATTTGGATACATCAGCATCCCAATAGTCCCTGATAAATATATCTTGAATCTGTTTATTCCACACAAGTTGGAATAGATAGGTAGTTGAAGTCACATAAAATCCAACTGCATTCTCTAATTTACGTCTTTTGTATTCCATTTCTTCTGCTGGGGTCATCTTCTTTATACCAATAGAGGAAAGAAAACCTCCTAATGACATACCATTTTTCTTCTCAGACTTCTTATCCTGCTTTGAGGAAGACTCTGATGAACTCTTTTTTGAATATTTATCTAATTCTGCATTTTTTGCAGCCCAATATTTTTTCCCTAATTCATATACCTGATCTTTCTTCTCAAGGTATTTTCTTGTATCCATAATCTCATATTCGGTAAAAGAAATGAATGTATGAGGAATTAATTCCATTCCAGCATCTTCTAAGATTGCCCATTTACGATTAGACTCAAGAGCGCGCATTACATCAAGCTCACTCGCATTATAAGAACCACGGTCTTGAATATAAGATAAATCATAGTAGGAACCATTTATTTTCGTACTCTTTGCATTGAACCATTTTGCAATCAACTTGTTGGCAATTTTGTTGTCAACCAAATACTTGCAAATTTTTGCGGCTGTTTCTACTGTGTTTCTGTCATACTCTTCTTGAGAAGATGCTGAAATGACTTCTGTATGTGAATCCATAAAACTCCACATGTCACCAACCTTTTTTAGCTTTTCTCTTGCTTCTCTTTCTTCTTTTGAACCCAAATTGTCAAGGACATCACCCATAAATCCCAAGAAACCACCTTTCTTTTTTGATTTATCTTTCCAGTTAGGATCAACTATTTTAAGATACTCTTCTTTGACCTCAATATTTTTCAGATTTACAAATCTATCTCCAACGGTAATGTCATCAAACTTATCAGGGACTTCATAGTAGTTAAGAACATGTGACATTTTGCTGAGAGCATTTTCATTGTAAACATCTACAAAATTGTAAAGACTAAAAAATGTACATAAAGAGTTTCTGCGATATTTTTCATTTTCACTTGTAATCTTTGCTTTTGAGAATCCTATTGTTGGTAGAATTCCCATTATCAGCAATGTAAATAAAATCTTTTTCTTCATAATTCTTTTGTTTCTTTAGTTAAAAATCTATTTTGTTTTCAAAGTTACGTCATTGTTTTGAGGAGCCAAGCGTCCATTTTGTCCATTTGGTTTTAAGGTGTGCTGGTGGTGGATGAGGCACAAAAAAAGAAAGGGAGCTGATGGTTCTCGCTTATCGCACTATGCGTGGGCTTGGACTCCCGGTGATACACGATAATTGGAACATCAACTCCACTTTGGGAGTATATATAATGCGCCGCTCTGTGGCAGCTATATATACGCCAAAGAAGGAGCGTCTTTCCTCTTTATCCTTGTATCACCAACTGCGGTAATTGTCCAAGATTACGCATAGTAAGAATAAAGCGAAATTCGCTGTCTCTAATATGTCATTGCAGGGGCGCAAACCCCATGCGTTGCAAAGATAACAAATTTCGGTGAAAAAACGCTCCGTTAGTGCAAAAATTTATGCTTTTGGTGCAATTTTCTTTGCAATTGTCAAAGATAGTGGCAAAAACGCAAATATGCGCCATCCATTTTGTCCAAAATCAAAGTCCGTTAGGAAAGAGTCTCTCATCAAGTCTATTAATATAGGAATGCATCACTTCTACAGCAAGATGATTATATTCATACTCAGATATCCTGTCTTTATATTTTGTGCTCCACATATAAAAAAACTTGTCGGCAACTTCGTCAAGATACTTTGTTCTGTTCTCTCTCAACTCGTTGTCAAGATAATCTATTCCCTTTTTATCCTCAAATTGTTTTAGATACTTGTTATAACTGGCGCGTGCAATGCCTTCAAGCTCGCTGCGCAGTGCGCCCTTGTTGACAGGAACTCCTCTTGTGGGTGCAGCCGAAGAAGACGATGGGGCTGAGACGTCACTGGGGGCATAGGCGCTTGGGGGCATTGCTTTAGGAATTGATGGAGCATGAGTTGTGGATGGGATATCACCGGGATTACTTTGTGTCATGCTATTGTTGTCGCTTGCTGTGGGGGGCACGGTGTCGTTATTATTACTGTAAACTGATGTAGTATCGGTGGTCTTTAACTCGACTGTTTCATTAGTGAATGGAGATAACACCCAAAAGGCAAATCCTATGAGACACAACAGTGCCAGAATAAAAGCAGTCCATTTCCACTTGCCACGGTGCCCGTTCAAGTTCTGCCTAAGCTCGTCAATGCTTTGGTATCGGTCTTCGGTAGTTGGCTTGGTGCAACGCTCAATAATTTGGTTATAGGAAGAGGCGCAAGGCAGAGTGCCAAGAATTTTACCGATGGCATAGATGTCGGTTCGCTCGTCAACGTGTCCACCCCCGTCAAGCTGCTCGGGAGCTGCAAACGAGGATGTTTGCCCCATGGTGTCGGTGTAAGTGTCGGTGTAACAGAATCCAAGGTCAGTGAGCTTGACCTCGTTGCCCACTCTGGTAATAAGAATATTATCGGGCTTTAGGTCAAGGTGCACAATCTGGTGCGAGTGTAGGTACTCCACCACGTCGAGGAGCTCGCCCAGCAACCGCCGCACGTTGTCGCGGTAATTGAAAAAGGTGGGATTTTTCTCGGCAAACTCTTTGAGAGTTACACCATCAATCCACTCAGTGAGGATGTAGTCGTCGCCACAGGCAACATATCGCACAAGATGCCGATGGTCGAGGTTGTAGCCTGTCTCAAATTCCTTGCGTATGGCAGCCACGTATCGTGGATTGGAGCGAAACTCAGGCTTGAGGCGCTTGAGGAAGTGCAACTTGCCGTAGAGTTTCACGCAGTAGCACAGGCTGGTGCCACCGCTCACAATGAGACGCTCGGCATCAATATCGATTTCCTGGTTTTGTGAGAACTGTGACAAGTCCATAGTCGTTTTTTTATAAGAGTTTGAACTGGATACCCTGTGCCTTGCCAGCGGTGAACGTGCCTAACGAGGTTCCCTCTCTCAGCACTTCGCTCACGAGTAGTGGGTAGCCTTTCACCAGGTGGTCGAGACGCAGCGTGTCGCCCACTCGCAGCTTGCTGTGTTCACTCTTCTCAACAACGAAAGCGTTGCCTCCAAGCGCTTTGATAACCAGTCGACGATTGGGCTTATAGGTGATTTCGATTGTTGCGCCCGATGTGAGCTTGGCGGTGTGTAGTTCATCATTTGTTTCGTTGAAGATGGAGTTGCCCTTATCGTCATCGAGCAGCTTTAGGGTGTGCCAAGTGTCGTGTCCCAGGTAATGTGCTATGATGTTGAGGGTTGAGATGCGTGGCTCGCGCTCGTCATCAATAAAGCCGAGCAAGCGCTTGAGGGTGTTGACACCCAAGTGCTCGCCAGTTATTGTCTCAATGTCAAGTGATAGAGCCATGCACTCGGCAGGTGTGTCGATGTTGTGTCCACAGCGCTCAGCGAGCATTGCTTTTATCAAGGGCGAAAGTTTCATTTACAGTTTACAGCTATTGTTAGAGTGCAAATTTATATAAAAAATCCCGATTTTAAACCCTATATAAATAAAATATATGGAGCAAATTGACCTTGTAGACGATAAATCAGGTGGCAGCTGGGGAAAACTCAAATATATTTTATATTCCTCTCCGCTAGGGCCGATTTTTGATAAATTAGGCGACGTTTCGGCAATAAAAATGTAAAAACTCTGTTTTTCATTTTTTATTTCTCTCAACTTGCACTAATTTTGCATATTCAAAAAAAAGAAATCTAATTATCACCTTCAATTATGCAGCAAGTAAGAGCAAAGAAATCGCTGGGACAACATTTCCTCATCGACCTTGACGTGGCGGGGCGCATTGCAGCTACCATCGACGACTACAAGCACTTGCCGGTGCTTGAGGTGGGACCGGGTATGGGGGTGCTCACGCAGTTCCTGTTGCAAAACGGGCATAACTTGAAGGTGGTGGAACTCGACGGTGAGAGCGTGGAATATCTCAACGCCAATTTTCCGGCGCTGGCGGGCCGCATCATTGAGCAGGACTTCCTCAAGCTCGACCTCACGGCAGCATGTGGCGAGGGTAAGATGGTGGTGATAGGCAATTACCCCTACAACATCTCGTCGCAAATTCTCTTCCACGTGCTCGACTACAAGGACCAAGTGGTGTGCTGCAGTGGCATGTTCCAGCGCGAGGTGGCACAGCGCATTGCCGCGGGACCGGGAAGCAAGACCTATGGCATACTGAGCGTGCTACTGCAAGCATGGTACGACATAGAATATCTTTTCACTGTCGATGAGCATGTGTTCAACCCGCCTCCCAAGGTGAAGAGTGGCGTTATACGCCTCGTGCGCAATGATGTCACTGAGCTGGGATGCGACGAGCGCTTGTTCAAGAGCGTGGTAAAGACCAGTTTTGGGCAGCGCCGCAAGACGTTGCGCAACTCGCTGCGAGGCATGATTCCGCCTGCGGCATTGCCCACCGTTGATGAGCAGTACAGCGAGCTGTTCAAGCGACGCCCCGAGCAGTTGGGCGTGAGCGACTTTGTGGAGTTAACTAACATTATCAAGAACATTCAAAAACAGGGAGAATAACTATAGCATCATGAAAGAATTTGACATCGATCTAATCGACAAGCTGAAAGAGCTAATCGAAGCCAAAGACTCAGCGCAAGTGCTTGCCGAAATCAAAGACTTGCACCCTGCCGACATTGCCGAGCTGGTGAGTGAACTGGACGATACCGACGACTCCCTGTTCCTGCTACAACTGCTCGACAACGAGACCGTTGCCGATGTGCTTGTGGAACTCGACGAGGACGAGCGTGCCGACCTGCTGGAGCAGATGCCTAACGAGACCATCGCCAAGACCCTTGAGGAGATGGACGCCAACGATGCCGTCGACCTCATCCAGGAGCTTGACAAGGATGACCAGGAGGATGTGATTAGCCACATCGACGACGTGGAGCAGGCGGGCGACATTGTGGACCTCTTGCAGTATGACGACGACACCGCCGGTGGTCACATGTCGACCGAGATGGTGGTGGTGAACGAGAACCTATCGATGCCCGACTGCATCAAGGCTATGCGTGAGCAGGCCGAGGACATGGACGAGATTTACAATATCTACGTCGTTGACGACGACAACCGCCTCAAGGGAGTGTTCCCGCTCAAGAAAACTATCACCAACCCCTCGGCCAACAAGATAAAATATGTGATGGAACCTAACCCCATCTCGGTGAAGACCGACACTCCCATCGAGGACGTGGCACTCGACTTTGAGAAATATGACCTTGTGGCGATGCCGGTAGTCGACTCTATCGGGCGCCTCGTGGGACGCATCACAGTCGACGACATCATGGACGAGGTGCGTGAGCAAAGCGAGCGTGACTATCAACTCGCAACCGGTCTCACCGCCGACGTGGAAACCAGCGACAGCGTGTGGACTCAGTTCAAGGCACGCTTCCCGTGGTTGCTGATAGGCATTGGTGGCGGTATTGCCAACGCTCTCATCCTCGATGGTGACGACACCTCATGGCAATCAGTGTTGCCGGGCATGGCACTGTTCATCCCATTGATTGGCGGCACGGGCGGTAACGTGGGCACACAGTCGAGCGCTATCGTCGTGCAAGGTCTTGCCAACGGCAGTCTGGAACTGAAGAAAGCCGGGAAATATCTGGGTAAGGAATTCTTTGTGGCGCTGCTCAACGCTGTGCTCATTGCCGGACTGGTGTTCCTCTACAACCTCATTTGGCCTGCCGACGACGACCCCGCCAAGGCACACATCACCTCGCTGGCTGTTACCATCTCGCTATTCTCGGTGGTGCTCTTCGCATCAGTATTCGGCACCTTTGTGCCCATTGTGCTCGAGAAACTCAAGATCGACCCGGCCATCGCCACTGGCCCCTTCGTCACGGTGACTAACGACATCGTGGGCATGCTCATCTACATGCTCATCAGCTCGCAGCTCATCACGGCAATGATATAACGCCGGCAGTCAATAATAGAGAATAACAAAAGCTGCCTCCCATGCTACGCGCGCGGGAGGCAGCCTTTGTTTTATTAAGGAATCACTTAACAATCACTTTCTTGCCACCATGAATGTAGATGCCGGCAGGCAGGTTGTTGCCGTTGAGGCGCTGACCCTGCAGGTTGTAGTAGGCATCATCGCTGGTAGTCTCACTCTCAATCTTGGTTATTGCAGTGGGAGTTGATTTGGTATAGGTGTACTCGATTTTTGTCACGGGCATGTCAACTCTTGTGCCACCACCGCTATAGGTTGAAGAGCACTTGGGATAGTTGGAGTCGTTGGCATAGTCGGTGAACGAGATATTGTTGTCGCTATAGGTCATAGCCCTGTTGCTAATGCCCGAGGTGTAGAATGGGGCATCGTCACTGCTTGCGGTGCAATCACCGGTCATGTCAATCACTGTTGTAACCACTAGATTCTTACCCTCGGTAACAGCAAATGGAGCATTGCTCAAGTCGATAGTCATTTCCACATCCTCGCCAAAGGCAGTAAATGCCTCGTAGTAGAACTCTCCATCAACAACAGGTTGCGTGCTGAAGCAGTCAAAATAAAGTTTGTTTCCGCTATTGTCGGTCTGGAATGCTGTTTCATCCACTAGCTGCAAGTAGTACTTCACGTTGGCTGTAATGTCGCTGTAGATGGCTTGGTCATAGAACTTGTAGGAAATCTTGGTGATTTTAACATCATTTTTACCGGCAAAATCGGTAAAGTCAGTATCATATAGATAAAGCATCTGTGAGCCATTGTGGTTCAAATAGAAGTTGGCTGGTGCCATGTCAAAATATGAACCGTTATAGAAATTGGTGGCGTTGTCATAGTCACCCACATTGATTGTGCCAGTGAGCACTTCTTGAGCGTTAGCACTAACTGTCAAGGCAGCAACGGCTGCCAGCATCATGTAGAATTTCTTCATAACTAATTTAATTTTGAGTTAATAAATAATATGTGTTATTTTTATAATCGCTTTGAGTTTTCGCTCCTAGTTGTTAACTAAAGCAAGAGATTAGGTTTTCTATCACTTAACCACAACTTTCTTGCCACCATGGATGTAGATGCCCTGGGTGGGATTAGCTACGCGGCGACCTGTGAGGTCATACCATGCGTCGTCGTGTTGGCGGGCATTGTCGTCGACCTTGAGGTCGCTAATGGCGGTGGGGTCTTCTAGCACCTGACTAGTGTGGTTGGCAAGGTCTACGAGCACGCGTTGGCTATAGGGCGAGGTTACAAGAGTGTAAGGCACGCTGCCGTTGGGGGTGCTGTAGTCGTAGGTGGCGGCATACACGTCGTAGTACACCTGTGTGTGACCGTTCAAGTAATTTGAGTTAAGCGTGAACTGCTTGCTGGTGATTTCAAAGCCCCAGTCGTCCTCGGCCATTACAGCCTCGTCGGCAGCTATGTAGTTATACACCTCATCACCGGCTTTGAGCTCTTGAACCACTTGCACGCGGTCGGTATAGTCGGCCTGCCCCACGGGAGCGGTAACGTTGATGGTTGAGAAGAACAGGTCGCGAGAACCGTTGTTGAACTCCAGCTCCTTAGTGTAGAGACCTGTGCCACCACCTTGAGCGCTGAGGTCGACCTGATAGGTCACAACTTGTTTCTCACCAGTGCCGTGGCTTTCCACGCGAATCTCATCGTTGTGGCTTGAGAGAGTGGTGAGAATTACCTTGTAGTTGCCATCATTGTTCACCAGGTAGAGGTAGGGCGAGTAAAGCAGTCCGGCCACCAGGCTGGGAGCAAATGTAGGGTAGGCATAGATTTCCCATCCGTAGGTGAAAGCATAGCCATAAGCACTCAAGTCCACGCTATACTCATCGCCACCGGCAGGAGTGATAATAGAGCCACTGGTAATGCCGTTGAAATCCTCATCGGCAAGGCTGTATTCACCATCGCTTGTAGCTACATCTTTAGTATAAACATAGACGCAATAAGCCTCGGCGCCAGCAACGGGCTCCCAGTTGGCGGTAAAGCCTGTGGCACTGATGCCAGTAGCTGGTTTCACTACGGGGCGATTGAGTGTTATTGACTGCAAGCGCTGAGTCTTTGCCGGCTGAGCCAGGACACTTGTTGCTGCTGTGACAGATAATAAAAGAATCAAGTAGAATTTTTTCATATTTTCCTGTTTTGTGGGTTATAATTATTCGTTAATAGCGCAAAATTAATCATTTTTGCTATCAATTACAATTAACTACAAACTTTTTTACACAATATACCCACTAATAAGTACAGCATACACCACCCTAAATACCCAATATTTGGTATTTATAAAAGGACTTTTTCGATAAACTATTCCATCCTCAATACAGTTCTGAAAAACAAATCGCGATAACACAAAGATAATGCTCCGGCTTGAGTGTCGGAGCATTATCTTAAAAATTTGGGGGAGTTACATATTATAAGGACTTTTCACCCTTGAACATGTCCTTGATGCCGCCTATGCTGCCCATGAGGTTGCTCGCCTCGTAGGGGAGGTAAACGGTCTTGGTGGCTGGACCGCCGGCGATGGTCTGCAGGGTCTCGATATAGTTCTTGGCGAGCAGATAGTTGGCGGGGTTGGTGCTCTTGCCCACAGCTGCGGTCACTTTCTCAATGGCGATAGCCTCGGCCTCGGCGCGGCGCACGCGTGCTTGGGCTTCACCTTCGGCAGCAAGGATAGCCTTCTGCTTAGCAGCCTCGGCACGGTTGATAACCGATGTCTTCTCACCTTCACTCTGCAGGATTACAGCAGCCTTCTCGCCCTCGCTGGTGAGGATGGTGGCACGCTTGTTACGCTCGGCCTGCATCTGCTTCTCCATGGCCTGGAGCACGCTAGCTGGTGGAGTGATGTCTTGTAGCTCCACGCGGTTCACTTTCACACCCCACTTGTCGGTAGCGTCATCAAGCACAGCGCGCAGCTTGGTGTTGATAGTGTCGCGCGAGGTGAGAGTTTGGTCAAGTTCAAGCTCACCAATTATGTTACGCAAGGTAGTTTGCGTGAGCTTTTCGATAGCGTTGGGCAGGTTGCTTATTTCATACACTGCCTTGAATGGGTCCACAATTTGGAAATATAGCAATGCGTTAATCTGCATCTGGATGTTATCCTTGGTGATAACATTTTGCTTGTCAAAGTCATAGACCTGCTCGCGCAAGTCAATCTTGGGAGTGTAGACATAGCGTCCGTTGGCAAGCGAGATAATATTCTTGGCACGATCAATAAAAGGAATAATGATATTAATACCTGGCTTGAGAGTGGCATGATATTTTCCCAGTCGCTCCACAATTTTAGTCTCGCTTTGCGAGATGATCACAAGGCTCATCTTGATGAAAATGAGCACCAGCACTACAATGGTAATAAGAATAATCAACGAAGTGTCCATAATTTATTAAGTTTTAAGTGTTAATTCTTTAGCGTTAAGTGGGGATTTGTTACTCTTTAGTGATTTCATCCACTGGAATGACGGTGATGATGACACTGTCGATGGCCGTCACTTCAACACGGGTACCCTTGTTAATGTCGCTTGAAATGCTACTTTGAGCCTTCCACGAGTCGCCGTCGATTTTTACGCGACCATAACCTCCGGCTTCAATTTTCTCGGTCACCACGCCACGCCGACCAACCATAGCATCGGCATTGCTGGGGCGATCGGGGTCCTTGCGGTGGAAATACTTCAGCGCCAGTGGCCGCACAAAAAGCAGGCACAGCAACGAAGCCACAGCAAACACAATAACTTGCACCGTGAAACTAGGCACAAAGGCGGCAACTATAGCTGTCACAAAAGCGCCTATCGAGAAACACATGATAAAGAAATCGCCTGAGGTGAGCTCTAGTATCAGGCATAATATGCCCACCAGAGTCCATAATTGCCACAAATTGTTTTGAAAATATTCAATCATAATAATTATATGTTATAAGTTAAACTTTAGAGTAAAGTAGTTGTAACGATGCGTAAAGATAATAGAATTGTTGCAATATACCAAATCAATAACTTCAC
Source organism: uncultured Prevotellaceae bacterium (assembly GCA_900316835.1). Classification (GTDB taxonomy): domain Bacteria; phylum Bacteroidota; class Bacteroidia; order Bacteroidales; family Muribaculaceae; genus Sodaliphilus. The sequence continues at coordinate 1,944 of ONEL01000010.1, read as the reverse complement.
AAAATAGAAAATTTACAAGAATTCCCCATTCACAATAACTAAAATGCAAAAATCGTGCCAAAATGAATGTAGATAGTAACATATAAATAACTTTTTGGGAATTAGTAAAAAAAATTTTGGTTATTAGAAAAAAAACATTACCTTTGCATTCGCATTTCAGCTCATGGGTAGATTCCAGAGTGGCCAAATGGGGCAGACTGTAAATCTGCTGCGTCATCGCTTCGGTGGTTCGAATCCATCTCTACCCACTAGGTGGTTTAAATAGAAATCCCAATCCTTACATTAACAAGGATTGGGATTTTTTTATCTTAATCTAAAAAAACTTTAGCGACGACGCTGGCTGCGGCGCCACTCGGCAGCCTCTTCGTCGGTCATGCCAAAGGGTTCTCCCCCATTACTGCGGCGCCACTCGGCGGCTTCTTCGTCGGTCATGCCAAAAGGCTCGCTGTAATTATTATTTTTTTTGCGCGCTTTAGCCTTTTTTGGTTTAGTGTCGCGCTTAGTATCATTGTTTAAGCCTTGAGGAATATCATCTTGCCGTTTGCTTGATTGAGCTTGTTGAGTTATCTCTTTATCATCACTATCATCATTGTCGGCATCATCGTTGCTAGCGGTGGTTGATTCCTCGTCAGTTTCATTACTTTCTTCACTAGTCGAGAAACTATCGCTATCGCCATCGCCTGTGTCGAAAGAGGATATTTTTTTCTCTACTTTCTCTAACCCAGGTTTAATATAATACTTATAGACTGCCCAGCCACCAATGCCTAGAACAGCAAGAATGAGCAATACTATCAGCAAAGCTGTCAAGCAGCCATTGCCTTTCTTCTTGGGGGGAGGCAAGGGATGGCGTCTCATGGGCTGTGGCTGATACTGCATGGGTTGCTGGTATTGCACAGGTTGAGTGGGTTGCACAATGGGAGCAGAGGCCTGAACTCGGGGCGCAGGGCTAACTGGTGGCGGTGGCGCTACCGGCTGCTGTGGTTTTGCAGGTTGCGACGATTGCTGTATAACACTACTACCACACTCGGGGCAAAATTTTGAGCTAATGGGAACCCTGGCTCCACACTCGCCACACAACACATAGGAAGCCATAATAAAATACTATATAAAAGAATAATAAACAATAATATTATCGGCGATAATCTTCGTAGGCATTAAGTCGATTTCTCCACTGCTGGGGTAGCGCACTGCGCTTGGCAACTTGTGATTTCAAGTTAGCCTTTATCTTTTCAAAATTATTACCCTTGATGATGGTATAGCGCCTGCTTACACCGTATTCTCCATAAGCAGTTGGGTCGCTAATTTCAATGAGCGATTCCACAGCCTCTAGTTTTTTCCCTTTCCACTGCAGCACTTCATAGTACATTGAGCAATAACTGCTAGAACCAACGCTAATGAGTTGCTTGCGCTTGGGATCAACCATGAAATAACCATTTAGTGGCTCGCTTTGCTCCATGGCAACAAACTCGCCACGGGCATCATCCCATAGCAGGATAGTGCTATAGTTACGCGACTCGGCAGGTCCAACCATGATGTCGAGATTACCGTCGAAATTGGCATCAAAGAAGTGTAAATCGCCCGAGGTTACATCACACACTATGCTCTGCGCTAATTCTCGCCCACGATATATATTCACCGTGCGAGATCCATCCTCGTTCTCCTCAGTTGACGCCTTAATAAAAGCAACACTGGTGGGAGTGCTCTGCACGCTATAGAAGCCATATTTGTCGGTCTTCACAGGAAAAGTCTCTTGTGCCCATGCCATAGAGCTAATCATAGCCACAACAGCAATAATTGCTAATCTAAATTTTATTTTCATAATCCAGTTCTATTTTTAAAGCATTAACCCGTTGGCGGGATTAAAAAGTTAATAAAAAGATGTTCAAAAAGTTGCGCATATCGCTGATTTTTAGTAATTTAGTGGTAATCAAAACATTAAATTCA
>ONEL01000024.1 GCA_900316835.1 uncultured Prevotellaceae bacterium | reverse complement strand
AAGATTTTGTTGAAGACATAGCGGGCTATGTCGAGACAAAATTTGAAACAAAATGCAAAAATAAAGCTGTTATGGCATAAAAAGACATCTAAACTAACCATCGTCGGCCTAATGACCGATTTGGGTTTAACTATACATTTTTTTGCTAACATTAATTTGCAGACTATCATTTTAATTATTAATTTTGCAACAATATGGGCAATCTCATGGAGCTGAGCCATTGCCTGAAGACATAAAGAATGCGTTTTTGCGTTATCCACTTCACGAAATTTCGGCAAAAATTTCTTCCATAGATGGATAAGCAGTAATAAAGCGCCTTCGCGTGCCTATACCAATCCCCCACATAGGCGGGAACAGTATAATGGCATGGCGTGGGGGATACTGTTTATTTCTGTGGAAGGCATGCCGAAAGCCTCGTGGAGAATAACCAGACAAGTCTCCACGCTATCTTTTTATAATAACCATTAACGAATTCACCTCAATTCGGGAGACTAAAGAGGAGAAAGATTAGAATTATGGAGAAAACGAAGGCTAAAAACGAAATTCTTACCCTTTGGGGAAGGATCCAAGAGCTGTTTATTAATGAATTTGATATTAAGACGGAGCGTCTTGAATTAAAACTGGATAAAAATAACATTCCACAACTTTATTTCAAAAATAAAGGATCCAGAACACAAACAAGTGATTTTGAAGTAAGATATACTGATGAGAAAGGGAACCTTTACATACTCTCTACAAAAGAATATAGTGGTTCTGAGATTATTCGACGGTTTATAAAGATCGTTGGTGAAGATAATGTGCGTGAGTTGGAAATACTTACTGCTCATGGTGATAATATTGTCGGTGAAAACGATATTTTTACCAAAACAGCTAATAGCGAGAAAAAAGATACGTTAAGGCAGATTATTTCTAAGCTATCTTTAAACGCCCAAATAATTGATTTAGATTAGTATTATTCTTATTGTTCATTATTCATTATTGTTTTAATTTTCAGCCGCTTATATGCTCGTTGTACATCTTTTATCTTTAATCAAGTAATGATAGATTTGTACATATCAATGATAATAAGGGTTAACAATTATGACAACTAAAATGTTTAATGGAATATTTTACACAAAACCACTCTGTCTAAGCAAATGGACAAAATGGATGAGTAACAAATAATTGCCATTATTTAACTTTGTAGAAGAAAATGAGAATTTTACTTATTAAACTCTATCTCATGAAACATTTAAAATTTTTATTATTACTATTATTGGCTGGCCAGGCTGCGCAAACGATGAATGCCCACGACTTTGAGGTCGGTGGCATATACTACAACAAAAACGGTTCAAATGCTATTGTGACATATAGAGGAACCAATTATGATTCTTATTCAAATGAATACACTGGTACTGTGAACATTCCATCAACTGTTACCTATAGTGGCACGACTTACTCGGTGATTTCGATTGGCAACGGTGCCTTCTCCGGTTGCTCTGGCTTGACTTCGGTGACCATCCCCAACTCGGTGACTTCAATTGGTTCAGACGCTTTTTATAGATGCACTGGCTTGACCTCGGTGACCATCCCCAACTCGGTGACCACGATTGCCATCGCCGCCTTCTCTGGTTGCACTGGCTTGACCTCGGTGACCATCCCCAACTCGATGACCTACATTGGCTACGGTACATTCTCTGATTGCACTGGCTTGACCTCGGTGACCATCCCCAACTCGGTGAACTTCATTAGCGGCAGTGCCTTCGATGGCTGCACTGGCTTGACTTCGGTGACCATCCCCAACTCGGTGACCACGATTGGCAAGTATGCCTTTCGGAACTGCACTGGCTTGAAAAAAATTTATAGTAATATAGTGAATCCCAACAATGTCACTTTGGGAAGCGAAGTTTTTCAAGAAGTCAACAAAAATACTTGTACATTGATCGTTCCAGTTGCTTCATATGACTTATATAAAAATGCCAGTCAATGGAAAGATTTTTTGAATATTGTTCGTGATGTATTAGTAACTTCGATAAGTATAATCCCCCAAATGTCTCTTTATTTAGGACAAACTTATACGTTATCAGCTACAATATCTCCGTTAAATGCCTATTCTGTAGTCAATTGGACGTCGAGCAACACAACCATCGCAACTATTGACCATAGCGGCTTAGTGACAGCCAAGAAATTAGGCACGGCAACCATCACCGCCACTGCCACCGACGGCTCGGGCGTTAGTGCTTCGTGTATAGTCAATGTTACTGGAATAGAAAATATCACTTTTAATAAGTCGGAAACATCAATCTATGTGGGAGGTACTGAGACTTTGACCGCGACAATTACCCCCGGTGATGTGATTAACAACACGCTTACATGGTCTTCAAGCGACACCAATGTGGCAACGGTTGACCAGAGCGGCTTAGTGACAGCAAAGAAATTAGGCACCGCTACCATTACAGCGACTGCCACCGACGGCTCGGGCGTTAGTGCTTCGTGTATAGTCAATGTTACTGGAATAGAAAATATCACTTTTAATAAGTCGAAAACATCAATCTATGTGGGAGGCACTGAGACTTTGACCGCGACCATTACCCCCGGTGATGTAATTAACAACACGCTTACATGGACTTCAAGCGACACCAATGTGGCAACGGTTGACCAGAGTGGTTTAGTGACAGCTAAGAAATTAGGCACTGCTACCATTACAGCGACTGCCACCGACGGCTCGGGCGTTAGCGCTTCGTGCGTGGTGACCGTCACAGGTGCTGAGAGTGTAACATTGAACAAGGAGGAGGTTTCAATGTACATCGGTGATACAGAGACTCTGACCGCCACCGTTTATCCAGATGGGCTGATTAACAAGACTCTCTCCTGGAGTTCAAGCAAAACGAGTGTCGCTACCGTTGACCAGAACGGCTTAGTGATAGCCAGGGCACCAGGCACCGCTACCATTAGGGCTACCGCCACCGACGGCTCGGGCGTTAGTGCTTCGTGCGTGGTAAACGTTGTACCAGAATATACCATGTCGGTCGATACTGTGGTACACATCCGTGGCACTGAGCGTGTTGCCCGGACTGTCGATATTAACCTCGACAACCGTGAGGCAATCTCGGGCTTGCAGTTCGACATCACTCTGCCCAATTATGTCGAACTCGCCACAGCTAATGGCTACCCCGACATGTGGCTTGACGACTCACGCAAGGCGCGCAACCACAGCGTTGACATCAACCTGATTGGAGCCAAGAAATACCGCGTTGTTGTCTCATCGCCAACCAACAAGACTTTCAAAGGCAATGAAGGAGCCATCCTGCACTTCAATGTGCTTGTTGACCGATTCCCCTCCATCGGCAATGCCACAATAAACATAAGTGACATCGTCCTTGCCGAGGCCGACGAGACTCAGCACACCATAGGCAGTGTCACCAGCGACGTGAGATTTGTATATCTTGTGGGGGATGCCAATGCCGACACAAGGGTCGATATAGCCGACTATGTGCTCACCGCCAACAAAATCATGGTGCGACCCGTGAGCAACTTCTGGAGCGACGCCGCCAATGCCAACTACAACGACAACACCCTCAACGTGACCGACCTTGTTGCTATCACTAACATCGCGCTTGAAATGCGAGGTAAGGAAATCAGACCAGCAATTGACGGCTTCCAGTTTGCACCCGCTGTGGCACTGCCCGGCATTGACCTTCCCCTCACTGCGAGAGTTGTAGAGATGAATGCCGACAGGACTATTGTTGCTATATCAATCGACAACAATGAAGCGATTGCAGCCATGCAGCTCGACCTTGATTTGCCCGATGGTGTGATGCTTGAGTCGGCATCAGTGACCGACCGCTCACACATGTTGAGCGCCACTTGCGGCACCTCGCCCGAGGGGCTGCCGCGCGTGATGCTCTCGTCATTCGGCATCAACGACATCAATGCTGGCTGCGGTGATGTGCTTTACCTCACGATGCGTGGCAAAGCAAGGCAAGGTGAGCTAATGAGCCTGACCAATGCTGTGATGAGCGAGCGCAACCTCATTGAGCATGGCGCCTCGGGCAACCTGACACTTGACCTGAACGACTATACAGGAGTGAGCACTGTTGTGTATGACCATGTGAACATTTACAGTGAAAACGGCTCGATAATAATCGAGAGTCCCGTGGAGGGAACGGCGCAACTGGTGCGCATCAACGGAATGAGCCGTGAAGTGAAAGTGGAACCAGGACGCAACGTCTATCCAGTGAGCTCAGCACATGGCGACGTAATAATTGCTGCCTTCAACGGAACCACTAGAAAAATTCAGTTCTGAAAAAAAATGATTTTTGATAGATATGAAACATTTTTTATTATTCCTCTGCATGATGAGCTGGCTAGCAGCTAATGCCTACGATTTTATGGTCGAAAATATCGCTTATAACAAAAACAGCGATGGTAATTCGGTCTCGGTAACCTACACACACTTTGGAAACAATTATCCCGGTACCACTAACCTATCGATTCCTCAAAGTGTATTCTATGCTAATAGACTATACAACGTTACCGCCATAAGCGGTTATGCCTTTTACGAATGTGAAACGCTAAAGTCCCTAACCATTCCTACAACTGTGCAAACCATTGGTGACTACGCAGCTTTCGGTTGCGAAAAATTAAATACACTCTCTATAGGCAGCAATGTTAAAACAATCGGGAAATATGCATTCAGTGAGACTTCACTTTTGTCGGTTGACTTGCCGTTGAGCGTAACAAGCATCGATAACTACGCTTTCGCGGGATGTACTAAACTGACACAACTAAAAACAGGCAATGGCTTAAAACAAATAGGTCGTAGTGCATTTTTTAATTGCACCTCACTTGTTACTGCCACGCTTGGAGCACAAGTGAATTCTATCGGCACCAATGCTTTTGCTGGATGCTCGGCACTACACACGCTTAATGTAAACATGCCTGACCCAACAAAGGTAACAGTAAACGACAACAGCTTTGACGGCGTGGATAAGGCTTCGTGCCTGTTGTGCGTTCCTCGCGGCACTCTCGACTTATATTCAACTGCTCCAGTGTGGCAGGATTTCCAACAAATGAGTGATGCCAGTGATGGATATGGCTTGCAATTAAATTTCAAATACGACAGTTTCTTGAGAAGCGGATTTGCGCAACTTGAGATAGGACTGGTCAACGAAGAGCCAGTTAGCGCTTTACAATGTGATATTATATTACCACAAGGCATGATAGTCACACAAACTGCTGGTGAATATGATATAACCATCAATGAGACACGACGCGGAAGTGACCACGGCCTAACAGTGAATAAAACTGGGACAAACAAATATACCCTTTTATTGTCATCACCTTCAGGAAAAGCTTTCAAAGGGAATTCGGGAACTTTGTTGGTTATGAATCTCAATGTTGCTAATATGCCTGTGGGCTATTACAACATCTATGCACGCAACGAATCCATCGCCAAACCTTCGAGCGAGATGCTCTATCTCAACGACACGACACTACCAATTGTTATCTCAAGGAGCTTCTTGCTAGGAGACGCCAACGGAGACGGCACGGTCGATGTTGCCGACTATGTGGTTACCGCCAATAGATTAGTGGGAAAGGCTGTCATTTCTTTCTATAACGATGCAGCTGATGTGAACCAAAACGGAGGTGTAGACATTGGCGATCTTGTGGGCATTACACAACGCGCTTTAGGAAAAATCACGCCTGAGATAATTGAGAGAAACTACTAACAATTGTATAATAACTTAAAACAGAATAAAAAAATGAGGAAACTATTTGTTTTAATTATAATTTCATTGGCGGCAATGACAATGAATGCGAATGACCGCTTGTATATCAATGACTTTAACATTAATGCTGGAGAGAGCAAGACTATTGAAGTTTTACTTAACAACGATACAGCTTATTGCGCGTTGCAGACCGACATCGTTTTACCCCAAGGGCTTTCAATAGCTGTAGATGATGATGAATATATAGTAGATTTAACTAATCGCAAAGGACGTGACCATGTGGTTTCGACCAACATGCTGGGTGATGGCTCTATACGTGTTTTCGTGAGCTCACAAGGCTCTAACTCTTTCAGTGGCAATAGTGGCGCAATCTTGACTATTGAAATAACAGCCTCATCATCTTTTACCAAAGGGAATGTGACAATAAAAAATAGCGTGCTTGTTGAGGAAGACGGAACTCGACATCAACTTGCCAATGAAATAGCAAAAGTTAATGGCGGCATTCCAATTTTTATCCCTGGCGATGTGAACGGCGATGGAGAGTGCACTGGTAGCGATGTTACGGCACTCTACAATTACATCCTTTACAACGACACCAGCGCCATTGTAAACGGCGACCAGAATGGTGACAATCAAATCACCGGTAGCGACGTGACGGCTGTATATAATATTATACTTGGGATATAACCCAAATCGGTCATTAGGGTTAATAGCTAATGCGCCACTCTCGGAGTTGAGGGTGGCGCATTGGTTTATTTTATGTTATGGATTTTACTCGCCCATGGCGAGGAATTTATAGCATATTGGTTTTCATTCTGTGAACCATCTATAATCCTGCATATCTTCTTTATCCTCTTTCATGTTGCTTTCTTTTTAGTTTTTGTATAACCTAAGGGGACACACGTTAATCCTTCAAACAACCGATGGGAACAACCATTACACCGTCGGTTCGCATATACGCATATTGTCCGACTGCAGTTAAAACCATCTTAAATGAAGGTTTCTTCATTTTTGTCGTGTCAATCTTTTTTGCCAAATTGTTTAGATTAGCAGCCCCTTCAGCAATAAGTGTATCACCTCCCAGTTTTATCTCAATGAGACCATAGCTGCCGTTTCTCAAATGCATAACAGTGTCACATTCAAGACCATTCTTGTCTCTGTAGTGGAACACGTTTCCATCGTTAGCTTCAGCATACACACGAAGGTCTCGCACACAAAGCGTTTCAAAAAACAATCCCAAAGTGTTCAGGTCGTTCAGCAAGTCATTAGGTCCTATACCTAAAGCAGCAATAGCCAAAGATGGATCCACAAAATAGCGTGTATCGCTGGTTCGTATGGAGGTTTTTGAACGCAGATTAGGATTCCAGGCTGGCATGTCCTCTATCACAAAAATCTTTTTCAAAGCCTTGATATATGACGAGACCGTTTCGTCGCTCATATTTTCCGGCTCATTTGTTTTCATATCATCTATGATAGTAGGTATGCTCGCCATCGTTCCTTGTAATCGTGCATAAGAGCGCATAAGCCTCTTGGCACGGAACTCATCTCTTTCAACTCCATCAACTCTAGAAATGTCAGAGCGTGTTATGGCTTCAAAATACTCTGTGACTTGACGAAGTGATGCCTTCGGGCTTTTTTTGGATAATGATTTAGGCCAACCACCTCGGCAAATGGCAAAAGCAATGTCTTCCATCTTCAAGGTACTTCCTCCATCAACCTTTTCTGGTTCGGCAAAAAGCGACTTGATACTCACATCTCCTGAAGATTCTCCAGATTCCCAGAGCGTCATGGGGCGCATAGTAAGCCAAGCGAAACGTCCAGCACCTGTATGGCGAATTTTTGAATTATCTGCAGGAACGGCAGAGCCTGTAAGCATAAACAAACCATCATCCTTTCTATGGTCTGCTTCAAAACGTACCGCATCCCATATTTGAGGTGCTATCTGCCATTCGTCAATAAGCCTTGGCTTATCACCTTGAAGCAGTCGTTTGATGTTTGTTTCCGCCAATTGGATGTTTTGCTGTATGTTTTCGGGATCATCCATATAAAGGATACTTTTAGCTTGCTGCTCTGCTGTTGTTGTTTTGCCACAAGCTTTAGGTCCTTCAATAAGAACTGCTCCCATAGCTTCTAATTTCTCTTCCAAAAGAATGTCTGCAATTCTCTTTCGATAATTGAAAGTGCTTTCATCCATAATAATCACTTTTTATAATTTTCAATGCAAAGGTAGTATTTATTCTTGAAACGAAAGAATTTTTTTCGCGCAATTTGGTTATTTGGCATATTTTTGTTTGGTTATTTGGCATGTTTTCGTTTGGTTGTTTGGCAATTTTTTGTTCGGTGATTTGGGGCAAATTCATTCGGTCATTTGAGATTTCCAGATTATAGACTGTTGCTTAAATGAACTATTACATATAAATTTATGCGTAAACAGTTTCTTTCAGTACATGTTCTTTAGATATAAATGACTGATTAAATCTATATTGTAATTAAGCTAATGCGTCACTCTCGATGTTGAGGGTGGCGCATTGGTTTATTATTATGTTCTGGATTTACTCGCCCATGGCGAGGAATTTATAGCATATTGGTTTTCATTCTGTGAACCATCTATAATCCTTTTTAATCTGTTCTTGTGCAACTGTGATAGCGTCATTACCAAGTTCATCATCGCCTACAGCATCAAGAACTTTATCTGCTAACCACAATGTCAGCATCTCCTTCTCGTCCTGATGCAAGTATTCTGCAAGCTTGATTACATGTTCGCGCTTTGCCCGTCTGTCACCTCGCTCTATCTTGCTGAACATCGGCGTATCAATCTCTAATAGTGCAGCCAACTGTCGTTGCAGCACTCCTTGCTCATCTCTGAGCTCTCTTATTTTCTTTCCAAATATCATATTTTTGTTCATTTTGTCTTATACTTCGACTAAACTATCAAAAAAATGACTACTATTACGACTAAAGCCTTCAATTAGTCATTTCCAAGTTGTTATTAGTCTTTTTCTAGTCATTTATCCTTTTACTAGTCATTCTTTAGTCATTTTCTAGTCATTTACATGCAAACCATAACTTTCCTCTGAGAACGACAGAGCCTTCAGTATTCATTTCACTAAGGATATTACCTAGTAAACGAAGGTTTTGCTCTTGGCTATTTCTTTGGGGAAGTACCTCTTTGAGATAATCTAATAAGGAGTTCTTTTTTGTGCCTTCCTCTCCAGCATTCTGGATGAATTGCAAAGCCATCTGTTTTATCTTATCGCGTTCAAGTCCTTTCACCTTGGTATATTCAGGCAGTTGTTTCGTTTGCCTTGCAATGCTCAGGGATATAGTCAAGTCTGGATATTCACCTTCCACCAATCCTCGCTCCAAAAGATTCTTGGCATCACTTTCATTCAGTCGGTGGCCTTTCTGCACAGCATCAAGCAAGATGCAGTCTTCCAACGACAAGTCTTTGTTCTCTTTCAGAAGTCTGGTGTACTTCTCATTGATGGCGTTACCATACAGACGGACGGCAACCTCCTTATTGGCTGCGTCAATCTCGTAGTCAGGCATGGGGAAGTGGCGTTTCCACTGCTCACTGAATATTTTGCGGATTCCTCGACCAACGATGTCAATCATATTGAAGTTCACCATTGCATTACAAAGACACTCGTTGCGGTAGTGGCGTTGTGGACCATGTGTAGCCAAAGCCTTTTGCAGAGATCCAGGAATAAAGCTGCCGCCATTAGCATAATACAGGAATCCTGGATTTTCCACAAGATTGATTCTCTCTTGCAGGGTATAGTCCTGATGTGCGATGCAGTTATGAAGCACTTCGCGCATGGAATAGTCATCGTATTGCTGCATTACATCTGGGAACATCGTGCCGCCTGGCATCTCGCGCATCGTCAGGTTATGCACTTTGGCAAGTATCTGGTCAACTGTCAAGATGAATGGGGCTGTGAAATGCTCATAGTCAACCACATCCTCGTGTTCATCACGTAGTGACCAAGTTACCCTCACTACGGCAGGACGGAGTTTGAACACAGAGACAGGCTTACCCAGCAGAATGATGGCGGCACGGGTAATTCCACCATCAATCATCACTCCTGCATTGCTCAGGAACTCTTCTACCGACCATGCATTTACCTCTGCTGCAGGAATACGGCTGTGTACCTTCTTGAACATCACCTTTGCCTTGGCAATGGCCACCTCATCCAAATCATCTATCGTAGCATTGGGCACGACTACGGCCGACCAGTCAGTATCTGTGAACAATGGCTCATCCAAGATGGCATTCAATCGTTCCTGTGTCAGCTCCACCAAAGAATCCTCTATCCGTTGCCATGCTTTGTCATGGGCATAGACAGGTCGTTTCGGTAGATGTTTAGGGATATGAATCACCCAAACCACCTTCTTGGTGTCGTCTGTGATATACTCCTCGATGTCCAGTCCCTCGCTCGACAGGTTCGTGCAACGTTCCGTCAATCGGAGTATTGCCTTCTGACGGTCATAGTTATAGGTGTCTGTGCCGACAATCTCCAGTGTCTTGTCATGCACACCCACCACAAGAAAACCACCCTCCATGTTGGCGATAGCCGACACGTAGGAAATCACATCATCCTTCTCGTCCCCACAGAACGAGTTCTTCAAATTCTTAAATTCCTTCCATTCACACCGAGCATTCTCTTGTGGGTACTCGCGGAGCAGATATTGTTGTAATTCGAGTTCGGTCATATTTAATAAAGGTCTTTGAAATTATAGTAGTTGTAGAACCTGTTATGCAAATTCTCTAGTAACTGTTGAATGTAATAAGCCATTATTGACTTCGTTGAATCAGTAATGGGGGTGTTTAATTGTTTTAACTGATTATCCACCAGACTAGAAATATTTCTATTGGGATTGAATGTTTCATCAAAAACGCTTTCAGCGGATAACGCTTGAAAAGGAGAATACCCATTATCATCCTTCACTTCATTTTGCAAAGCAGTGAGGGCCTGTGAAATATCTAGTAAATTGAAGTATTTATCGTAAAAGGCAAGAAAGCCTCTACATATTTCGTCAGAAGTAACCTTTCTCGTTGTACAGATAAACGCTCTGTATGGAGCACGTTTTTCAGGATTTATCGCGGAAATCATGGCAATACTCTTACACATTGCCATCACCACAAATAATAAATGGCCTGTTTTAATATTGAGAGGTCTAATAATGTTGTAGAAATCCTTCCACTTAAGAATTTCTCCATTATTGAAACCGATACCTTCGTCACAGCCATGGGTCTCGAGTTGTAGGGTAAGAATAGTCCCCTCCGACAATGACTTCTCAATGTTCTGTACTGCCAAATGGAAATCATCTGAGGAATTGACATCATAAAAGGAAGAGAATGATTCTCGTTTATGATATTCTTTATATTGGAGAACATCATGATACAGAATCTCTCCTGTTTTGACATCGTTGGGGTTAAGTGACTGCACCACGATAATACCCCATCGTTTAATCTCCGTATTAGGTTTATTCATTACTGAATGTTTTTTAACAGGATTGATGACAAGTAAACTTAATTTTTTTATCAATTCATTCCCTCCTGATTATTTTGCAGCTCTCCATAAATGCTCCTTCTGCAATAATGGTTTGCTTTGGAACAACAACTGTTTTAAAACCACATAGTGTAAAAGCACCTTCTTCGATCTTTTCCAAAGAATCAGGCAAATAGATGTCTGTTAATTGCTTGCACCAAGAAAATGCATCTTTCTTTATTATTTTTACACCTTCTGGAATATGTATGTGATTAAGTTTCTCACAATCTTTAAATGTTTTCTCTTCTATCGTTTGTAAAGACGATGAAAGCTTGACATATTCTAGATTCTTACTATAGTCAAATGCAGATTCACCCAATTTTATGACAGAGTCAGGCATCTCAATTCTTTTTACATATGACCATGCAAAAGCCGACTTTCCTATTTCAACAATAATGTCGTTTAGTATTATTTGGCTTATGATTGTATGCTCAAAAGCTGATTCTCCAATATAGATCACATGAGGGGGTAGTTTGACAGGACCACCCGAAGAAATTTCGTAGAAAGAAAATCTTCCAATTTCTTTAACAGTGGAAGGGAAGGTCATCGGCTTCTTGTCAACAATTCTATTTATGTCTTTAATAACCGATATTATCCTTGTTTTGGCTTTATCGTATAAAATGCCATCTTCTACACAGAATCTAGAAGAATTGCAAAAAAGATTGACATCGCAAGAAACAAAAGGATTTCCTGTAATTTTAATAACCGATGCAGGTATAGAAAATTTTCCAAGATCAGTTTGCCAGAATATGAAATTGCCAATGATTCTAACCGTATTTGGTAATATGATTTGCTTGTCTTTGGAACCATTTGAGAATGAATTGTCACAAAGAATCTCTACTCCTGACTTTATAGTATATTGTTCAAGATTATCCTCAAATGAAAGAAACTTTTTCCCATCTTTAGAATAAGAAGCTTCACCTCTATCCCATTCATCATGTTCTTCATTTTCAGCTTCGCCCCAATCAATAACTTTTTCATCCCAATCTTCTTGAGTTATAACACTTAGACCATAGTCTTTCTTAAGATTCTCAATGTATTTTAAATCTTCTTTAGGAGGGGCTAAAAAGTTATTCTTTTCAGAAGCATTAGCAATTGATTTCTTTTTGTCTTCGAGAACAAATATATTATGAAGTATTTCTTCCTCACTTATGCTCGTATCTTCTAATTCGATTATAAGATCTGATAGTTGTTTTGACAATTTACTCTGATAATATTTTAGTTGTCCTGCCGGGACAAAAATCGCCTTCAAATTTTCACATCGGACGATGGCTGTAGGTTCTATAACACTTGTTTTGCCTTCAAAGATAATAGCGGTCAGATTCTTGCATGCAGAAATGGCATTTTCTGCTAATGCTACAATAGAATTTGGCAGTTTAATCAGTTCTACTTCATTATGGCCGCTTATAGCACCGCGACCAATAATTCTAACTCCATTCGGAATGATCTTTGTTTTCTTCTCTAAGTCTATATTTGCTACATATAATGTCTTGTCAACAGAAAGAAGTTCACCATCTGTTATTTTGAAATATGGTGTGTCGCAACTAACTTTATTATAATAGCCAAATGGAGCCCCAAAAGGATTGCCCGTAATATATTTTACAGATGATGGAATTGTCATATTATGTGGACTAAGGAACATAAATGCATTGTTACCGATAGCATACACAGAATTAGGAATACTTATTGTATGTTCGAATCTGTTATTATAGTCATCATAAGCATTGTCACATATAATATGTGTCCCAGGTCTCGGATTTATGTCAATTTTCTCATCCTTTCCACCTGCACCATTCCATGTTGACAGAAGTTTCTTTCCATCTGCACTATACATCTTTCTTGCAGTTAAGTCACGCATGACATCATTCGTTTCTGTTTTTTCTGTCAGAGCAAAAGTGGATCGATAATTTTTATATTCTGAAACATAATCTTTTTTGGGGGAAGTCGAATTTGACTCCAATTGGGATAAAATCTCCTCTGTCGTCTTTTTCTTCGGTGACCAAACAGGACGTATTGCCATTCCATGCCATCTCTGACCATTTTCTTTCGCTGACTTATTATCCTTGTTAAAAAAAAGATATTTTGCTTCATTGCGGTCGGAACTGGCAATTCCTGTCCAATAGAAACCAGCCTCGATTGATTTCTGTTCATCTACAACATTCTCACCTGTTACAGGCAAGAAGATAAAATTACCATTATGTCCTTTTACCTTATATCCATTAATTCCTTCAATGACAGTCCATTCCCATTCGCATTTTTCTAAAAGCTCTTTTATTTCGTGCATTTGTGGCATTCGCCAATATTCTCCCCAAAGAAATGTAGCGGCATCAAAGTTTTTAATTGCGCATATTGACAGTTCATCATTCCCAAGAATTTTATTCAAATCCCAGGACCACTTTTCGTTCAGGAAACAATCCGCATATCGAAAAAGTGTTCTTTGGTATTTATCACCCCATGCAAACTTTCCGCCCTTATCTCCAATAGTCTTTGCAAACAGATTTGTATCTGCCCACATAACAGAAAGACCAAGATCAACTTTATTCTTTTGCCTACTCTTCTCGTCATCAAGGACGGCTTGTTTCTTATCTTGAATAGCCTTTTCTTTGACTCTTATCTCTTCTTTTTCCTTTGCGGCAATCTTTCGTTTATATTCTGGATTCGCCTCAGGATTGAACCAGTAATATATCTTTGCACCAATGCCTAAAACAAACAATATAATAAATGCTAATATGATTAAACCAACAAATAATAATATGCCATTTAGTGCTCTATCAGCACCTCCTGCAACAGCGTCATCATCGTAATAATCATATTGAGTTTGACTAAATAGAAGCACCTGATGTAATAATGCTATTATAATAGTACAAAAACGTTTGATAAAAGTCATGGTTTTCATTCTTTATTCTCCTTTCTGTTTAATCTTGAATAAGTTTCCGAAAAAAGTTCATGTGGATAGTCATCCAAAATAATATCTTCAACATTAACATCCTGTACGGGGCTATCGGGTGGACATTTTGTAGTACAAACATAGCTGATAATGTCCTCTAAAAAACTATAATCGTTATCATTGAGTGAAAAAATGCCATAGTAATAAAAATCATTCAAGTCTCTGCTCTTATTTTGAATCATCCAAAAGAATAGGATAATTCTTATTGATTCAGGAATAATGCATGACAATTCTGTTAGCCTTAGTTGTTTGTTTGCTTTTGACAGAGACTTATCATGAATGATGAAATTGATACTTAGATGCGTGTATTGTATAAGATATTTTAGGCTATTGAGTTCTTCTGCAATAGTCGAATAATAATATATACAGACTTTTACGATTCTATCATATTGGTAATCACTTAAACTAGAAAAAGGTTCCTTAAAATGGTCACATATTTTTGAATAAATAGAATCGAGTTGTGTTCGTTTATCTTCAGATAATGAACGTATTGTATTAATCATTATAGCAATATGCTGCTCTGTTCTAACTATCTCATTTGTATTTCTTTGCTCACGATACGTCACAAAAATGAAAGCAATAGATAGTATGCTCACACAGATGGCAGCATAATTTCCAAACGCTCCCCAGTCTGAAGATTCTTTTGAAACATCTGCTCCCCAAAAACTTGCAAAATAGAAAAGTAAAAGAATAATTACTATCCCAACGGCTGTAAATATAATTTTCCTATCAGACATATTGTTACTTACTTTGTACAAAATACTGTTGTTAAACTCTCAGACAATTTCAGCCTTAACACCTCGTTATTGTAGAACTCAAACTGAAACTAAACTCACCCTCTGGTTCATAAACTTTCAGTTCTTGCAATTGAAATGAAGGGCAGAATCCGCATCAGCACCTTTTTACCGTTTTTTATCGATGGATTCTCTTTGCTTCATATTGTCATATAAATCAGCGTAGGCTTTCCTTGTTTGAGATTGTCATATTTTGGACACAAAATTACAAATATAATTTGAATTAACATCAATAAATGGCAAAAACAGCGATTTTAACAGAAATGTTATCGGAATCGCTTAAAACCAGCCTCGGTTTTCAGAAATCGCCACTAAATGTAAGCGCCTACACCTGAATTTATAGATGTAAGCGCTCCGTTATTTGCAGATGTGGGGTTACGTTGGCGGCAATACGTCAAAGGTCATATCCTTTCCTCTTTGTTGGTTATGAATCTCAATGTTGCTGATATGCCTGTGGGGTATTACAACATCTATGCACGCAACGCATCTATCGCCAAACCTTCGAGCGAGATGCTCTATCTCAACGACACTAGCACCATTGTGAATGGTGACCAGAATGGTGACAACCAAATCACCGGTAGCGACGTGACAGCGGTATATAATATTATACTTGGGATATAACCAAAATCGGTCATTAGGGTTAATAGCTAATGCGCCACTCTCGATGTTGAGGGTGGCGCATTTGTTTATTATTATGTTCTGGAGATTTTACTCGCCCAGGAGCTGACGTGCCATGTTTTGGGCGGCACGGCGGCCGTCGCCCATGGCAAGGATTACTGTGGCACCGCCACGCACGATGTCGCCACCGGCGTAGAGGTCGCCAATGTTGCTCTGCATGGTCTCCTCGTTGACAACGATGGTGTTGCGACGGCTCACGTCAAGGCCCTCGATGGAGCGTGGCACGAGCTGGTTGGGCGATACACCCACAGCAACGATGACGATGTCGACAGGAATCTCCTCGATGGCTCCCTCAACGGGCACTGGCGAACGGCGTCCGCTGGCGTCGGGCTCACCAAGTTCCATGCGCTGCACGCGCATAGCCTTAACATGTCCCTTCTCGTCGCCGATGTACTCGATTGGGTTGTGCAGAGTCATGAACTCAACACCCTCTTCCTTGGCATGGCCAACCTCCTCACGGCGTGCAGGCATCTCGTCCTCGCTACGGCGATAAACCAATATCACGCGCTTGGCACCCATGCGCAGTGCGGTGCGGGTAGAGTCCATAGCTGTGTTACCACCACCAATCACGGCGATAGTGTCGCCATGCATCACGGGGGTGTCACCACCACGGCCGGCACTCATCAGGTTGATGCGAGTGAGGTACTCATTGCTCGACATAACGCCAATAAGGTTCTCGCCAGGAATATCCATAAAGCGGGGGAAGCCGGCGCCTGAGCCAACGAACACACCCTTGAAGCCCTGCTCGTGCAGGTCGTCGTAGGTAATAGTTTTGCCCACGAGCACGTCTTTCTCAAATTTCACGCCCATCTTGCGCAGGCCCTCAATCTCATAATCCACAATCGAGTTAGGCAGACGGAACTCAGGAATACCATACTTGAGCACGCCACCAATCTCGTGAAGTGCCTCAAACACGGTAACGTCGAAGCCCTGCTTTGCCATGTCGCCGGCAAACGAGAGTCCCGAGGGACCACTACCGATAACGGCAACCTTGATGCCATTGGCTGGCTTCATGGGTGGCACTTCCTGCTCGGTGTTGTTGCGCTGCCAGTCGGCGGCAAAGCGCTCCAGATAACCGATAGCCACTGCTGGCTGGTTCATCTTGAGGCGGATACACTTGCTCTCGCACTGCTTCTCCTGCGGGCACACACGGCCACACACTGCAGGCAGTGAGCTGGTTTCCTTGAGTGTAGCGGCAGCCTGAGCAAACTCGCCACGCTCAATGTTCTTGATAAACTTAGGGATGTTGATGCCCACAGGGCAACCAGTAACACATTGTGGATTGGGGCAGTCGAGACAGCGGGTTGCCTCGTTAACTGCTTGCTCAGCGCTGATGCCCTGATTCACCTCCTCATTGCAGGTGATGCGATAAGCAGGATCGAGCTGTGGCATCTCCACGCGAGCTATGTTGTTTCTCTCTTTAGCGGTCTTTGACTTGCGCAACTCCTCGCGCCAGGCCTCGTTGCGAGATTCGTTATAGTTTTCCATTTCTCTTCTTTTTCTTAATTTTTGTCAGACAATTACTAACAATTAAAAAACAATTTCATCAGATGATGACTTGATTTCTTTTTTGCTCGTCTTCTTGTTAGCTGTTTTACATTTTCAAGCGCATTAACAACTCGTCGAAGTCAATCTCATGAGCATCAAACTCAGGACCTTCAACACACACGAAGCGAGTCTTGCCACCCACGCTCACGCGGCAAGCGCCACACATGCCAGTGCCATCAACCATGATAGCATTGAGCGAAGCCTCGGTGGGCACCTCATATTTCTTGGTCAACAACGACACGAATTTCATCATGATAGCAGGACCGATAGTCACCACCTTGTCAACCTTCTCACGCTTGATAACTTCCTCAACTCCAGCGGTCACAAGACCCTTGTTGCCGTAGCTACCATCGTCGGTCATGATAATAACGTCATCGCTCGAAGCGCGAACCTCGTCCTCAAGGATAATCAAGTCCTTAGTGCGACCAGCAAGCACGCTCACCACGCGATTGCCGGCAGCTTTCATAGCCTTGATGATGGGCAGCAGTGGAGCCACGCCCACGCCACCGCCACAGCACAACACGGTGCCGTAGTTCTCAATGCGGGTAGCTTGACCCAGCGGTCCAACCACGTCGGTCAAGCAATCACCCGGCTCAAGAGCACAAATCTTGCGGGTAGAGTCACCCACCGCTTGAATAACAAGTGTGATGGTGCCGGCTGCAGGGTCGCTATCGGCAATAGTTAATGGAATTCTCTCTCCCTTTTCGCCACAACGCACGATAACAAAGTGACCTGCACGGCGAGCTTTAGCAATGAGGGGAGCTTCAACAACGAGCTTTGTAACATTCTCGCTGAAACGCTGTTTTTCTACAATCTTGTTCATTGTTTATAGTTAATGTGAATTAGTTATTCTTTTTTGAACGTGCAAAGGTAAATAGAATTTCTGAATTACAAAAGTTCAAAAAGCTCAATTATAATAAATAAGTTATGAATAATGTGGTGATAAGAATTAATTTACTACCTTTGCAGTCAAAATTGAAAAGACAACTATGGCAAATAACACATTACTAGAGCGCCTTGAAGGCCTTGACGCGCGGTTTGAGGAGATTCAAACATTGATTACCGACCCTCAAGTTATCGCCGACCAGAAGCGCTATGTGAAACTGAGCAAGGAATATAAAAGCCTTGAAAATCTGCTCGCTGTCACTCACGACTACAAGAAAAAACTGCAAGACGTGGAGGATGCTAAAGAGCTGCTTGCCAGCGAGAGCGATGAGGAATTGCGTGCCATGGCACGCGAGGAGATTGACGCTAACCAAGAAGAGCTTCCCAAGCTTGAGGAAAAAATAAAGCTGCTGCTCATACCTGAGGACCCCGAGGACTCGAAGAACGCGATTATCGAGATTCGCGGTGGCACAGGTGGCGACGAGGCTGCACTCTTTGCTGGCGACCTTGCCCGCATGTACACTCGCTATTGTGAGAGCAAGGGCTGGAAGATTGAGATGTCGAGCTGCAGTGAGGGCGCCGCTGGAGGCTATAAAGAGATTGTGTTCAGCGTTACAGGAACGGGTGTGTATGGCACGCTCAAGTATGAAAGCGGTGTTCATCGTGTGCAACGCGTGCCAGTGACCGAGACTCAGGGTCGCGTTCACACCTCGGCGGCATCGGTAGCAATCCTGCCCGAGGCTGAGCCATTCGACATTGAGATTAACGAGGGTGAAATCAAGTGGGATTACTTCCGCTCCAGTGGTGCGGGAGGCCAAAATGTGAACAAGGTGAACTCGGGAGTTCGCTTGCGCTACATGTGGAACAACCCCAACACCGGTGAGGACCAGGAAATCCTTATTGAGTGTACCGAGACTCGCGACCAACCCAAGAACAAGGAGCGCGCGCTTGCCCGCCTGCGCACTTTCATCTACGACAAGGAGCATCAAAAGTATGTCGACGACATAGCCAGCCGCCGCAAGACACTGGTGAGCACCGGCGACCGCTCGGCAAAGATTCGCACCTATAACTACCCCCAGGGTCGCATCACCGACCACCGCATAGGCTACACCATCTACAACCTGCCAGCCTTCATGGACGGTGACATTCAAGACTGCATCGACCACCTCATCGTTGCCGAGAATGCCGAGAAGCTCAAGGAAGCTGAATTGTAGAAAGATGAGAGCAGAGGGCAGACTTCAGATTTTTAGTTTATAATAATAAAAATCAATTTTGATAAAAACTATAAAACAACTAAATTTATTAACCCTTTAAAACGGAAGAAAATGAGAAAATTTTTACTTTCTTTTGCCGCTATGGCCAGTCTCGTGGCATTTGCCACTCCATCGGCCCAGGACATGGCAAATTTGACACTTGGCATCAATAGCTGGGGCGAGACCTCAATTGGTGCAAACACAGTAAGCATCGCCGCAAGCACTAGTGTTGATGGCATGTGGGAAGTGACCGGCTTCGACAAGAAAATTGACTACACCGTGAAGATGAGCATCGCTGATGACGGCGCAGTTACTATCGCTCCACAAATGGTGGGTGGTGATTACGACTACGACACCTATGAATCAATCTACTTCATGCTTGTTCCTGCCGAGTCGATTAACAAGTCACCCATGGAGTTCACTAACGACCGCCTCACCGGCACCTATGCTAACGGCGTTATCACCATCAACGACTGGAACATCGTTAAGGTTGACCAAAGCTTCAGCACCAACAAGGGCACCGTTTACAGCCAGAATGTAAACACTAAGATTATGGCGCCCAACTGCTCTACACAGCTTGGCCTGTGGGATCAGAATCTTAATGATGACTGGGAGTTCCTGGGCTGGAATAAACTCAGCGTTAGCGAGCCTAACAAGGTGGTCTATGCCGAGCAAGATGGTGCCACACTCAAGGTGTACAACTTTGACGAGGTGGGTACTTGCATGACCCTGAACATCAACATTGAGGGCAAGAAGGCTCAGTATAATAACGAAGAGGTTGTGTTCATGACCACTGGTAGCACCCCACGCAACTACGTGATGCGCAAGATTGCTCCAGTGCTCTATGGCGAGGACGACAACGCACTAGCCGACGCACTAATCGTTGGTGAGATTTCAGATGACTACAAGACCATCACCTTCACCGACCTTGCCTGTGTGCGTGAGGACCACCAGAGCATGGGCTGGGTAGATCATGCAAGCCCAATGCACACACTCATCCTCACCCTCGACAAGCCCCTTAACAACTCAACAGCCATCACCGCTGTGGAAACTGATGCACAGGTTGCCAATGTGAAATATGTTGACCTCTCGGGCCGCATGAGCGACCGTCCATTCAAGGGTGTGAACATTGTTGTAACAACCTACACCAACGGCACCACCGCCACCAGCAAAGTTGTAAAATAATACCACACATAAACAGGAATTAAACATTAGGGTCGCAAGAGACAAATCTTGCGGCCCTAAGTTATAAGATTGGTTGAGATTGAAGGATTTGCCCCCCGTCTAAACGTGGAATTAATAAGCTTTCTACATGCATGGTCATTGAATTGATTTTAAATCAGACATCATCGGCTCTTAACACACTTTAACAGCAATCGAAGTATTATGAATGAATAATCATAAATTTGAAATAAATTCATCATGTTTCAATGTTTTTTGTTACCTTTGCACAAAACAAATATGGTAATAATTTAACAACTACTCAAAACATGGCTAATTTTAACGACTACAACTTTGCTGGTAAAAAGGCAATCGTGCGTGTTGATTTCAATGTTCCCTTGAACGAGGAAGGTAAAATAACCGACGACACCCGCATTCGCGGTGCGCTCCCCACCCTCAAGAAAATTCTTGCCGACGGAGGCTCACTGGTGGTGATGTCGCACATGGGCAAGCCTAAGGGCAAAGTGAACCCCAAACTCTCATTGAGCCAGATTGTTGACGCTGTGGCTACAGCCCTCGGCACCGAGGTAAAGTTTGCCCCCGACTGCGCCAAGGCAGCCGACGCCGCTGCCGCACTTAAACCCGGCGAGGTGCTCTTGCTTGAGAACCTGCGCTTCTATCCCGAGGAGGAAGGCAAGCCCGTGGGCATTGACAAGGAAGATCCCGGCTATGACGCAGCTAAGAAAGAGATGAAGGCTCGTCAGGCCGAGTTTGCCAAGACACTCGCCAGCTATGCCGACTGCTACGTGAACGACGCCTTCGGTACCGCTCACCGCCGTCATGCTTCAACAGCTGTTATCGCCGACTACTTTGACGACAACAACAAGATGCTGGGTCTGTTGATGGAGAAAGAAGTTACCGCAATCGACAACGTGCTCAAGAATGCACAGCATCCTTTCACCGCCATCATTGGTGGCAGCAAGGTGTCGTCGAAACTCGCTGTCATCAAGAACCTTCTCGACAAGGTCGACAACCTGATAATTGGTGGTGGCATGGGCTTCACATTCTTCAAGGCTCAAGGTGGCAAGATTGGCAACTCACTGCACGAGGACGACCTCATGCCCGAGGCACTCAATGTGCTCGCCGAAGCCGAGAAGAAAGGTGTGCATGTTCAACTGTCGGTAGCCACTGTAGCAGGCCGTGAATTCAGCAATGATACCGAGCAGCGCATCTTCGACACCCACAATATCGAAGACGGATGGGAAGGCATGGATGCCAGCCCCGCCTCACTTGCACTGTGGAAGGAGATAATCATGAAGAGCAAGACCATCTTGTGGAATGGTCCTGTGGGAGTATTTGAATTTGAAAACTTTGCCAAGGGTACTGGCGAGATTGCAAAATATGTTGCCGAGGCAACCAAGAATGGCGCATACTCACTCGTGGGCGGTGGCGACTCGGTTGCAGCTGTCAACAAGTTTGGCCTTGCCGACCAGGTTTCTTATGTCTCGACAGGCGGTGGCGCCATGCTCGAGGCCATCGAGGGTAAGACCCTGCCAGGCGTAGCAGCCATCAAGGGAGAATAAACAAATACCAACGCAACCTATACACACACTTCATCAAGGACAGCTAATCAATGCTGTCCTTGATGTTTTTTTGTCGCTCCACATGATGAGCACCAAGAGCAAGAGTCCCAGCAGTGACAGTCCACAACCTTGCTTCAAGCCAGGTGGCATATATTCTACCGTAATTGAATGCTTGCCAGCAGGAATCGCCAATGCTTGCATACTCAGGTTTGCCTTATGAATTGACACGGGACAACCATCAATAGTGGCTGTAAAGCCCTTGCTAAACGGGACACTGAAGAAGAGCACTTGAGACGAGGGCAAATCGACTAGTGCCGTATATCCTGTGGATGTTCCCTTGAAATGGGTTGCGACAAAGTGCTTGCGCGCAAGAGCTAGGCTATCGAGATTAAGAGAGTCATTAACCGTGCCATGAGCAAGCCACTTGCTCATAAACGGGGCATCATCATCCTCTACTACCATGTGAGCAAGCATTAATAGTGGCAGGTTGCGAGTTGTGTCGCCCATCAACTTGTTAAACTCGCCACGAGTGATATAGCTGTCGTAGGCAAAACCCATGGGGATAAAATGCTTAAAGCCACGTTTTGTAACATTTAAAGCGCTATCCACATAGTATATATTCTTTACCGAAAGCAACGCGTCAAACTCATCTTGATTGATATTAGCCCGCAGTTTATTAGTTGACCAAAAATCGCGAGTTGCTATGCTGTAGAAGTCATGCATAGGGGCACTTATCACCGAGTGATAGCCTAGCACACTGGCATGGTTTCGCAATAGCCCGGCATTATTTGCCCAATACCCACAAGCTTGCCTAAAATCGACTCGACTGTTAACTGTCGCACCACCGTTCTCGACATTGCTTATCAAGTTCTTATATGACTGGTCAAATCCTATATTAAGCAAGTACAACCACACCTGCACAACCATAGCTACCATGGTTGCAACCCTTAACCAGCGCACTGACATCTTGCCACATGACCACAGCAGTAGCACAATTAAGCCCGCAAAGAACAAGGATATTTGCAACATGGTTCTAACACCAATAAAAATGCCACCAATTTCCACCATCACCTTAGCTATGAACGCAATCACAATAAGCGTGGCTACTATTGAATAGTACAGCATCGGCTTCTTCACAGTCCTGCCGTCGTCAAGTACCCGTACCGTGCAAAGCACAACCACTAGGGTTAGCGCATAGGCCCATCGGGTATAAAGCGGATTAGTGAAGAGAGTGAAAACGCCATTAAGAGGTGTAAGATAAAATATAAGCAATACTCCAGCAAGACTTGCGAGCCAGTCGCGACGTCGGGCTATATAGACACACGTTAAAGACAAACCAAATATCGCAATGCACGCTTCATTGCTAAATGGTCCTGACCCCGGATTGACAAAAGGTGTCACACCTTCTATCATCTTAGGCATAAACAATGTGCGGAATCGTTCCAGCAAGTTGAGCATAGCAACTGGGCTTACGGCACTTTGAGCCTCGGCGCGAGTAGAGAGCAGCATTTGGTTAAACACGGGCAACAAGAGGAACGCACTCATTAGTACACCCACAATCACAGCCGCCATGCCACGCACAGCAGTGCGCCAGTTGAATTCTACCTTGATGGCAAAAGCACGAAAGATGACATATATAAAAATAGCGATAAGCGACCCAATGGCAAAATAGAAATTTATAAACACCACAACAAATGTAGTTATCGCTAAGCAAGTCGCTCCCCATCTTTGACCACGCAAAAATCTCTCCACCGCAATCAACATCAGCACAAAGGCAATGATGGGTTCATAGAAGTGATAATAATAGAGTGACCCAATACTAAATGAAGAAAAAGAGAACAACAAAGCGCCAAACCAAGAGTTCTCGCGACTAACACCCATCTTGCGAAGATAGACAAGTGTCACCCACCCCAGGCACAGGAATTTGAGCACAAGTGTCAGAGCTGTGCTATAAGCCACCCAAGTGGAAGGGAACAAGCAGTTAATCCACACAAAAGGGCTAGTGAGCGTGTAGAAAGCATAGGAGCCAATGAAGTCGGCACCAAGATAGGTGTTCCATGACCACCACGGGGCGCCAGTGGCAAGCATGCGCTTGGTTTCGAGAATAAACGGTATTTCTTGATATAGGAAATCGCTGGAAAACCACAGGTTACCCCTCAGTAGTAAGAATGGCAAGAAGGCAACCAGCAATATGAGCAATGTAAAAAGAAATAGCTTCTTCATTGCCCGAGTCCTAAGGTTGTGTCAATGTTATACCGCGGGCGATTCTTTACCTCGGTATAAATTTTGCCAACGTACTCCCCTATTATTCCTAGCCCAATCAAGATAAAAGCTCCGACAAGCCAAATTGACAAAATCAATGATGGCCAGCCTGAGACTGCACGCCCCATGAAATAGGCGGTGAGCACGTAGATTAACATTATCATCGCAATGATGAGGAACAACACTCCCACCATGAACACCATGCGCACAGGTTTAACACTGAAAGAAGTGATGCCGTCAATGGCAAAATTCATCATCTTCTTGAAGGGGTACTTGCTCTCGCCTGCTGTGCGAGCTGTGCGGTCATAGTAAACGCAATCGGTCTTATAGCCCAGCTTCGTGACAATGCCACGAATAAAGAGGTTTCGCTCCTTGTAGTCGAGCAGAGCCATCACAGCCCTGCGACTCATCAACCTGTAGTCGGCATGATTGTTTATAGTATTCACTCCAAGGCGGTTCATGAGCTTATAGAACATGCTAGCCGTGGTGCGCTTGAACCAAGAGTCGGTCTTGCGCTCTTGCCGCACGCCAAACACGATGTCACATCCATCATTATAGCGTTCCACCATCTTGGGTATTACATTGATATCGTCTTGCAAGTCGGCATCAATCGTCACCGTGATGTCGCAATGGTCAACAGCCGAGGCAAGACCTGCCATCAACGCATTTTGATGCCCACTATTGCATGCCAGCTTAACCCCAGCCACATCACGATGGTCGCTTACCAATGAACTAATTATTTCCCACGTGCCATCACGAGAACCATCATCGACATATAGCAACTTGCTGTCCCGACTCACTAGCGATTGCTCTTTCATCAGCGTCATGAGATTTAGCAGCTTCTCATTACTTGACGGCAACACTTCCTGCTCGTTAAAGCAAGGCACCACAATGTATAAAA
Source organism: uncultured Prevotellaceae bacterium (assembly GCA_900316835.1). GTDB lineage: Bacteria > Bacteroidota > Bacteroidia > Bacteroidales > Muribaculaceae > Sodaliphilus. The sequence continues at coordinate 5,508 of ONEL01000024.1, read as the reverse complement.
CTGGATTATTCTTATTATTTGCCATAATTATTGTTTTAGATACCACACAATCACAAGTGATTAATTTACAAAATTATTAAAAAAAATGTTTCGGCACAGCGAAAGACCAAAAAAATAGCTCAAAAAACATCGACCACGGTAGCTAACACAAATTATTATGTGTAAAATAACTTAAAAAGAATGGTTCAATTAGCCAATTTAACAAATTATTAGTACCTTTGCGGTCGTTTTTTAGGGTAAGAATTATCTAACTGAAAACAACTATAGTTACTATATAAATTTACTTTTAAAAGTTATGGCAGAAAATTTTGAAAAATTGTTCGACCAATTCTCACCTGTATCTCCCGAAGAGTGGAGAGCCAAGGCCGAAGTAGACCTGAAAGGCGCCGACTTCGAAAAGAAAATGATTTGGCGAACAAATGAAGGTTTCAATGTACAGCCCATTTACCGTGGTGTTGACATTGAGAACTTGAAGACCACCGAGTCGCTTCCTGGCGAATATCCATTTGTGCGTGGCACTCGCGTGAGCAATGACTGGCGCGTGCGTCAAGACATCGACGCAAGCGATGTGAAAGCCGCAAATGCCAAGGCACTTGAAGTGCTCAACAAGGGCATCAACGATGTGTGCTTTAAACTTCCTCATGGCCAGAGTGCAGACATCTCCGCTCTGCTTAACGGCATTGATGTAAACCTTGTAGCTATTGACATCAACTGCTGCCCAAAGGTAGCTGCCGATGTTGCAAAGCAACTGGTAGAAGTTATCAAGAAGCAAGGTGCCGAGGAAACATTTGTTGGTTCAATCAACTTTGATCCTTTCCGTCGCTACTTCAAGCACGGCGAGCCATTCCCCGGCAACGTAGTGGAGATGGCCAAGGAAATGCTTGAGATTGCAAAACCTGTTAAGAACCTGCGCGTGCTGAGCGTTGACGCTATCATGCTCAACAACGCTGGCGCATTCATTTATCAAGAGCTAGGTTATGCCTTGGCTTGGGGTAATGAATGGATGGCAATGCTCACCGAGGCTGGTGTACCCGCTCAGGATGTAGCCACTCGCATCAAGTTTAACATGGGTATCTCAACAGTATACTTCATGGAGATTGCCAAGTTCCGTGCCGCACGCATGTTGTGGGCTCAAATAGTTAAGCAATACAATCCCGAGTGCGACTGCGCTTGCAAGATGGTGGTTAATGCTGCCACAACCGAGTTTACACAAACCGTGTTTGACTCTTACGTAAACCTGTTGCGTAGCCAAACTCAAGCCATGTCGGCAGCACTTGCTGGTGTTGACTCAATTGTAGTAGCACCATTTGACAAGGCTTATCAAACTCCCGACGACTTTAGCGAACGCATTGCCCGCAACCAGCAAATCTTGCTCAAGGAAGAGAGTCACCTCGACAAGGTGGTTGACCCTGCCGGTGGTTCATACTATATCGAGACCCTAACCATGTCGATCGCTCAAGAGGCATGGAAACTCTTCATCGAGGTTGAAGACAAGGGCGGTTTCAAAGCAGTGCAAGAGGCTGGAGAGATTACCGCGGCTGTCAATGCTAGCGCGCAATCACGTTTCGACAAGGTTGCTAAGCGTCGCGAGCAACTGCTGGGCACCAACCAGTTCCCCAACTTCACCGAGAAGAGCGAGGGTAAGGCTGCCGGTATCAACTACGAGGCTCAGCCCGAGGGCGTGCTTAACCGTCAACGCCTGGCAAGCCACTTTGAACAACTGCGATTGGCAACCGAGAATGCAGCTCACACCCCCAAGGTGTTCATGCTCACCATTGGGAACTTGACCATGCGCTTGGCTCGTGCCCAGTTTAGCAGCAACTTCTTTGCATGCGCCGGCTATGAGATTATCGACAACAATGGTTTCAATACCGTTGAAGAAGGTATCGATGCCGCACTTGAGAAGAAAGCCGATGTTATTGTTTTGTGCTCAAGCGACCCAGAGTATGACGAATATGCACCCGCAGCATTCAAGTATTTGAACGGCCGCACCGAGTTTGTAATCGCAGGTCCTGAGAACGATGCGTTCAAGGAGCTTGGCATCAAGTACTTTATTAACGTTAAGAGCAATGTTCAAGCAACATTGACCGAGTTTAATGCAAAACTTTTAAAATAATCGAGCAACATGAGACCAAATTTCAAAAACATAGACATAGCTAACGAGGCTTTCAACGTAGAGCATAAGCCTCTGCATCTTGCCGAACCATGGCGCAACGCCGAGTTGCTCGACATTAAGCAAGTTTATACAAAAGAAGACATTGAGGGCCTAGAGCACCTCAACTTTGTGGCTGGTATACCTCCTTTCCTGGGAGGTCCCTATAGCCTGATGTACCCCTTCCGTCCTTGGACCGTTCGCCAGTATGCCGGTTTCTCGACAGCTGCCGAGAGTAACGCATTCTATCGTCGCAACCTGGCGTCGGGTCAAAAGGGTTTGTCGGTAGCATTCGACCTTCCCACTCACCGTGGCTACAATGCCGACAACCAGCGTGTTGTGGGCGACGTGGGTAAAGCTGGTGTATCGATTTGCTCGGTAGAAGACATGAAGGTTCTCTTCGACGGAATTCCACTGGAAACCATGTCGGTGTCAATGACTATGAATGGTGCCGTACTTCCCATCATGGCGTTCTACATTGTTTCAGGTCTGGAGCAAGGCGCTAAGCTTGAGCACATGGCAGGAACCATCCAGAACGATATCTTGAAGGAGTTCATGGTGCGCAACACCTACATTTATCCTCCTAAGTTCTCGATGCAGATTATTGCCAGCATCTTTGAATACACCTCTAAATATATGCCCAAGTTCAACAGCATCTCAATCTCGGGCTACCACATGCAAGAGGCTGGAGCTACAGCCGACATTGAGCTCGCTTACACCCTTGCTGATGGTATGGACTACATCCGCACTGGTGTTAACGCCGGTCTGGACGTTGATGCTTTTGCTCCCCGCCTGTCATTCTTCTGGGGCATCTCAATGAACTTCTTCACCGAGATCGCCAAGATGCGTGCAGGTCGCTTGTTGTGGGCTAAGATTGTTAAGAGCTTTGGCGCTAAGAACCCCAAGTCGATGTCGTTGCGCACTCATAGCCAGACATCAGGCTGGTCGCTCACTGCCCAAGACCCATTCAATAATGTGGGCCGCACTTGCATCGAGGCTATGGCAGCCGCACAGGGTCACACCCAGTCGCTGCACACCAACGCCCTTGACGAGGCTATCGCCCTGCCTACCGACTTCTCGGCACGTATTGCACGTAACACCCAGATTTACATCCAGCAAGAGACCATGATTACCAAGGCTATCGACCCATGGGCAGGTTCTTACTATGTAGAGCGCCTCACCCACGAACTCGTGCACAAGGCCTGGGATCACATTCAGGAGATTGAGAAACTGGGCGGTATGGCTAAGGCCATTGAGACCGGCGTTCCCAAGATGCGCATCGAGGAAGCCGCAGCTCGCACTCAAGCCCGCATCGACAGTGGCGCTCAAACCATCGTCGGCATCAACAAGTATGCCCTCGAGAAAGAAGCTCCCATCGACATTCTTGAAATTGACAACACCGAGGTTCGCAACGAGCAAGTCGCACGCCTCGAGGAGTTGCGCAAGAATCGTGACGAAGCAAAGGTTCAAGCCGACCTCAAAGCCATCACCGAGAGTGTTCGCACTGGCAAGGGCAACCTGCTAGCACTAGCAGTAGAGGCGGCAAAGGATCGCGCTTCGCTTGGTGAGATTAGTGATGCCTGCGAGGAAGTCGTAGGCCGTTATAAAGCAGTTGTTAAAACAATATCAGGCGTGTATTCAGCAGAAGCTATTTCCGACCCCGACCTCAAGCGTGCCCGTGAGCTCACAGCTCGCTTTGCAAAGCAAGAAGGTCGCCAGCCTCGCATCATGATAGCCAAGATGGGACAAGACGGTCACGACCGTGGTGCCAAAGTGGTTGCCACTGGCTATGCCGACTGCGGTTTTGACGTCGACATGGGTCCCTTGTTCCAAACTCCCGAGGAGAGCGCTCGCCAGGCTGTTGAGAATGACGTGAACGTGCTTGGAGTATCATCGCTTGCGGCAGGTCACAAGACCCTCATCCCCGCAGTTATTGAGGAGCTCAAGAAGCTCGGTCGTGAGGACATCATTGTCACCGCTGGTGGTGTGATCCCCATGCAAGACTATGACTTCTTGTACAAGGCTGGTGTGGCTGCCATCTTTGGCCCAGGCACATCGGTGATGAAGAGTGCTATCAAGGTGATGGAGATTCTCCTCGACGAGGAATAATCCATGCCCATGATATCGAGCTTTAAAGGCATCAATTATTGATGCTAATCTATAATCCATAAAGGTCATTTCTTAGTTAATTGAGAAATGACCTTTTTTTGTATTTAAAAAAACACGCCTGCTATACATTATTTTATAAAAAAGTAGTAATTTTGCATTTTGAGACAATATAAAACGTAGCAATTAATAATACACACAAATATAAAACAAGTACAGAAAAATGAAAAAATTAATGCTTTTAGCAGTTGCCGCTGTCACAGCTATTACAGTATCGGCACAGTCATTCGAAGACTTTTTCTCAACCCAGAAATCACCCGAAAAGGTAACCGTAGGTGTACGCATGGGGCTGAACATCAACGGCATGAGAAATAATATTGACAACCATGTGGTGAGCGCCGCCTTTGGCTACTTGCCCTACAAGTTGAATGTCCACAACAAAGCAGGTATCAATCTGGGAGTAAACGTCGATATTCCCATACTTCGCAACCTGTGGATAAACACAGGCGTCTACTATTCAAGCACTGGAGCAAAAATGAAGTTTACACAAAACTTCTTTGAGGACTATGACGGCATCTTAACCGAGTACAGCGCCAACCTCACCATGCACAATGTGCGCGTGCCAGTTCAAGCCTCTTATCGTTATACCTTCAATGACAAGTACCAAATTCAAGTAAACCTTGGTCCTTACTTCGCCTACGGTTTTGGAGGCAAAGTTTCAGTCAAGAATGACATGAATGGCAACAGCTTGGGTAAAATCGACCTTACTGGCAACCCTAAAGTTATTGAGCCCGAATCGGACGAGAGCATCATCCTGGGCGAAACAAATATCAACCCCAACAAGAGCAACTACATCAACCCCTTTAACATGGGCATCTCGATTGGTGCTGGAGTGACATTGCTCAAGAAATACTATGCAGGCATCAACTACGACGCTGGTCTAATAAACGTTAATGGCAAGCGCGCCGTAGCCCTCAACCATTACAAGATAAAGAACCATGTGTTCAGCATCAACGTGGGTTATAACTTCTAATCATCTATAACCAAGCAATAATTATTGTGATGGATGTGACTAGATAGTTAATACATTACAAATTATAAGCTGCCATCGGCATTACCAATTTAGCCGATGGCAGTTTTTTTTGGCTTTTTGCTAAGTTCACAAACGAAGTGCAAGAAAATATTTTTTTAAAAAACAAAAATAAATATTTTTATGTGCTGTTGGAAGTCGGAAATAACTTCCGTAGCGA
>ONEL01000025.1 GCA_900316835.1 uncultured Prevotellaceae bacterium | reverse complement strand
GAGCGACTGAGGAGTATGATAACTATCAAATGAGGTGACATACTCCCCCCGACCCCCTCTAACTTAGAGGGGGAGTTGCTAACGCAATGATTATCAAATGATAAATTCATCGAACTCACGTTATTTAATTGCCGGGATACTTTTTTCAAAGACAATTACGGACTAATGATTTGTGCATTAGTGAGGATTCATTAAAGACAAAAATGCGATTAAGCGAGACAAAGTTTTAGCTTGCTAGAAACCTTGCGAGCGTGAGCATTTTATCTAAAAATGCGATTAAGTGAGACAAAGCTGAGCCCCAGCTCAAAGCGTTGCGAGCGTGAGCATTTTATTTAATTGCTGGGATTTTTTTTCAAACAATTGCAAATAATTAAATTTTAGCGCGACAGCGCATTAATTTCCGGCTAGAGCCGGCTTTTTGACGACGCGAGGCGCGACTTTTCGATAAAAGAAGAAATTAATCTGATTAACCTGTTTGATTAGTGGTTTTTAACCGGTGTTTTGCGACAGCCTCCATGCACATGAATGTATAAATATCCAAGTTTTATTTCAAAATAATTACAATCCTATTAGTTTGAGAAAGGCTTGAGTAAAACTTTTATTTAAAAAAAGTAGACTTTTATTTGGTAATTTGCTTATTTTGTCATAATTTTGTAACCGTGATTAATACTTTTTTTCTAATTCTAAAAACTATTAATTTATGAAAAAAATTACATTATTAATGTTATTGGCTGCATTGTTTATGCCAATGACCATGAATGCTCAAACTAAGAGCTACAAGCAAGTGAACAAAGTAGCAAAGAACTTTGTTAAGAAGGATGCTACCCCCACTTCTTTCTTAAAAACTAGCCTTAAGGCAGTTCGCCCAATGGCCGACGTTCCCGAGGGCTATGCTCAAGTAACCCTTACAGCAGGCGACGTGTGGCAGGATGGCACTGGCTACCAGATGCTCCTCGATGCCGATGCTACCGCCTATGGCACTATTATCCCAGAGACTGGTGGTCTCAACACTAGCGGCGATGTTCCCGCTGAAACTTACGCTGAATTTGAGTACAAGATTCCTGAGAATGCCGATGGAGCTCTTGCTACTGCCAACATCGTTATCAACAGCAGCGTAACAATTACAATTCCCGCCGGCACCTACGACTGGTGCATCACCAACCCCACCCCAGGCGCCCGCATGTGGATCGCTTCTGGAAATGGTACTATAGGTGGCCGTTACAACGACTTTGAGTTCGTTTCGGGCGTAGCCTATGAGTTCATAGTTTCTCTCGGTGGCCAGAACGACCAGGTAGACCTCATCGACTCCAACACTCCTTCAGTTCCCACCGACGTGTTTGTAACTCCCACCGCTACCACTGGCGACGTTGCTTGGACTCCAGGCGATAACAACAACACTTGGAACCTGCGTTGGCGTCCTTGGACCGATCCCGCTTTGTTGAACCCCGACTGGAACATGAACGTCGACAACTATCAAGACATCGTTGGCGACTTTATGATCTATGATGCCGATGGCGACGGTGAGAACTGGGGTTTGGCTTATGCCGACGACGCTAATTACGACGTTTGCTTCTACAGCGAGAGCTGGAGCAGCGACAATGGAGCCCTCACTCCCGACAACTGGCTGATTACTCCCGAGGTAGGCATGGGCGGCACTCTCAAGTTCAAGACTTGGAACTACAGCGCTAACTATCCTGATCAGATTTATGTATACTATGCACCAGCCAGTGCGGTTAGTGGCGAAACCTTTAATACCGACGACTTCATCATGATTTCAGATGGAGCTATTGTTCCTGGCGCCACACCCGAGGAGTATGAGTTCGACCTGAGTGACTTCGAGGGTATGGGCGTTATCGCCTTCCGTCACTATGGCGTTAGCGACATGTACAGCATCAACGTTGGCTACATTGAGATAACTGTTCCCGGTGCTCAAGAGCCCGCCGAGTGGACCGTTGTTGAGAACGTAACTAATCCTTACACCATCGAGGGCTTGACTCCCGAGACTGAGTACGAGGTACAAGTACAGGCCGTAGGTCCCGATACTCGCACTACCAACTGGACCGAGAGCGTAAACTTCACTACTCTCGCCGATGGCATGAATGAGTTCTACCTGCTTGGTGACTTCAACAACTGGGGCAACGATGGTGGTGTGCCCATCAAGTTTGAAGAAGTTGAGGATGGCGTATTTGAGGCTAAGGCCGACATGACTCAAGGTGATCAGTTCAAGGTTATCACCTACGACGTGGATGGCAGCATCATCTGGATGGGTGGCACCGACGAAACTGGTGTAGGTCACTACGATGTAACTACCGAGCTCCTTGGCGTTCCCACCGCTCTCTATGTAGGCGAAGGTAGCAACTTCATGCTCGCTGCTGAATCGGCAGTTTACAAAGTTCGCGTTACCGAGGCTGCTACTACTGGCCTGAAGGGTCTCACCGCTCCTCTGCAGATTGAGGTTGTTTACTACGCTCCTACCGCTATCGAGAACCTCAACACCGACAGCAAGGTTGACAACACTTACTACAACCTCCAGGGTGTTAAGTTCAACGGTATGCCTAGCGTTCCCGGTATCTACATCAACGGTGGCAAGAAGGTTATCGTTAAGTAAGAAAAGCCTAACGCATTAAGGGGGTTAATCCCCACTTAACCAATTAACAGGACTGCTTCCCCACGCGGGGAGGCAGTCCTTGTTTCTGGGCTAATATTTGTGCTGAAATAAAAACCACAAATTAAACAGATTTCAACTGGTGAAAGAACCACGAATTTTCACGAATTGACACTAACCAAAGACTACTGAAAACTGATTAAAAACCACAAATTAAACAGATTAATCAGATTTGAGCTAGTGAAAAACTACGGATTTTTCTGATTAATCTGATATATATGGGAATTTTAGCGCGAAGCGCATTTTAAATTTTAGAGCGTAGCTCTTTAATTTCCATGCGTAGCATGGCACAACCCGACGTGGGGGGGGCTTCGCGCTAAAAATTATATTAAAATTAGCTATTGTTGAAAGATAAAATTTTTATATTAATTTTTAATAAATTTTAAGCGAAGCGCCCATTACTACTGAAAGTGGGCATGCGCAGCATAGCACAACCCCCCTCTCAGGAATAATATAATTGTTTTAAATTGTTAGTAATTGTCTGAAAAAAAAATCCCAGCAATTGTCTTTTAAAATTATCAGAAAAAAGGGTTAGAAGTTGAATCCGGCTACTAGAGTGAGATCTTCGTTGGAGTTGACGAAGTCGTGCTTCTTGCTGTGGTAGAAGTGGGCATCGATGATGATTTGCAGGCCGTAGAAGAAGTTGCGAGACCTGTACACCAGCCCTAAACGTCCCCGCAAGTCGAACGACAGCTGGTTGCGCCTGCCATCAACCGAGTCTTCGAACGAATGGTTCAGACCAATGGAAGGAGCCGCTGTGATGTTAAACAACCAGTTGCGGCGAAAGACCCAGTTATAGGCATATCCTCCCAGCAGGCTAAACACCCGGTAGTGATACTTGTAAACGATGGGCACGCCTCCGTTAGGCACATATTCTTTCATGTCCTTGTCGAGATAATTAAAATCCAGTTCCACGCTTTGGGTGGTCATGAGCAAGCCCGCGATAAAAGTTCCCGCACTGCGTTTCTGAATCTTGGAATAGCTATAGGCCGCCGCCTGCGAATACTTGCGGTGGTTGAAAAAATAGTAAAGGTCGAAGCCTGTGGATACTCGTTCCAGGCCATTGAATTCCTTGTCAATATACTTGCCGTTGTTGTAATCGCCAAAGCGGTGAATGTTGACGGTTCCGGAGTTGCGCGTGTGATAGGCCTCGAACGAGAATCGTGAGGTGGCGAAGGTCATCTCCCACTTGCTGTGGCGAGTGGGGTCGCCACCAAAGAGGTTGTCGAGGTCGAACATGTAGGTGTATCCAATGCCCATGTAGGAGAAACCAATGCCCATACTCGAAGAAATGTTGGAGTTCATGAAAATCTTGGTGTCCTGATTGGCGATTTGCCCTCCATAGGTATCGAACCAGTTGTTATTCTTAATGATGATGCGGTAGTTTTTCTTAACCGATGCCACATAGGCGGTGTCGTAGTTGTTGAACGCCTTGGTGTAGAAATTGTAAACCTTAGAGGCAAAATTCAGCAATCCAGGTTTCTTGACAGTGGGGTCGGTGAAGAAGCTCCACTTGCCGTTGACAATGGCACGTCGCCAGTAGTCATCGTCGCGAGTGGTATCGAAGGGGATGGCGTCGATGCTGTCGCGAATGTGCTTGATGAAGCGCTTGCGGTCGTCGAGAGAGCTAAACGGCGAGCTACCGCGCATCACCGTATCGCTCGAGACGCTAGTGCATGGCTGCTGATGAGCTTTAGAGGGGGAGTTTTCCCCTGTTCTAGAGCACGACAACTGCTCCTCTAAGATAGAGGAGCTGGCGCGAAGCGACTGAGGAGTATGATTCCCAGCCGAGTGTGCTTTCATACTCCCCCCCGCCCCCTCTATCTTAGAGGGGGAGTTATCATTCGATTCAGAAGTTTTGCAACACCTACAGCTATCAGCCTTCGCCTCTAGCTTAAATGGGCTGATTAATAGTGCGAGGAATAATATTACTAAAATCTTATTTTTCATTGCGCGGTGGTGTCGCTTGTCGCTTGACGTGTATTAAATTTAATTAAGGTGTCACCAAGAATTGTTGCTGATGGCTTGGTGCTGTCGGCTGGTGGCTGCGCGGTCTTTTTCTTGCCAAAGAGGCGGTCGAAGTCGTGCTTGAATACAACTCCCACTCCCTGTGTGGTCATAGCATTGCGCACGTAGTAGTTCTGGTCATTGAAGTGGTTGTAGGCCTTGAGTCGAATGGAGCCCTTGCGGTTGAGCAGGTATTCCAAGTCGAAATCTCCAATGAAGTTGCTGTTGCGACTATTGAAGGCATTGTCGCGATAACCGAAATTTCCGTTGAAAATAAGACGATTGTTAAGCAACTGGCTCGAAAGTGCCAGGTCGACCTCCACATCGCTAAAGTCGCCCTTGTTACTACGCAAGTTAGGCGAAATTTGCCAGTTGTCGCTAATTTGTCCCAGTATGCTAGAGAGCTGCGATGAAATAGTTGACGAAGCCACCGAGGTGAGCTCGTTGTTACGGTTTTGCGACTGCATGTAGTCGGGGGTATAGAAACGGTTGAGTGCCAGCAGGTAGATAATCTGCCGGTTCATCATCTCGTCGGTACTTATCACACTCTTCACCTTGCGATAAGAGTCGCTGGTGAGAGTGGGGAATTCCAGGTCGAACGACAGCTCAGGCTCACTGATGCCACCCTTCACCTTTAGCAAGGCATTGACGGGGACGTTAGTGCGGTTAATCTCGCGGTCGGTCGAGAATGAAGCGTCAAGGTCGCTGAGGTTGGCATTAAGCGAGTAGACGGCACTGATGTCGAGAATGGCGTTATAGGGGTCGCCGTCGAAGCTAATGGTGCTCCCGTTGCGAATGGTGAAGTCCTTGATGATGATGTCCTGGAGAGTGAAATTGTAAGAGCCCTTCTCAAGAGTGTATTTCCCAAACATGTCGAACGCCTCGTCGATGCTATTGTAGTTGATGCGCAGGTTTCCCGAGCCGTAGGCGCGGATGCGGTCACCGCCCACGGGATCCATCACGAGCACTATCTCAGCCTCGGGGGTGATATCCACCTGCAGGTCGATGGAGAACTGCGTGGGTGCCGACTGCTGCTGGCTGGTGTTCTCAATCTTCTGTGCCAGCAGTCGCACAATCTCGGGCACGGTGTCGAGCGCCACGGTGGTGGTGTCGGGGGCGATGGCTGGCGCATTCATCTTGTCGCGGTCGCGGAAGGTGATAAAATTATATTCACTGGCTTCTTGAGTGTCGCTCAATACAAAGGTAAACTTGCTACTAGGCGCGGTTTCCATGTTCACCCCTATTCGCACCTCGCCTGGCTCGCCAGCGATGATTGCCGAGCCATTGCCATAGATGGTGCCATACCAGTCGGGGTTCATCACTGGCGTGATGTCATAGACGAGCAGGTCGTGAGCATCGGTGATAGTGAAATTGAACTCCGGGTTGTGGAAAGCATCGTGCTTGAGGTAGCCGTTGAGCTGGGCGGTGTGATTGTCGCGGTCGCGAATGGTGATGTCGCCAAAGTCGATAAATCCAGGGCGTATGTGAACCGAGTCGGTACAGGAGTAGGTGGTGTTAGTGTATCCCACCTTGATGCTAAAATCCTCGGCATAGACATCTCCCTCGAGGTCGATGGTTTTGAAATTTCCTCCCAGCACCGCATGCCCCGATACCAGACCGTGCACCTCGTCGGTAAACGCCTCCATGAAGGGTTTCATAAATTCCACATTCGCCTTGTTGGCATCAAAGACCATGTGCAGGGAGTCGTCGGCGGCAAAAATCTCACCGTCGATATAGGTGTGGTAGCCATTCTTCTGTGCCAGGTCGCACTTGATAGAAACCGCCGTGTTCTGGCTATCAAAACGGCTCTCAATGTCGCCATCGCCCATCATGGCACCATTATAGGTCATGTTCTCGATGTGCAGCCGGTCGGTGCTCAAGCGTGGCGACTTGGAAAATAGGTCGGCAGCATGCACTTCGCCCGTGGCACTACCGCCAAAGGTGACGTGGTTAATCTTCAACGTCTCGAAGATGTAGTCGAGATGAATGTCCTGGAGAGCAACGGTGAGCACATCGTCGGGGTCGCGCGACACTCGCCCGGCAATTTTTATAAACTGGTCGGCGCACGAGCCTTCAATCTCGTCGACGTCGATAATGCCATCACGATAGCTCAGGCTTCCCTCATGCACGTTCCACACGGTGTCGTTAATCACCACCTCGGTGGGATTGACATTGACAGTGGTCATGAACTTGCCGTTGCTGTCGCGCCCCAGCAGTGCCGAGAGGCTCACGTTGCCATGATAGTCGGTGGGACGGTTAAAAGTCCAGCCCAGGTTAGCGTCCACTCCATCGTTCACAGCATTAGCGTCAATATTGATAGCTATGTTACCTTTCTTGTTAGGAAAAATAGTGTGAGCGTTGAGCGTGACATTGTCTTGCTCCGCAAGCTTGCCCACGTGCAACTTGGTGCCTTCAATAATCTTGTTGCCTTGTTGCAAGTAAGGCAAGTTGACATCGGCGCTGAACTCCCCTTCTCGCTCGTTGAAGAAGCCATCGATGGTGGCCTTGTAGATGAGCTTCACCGGCAGTTTAACATAGCTTGAGATGTAGTTGTCAAACTCGTCGTTAGGCTCCACCTCAAAGTTGAAGGTGAAATTGTTGTCGCCAGTGCTGTGTGGCGTGTGTCCACTCATGAACTGCGGGAAACACCGCGACGCTATGCTCTTGAAAGCGGGAACTATACTGGCGAAGTCGTAGTTACCTTGTATTGAGCCGTGCAGGAAGTCGGTGTTGAGGCTAATATTTTTGGGTCCATCGCCACTGCTGGCGTTGAGGGTGAAGTTGTCAAGGTGAAACCCCTTGCCTGTGTTACTGTTGATAAATGACACGTTATCGATGTTCACGTTGCCGGCAATGTTATCAAGGCGATTGCCGGTGATAGCGGCATTCATGCTCAGGTTGAGGTTATTGGCAGGATATTTGCTCGTGAGATTGAGCTTCGCGAAATTCACATTCTTGGCATTGAGGTCGAAGACATAGGTTGAGTTTTCGCCATCGAGAGTAGCGCGACCATTGAGATCGACCTTGCCATTGGGATCGTTGATTGCGAGAGTGCCACTATAGTTGTTGTGTTCCACATCCACATCAGCATCAATGTTGTGATAGCGATAGCCCTTGATGTCGATATAGTCAACATGGCCATTGACGTTGCCCATCAGGGCGTTGTCGCGCCCCACTGAGCCGTCAACATTCACATTCATTGCCACACGCCCCAGCAGGTCTTCCTTGGCAAGGATAGTGCCCAAGTCGAAGCCGTCGCTCTTGACGTTAGCGCTCACATGGCGGGCATCGCCCTGGCGGTTGTCAAAGGTTCCATTGAGCGCCAGGTTGCCCAGGCGAGTGTCGAGAGTGGCATCGGCCTTGATATTAGCGAGGTTTCCACTCGCCGAGCCCCTGAGGTGAACGTCGCCACACTTGTCGATAACTGCCACAACATTAGCAGGCAAGTGAGCAAGCGAGCTAGTGACGCGCGCTATCTCGCCACGCGATGCTTGCAAGTCGATGTGGCGCACGTCGAAGTCCATGGCATGCGGTGCCCTATAGTTGCTGAAGGTGCCCTCGAGGTCGAGCTTTATGCCACCATTCTGCGCATCCACATTGAGCTCGCGCACATCGAGCTTGTCGCGCGACGCTGTGGCATCGACAGTGAAATTGATGGGTTGGGTCCATTGCCCTAGCCGTGGCTCAAAAGTCTTGAGGTCGGCAAGGGTGATGTGGTTGTCGGTCATGCTGAGCGTGAGAGGCTGCACTTTTATCTCATTGATGGCATTCTTGAGCGATGAGTAGTGGAAGGTGGTGGTGGCTGGGGTGAGATGCGTTCCCGGCAGGTCCACGACCAGGTCTTTAATTTGGGCTCGTGTGTTATCGACCTTAAAATTACCGCTCAGCCGCTTCAGTTGCAAGCCATTGTGCTCATTGAGCGCAAGATTGTTGACATTAACAATGAAGTCGTCGTTCTTGATGCGAGGAAACACCAGGTCGGCTGTAAGGTCGGTAACCTTGATGTGATTAGGGTCGAAACGCCCACTCGCCAGGTGTGGCTCATTGAGCACGTCATAGCTCAACGCGGTGTTTCTTATCACGGCGTTGTGAATCTTTATATCGAAGGGAGTGGGAGGCTTGCCTGGCTCACCCTTGAGCTTGTCGATGATAAATTGCAGGTTGGTGGGGCTATTCTTGTCGGGGCGAGTGATGGTGCCGTGAAGCCCGTCAATCTCGGCATAGTTGATAACCACTTTTTTCCTCACCACCAGGTCATAGAGACTCACTCCAGCACCCAGCTTGTCGACCTTGATAAGGTCGTGCCCACCCTGGTCGGGGATGTTTACCCCAGTGAGCACCACTTGATTAAATGGTGTGATGGTGATGCCGTCGATGGTCACGGCGGTCTCAAGAAACTTGCTCAGCTCGCGCTCACCAACCGCCTTGATTTTATTCTGGAAATAGGGCATGCTCACACCCAGATAGAGGGCGCTATAGGCCACAACCAGTAGCACTACCACCACCATGATGATAGCCCGCAAGCTGTTATATGTCCACCGAAGTGCTTGACGCATTTTTAATTAATTAAGTTTGCCAAGCACAGATAACCCTAGCTGGCAGTTTAATTAAACCTACAAAGTTATGTAGAATTTTCTAAATTCGCCACCTGGCATTACACAAAAAAACAAAAAAATCGCCAACCACCTCATTTTAGTGATTAGCGACTTCATTATTCACCTCTATTCGTGGTCCCACTTGGGCTTGAACCAAGGACTCCCTGATTATGAGTCAGGTGCTCTAACCAACTGAGCTATGGGACCGCTCATGACTCGTGCGAGCCAAAAAGCGACTGCAAAATTAAATCTTTTTTTTTAAACCACCAAGCAGATTTACATTTTTCCGTAAAAAACATTTTTACGGGGGCTAATTTTAATTTAATTTTAAGTACGAAGTACGCCCCACTTTCAGTTGTAATGGGCGCTTCGCTTAAAATTCATTAAAAATTCTCATCTTAAATAGTCGCTAATACTGACGATAGATTCAATGTGAATTATGCATTGTGAATTGTGAATTGTGCATTATGAATTATGCATTATGCATTAGTTTAATCACCTGCAAGTCGGCAGGGAGCCAGTCGACAGTGAGCAGATTGCCTGGGTTGAGCCATCGCGCTTGCTCGTGCTCTAGCAGTGTGAGTTGCCCGTGTGTCACATGACACTGGAAACAGTGCATGGTGAGATGAAACTTGGGATAATCCCATTCCACAGTGCCCAGAGGGCGGTCGATGTGGATGTCGACAGCAAGTTCCTCATTAATTTCACGTCGCAGAGCCTGCTCGGGGCTTTCACCTGCCTCAATCTTCCCCCCAGGAAATTCCCATCCATCTTTCATGTCGCCATATCCACGCTGTGTAGCGAGCACACACCCCTGCTCGTCGACAATCACTGCTGCCACCACTTCAATTTGTTTCATAGTTGCTAATATTTTTTTGCTACAAAGATATGAAAAAATATTATTAGTTTTTAGTTATGAGCAACTGGATAAAATGCTCACGCTCGCAAGTTTTTTAGCTGGGCTGAAACTTTGCCTCGCTTAATCGCATTTTTGTCATCGAAAAGAACCAAAAATCTTCCCTTTTTATTTTGTATTTCTCCCGGTTTGCACTAATTTTGGATAAATTAGGCTGCACCTCGGAAATAAAAATAA
Organism: uncultured Prevotellaceae bacterium; assembly: GCA_900316835.1. GTDB lineage: Bacteria > Bacteroidota > Bacteroidia > Bacteroidales > Muribaculaceae > Sodaliphilus. Next base: position 43,594 of record ONEL01000025.1, on the reverse strand, counting down.
AAATCTTCGCTTTTCATTTTGTATTTCTCTCGGTTTGCACTAATTTTGTAAAATTAAGGACAACAAGTGATGAATGAAACAAAAAATTACCGACGGCAAGCTAAGCAGCAGCCACCATTTGAAGTGTCGTCCGACTTTGTTGTGCACGACAATATAAAGCATGACTTGCTGGGCTTTTACAGCCGTTTCCCATGCAAGATTGAGTCATGCTGCTTGTGCTATGTAGTGAAGGGCAAGCTCAAGGTGTCGATAAACCTGGGAGAACATGACGTGGTTGCCGGCGACTTTGTCATTATCTTGCCTGGCTCGTTCCTGCAAGTGAAGCAAGTGAGCCACGACACTCTCATCAGCTTTGAGGGCTATTCCTCCACGTTCTTGAAGAAAATAAACTTTTGGCGCATTATTTCTCCAATCATGCAATATGTGGTAAAGCAACCTGTGTTGTCACTTAATGAACAGATGGGTAACTTCTACCGCGAGAGCTTCTCAATCATGACCAAGGCAGCCAACTTTGGTCCTGAATTTATGACCGACAGCATCGCGCAAAGCGCGCTAGTAGTAGCCATCGACATGCTTGCCGGCGCCCTCAAGACCAACATGGTGAAAGGCGAGATTGTCAAGCACACTTCTCGCGACCACGCTATAGTGGGCGAGTTTATGCAACTGGCCATCGAAAACTATCGCTCCGAGCACAAGATTTCGTTCTATGCCCACGAGGCATCGCTCACACTATCACACTTTTGCAACGTGATTAGCAAGACCACTGGCATGACGGCTCAGCAAATCATCATGAACCTCATCATCATGGATGCTAAAACACAACTCAAGGGCTCGGATGCCGCTGTTGCCGATATTGCCTACTCGCTGGGGTTCTCCACCCCCACCACCTTTAACCGCTACTTTAAGACCTACACTGGCATGACACCACAAGAATACCGCAACAATGATAATAATTAACTAATTGAATAAAATGCTCACGCTCGCAACGTTTTTAGCTGGGGCTAAAACTTTGCCTCGCTTAATCGCATTTTTGACCAAAATAACAAGAAACCAAACAGACTAAAATTGATTTTCGCTTATGGCTATGACAAAGAAAGAGAAGAAAGAACTTGACCTGAAGTTCTTGAAATTGCTGTCGCACAATTTTCCTGATGTGGCAACAGCAAGCACCGAGATCATAAACCTCTCGGCAATCTTAAACTTGCCTAAGGGGACTGAGCACTTCCTTGCCGACCTGCACGGAGAGTATAAAGCATTCCAGCATGTGTTGCGCAATGCTTCGGGTACCATCAAGCGCAAGGTGGGTGAAATTTTTGGCGACACCCTGAGCCTGCGTGACCAGAAGGAGCTGTGCACGCTAATTTATTACCCTGAGCGCAAGCTGGAACTGGTGAAGAACGGATTTGACGACCGCGACGAGCTCAACGACTGGTATTTCATCACCATCAACCGCCTGGTGCGTGTGTGCCGCAACGTGTCGTCGAAGTATACTCGCTCTAAGGTTAACAAAGCCCTACCCACCAGTTTCTCCTATATCATCCAGGAGCTGCTTCATGAGAACGCAAGCGACCGCAACAAGCAGGCCTATGTGGATGTTGTTGTACAGACCATTATCAGCACTGGCCGTGCCGACAATTTCATCATCACCATCAGTTACCTTATCCAGCAACTCACTATCGACAAGCTTCACATCCTGGGCGACGTGTTTGACCGCGGTCCTAGCCCCGACAAGATTATGGATGTGCTGTGTAACTACCACAACTTCGACATCCAGTGGGGCAACCACGACATCTTGTGGATGGGAGCCGCCAGCGGCAACGATAGCTGCATAGCTAATGTGATACGCATCGCTATGCGCTATGGCAACCAGGCTGTGCTCGAAGATGGCTACGGCATCAACATGCTTCCACTGGCAACGTTTGCCATGGACGTTTATGGCAACGACCCCTGCGAGAAATTCATTCCTAAGGGCGATGCCAAGAACAACAAGCTCGCACCTCTCATCGCCAAGATGCACAAGGCAATAAGCATTATCCAGTTCAAACTCGAAGCGCAAATCATTAACCGCCGCCCCGAGTTTGAAATGCAAGATCGCCTGTTGCTCGACAAGATTGACCATGAGCGCAAGGTTATCACCATCGACGGTGTGGACTATGAGATGACCGATTGCAATTTCCCCACCGTCGACCCCAAGGACCCCTATCGCCTCACCCCCGAGGAAGAGGAGATTGTAGAGAAACTCCACAACTCCTTCACCGGCAGTGGCCGCTTGCGCACTCACATGCGCTGCCTGTTCCGCTATGGTTGTGTCTACAAGGTGGTGAACGGCAATTTGCTCTATCACGCCTCTATTCCCCTCAACGAGGATGGCTCGCTAAAAGATGTGGAAATTCAGGGCGAGAAATATCACGGCAAGGAACTGCTGAAGAAGGTGGGAGCACTAATTCGCGATGCCTACTTCGGGTGCGACAGTATTGAAAACCAAGAGTTTGCCAACGACTATGTGTGGTACCTGTGGTGCGGTAAAGACTCTCCAGCCTTCGACAAGGACAAGATGGCAACCTTTGAGCGCTATTTCATCGTTGACAAAGCCACTCACAAGGAAGTGAAGGGACACTATTACACCCTGCGCGACAACGGCGATGTGGTTGATAGCATCCTCGACGAGTTTGAGGTAAAGGGTCAGTTCCGTCACATCATCAATGGCCATGTGCCAGTGAAGACCATTAAGGGCGAGAATCCCGTCAAGGCGGGTGGTAAGCTCATGGTGATAGATGGTGGCTTCTCTAAGGCTTATCAGCCCGAGACTGGTATTGCCGGCTACACCCTTGTTTATCACAGCCGTGGGTTCCAGCTCGTGCAACACGAGCCTTTCACATCAATCACTAAGGCCGTGGAGGAAGGCCAGGACATCAAGTCGACCTATGAGATGGTGGAGATGACTAACCACCGCATGATGGTGAAGGACACCGACATAGGCGATGAGCTTGAGGATCAAATCAACGACCTCAAGCGACTGCTCGAAGCTTATCGCAATGGCGACATCAGCGAGCGCTCGCGCCAGCCCATCACCTTAAAAAAATGACAATGTAAAACCCCTATAACAAAACGAGGGAGTGCCATTTATCACATTATGACACGCCCTCGTTTTATTGTTTTTGAGAAGTGGTGGTGTTTCTATTATAGCTTAGTTTTAAACCACTTTCTCATGGTGGCTGTGGTGCACGCATTGCCCAGTGTTTGCTCTAGATTATAATCATAGTGCCGTCCTTGCCCTTGATAGCTCTTGGCTTTTTTCAAGAGCTTCATGAGCGAAGTCTTGGTGCGATTTTCATAGACGTAGGTCAGGAACGCCTTTGGGTCGCGGTTGTAAATCATCATTCCCAAGTGCATCACTTTGTCGCCCACAACGGGGTTGCTTAGCAGTTGAGCACACGCTTTCTCTAACCTAGTAAACGTGCCGGCATTATCACTCATGGGAGTGAGCATGAGCTCCATGAGGTTTACAGCTTGGGCATTAGCAACGTTCTCAATGAGGACACCTGCCTCTAATGATTTCGACTTGTCATAGTTCTCACTGTTGTTAGTGACTTTTTCGAGCTTGATTTTGCCAGTTGGGGTAATGGTATAGTAGCGTTTCATCTCCACCTTGTTAGGCTCTCCCTTGGGCGTGTCTTTCAAGTGCCAGTAACGACTGATAGTGAAGTGGTTACTATTTTTCTCGCTATATTCCATCTTGTGATCGCCCATGTTGAATGGCACACTATACTGCTTGTGTGGTTCAACAAGCAAAATGTCGCAAATGTCATCCACATATCCCATCATCATAGCATCGGTGAGGTTACCATTATCGTCATAGACAGCGATGAACTGCTCCAGGTTCTCGTGTTCAACATTACTGTATCGATAATTGCGGAAAGCTCTGTAAACCACCACTGCGTAGCACCCGTTCACAGCCTTTGCCGAAAACTTGAGAAGAGAGTTGCTGTCTATCAAGTTTAATTCATCTTCACTCAAGAAGAGCCCCATCACTTGCGAAATTTGGTTCTTCTCCTGTTCGCTAAGTGGCAACTTAGGAGCATAATGCCAATCACTACCGAAAGGCACGTAGCAGCTAGTGTAGGCCTCTCCATCGTTCATGTTGATACCCGCTCCTTGCACCCTATTGTGTGAACTTATGCGATAAGGCTTTGTAAACACAGGGTTGTTGCAGTCGTTGGGCAGCCCCATCTTTTCTTTCCAATTTTCACCGCTAGCGCAAGCCGATATTGCCACCATGGCTACAAGCAAAAAAGAAACAGATTTATTCATAATGCAAATAATTTACTCAGTCATCGCTTTGGACTGAGGTTTCAGTGCTGGTATTCGCTGCTCGCCATCGGCTGGCGACTGAGGGCGATATACACAAGTAGCCAGTCCCTTTGACTGCCAAATCCACCAGTCGTCGCCCTTGAAACCGCTAAATATACCATCAAGGTCCTTCTGCGCATCCTCACGTGAGTAGTAACATGCGCAACACAACCTATACACCGTCTTACCATTAGCTTTAGTTTTGTAGACGGGATAGAAAACCACCTCGCTCATTTGCTCCGATTGCTTGATTGCTGCATTGAGCGATGTGTAACTACCACACACGATGTAATAGACATTGCGTGCCTTTTTCATTGTCTTAGACTGTGCCACTGTTGTGGTCATACCCATGAGCAAAACCAGCAACATGAGCGGTAATGTGTTTTTTAGAATTCTTTTCATAATCAATTATTTTATAAAATACGTATCTAACAAACGTGGTTTACTGATATTTGCGAGCAATAGCAGCCATCTCAATAGCAGCCTCGGCAGCCTCAGTGCCCTTGTTGCATAAGGCTCCTCCGGCACGGTCGAGCGCTTGTTGCTCATCGTCGGTGGTAAGAACACAGAAGATTACTGGAACATCGCCCATGGCATTAAGCATGGTGCATCCCTGTGTGGCACTGTCGCACACGTAGTCGAAGTGGGGCGTACCTCCTCTTATCACGCATCCTATCATTATCACAGCGTCAAAGTCGCCTGTTTTAGCCATTTGAGCGGCGGCAAAGGTGAGTTCAATAGTTCCCGGCACTCGTTGAATGGTTATATCGTCCATCGTGTAACCAGCTTGAATCAAGCGTTCCACAGCACCATTGAGCAGTGCGTCGGTAACATTGTTATTCCACTTGGCGGCAACAATAGCAACCTTGAAATCGTCGAGGTGAGGTAGCTCACCTGCAGTGTAACCTGCATGAAGTTCAGTTGACATAGTAGTATTTCGTTTTTTTAGGATATTTTTCACTTTTGTGCTCAAGCCACACACCCTTCATCCTGTAGTAACGGGCGCTTCGCTTAAAACTCATTAAAAATTAATTTGAAAATTCTCATCTTAAACATAAGATAATTTTAATTTAACCTTAAGCTCAAGGGAGTCACAGCAGCATAAGTCGTGCCACCGGCACGGTGTGCGAACAGCGAATCTCCCTCAATTTTAATTGCGAGGCACGCCCCTTTTATCCATTTAGAAGATGCCCTTGAGCAAGGTCATGATGTTAGTGTTTTTATTCTTGTTGTTCAATAGGTTTTCAATCTCTATAATCTCGTTAGTGGCGTTAAGTTTTTTAGCGAGCGGTTGTAGCGATTGCAGCAACTGCTCGGCACTCTCGCGACGGTTAGCCACCTTGATAAGGGCCTTAGCCAGTCCAATGGACAAGGTAAGTTCCTTGTGTCCCATGCGAGTGCTCACTTTCTTCTGGTATCGCAGAGCTTTAGTATAATATTTCGCGGCATTGCGTCCATTTCCCATCTCGAGCATGATATCACCCTCTTTCTTTAGCGAGTTAACGAGGTTAATGAGCGCCTCGCGCGTCTTCTTGCTGTCGGCGTTATGTAGCATGCCCGTGTAGAGTTTCACCTCATCGTCGTAGTGCTTCAACACGTTCATTTGCTGAGTCTTAGAGGTAATAATGCTCGTCGATGCCTCGATGGCATAGAGCAACATTGGTGAGAAGCGTCGCTCATTCTTTTTCACCAGTCGCTCAAAAAGTCGCTGGCACTTGGTGAGTTCTTTCTTTGCCCTTGCGCTGTCGCCCAGGCTGTTGTGCACCGATGCCAGGTTGTAGAGCAGCGACGCCAAGATTGCCAAGAAGTCCTCCTTCTTCTTACTAGTGATTTCGGCCATCTGTAGCAGAGCGTTCTCGGCAGCTCCCAGCGCCAGCATGTAGTCGCTGTTAGTGATAAAAATGCTCATTCGCGCCAGCCACAGCCAGCTCACATGCAGGCGTGGCATGTCGCCATAGCTCTCGTCAAAGACTAGCGTGTCGATGAGCGGTGCCGCCTCGGCATTGCGTTCATTAACCATGAGATGCAACACATGCCACAAGTTCACTTCTAGAACTTGCGTTCGGCTCATGTTCTCAAAGCTAGGCTGCTTGTCGAGAGTGTCGATTTGCGCCTTTGCCACGGTAATGTCGGTTGATAGCTTTGGAAATGATGCTTCGATGAGTAGTGGCTTCATGTTGCTCGTGGATGTTTTATTGTGATTCTTGTTGCTTGTTGAGGAAAGTGCTCATTTGTTGCGCGAAGTCGGGCGACAGGCAGTTGTCATTGCTAGCTGCGCAATTAGCCGCAAACTCAAACGATTTAATCATTATCTCTTTCCACACTTGCGCCTCGAGCGTGGGGATGTCGGCTTGATGCAGGTCACACCTGATGATTTCGTATATGATACCCGCTATAAAGCCTGCTTGCCAACCCAGGTGGTTAGTGGTGTCGCAAGTGAATGGGCACTCGGTCTTGTCAATCCCCTTGTAGATGGTGGCACTTGCATTAGGTGTAATGTGCACATAGGTGGGACCGTAGAACTTGATGTGGTTGTTATACACCTTGTCGCTATCCTGGTCAGGGAACATGTTGTTAATGTCCTTGTCGTGGTCGATGACAAGAGTAGAAACCTCAAAGTTCTCAAGAATGTTGGGCATAACCTTGGTGAGATTAAACTGTGTGCCATGCTGGAACCCTGGCAAGTAAACAAGGATTGCCTTGCGCTCAGCAGCATAGCTGAGCAAGTCGTAGAGACGCTCACGTTGAGGCATGTCGATGGCATAATAGGAGCCAAAGAGCACGATGTCGTCCTCGTCGATGCGCGGCCAAATCACGTTGAACCGCGACTGCGGATATTCGCCATAGTTCACGATGCTGTCCTGCTCACCGTCGGCCTTGAAGATTGCCGCCAGCGGAGTGGAACCGTCGGTATAGCGATCGATAGATTTTGTGTCTACATGGTGTTGCTCAAAGAAATCTACTACCCAGTCACCTACCTTGTCGGTGCAACACTCGCTCACCATCGACACTGGCAGTCCCAGTTCAGCAAGCGAAGCTGCGGCATTGCTCACGCGTCCTCCCACAAAGGAGCACACGGGCCGCTGGTTGTAGTAAACGGTGTCTAATATAGACTCACCTATTGCAATGATTTTTCTCATTTATCAATGTTTTTTCGATTGGTAATTCTTCAATATTGGCTATCACTGCCGCGACTCTTTTGTCCCAGGTAGCCACCATGGTGGCGCTTAGCGTAGTCTTCGCGCGTGAAACCTGTTGCCTTCATGGTGCTCACCACCAGCACGTCGCCCATTACCGTCATCATGGTGGTGGAAGTAGTGGGAGTGAGTCCCAACGGGCACACCTCGGGCGCACCGCCAGTAGCAAGGCACACATCGGCCATCTTGGCTAGCCTGCCACCAGGATTTCCTGTAATCACCACTATGGGTAAGTGGCTATATAACTCCTTAGCGAGTTGTACCAGTGCAATTATTTCGCTTGTGCGCCCTGAGTTAGAGAGCAACAGTAGCACATCGCCAGGTTGCAACACACCCAGGTCGCCATGCTGTGCCTCGCTGGGGTGCAGGAACACCGCCGGTATTCCCGTCGAGGAGAAAGTGGTAGCTATGTTATCGGCAATCTGTCCACATTTTCCCATTCCCGAAGTAACCAGTTTCCCGCCCTTGTTATGTATTTTTTCAACAATGAGCCCTACAGCCTTCTCATAAGCATCGGTAACTGGGATGTTGCGTATAGCATCACTCTCGGCCACCAGAATTTCTCTCATGGTTTGCTTAACGTCCATTATTTCAGTGATTGCTTTTTATCGGTATGCAAAGTTAGTGTAAGAGCTAGAAAATACAAAATTTTCTCACATGTTTTTCACCACTAAATTCAGCCGTAAAATAAAAAAAATTAAAAAAAAATTTGGTAGATTGCGCGAACTGATGTAATTTTGCACCGCATTTGGGACTTAGCGGTCTCATGATGTTAAGATTGTCCTATAGTGTAATGGTAACACAACGGTTTTTGGTGCCGCATTTCCTGGTTCGAGTCCGGGTAGGACAACCCCAAGAGGGTCAAGCCATTAACGCTTGGCTCTCTTTGTTTTTAATGTCTATTTCACCTTTTTCTTAAACTAATTTTTTAATGAACTTTAAGCGAAACGCCCGCAGGTGAGTATAATAAATGTGCTCAAAACCCGTTGAATAATTGGGCTGTATCGCCCCCCGAGAAAGAATAAAACTATGGATCCCAGCAACAATCCACGCACGACCAAGGTAATCATCCTGCTCTCGCTGCTGCCACTGCTATTGTGGCCCGTGGCACTGCTTCACAGCACCAGCACGTTGTTTAACGACACCGGCAGGCTACTCATGCTCTTGTTCCCGCTTTACGCACTGCCATCGGTGGCAATAGCATGGTACTGCCGTGAGGAGCGTCCCGAGGTGATGTGGGTTCTATTGTGGCTGCTGTGGCTCAGCTATGGCGCAGTTTTTGTTTTGGCAACACTATGAGACTAGTTTTTAAGAGTTAAATATTATAGGAAAAATAACTGTGTAAACTGATAACTACAATATGACCGACGATTTGAAAATTTACTGCAAGAACACGCAGGAATACATCGATATTGACGGAGGTGATTCTCTCCAAGAGATATATGAGACATTGAGCACACGATTGCCCTTTAAACCCATTTGCGCGCTGGTCAACAACAAGGTTGAGGCTTTAAATTTCAAGGTTTATGCCCCTAAGATGGTGGAATATCTCGACTCCACATCGAGCCATGGCAGCAAAGTGTATGTTCACTCGCTGTGCATGGTGCTCTACAAGGCTATTGAAGACCTGTTCCCAGGCAAGAGGTTGCGCATTGAGCACAGCATTGCCGGTGGCTTTTATTGCTTGATAAAGCACGAGCAAGATATTCTCAACGACGAGGTGATTGCTCAAATCAAGAAGCGCATGCGTGAGATTGTCGACGAGGATATTAAGTTTGTGCGTCGCGAGCGTCTCACTACCGACGTTATTGAGATGTTCCGCAAGCAAGGACTTGCCGACAAGGTTCGCCTCCTGAGCACTAGCAACGACCTTTATACAACCTATTACAAGCTCGACAACATCATCGACAGCTACTTTGGACCACTGGCTCCCTCGACGGGATATGTCAAGGTGTTTGACCTCATTCCTTACAAAGAGGGAATGCTCCTGCTGGCACACGATAAGGAAAATCCCTCTCAGGTGCACAAAACCTATCCCATGGAGAAAATGTACAAGGCTTTTACCGACTATGTAAAATTCAACGACATCGTCAGGCTCGACGACGTGGGACGCCTCAATGAGGTTATTGACAAAAATCGCGCGCCATTGCTCATCAATGTTGCCGAGGCACTGCACGACAAGATGTTTGCACGCATTGCCGACGAGATTACTCGACGCTATCACGAGGGTGGAGCACGCGTGGTACTCATCGCAGGGCCTTCGTCGAGCGGCAAGACCACATCCAGCAAGCGCCTGGGAATTCAGCTGGTGACAAACTATATTATCCCCAAGATTATCTCGCTCGACAACTACTTTTTGGACCGTGAGCACACACCCCGCGACGAGGATGGCGACTATGACTACGAGTCGCTCTACGCTCTCGACCTGGAGCAGTTTAACAAGGATATTAAGGCGCTGATTGCCGGCGAGGAAGTGGCAATGCCCACCTACAATTTCCAAACTGGAGAACGTGAATACCGTGGCAACACACTCAAGCTTGGTGAGAACAACATCCTGCTCATGGAGGGTATTCATGGCCTAAATCCTGAGCTCACTAAGGACATAGCCGATGAGATGAAATTCCGTGTTTATGTGAGTGCGCTCACCACGCTCAGCATCGACGACCACAACTGGGTGTCGACCACCGACAACCGCCTGCTGCGTCGCATCGTGCGCGACTTCAAGTACCGTGGCGCCAGCGCCCAGTCATCGATAGCACGCTGGCCCAGTGTGCGCCGTGGCGAGGAAAAATGGATTTTCCCCTATCAGGAGAATGCCGATGCCATGTTCAACTCGTCGCTACTGTTTGAGCTCGCAGTCATGAAAGACTATGCCGTGCCCATTCTCAAGCAAGTGCCGGTCAACGTGCCCGAGTATGCCGAGGCCAATCGCCTGTTGCGTTTCCTGAGCTACTTCAAGTCGCTCGACCCTAGCAACATACCCAGCACCAGCCTCCTGCGTGAATTCCTTGGAGGCAGCAGCTTCACCTATTAAAAGTGCCTTGAATTTGATTCAAAACAAAAATCGGTCATTAGGTTGTGGAAATCCTAATGACCGATTAATATTTTATTAAGAATACCTCAAAATATTCTTAAAAGCCAGTCCACGTCAGTCGCCACAGCTTGCGTGCCAGCTCGTCCCAGCGCATGATTGTAGCACCAAAGAAGTCGGCGACATATCCGTTTAGCATCTCTTGCGCGGCCTTGGGGTCGCTTGAGTTGAGCTGTTGCCATGTGCTCTCAACGAATGGGAGCTCACGCTGACCCTTTTTAGTGAAGTAGTCGCGCATGGGCTCTAGAGTCTTGCGATAAGTACCCCAGCGCACTGTAGCCAGGCGGTTAGCCTTGCGATAATGCCACAGGGCGGCATCGTCGCGGTCGCTATGCTGGCCACACACTTGCAGTAATTGTGGCAACTCGGTATTGCCTGCGAAGATAGGAAATCGTGGACTCTCACCAGGATTGTCGAGTGCCACCCATGCCACACCGCCCACCTCGTTGGGCAGCCATGAGCGCAACTGTATCACAGTGCTATAGGCACACCACGGCACACTCACGGTGCGGATGTTTTTCATCGCCGAGTCACCCATTGCATAGTACATATTAATCTCATCGGGGCGCATCCAGGGATTGCTATAGGGCGAAACAATGCTGTCGGGCTCATTTTCCACCAGTTTACCTTGCTTGTCCTTGCGCTTGGGATTAGGGATGAGGTGGCGACCACTCAGGTTCTTCTCGCTACCCTCGTAGTAGCTCCCCAGCAGTTTCATCACCTGCTCGGGGCTCACAAGCGAGTCGGGTTTCACACTCAGTGGCAAGCATTCCACGGTGTCGCTCAAGTGCTTGGAAGGAGCCAGCGCGTTCATGATATAAAACTCGCGCACACTATAGTTCTTAGTCTCCTTCATGTAGTTGCCACCGCTGTACACGCGCCAAAAACTAAAGTCCTTCTTGCCATCCCACAACTTGAGCTGACGGGCAAGGTCGAAGACATTGCTCGACGCCATGAAATGGTCGCGGTCGCTCAAGTCGATGCGGTCGATGCGCGAGATATTGGCCGAGACGGCTATCTCGTCATCGGGAATGCGTTGTGCCGCCCACACGGCACCCACCTTCTTGGGACCCGCGCCGAATATTTCAAAAATCCACACCTCGCTAGGGTCGGCAACGGTGAGGCACTCGCCACTGTCGCCATAGCCATATTTCTCGGCAAGGCTACCCATCAGCGCTATAGCTTCGCGGGCAGTGGTGCATCGCTCCAGTGCTATGCGCTGCAGCTCCTCAATGAGGAAAAGACCTTTTTTGTTTTGTAGCGTGTCGCGCCCGCCAATGGTGGTCTCGCCCATCGCCAGTTGTTTCTCGTTCATGCAGGGATAGGCAGTGTCGAGATAGCGATAAGTGTGACGCACCTGTGGGATGGTGCCTTTAACGTAGAGCTTAGTGCTGTCGCTGGCACTCTGCGTGTGCATGCGACCACTGTAGATGGCGGTGATGGTGTCGCGCTCAAAGTCGCGTGCCGCGGTCATGGTCATCCAGGTGCGATACCACGAGTCGCAGGTGTGAGAGGTCATCACCGAGCCGTCGGTGCTGGCGCGCTTTCCCACCATGATGCTTGTGCACGATAAGCGTCGCTGACCTTGAGGGGTCGACTCATCTACTTGCGCCATCACTGGCATTGCCGTCACAGCCAACGCCAGCATTGTGAATAGTTTAGTTTTCATTGTCGTTTAGGCTTATGTTAATGATTATAGTGTCGCGGGTTACTCGAGCATGCGCTTGAGTTCATAGAGGGCATCTTGGGCAATGCCATTGCGGTTGTCGAAGAGGCTCCCGTTCCACCACGACGATGTTACTTGATTCTGCCCCGGGATGTTATACTCGTTGGCCTCGGGCCACCACCAGAAGAGACCTTTCACCTGGCTGTGCTGCTTGAGGGCGGCAATCATGGCAATGGTGAAGTTCTTTTGCCCCTCGTTGCTGTAAGGGTAGGTGCCAGCAAGGTTGTAGTTAGTGCCAGGCAAAGCCCATGCATAGCCGTAGCCACACTCCATTATCATGATGGGCTTGCTTGAGGCGGCTGCCATTTTGTTGAGCACAGTGTGCAGATTAGAGAAGTCGCCGTGATAAGCGCTATAGTAGCTCAATCCCATGATGTCGTAATCAATGCCATAGGTGTTGCAGTTGGAGAAGAAACCTCCTGGCTGGTTCACATTGTGCATCTCCACGTGCAAGATAATCTTGGTGTTAGGACTTACCTCACGCACAGCGCGAGCAGCGGCGGCTTGATAAGCAGCGAAATTCTCCCACGAGCCACCAGCGGGAGCCCCGCCTGTGGGATATACCTGACCTGTGGGCCACAGCATGCCACCAGTTATCTCATTGCCTAGCTGGATGAAATTGGGCGTGGCATCAGCAGCTTTCATGGCGAGCAGCACTCGGCGGGTGTAAGAGTACACACTATCCTGCAAGTCGGCGACGCTGGCGCCATTCCATGCTGCTGGCAGGGTTTGCTTGCCCGGGTCGGCCCAGGAGTCGCTGTAGTGCAAGTCGAGCACAAAGGCATAATCAGCGTCCTTGATGCGCTTGCCCAGAGCCTTCACATAGTCGAGGTCTTGAATCACACCTTCTTTTTTAGCGGCTTCGGTAGCATTAGCTGGATCAACAAAGAGGCGCACCCTCATGGCATTCCAGCCCTGCTGCTTGAACCAGGGCAGAATGTTATCGATTTTAGTCCCGTTCTTGTCCTTGTAGATAGCCCCCAGTTCCTCATAGCGCGTAATCATGGAAATGTCACCGCCCACTAGCACTTCGGGCACAGGCTCAATGCCATAGAGAATTATATTATAAATAGCCGTCACATCGCTACCAGTCACCTCGCCATCACCGTTCACATCTCCCACGCGTGCTATGGCAAGCTGCGGCACGAGAACTAGAGCAATTGCCGTGAGTAAAAGTTTCTTCTTCATGTTTGTTTTGTTATTGGTCACCGTTGATTTGGATTTTAAATCGCCCACCGCTAAATAAAATATCCAGCGATGGGCGATTTATTATTTAACTAAAATAATTCAAGCTTTATTTGCTTTGCGCTTCTCGCTGATGAGGAACACGCACAGCGCGCCCACTGCCAGGAACACTCCTGCAAGGATGAGCATGTTTCCCTGCACGCTGCCCACTGCCTTGAGGATGACACCACCCAGAGCGGCAGCAACAATCTGTGGTACACAAATGGTGCAGTTGAACAAGCCCAGGTAAGTACCCATGCGGGGATTACCCTCAAGGGCATTAGTAACCAGAGTGAAAGGCATTGCCAGCATTGCCGCCCAAGCAAAACCTATCAGGAAGTATGGAACAAACAGCAAGTACTGGTTGGTGCAATAGGGCACCATTGCAAAGCCTATACCACCTATCACAAGGCTCAGAGCATAAGCCACCTTCACGTTCTTGAACATGGGTAACACAAGCGCCCAAATCACACTACCAATGGCCTGGACGGCAAAGAGCACGCCCACCCAGTTTCCAGCGGCTTGATAGCCTTCGCTAGCGGTGTCGAGAGTGTGCCACACGGTGTCGGCGATAGTGCCATTAGTGTAGGTCCACATGTACATGAATGCTGCCCAGCAGAAGAATTGCACAATACCCACCTGGAAGAATACCTTCATGGCATAGTTGCCAGTGTTCTTACCGGTCTCGGCGGCAATCTTCTTGTCTTCTTCCTTAGTAGCCTCGCGGAACTCAGCCATCTCGGCGGGAGTGTACTCTTTAACCTTGGCAACGGTGTAAATAACGCACAAGATAAGAATTGCGGCACCAATGTAGAACGACCACTTCACTGAGTCGGGCACTTCGCCTTGGGGAGCGATATTCTTAATACCAAACCAGGTGAATAGGATGGGGAAGATATAACCCACCAGCGAGCCGGCATTACACAGGAAGCTCTGCAGCGAGTAGGCCTTAGCTTTTTGTTTCTCGTTCACCATGTCACCTACCATCATCTTGAATGGCTGCATGGCCATGTTGATGCTTGTATCAAGGAACATGAGCGAGATTAATCCAAATGTCATGGCGGCACTAATTGTAAGCCCAAAGCTACCGGCGTTAGGTAACATGCACATCACTATCACCGCCACCGCAGCGCCCACCAGCAAGTAAGGGATGCGTCGTCCCATGCGGGTCCAGGTCTTGTCGCTGAAGTATCCCACCAGTGGTTGCACCACCATTCCCATGAGCGGTGGCAAAATCCAGAAGTAGCTCAAGTTGTGAGGGTCGGCACCCAGCGTGGCAAAGATGCGGCTGATGTTAGCGCTTTGCAAAGCATAGGCGATTTGAACCCCAAAGAATCCAAAACTGATGTTAATCAGTGTTGATAGTCTTAAATCAGGTTTTGTTTTCATTGTTAACTATTTTATAGTGTGAAATATGTTTTTCTTGCTATTAAAACAATAAGGGGAACTTCAATGATGATTGAAGCCCCCTGCCAGTGTACTCGGAGTGGGACTTGAACCCACACAGCCGCAATGGCCAAGGGATTTTAAGTCCCTCGTGTCTACCGATTCCACCATCCGAGCAGCTGTCTCGTGTAGACCAACTAATTGCGTCTCACAAAAATTGCGATGCAAAGATAATAGCATTTTTTGGCTTTTGCAAAAAAATAACGCTTTTTTGCGCCACAAAAAAAATCAAGAGGCTCCGCGCGACATCATTGTTGTTGGGAGCCTCTTGTAGTTAACAAGCCGTAATATTATTTGAGCTTGGTGTAGCCATAGGCTGCATTGTCGCCCAGTTGCTCCTCGATGCGCAGCAGCTGGTTGTACTTAGCCATGCGGTCGGTGCGACTCAGCGAACCAGTCTTGATTTGTCCGCTGTTAGTAGCCACTGCGATGTCGGCAATAGTAGTGTCCTCGGTCTCACCGCTGCGGTGAGAGGTCACTGTGGTGTAGCCATGGCGATGAGCCATCTCAATGGCGTCGAGAGTCTCGGTGAGCGAGCCAATCTGGTTAACCTTGATCAGGATTGAGTTGGCGGCACCCATCTTGATACCCTTCTGCAGGAAGTCTACGTTAGTGACAAAGAGGTCGTCGCCCACGAGCTGGCAGCGGTCGCCAATCTTAGCGGTGAGTTTAACCCATCCTTCCCAGTCGTTCTCGTCGAGACCATCCTCAATAGAGTCGATGGGGTACTTAGTGATAAGCTCCTCAAGATAAGCGATTTGCTCATCGTCGCTGAGTTTCTTGCCGTTAGGATCTTTTTGCTTACCATCCTTGAGCTGCTTGTAGTCGTAGTAGTACTTGCCATCCTCAATTACAGCAAACTCGCTGGCAGCGCAGTCCATAGCAATCTTCACGTCCTTGCCAGGCTCGTAACCGGCCTTCTTGATAGCCTCAACAATGCTGTCGAGAGCATCCTCGATGCCGTTGAGAGCAGGAGCAAAACCACCCTCATCGCCTACAGCGGTGCTCAGACCACGAGCCTTGAGCAACTTGGCGAGGTTGTGGAACACCTCAGCACCCATGCGGATAGCCTCTTTCTCGGTCTTAGCGCCAACAGGGCGAATCATGAACTCCTGGAAAGCGATGGGAGCATCGCTGTGAGCACCACCGTTGATGATGTTCATCATGGGCACGGGAAGTACATAAGCGTTAGCGCCACCAATGTAGCGATACAAGGGGATGTTGAGATACTTAGCGGCAGCATGAGCGGCGGCAAGCGACACACCGAGCACTGCGTTAGCGCCCAGCTTGCTCTTAGTCTTGGTTCCGTCGAGCTCAATCATGCGGTTGTCGAGCGCGCGCTGGTTGAGCACGCACATGCCCTCCACGTGAGGAGCGATGATGTTGTTAACATTCTCAACGGCCTTCTGCACACCCTTACCCAGGTAGCGACTCTTGTCGCCGTCGCGAAGTTCGAGAGCCTCGTTCTCTCCAGTAGAAGCGCCACTAGGCACCGAAGCGCGTCCCATAACGCCATTTTCGAGTGTTACTTCAACCTCTACTGTGGGGTTGCCACGAGAATCTAGAATCTCTCTTGCATGAACTTTTGAAATCTTCATAATTTCTTTTTATTTAAACAGTTAAAAAAATTTTTTCTTTATAAAGTATAAACCTTAGCCTTTGTTGGGCTGCAAAGTTACACATTAAGTTGCACTTGTGCAAAACACAGTGAGTATAAATAATGTGAAAGCGCTCATGCCAACGATTGCGATGACATGCTACTGAGTCACCTTGACAGGATATTCACGGTAGTAGTAGGTGCCGTTGCTGTTAATTGAAAAGACTACCACCGCATAGCCTGGTGCCACTGGAACGAGCTCAATGCACTGAACTCCATCCTTAGTCACTTTTTTAACGTTGAGGACTTGTGGATTGTCGACAATGGCACTGAGCCCTTGTGGCACCACTTGATCAGTGCTGTGGTCAATCGCCTTGACCACCTCGTGGGCATCGCCCATTGAGATTAGTTGATTCACGTTTTTGTCCTCTTGGTTAACAAACTTAAAGGTTAATTCAGGCTCTATTCCATTGAGGATATAGTTGTAGATGAGAGTGATATCACTTGCGGTGATAGCTCCATCACGATTTACATCGCAGTGCCTGTTAAGGCTAGCATCATCACTGCTGAAACCCAGCAGTATATTATATATAAAGGTAATATCAATCGCATTCACCACTCCATCGGCATTCACGTCGCAGCCGTGAGAAATTTGGTAAGTGCCATGAATGGTACCAAATTTTCCCCACACGGGATGGCTACGGTAGGCCACTACAGCTTCCTCAGGCACCCACAGGGTGTGTGCAGCCTGGTTATTATACTCAAAGGTGGTGTGATCCACAACAGGTGGCGTGGTGTTGTTTAGCCACAACTGCTGCAACGATGGGCAAGCTCTAAACACATCCTGACCAAAGGGGTCGACATTGCCAAGTATAACCACCTTTTCCAGCCCGGTGCATCCCAAGAAGGCATCGTCGCCTATTGTGGTGATGTTATTGCTAATCACAGCACCCTTGAGGCTGACACAATCTCTAAACGCTTTGTTACCAATGCTTTCAATAGCGCCGTGAGCTAATGGGAAATACTTTAGCGACGCACATCCGTCGAAGGCTTTCTCGCCCACTTCAACTAGTACATCGCCCCCATTAAAGGTGGTGAGAGGACAGCCCTTGAAAGCCTTAGCTTTTATTGCGGTAACACCTGTAGCATTATCAATGATGGATAGCTTAGTGCAGTTTTCAAAGGCTCCTATCCCTATCTCACGAAGCCTTGGAGTAAAAACGAGGCGTTCCAGATGTGTGTTATGCGCAAAGGCTTGTGGCATGATGGTTGTTACTTTGCTGTCAAGAGTGAGCGTGGTATTGGTCTTAGAGCGCAGGTAGTAGAATATTTGTGTTCCGCTAGCCGAGGTTAAGAGACCCTGGTCGTCAAGCACAAAAGCTTGGTTAGCCTCGCTCAAGCTTAAATTTTGCAACGCGGTGAGTGCTGCTAGTGGGTTAATGCCCTCGCTAGTGTCGATGTAGGCAAGGTTGTCGCTACTCAGGTTTAAGGTTGTTACTAAGCCTGCCACAAGCTGTGTTGAGGTGTTTTTAAGTCCTGCTACGGCATAGTTCACACCACTCATGCTGATGTCACTGGGCAAATTTAGCGTGCCGGCATTCACTGCCGCAGGCATGATATTTACCACCATAGCATTGCCTTCATTATCCCAATCGTAGGCCATCGCCTCATTGCTAAGAGCATTGTTGCGTTCCTGAATGTTTTTAAAATTCTTCCATCCATTAGCGTTGCGGTAGGACTCTACAGCTCCCTCCGGCACTTGGAGAACAATGGTTGAAGTGCTAATGTCGCTAAAAGTGTTGTCGCCAACCACGGTGGGAGCCACGCTTCGTGAGTTGATGCGTTGAAGGTTTGTGCCTACAAGACACTTGCCTGCCAAGCGCTCCATTGTTGCGGGGAGGGCTAAATAAGTGAGGCTTTGAACGTTCTCGAAAGCGTAAGGTGCCAGCTCCACTATGCCCCACGGGCAATAATAGTGGGTGCTTTTCTTTCCCATGGGATAAGCAACAACTCTTTTCATCTTTCCACGTTCCTCGACGGGATAATCAAAATCGCTCGCCAGCTCTACAAGCACACCATCGGGACAAGCAAAATGTGATGACAGCGTGTCTATTCTAAATGATTGAAGCTGAGTGCAGCCAGCGAAAGCTCGAGGCTTTACCTCAACCAGCGAGCGAGGCAACTTAATGGAGACAAGGCTATTGCAACCGGCAAAAGCCAGTGAATCAATTTCCTGCACGCCATTCAGCAACTTCACATGATTGAGTGCCGTGCAACCGGCAAGTGCCTGCTGCGGCACCACGCGCAATGTGGAGGGCAAGTTGATTGATTGCAACGCCACGCAATCCTTGAACACTTTCTCGCCCATAGTGACAGGACCCTCGCTCAGCATCACATTATCTAGCTGAGCACAGCCGGCAAAGGCTTCGCGACCAATGGATTGCAAACTATAAGCTTCACTGGCATTGAGCGTCTTAACCTGCGATGTCTTAAAAGCGGCATCGCTAATGGCGACAACATCAAGAGTGGTGCCACTGCAGTCCTTTATTGAGCGTCGCACATTCACGCTGGTGACTGGGGTTTGGCATCCGGTGAGCGATACCGCGTTATCACTCAGCTTGATATAGGTGTAATTGTCCTGATCTATAAATGAGTAGTCTAGCTCATCGATGTTATAGTCGCGCCACCCGGGCGAGGCCAGGTAACGTGCCTTAACTTCTCCCGGCTCAATGCCACGGGGAACGTAGAGTGTTACTTGCGATGTGTTCAACGAGAAGGGGTCGCCTTTCACCGCAATGGGAGTGTCACTCATCAACGTGAGTGAACGCATGCTGGTGCAACCGTCAAAAATACTGTTACCCATCAACTGCAGGTTGCCAGGCAAGAGCATGTGTTCTAGCGCTACGCAACCTGAAAATGCCATTGTGCCGAGCTCGGTCATTCCGCCCAAGCCCTCGAGCCGGCTACACGATAGCCACTCAACGGTCGTGAGCGATGTGCAGCGCAAGAAGGCTCCTGTGCCCAACTTGAGGGGAGCGAATGTATTAATTGTCACTTGCCGCAACTGGGAGCAATCGGCAAAGGCGTAATCTCTAATTCTTGTAACCGATGGCACAATAACAATGCTCTTAAGGCTTGAGCATCCCAAGAAGGCACGGCTCCCTATTGCCATAACCTTGTCGCCAAGTGTCACCTGCTGTAATGAACTGCAGTTCCTGAAGGCGTTGTCGCCCACTTCGGTAACGCTATAGGTCTTGCCACCAGTGGTTATGGTGGCGGGAATGGTCACTGAGCCACTATAGTTGTTGTAGCTTGTAGTCTTGTAGGTCACGCTAGCGGTGCTGCCGTCGCTGTTTATATTATAGGCAATACCATTACTATCTATGTAGTCGTAGGCATGAGCTGTGACTAGTGTCATCGCCCACAAGGCAATCGCCACCAGCCGCACCCAAGCGCTTCTCTTGAATGTGATGTGCTTAATCATGTGTGTGTGTTATCATAATTTTGGCAACTGTCTCAAAACCATGCCGTACCAGTTACCAATGTTTTATATTCTATTAACGTTAAAAACAGGTAATAAATTATCTTACACTTAAATAAAATGAGTTTTCAGTCATCAGTCTTCAGTATAGTCTGACACTCCAAGCCCAATCGCAGCAGACTAGATCCTTTGTCCTTAATAAATCCTCTCTAATGCACAAATCATTAGTCCGTAATTGTCTTTGAAGGGCGCTTCGCTTAAAATTCATTAAAAATTAATTTAAAATTCTCATCTTTCTACAGCAGCTAATTTTAATTTAACCTTTAGCTCGAGGGAGTGAGCAGCATAAGTCGTGCCACTGGCACGGTGTGCGAACAGCGAACCTCCCTCAATTTTAAGTGCGAAGCACGCCCTCCCCTTGTTGAGTTGCGCCATGCTGACGCATGAAATTGAAGAGCTACGCGCTAAATAGTCTGACACTCCAAGCCCAATCGCAGCAGACTAGATCCTTTGTCCTTAATAAATCCTCTCTAATGCACAAATCATTAGTCCGTAATTGTCTTTGAAAACTGAAGACTGAGAACTGAAGACTGAGAACTGAAAACTGAGAACTGAGAACTGAAAAAACTGATTGATTATTTTGGATATTAAAATAAATATTCATAATTTTGGAGGCAAAATGTTTTAATCTGTTACCATTGATAAGAATAAAATATTTATTTCTTAACCATATATTAACCATACTTTTGTGTAACTAAAAAACTAAGCATTTATGAGAAAAGTTTTATTAGCTTTAGCATTATGCGTGTCTTTTAGTGGGATGGCACAGCTCGTTAATGTTGAGTCTATCAGCAAGATCAACATTGCAGAGAATACCGCCAACAAGGTTGCAGCCATCAGTCCCCAGGGCGACTACATCCTGGTGACTACCGACTACAACCAAGGGCTCACTAAATTTGACTTGGGCACAGGAGCCATGCAGGTAATTACCAAGGCTCCAGGTGCTGGTTTTGACGCAAAGATCTCGAGCGATGGCAACACCATTGTCTATCGCGAGAAATCTACCAAAAATCACTTGCAGCTGTCGGCCGTGAAGAGCAAGAATCTTGCCACGGGCACCGAGCAACAGCTTGTGAAACCCACTCGCCACTTGCAGGGTGTAGCACTCGACGGCAACACTGCTGTGGCTATCAACAAGGGCAAGATGTCGAAGAAAGCCCTTGATGCAGGAAAAGCACAGGTGACAATGCCAGTGCTCTCTACCCAAAATTTCAAACTCATGATTACCCGCAATGGCTCCACAAGCGAGTTTATGCCTGCCGGTAGCGACTTGCGCTACATTTGGGCTTCGCTCTCGCCCGATGCCAGCAAGGTGCTGTTCTACTGCAGCGGTCGTGGCGCCTACGTGTGCGACATTGATGGTTCAAACCTCAAGGCTCTGGGACGCATCATGGCTCCCAAGTGGATGAGTAACGAGCTCATAGTGGGCATGAACCCTGTCGACAATGGCGAGTACTATCTCTCGAGTGAGATTGTGGTTAGCGACCTGAACGGAACTAGGCAAGTGCTCACCGCTGGCGACGTAATCGCCATGTATCCACTGCCCGCCGGTGACAAGATTGCGTTCTCAACTCCCACTGGCGAGGCTTATATTATTAACCTTAAATAATGGAGGAACCACAATCATGAAGAAATTAATACTTTTAGCAGCCGCTGCTCTCGTGGCAGGCTTCTCTCTTCAGGCAAAGACTGCCGATGAGTTCCGCATTTATTTAAATCCTGGGCATGGCAGCTACGGCGCTAACGACCGCCCCATGAGGACCATTGGGCACCCTAACACCGGCGTGCTTAATGCCGAGGGAACAACCTGGATTGATACCGACACACTGGGATTCTACGAGGGACGTGGCACTCTGCCACGTGCATTTGCTATTGGCAACTACCTTAAATCGGTGGGTGTAAAGAGTGAGAACATTGTTTACTCACGCCTTGCCAATGGTCCATGGCCCTATACCACTCCCAATAGTGAATATGACCCCGACGAGATTTTCAACCGCCCGCTGGCGGAGATTTGCGAAGAGGTGGAGGAAGGAAACTTCGACATGTTCATTTCATCGCACTCTAACGCGGCAACCGACGGTTCTACAACCAACTACCCACTATTCCTCTATCGTGGCTACGACACCGGCAACACTGGCGACGCCGGCTACAATGGAGCAGCTGTGGCTGGCAGCGACGACATGGCACGCACCATCTGGCCCTACCACCACATGGGTGAGATTGAGCCACAGAGCCACTACTCAGCCACCAACATGAACGTGCGTGGCGACATCAGCTTCTATGGCAGCTACAGCACCAGCACCCGCAACAACGGTAACCAGTACAGCGGCTACCTGGGCGTGCTCAAGCATGGCGTGCCAGGCTACTTGCTCGAAGGCTTCTTCCACACTTATCAGCCATCGCGCCACCGCGCCTTGAACTTCGACTACGACCGCTTGGAAGGCCTGCGCGAGGCTCGTGGCGTTGCCACCTACTGGGGCTTCAACCTCAACGGCAAGGGCGAAATTGCCGGCACCGTTAAGGACCTGCACGAGAAGATTGTCAACAACCTCTACAATTATGCCTACGGTAGCGACGACCAGTGGTTACCGCTCAATGGCGCTAAGGTTGTGCTCAAGAAAGACGGCGTGGAGGTTGCTTCCTACGATGTCGACAACGAGTGGAACGGCTTCTTCGCTTTCTTCGACTTGGAGCCAGGAAACTACACACTGGAGGCTACTTGCGAGAACTACAAGCCCCTCGTGGAGCCCATCGCAGCCACTGTTACTGCCAACAACACTTGCTATAGCTTCATCAAGCTTGAGAATGAGAACTATGTGCCCGAAGAGATTGTCTATGAGAACTATCCCGACCCCGTTCAGCCTGGCTACCTCAAGCTCGCCGGCAAGTTCATCTTTGGACAAGACGAGGGAACTACCTATAGAGAGAACATCGTGGGCAACGTGGCTCAGATGCTGCAATATGGCGACTCTACCATCGTGCTCTCGCACGAGGGTACCGCAGCCCACCTTTACATCGTGGACAATAATACCAAGCAAGTGGTTAAGGAGCTCAGCACAACAGGACTCTTTACCATGGAAGGCAACCCAGGCTTCTACAACCAGATTGGTTCAATCGCCTTGAGTGCCGACCGCAAGCTCGTGGGCGTTACAGCTGTGCGCACTTCGTTTGCCGACGGCAACGTGCCCAGTGGTTACCAGCGTGGAACAATGCACGCCTATTACTGGAACGACTTTGATGCCGATCCCACCGACTGGTTCTCGACTCAATACTCGGGCAACTGGTACAATAGCGACTTGGGCTTCGGCGTTGCAGTTAGCGGTCCTATCGACGAATGCATTGTGTGCGTGCCTGCTCCCACCAGTGGCAGCAGCCGTGGTGTGCGTCCCGCATTCTTCGCCATCCAGGACGGCAATGTGGTGAGCACCAGCCGTGCCAACGCCAATGCCACCATCGCTCTCACCGAGCTGGGCGACCCATTGGCTACCGAGGGTAACCTCGACCAGTATCCTGTTGATAACTATGGCCGCATCAAGGTGGCTGTATCGCCCTTCGACGACAAGGCATTCATCATTGGTGGCTCAAAAACCGGTAAACTCTACGAGTTCCCCATCACTGCCGATGCCGCTATTCCCACCTACAACATCCTCACCGAGGACGAAATGCTGGGCAACGGCTTGCAAATCTTCAAGTATGCCGGCCACACCCTCATGATAACACCTTATGGTACTGCCGGCAATGTGAAGGGTATTAAGCTCTACGACATCACCGGTGGCCTGACTAGTGCTCAACTCATTAAGACGATGAACACCGACCTCAACGTTGTCGCACCAGCACCCGCTTTGAAAGACATTACAGCTAATGCCGCCAACTTTGCTTGGGCTGGCGCTACCGTCAATCAAGAGGACATTCACGCTTACCTGCTGGGCAATGACGCTAATGTGGTGAAGTTTGCCACCGACGACGAGCAACAGCCTGTGGTTAAGGGTATCTATGCCTACGACCTGCGTTATCAGGACAATGGCGACAGCTACACCTTCACCTTCAAGGCTAACGATGACGCTAATGAGGCTTACATCACATTCCGCGACGAGAACACTGGCGAGCAACTCGCCCAGTTCCCTGTTCCTAATGTGGTGCATGGTGCTAACGAGATTACTATCCCCATTGACCAGCTTCCCGCTCCCACCGAGGAGATTGAAGGCTACAAGATGAACTGGGAAATCACTCTCGTGGGTGACCCCATTGCACGCATCGATTTGCTCAATGAGCTCAATTCCGACTGCATCTACAGCGGATGCTTGTTCAACAATGTTGACAAGAATCCCGAGAGCCCACACTTCGGAAACATCTATGTTGCTAACCGCATCTCGCAGCCTAACGATGGAAATGGTTTGTACATCTATGACCCATTGATGAACCGACAGAACAGTGTCGCTTATCATGGCGCTACAACACTCAGCAGCCCATATCGTTTGGCTGTTGCTCCCGACGGAACAGTCTATATCCCCGACTGGAGCGACCCACACTCGGGCATTTATGTTGCCGACATCGACAATATTGAGGCTGACTTCACTCAGTTCTTTGAGGGAACTCGCGACGGCAATGGTCTGTTCACTAATAATGGCGTGAAGGTGGGCGGCTCGGCTACTTCGGTAGCCTTCACAGGCACTGGTGCCGACACCAAGATGTATGTATTCTCAGAGGACGTTCCTGGACCTTCGGGCAATGGCAATGGTGTAGCTATCTATAATGTAGGTAACGAAGATGGCACTATCGCCAGGACTTGGGGTGTAGCTCCAAACAACTACTTCGACATTGGTTCTAAGATGCTTAACACCAATGGCAACGTAATTCCTACCGGGAATGGTGGCGCATTTGTGTCACAAGTACGTAGTGCTGGCAATAACCAGGGTGGTGTTCCTTCGTTCGTTTATGTGAACCCAGAGGGCAGCATCGTATTCAACTCAGGAACTGACCTGCAAGAACTCAATGGTTCACTTGGTGCTGGTATGGCAATCAGCGACGATGGTAGCACATTAGTTATCAACAACGGCGTTGGTGAAGTTGAGTTCTTCGACATCACTTGGAACCGTGATGGTGCAGCTCCAGTCATAACTCCACGTGGTTATTCGTTCGTCAGTGCTGCACGCCGCAACGATGGCTCGACGCACAACAACTACATCTATCAGATGAACTTTGACTACGGCGGCAACCTCATCGTTACTGGTAACAAGGTGGCTATGTACTCTATTCCTACCGACAACAACAGCCACACCACTCCCGCCAAGATGGAATATGTGGTTAAGACTGGTATCAACACTGTGAACACCAACCTCAACAAGAAAGTGGTTTCGGTTAAGTATGTCAACATCGCAGGCATGGAGTCGAGCACCCCATTCCAGGGTGTGAACATCGTGGTTACACGCTACGAGGACGGCTCACAATCCACCACTAAGGTTATCAAGTAAACTACTTGAATCATCCCTACTAACAAATTAAAAGAGGAGGCCATGCAGGTCTCCTCTTTTTAACGTTGCAACAATTCATTTTTCACTTGCGGCGCTTAGTGGTTTTGCGCTTGCTGGTTGCCTTAGTAGCCTTAGTGTTTTTAGTTGCTTTAGTTGCTTTAGTAGCTTTAGTTGTTTGAGGTTGCTTGGTTTGAGTGGTCGCTTTAGCAGGTTTATCCTTGCTTGCCGCAGCGTCATCAAGACCGAGGGTCTCAATCTCAAACACCAGTGTTTCAAAAGGCTTGATACTTTGTCCGGCACCACGTGCGCCATAGGCGAGCTCTTGTGGAAGAACAGCAATCATCTTTGCGCCAGGACGCATCATCATCAATGCCTCGCGAAATCCCGGAACCACCTGGCTGGGAGCGAAAGTGACAGGTTGCTTGCTTTCATCAAATGTTTTGCCATCAACGTGAGTACCCTTATACATCACCTTGATGCGGTCGCTCTCACCAAACTGCTTGCCACTACCCTTTGCGAGCACTTTGTAGACTAGGCCCGAGGGTGCTTTGACATATCCCGAGTCGGTTGTCAGTAGTTTGTCGATATACTTCATGCCAAGCCCTTTTTGTGTCAGTGCCTCGGGGCTATTCTCCCGGGCAAAGGTTTGGGTTTGTTGCATGTAGGCCTGCACTTTAGTGTTCAGGGCTTTTACATCTTCTTCGGTTGGCACTTTGGGGTCATTGAGCACACGAGTTAGCGCTGCCACATAAGTGTCTTTGTTCAAGTTAAGGTTCAACTGCTTCTTGATGTTTTGCTGAATGCTCATGAAGTCATTGGCAAGAACATTACCATCAACTAGTGGCTTGTTGCTCTCGTCGATGTTGATGGCATTATTAAAGCCTTCAAGCAGTAGGGCGCATTGCTCGGCTGTTAATTTTTTTTGCTTGCTCATAGCATTCATCTGCATGCCGAAGAAGTGACCCATATTCTGGCTCAGCGAGTCGCTCTTGAGGGCTATGAGCTGAGCGTTGCCCGCAAGGTTAGCGCTATCTTTGTGCAAAGCGGTGAGTTCCTCAATGAGGGCACGGGCTTGCTTGTTGATCTCGGTAACCTCTTGCTGCATGTTCTTGGTGATTGTGGTGTCGTTAAAACGGTTTAACACCGCTTGTGCGTAGGCTTTGCGATTCATGACAATGCCTGTGCGTTTCTTCATGTCTTGAGCAACCTT
Source organism: uncultured Prevotellaceae bacterium (assembly GCA_900316835.1). GTDB lineage: Bacteria > Bacteroidota > Bacteroidia > Bacteroidales > Muribaculaceae > Sodaliphilus. Next base: position 16,741 of record ONEL01000025.1, on the reverse strand, counting down.
GAAAAACTCGGTGGCAAAAGAGTTGCCTTCCTTGTATTGCTCACCCTTGCTGGTAACACCTAGTGCGTCGTTGAAGCTCTTGAGCAGTTGCTGGCGAGCCTCGGTGGTGGGATGGTTAACGGCAGCTTGTGTACCATTGAGTTGTCCCATTATCATGCTGGCCGAGTCGGCTTTAACGGCTAGTTTTTGAGCTATTGCCGCAAGGTCAAAGTCTTGAGCGTTAGCTACCACGCATCCAGCCACGGCAACAATTATCAATAGTATTTTTTTCATTGTAATAAATAATTTTAAAAAGTTATCTTAAGCTAAGAGACTTCCCCACCGCACATCAAGGGGGAGCGGAGAGGAAGTCTCGGGATAAAATTCTAGTAAGGGTTTGTTAAATCCTCACGATTTATTATTTCTTCTTGGCGGGAGCGGGCTTGGGAGCGGGAGCTTTCCTCATGCCGGCGGGCATGCCTGGCATCTGGTTGGGGTCTTGAACGTGAACACCCTGAGTAGTTACCTCAAACACCAGTGTCTCGTTGGGGCCAATGCCCCCCTGTGGGTTGCCTTGCTCACCATAGGCGAGAGCGCCAGGAATAATGGCGATAGCCTGTGCTCCAGGCTTGAGGTTTGTAATCAACTCGCGGAAACCAGGAACCACTTGCTTGAGGTTGAAGGGAACAGGAGAGTCTTTCTTGCTGTCAAATACCTTGCCGTCGATGTGCTTGCCCTCATAGAGAACGTCCACTGTAGCCGAGTCGTTAAAGTTCTCGCCCTGACCTTGCTTAACAATCTTGTAAACGAGGCCAGAAGGCAATTTCTTAAAGCTCTTGTCTTTCTTCATTTGCTCAGCAATGTACTGCTGACCCTTCTTATCGTTGTCGGCACCCTTAGCCTGAGCGGCGCGTTGCATCAAACCCATCATGTTGCCCTGCATCTGTTGCAGCTTCATCATGTCAACGCTATCCTTGCTGTTGAGAGCTTTCTTCAACTCCGAGAGGAATTTCTTGCGGTCGATGCTACCACTCTGTTGCTCGGTTTGCTCAAGACCGGCAAGAATTTGCATACCTATAGCCAGTCCCTGATTGTAAGAACGGGTTCTCTTGGTGGTGTCGCTCTTGAGAATAGTCTCAATACCTTTCAAAATTTGTGCTTGATCAAACTCGTCGGCTCCAGGTTGCTCCTGCATCATCTTGAGTTGTGAACCAATGAGTTGTCCCATTTGCATAGCGATAGAGTCATTAATCTTTGATGACTTAGAGTCGTCGCCAGCCTTGTTGCCGTTACAGCTTGCCATAGTGCCCACGAGAAGGGCTACCATAAGCACTGAAAATAACTTTTTCATAATTTTGTGTTTCTGTGTGTGTTTAGAATATTAATTGTGATTATTTATTGCTTGGATTAACCTTTATCAGCTGCACGTCGAAGATGAGTGTCGAGTTGGGCTGAATGGGGCCTGTGCCGTGAGGACCATAGGCAAGATTGGATGGAATGAACAGTCGCCAAGCGGCTCCTTCGCTCATCAGTTGCAATCCTTCTACCCAGCCGGGAATAACTTGTCCCACAGCAAAGGTGGCTGGCTCGCCACGCTCTACCGAGCTGTCGAATACAGTGCCGTCGATCAGTCGACCGGTGTAGTGAACTGTAACCGCATCGTTAGGACCAGGTTTCACGCCGTTACCTTCCTTGAGCACGAGATATTGCAACCCGCTTGCGGTAACTTTCACGCCCTCTTGTTGAGCGTTTTGCTCAAGAAATTTCTTGCCTAGCTCTTCGTTCATAGCGCCAGCGTTTGCCTCAAGCTCGGTAAAGAAGTCTTGAACCACTTGTTTGGCTTCGTCATAGGTCATTTTTTTCTCTTTGTCCTCATAGACAGCGCGCAGCGCGTCGGCAAAGTCATCGGCATTAATGCTCTGGATGCCTGAGCCCTTAAAATTCTGGGCCATACTCAAGCCCAGTGCATAGCTTAATTTATCCATTTAATGTGTTGTTGTTATTTATATATCTTTATATTTCAAACTGCAAAGTTAAAGACATTTAGTGTTACTGGTACTATTTTTGTGATAAAAATTGTTATAAAGCTAAATTTTTAGTCTTCAGTTCTCAGTCTTCAGTTCTCAGTCTTCAGTTCTCAGTCTTCAGTTCTCAGTCAGTTGTAATGGGCGCTTCGCTTAAAATTGATTAAAAAATTAATTTAAAAAAATTTCATCGCCAATTTTAATTTAACCTTAAGCTCGAGGGAGTCACAGCAGCATAAGTCGTGCCACCGGCACGGTGTGCGAACAGCGAACCTCCCTCAACCTTTAGCTCGAGGGAGTGAGCAGCATAAGTCGTGCCACCGGCACGGTGTGCGAACAGCGAACCTCCCTCAATTTTAAGTGCGAAGCACGCCCCCTATTGTCGGGTTGCGCCATGCTCGCATGGAAATTGAAGAGCTCCGCGCTCTAAAATCCACTATATATTTGATTAATTCGCACAATTAGTTGCTTAGCTAAAGTGCAATCTTGAGAGAGAGGTCGGGGGTGCGTGACTCTTGTGGCGACCCCAGTTGGTTTATGTCCTCAAGAGCACTGCGCAATAGTGGCTCCACACGTGGCATGAGGCTCTCAACGAGGAATTCACCCACAGTGTCGACTTGCTCGGGTATTACCTCGGCAACCATGCTTTGAAGTCCCTTCCTGATAGCATCAATGATAGATGAAGCCTGCTGTGGCTGCTCATCACCACATGTGATAGCCAGCAAGCTTTGTGAAAGGGGTTGCTGCATGTGGCGCAGGATTAGCTCTTGCAAATCATGCTCATCTTGAGGAAAATGTGATAAATCAACGCCCTGGCTAGCAAGCATTTCCTTGATGGCACCCATTTGCTTACCCATGCGTGCCCACAAGCGTCTTGATGCGATAGCTGCTAGTGCAGGTGCGCTATTATTAATCTTACTAAGGCTTTTTTGCAAAATGCTATTATCAATGTCCTTGTCGAGGAAACGGGTGCTGATTGTCATTGTATCAAGGCGCTGGGAGATAGTTGCGATGCGCATTGGTAATGGGAATGCCGATGCTGAACCCGTCGCTACATCGGTGATGGTGCCACCCCATGTAGCGGCATCGGTGATGTGCAAGTGCCCGGTAAACACCGCACGAACACCAACTTGCTGCAACTGTTGGCACACCTGCTCGTTATTGCTCACGATGTAGTTAGGCAACATTTTTGCCTCGCCATCAATGTGCTCCACCAGGTGGTGATGCATCATGGCAATCACCTTCTTACCACTGGCGCGGGCTTGACGCAATATTTCACTGCCGGCAATCCACTCTAAAGTAGAGCCTTTAACAATGCCACCGTTGTTATACACAGTTACCGAGTCGTTCCATGTCACCGAGCGGTTTTCGCTATAGCGATTGCTGTCGATGCCAAGCACAACAAGCCCTGGTAGGGGCTCGCACACATAACTCAGCGACGACGGGTCACGCTCCGACCCGCAACCGTAGCCCGAGTCCTGATAGAGAGTTGCAAACTCCTGAGCTGTGACTGTGGCAACAGGTTGTGCCTTGTCGCCCAGATAGCTACGAGAGTAGGGGCAAAGCACATCGTGATTGCCAGGAATAACAAGTGTCTTGACACCCTTTAGCTTCAACTGCTTGAGATGCTCCACAAGGCGCTTGTGGCTCGCGCGCGCGCCATTGAGGGTGAGGTCGCCAGTGATGAGTAGCAGTGATGGCTTCTCGCTCTCTATCACGTGGGCCATTTTCTCCATCACAAGGTCGCTCTCAAGCACCAGTTTCATGTCGCCTGAGTCGAGAGCTACTGCCGCTTGCCCATCGTCGTGCAGAGCAGGCGCAAGCAAGTGGATATCGCTGATAACCATTATTTTGTACTGGGCAATCGTGTTATTTTTCATCTCATCGACGGGTGTTGCGATAGCCACGGCAGTTGCCATGAGCAAGCACACGGTGATTAATATTTTTTTCATAAAGCCACAAATTAATTGTTTGTAATTTGTTTTTTAAAAAAACGTTACACAAGCATTTGTCTTTAATACCCCCCTCTAATGCACAAATCATTAGTCCGTAATTGTCTTTCAGAAAAAAACCAGCAACTATCAATGAAAAAAATACTTTAGGAATCCTATATTAATAATTCTTCAAGTGTTGTGAATATCTCTTCTTCACTCTCATAGGGGTGGATAAAGAAATATTCATTTCCTTTGAGCATTGCCGAGAGAGCACACTTAGCCGGATTATAAAAAATGTGAACAGGAATGTTGCGTGCCTCGGCATAGGCGAGCTCGTAGCCCACACCTAGCGACGGACATGTACACTCGGCTATCACCACGTCGCTCTCACGAAGCCATGCCGTGTCCTGGAGGTAGATAGCGGCATCGGTATGCCCTTGTTCCACTAGGCACAGGTTGCTACTTCCCACGTGCTCGGTAAGCACTGTGTGCCCCATGTGCTTCATGTGCGCTATCATTCGGCTATAAAGCTTTGCGTCCACCCTGCCACCACGAATCGAGCCGGCAAAATAAATCTTCTTCTTTTTTTCCATAATTTGAAGCTCTTAATGCGCAAAGTTACTTTTTTTGTTTTAAAAATCCCCACTTTGAAGGTTAAAATAGCTTTTAGCCCCACTCATTTCAAATAAAAGCCCTACCTTTGCAGCGAGAAAATTTACTTTTTTAAATGGTATCAATAGTTCACTTGACAGGAGTGCTACTCACGGTGGCACTACTCTTGATAATAAGTTGGCTCTCGGGCAGGAATGTGAAAGATGAGCGAGCTTTCACCACTGGCGGCACATCAGGGAGCTGGATGGTGTGTGGAGCTTTCCTCACCACTCTGGCTGGAGGACAGTCGACAGTGGGCACGGCTCAACTGGCATTCAGCTACGGTCTCTCGGCATGGTGGTTCACACTGGGAGCGGCATTGGGAGGTGTGGTTCTTGCTATATTTTATGCCGGGCCCTTGCGACGCAGCGGGTGCTCCACCTTGCTCGAACTGGTGCGCAAGCAATATGGTCGCAAAGTGGAGACTGTGGGCTCGCTACTATTCCTGCTGGGAATTTTCATTAGCATCGTTGCTCAGGTGCTCACATCGGGAGCCATGATAGGGAGCCTGTTCAACCTCTCCACGTTGTGGTCGCTCATTGTGGGTGCGGTGCTCATTATGCTTTTTGTGCTCTCGGGAGGCATTCGCAGTGCTGGCGCTGGAGGCATAGTAAAACTCATCATGCTCTACTGCGGATCGGTGATAACCGGCATAGTGGTGTGGCGACTGGCTGGAGGAGCCGACGGTTTCGCCAGTAGCCTGAATCAGATGTTTAGTTCACCCACTATCGCTAGCGCTAATGATATTGCCAATGCCGAGGAAATTCACAACCGCTATGGCAACCTGCTGGCGCGAGGGGTGATGAAGGACCTGGGCGGATGCCTATCGATAGTGCTGGGAGTAGTGTCGACTCAAACCTACGCGCAATGCATCTGGTCGGGAGCCACTACTGCCAAGGCTCGCCGGGGCGCACTCTACTGCGCGTTTTTCATCCCATTCATTGGTGCCGCATGCACACTGGTGGGTATTTACATGCGGGGTCATTACATTACAGCCTCCGAGCTCGCTGCCATGCAGCAAGCTGGCGAGGCGCTTCCAGCAGGACTAGGGGTAATAAGAGACTCGTCGCAAGCCTTCCCGGCTTTTATTATTAACCACCTGCCGGCATGGTTTGGAGGTCTCATGCTGGGCACGCTGCTCATCAACATTCTGGGGTGTGGCAGTGGATTATGCTTGGGTGGAGCTACGATTCTAGTGCGCGATGTGATTGCTAATGCGCAGCGCAAGCTAGGAAATCTTACCATGTCGCAACTGTTGCAAACACGCCTGTCGATTGTGGCTCTGCTAGCGCTGGGAGTTGCCTTCGCTCAAGCCTTTCACGGCTCTTTTATCAACGACCTGGGATTTCTGTCGCTCGGACTGAGGGCGGTGGCTATAGTGTTCCCTTTGAGTTTCGCAATATGGCTTCCCGGCAGGTTCTCTCCCCGCTCAGTACTGTTATCGATGCCTGTGGGCACTGCGGTGATGCTAGCTGCTCATTTCGCTCACTTGCCTGGTGATGCCGTCTACTACGGCCTTGCGGCGTCACTAGCTACAATAATGCTAATGTCGCGCATGACAGGTGCCCAGGAACATAGAACAATGTGATTTTCAAAAAAATCGGGCGAAATAGCCTACTTTTCAAGAATTATTGTATTTTTGCAATGAAAATGCTAAAACCATAGCACATTAAGCCGGATTCCGAACAGTTACAACGGTGTGAAGATATTCTGCTTTCATGTTGTTTGAAGAAAAAAAAATCCATTCAAGGAATTCTGCGAGTGGCAGAAAGTTCCTCATCGTGTAAAGCCTATGACAAAGGATGAGCACGTCTGCCCAACTTGTGCCCGGCAATATGTGGGTAACTACTGTCCTCAGTGCGGACAGTCATCAAAGATTGGGCGATACTCATTCAAGAATGCCTTCCTGCTTTTTATCGATGTGTGGGGATTGGGCAACAGGGGCATGTTCCGTGCCCTTCGCGACCTGTTCCTGCGACCTGGTTACATGATTCGCGATTATCTCAGAGGCATGCAGATGGCCTATTTCCCTCCATTTAAGATGCTCTTCCTCATCTGCACTCTTTCACTGATTATTGAAACTGGCTTGAACGTCAAGGGCATAAACCGCTACCAGTAGTATATGGATGAAGAAAAGGTGCATACCGAAAAATTGCAGGCTGAAACCAAGACCGACATGACGCTAAGCACAGAAAGTAAGGAAATCAGCATAGCGGCCTACCAAATGATCTATAAAATTGAAGACATTATTAGGCAAAACCCTCAACTTGCGGTGCTTGCCTACCTGCTACTCTTAAGTGGTCCGCTTTATATAATGTTCAAGCATAGCCCCGCCATCCCTGACTTGCGCTTCTCAGAATGCTTCGTTGCAATGGTTTATATCGCCAACATGCTTCTCATCTGTATCATCATCCCGTCACTGCTATGCTTTAGTTTCAAGGCCGAATCTTACTTCGACCTGATAGTCTTATTACTGGCAATCATTCCCATCAAGCAGCTGTCGGGCTACAGCTACTGGGGTACAATATGGCGAATAATAGTGGCATTCATCCCCTTCACCATCATTCTCATTGCAATTTACGTGATAATTTGTTTAGTCTATTTTCTATAAGCTCACTCACAATTCCAATTGCATGTTCCACTCTTCTGAAAACAAAAGTAATGTAGATTGTGGCATTGTTGTTGAAAAAGAGAGTGTTGAAAAACGTGAGAAAAAACTTGAGGATGTGTCAAAAATGCGACGCATCTTGACACACCCTCCCATCACACTCACATGGTTCCTTGTGTTATCACAACTTCATGCGAAGTGTTTTACTTTGCGATAAGCAGGAAGTAGTTTTTCTTGCCACGCTGAGCAAGGATATACTTGTCATTGAGCAGGTATGAGCTGTCGATAACCATGTTAGGATCGCTTATTTTCTCCTTGTTGATGCTCACACCACCGCCCTGGGTCATCTTGCGCATCTCACCCTTGCTGGGGAAAACGGCTGCGTGCTCAGCAAGCAAGGCTATGGCGGGAATGCCAGCGCTGAGGGCGTCACGGCTAATCTCAAATTGTGGAACGCCTTCAAAAACCGAGAGCAACGTTGCTTCGTCAATCTTGTGGAGAATGTCCTTAGCCTTGTTGCTAAAGAGAATTTGCGATGCCTCTACAGCCATCTCATAGTCTTGGGCTGAGTGTACCATAGTGGTGATTTCGCGGGCTAAGCGTTTTTGCAATGGACGCATGCCTGGATCACGCTCTTGCTCTTGCTCTAGCGCCTTGATTTCCTCTTGTGGCAGGTCGGTGAAAATCTTGATATACTTGGCGGCATCGGCATCGCTCACGTTGAGCCAGAACTGATAGAACTTGTAGGGAGATGTGCGCTCGGGGTCGAGCCACACGTTGCCACTCTCGGTCTTGCCAAACTTGCCACCATCAGCCTTGGTAATCAATGGACAGGTGATGGCATAGGCTTCACCACCATTGATGCGGCGAATGAGCTCGGTGCCGGTGGTGATGTTGCCCCACTGGTCGCTACCTCCCATTTGCAAGCGGCAGCCCTCATGCTCATAAAGGTAGAGGAAATCGTAGCCCTGGAGTAGCTGGTAGCTAAACTCGGTGAACGACATGCCATGGTCGGCGTTGGCGGCAAGGCGCTTCTTCACGCTGTCCTTAGCCATCATGTAGTTGACAGTGATGTGCTTACCAATGTCGCGAATGAAGTTCAGGAACGAGAACTCTTTCATCCAGTCGTAGTTGTTAACGAGCACCGCATGATTAGGGGCATCGCTGTCGAAGTCGAGGAAGTGAGAGAGTTGCTTGCGAATTGCCTCCTGGTTGTGGCGCAATGTCTCCTCGTCAATGAGCTTGCGCTCTTGCGACTTCATTGATGGGTCGCCAATCATGCCCGTTGCTCCACCTATCAAGGCGATGGGACGATGCCCGGCACGCTGGAAGTGCTTGAGCATCATGATGCTCACCAGGTGGCCAATGTGTAGCGAGTCGGCAGTGGGGTCAATGCCCACGTAGGCCGATGTCATCTCCTTGTTCAACTGTTCTTCAGTACCTGGCATGATGTTATTGATCATGCCTCTCCAAGTTAATTCTTCTACAAAATTCATCGATTTATTGTGTGTTTTTTGTTAATATTCAATTTTCAAGATGCAAAAATAGCAAAAAAATCCCACATCACAATCAATAACATTAATTTATAGGAAATTTAAAAACCAAATCAAGTCTTCTCCACTTTGAGAAGCTTAGTAACCTCGGCGGGGTTCTAAGACCCGCTTAGTCCGTCTTTTGTTTACAAAAATAATTATTTTTCTCCAATCTGCAACACACACAACAAAAAAAACGGTTTTTATCACACGGCTTTTCACCAGTTTTCAACAGCCACATCCCCTTGTAATAAAAAAATTAAAACTAGCAACTATTTGTTCCCAGAAAACAAAAATGCGATTAAGCGAGACAAAGTTTTAGCTTGCTAAAAACCTTGCGAGCGTGAGCATTTTATCTAAAAATGCGATTAAGCGAGACAAAGTTTTAGCTTGCTAGAAACCTTGCGAGCGTGAGCATTTTATCTAATTACAAAAAAATAATGCGCTATAGCGCTAAAAATAAAATTGTTAGTAATTGTTAGTAATTGTCTGAGAAAAAGTTATCCCAGCAATTGTCCTTAATAAATCCCCTCTAATGCACAAATCATTAGTCCGTAATTGTCTTTTAAAAACAAACGCATCCCCTTTTTTTTTATTATTCCCATCCCATTTCTCAATGTGAAAGATAATTTGTAACTTTGCACGATTTTTGTGACAGCGACATGGCTAATAGTGGTTTACATAAGGTGAAATTTGTCACTCTGGGATGCAAGCTTAACTTCTCAGAGAGCGCCACCATTGGGCAACAACTGCAGCAACGAGGCATCGCCACTGTGGCGGGGCGTGACGAGGTGCCCGACATTTGTGTGGTGAACACTTGTAGCGTCACCGCGCTTGCCGACCGCAAGTGCCGCCAGCACATTCGTAGCCTTATCAAGCGATACCCACAAGCACTAATCGTTGTCACTGGATGCTATGCCCAACTGCAAGGCAAGGCCATTGCTGAGATTGAAGGAGTGGACATTGTGCTGGGCAATGAGCAAAAGGGAGATATTGTGGGCTACATTGAGGCTTGGCTCAGCAACAAGCACAAAGCTCTTGCCATTACCCCCCACAAGGACATCAAGCGTTTCTCACCATCGTGTGAGTGTGGCGACCGCACGCGCTACTTCCTCAAAGTGCAGGATGGATGCGACTACTACTGTAGCTATTGCACTATCCCACTTGCTCGCGGGCGCAGTCGCAGCGGTAGCATCGAGAGCTTAGTAAACCAGGCACTCGAGGTGGCACAGCGTGGTGGCAAGGAGATTGTTATCACGGGAGTGAACATTGGCGACTTTGGCAAGAACACGGGAGAGAAATTTATCGACCTGCTCATCGCCCTCGACGGCGTTGAGGGAATTGAGCGATATCGCATCTCGTCGATCGAACCCGACTTGCTTAGTGATGAGGTGATTGACTTTTGCGCATCGTCACGAGCCTTCATGCCACACTTCCACATCCCGCTGCAGAGTGGCAGCAACGAGGTGCTACGGCTCATGCGACGCCACTACGACCGCCAGCTATTTGCCGCTAAGGTAGAGCGCATTCACCATGCCATGCCACACTGCTTCATTGGGGTAGACGTGATGGTGGGTACCCGTGGAGAAACTCCCGAGTGCTTCGACGACTCGTTGCGGTTCATTGCTTCGCTAGGAGTGCAGCACTTGCACGTGTTCCCCTATAGCGAGCGCCCTGGGACTATGGCACTGCGCATCCCTTACATCGTGCCCAAGGCTGTGCGTGACGAGCGTGTGGCACTGATGATGGCATTGAGCGAGAGCCAGCAACGGCAGTTTATTGAACGCTACTTGGGCAATGAACGCCTTGTGCTCTTTGAGCAACCTCCAGCTGGCAGCAAGGTGATGCACGGCTTCACCGACAACTATATCAAGATTAATACTCCTCACTGCGAGCGCCTTGTGGGCAAGGTTGCTCCAGCACGGCTATTGAAGATTAATGACGACTTGAGCGTTGACGCCGAGATTGTTGAAGGCAATGAAGTGGTATTCTAAAATACTTTATGCTCCCATTGGCTGGGCATTGCACCTGCTGGCTTTGATGCCTTGGTGGGTGCTATATCTCCATGCCGACGCTATCTACTTCCTGGTCTATCATGTGATAGGGTACCGCACTAAGGTGGTGCGCCAAAATCTCAACGAGTGCTTCCCAGGCAAGACTGAGCAGGAGCGACGGGCTATTGAGAAGGAGTTCTATCATCACTTTGCCGATTATTTTGTTGAAACCATCAAGCTCTTGCACATCAGCGACGATGACATGCGACGTCGCATGGTGTTTCACAATGCTCAACTCATCGACAAGGCATTCGACAACAACCAGAGCGTGGTGCTATATGCTGCACACTACGGCAACTGGGAATGGGTAACATCTATCACATTGTGGTTTGACAGCCGTGCCCACAGTGATGCCGTGCAAGGACAAGTGTATCAGCCTCTTGAAAATGAATGGTTCGATAATTTCTTTTTGCGCCTGCGACAGCGGTTTCACACAGTGTGCATCAGCAAGAAACGCATTTTGCGCGAGATGATAACCCTCAAGCAACAGGGACGAAACATGGGAATAGGCTTCATTGCCGACCAGCATCCGTGGACTAACGAGGAGCATCATGTGCTTGACTTCTTGAACCACCCCACGGCTTTCGTGCCTGGACCCGAAGCTATAGGGCGAAAACTAAACTGCCAAGCGGTGTTTCTTGATGTTCAAAAGAAAAAACGGGGACACTATGAGTGCACCCTGGTGCCATTGAGCGACAACTGCGCCAATGAGCCTCAGGGTTCCATCACCACACGATATGCTCGCTTGCTTGAGAAGCGCATCGTCAATGAACCTGCCTACTGGTTATGGACCCACAAGCGCTGGAAACGACCTGTAGCTTTTCCCAGTGGATATACTCGAGACAACGAACTTCAATTCTACGCTAACCACTCACACAACAGATAACTGACAACTGATAACGAACTGACAACTGATAACGAACAACTGATAACTGACAACTGATAACTCCAATGAAACCTGTAGCGGTAATAATATTAAACTGGAACGGAGCAAAATTGCTAAGGCGATATTTGCCCACGGTGATTGAAGGCACTAATGCCCTAATTGCCGACATCATTGTTGCCGACAATGGTAGCACCGACGACAGCCGGCAAGTCCTAAAACAGGAATTTCCACAGGTTAAAACACTATTCTTTGACAAGAACTATGGATTTGCCGAGGGATATAACCGGGCTATCAACGAGACTAATTATCAGTACACAGTGCTGCTAAACAGTGACGTGCGCACACCGGCAGGATGGCTCGACCCATTGCTGGAGTTTATGGAAGAGCATCCCAATGTGGGTGCCGTGCAGCCCAAGTTGCTACAGGACCGCAACGACGACAAGCTCATGTTTGAATATGCTGGAGCTGCTGGCGGATTTATTGACAAGCATGGCTACCCCTATTGCCGAGGTCGTGTGTTTGAGGCCATCGAGGACGACCACAACCAATATGACGGTAAGGATATCGACATCTTTTGGGCAACAGGAGCCTGCCTGATGGTGCGTAGCAAGCTTTACAATCGTGTGGGAGGGCTCGACAAGGACTTCTTTGCTCACATGGAAGAGATTGACCTGTGCTGGCGCATTCACCTCAGTGGCTGCGACATCCGCGTTGTCACAGCTAGCCACGTGTTTCACCTGGGTGGTGGCAGCTTGCCACAAGGTAATCCTCGCAAGACCTATCTCAACTTCCGCAACAGCCTGCTACTTCTATATAAGAATCTACCCAAGCAGGATGGGAAGCGGATTCTCATTGTGCGACGCCTCTACGACACACTTGCGCTGGGCATGGCGATGGCTAAGTTGCACTGGGGCGACGCGTGGGCTATAGTGCGTGCCCATCGCGACTATCGCAAGATGAAACACCTCTATAGTTGCCAACCCACCCAAAACTTGCTCAAGACGTTCCCTGGAGCTCAGCGAAACATTGTCATCGACTACTACCTCTTGCGCAAGAAAAAGTTTTAATCTATAGCACATAATCCTAATCTCCACATCACAGCAATATCAACACTCTTTTCAACACCAATTTTTTTATTTATGGCAATGGCAAGAAATAAAGACAATACACCTAACATCACTAAGCTAGGTAATCAAGGCACAATATATGAGGACCATTACAATCCTAAAGTGCTGGAAACATTCGATAATTTGCACCCCGACAATGAGTATCTTGTGACATTTGATTGCCCTGAGTTTACCGCACTATGCCCTATCACTGGGCAACCCGACTTTGGACGCATTGTCATCAGCTACATCCCACGAGTGCGAATGGTTGAAAGCAAGAGCCTGAAGCTATACCTTTTCAGCTTCCGCAACCAGGGCGACTTCCATGAGGACTGCGTGAACATCATCATGAAAGACCTCGTGGCACTGATGGACCCTAAATACCTGGAAGTGACAGGATATTTCAACGCTAGGGGAGGAATATCGATTGTGCCGTTTGCCAACTATGGCGATGACGACCACCAGGAACTAGTGCGACAGCGCATGCTCAATAGTTTTAAGAACCGTTTGTAATAAACAAAGCAATATCTATGGCTAAAGATTCAATAATAATACTTTCGGGAGGTATGGACTCGTGCACGCTACTGCATGAATATAAGGACAACATTGCTCTTGCCATCACCTTCGACTACGGCTCATTGCAGAACAAGAAAGAACAAAAGTGTGCCAGTGAGCAATGTGGCAAGCTTGGAATCAAGCACATCATCATTCCGCTCGACTTCATGAAACTCTATTTCAAGAGTGCTTTGCTAAGCAATGACCCTGCCGATGTACCCGAGGGGAACTACGACGACAACAACATGAAGGCCACTGTTGTTCCATTCCGCAACGGCATCATGCTTGCCATCGCTTGTGGCATTGCCGAGAGTAATGGGCTGCAGCGCGTCATGATTGCCAACCACAGTGGTGACCACGCCATTTATCCCGATTGCAGGCAAGATTTCATCAATGCCATGTCGACGGCGATGCAACAAGGCACCTACGAGGGAGTGACTGTGTTTGCACCCTACACCAACCTGTCTAAGAGCGATATCGCTCGGCACGGTAAAGAACTGGGGGTAGACTATGCCATGACCTACTCGTGCTATCGTGGCGGCGACAAGCACTGTGGCAAGTGCGGCACATGCCGTGAACGCCGTCAGGCACTGCGCGATGCCGGTATCCCCGACCCCACTCCCTACGAATAAACATAACTAACAACTGATAACTGACAACGAACTGATAACTGACAACTGATAACTGACAACTGATAACTGACAACTGATAACTGATAACTGATAACTGACAACTGACAACTGACAACTGATAACTAACAACTATGTACTACGTAGAAAAAATTCTTGAAATATCGTCGTGCCACCAGCTCTATCTCGACTATGAGAGCAAATGCGAAAACCTGCACGGCCACAACTGGATAATTAAAGTATACTGTAAAGCTAAAGAACTTGACAGTAACGGGCTAGTGTGCGATTTCACACTCATTAAGAAGCTAATTCACAACCACATCGATCACAAAAACTTGAACGAGGTGCTCAAGTTCAACCCCACTGCCGAGAACATTGCGCACTGGGTGGTTGAGACTGTACCCAACTGCTACCGCGCCGACGTGTGGGAGTCGCGCGACAACATGGCATCCTACGTCCGTGACGAGTAATCTACACATTTAAACCTTATGTTCCCTATCAACGAAATATTCCATTCACTGCAAGGTGAAGGATATAATACTGGTACCGCTAGTGTGTTCCTACGCTTCAGCGGATGCAATTTACATTGCCATTTTTGCGACACTCAGCATCTTAACCACACCATGATGTCGCTACCGCAACTAGTGGAAGAAGTGATGAAATACCCCGGTGCGCCTCTCATCGTGCTCACTGGGGGGGAACCATCGCTCTACGTTGATGAGGAACTGATAAAAGCCCTGAAATTGACTGGTAAACGCATTGCCATCGAAACTAATGGCACGCGACTTTTACCACGTGGCATCGACTGGATAACGCTATCACCCAAGCAAGGTTTTGAAGGTGGAGATAACAAGCCATGCCTGCTACAGCAATGCGATGAACTAAAAGTAGTGTATACAGGGCAGGAACTAAGCCAGTATGACTACATTAACGCTCGCCATCGCTACTTGCAGCCTTGCTTTGTCGACGACGAGCGACAACGCGAACTCAATATTCAATCCTGCGTCAACGCGGTGCTCACCCACCCCACCTGGCGATTATCACTTCAAACTCACCGCCTGCTGGGCATTAGATGACGACGCCATCCCCCCCCCAAAAAAAGAAATTGGTCATTAGGTTTTATGTCATCTCAAGATTTAAAACTCCTGGTCAATAAGCTCAATAAACATTGAACGCACCTCGCGTAGCACTATCATGCGACGCTTCTCACCCACCATTTGGCTCATGTAGAGTTCAAAGCCTTCGTCGGTAACGGCTAGCCCCTGCAACTCGGGCAAGGCATTCATGAAATTACCCTTATCACCTGGCGTCCACAGCCACCCACGGCTTGAGTCGACAGTGGCCCACTGGTCGAATGTCGACACCAGCCTGTTGCCAATGAAGCATGCCACTACCGCAAGCGCCTGACCGTCCACAGGCTTGAATTCCACAGCATATAGCTTGCGATCGCTCTCCTCCAGATTGGCAAGCCAGCGTGCATTTTTCACCACACGCCCACCAAAGTGTTCACTCACCACTTGTTGCTTATCCTTTTCCATGGCAGTGACACGCTCAGGATACTTCCAGCGACTGAATGGCATCATTTGATGCGTGGCAAGATATTGGTCGGTAACAAGAATAGGATATAACTCATTCTCTTTATAACCACGAAACATGGTTTTTATAGCTTGTGGAGTAGAAAGCGAGTAGATGGCACCACCATCGTTACTCTTGAGCACAGCATCACCCACCTGTTTCTTGAACACGATGTGCTTGTATTGCTGAGCAGGGAGCATAGTGCGAGCATTGGTGACAAACTCATTGGCCTTGTAGCTAGCACGACTGAGGATAGGAAGCTGCGACAAGGTGATGTCGGTTGTCGCATCAATGTAGTGTCCTATCATGCGAAACGGCATCCATTGCAATGTCTCGGAATTCTCAACACTAGCTACTTGATTCTTCTTTAAGCCACGATTGAGTTCTTTTTGCACCTTCGAAGCTTTCACTGCTTTACCCTTACCATCAATATATTTTTCATTGCCGTCAACAACCTGCATAGAGAAATTGAGTGATTCTAATCTACCACCCTTGAAACGGTAGAAATCAGCTCCGGCGATATCACCGGCACCTTTTGTCGTCGTTACAATTATCACGCCATTGCGAATAGCAAGGTCAATATGCTCGCCTTGAGCATTATAGCCCATATTAAGCAAATGTTCTAACTTACCATTAACACTAGTAAATAAGCAACCATAACTCTCATCAAATGTGCTCACCCACAACAAACTCTCATCACTGTTTCCAGTAGTGATGATGGCAAACTTTTCAGGGCGCTGGTGCTTCTTGAGATGATACTGCTCAAAATCTTGTATCACACGTGCCACATTGGCTGCATAGGGCTCAATTACACCTTTTCCATTGCTAGCCTGAGCGGTTAAAACAATAGTTAAAAGCAATAACGATAAAAATAATTTCTTCATTACAAGTTAAATCAATATTATATATTAATTATGACCTAAAATGAGAGTATAGGTTTAAACTGTTGCAAAATTATAATAGCAATAAAACACAAAAACATTTTACCTACGCCTCCCATGTCGCTGACCAGTGGCGTGGTGGGGGTTAGGACTCTGTTCTAGGAATGGGGAGAGTGTGTTAGAGTTAGAGTTTGTGTTTTTGATATTGGTATATATATAGGTATATAAAAAACAAGAGAGCCTCGGGCGTGTGCTCGAAGCTCTCTCTTAAGGGGCGATTACCTACTCTCCCACTTTCGCAGTACCATCGGCGTGGTGAGGCTTAAC
>ONEL01000026.1 GCA_900316835.1 uncultured Prevotellaceae bacterium | reverse complement strand
ACTCAATAGAAGACCAAGAGAAAAACTTAATTTCTCTACGCCCAAGAAAGAGTTCTTCAAACATTTTATTTAATTTTGCGCTTGCCAGTTGACTCTACATTTTATAATTATCACTTGAAAATCTGGGATTTTATAAAAAATATTTTTGTGGGTAATGATTTTTTTATTACCTTTGCACCGCTTTTCGCAATCTCTGGCAAGAAGTTTAGAGTGGCTTGTTTACATTGCGAAGTGTGATTAAAAAATTTAGAAAAATCATTTGTAAAATGGATTTAATTAAAGTTGCAGAACAAGCGTTTGCTACAGGCAAGGAGTTGCCCGATTTTCTACCTGGCGACACAATCACAGTAGCTTACCGCATTAAAGAGGGTAACAAGGAGCGTATACAGCAATACCGCGGCGTTGTTATTAAGATTAATGGTGAGGGTTCGAAGAAGCGTTTCACCGTTCGCAAGATTAGTGACAACATTGGCGTAGAGCGTATTTTCCCCATGGAGTCACCCTTCATCGACAACATTGTTATCAACAAGTATGGTCGCGTTCGTCGCGCAAAGCTTTACTACCTGCGTAATCTCACCGGTAAGAAGGCTCGCATCAAGGAGCGCCGCTTCGTTAAGAAGGATGCTGCGAAGTAATTTCACATTGCAGTTTCATTCAATCACGTTAAGATAACAAGACAAAGCCGTGGCAAATGCAACATGCCGCGGTTTTTTTATTTTTTATGTGTAAAAGTTATTATTTTTTTGCCGTTTCTAAAAAAATCATTAACTTTGAAACCAATAAAGTGAATTATATTAAGATTAAAATGAAGAAAAAACTGTTTTTTTGCGCTTTTGTCCTCTGTTTGACGATGACAGCTTGCACTGGTTCAAGTGATAACGCTTCCAAGCGCGCTATCCCTGCACCTTCACATGCCACGACAAGCGACACATCATCGACACAGGCCAGCCCCACAGCAAATAGCATAACCGCCTCTCCAACGGCACCATCCTTACCGCAAGTGGGTACCACATCTTTACCCAAGCCCAAGAAGCCGGAAAGCAGTACCGACAAACTGCTAAAACAATACAGCGAGACATTTGTCAACTATGTCCTTGACACTAAGGCAGGAAAGGCTGTAGATGACAAGCAACTGCTTGAGTTAAAAGACCAACTCGAGAAACTTGAGAAAAGCGGCGGGCTAACCGATGACCAGAAAGAGCTTTTCAAAGCTACCAACGATGCTTACAATCAATTTAAAAACAAATAGTCAACCATATTTATTAACCACTAAAACTACACACTACTATGGCAGAAGGCATGTTAGATCAAGCAAAAGATTTTATCCAGGAGAAAGCAGGCGAAATCCTAAAGAACCCTGAAGAAATCAAGAAAAAAGCAACCGAGCTTGGCAAGAAGATTACTCCCGACTCTCTTGACGACAAAGTGGAAGGTGTTGTTGACAGCGCAGTTGACTTCCTTACCGACCACCTCACCAAGAAGCCCGAGGGTAAATAATACTATCTTGAGGTACAGAACAAATTAATTGCTGGCGTGTGAGAAACTCGTCAGCAATAATTTTTATTGTATTTCCACTACTAAAGGAACTATTTTTTAAATATAAAGCACTTGTGGAGTGAAAAAATTGACTTTTGCTTTGAAATGCGCTTAAATTAATGTATATTTGCAGTCACCTTTTTAGGTAGAACTTTGTTAGACAACGATTGATTTCACATAAATAAATGAGTAATAAGGCTTTATTAATAATTCTTGATGGTTGGGGAATAGGAGACCACTCAAAGAGTGATGCTATATTTTCCACCCCTACCCCTTACTGGGACAACTTGTTAAACACCTATCCACACAGCCAGCTTCAGGCAAGCGGTGAGAATGTGGGGTTGCCCGATGGTCAAATGGGCAACAGCGAAGTGGGTCACCTCAACATAGGTGGCGGGCGAGTTGTATATCAAGACCTTGTTAAGATTAACAAAGCCATTCAAGATGGCTCTATCCGTCAAAACCCTGAGGTTGTTAGCGCTTTCACTTATGCCAAGGAGACAGGAAAAGCCATTCATTTCATGGGATTGACAAGCAATGGTGGCGTGCACAGTTCGCTAGAGCATTTGTTTGCCCTTTGCGACATTGCTAAAGAATATAACCTTAACGATGTTTACATCCATTGCTTCATGGATGGTCGAGACACCGATCCCGAGAGTGGCAAGGGTTTTGTCGCACAGCTTGAGCAACATTGCGCCCAGAGCGCTGGCGTGGTAGCAACCGTGACAGGCCGCTATTATGCTATGGATCGCGACAAGCGCTGGGACCGCATCAAGCTAGCCTATGACCAGCTAGTGCATGGTGAGGGTCGCAAGAGCGACAATATGGTTCAAGCCATTCAGGAGAGCTATGACGAGGGAGTTACCGACGAGTTTATCAAGCCCATAGTCAACAGCACCGTAGATGGTCGCATAAAGGAAGGTGATGTAGTCATTTTCTTTAACTATCGCAACGACCGCGCCAAGGAGCTCACCATCGTTCTCACTCAGCAGGACATGAGCGAGCAAGGAATGACTACCATCCCTGGATTGCAATACTATTGCATGACACCCTACGATGCCTCATTTACTGGTGTTCACATCATTTTCAAGAAAGAGAATGTGGAGAATACGCTAGCCGAGTATCTCTCCAGCCAGGGCAAGAAGCAACTGCACATTGCCGAGACCGAGAAATATGCGCATGTCACATTCTTTTTCAATGGCGGTCGCGAGGCACCCTTTGATGGCGAAGACCGCATCCTGGTGCCATCGCCCAAGGTTGCTACCTACGACCTCAAGCCTGAAATGAGTGCTTATGAGGTAAAAGACAAGCTAGTTGATGCCATAGGCGCTAACAAGTATGATTTCATTGTTGTCAACTATGCCAACGGTGACATGGTGGGCCACACTGGTGTATATAGCGCTATTGAGAAGGCTGTTACAACTATTGATAATTGCGTGCGCGACACTGTTGAGGCAGCTCGAGCAGCAGGTTATGAGGTGATTATCATAGCCGATCATGGCAACTGCGATCATGCCATCAATGGCGATGGCACTCCTAACACAGCCCACTCGCTTAATCCAGTTCCCTTTGTCTACGTGACTGAGAATAAGGAAGCGCACGTGAGCGATGGTCGCCTTGCCGATGTTGCACCTTCCATACTTCAAATAATGGGCTTGGAGCAGCCAGCTGAGATGACCGGCACAGGTCTTATTAACGCATAACACGCAATAAAACAAAAAACACACAAAGTTTCAACAAGATATACAAAACAAAAAAGAATACAATACATTTTTTTTCATTTCATATACTCGTTTTACTATGATGACTCAACGCAGTGATTGCATTGAGTCATCGATTTTTATGTTTTGATATTATCTTAAATCGGTCATTAGGAGGCGAAACAGTTATTTTATTAACTTTCCTGTTACAACATAACCCCTAATGACCGAGTTAGAATTATAGTTCAATGGCATCTTTCACCTTGTCAGGAAGAAGAGCGAAATCAATCACCTCTTTGATAGTGTTCACGAAGTGGAAAGTCAACCCCTTGAGGTAGATGTCGTTAATCTCATCAATATCTTTCTTGTTGGCCTGACAGAGGATAATGTCGGTAATGCCAGCTCGCTTGGCCGCAAGAATTTTCTCTTTGATTCCGCCCACTGGCAACACTTTGCCACGCAAGGTGATTTCACCAGTCATTGCCAGGTGGTCGCGCACCTTGCGTTGTGTGAACGACGACACTAGCGATGTTACCATTGTCACACCCGCCGATGGCCCATCCTTGGGTATAGCACCCTCAGGAACGTGGACGTGCACGTTATACTTATCAAAGAGTTCATAGTCAATATCGAAGAGTTGGCTATGGCTCTTGAGGTACTGCAAAGCAATCATGGCACTCTCCTTCATCACATCGCCCAAGTTGCCAGTGAGAGTCAACTTCTCGCCTTTTCCACGTGAGAGTGCACTCTCAATAAAGAGAATCTCGCCCCCCACAGCGGTCCATGCAAGCCCAGTTACAACACCTGCAAAATCGTTACCCTCATATTTATCGCTATTGAAGTCGCGCGCCCCCAAGAACTCCTTGAGGCTGCCTGTATCAATAGTCGCAGGATATTCATCTCCGCTAGCCTTCTTGCGCGCAACCTTGCGCAGCACTTTAGCAATCTTTTTTTCCAACTCACGCACACCACTTTCGCGTGTATAGCCGTCAATTATCTCATTGAGAGTACCCTTGGGGAATGTGATTTCTTTATTTTCAAAGCCATTCTCTTCGAGCTGCTTAGGCACCAAGTGCTTGCGAGCAATCTCAATCTTCTCCTCAGGAATGTAGCCATTAATCTCAATCACTTCCATGCGGTCGAGCAATGGCTTGGAAATGGTGCCAAGATTATTGGCAGTGGCAATGAAAAGAACCTTACTCAAGTCATAATCCACGTCAAGATAATTATCGTGGAAATGTCCGTTCTGCTCAGGATCGAGCACCTCAAGCAACGCGCTAGACGGGTCCCCCTTGAAGTCTTGCCCCACCTTGTCAATCTCGTCAAGCACGATAACAGGATTAGAGCTATTGCACTTCATCATCGCCTCAATGATGCGTCCTGGAAGAGCGCCAATGTAGGTGCGACGGTGTCCACGTATCTCGGCTTCGTCGTGAAGACCTCCCAGCGAGATGCGCTCATACTTGCGATTAAGCGCCTCGGCCACCGAGCGCCCCAGCGAAGTCTTGCCCACTCCAGGAGGTCCATACAGACACAAGATGGGTGCTTTGAGGTCGCCACGCAGCTTGAGCACCGAGAGATGCTCGAGGATGCGGTCCTTCACATTCTCTAGTCCATAGTGATCCCTGTTGAGCTTAGCTTCCACCTTCTTGAGGTTGAACGAGTCCTTAGTATACTCATTCCATGGCAAATTAAGCATGGTGTCGAGATAAGCATATTGCGTGCTATAGTCGGGAGATTGCGGATTGAGACGTTCCAGTTTGCGCAACTCTTTTTCAAAGTGCTTCTGGGTATTTTCATCCCATTTCTTTTCTTTGGCACGCTTTTCTAGCTCAGGCACATCATCATCGTTAGTGCCCAATTCTTCTTGAATAGTGCGAATTTGCTGCTGCAAGAAGTGCTCACGCTGCTGTTGTGAGAGGTCTTCTCGCGTGCGCATTTGTATGTTAGCCTTCAAGTCAATGAGCTGTGCTTCCTTGCTCAAGATGCCAAAGAGATGATAGGCACGATTCTTAATGTC
This sequence comes from uncultured Prevotellaceae bacterium, assembly GCA_900316835.1. Taxonomy (GTDB): domain Bacteria; phylum Bacteroidota; class Bacteroidia; order Bacteroidales; family Muribaculaceae; genus Sodaliphilus. The sequence goes on along the minus strand of ONEL01000026.1, from coordinate 21,025 downwards.
GCTCTCTTGTAGCAACGCCTGCTTATCGCGTGCCTCAAAGGGGATGTTGGTTGCTAAAAAATGCATCAGGTACACAGGGTCGTCGATGTTGCTGATGGCAAACTTCAGTTCTCGCCCGTTGTCCCCCATCTTGTTGAGCATATCGTAAGTCAACTCCTTGATAGAACTGATGATAGCCTCAAACTCCCCATCATTCTTTCTTGGATATTTCTCTTTAAAAAGTGAGATATTCCCACGCAGGTACGGCTCGCGTGTTGTTATCTGGTCAAGCACAAAGCTTGAGCGACCATGCAGGATAACATTAGTGGAATCATCGGGCAAGCGTAGCACTTTAATCACCTCGGCAACAGTTCCCACCGGGTAGAGGTCATTTTTGTCAGGGTCCTCCACTTCGCTGTCAATTTGGCAAACTACTGCCAAAGGTTCCCCTGAGCGCTGTGCGTCCTTGATGGCATTTAACGACTTGGCGCGTCCCACCATCACAGGCATAGTCATTCCCGGGAAGAGCACCATGTTGCGCAAAGCCAGCACTGGCACATCTTTCAACTCCTTTTCCTGCAGGAGTTTATCATCGCTATTAGCATGAATTTCGGCAAAGATGGGAATCGCATGAGCTCCACCATCGCTAAAATCGGCATCAATATCTTTGTTAAAATCTATCATGTCAAAATTTCGTGTTACCTTATTATTATAGTTTAGAAAAACATATATGCAAAACCAGTGCCAAACAGTTTTAACCTAAATCGGTCATTAGGCCGACTATAGGTTAGTTTATTAGTTTAGATGTCATTTTTTGCCATAACAGTTTTATTTTTACATTTTGTTTCAAATTATGCCATCATTAGTCTAGTAATGTGTACAAATGTTCTAAAGTGCCTAATTTTTAGAGGAAAAGACTATTAAGGCAAGGTTAAATTTGGTAGTGTTAAAGAATTATGTTAAATTTGCATGTTTTATAGCATAATTAAAGGACACATGATAATTAAGAGTACCCTCGAGAAGGTTATAAGCGAAGATTTAGCTGCGATATGGAGCCTGTTAAACTCCGAAGAAAAGCGTCTCATAGTTGAGAATTTTGAAATCCATAATTTCAAGAAGAATCAAATCATCTATGCCGAAAAAGATAATCCAGTGTACCTGTGGTGTCTTCTTAAGGGCAAGGTGAAGCTATATAAAGACGGCATAGGTGGCAGGCAACAAATCCTGCGATTGTACCGTCCCATTCAGTATTTTGGTTATCGAGCCTATTTCGCTAGCGAGCCTTATGTATCGAGTGCCGCTGCCTTTGAGGCATCGACGGTGGGTAGTCTTCCCATGGACCTGGTCAAAGAGATGATTAACGACAACCGACAGTTGGCATGGTTTTTCATCCACGAGCTATCTAAAAACCTGGGTGGCAGCGACACAAAGATAGTGACCCTCACGCAGAAGCACATTCGCGGTCGCCTTGCCGAAGCCCTTATTGTTCTCATCGACAATTATGGTTTTGAGGACGATGGCAAGACTTTAAAAATCTACATGGCACGCGAGGACATCGCCAACTTGTCGAACATGACCACGAGCAATGCCATACGCACCCTCTCGGCCTTTGCTCAAGAGCGCATTATCACCGTTGACGGCCGCCGCATAAAGATTGTAGATGAAGAAAAATTGCATCAAATCAGCAAATTTGGTTAACCATTATCATTCCACAACAAATAATGAAAATAGCACAAGCCAAACGTAAAGAAAACATAGCCGAATATCTGCTCTACATGTGGCAGGTAGAGGACATCATCCGTGCTTTTAATCTCGACATTAATGCTATAAAAGAGAACATCATAGACCACTATGATGTAGATGAGCAAGAGAAAAAAGAAATCACCGATTGGTGGGAAGGTCTCGTGATGATGATGCAACATGAGGGAAAGCAAGAGCATGGACACCTGCAAATCAATAAGAACACCCTATTGCGCCTTGCCGACTTGCACGACCAGTTACTCAAAAGCACAAAGTACCCCGAATACGGAGCCGAGTTTTACCGCACACTGCCCTTCATTGTGGAACTGCGTTCAAAGACCCCCGAGGGACAACAAGTGGGAGAGTTAGAAACCTGCTTCAACGCCCTCTATGGCACCCTTCTTCTCAAGCTTCAAGGCAAAGAGGTGAGCCGAGACACACAAGTGGCAATCGCCCAGATTTCGCATTTCATAGGCATTCTAGCCGCCTATTTCAAGAAAGATGAACAGAGTCCCCTCCTGGGCGAGGAAGAAACAAAATAAACCTAAATAAAACACTAATGGCAAAAACTATACTTATCACAGGAGCAAACGGCCAGCTGGGTCGCGAAATGCGACGAGTGCTAGATGGAGATATCAACTTCTACCCTATCTACACCGATGTTGACGAGCTTGACATCACTAATGCAAGTGCTATTGAGGCATGCCTTGCGAGCAACAGCGTGGACTATATAGTAAACTGCGCCGCCTACACAGCAGTTGATGCCGCCGAGAGTAACGTAGAACTATGTACCAAGCTCAACACCGAGGCTCCATCACTGCTTGCTCAAGCAGCCGCAAAGCATGGAGCACGGTTTATACACATTTCTACCGACTATGTGTTTGACGGGACTAGCTGCCGTCCTTATCGTGAGGACGACAAGGTGTGCCCAGCATCGATCTACGGAAGTACAAAGGCCGAAGGAGAACGGCGCATAATGGAAATTGCCCCCGACAGTATTATAATTCGCACCGCATGGCTCTACTCACCTCATGGAAAAAACTTTGTCAAGACAATGATTGAACTAGGCAAGACAAGAGAGAGCTTGCGCGTGGTGTGCGACCAAGTGGGTACCCCCACCTATGCCCTCGACCTTGCAAGCGTTGTCGCCAGCTTTGTAGCAAGTGACCTGTGGCAACCCGGCATCTATCACTTTAGCGACGAGGGAGCCATCTCGTGGTATGACTTCACCATGGCCATTCATCGCTTGGCAGGTATCACTACTTGCTACGTACTCCCCTGCTTGAGCAAAGACTACCCCACCCCCGCCAGCCGCCCCCACTACAGCGTGCTTGACAAGAGCAAGATAAAATCAACCCTGGGCATTGAAATCCCCTACTGGGAAGACAGCCTGCGCGACTGCATTCAAAGAATTAAAAACAACGCATAATGCATAACTCCCATAATGTGCAATTCATAGAGCACAACATATAAAAACTAATGGCATTTAACGACGAAATAACTAAGAGGCGCACGTTCGCCATCATCTCGCACCCCGATGCGGGAAAAACCACTTTGACCGAGAAGCTATTGCTCTTTGGTGGCGCCATCCATGTTGCTGGCGCAGTGAAATCAAACAAGATTAAGAAAACCGCCACCAGCGATTGGATGGACATTGAGAAACAACGCGGTATCTCGGTTGCGACATCGGTGATGGGTTTTAACTATAATGACTATAAAATTAACATCCTTGACACCCCTGGTCACCAAGACTTTGCCGAAGACACTTATCGCACCCTCACCGCTGTTGACAGCGTTATCATCGTGGTTGATGTGGCAAAAGGTGTAGAGGCTCAAACCCGCAAACTAATGGAGGTGTGCCGCATGCGCAACACCCCGGTAATCATCTTTGTCAACAAGCTCGACCGCGAGGGTCGTGACCCATTTGATATCCTCGACGAGCTAGAACAAGAACTAAAAATCTCGGTTCGACCACTCACTTGGCCCATCAACATTGGCGCAAAGTTCAAGGGAGTATACAACATTTACGAGCAAAGCCTCGACCTGTTCAAGCCCGACAAGCAACACGTTACCGAGCGTGTGGAAATTGATGACATCAACTCACCCGAGATTGACAAGCAAGTTGGCGAAGACGATGCCCAAAAGTTGCGCGATGATATTGAACTGGTGGATGGTGTTTATCCCGATTTTGATCCCGCCGACTATCTTGACGCCAAGGTTGCTCCTGTTTTCTTCGGGTCGGCGCTCAACACCTTTGGTGTGAAAGAGTTGCTCGACTGCTTTATAAAGATTGCCCCATCGCCCAAGCCTGTCCAAGCCATTGAGCGCGTTGTAGAGCCCAGCGAGGAAAAGTTCACAGGTTTTGTGTTCAAGATTCAAGCCAACATGGATCCTAATCACCGCAGCTGTATCGCATTTGTTAAGATATGCTCGGGAGTATTCCACCGCAATAGCACCTATCTGCACGTGCGCAGTGGCAAGACCTATCGCTTTAGCGCTCCCACCGCTTTTATGGCTCAACGCAAGGACGTGGTAGACGAGGCTTTCCCAGGCGACGTGATTGGTCTGCCCGATAGTGGAAGCATTTTCAAGATTGGTGACACATTAACTGAGGGCGAGAACCTTCACTTCAAGGGCTTGCCAAGTTTCTCACCCGAGATGTTCAAATATATTGAGAACACCGACCCCATGAAGACCAAACAGCTCAACAAGGGCATCGCTCAACTCATGGACGAGGGTGTGGCACAGCTTTTTGTCAACCAGTTCAATAACCGCAAGATTGTAGGCACCGTGGGACAGTTGCAATTTGAAGTAATACAGTACAGGCTACTTCATGAATATAACGCCCAGTGCCGTTGGGAACCCATCAGTCTTTACAAGGCATGCTGGATAGAGAGCGATGACCAGGATGCTCTCGAAGCCTTCAAGCATCGCAAGCACCAGTTCATGGCGCTCGACACCGAGGGTCGCGACGTGTTCTTAGCCGACTCGGGCTATGTGCTCCAGATGGCTCAACAAGACTTTCCCAAAATTAAGTTCCACTTCACTAGCGAGTTTTAGTCCCGTTTGTGCTATTTTAACCATTAAAGTTTGAAATATAGGTGAGCAATCACTACCTTTGCTCCAAATTTCAAATGATAAAAACTATTGCAGGAACATGACCCCTACCGACAGTCTGAAAGAACTATATAAGCATTATGTGGGCAGTGAGCCCACCGAAATCAAGTTAATGGACAAGGCCGGCTCCAATCGTCGATATTATCGCCTCTCGGGCGAGAAATCAATAGTTGGGGTTGTGGGTGAATCTCGTGAAGAAAACGAGGCCTTCATCTACATTGCCAACCACTTCAAGCAGCAAGGCCTATCGGTGCCCACAGTGTATGGAGTGAGCGACGACCACATGGTTTACATCCAAGAGGACTTGGGCGGCAAGCCCGAGAACATCTTGTGGAACAAAATTCGTCGCAGTAGCATCACTCACGCCTTCACTAGCGAGGAGAAAGAACTGCTACGACGCACCATGCGCGACTTGTGCGACATTCAGTTCCGTGGCTCTCAAGGCTTTGATTACAGCAAGTGCTATCCAGCCGAATGCTTTGACGAGCGCTCCATTAAGTGGGATCTCAACTACTTCAAGTACTGCTTCTTGAAAGCCACAGGTGTAGTCTTTAACGAGAACAAGCTGGAAAACGACTTTGACCGCTTAACAAGCGACCTGCTGTCGATACCAAGCGACACGTTCATGTATCGCGACTTCCAGTCACGCAACGTGATGCTCGTTGGCGACCCTGAGCACCCTGCCGATTGCCGCTTGAGCTACATCGACTTCCAGGGCGGACGTCGTGGTCCTTACTACTACGACGTGGCATCGTTTGTGTGGCAATCACGCGCTAAGTATCCCGAGGACTTGAAGAAAGACCTCATTCAAGCATATATTGAACAGCTAAAGATTTATAAGCCCGACCTCGACGAGAAGCTGTTTCTTTACAATCTGCGCCTGTTTGTGTTATTCCGCACCTTGCAAGTGCTAGGCGCCTACGGTTTCAGAGGCTACTTTGAGAAGAAGCCCGACTTCATGAAGAACAGCATCGTTCCAGCCATAGCCAACTTGCGCCGCTTGGTGACCAACACCAAGTTTGAGCATTATCCCTACTTGAGTGAAATTATCCATGAGCTAGTGAACATGAAAGATTTCACCAGCGAAGAGAAATCTCTCACTGTGAGAGTAATGAGCTTTGCCTACAAAAAAGGGATTCCTCACGACCCATCGGGCAATGGTGGCGGCTTTGTGTTTGACTGCCGCGCACTGAACAACCCTGGCAAGTATGACAAGTACAAAGCATTCACCGGCTTAGACGATAACGTCATCAAGTTCCTGCAGAAAGAAAGCACTATCGACCAGTGGCTCGTTCACGTATATGCACTGGTAGATGAGTCGGTAGAGCGATATAAGAAGCGCAACTTTACCGACCTGATGGTGTGCTTTGGTTGTACAGGAGGTCAGCACCGCTCGGTGTATGCAGCCCAACACGTTGCCGAACACATTTATAAGAAATTTAACGTGCGCGTTGAGCTCTCGCACCGTGAGCAGAGTGGTCACGACCGCACATTCAATCCTGTGGAAGAATGAAAGCTATGATATTTGCAGCCGGGCTAGGCACCCGGCTGCGTCCTTTAACAAACGACCGCCCCAAGGCACTGGTGGAAATAGGAGGCAAGACAATGCTTGAGCTGGTAATCACAAAGCTGGCAATAGCAGGCTTTGACGATATCACTATCAACATTCACCACTTTGGGCAAAAGATTATCGATTTTCTTGAGCAGAACAACAATTTTGGTCTGAACATCCACATTAGCGACGAGCGCGACATGCTGCTCGACACCGGTGGCGGCATACTCAAGGCAAAACCATTTCTCGACGGTGATGAGCCTTTCCTGGTGCACAATGCCGACATTCTCACCGACATTGACCTGAGTGCTATGTATCAGAGCCACATTGAGAGTGGCGCAATGGCTACATTGCTAGTGAAAGACCGCTCAACGAGTCGCTACTTTGTCGTTGATGACGACTATCGCCTGCAAGGCTGGATTAACAAATCAACAGGCGAGACCCGACCTACCGCATTTGTTCATCGTGAGGGACTGCACGAGCTGGCTTTTGGTGGCATCCATGTGATTTCTCCAAGCATTTTCAAGCCTCTGGAGGAGTATTCACAAGGACAGGCAAAATTCTCAATCACCCCATTCTATGTGGACCAGTGCCAGTCTCAACTCATCAAGGGCTATGTGCAAGCCACACCCTACCACTGGCTCGACGTTGGCAAGCCCGAAACGCTACGTGAAGCAGAGCTGATGTTTCCTTTCTAGCAAAACCACTTACTAGAAGCCGTAATCAATATTGTCACTCACATCTTGGCTGGAGTTGGGCTCTTTCCAGCACAGGTATTTAAGAAGTGAAATTACTACATTTTGCTTCTCATCACTTGTGTAATATAAGCCTTCACCCTTAGCCTTATTGAGTAGCGCCCAGTTGAAAAATCCTTCTATATTGTCTTTCACCTTGAGCTGATGGTAAAGCACCACGGCGGCTTTGTTGATATTTTGTGACAATACCGGCAAGCTCATCGCGCTATATCCAGTCTCAAAGTCAACACATCGCAGGTAGAAAACTCCAGGGACTTGTCCCATTGCTATTCCTTGTGTTTCAAAGTCGTAGACATATTCTCCATCAAACATCATGGGGCTTTGCCCACGCTGAGCGGCAACAGCCACAACTTGATTTACTATCATGCCGGCATCTTGAGTTTGAGCTCCAACAGTAAAGTTAAAGTCGCTCACCTGACTCTTACCAAATCCTAAGACCAGTGCTCCCTTAACCGACGAGAGAATCTCTTTATAATTTAACCCGCTAGTAAACGGGGCATTATCTAGCATGTCAAACATACCTGCCATTTGAGGCTGTGCCGCAAGATGAGCTCCATCAATCTTAATACCCACATAGGTGTCGAGTTCTCCAGGCAACGCATTTAGCACGGCACTGGCATCGCCCGAGTTGTGAGCGATAAGACTATCGTAGAGCTTGCTGTACTGCCCCTTGTCGGAGAAAATAAAATGAGTTTTCAGTATAGCGCTATCACCATCCTTGACCGACATATTAAAAGATATCGAAGCCACCATAGCCTTGATATCACTGTCGGTAATAATGTCAAGAGCCGGAATATTACCAAATATTGTGCTAAACCGTGAGTTTGACTTAAGTATCGAGCTCATAGCTTTCACATCAAGATAAGCTTTAACATCGCCCTTGGTTTTGTCAATGTGCTTAACCACGTCATCATCAGCAAGCATGCTGGGCTTTTTCTTGCCCAGTATCGAACTAGCCGCCAGCGCCCCAGCCTCGGCTGTGACGGGATTGCTAAATCGTCCCACGAGCAGCACATCATCGTCGATCGCATATCCATAGTCGAGATGCGACACAAAATCTATTCCCGAAAGACTCTGAACTTTACTTGAAGTTAATTTTTCAATCAAGCTAATGGCTTTCTGCTCATCGGCAAGAGGAATTAAAGCCACCGCTTTGTAAACACCAGGTGAGAAGAACACATAGCAGCTTGTGGAACAGTCAAATCCCGAACTCGGCAAGAACCTAATGAGGTCGCCCAGCAATGTCACGTCGGCCTCGTCAATTACCTTAACTAACGATTGTGGCACAGTAATCGTGTCACCCTTCACCATTTGTGCTTTAGAAAGCACACTAGGCACATCAATAACCACCACGCCTGCAGCGTCGTCGGGAATCATGGCACGCAAGTTCTCATCGGTTGAACTACACGATGTCATAAGTGCCAAGCAGGCTACTATAAATAAAAAAAATAATTTTTTCATTCTTCTTTCACAAAAATTTCATGCAAAATTAGCATATTAATTATTTACAACAACAATAATAAGTGATGATTTTTCATAGTTGTTAATAAGTTTTCCTCTATTTCTATTGTTAGATTAGTGGAAATTACTATTTTTGAAGACTGAAACTTATTTACCATTTACAACAACTAAACATTAATTCAATCATGAACGACATTTCTGAAATACTAAGATCATTACTTGACCAGTATAGCCGAGTGAGTGAAATTGACAGTGAGTTTGTTTACATGATGGACAATGACCCACAATTACAAGAAGATTACAAGTTGTGGTGTGAAGAATATGGTTACGACATTAAAACAGGTTACAAAGACTTCATTGATGAGCAGTTGCGCGATCGTGATGAATTTTGGGAAACGATGACCGAATAGTTCACTCCAGTAGCGCACCACTTTATAATTTAATGGACAAAAAAAATAATATCGACACAACAATTATGCCAGCCGAGTGGCAACAGCAAGAAGCAGTGTTGCTGGCATGGCCACATAGTGGCACCGACTGGAACTATATGCTCGACGAGGTTCAAGCGTGTTTCAAGCGCGTTGCACAAGCTATTGTGAGCGAGATGAAGCTGATAGTGGTTGCGCCCCGCATAGGTGATGTAAAACGGCAACTAAACGACATTGACAATGGCAACATTATTTATCTAGAGATTGAAACCAACGACACGTGGGCGCGCGACTTTGGTCCCATCTCAGTGTTAAAAAACGGCATTCCATTCTTGCTCGACTTCAAGTTCAACGCTTGGGGAATGAAGTTTGCCGCTTGCCATGACAATCAAGTAAATCTAAAGATGGCGCTTCACGGCATCTTTAAAGCACAAATGATAAACTACCACGACTTTGTGCTTGAAGGAGGCTCAATAGAGAGCGATGGCAACGGGACAATTCTCACAACGAGCCATTGCCTACTGTCGCCCAATCGCAATGACTCCATGAACAAGGAAGAAATAGAGCACGAGCTCAAGTTGCGACTGGGAGCTAAGAAGGTGCTATGGCTCAATAGCGGAGAACTTGTGGGCGATGACACCGACGCGCACATTGATACCCTGGCACGACTTGCTCCATGTGATACAATCCTCTATGTAAAATGCGATGATGCAAGCGATGAGCAATTTGAGTCATTACAACACATGGAAACCGAGCTAAAAAAAATGACCAATGCTCAAGGTAAACCATTCAACCTGGTTCCCCTGCCTTGCCCCACCCCAATTCGCGACGTTGACGGACAGCGCTTACCTGCCACCTATGCTAATTTCCTGATTACTAACAAGCAAGTGCTTGTACCCATTTATGGTCAAGAAGGTAACGACAACAAGGCACTGGAAGTTGTGCAGGGAGTGTTTCCCGAGCGCAAAGTGGTGGGCATTGACTGCAATGCCTTGATTAAGCAGCATGGCTCACTGCACTGCATCACGATGCAAATTCCCCAGAATTTCTTAAAAATATAATATACAAGCTATGAAAATAGGTATTATCCAGCAAAGCAACACAGCCGATGTTGCACTAAACCGTAAACGTCTATTAGAAAAAATCTCAAAGCTTGCCCAAGATGGCGCCGAACTGATAGTGCTTCAAGAATTGCACGACTCTCTCTACTTTTGCCAGGAAGAGAATGTAGAAAACTTCAATTTGGCGACAGCCATACCCAGCGAGGTCACCGAAGCATACGCTAAAGCAGCACGCGAGAATAATGTAGTGATTGTGACCTCAATGTTTGAGCGTCGCGCAGCAGGACTTTACCACAACACAGCTGTTGTGTTTGAGAAAGATGGCACCATTGCCGGAAAATACCGCAAGATGCACATTCCCGACGACCCCGCCTACTATGAAAAATTCTACTTCACCCCAGGCGATTTGGGATTTGAGCCCATCGCGACAAGTGTGGGCAAGCTAGGAGTGCTAGTGTGCTGGGACCAGTGGTACCCTGAGGCAGCACGCCTCATGGCCCTGCGTGGTGCCCAACTACTCATCTACCCCACCGCCATTGGCTTTGAGAGTAGCGACAATGAGAGCGAGAAAATGCGCCAGCTCAATGCCTGGATGACAGTACAACTAGGACATGCTGTTGCTAATGGTCTACCTGTAGTGACAGTAAATCGTGTGGGGCTCGAAGAAGATCCCACAGGACAAACTAATGGCATTGAATTTTGGGGTAGTAGTTTCATCGCTGGTCAGCAAGGCGAAGTGTTGCATTGTGCTTCGAGCCAAGACGAGGAAGAAACAATCATTGATGTTAATCTTGAACGCACTGAGCGTGTGCGCCGCTGGTGGCCTTTCCTGCGCGACCGTCGCATCGACCACTACAAGGGTCTCGACAAGAGGTTTCTAGACTAAAACCTAATTTTAACAGCAAATTAAGAAGAGGGCGCGTCAAAAACGAATAGTCTCGTCAATTCTTTGCCCCCTCCTCTTAATTTTTATATTTCCCAACTTTAAGGTTTGTATCATCTATATTACCAACTCCAGTTACATTCTTGATGTGGTTCTCGGCGTCGCCTGCGATTGTTATATTGCCAGCTCCCGTGATATTACTACCTATATTGCCAGCATTAACACTGCTGTAATTGACGTTCCCAACTCCTGTGACATCGGTCTCGATTTTATCGGCCTTGACATTGGCAAAATCTAAATTGCCCGAACCCGTGATATCAACATCAAGAAAATTGCACGACAGAGTTCCTGTAAAGCTCATGTTGCCAGTGCCAGTGATATCAATATCAAGCCTAGATGCCGTGACGGCATCCTTGACAGTCATGCTGCCAGAGCCTGTGAGGTCAATCTGCTTGATAGTGGGCGAGGTTACGAATATTTTAACCTGGCTAAATGAGAATGCAGGGTCAAAATCGATAAGCTCATCTTTACTGCAAATGTTAAGTTCCTTTGACCTAACATAGATAACGAGCTTGTCAACAACTTGTTGAGGCGCGTCTACCCGCACTGTGTACTGGTCGCCTTGGGAGAAAATTACCTGCATAGAGCCAGCGAAGTTAATGCGCGAGAACTGATCCAGCACCTTCAATTCACCAGCATTTTTCACTTGCGTGGGTTGATCTTTGTCAATAGCGCTATTAATATGCACACACGCGTTCATCATCGTTGCGATGAGCACTATTAATATTAAATCAAAAATCTTTTTCATAATAAAATTGTGTTTTCTATCATTAGACGCAATTTATATCAAAAATGTTGCAAAAATCAAGGTGTTTTTTCTAAACGATTAATCGGTTGTGAGTTTGCGGTAGCGCACACGAGTGGGTTCTTCTTTGCCCATGCGCTTGAGCTTGTTCTCCTCATATTCGGAGTAAGAACCCTCGAAGAAGAACACATTACTGTCGCCCTCAAATGCCAAGATGTGTGTACAGATGCGGTCGAGGAACCAACGGTCGTGGCTGATGACAACGGCACACCCGGCGAAGTCGTCAAGACCTTCCTCAAGCGCACGCAAGGTGTTGACGTCAATATCGTTGGTGGGCTCATCAAGTAGCAGCACATTGCCTTCTTCCTTGAGAGCTAGCGCCAGTTGCAAGCGGTTGCGCTCACCACCGCTGAGCACGCCACATTTCTTTTGCTGATCCACCCCCGAGAAGTTGAAACGCGACAAATAGGCACGGGCATTAACGTCGCGTCCTCCCATTCTAAGCAGTTCAACTCCCCCCGAAATCACTTCATATACTGTTTTATCGGGGTCAATGCTAGTGTGCTGCTGGTCTACATAAACCGCTTTCACCGTCTCCCCCACCTCAAAGGTGCCACTATCGGGCTTCTCGAGCCCCATGATAAGACGGAACAAAGTGGTTTTACCGGCCCCATTGGGACCAATCACCCCCACAATACCATTAGGCGGTAACATGAAGTTAAGATCGTCGAAGAGCAGTTTGTCGCCAAAAGCCTTTGCCACATGGTGAGCTTCAATAACCTTGTTGCCTAAACGTGGGCCGTTAGGGATAAAAATCTCAAGTTTCTCTTCCTTCTCCTTGACAGTCTCATTGAGCAACTTGTCATAACTATTCAAGCGAGCTTTACCTTTAGCCTGTCGTGCTTTGGGTGCCATACGCACCCATTCCAGCTCGCGCTGCAGCGTTTTGCGTCGCTTGCTCTCGGTTTTCTCCTCTTGAGCAAGCCGCTGAGTTTTTTGTTCTAGCCAACTGCTATAGTTTCCTCGCCATGGAATTCCCTCGCCACGATCAAGCTCTAGAATCCAGCCTGCCACATGGTCGAGGAAGTAACGGTCGTGAGTAACGGCAATTACAGTTCCCTCATACTGCTGCAAGTGCTGCTCCAGCCAGTCGATCGACTCGGCATCGAGATGGTTAGTGGGCTCGTCGAGCAGGAGCACATCGGGCTTTTGCAATAGTAACCTGCACAATGCTACTCTCCTGCGCTCGCCCCCACTCAGGTGCTCGGTGAGCTGGTCACCCTCGGGGCAACGCAACGCATCCATTGCTCTCTCAAGCCTACTATCCAGATTCCACGCATCGGTAGCGTCAATCACGTCTTGCAACTCGGCTTGTCGAGCAAAAAGCTCGTTCATTTTATTCTCGTCCTCGTAATACTCAGGTAGCCCAAATTTTTGATTAATTTCTTCATATTCAGCCAGAGCATCAACAATGTGTTGCACACCCTCTTGCACCACCTCTTTAACAGTCTTGGTGGGATCAAGTTGCGGATCTTGAGGCAGGTACCCCACACTATATCCTGGCGCAAACACCACTTCGCCTTGATACTGCTTCTCAATGCCGGCAATGATTTTCATTAGCGTAGACTTGCCCGCGCCATTCAAGCCGATGATACCAATCTTAGCACCATAGAAGAATGAGAGATAAATATTCTTGAGAATTTGTTTTTGATTTTGCTCAATAGTTTTGCTCACTCCCACCATTGAGAAAATGATTTTCTTGTCGTCGACTGTAGCCATAGTTCGTTATCAGTTGTCAGTTATCAGTTGTCAGTTATCAGTTGTCAGTTTTCAGTTGTCAGTTGTCAGTTTTCTGAATTTATTTATATCTTTATACATTAATTTCCAGCCCGTCGTAGGCTAACATTACACCCTCGGGGAGGATTTTCTCCACTTGAGCATGTAGCCCAATCTGGTGACACATGTGAATGAGCACGGCACGACCTGGGTTTATTTGCTCTATCAGTTCCAGTGCTTGGCTCAGTGACAAATGCGACAGATGCTCATCAAGTCGCAAAGCGTTGAGCACTAACAGGGGAATGCCATGCAATCGCTCCACTTGCTCGGGAGCAATAGTTTTGCAGTCGGTGATATAAGCTAGAGGTCCTATTCTAAATCCCAAGATTGGCAACTTGTAGTGCATTACAGGGATGGGATGCACCATTACTCCATTACAATCGAAAGCATCATGATCGTTAATTTCCACAATGTTGAAGTGAGGCACGCCAGGGTAAGGATGGTCAGCAAAACAATAGGCCAAACGCTTGTGTAACGCATCAATAACATCGCCACGCGCATAGATGGGCAAGTCGCTAAACCCTCGCAGCTCCTCCAGTCCCCCAATGTGGTCGTAGTGGATGTGAGTGATGAGAATTGCGTCAAGAGCCATGCCGCCGGTGCTCAATATTTGCTGACGAAAATCGGGGCCGCAGTCTATCAAGATATTTTTTCCTTGATACCTCACTAGCGCCGATTGTCGCAACCGCTTGTCGCGCGGGTCGGACGACTGGCACACGTCGCACGTACACCCAATTTGTGGTACCCCGGTGCTGGTACCACTGCCCAAAATCGTTATGGTGAGCTTTTCGTTATTCATCATTTTTATCTAAACTCTTTAAGCAATCCATCAACAAAGAAGAGGTAACGCCCGCCGTCGTAGTACCAGTATTCACGCAATCCCGACTGGTCGGGCAGTTGAGTCAAGTTTTTAGGACTTCCCATTGCCAGTCGGCACTCCTCCTTGGTCATTCCCTCAGCCACCTTCCCTGCCACAATTCGTTGCCAGTTCTCGTCCGATATTTTAGAGTATTGTTTTCTCACATCGGTCATTGAGAATAAATCGTCGAAGTGATGCCCTGAGATTGGAGTATTGTGGGTTGTCATCCACAGCGTTGCTTCCTTATCACCATCGCGAAAGGCAACCATGAGTGGATACACATCATTACCCGCTGTGACTGCGGTAATCACTACAGGCACAAATTTGCGTCCTCCAGTGGTGTAATTACCAGCACCATCAAACCATACCGAAGTCTTAACATATACCGTTTTTCCCACAAGCTGCCTGGCATAGTTTTGCACCATGTCATCATCGACAAGGAATGGCATTGAAAACGAAGGCTTGCTCACATCGCCAAGCGACTTACCTGTCGCGTAAATGAGGCGGTGCCCATGTGAATCGGACATAATGATGTCGACAACCTCGCTATTATCAATCTGCCGCCGAGTGTTGTAGCTTATAAATTCCAAGCGCTTGCCTGTCAACTGCAGACTGTCGATGCTATAGCTCGCTGATGGCTGAAAGATGAGATGCGCCCTGTCGTCAACAACCCAAAATTCCTTGCCTTGCCTCCAATGTGGCAGTGAGTCGACAAAAGGAGTGATGGACGACTCGTGTTTTCCTCGTTCCATCTCTTGGAAAGCCCGTTGCACATCGCGCTCGGTGATTTTTTTAGTTGTTTCCACGCCCGTGAAACATGACGTGAGCATTACAGCCACAAGTGCTGTAATCACACAAAAATATAATAATCGAGACATTTTACTCATAGTAGTTATTTCTCCCCTACAAAATTAATCTTTTACTATTAAAAAACCTCTGCATTTTCAATATTTTTGTTTAATAAATTCAAAAACCAGGATTTTGAAAAGTTTTTTCAAAAAAAGACCCTGCTAGTTGCTCATTATTTGGAATAATATCACTATCTTTGCTCTTTAATAGTTTTCATAAACAATCGCAATATAAACTTAAAACACTATAAGCTATGTCGCAAAAATTTATTCCCGAATCAGAAATGATCATTAATGATGATGGTTCTATCTTTCACATTCACTTGAAGCCAGAGCAACTTGCCGACAATATCATAATTTGTGGCGACCCTGGCCGTGTAAACATGATTGCTTCCTACTTCGACACTAAAGACTTTGAGGTTCAGAGCCGTGAGTTTCACACCATTGGTGGCACTTACAACGGGAAGCCAGTCATGGCACTGTCGCACGGAATTGGTGGAGACAATATCGACATCGTTATTACCGAGCTTGACGCCCTTGCCAACGTAGATTTCACCACCCGCACTGTAAAGCCCGAGCATCGCACACTCAACATCGTGCGCATAGGCACCAGTGGTGGCCTGCAACCCTATGTACCCGTAGGCACTCCGGTTATTGCCAGCAAAGCTCTAGGATTTGATGGCGTGATGAATTACTATGCCGGTCGCAACGAAGCCTGCGACCTAGAGTTTGAACGCCAGTTCTGTGAGTTTGTTAATTGGAATCCATTGTTCTGCAAGCCTTATATCGTAGACGCCGACCCCACACTCGTGGAGAAGATTGGGCGTGACGACATGGTGCGTGGCTACACAATCTCGGCAGTGGGTTTCTATGGTCCCCAAGGACGAGAAGTGCGTCTGCCACTTGCTGAGCCCGAACTGAACAAGAGAATCGAAGCATTTGAATATGCTGGAGGTCACATCACCAACTACGAGATGGAAGGCGCAGCCCTTCAAGGCCTTGCCAAGCTCATGGGACATCGTGCCATCACAATATGCTCTATCATCGCCAACCGCGTCGCCACCGTTGCTAATCCCAACTACAAGACAGCGGTCAACGACCTTGTTAAGACGGTTCTCGAGCGCTTGATGGCTGACTGATGAACAAGAGATAAGTGTTGCTCTTAGCAACATTATGAAACTAAATTGCCACGTGGGCTAAGGCTCATGTGGCAATCGTTTTTATGTTGATATTTATCGAGCGCGGGATTATTTCACAATCAATGCTACCGCATGGGCAGCAATACCCTCGCCACGGCCTGTGTAGCCAAGGCGCTCGGTGGTAGTGGCCTTGATTGAGATTTGGCTCTCGTCACACCGCATGCAACGTGCCAGTTGCTCTTGCATGGCAGGGATGTGAGGATTTAGCTTGGGCTGCTCGGCGGCAATGGTGATATCGCAGTTGCCCAGCTTGTAACCTTTCTCATTGATCAATCGCATCACCTCGCGCAACAACACGCGACTATCGATGCCCTTGTAACGAGGATCAGTATCGGGGAAGTGATAACCAATGTCACGCAACGCTGCCGCTCCCAGTAGAGCATCGCACAGGGCATGAATAGCCACATCGGCATCGCTGTGCCCCAGCAAACCTTTATCATGTTCTATTTTTACGCCACCGAGCCACAGTTCGCGACCTTCAACCAAGCGGTGCACATCAAATCCGTATCCTATGCGCATAGTGGATAATTTTCTTAACTTTAAACAATAGGGACAAGGCTCGCCTTATCCCTATTGATATATTATAAAATGTGTTGTATCTATTACTTATTAAACAAGTTGCGAATGCCATCCATGTCGAACGAGAGCGTGAAACGCAACGTTTGATCAAGCGGGCTATTTTGAGCTGTCGCAATCATGTAGGCGGCATCAAGCTTAATGACATTGAGAGCAAAGCCAGCACCCAAGCCAAAGTACTTGCGGTTACCCTTGTATTTGTTCTCATTAAAGAAACCGCCACGCAAGAAGAATTGCTGATTGTAGCTATACTCAGCACCTACCGAGAACATAATCTCGCGCAACTCCTCTTTGAAACCGCCTGGCGCATCGCTAAACGACTTGAAAATACCTGTGATTGATGACATGTCCTTCCAGTCCTGAAGGGCTTGCTCATATTCTTCTTGATTTTCATAGTTAGTGAGACGAGGACGAGCTGGAACAAGAAGCTTGTTGGCCTCGGCACTAATAGTGAGGTTGTGATAATCGGCAAGCGGGAAAGTGAACGCAGTACCCAGCTTCATGTTTGCAGGCAAGAATGCCGGGTCATCACCACCGTTATAGCTCACCTTCGAGCCAATGTTAGAGAGGTTGAAACCCAGTGACCACTGACACTCGTTGCGCCCAATCATGGGATAGGTGGTAAAGTAACCAGAGATATCGGCCGAGAAAGCCGAAGCGCCGGTAGTTTGGTCGGTACCGCTATAGCTGGAATAGCCCAAATCACTATAGATATAACGCAATGCCACACCCATTGAGAACTTCTCGCTTAGCTTGCGCGAATATCCCACATCGACCGAGACCTCAAAGGGGTTGATGCTAGCCATCGCATTGCCCCCATCGTCGGTGCTATTAATCTCACCCAGTGAGAAATATCGCATTGAAGCACTCACCGCCTGATTGTCGCCACTTCCTATTTTCCAGTAACCCGAAAGGTTGGCAAGGAAGATATCGTTAACCAGCTTGCGCAGCCATGGTGTGTAAGAAATAGATACCCCTGCCTTGCTATAGGCAAAAGCATATTTTGATGGGTTCCAGAACTGAGAGTTGACATCGGGGTCGGTGGCGGCACCCTGGTCACCCATTGAAGCACCGCGGGCATCGGGGGTTATGCTGAGCGATGTCACACCAGTGGTGATGGGATTGAACTCATCGTTCTTAATGTCATCATCGGCCCACGACGTTGCCACACTTGTTGTGAGCATCAATGCCATAGCCACGATTATTCTTGATGTTTTCTTCATAATCTAAAACAGCGAAATAATGATTATCTACAATATAAAAACTCTAATTCAAGTTTTTTATTGTATAAACCTAGTAAAAAACTAAAGAAGCATTCACGCATTGGCAAGAGGCGAGGCGTAAAAACAAAATGAATCCAAAAAGTTTTTTGGGTCTATCTTTTTGGATTCATCTCTTTTTTACCACCAATCAAAGAGGTTGTTAGCAATTCGTTTTAAATTCCCAAAATAATATTGTAGACAGCAGTCACATCGCTTCCCGTTACATCTCCATCATTATTCTGATCTCCATTAAACACCTCGGTTTCTTGTCCAAAGAGAATGTAGTTGTAAAGAGCCGTAACATCGCTACCTGTTACATCTCCGTCGCCGTTCACATCGCCGGGAACAGCCACTGAACCGCTCAGGTTGGTGTAGATGGTGGTGACACCTCCAGTATCGCTGGCATTTAGTTCAAGGTAGGAAGAACCTCTATTGAAATCGGTTGATTCTGTGATTTTATCGAACTGTGGCTTAGTAGCGTTTATTTCAAAACGGCTTGTGTTGGTGCCGGAATTCACATATCCAGATGAGTTCACAGCCTTGAGGTACTGTGAGGTGGTCAAATTGGAACCAGTAGCATAATTCAGCCGGTAGTAGGACCCTACGTTGCCATGCACCACAGCACCGTTTTTCTCTTCCAACTTTGCTACATTAGACAGTGTGGCTTTCTTCTGGTTCTTGTCGTAGGCGGTCACAGTGTAGGCTTCCACGCCAGTGCCCTCGAAGTTTATGGGCTTGTAACAAGAAAACGACTGCCACTCGCTGTCGAGCCGTAAATAAGGACGAATCACGGATGTAGAATATTGTCCTGATGACAAATATCCTTCAAGCTTTCGATAGTTGATCCAGCACTTGAAGTCGCTGGCGTTGTTTCCAATGAAACTGCTTCCAGTGGTTGCGTCATAAAGAAACATTTCATGAAGATTTTGGCAATCATTGAAGGCATAACCTCCGATATCCACTGAGGTTGAGATTGGTGACACAAACTTTGTTATTCCTGATCCCTCAAACGCCCCATATCCTATATCTACCAAATATTGGAAATTGGTCAAATCCAAATCAAAATTCATCTCATTTTGAGCGAAAGCATATTTCCTGATTCTTTCCAAATTAATGAATGGAAAGTTTGTAAGCTTCTTACCGGCAAAAGCTGCTTCCTGTATTATAGAGATGCTTTGAGCCTGATTAATGGTATAGCTACCTCCCTCATCAAAGGCGGCATATACATCAATAACGTTGGGAACATATGTTCTACCACCATAATTCAACGTTGTAGGAATAGTCCTTGTTCCAGACGCAATCCCGACAACTTTCAGCGTACCGTCGCCCGTGAAACCATTATGTGAATATCCTTCTTCGGAGGTGACAGTATAGCGCACTCCGCCAGCTGCAATGTCATAGCAGTTGGTGTGGTCATAAGTACCGATTTTGATGTTAAATCTCCACCAAGAAGTGCTGAGGCTGCTGCTGTTTTGATATGCCACCTCTCCATCATAAGGAACGTACAAGTCTATCAAATGCCAATCCCACATAAGGTCGTAATCAAAGTACACATGATTGGGTGGAGTGCTCTTATTGAGATACACCACCCTGATTCCATCACATCCTTTGAAAGCGTAATTTTGCACTGTAATCACTGATGACGGCAAGTGCACAATAAATAAGTATTTACAGTTCTGGAAGGCATACTGGTCAATGTATTTGACATTATAAGGTAGATAGAGATATTTAATGTTGGTTCCTGACGCCGCATATTGCAGCACCCGTTGAAGCGTTTCGGGGAAGTCTGTTATATTATTGTCTATACCATCTCCATTTTTCCCGTATTGCCACTGGCAAGGAATCTCGTAGAGTATGGTCTTGGCTTTATTATATAAGGCATCTTTGTAGCTACAATAGTTGGGGTTGTTAGCATCAACAATTATTTTTTGCAAAGAAGAGCAGTTAAAGAACGGCGCATTACCAATAGATTTAATTGTTGCGGGAATATTAAATGCGCCAGTGAATGCACAATATCCAAAGGCGTAGCTCCCAATATATGAAGTATTAGTCAAGTTACTGGTAATGGTAACAGATGAGAGTTTAGTGCAATTATAGAAAGCATAATTGCAGATGGTGTCGACAGGGACATCGGCGCTGGTGAGGTTTGAGCAGCTATGAAACGCTTTAATGCCGATTTTATATGCCATAGTGTTGTTGTTGGTTATCTTGGTGATGGCGGTGTTGCCCATGAACGCGCTGTCAGCCACGCCATAGAACTTATAAGTGCCCGGGGAGTTGTTGGATGAATTACCAACAGTTTGCGGCAAACTGATGGTATAGTTTGAGCCGTCGGTAAAGGTGGCTCCCACCAGCTCGCACATTGAGCGCACCGATGCATTGCTGCTGGTGCTGTTGTAGGGGATGCCGTTCTTGATGGTATAGTATTGCCAGCAGCCGTTGGTGGAGTTGTAAACCTTGAAATCGCTCGACATGAAGCCACGATGTCGGGCAATAGTGCTGAAGGCAGCATTCCACATACTGTCGGCTTTCAGCGCATTTGCCCCGCGATAGGTCGCGGTGGAACATATTTTTGATGAAGCGCCACTGCTGAAAGTGCCACTGCCGATAGTAGGCACATTCTCTCCTGCATAAAGCACATAGGTCAGAGCAGAGTTATTGTAG
>ONEL01000027.1 GCA_900316835.1 uncultured Prevotellaceae bacterium | reverse complement strand
CGCCCCCTTGCCGCTTGGCGTTCCCCTCGGTGTTTTTCATAATATTATTTTATGAAAACAACTTTCAGAAGACTTTCGCACTTCTTATTGGAGCTAAGTACCTCTCATGATTTAACGTTTTAATAATTGCTTACCTATTACTTACCTAACCTGTTGGCGGAATTAAGCTGACAATGAATTATAATAAAAAATATTGGCTTTCAGGCATTAGCGTCGAAGACGCTGGGCGGGTCGAAGACCCGACTTTGTGCGTAAGACCATGCAAGACCCCCATAGGGGTTCGCAGCTTGGTCCTTGCTGAATCTAACGCAAAGTGCCTCGAAGAGGAACTTTTTCATTATTAATATTTTCTATCATAATGTAATGTTTTATTAATTCCGCCAACGGGTTTACCTATTACTTACATAATGGGTTGGTGCTAGATTGAAAAAAAATTAAAAATTTTGATGTGTCAAAAATACTATCTACATTTGTAACTTTAATCATGGTAAAATTAAAATTATGATAACACTTAAGAAAACATTTTTGGCTACATTTGTTGTCATGCTGGCAGTGTGTGTCGCTTCTTGCAACTCGCAGCAACGTGAACTCAAGGAAATGATTGATCAAGCTAACGACGAATTGCCGGCTCGTTTCGACTTTGGTGTCGCCACTAGCATTGAGTGCAAGGACAATATGGTGGAAATCCATTACACCACCGACGACAACCTGTTTCCCATCGCGGTGCTAAAGGATAAAGGTGACTTGATTAAGCGCGCATGGAAAATGTCCTATATTGACCAAAGTGCTAACAATGACCAGGTGCTGAATCTGATTCTTGCATCGGGTTATGGACTTAAAGCTGTCTTTGATGGAGAAGAGTCGCACGCACATTTTGAGGTGACGCTGAGCAATGAAGAGTTAAAACAAGCCGCAAAACAAAAAATGCCGATTAGCGAACAGCTGGCTTTGCAACTAGAGATAACTAACGCTAGCCTGCCACAACAAATCGATGATGTGACAACACTTGCCGGCACAACGCTTGAAGGCGAGTTTATGGTCTATAACTACGAGATTGATGACAGCAAACTCAGCATCGACGATATGATAGCTCAAAAAGCGAATTATGAAGAGAACATCAAGCGTGCATTGACGCAAGAGATTAACGATGCGCAGTCGGCTGCTGGCATGTTCTTTAAGCTAGTGATGCGAGCTGGTCGAGGTGTGAGATATCATTATAGCGGCAAGACATCGGGTAAAGTAATGGATGTTGAGCTTAACAACACAGCTCTGCGGCAGCTAGTAAATGAGAAATAACCATTCTTAAAAAACACCATAAAAACTATAATCATGGGAAAAAGAAAACTCAATCCAACTATCAAGTTGGAGAAACAAATAGGAGAACAAATATATAATGCGTTGCAAGGTAGCGTGGTGGAAGAAGTGCTGCGCAAGATGAAAATATCAAGTAGCGACGCCTATTGGCGCAGTAGCATGGAAGGGCACAGTCTCAAGGTGCAGCAGGAACTGTTGCCCGACTTCTATGCCCTGTGCCAGGATGTGAAAAAGAAACTTGGATTTGACGATCCGGTCGACTTCTACATCACTGGCGACTCGGAGGTTAACGCATTCTCGGTAGCTGCCGAGGAGGAGGGGAAACCTCACATCGTCAATGTTAACAGTGAGCTGTTCACACTGATGAGCGAAGCCGAACTACGTTTTGTCCTTGGGCATGAGCTGGGACACCTTATCAATAAAGACACAGCATTGGCAAGGCTGATTAATTTCGTCTTTCCACCCGAAGCCGCAGTGCCTGTAACCTTGCAATACAAGATTCGCTTGCATGAGCAGCTTGCCGAGCTCGTTGCCGACCGCTATGGCTACATGGCTACCGAGGACCTGGGTGTGTGCGTCACCGCCTTCTTCAAGATGGCGTCGGGACTAGACCTCGAGAAGATGAACGTGAGCATCGATGCACTCATTGCCGACAACACAAAACGCCTGGAATACTTCCTCAAGGGCAAGGGCATTAGCCGTTCGTCTCACCCCGTCAATCCCATTCGCGTGCAAGCGCTCAATCTCTTTGCCACAGTAAAAACTCAGAAAGAGCTGCAAGAAGGTATGGACGAGTTAATCACTATCTTGCTCAAAGTGGGCGACGACGAGATGGATGAGTACATGGCACGTTTCATTGCCTCGGCGGGGCTCATTGTGGTCAATTGCGATGGCGAGGTGCATGAGGAAGAAGTAAATCAAGTGATTGAAACACTGGCGGCGCTCAAGATTTTCCCACGCCAATATCTTGAAGAGATTGCCAAGGGCGACATACCTGCCATCTTTAACGACTCGGTTGAGAACATACTCAAGATTAATCCCGGTGTGCGCGTGGCACTGCTAGAGTACATGATAAGCATTGTCATGAGCGACAAGAAGATTGCGCCCGAGGAAATAAAGTTGCTCTATAACTTCGGAGAGAGCATCGCCCTTAGCGAGATGGAAGTAGCAACCGCCATTGCCGAAGCCATCCAGCGACGCTACATGCCAAGCTTAGAATCCATCTGCTAAATTACATCAAAGGGACGGTTCTTTTGATGTAATTTTCTTATTTCTTTATTATTTTTTAGTATTAGATAAATCGACTTATACTCTAGTCTGATTAATCTTGACAATTGACGCATGGAGATACCTTTCTCCACTGCGGCGATTATTACTGCGTTGCGCTTGATTTTATCCATCATTTTCACTTCGGCATTACCGCTAAGCGTGTTAATTATGCTGCGAGCTTCATCATCGGTCAATCGTCGCTTGGCATTCTGTGGCCGCAAGTGTTCATTGCTGCTTACTTTGATAACAAGTTTTTGCAGATCAAGCCAGTCAATACCGACGAATGGCAGGCTCTTAGTGCAGATATCGTAGTCAATCGAAAATGAACCTGAGTATTCGTGCAAGCTGCTCCATCGATATTGATTGGCAGAATCAACCATCTCTGCTTCAACGGGATTTTGATGAATATAACGTATTAATTTAATGAAATAACCTTCATCTTCAACAGGCTCGCTACGGAATCGGTCATGAACCTAAGCGGGAATAGCGCTTATTGAAATAACTTACGTATGAAATGCCTATGCGCTTCATCACTGAGCTTATATCTTCGCTGTGCTCTCCAATGAGGAGATGAACGTGATTTGTCATCAAGCAATAAGCATAGATGTCGCAATAAGGAGGCATGGGTTTGCCATCAGCGTCTATAGGGTGAGTGACCAAGTGCAGTATCTTTAAAAACTTGCGCAGGTCTTGCTCGTCATGAAATATCTGACAACGGTCAAGGCCACGTAGCATTACGTGGTAAATTCCGGTATTGCTGAGCTTACGAGTCTTTCTGGGCATAATAGTATTGAATGTGATGGGTGATTCTTTTGAGCTACAAAATTACTATTTTTTTTATTAAATGAAAAATTTTAAAGATGAAATTACATCAAAAGAACCGACCCTTTGATGTAAAAGTATAATTATTGTGATTATTTTTTGCTGTTTCAAGAAAAAGCAGTAATTTAGTGCAAAATTTTGAAAAGTGCCCTAGAGAGGGCTTGATTCACTGGAATTTTCACAATACACATAACATAAACAACAAATTCTATTTTCTAGATGAAAACTAAACATTTGCTACTTGGCGATGAGGCCTTGGCACTTGGAGCTTTGCATGCCGGACTAAGCGGTGTGTGGGCTTATCCTGGTACCCCATCGACCGAGATTACCGAGTTTATTCAGAAGAGTGAGATTGCTCGTGCAGGCAATGTTCACTGCCTGTGGAGTGCTAACGAGAAAACCGCAATGGAGGAGGCGCTTGGCATGAGTTATGCCGGAAAACGTGCTATGGTGTGCATGAAGCACGTGGGCATGAATGTGTGTGCCGATGCTTTTGTCAACAGTGCCGTGACTGGTGCCAATGGTGGCCTGGTGGTAGTGGCATGTGACGACCCATCTATGCACTCGTCGCAAAACGAGCAAGACTCTCGTTTCTATGCCGATTTTGCCATGATGCCCTGCTTTGAGCCTGCATCACAACAGGAGGCCTACGACATGGTGCAGCGTGCCTTCGACTACAGCGAGAAGAACTGCATTCCGGTGCTCATGCGTCTCACCACTCGTATGGCTCACTCTCGTGCTATAGTAGAAACCAGCGAGCAACGCCAGCAAAACGAGATTCATTTCCCCAAGAATCCTCGCCAGTGGGTAACACTTCCTGTTAATGCTCGCATGCGCAATGACCAGTTGGTGAAAGACATTCTCTCCTTTGAGGACGATGCTTGCACCATGGGACAGAACAAATATATTGACGGTAAGGATCACTCAATGGGTATAATTACTTGTGGTATTGCTTACAATTACCTCATGGAAAACTACCCCGACGGATGCCCATTCCCCGTGCTTAAGATTACTCAATATCCATTGCCAAAGGAGATGGTTCGCCACATGGCACAGGAGTGCGAGAGCATTATGGTAGTTGAAGAGGGTCAGCCACTGGTAGAGAAACTGATGCGCGGTGTCCTCGATACACCAGTCAAGATCAAGGGACGCCTTGATGGCACTCTGCCACGCACTGGCGAGCTCAATCCTGATTGCGTGCGCGCGGCTTTGGGATTAGAACCACTTGAAGCTCACACTGCCGCACAAAACACAGTTCCTCGCCCACCGGCATTGTGCCAGGGATGTGGTCACCGTGATTTCTATACTGCTCTGAATAATGTTCTCAAGAAATATGAGAGCGCTCGCGTCTTTGCCGACATTGGTTGCTACACACTGGGTTGGCTTGCTCCATTCCACGCTTTCCACACCTGTGTAGAGATGGGCGCGTCACTCACCATGGCGATTGGCGCCAGCCAGTCGGGTGTTCATCCCGCAGTGGCGGTGATAGGCGACTCCACTTTCACTCACAGTGGCATGACAGGTCTGCTTGATGCCGTGAACAAGAAGTCTAACTTGACCCTGTGCATTAGCGACAACTTAACAACCGGTATGACTGGTGGTCAAGACTCGGCAGGTACTGGACGCCTTGAGCAGATTTGCTACGGCTTGGGCGTTGACCCAGCTCACGTGCGTGTAATCGTGCCACTGCCCAAGAACTACCCCGACATGGAGAAGACCATCGACGAGGAGCTAAACTACAATGGCGTTTCGGTAATCATTGCTCGTCGCGAGTGCATCCAGACTGCTAAACGTCACGCTAAAGCTAAGGCTAATGCTAAAAAATAAAAAACTAATCAAAACAGGTGTTTCGTCAACTATTGCCATGAGTGCTTGGCATGCTCGTTCGCTTGTTTGCTAAAATCCAATAATAAATCATGAAACAAGATATAATACTTTGCGGTGTGGGCGGACAAGGAATCCTCTCCATTGCTACAATTATAGGTTGGGCTGCCCTGAAAGAGGGCATTCACTTGAAGCAAGCCGAGGTTCATGGTATGAGCCAGCGTGGTGGCGACGTGCAGAGCAATTTGCGCTTGTCGTCCGAGCCCATTGCCAGCGACCTTATTGCTCATGGCGCTTGCGACTTGATTATCTCGCTCGAGCCAATGGAGGCGTTGCGATATGTGCAATATCTCAACCCCAAGGGATGGGTAATCACTAACACTGAGCCTTTTGTTAATATTCCCAATTATCCTGAGATGGAGAATGTGAATGAGGAACTCAAGAAGCTGGGCAACGTGATTATGATTGATGTTGACGCCATCGCTAAGGAAGTGAAATCGCCTCGTAGCGCTAACATGGTGCTCTTGGGTGCCGCTGCCTCAGTGCTCGAAATGCTCAAGCCCGAGCAGCTCATTGAGGGCATCACTAACGTGTTTGCCAGCAAGGGTGAGGCCATTGTCGAGACTAATATCGCCGCATTCAAGGCAGGCTATGAATTCGCACAAAAGAACAAGTAAGAAATACACCTATAATTATCTATAAAACAACTATGAGTTTTCCTATCAAACAACAAGTATTAGACGATATTCTTGCCAAGCGTGACTTGACCGACGTTTCTAGAACAACAATACGCCAGTGTGCCGCTATCGCTGCCGAGATGGAGAAAGCTGCCGGTGAAAAGTTCTTGCGACTTGAGGTGGGTGTTCCAGGTCTAGCACCAGGACAAGTGGGAGTAGAAGCGCAAAAAGCGGCCCTCGACAACGGCATCGCTAGCATCTATCCCGCCATCAGTGGCCTTCCCGAGCTCAAAGAGAACGCATCGCGCTTTATCAAGGCTTTTATTGATGTTGATATTAACCCTGAGTGCATCATTCCCACCGTAGGCTCGATGCAAGCTGGCATGAACCTTACCCTTGAGTGCTCGCAACTCGACCCCAAGAAGGATACTATGCTCTATATCAACCCTGGCTTCGCGCCCCACATGATGCAAGCTGCCGTGCAAGGAATTAAATATGAGCAGTTTGATATATTTAGCTATCGTGGCGAGAAGTTGCGCGACAAGCTTGAGGAGTATTGCTCTAAGGGCAACATCGTGGCTATTGTTTATTCTAACCCTAACAATCCCACTTGGGTTTGCTTGACCGAGGAAGAGTTGCAAATTATTGGCGAGATTGCCAACAAATATGACGTCATTATTCTCGAAGACCATGCCTACATGTGCATGGACTTCCGCACCGACAAGTCGGTACCATTTGAGCCTCCTTTCCAACCAACCGTTGCTCGTTACACCGACAACTATGTGTTCATGATCTCGGGCTCTAAGGTGTTTAGCTATGCCGGTGAGCGCATTGCTGTGGTTGCATTCAGCAACAAGCTCTTCAATCGTGAGTATCCAGCTTTGCGTGAGCGTTACAACATTGGTCGCATGGGTGACAACTTCATCTTTACCTACCTCTATGTGGCATCGTCGGGTACTTCTCACTCGGCTCAGTACGCACTGGCGGCGATGATGAAGGCTGCTGCCGATGGAACCTACAAGTTTGTGGATGAAGTGCGTGAATATGGGCGCCGAGCTAAGATTACTAAAGAAATATTCTTGAAATATGGTTTCAGCATCATCTATGACAAGGATGGTGATAACGACTTGGCCGACGGCTTCTATTACACTATTGGCTACAAGGGAATGAGCGACTCGCAGTTGCTTAACGACCTGATGCGGTGTGGCATCTCGGCAATTACCCTTAACACTACCGGTAGCAAGCAACCGGGCATTCGTGCTTGTGTGTCGCAACTCAATAGCGAGTGGCACATGCAGGCTCTGGATGAAAGACTGAAACTCTTTGTTGAACTACAAAACTCTAAGAAATAATGAACTACATGAGTGCCGACGAGGCGGTTCGCCTTGTCCACAGTGGCGACCACATCTACTGCATGGGTAGTACCGCAATTCCAGTTGTGCTACAGGCAGCGCTTGCTCGCCGTGCTAGCGAGCTGAAGGATGTGGTGGTGTATTCAGCCTTCAATGTCCCCTATGGCGAGTGCCCCTTGTGCAAACCTGAGTATAAAGACTCGTTTATAACCAAGAGCCTCTTCCTCAGTGGTGACCAGCGCAAGTGGGTGGCACAAGGCTACGGCGAGGTGATTCCTGCTTTTCTAGGCGAAATTCCATTCTTGTTCCGTAGCAAGCAGTTGCCACTCGATGTCACTTTCCTTAACTGCTCACCACCCGACAAGGATGGTTATTGCAGCTACGGCATGAGTGCCGACTTGGCATTCAGCGCGGTGGAGATGTCGAAAACTATTATCGCGCAAATCAATGATAGTATGCCCTATCTGTGTGGTGCCGCCAAGATTCATGAAAGCCAGATTGCCGCTGCGGTGCGTTGTGATGAGCCACCTTTGGCAATGGAATTTGGCGAGTCTACACCCATCGAGAGTGCGATAGGCGGTTATATCGCTGCTGAGATTCCCGATGGAGCAACTCTGCAAATTGGTGTGGGAGGTATCCCTAACGCAGTGCTTGCCGGCATCAAGAACCATAAGCACTTGGGACTGCACACCGAAGCTATGACCGACGGTGTTGTGCGTCTCATGGAAGAAGGGGTGATTGACAACAGCCTCAAGAAAATTCGCCCTGGCAAGAGTGTTGCCAGCCTGGCTCTTGGCTCAAAGCGCATGTATGACTTCTTGCATTACAATGAGGATGTGGAATTCTATGATGTGGCGTGGACTAACGATCCCCAAGTCATTCGCCAGAACCCCAAGCCCATCGCAATCAACAGCGCCATCGAGGTGGATATCACAGGGCAAGTGTGTGCCGATAGCATAGGCACTATGATTTTCTCCAGCGTGGGTGGTCAGCACGATTTTATGTACGGTGCTGCTCTTAATCCCGAGGGAAAGACCTTCATAGCGTTACCATCGCGCACTGGTAAGGGTAAAGGCAAGATTGTGTCGCAACTCACTCCAGGAGCTGGTGTTGTGACAACTAGGTTCCAAACTCAGTATGTGGTTACCGAGCATGGCATCGTTTACCTGCGCAACAAGAGTCTGCCCGAACGTGCTCGCGCACTTATTTCAATAGCTCATCCCGACGATCGCGAGGCGCTTGAGCGTGCCGCATGCGAGCGCTTTGGATATAGCTTTTTGCGCTACAAGTAAGTTCATCATTTCATAGCACAATAATAAATTAAGCGCCCCTTAAGGGACGCTTAATTTATTTATAATAATGTGCTTGAGTTATAGGCTCAATTATGCACCATTATTTAACATGGTTCGTGATTTACGCATTGCGCGTTTACTTGTATTCTTTAGCTTCGCGCTTGCCTTTGAGAACGGCAGCGGCGTTGCCGGCAAGAGCACCCATCTCGTCTTCGCCAGGGAAGCAGTAGGTGGGAGCAAGGAAGTCGATGCGCTTGCGCAGTTCGCTAGTGAGGTAGTCGCTATGCGCCATGCCACCAGTGAGCAGGATGGCATCAACCTTACCGCAAAGCACAGCGCTTTGAGCGGCAATGGCCTTAGCCACGTGGTAAATCATGGCATCAAGAATGAGCTTTGCGTGCTCATCACCATTGTTGATGCGCTCCTCTATCTCCATGAGGTCGGTAGTGCCAAGGTGAGCGTTCAAGCCTCCCTTGCCTGTAATCATCTTCAGGATTTGCTCCTGGGTATACTTGCCACTGAAGCACAAGCGAACCAAGTCGGCAGCGGGAATTGTTCCAGCGCGCTCGGGAGTGAATGGGCCTTCGCCATCAAGAGCGTTGGGTGCATCAACAGCCACACCTTTCTCGTGGGCGGCAACCGAGATACCTCCACCCAGGTGGCAGATGATGAGGTTCATGTCCTCATATTTTTTGCCAATCTCGCGGGCAAAACGGCGAGCGATAGCACGCTGGTTGAGTGGGTGCCAAATGCTCACGCGCTTAATCTCAGGAATACCGCAAATGCGTGCATAGTCATTAAGCTCGTCAACAACAACTGGGTCGGCAATGAAGCAACGGCAGCCAGGAATTTGTTGTGCAATCTTGTGCGCGATGAGGCAACCCAGGTTGCAAGCATGCTCGCGGGCTGAGTTGCGAGTGTCCTCGAGCATCTTCTCGTTAATCTCATACACGCCACCAGGCACTGCTTTGCCTAAACCTCCACGGCCAATAACAGCCTTGAAGTTGAAATCAACATTTGTGACTTTTATCTCGTTCATAACCAGGTTGTAGCGGAAATCAAACTGGTCTAGAATGGTCTTGTAGGGAGCCAGTTCTTCGGGCTTGTGGCGGATAGAGCGAAGCAACAGTGGAGTCTCACCTTCATAGACGGCAAACTTAGTTGAAGTAGAACCTGGATTTATTACAAGTATACGCATAGTTAGGTTGTGTTATAAATAATTATTGTTTTTGTTGTTTTCTTGTGTGTATTAAGGAATGGTTGCTGTTACAATGCCGATGCTACAGCTAGGCTATAGAATTTTGATTCGATGCTGTCGCCACGAGAGGGGAGGACAACAGGAACCTTGGCGCCCTGAAGCAAGCCTGCTGTTTGGGCGTGGGCTAGCAATGTGATGGTCTTGTAGAACACGTTTCCACTTTCAATCTCGGGGAAGAGAACAGCGTCGGCTTCACCATTGATAGGAGAGTTGATGCCCTTGTGGTGCATGCTCTCATAGCAAAGTGATGTCTTCAGGTCGAGTGGACCATCGACGATGCACTTGCCAAACTCACCCTTAGCGGCGAGTTCCTTAATTTGAACATAGTCGGCAGTGCAGGGGAAGTGGCGCTCGTCAACTTTTTCAGAGCAGTGGATTAGTGAAATCTTGGGTTCCTCAATGTGTAGGGCATGAGCAATCTTAGTGATGTATTTCACTTGCTCAATGCGTTGTTCGCAGGTGGGGTTAGGAATAACAGCGGCATCGGTAAAGAGCAAGAGGTGTCCTAGCTCGGGAATGTCGGCCACGGTGATGTGGGTGAGCACATTTCCCTTGGGCAGGATGCCTGTTTCCTTGTTTAACACTGCGCGCAGTAAGTTGTCGGTGTTGAGCAGGCCCTTCATGAGCACTTGAGCGCGATCTTCACGCACTTCGGCCACAGCCTTAGCGGCGGCGTCATCGCGGTCGCTGGCATCAATGATTATAAACATGTCTTTGTGCTTGGCCAGTCGCTCGTCGGCTTCAATTTCCTTGCGGCAGCCCACAAAAGTAGCGGTGATAATACCTGCCTCTAGACCTTTTAGCACAGCGCTGCGAGTTACATCGTCCTCGGCCCACACTACAGCCACGCGGCTTTTTGTTCCCTTACTTGCAAGATGAGCGGTCAGCTCATCAAAGTTCTTAATACTTGGCATTTCGTTTTCTTGTCTTGTTTTTAAGTTATGTTAGATTTTTCTTTTGCAAAGGTAGTTATTATTTTTATAATAGGTGTAATTATAAAAAGAATTTTTTCGAGAGATATATAAAACAAAAATCTAGAAGCCGAGTTAGGGTTGTATATTATATTATTAATGTGTATATTTGCGATGTTGCAAACCTGTTAATGATGAAACGTTTACTATACACATTGATGTTTTTATTGCTTGCGATGATGAGTGTGCGAGCTCAATCTGATGCCAGTGAAGCTCTTAACAAGGTTCACAATTTTTACTCGCTCGCCACTGCCGGTGACGCCGAGGCGCAATATAGGCTTTCCAGTTGTTATCACGACGGCTATGGAGTGGAGCAAAGCGACTCGCTGGCCTTTTATTGGGCAAGGCTCTCGGCACAGCAGGAACATCCTGCGGGACTCTACTTCTTGGCCTATTGCTACGAGACGGGACGTGGTGCCAATGCTAATCAGTCAAATGCGAGCTATCTCTATCAGCAAGCTTTTGAAAAGGCTCTACCACTCGCCACGCGTGGCGATGCTTCAGCGCAATTTGTTGTAGGGAAGATTTACGACTACGGTAACGGAGGTGTTAAGCTCAGTCATGAGACTGCTGTGACATGGTACCGCCGTGCTGCCGAGCAGGGCTATGCTGGAGCTCAGTTTAACCTGGGGAATTGTTATCAGCTCGGAGAAGGTGTTCAACAAGACAAGAAGCAAGCCGTATACTGGTATCGCCAAGCGGCTTTACAAAATGACCCCGACGCGCAATACACTCTAGGCTTGTGTTACGCCAGTGGTGAAGGGGTTGCCAAGAGCGCTCGTCATGCTATTGAGTGGTTTCGGCTTTCGGCGCGGCAAGGCAATCGCCTCGCTCAGCAAATTTTGCTTAGCATCAACCTCGCGTGGTGATTGTAAATCTTCAAGTTTGAACAAATATCTAGGTGTTATTAGATATTTGTGCTATTAATTAATATTAATATAGTTAAAATGTGTGAAAAGTGGTCTTGTTGCTAGTTATTTGGCATAATAATTTTTTTGTCGTTTATTAATAATGTTGTACCTTTGCACGCCGATTATATCCAAGACCGTTTCTTGTGCATGCCAGTGTGGTACATTTGGCCGTGTGCTCGTGTGTGCTCAAGAAGATTTAATTAATTTTTAATCAGGATTTTAAGAAAGTGAAAACTTTAAGTTACAAGACCGTCTCTATCCGCAAGGAAGACGTACAGAAAGAATGGGTAGTAGTTGATGCTACCGATCAGGTTCTGGGTCGCTTGTGCGCAAAAGTAGCGAAAATCTTGCGCGGAAAGTACAAGCCCAGCTTTACACCACACGTAGATTGTGGTGACAACGTTATTATAATCAATGCCGACAAGGTGAAAATGACCGGCAACAAGTGGAACGATCGCATCTATTTGAGCTATACAGGTTATCCTGGTGGTCAGCGCGAAGCTACTCCTGCTATCTTGCAAAAGAAGTCGGAGAACAAGCACATTAAGGCAGGTAAGCACCCCTTGTTCCTGCACGTGATTAAGGGCATGCTTCCCAAGAACAAACTTGGCGCAAAGATGCTCAACAACGTTTATATCTACAACGGCGAGAATCATCCTCACGAGGCACAGCAGCCCAAAGTAATTGACATCAACAAACTTAAATAAAAATTGGTAGTATGGAACAGATTAATGCAGTAGGTCGCCGTAAAGCCGCTATCGCTCGTGTATACGTTAGCGAAGGCACTGGCACAATCACAATCAACAAGCGTACACTTGAAGAATATTTTCCATCTCCAATTCTTCAATTCATTGTTAAGCAACCATTGAGCACTCTTGAGGCTGCTGAGAAGTATGACATCAAGGTGAACCTCATCGGTGGTGGTTACAAAGGACAAGCCGAGGCTCTCCGCCTTGCTATTGCCCGTGCACTGGTGAAGATTAATCCCGAGGACAAGAGCACATTGCGCAAGCAGGGCTTCATGACTCGCGACCCACGTGCCGTAGAGCGCAAGAAACCAGGTCAGCCCAAGGCTCGCAAGCGTTTCCAGTTCAGCAAGCGTTAATTTTATTGTCGAGATATTTTATTTCGATTCAACGCTGTGCTTAACTCCTATTTTAAAATCAGAGTTTAGTATCCAAATCGCATAGACTCTATCACACATGTTACATGTGGGAGGCACAAAATAAGAAAGAAACGATAAAGTGCCGCGATGGCTACTATGTGATTGATTTAAGTTGAAAGTAAACAAACAAAATTATTTAAAATGCAAACACCAAATTTTGACCAACTGCTCGACGCAACTTGTCACTTTGGTCACCTCAAACGCAAGTGGAACCCCGCCATGGCTCCTTACATCTTCATGGAGCGTAATGGCATTCACATCATCGACCTTTACAAAACTCAGGCTAAGCTTGAAGAAGCTGCCGTTGCTCTCAAGAACATTGCTAAGGAAGGCAAGAAAGTACTTTTTGTTGCCACCAAGAAGCAAGCAAAGCAAGTGGTAGAAGACCGTGCTACTTCGGTTGGTATGCCATACGTTATTGAGCGCTGGCCAGGCGGTATGCTTACAAACTTCCCCACCATTCGCAAGGCTGTGAAAAAGATGGCTGCTATCGACAAGATGGCTACCGATGGCACTTTCGACAACATGTCGAAGCGCGAGAAACTTCAAATCACTCGCCAGCGTGCTAAGCTGGAGAAGAACCTGGGTTCTATCGCCGACTTGAACCGTCTGCCCTCGGCATTGTTTGTAGTTGACGTTTTGAAGGAGCACATTGCTGTAGCTGAGGCTAATCGCTTGGGTATCCCCGTGTTTGGAATCGTTGATACTAATAGCAACCCCGACAATGTAGACTTCGTAATTCCTGCCAACGACGACGCTTCTAAGTCGATTGACATCATCTTGAACACCGTGTGCGAGGCCATCAAGGAAGGCATCGAGGAGCGCAAGATTGAGAAGATTGACAACAAGGATGAGGAAGCCGACGCCGAGGCTGCCGCCGAGGCTAAGCCACGCCGCACTCGTGTGCGTCGTGCTCGTGTCGCCGATGACGCTAAGGAAGAAGCTCCCGCTAACGAGGAAGCTCCCGCTAACGAAGAGCCCCAAGCCGAAGCTCCCGCTGCCGAGGAGCCCAAGGCTGAGTAATATTATATAACTGTGGGGCGGCAACGCCCCTTGGTTTTTTTGACAATCAAGAGATTTTTATTTTTTAACCAATAATTCCCCCCTTAAGAAAATTATTATGGCTGTTTCTATTAATGACATAAAGAAATTGCGCGAGATCACCAACGCAGGCATGGTTGACTGCAAGAAGGCTCTTATTGAGGCCGAGAACGACATGGACAAGGCTGTGGAAATCATCCGCAAGCGTGGTCAGGCTATCGCTGCTAAGCGTGGCGATCGCACTGCTGCCGAGGGTATTGCCAAGTGCAAGGTTGAAGGTAACTTTGGCGCTATCGTAGCACTCAAGTGTGAGACCGAGCCTGTTGCTGGAACTGAGAAGTTTGTCACTCTGGCAAACCGCATCCTCGACGAGGCTGTTGCTGCTAAGGTGCAGAACCTTGAGGAGCTCAAGAACTTCACCTTCGACGGTGCTACCGTTGCCGAGCACATTACCGCTCTGAGCGGAATCACTGGTGAGAAGATGGAGCTTGGTGCTTATGAGTGCCTTGAGGCCGAGGGTGTTGCTGGCTACAACCACTTCAATAAGAAACTCGCCACACTGGTAGCTTTCAACGCACCAGTTAACGAGGAGATTGGTAAGGCTGTTGCTATGCAGGTTGCCGCTATGAAGCCTGCTGCAGCTAACCGCACACAGATTCCTCAGAGCGTAATCGACGAGGAGACTGGCATTGCCATTGAGAAGACTAAGAGCGAGCAAGTGCAGAAGGCTGTTGAGAATGCCCTGA
Organism: uncultured Prevotellaceae bacterium; assembly: GCA_900316835.1. Lineage (GTDB taxonomy): Bacteria > Bacteroidota > Bacteroidia > Bacteroidales > Muribaculaceae > Sodaliphilus. The sequence goes on along the minus strand of ONEL01000027.1, from coordinate 11,212 downwards.
AGAAGGCTGGTTTCAATCCCTACTACTGTGCTACCGAGGAGCATCAGGACGAGGCTGTTCGCAAGGGTTACATGACTCCTGAGCAGGTGGAAGAGGCTAAGGCTCTGATGGCTAGCACTGCCGATGCTAAACTCAAGAGCATGCCTGAGCAGATGATTCAGAACATCGTGAAAGGTCGCATGGAGAAGTTCTATAAAGAGAACATCTTGATGGAGCAAGAGTATGAGGCTAGTGAGGAAAAGGGCACTACTATTGCCATGTTCCTTGAGAAAGCTCAAAAGGGACTCATCGCTACCGATCTCAAGCGAGTTAACCTCAATGCCGACTAATAATTAGGTTAGTAGACACTAAATAAAATGAGAGGAGCTGGCTATTGACTGGCTCCTCTGTTTTTTTATCTTTGAATTGGTTTTAAGGCGTTAATGGCCGCCGTTAGGAATTGTGTTAGTTAGTAATTGATAGTAGCTTCATTACTTGTGGCAAGATGGGGCTGATGCCGTCGTTGATTATATTGTGAACGGGTAGGGTGTAACTGGAATAGGTTGATTGGGCGCGGATGCGACGTTCCACTTGCTCACGACTGGCATTGTTACGTTTCATTACTCGATTGATGCGCACTTCCATTGGCGCTGTCACGTTCCACACTTGCGTCATCATGTGTTCCATGTTGCCTTCCTTGAGCAATGCTGTTTCCACAAACACTGGCTGTCGTTCCTGCTCTATGCTCCAAGAGGCGATATCGTCCCTCACAACAGGATGCACGACACTATTGACAAATGCCAACGCATCGTTATCATTAAAAATGATATCGCTTAGCACTTGACGATTTAATGTGTTGTCATGATTGTAAACGCTGTGACCAAAGCGGTGGGTTAGAGCTTTGCGGATTACTGGAGAGGTGCTCATGAGAATTTTAGCCTTGCTGTCGCAATCGTAAACGCTATATCCAGCGTTGAGCAGTAGTGTCGCAACCACGCTCTTGCCGGCACCTATTCCTCCAGTTATAGCTATGATAGTGGCATTATCGCTAGTCATGATGTGTAGCCGTTTCTCTTTTTTAGTATCGTTCAATCACATAGTTAACACTGTCGCCACCCAGCACTACGTTAGAATAAGCTCCCGACACTTCCCCAAGCTTGATGTTCACTTTGTTGGACGACAAGTCAATGTCGTTATAGTCAACCACTACTGTGAGGTTGATGGGTTCTTTATACTTGCTTTGAGGCAATAGGTAAGAAACATTGATTGATGCAGGAAAAAGCAGTACATTAATGCCGTAGGGCTGGTTGCGAACCGCAATGGGCACTTTCTGTTCCTTCTTGATGAGAGGCTCAACGGGCACCACAAGGCGCACCTTATCGGGGATAATGCGCACATTGTTAATGTGGCGCAAGCGCACCATGTGATTATAATTGCTGGTGAGGTTGGCAACTTCCACAGTCTGCAGGTCTACCTCAGTGATTTCGTTAAGCGTTGCCCGGTCAAGAGCGTAAAGAGTGACCGAGTCGGGCGATGTTTTCACCATGTCGGGATTAATTACAAACTGCTTGTCGGGGATGATATTCTTGATGTTGTCTTCCCAGTTGACGGGTACTTTCTTACCTGGAATAGTGCTATATTTCAAGGAGAAAGATTCAGGGCTCACTTTGATAATTGTAGCTTCTCGCCTTACCACTCGTCTCACCTCACTGAGCAGTTGTGAAGCGGTGACCTCAAGAGTGTTGTCTTTATCGATGCTGTATTTGCTGAACTCTAGTTCAATGGTGGGAGTGGACTTGAAAAAGGATTTCAAGAACGAGAGTCCACGATCCTTGACGGTGACAGTGATAGTGCCTGGAAGGTCTTGAATTAGGGTTACATTAGATGGCTTGTTAAGTTTTAATTCCACTGTGATGTCGTGTGTCATGCTATTGTTGAATGACAACAATAGCCAGAACGCCGACGCCATAACAACAAAGAACAAGAACAACAAGGAGTCCTTGCTGGAAATCTTTCCTTTGAGGTGAAATCGTTTTAATATGTTCTTAATCCAAGCCATGAGCTGCAAGAAAAGATGGTGGAGAGAATAGAGTGTGGAAAATACTAAGCGTTATTCTTAATGTCGGCACCACTTTCCACGGCATCGCTTGCCGAGGGATAAACCATAGCCTTGTCGATAGTGATTTTCACGTTGTCATCAATTTGAAGGATAATGACATTTTCCTTGATGTCACGTATCTTGCCATGGATACCGCCTGCAGTGGTCACTTTGTCGCCTTTTTTCATGGCGTCGCGAAACTTCTTTATCTCTTTTTGTTTCTTGCTTTGGGGTCTGATCATGAAAAAGTAGAAGATGGCAATCAGCGCCACAATCATGATGATGCTCGACCAGCCGCTAGCGCCACCTTGTGCGCCTGCACTGCCTGCTGCTTGTAGAAGAATTGAGTTTAACATAATTGTAAATAAGTTATTTTGTTAATAAAATTTTAAGATTAAAATGAGCTGTTAGGGCTTCATTATCACCTTTTGGTTCTTCATGTCGCGGATGGCGGCATTGAGAACGCCATTGATGAATGCCGGGCTGCTGCCGGCACTGTAAAGCTTTGCGATTTCAATGTACTCATTGAGGGTTACGGTGGTGGGGATTTTCTCAAAGCTCCTCACCTCGGCTAGAGCCACAAGCATGATAGCCTTGTCGAGCAGGGCGATGCGCTCAACATCCCAGTTGCGGGTGTCGATGTGGTGATTGATAGTGGCTTCGTTAAGCTCTTGCTGAGAAATTGCCGTGGCAAAGAGTTGATCGCCAAATTCGCTATCTTCCTCATCCTTGTACATGGGCATGATGGGATTGGGCTCGCCGTCATTGATGCGACGGATGGTCTTGATTACAAATTGTCCCATGAAGTCGAGGTCGTCGCTCGACCAGTAAACCGACTGGTTCTCCAGCTCCTCAAGCAGGTCGTCATCGTCGATGAGTAGTCGCTTGAATAGTTGTCGCCACAGGTTGCAGTCGCTGTCAAGGTCGCTGACACTGTTCTCCATGTACTCTTGATAGATGCTGGAATTTTGAATCTTGTTGAGAATGAGCTTTAGGAAGAGTTCGTTGTCACGCCAGGTGAGCTTGTGCTCCTTGATGTATTGTTGCAGTTGCTCGTTGTTGCGCAATGCTTCCACAAGCTCATTGTCCACAAACTTTGGATTGGGGTTCAAGTCTTCGTGAGATGGTAAAAACTTGTGTTTGGCTTCATCGAGATAGCGGTCTTGCAAGTCGGTAACATCGATGATTAATTTGAGCAGGTAGTTGTATAGCTCATAGGATTTTTCAAAACTCTGCTGCAGCTCATCTCTTGCCATTGCAGCCGATTTTACTTCGTGAGTGAGCATGTAGTTGTAGAACATTTGCACTACCTTGGCTCTTATTAAAACTCTGTTTATCATTGTGTTGTGTATTGTTTTTTCTCTATTAATAGACTTCGGTGGCATCTTGACGTGCCAATTCCACTACAAATTTACACACAATTTTCTAAACTAAGGTGCTTGGTGGCATCTATTTTTATCAAAACTTTGATTTTGTGAAGTTGAGAATGCCGTTGCGTTGCTCGCTTTCTTGCTGTTGAATACATCTTTTAATACTTAATGTTACACCTAATTGAAATTTTTTGATTTACTTTGCATGTTTTTTTAACTAGTGAATAAAACTCAGATTAATTAATATAGGCTAAATGAAAGCAAAAGTAATTGTTATCTTCATCTTTAGCGTGCTGGCTGGCTTGGCGCTGATTAGCGCGTTTTTTCCACAAGATGGCATTACAATAGGTAATATAAAGCTGGAATTTCCGTCGTTGCATGAGGCTTTGGAGGTTAAAGGTCATGATGCCGGTGAGCAAGCCGACACCGCTGGAGCTTTGCCCACCGACCCCGAAGAGCTCTTTGCATATCAACTCAAGAACATGAGCACAACCGACCAAAAGGCTTTCATGGAGTTCTGTAACAATAATCCGGCTAGGTTTCACATGCCCGACAGCGACTTGACCTATTTCGACGACCTGTTTGAGGCGATGGAGAACGCACGAATAAAACCCTTGCGCATTTTGCACTATGGCGACTCGCAACTTGAAGGCGACCGTATATCGGCCGACTTTAGGGAGCGATTGCAGACCGCCTTTGGTGGTAGTGGTGTGGGCATGGTGCCAGCGGTGCAAAGCGTGGGTGCCATGACTGTAGTGCAGACGGCAAGCCCGCAACTGCCACGCTTCTTCTCCTACAACATGGGAGAGCACTTGCGCAACGGTCGCTACGGTATCATGTCGCAGGTGGCGCACCTGAATGGCTCGGTGAGCTTGACATTCCGCACTTCGGAGCTTGAGGGCGTGCCTCACAGCAAGGAATTCTCACGTGTTACAATGGTGTGCTCTGGCACGGGTAGTGCCAGCGTGCGTACCTCGGGTACAACCATTGAGATGACCGACGCCGCGGCAGGTGCCGACGGTATGAAATTCTTGAGCGCTACTCTTCCCGCGCCACAACGCAAGGTGACGGTGAGCGCGCGTGGCAACATGGAAATATTTGGCATCATGCTTGATGGTGAGAACGGTATCTCACTCGACAACGTCCCCATGCGCGGATGCTCGGGAACAGTTTTTACTATTACCGACCGCAAGACGCTGGAACCATTTTTCAAGCATTGCAACGTGGGGCTCATCATTTTGCAGTATGGAGGCAATTCAGTACCCTATATGAACCGTCCCAAGAACATACAAGGTTACAAGCAAGGATTGATAGCGCAAGTGAAGCTTTTCCAGAAGATTGCTCCAGGTGCCAAGATCCTATTCATTGGACCTGCCGACATGTCGACTAATGTGAAAGGCGAGAAACAAACCTATCCACAACTTGAGCCCACTATCAAGATTCTTAAAGAAGTGTGCGCCGAGACCGGCATAGCCTATTGGAGTCTCTATGACGCAATGGGTGGGCACAACTCCATGATTAAGTGGGTTAATGCGGGACTTGCCGGCAAAGACTACCTCCATTTCACCCGCGACGGGGCAAGCAAGGTTGCCGACATGCTGTTTAACACCTACTTGATGTATTATCGTTTCTACTGTAAGAGAGTGGGCAAGACACCCAAGAGTTTCGGCAATGACAATAACTCCTCGCAAGGTGAGGCACACCGAGGGAAGTAAATGAAGTTTGTTAAAAAGAGTAATGAGGAAAATTAAGATACATAAAATACACATAATACTACTATTCACACTGGTCGCGTGTTGCGCTGGATTGCAAGCGCATGGCGCTCAGGCTCACGAACTGCTGGCGCGTGTCGACTCGTTTTATTCTTGCGTTGATATGAAAGAGGCGAGTTTGCGCACCTTTAGGGGAAGTCGCAGGGCTTTGAACCCGTTCATGGAGCGGCTCGACAATGTCATTGAGCGCAAGCAAGGCACTGTGAACATTTGGCATGTGGGAGGAAGCCATGTGCAGGCGGGCATTTTTAGTCATCGCATGAGACGAAATTTTGCTCTTTACCTCAACGGAGGGGTGGCGAGTAGAACTATTTTGTTCCCCTACAAGCTCGTCAATACTAATGGTCCCACCGACTATTCGGTGAGTGGAACCGGGCGATGGTCGCGTTCAAGAAACATCGAGCGCTCCCCAAGCTACGAAATGGGGCTCACTGGCATAACAGCTGTTACATCAACCCCGGGAGCAAGTATCACCTTCTCAATGTCGAGAAGTGGCGATATCGACTGGACCACGCGCTACATTCGCGTGCTGGGCAAGGGTAGTGATGGCGTTAGACCCTATGTCGTTGTTGATAGCGTTGAGATTGAGGACTTTGAAGGTAATAACGAGCAAGGCTACTTCTTTGAGGTTCCCCAAGGTTGCAACACTTTCACAATCAAGTTTCACGGATTGGGAGGGGGTAACCGATTTGAATTCCGTGGGGCTATAGCTCTTAATGGATTGCCTGGCGTCTCCTATTGGGCATCGGGAATTAATGGAGCCGCCACCGCATCATGGCTGCGTTGTAGCAAGCTTGAGCAGGACTTGAGCATTGCCAAGCCCGACATGGTAATCTTTGGCATTGGCATCAATGATGCCCACACCTCGCATTTCAACCGTGACCGTTTCAAGGAAAATTATCAACAACTCATCGATAAAATTAAACGTGTTAATCCCAACTGCCAGTTTATCTTTGTTACTAACAACGACAATCTGTTTCGCAGTAATGTCAACCCCAACACACGTGGTGTGGAAAAAGTGTTCATTGAGCTAGCTCTCGATAACAATGGCTCTGTGTGGGACCTCTATCGAGTGATGGGGGGCTATGGTGGCTCGAAGAAATGGGTGCGCAACTCGCTCATGCAGAGCGACCATGTGCACTTCACCAAGGCGGGCTATAAGCTAATTGGCGACTTGCTCTATAATGCTATTATGGAACAATATCTCAAGTGGAAAGAATAACGTTTTTCACATCTACAGTTCTCAATATTTACCCCTATGCAGGAGCTTTTTAATTACATATTATCGGTATTCTCATTCGACCCTAATAGCCCGTTGCTATTCACTCAGTTCCACTTCTGGGCGTTCTTTGCGCTGGTGTTTGCCGGATTCTCACTTGTCAAGAGCCGTCGCTTGTTGCGCAACTCTTATTTGTTCTTTGTGAGCCTCTTGTTCTACTACAAGACTAGCGGGCTCTTTGTGGGACTGCTGATACTGGTGACATGCACTGATTTTCTCATAGCGCAAGCCATTCACGACAGCAAGGTGCAGTGGAAACGACGCGCATTGCTAACGCTGAGTGTGACTATCGACCTGGGAATATTATGCTACTTCAAGTATGCCTATTTCTTTGCCGACATGGTGCACTCCATTTTTGGCTTCCAAATGACGGTGAGCAATGTGGCGGCAAGTGCGGGAAATTCAATACTTGGCACCAATTTCTTTGATGTCGACCGCATCATCCTGCCAGTGGGCATCTCGTTCTACACGTTCCAGGTGATTAGCTACACTGCCGATGTGTATAAGGGACTTATAAAACCGGTGCGTAACATTCTCGACTTTGGTTTCTATGTTACCTTCTTCCCGCAACTGGTGGCTGGTCCCATTGTTAAAGCGAGCGACTTCATTCCACAACTCTACAAGCGCTACAACATCAGCCACCGCATGTTTGGACTGGCGGTATTCTGGATTTTAAATGGCTTGATGAAGAAGATTATTCTTAGCGATTATCTTGCGGTGAACTTTATCGACCGTGTCTTCGACAATCCGCACCTCTTCTCGGGGTTTGAGAACTTGATGTCGCTATTTGTCTACTCTCTGCAAGTCTATGCCGACTTCTCGGGCTACACCGACATTGCCATTGGACTGTCGTTGCTAATGGGATTTCACTTGCCAATGAACTTCAACTCTCCCTATAAGGCGCTTAACTGTAGCAACTTCTGGAAGCGGTGGCACATTTCACTCTCGCGATGGTTACAGACCTACCTTTACATTCCCCTGGGTGGCAACCGCAACATCACCTTTGGCACCTACTTCTGGATCATTGTTATCACCATGGCGGCGCTGGTGCTGAGTGGAAGCTGGTGGGTTTCGCTGGGGGTTCTCGTGGTGGCGTTGCTGGTAATCTACACAGCCTATCGTCATCCCGAGCGACGCAAGAAGATTTATGCTAATCTCAATGCTATGATAACGATGCTGCTGGGTGGCTTGTGGCATGGCGCGAGCATGAACTTCGTGATTTGGGGTGGACTCAATGGCGTGGGAATGGTTGTTTACAAGTTCTGGCGCGATAACTCACCGTTGTGGCGAGTGGGGCTATCTCTAGTGGTGGTCACTGTGCTGGGAGTGCTCATGTGGCTCACTCCAGCGGCGCTGTGGAATGTGCTCATGGTGTGTGCTGGTTTCATTGCTATCAGTGCTATCGTGCGATGGCTCTATGGCAAGTATAACAAGCGTGAGCGCAATCTCAAGTGGCTTGCTAACTCGTGGGCAATCTTTGTGACGTTTGTTTTCATTTCTTTCACTCGTTTGTTCTTCCGCTCTGGCTCAAATCTCGATCCAGCCACAGCCAACGAAGTCGCATGGAACACTGCCAAGTCGATGGTACAGCAGATGGGTACCTCGTGGAATGTAAACGTGCTTGACGTGATTTGGGGTTATCACAATGTGTTCTTGCTCTTTGCCCTGGGAATGATAATTCACTGGCTTCCCGTGAAGGTGAAACGCCGTTATCGTCTCACATTCGCCAGCCTGCCATTGCCGGCAATGGCATTGTGTGTGGTGGTTGCTGTGTTCTTCATCTATCAGTTTGTCACCGCCGAGATGCAACCATTCATCTATTTCCAGTTCTAACAGCAGGGCAATAATCGTTGTTAATCTTCGTTTTCATTATATGATGAAGACATTACATTTAGCATTTCTCACAATACTGGCGATGGCAATGCTATCGCTCACCGCATGCATCGACGATGAAGTGTCGACCAGCAGCAGCGACCTGCTCACTTTCTCGACCGACACCGTGGCGTTTGACACCGTGATAACTCGCCAAGGCTCACCCACCAAGCAATTCCTAGTGTACAACAAGGGAAAGAAATCTCTCAATATCTCCTCAATTAGAGTGGCAGGAGAGAGCAAGGGGCATTTCTTTCTTAACGTTGATGGTGTCAAAGGCGATGAGTTCCACGATATTGAGGTGCGTGGCAACGATAGCATCTATGTCTTCGTGGAAAGCTTGCTCGATCCTACTAATCAAGATGAGCCCGAGTATTTGGAAGACAACATCGAGTTCGTTACCAATGGCGTGACCCAGAAAGTGGCTGTCACAGCTTGGGGGCAGGATGTGATAATCTTGAACGACACCACGCTGGCGGAGCCCACTCACCTCACTGCCGGCAAGCCCTATCTGGTCTATGGCACGCTCACAGTCGACACTCTCATCCATGTCACTATCGACCCTGGAGCAACGTTGCTGTTTCACGACAAGGCATCGATGCTCGTTAAGGGACGTCTCACAGCCCGTGGGACCCAAGATAAACCCATCACCTTGCGTGGCGACCGCCTGGATCATGTGGTGGGAGAGATTGGCTACGACATCATGAGCGGGCAGTGGGATGGAGTATACTTCAACTATGGCAGTTACGGCAATGAGCTTGCCCATGTTATTATGCGAGGTAGCTATAGCGGCATGCAGGTCTTTTCCTATGATATGAACCATCGTTCTCTTTACATGTTGAATTGTGTGCTGCACAATTCCACTTTCCTCAATCTGCTAGGAGTCAACGCATGGATTGATGCCGAGGGAACAGAACTCAGCGACGCTGGGGTTGTGGTTGCCGACTTCCTGGGAGGGAAGCTCAATTTCACCAACTGCACCCTTGCCAATTACTACCTCTTCGCGGCAATCGAGGGACCCATTCTTAATCTCGAGACCGAATATGAAGATGGCACTGTGGCGCCATTCCAGGGGTCGTTCAACAACTGCATCTTCTATGGCAATACCAGCGAGCTCAACATGAGTCATCTCGACAACGTGGGCATCTACATGCGCAACTGCCTCTTCAAGAGTAGCGGAGAAGACGATGACTTCTTTATCAACTGCGTGTGGGATGCCGATCCCAAGTTCTACACCGAGCGTGAAAAATACATCTTCGACTATCGACTGCACGATGGTAGCGATGCCATTGCGCGTGGCGACCGCTCGCTATGCCCAGCCACGGCGCGCTACGACCGCTACGGTCAAGACCGCTTCGCTTCCGAAGGTCATGACCTAGGCGCCTACGTTTGGGTACCCGAACCAGTAGAATAACTGTTCAACTAATAGCCATCACACCGATGGTTTCTCTACTGCCGTGGCGCTAGCCGTGGCAGTTTTTTCTTTTTTCCTCTTTTTCTTGTTTTGCTTGGGCTTTGTGGCATAGAGTGGATTTGGTTCATGTAGCACGTACTCGCTGTAGTAGCTGATGATGAGTGTGGTGAGTGGCAAGGCGATGATTAGCCCAACAAATCCCAGCACGTAGCCCCATATTGAGAGTGACAGGAAAATGATGGCAGGATTAAGCCCCATCTGTTGCTTCATGATGCTAGGGATGAAGATGAGGTCTTGTATCACTTGGCAAATGCAGTAGGCGGCAAAGGTCCACCCGAATAGCGACCAAAAACTGGCACCTGAGTCGACCGATGCCACAAGGCACAAGAATGCGGCTATGGGGAAGGAGATGAGTTGCAAGTAGGGAACCATGTTGAGCACACCAATGAACATGCCAAAGACGATGGCCATGGGCAACCCTATGATTGAGAACTCGATGGCAAAGACTATTCCCACCAGCAACGACACCATTGCCTGGCCACGAAAGTAGCGGCTCATGGTTCTTTCTACATCATTCATTATCTTGAAACTCAAGCGACGATAGCGAGGAGGAATGGCGGCCTTGAAGCCACGAGTTATCTTGTCGTAGTCGAGCAATATGAAGAACATGTACATGAGCACCAGCAGCAACGTCACCACGCTCATTACAAGGCTCATGGTGCTACCCAGCACGCTCCATGTGCCACTTGCCACGTTGTTTAAGAGTTCCATCCACTGTTCCTTGGTGAGCAGTTTTTGCCACTGTGTGAGGTCGATGTTCTGCCTGAAAAAGTCGTGAACCGCCGCGGGAATGTGAGGAATGGTAAATGACTTCTTGGCATAGGCGGTGAGCATCTTGGTCATCTCACTAACTTCACTGGAAATGTAAGGAATCAACCACCACAGCACAAGCGTGATTACCGCAAGAGTTATTATTATTGCCAATATCGACGCAATGGCGCGTCCCTTGAGATGCAGTGTTTTCTTTATCCATTCCACAAAGGGATTCAGCATGTAGGCTAGCAAGCCACCAATGACAAATGGCAACAAGATGCCACTCAAGTAGTTTATCACCATGATAGCTGCAACAATGCAGATGATAGAAATCACCATCCGGGTAATCCGGTCGAGGTCATATCGCTTGCGGGTTTCAACTTTTTCCATAATGCTCGTTTGGGTTAAAAAATGATTTACAAAATTAAGACACTTTTCCTTAATAAGCAAAATTATTTTATTAGAAACGTTAGTAATTTTTTTTGATTTAAATTGGTGTAGAGTCAACTGGCAAGTGCAAAATTAAATAAAATGTTTGAAGAACTCTTTCTTGGGCGTAGAGAAATTAAGTTTTTCTCTTGGTCTTCTATTGAGTTTTTTCTGTACCGCCATGAC
>ONEL01000028.1 GCA_900316835.1 uncultured Prevotellaceae bacterium | reverse complement strand
CTCGTGAGCCGAAAAGCGTTGCAAAGGTATGGCAAGATTTTGAACTGTGCAAATTTTTTACCGAAAAAAGTGAGAAAAATCGTGTTTTTTTTCGCTTTTGTCGCCATTGGGGTGATTTGAGACACTTTTTGGGCGCTTTAAGGACAGCCGAACGGGCAACCGAGACGCGGCACAAGGCTATAATACCGACACAAAAAAAACGTGATTTTTCACCTCCTCTCTCCATCCTGAAGAGAAAAATAAAGGCAACTGAGCGTTTTGACACGACCAAGCTGTCAGGAAACTCCTCCCCTCTTTTGTTTGACAAATCCTTATATTTATTATATTATTAATGTACGCGCGAGCAAAAAAGGTATAGAGGTAAGTTAGTTTTTCTTTAGCTTGTTCCAGGGCAAGATGGGCATTTTCCATGTGATGCCCACAGTGACATAGGTGAGATTGTCAACATTCATTCCATCAGGATTAGTGTTATGTCCCCAGCAATAGCTACCCACAGCATGGATGCGAATGTCGTAGTTACTGAGGGGATAGTATTCAACACCTGCCCCAACGCGAGTGAGGTCGGTGCCATCATGCACCAGCAGGTCGCTAGAGTTACCACTGTTATTGACATCGTAGGTGGCTTTGGCGAAGACTTTTACCTTAGATGACGGCATATACTGCAGTTCGCCCATGATCGAAAAGTTCTTGCATAAGAAACGCTGGTGTGATGAGGCCCTGTTCATGAAGTCAAGCTCTAGCGCCAGCTTGCTAGTGAAGTCGAACCGATTACCCAGGGCAATATAGTTGATAAACTTTCCTTGCGCCCACTCCATTAAATTAACCGACCAGAGTGAACTCCACATGCCATGACGTCCTGCCCACAAGAGATTATAGGCATACATATCAACGTGCTTGTAGAATGTGCGAAAAGGGCTCTCGCAGAACTGAAAGAGGATGTTGTCACGGTTATTATTAAATGTATAGGAAGCACTCACACCCCAGTCGTAGCATGGCACCATATTCCAAAATTCGGAATTGAAGTATAAATCGATAGGCGCGCGGTCGTATTCATATCCGCCTATAGCCACTACCTGCTTACCAGCCGAGAGTGTAGCCTGCTTGAGTGGGTGGAAGTCGATATAAAGCCAGTCGGTTGCGTCGAAGAAATTGCTATTGAAGTTGGTGTTGTTAAGACGTTGACGAAAGGAGTAGTCAAAGTATTCTCCTATAGTTCCCGACACCTTTAGATTAAGAAACTGTCCCTTGAAACCGCAGTTATCTTTAACGGCCTTGTCTTTAACATATTCACGCTGATAATCACCTCTTGCTTCGAGCGATAGGTTTACTGGCAACTGTTCATCGCCAGCATGTGCTGTAGCCGAGCATGCTAATGCGCACGCCAGCAGAGCATTAAAAAGTTTATTCACCATCATTAATGGTAGGTAAAATTATTGTTTTTGGGGTTGAAAATCGGTTTGGCTTATTTTTGACTGCAAAAGTAGTAATTTTCCAGATAAAAGAAAAAATCAAATGAATGAAATATCAAAGTAGGCTATGCGCAATGATACATTCATGTGAATATATCGCTAACAGGTAATTTTCATCTTTTTAGACACCAATGTTGAAGGAGAACAAAAAAAATACTTATCTTTGAAGATTGAAACAATATTATAAAAAAAAACGCCATTTTTATATAAAAAACCATACTGAATATGAAACGAATTTTGATGATAGCCGTTCTGTGTTGTGGGGCTATAGCAGCGATGGGGCAGATAGAGCGCCCCAAGCTAGTGGTGGGTGTAATAGTAGACCAAATGCGCTGGGACTACTTGTATTACTACTACGAAGACTATGGTAATGACGGCATCAAGCGCCTGCTTCGCGAGGGCTTTAGCTGCGAGAACACAATGATTACCCACGTACCCACAGTGACCGCGATTGGTCACTCGAGTGTATACACGGGGTCCGTGCCCTACTTCACTGGCATCGCCGGCAATGGTTTCATGATAGACGGCAAGCCTGTATCAAGTTGCGACGACATGAGTGTAGATGGAGTGGGCACAAGCGGTAAAGCCGGTCACCGCTCGCCGCGCAACATGCTCGCCACCACCATTGGCGACGAGCTGAAACAGGCTTTTGACTTTGAGTGCAAGGTGATGGGTGTTGCCATCAAGGATCGTGCCTCAATCCTGCCTGCGGGCCATAGCGCCGATGCCGCCTACTGGTGGGATAGCGAAGTGGGTCACTTTGTTACTAGCAGCTACTATATGGACCGCCTTCCCGGTTGGGTGGAAAAGTTCAACAGGAGATATAACACCGAACCTAAGTTCGACCTCAACACAAGCAACCTGGGTGTCACTTACACCTTCCGCATGGCAGAGGCCATACTTGAGAATGAAAAACTAGGCCAGGGTAAGTATACCGACCTTCTTGCCGTGAGCGTATCATCGACCGATGCCATAGGCCACACCTATAGCACCCGTGGTCGCGAGAACTATGAGGTGTACATGCAGCTCGACAAGGAACTTGCTCACTTCTTCAATGAGCTAGACAAGCGAGTGGGCCGTGGTAACTACTTGCTTTTTCTCACCGCCGACCATGGCGCCGCCCACAATCCCAACTTCATGAAAGAACACAACCAGCCCGCTGGCGGATGGGACGCAGGTCTTGCCCGCAAGAGTATAAACAAAGCTGTGGAAGACGAGCTGGGTGTAAGCAACGTGGTTAAAGCCATCTATGACTATCGCATCTACCTCAACGACAGCATCATTGAGAGCAATGATATAGACAAAAATCAAGTCAAAGAAATTGCCCTTAACGTTCTCAAGCAAGACAAGGACTTGATACTTGCCGTTGACTATGAAAAAGTGGAACAAGCAAGCATTCCCAGCTTCCTCAAGGAACGCATCATCAATGGCTATCATCGTGGCCGTAGTGGCGACATCTTTGTCATGACCCGTGCCGGTTATCTACCCTTCAAGGTAAAAGATGATTACAAAGGCACTACCCACAGCGCTTGGAATCCCTATGACAGTCACATACCCCTTGTGTTCATGGGCTGGCACATAACTCCTGGCGAGACCACCATCCCCACTCGCATGGTAGACATAGCGCCCACGGTGTGCTCAATGCTCCACATCCAAATGCCCAACTCATGCATTGGCGAGCCCATTCAGCTAGGCAGTAAGAAATAATTTTAACCCCAAAAGTATAACCTGTTAGCACATGAAATGCCACAAGAATAGAATATTATTCTTGCTCATAGCCATTGTGACGATGACAGCGCAAGTCATTGCCAATGACTACCCGCCCTACGTGCCCACCAGCAAGCTCCCCAACTCGACGGTATACCTTCCTTTGCCTCCCGACTCGGCAAGTTCGGCTATTATGACTAGCGACTTTGCCCAATGGGTGTGGGGAAATTCTATTCGTTACACCGAGCGGGGGCAGCTAGCCAGCAAAGATTCAAAATATGGCATCTCACGCATGGTCGAAATTTATAGTGGCATTCTAGAGCTTAACATCAACGAGGAAGAAACTCCTGCCATCTACCGACTCATGTACCGTGCCGGTTTCATCGCTAGTGATGGGGTGTCGATGATGAAGATTGCCCACTTCCGCAAGCGCCCCTTTGTCCAGATGAACACGAGTGTGTGGGGGTCAAATGACTATGCTCCGACATTAAGAAATAGTAGTTCCTACCCTTCGTCGCATGCGGCACTAGGATGGGGTGTAGCACTCGCACTCGCCGAGATGGTTCCTACTCTTCAAGACACAATCTTGCGTCGTGGTTTTGATTATGGCCAGAGCCGTGTGATAGTGGGTGTTCACTGGCAGAGCGATGTTGATGCCGCTCGTGTGTGTGCCTCGGCAGCAATAGCCCGCGTGCACAATGAGCAAGATTATATTGATGATTTACTTGCCGCCCGAGAGGAGTACCTTCGCTTAAAAGGTCTCACTGTGAGCGACATCATGGCAAGTTACCCCGATTCAAAAAAAATCCTAGACCCACCCCCAAGCACCAGCGACTACACCTTCCCAGGCGATGCTGCCCAGTACTGGCTCGCCAAGAGTGAACGCACTGGCGAACGTGGTGAACAAGCAGCCCTCGACGCTAGCTTGAACGATGACAACATGCTAGCTAGCTTTGCCCCGCTAGTCGATGTTCCCTTGAACGAAAGCGAAGCACCATCCATAGTAATGTTGTTAAAAGTGAGCAAGCTGATGTTAAGCACTATCTCGCCCAATGTTAAGGAAGGCTGGAGCCGCCAAAGGCCATTCAGGCATTTTGTTGACAACACTTTATTACCATCGCAAGAGAGTCTCTTAAGCAACACGTCATCCTATCCTTCGGAGCACGCCTTGGTTGGCTGGGGAATAGCTCTCATTCTGGCGCAACTAATGCCTTCGTGTCAAGACCAGATTCTCAAACGCGGCTATGACTATGGCTGGAGTAGCGTGATAAGTGGCTTTGCTTATCCCACCGATGTTCATGCTGGCCGAGTGATGGCCGATTGCGCTCTAGTAACCCTGCGCAACAACACCATCTTTAATAACTTGCTAGCCTCGGCTCAAACGGAATATGCCCAGCTCAAAGCCGAGCAGGGTGTGGAACACATAGTTAGCGAGTCGACAAAAAACCCGCAAGCGTGGTATTCGCTCACGGGTGTTATTTTTTCTTCAAGACCCAGCCATCCAGGCATTTATATCCATAGTGGCCAGAAGGTGGTAATTAAGTAAATCTCAATTAGCTTAATATATTCCATTAACTCGCCGTTGGGCATCATTGTTGCTTGCGGGCTGTTGTGGCTTGGGCTCCTTGATGCGTTCCTTAATTTCCACATATCCCTCGGGCAATGGGTGATTACACATCTTGCTCAAGTCAACCGCCGAGAAAGAGTAGTCAATCGCTTGCTTTGTTTCTTTGCCCATGTAGCGATGTTTCATGCCCAAGCTGTTGTTAATGCACAGCTTCATTAACGCGAGCAATTGTGGCTCGGGGTGTCGCAACTTGCTATCGGCCGACGCTTTCCAGCCTTTCATTTCCCCCTTCATTCGGTCGACGGTCACACCATCCTCATCACACACATAGTTGTAAACCAAGTAATTGTTTTCCACTTGCACCTTGGTCATAGTAATTTTTTTACTCACCGAGTCGGGGCACAAGGCATTAATTGAGTCAATGAGTAGGTCGAGTGAGTCGCGTGAGCTTATTGCCGCTTGCGAAGCTTTATTCTCACCATTCTTATCGGCCTTAATATCCATCACTTGCTGTGCCGAAAGCATCACCTGGCAACTGCTACGACCGCGTTTCCCCATCATCACTGTGCGCAGGTCAAGACCTCCTTGCGCCAGCTGCTTGTACATGTCAAGAGCCTTCCCGTTAGTCTTTAACTCAGAAATCAATAATTTCTTAGCGGCTTCTCCACCACTGAGGAGGCTGTCCATGTCGACCACGCCCACGGCATCGTCAATCACCATGCTAAACACCGCCTCATTTCCCACTTTGTCATAATAGATACTATCAAGTTCGTTACCACTGTCGAAGGTGAGAGGTAGAGCGTCGTTGAATTTTGCGATAATCATCTTTATCGAATCGGGATTCTCGGCTAGCGAGTTCTCTTTGCCTGAGTTGTTATTGCAACTAAGGCATCCTAGTGTAAAAAGTAATAGTACAAAACCAATGGTTAATTGAAATATCTTTGCCATAGTAATGTGAGTGTGAATTGTGTTAATTACTTGCTAGATGTGGTAGCCTTGCGTCTTCCTGCAGCACGCTTGCGGGCACCTCCCTTGCTGGCATTAGCCTCGTCGGCAACTATAGCACGGCACTCCTCAAGTGTTAGCTTGGTGGCATCCACTTTCTTGGGAATCTTATAGTTTTGCTTATTGTAGCTGATGTAGGGTCCAAATCGCCCATTGAGCACTTGCAGTTGTGGTTCCTCATCAAATGTGAGAAGCACTTTCTTAGCCTCACTGTTGCGTTTTTCCTTGATAAGCTCTATCGCTTCATCAAGACTAATGCTATAGGGCGACACATCCTTGGGAATAGAAACAAACTTGCCGTTGTGCTTAACATAGGGACCAAACTTGCCAATAGCAATCGTTACCTCGGCATCCTCAAAGCTGCCTAATGTGCGTGGCATGTCGAAGAGCTTCATAGCTTCCTCAAGTGTGATTGTTGCCACGCTCTGATCCTTCTGCAACGAAGCGAAGCGGGGCTTCTCGGCGTCGTTAGTGCTACCTAACTGAACAAGTGGTCCATAGCGCCCAATCTTTACCGAGACTGGCTTGCCGGTCACAGGGTCGTTGCCCAGCATGCGCTCACCCACCTTGTGTTCGAGCCTCATAGACGATACTTCCTGTATGTTCTTGTGGAAGCCTTTATAGAAATCTTTTATCTCATCGTTCCAGCGGCGCTTACCCTCAGCTATATCGTCAAACTCGGTCTCTACCTTAGCCGTGAAGTTGTAGTCAAGGATTTGAGGGAAATACTGAGTGAGGAAGTCATTAACCACCATACCCACGTCGGTAGGAATAAGTTTACCTTTCTCGTTTCCCACAAGTTCACTCTTACTCTTTGACGTTATTTTGCCATTCTTGAGGGTGATTTGCTCATAGCTACGCTTTACACCCTTGCTCTCGCCTTTTACCACATAGTCGCGAGCCTGGATAGTGGAAATGGTGGGCGCATAGGTCGAAGGGCGTCCAATGCCCAGTTCCTCAAGTCGTTTCACCAGCATAGCCTCGCTGTAGCGGTTGGGCTGCTGAGTGTAGCGCTGAGTCACCACCATTTGCTTTAGCGCTAAATTGTCGCCCTTGGTGAGAGTGGGCAACATGTGAATTTCACCTCCCAGTGTGTTATTTTCCTCATCATCATTAGTCTCGAAGTAAACTTTAAGGAAGCCGTCAAACTTCACTACCTCACCACTTGCGATGAGCAGTTCGGGACGCCCGGCAATAGCGATATCCACTTGAGTTTTCTCAAGCTGAGCGTCGGCCATTTGCGAAGCAATGGTGCGTTTCCAGATGAGTTTATAAAGTTTCTTCTCCTGAGCGGTGCCATTGACATCGTGATTGTTGATAAAGGTGGGCCTAATTGCCTCGTGAGCCTCTTGCGCACCCTTAGAAGCTGTGTGATACTTGCGCACCTTGAGGTATTGCTCGCCAAGTGTTTCTTTAATCTCGTGGCTGATGGTGCCCAGCGCCAGGCTTGACAGGTTCACCGAGTCGGTACGCATGTAGGTGATGTGTCCGCTTTCGTAAAGCGACTGAGCGACGCGCATGGTTTGAGCCACCGAGAAGCCCAGCTTGCGCGAAGCCTCTTGCTGGAGAGTGGAAGTGGTGAACGGTGGTGCCGGACTCTTCTTAACCGGTTTTACCTGCACGTCGGCAACCTGGAACGATGCGTTCTTGCAGTGTTCAAGCAGCTCCACAGCATGCTCACGACTATTGAAGCGCTTGTTGAGTTCGCATGCGAAAGTAGAAGTACCCTCGGCATTAAGCATCTCGCCACTCACACGATAGTACTGCTCGCTGTGGAAGTCGCGAATTTCCTTCTCTCGCTCGGCAATGAGTCGCACAGCCACGCTCTGCACGCGACCAGCGCTCAAAGCAGGCTTTATTTTTTTCCACAGCACTGGCGAAAGTTCAAAACCCACAATGCGGTCGAGCACTCGGCGCGCTTGTTGCGCGTCGACAAGATTCTCATCAATGTCGCGTGGATTTTCAATGGCAGCAAGAATAGCGGGTTTGGTAATTTCATGGAACACAATGCGCTTAGTGTTCTCACTCTTCAAGTTAAGCACTTCGCTCAAGTGCCATGCAATAGCTTCTCCCTCGCGGTCCTCATCACTAGCTAGCCACACCGTCTTAGCGTTTTTAGCAGCTTTTTTGAGTTCAGCAACCAGTGCTTCTTTGTCTTCAGGAATCACATACACTGGTTGAAAATCATTTTCAACATCAATGCTAAAGTCCTTCTTCTCAAGGTCACGGATGTGTCCGTAGCTTGACATCACTTTATAATCTTTTCCTAAAAACTTTTGAATAGTCTTGGCCTTAGCCGGAGACTCAACGATTACCAAATTGTCTGCCATAATATACTTAAAATATATCTTATCTTCTTGTTTCAGAGCACATTACACACCGTTAACCAGTGGTAATTATTATGCTAAACATTCAAAATCGGGTGCAAAATTAGGCAAAAAACTCACAATTCCTATAAATAATGTGTATTTTTTAAGCATTTTTCTTTTTTAGAGAGAGTCGATGATCGTGAGGGCAAGGTTATTCATTTTATTTCCTGGCGCAGGGGGTAGTTGTTGCGCAAGAGTTCGAAGTTGCCGGGTGAGTTTTTTAGCAGGGCGGTGTCGGCAAGGGGATTGTAGCTTTCAAGGATTGATTGTGCAGTGACTAGGTCGGCACCCATCACAGGTGTTGAGGCTCGCGGTGGCTCAATGTGCCAGCCGTAGTGGCGGTTGAGAGCGTCGATAATCATCGCCGTGCCTCGTTGCTTCCCCTGCAGGCTATAGCCGGCAATGTGAGGTGTGGCGACAAATGCTTTCTCCAGCAGAGGTCGGCTAATGGCTGGCTCGTCTTCCCAGCAGTCGAGTGCCACGTCGCCTTGCCACTCAAGCAGAGCGCGGTTGTCGCACACCGCGCCTCGCGCCGCATTCATAATCAAGCGGCAGCGCTGCAAGTTACCCAGGAACTGCTTGTCACACATGTGCCAAGTGGGATAGTCGCCACCGGTGGTCAGGGGTGTGTGAAAAGTGATGATATCGCACTCTCGCTGCAGTTGTTCTAACGTTGAAAAAGCCTCATTTCCTTCTTGATTGGCTCGGGGTGGGTCGTTGAGCAGCACGCGGTAGCCCAGTTGCCGCGCCCATCGTGCAACAATGCTTCCCACGTGACCCACGCCCACAATGCCCAATGTGATGGGACTATTTATCTCACGAGCTTTGAGCCATTGCAATATTGAGGCATGAGCCCACTGCGCCACGGCAGGCGCATTGCAGCCGGGAGCGTTTTCCACGGTGATGCCATGCTGCCGACAGTAGTCGAGGTCGATGTGATCGGTGCCTATTGTTGCCGTGCCAATGAATTCCACCCGGCTACCATCGAGCAGCGAGCGGTCGCAACGGGTGCGGGTGCGGGTGAGAAGCACCTGGGCATCGTGCACATCACGGGCGGTGGTCTCTGCTCCAGGCAAGTAAACAACCTCATGACCGGCATTTTCAAGCAGGCCGTTGATATAGGGAATTTTGCTGTCGGCAACTATTTTCATCAGGCTATAACCATTGCTATAATAAATGCCGTAAGCATCGCCACGAGCATCCACATTGTAACAGGCTGGCGTGTCTCGTGAGGTGTGATAACGTACCAGTGCCCATACTGGATAGCAAAGCACATGTTGAGCAGTGGCATGTAGAAGAGGAAGTCGTTGTAGTCGACCGCCATCATCACTAGCACAAACACCGCTAGCGCGACAAAGAAATTGTTGTAGGCGCGCACATGCACACTATAGTTAAGCATTGTCTTGAAATTGCTCACCGTGACAAGCACAGTGAGAGCCACGGTGACGATGGCGATGGTTATTGCCCATCCTCGTGCCGCAAAAGCCGGCACACTATCCCACACCGCCGACAGGTGAGGCGGCTGAAATGACGAGAAGCTCTCAAGCCCTGTGCCAAGCGCAATCCAGTAGGGAGTTAAGACTCCAAATATTGTGGCAAACACCCCGCGCACATCCATCACGCGCATGTAGGCAAAGCCTAGCACAAACAGGGGAATAAGCAAGAAAAAGACATAGTGATAGAGCGTAAAAAACGATAGCAGTGCCATCACCAGGAAGATACCTTGCGCTGCCACACCACGCTTGCCATACTGCTCAAACATGAAGAACAATGCTACTACCACCACCAGGCACAACGCGGTGCCCGCAAAGAAGCGCGTGCTCAAGAATGGGTTGATGCCCTGCAAGAGCACAAACATGGCAGCAAACACAAAGCAGTTGTAGGTCTTGATGTATCGGAACATGATGTTGAGCGTGACTAGTAGCACACCCAGCACCACGTTGCACAACACCGCCACAAAGCATGACGTGTCGCTGCTCTGTATCCACGTGGCAAGGTTATGGAAGGTGCCATAGCCACGCTGTGGAACCTCAAAATTGCCACTGGCTATCACCGAGAAGATGATGAGCAACAATATCGAGAGCCCAAAGAACCCGCGATTGTTAAAATAATCTACTATGTAACTGCCTTTTTTGGCCATAATATTTTTAGCGAACTAGTGAACAAGCTATCGAGTAAACGAGACAATGACCTGCATGATTGACCAAGTGTGGATAATTAATCTTGGTTTTCCTCATTGCCATCGCCAGTGGTGGCGTCGCGGCGCTTCCAGCCGTTGCGGCGCCCCTTGAAGATGGGACGCTCCTTGTCCTCGCCCAGGCGTGGGCCATGGAATGAGAAAGTGCGGCGATGTCCGCCCTCACCAGTCGCGCCATCGGTGTGGCGGTCGGCATAGGGTCGCTCGGTGCGATACACATGCAAGTTCTCGTTACCCTCATCACGCTTGCGGGCAGGATTTTCACCACGGTCTTCTTTACGCCTGCGTGCGGGATTCTCGCCACGATCCTCGGCAGGTCGTCTGCGTGCCGGGGTCTCATCGCGCTTGAAGTCACGACGCTTGCCATTGTCGCGTTCATGGCGGGCACCACGCTTTAAGTCGCGGCGAGAGTCTTCGTCGCGTCGTTCACGCCGTGCATGTGTGGGCTTGTCGCTGGCGCGGAACCCTTCATTCTTTATAGTGCCACCCTTGCGCCGCAGGTCATCGTAGGAGCCGTCAAAGATCACATACTCGCGCAACTCGCATGGGATGTCGCCATTGAGCAACGGGTAGTGAAGCGAGGCTTTGAGCCCTAGGCTATCAATGAGCTCCTTGTTACTGCCACAAATCAGCCAGCAATCATAGCCCACATACACCTTCTTGAGTTTCTCGCCCAGCGTGGCATACAGACGTGGCAAGTCATCGCTGGTGAGACGCTCGCCATAGGGCGGATTAGTGATGAGTACACCCTTCGAGGGTGCCTCCTGTTGCTCCTCGATGGGAATGCGGTCTACCTCAATATATTGTGAGAGCCCAGCGTTTTTCACGTTGGCAAGCGATGTGGCTACAGCTTTACCTAAAATGTCGTAGCCATAAATCTTGTGGTTAAACTCTCGTTCACCACTGTCGTCGTTATAAATCTCGTTGAAGAGGTCGGCATCATAGTCAGGCCAGTGCTGGAAAGCATATTCCTTGCGATAGAGGCCAGGAGCCATGTTGGTAGCGATGAGCGCGGCTTCAATCAGGAACGTTCCCGAGCCACACATGGGGTCCACCAGGTTGCTCTGCCCGTCCCAACCGCTCAGCTTGATAATGCCCGCGGCAAGCACTTCGTTGATGGGTGCATCGGTCTGTGCCACACGCCAGCCACGCTTGTAGAGTGGCTCACCCGAGGAGTCGAGCGAGATTGTCACATCATTTCCATTGATGTGCACATTAAGTTGATAGTCAGGAGAATTGAGGCGAATAGATGGCCGCTTGCCGCAACGCTCCATGAAATAGTCGGCAATAGCATCCTTAACGCGGTAGGTCACAAAACGCGAGTGGCGGAAGGTGTCGCTAAACACCGTGCAGTCGATGGAGAACGTGCTATTCTCAGTCATCAGGTCATCCCAGTTATACCTCTTCACCTGCTCGTAGAGGTCGTCGGCATCGGTCGAATGGAACTTGTAAATGGGTTTGAGGATGCGCAACGCTGTGCGAAGGGCAAAATTTGCCCTATACATCATTTCCTTGTCGCCCTTGAAGGCAACCATGCGTGTGCCTTGAGTAACCTCTTGTGCACCTAGCGCTGTGAGTTCATCACTAAGAACCCCTTCCAGCCCCTGGAAGGTCTTTGCCACCATTTCAAAAATCTCGCTCATAATTGTCTCAATATGTATTAATTGTTCCACACCGCGTGAAATCAGCTGCAAAATTAGTACAAGGCGAGCGAAAATGCAAACTTGTTTGCAATTTTCCGAGCCGTAGCCTAATTTATCCACAATTAGTGCAAACCCTCAGAGAAATACAAAATGAAAAACATAGATTTTCATTTTTATTGCCAAGGTGCAACATGATTTATTAAAAGGTAGTCTTCTCTAACGACATAAACCACCAATTCACACAAAAGTTCACTAACATCTTTTTTTTCAAACAATTACCTACAACAACAAACAATTCACATTAATCTATAATTCCTTTAAGCCAAGTGATTTAAGATAATTATATGTACCATCATAGAATTCAGGCAACCTAGTAGGATCTTCTGGAAAGCCTTCTGGAGTCATCTTACTATTACCATAAGGAACACATATTACAATTCCTTGACGTGCACGAGTAAGCAAAACACGGTAGGCATTGAGCATATATTTCTTAGTCTCAACATTATTCTCAGGATTCCATTTATTCTTGCCATTAAATTTGTAAAATGTCCATTCATTGTCCTCACATCGCATGTCTGCATCCCACAAGACACAAGCATAATCAAGTTCTAGACCTTGCACTTGAATCTCTGTAGCAGCATCTTCTAGATAGTTTGAAGAACGAATATCTGTTTTATCTTCAAGAAACCAATGCACAGCATTTTCATCTCCTTGAGCCAATATATTTACTGCTAATGGCTTGAAACGAGCTGCAACTTTGGTAACAAGAATGCCAGTCTGTTGAGTACCGCGAGCCATACTTCTTAACCATTTTCTTGCTTTATCCATATCGCGTGTTAGTACTACTGGATAATTGCGCCTCGACACATCCAAATATAGTTGCTTTGCATTGTCATTAAATGCCAACAAAGAATGAATAAAATCTGAAAGCGTTTCAGCTCTGAACGAGCGTAAACTAACTGCTAAATGTAATCTATCTGAATAAGTTACCCTTTTATTCTCGCTTAGCAATTCGTTAACTCTCCCTTCGGCATACTCTGGGTCGGTCAATTTATTCGAGATATAAACGTCCCAATTCCTAAATTTAACATTTAAAGCATTTATCCATTCCGATATACCAGCCTCTCCTGTATTAATCTCTTGACCGCCACCAACTAAACAAACAATAACAGCCCAATCCTCACGCTGGTCAAGAGACCAAATAAGGAACTCAGCCTCCGACATAGGGAAGTTTGGAACTTTCAATTTGTTACCATAAGTACCACCTCGCTTTAGATAGTTAGCAATTCGTTTATGAGTCCAACTACGTTGAGCTTCATCAAAGATTGCCACATGCTCTACTTCGGCATATCCGGTACCTTCAAGTTTCACTGCTTTCTCGGGATCTATTTCTACAATCCCATTTTCCACTGGATTTTTTATCTTGGCAAGCATATTGTCGCGATAGCGATGAATAATTTGTATAAATTCACTCACTTCACGACGAGAATCTGAAAGCTTTTTAGGCTCACCCCGATCTCTACATTTTTTATAATTATCTTTGGCAAGAGCTTCAGTAAGAACAGCTACCAATGGACCATTTCCCGACAAATAAACTGCTCCATTCTCCTTATCAAGCTCTCCGTTTCTGTATGACTGTTTAACTGCAACATCTAGTCCAACTAAGGTTTTACCAGCTCCAGGTACTCCAGTTACAAAGCAAATACTTTTCTTATTATAGTTTTTACTCCTATCAATAACATCAAGAATATATTGAATAGTACTATCGGTCGACACATTATCAGCTTCATGCCTTGTAATATCCTCCACCGAATGGTTCTCATAAAGAGTACGAGCTGCTTCAATAATTGTAGGAGTAGGAGAATAAGGACTTCTTATCCAATCTCCTAATGTTTCGCAATACTCACAACAACCTGAATGTTCTATAATTTTATGGATTAATTTTTGAAGATTAAATTTTCCTGATATTAAAGGGTTATAAATATTATCATTATAAATTGAAGGTTGAAAAACCGATGAAGAAGAGATATATTCTGTTGGAATAAGAATTGGTACAATTATTTTATCGTGACTAAAAAGATGGAAGTTCTTGAGGTCTAACGCATAATCCATTACTTGCTCAACATCCGATTGAAGCGCAAATTTATTACCCACTTTAAATTCAAGACAAAAAATCATTCCCTTTAAAAGCAGAACAACATCTATCCTTTTTCCTAAACGCGGTATATCATACTCAAAAATAATTTGAGCATTTTCATTTTTCCACGGAACCAAAATTTCTTGAAGCAAATCGATTTCTTCAGCCCAAGCATCATTTGATGTTGTCAATACTTCCCCATGGTAATTGTCATGTAAAACACCTAATATCGACATTCTATCCTGCTCAATAAAGCCTCGAAAAGAATTGATATAAAGACATCTATTTATAGTTTTTTGCTGCATATCTCATCAATTATTACACAAAGTTAAATAAAAAAATAATTCTCACAAAATAATATCAATTCATTTGGTGCACTTATTTGCAATAGTTTCTTGCGCTAATTTTAAAAAATATAGTATCTTTGCCATTATCTTATAAAGGCTTATTACAATGAAACAATATCTCGACTTATTGCGGCATGTGCTGGAGAATGGCACGGTAAAGCACGACCGCACAGGGACTGGCACTAAGAGCGTGTTTGGCTACCAGTTGCGGTGCGACTTGAGCCAGGGGTTTCCCCTGCTCACCACAAAGAAGGTACATCTCAAGTCGATAATCTACGAACTGCTATGGTTCCTCAAGGGGGATACTAACATTAAGTATCTGCAGGAGCATGGCGTGAGAATATGGAACGAATGGGCCGACGAGAATGGCGACCTGGGTCCGGTGTATGGCGGGCAGTGGCGCTCGTGGCCCGACTATCACGGTGGCAGTATCGACCAGATTAGCCAGGTCATTGACCAAATAAAGAACACCCCCGACTCTCGCCGCATCATTGTGAGCGCCTGGAATGTTGCCGACGTGCCCACCATGAAGCTACCACCATGCCACACATTGTTCCAGTTTTATGTAGCTAACGGCAAGCTGAGCCTGCAACTCTATCAGCGCAGTGCCGACTTGTTCCTGGGAGTGCCGTTCAACATTGCCAGTTACGCGCTATTGTGCATGATGGTTGCGCACGTGACGGGGCTTGAGCCGGGCGAGTTTGTCCACACCTTTGGCGACGCTCACATCTATCTCAACCACATGGACCAGGTGCATGAACAGCTGAGCCGCGAGCCACGACCGCTACCACGCATGGTGCTAAACCCCAAGGTGAAGAGCATTTTCGACTACCAGTACGATGATTTTAAGCTCGAAGGCTACGACCCATGGCCATTGATCAAGGGTGTGGTATCGGTTTAATCAATGCATAATTCACAATGCACAATGCATAATTCACAATGCACAATTCATAATGCACAATGCACAATGCTCAATTCATAATGCACAATTCATAATGCACAATTCATAATGCACGAACAATGCATAATTCATAATGCACATTATAGACATTATAGACCATCCAGTAAACTATAAACTGTGAACTATAAACTATGAGTTATAACCTTTCAGCTATAGTGGCAATCGACCGCAATGGGGCGATTGGGCGACAGGGGCAACTGCTGTGCCACATGCCAGCCGACATGAAGCATTTCAAGAACATCACTATGGGCCACAGCATTGTGATGGGACGCAAAACATTTGAGTCGTTCCCTAAGGGCCCACTGCCAGAACGCCAAAATATTGTGATTACCCGCAACAAGGTTTATAACCCACACAGCGAGGTGACAGTGGTTCATAGCGTAGACGAGGCACTCGTGGCTGCCACCATGCCTGGCGAGGTGATGGTGATAGGTGGTGAGCAGATTTACCATGCCACATTCCCGCTATTGTCAACTATCTACCTCACTGTAATTGACCATGAGTTTGAAGACGTGGATGCTCATTTTCCACGCATCGACTTGCGCTCATGGACTATCGTCGAGCGTGAGGAGCACATTGCCGACGAGCGCAACCCTTACCCCTTCACGTTCATGACCTTGAAGCGCAAGAAGTCGCAGCGTTGATTGTGAAGTGGAAATGCGATTAAGCGAGAAAGCATGAGCTTGCCCAATGCCTGAGTGCGTGGACATTTTATCCAAAATAAATAGCTGTATATCAAACTCCTCCTCTAAGATAGAGGAGGTGCCCGAAGGGCGGAGGAGTATGATAGTATAGAATAGACTGATAATCAATATAGTAAATAGACGTTATGGTTTTCATACTCCCCCCTGCCCCCTCTATCTTAGAGGGGGAGCTGCACCTTTTATCACACTTTTGGAACACCCTCTGCCCGCAGGGCCCACAGGAGTATGATAGTATAGAATAGACTGATAATCAATATAGTAAATAGACGTTATGGTTTTCATACTCCCCCCTGCCCCCCTCTATCTTAGAGGGGGAGTTGCGTCATTTATCGAATTATGACACACCCTCGGGAGCGCTAATGCTATGATTTTAAAGCGATAAATTTGTCGAACACACGTTCTTGTAGAGAAGAAGATCACTTGTTTTGCTGAGCGGCTTTGCGCTCTTGCTCACGCTGCCTGGCGGCTTCTTTGCGCTCGCGCTCACGTTGCTTGCGAGCTTCTTCACGCTCCTTCTGGCGCTGCTTGGCAGCTTCCTTGCGCGCCTTAGCCTCTTCTTTCTTGCGCTTAGCCTCCTCTTTCTTCTTTTGCTCACGCTCCTTAGCGCGTTGCTTGCGCTCTTGCTCACGCTGCTTGCGAGCTTCTTCCTTGGCCTTAATCTTGTCCTTGCGCTCTTGCTCGGCACGCTTAGCGGCCTCTTCTTTCTCCTGTTCTTTTTGCTTTTGGAGCTCTTCACGAGCCTTCTCAGCAGCCTTTATAGAGTCCTCTTTAGCCTTCTCGGCAGCCTTGAGTTCCTTCTCACGCTGCTTCTCGGCTTTCTTGATAGAGTCTTGACGAGCCTTCTCCTCGCGTTCCAGTTGCTTGAGTCGTTCCTTCTCGGCCTTCTTAGCCTCCTTTTCCTGGCGCTCGCGAGCCTTATCCTCATCGGTCTTTTGCTTCTTGAGGTGACGCACGTTGTCGTCATCCTTCTTGTCGTTGCTCTTGTCCTGCGAAGCAGCCTTTTGAGCCTCCTCTTGCTGCTTAGCCTCCTCTTGCTGACGCAACAACTCCAGTTCACGCTGGCGAGCCTCCTCGCGCTGGCGTTCCTCTTCCTGGCGCTTAGCCTCTTCTTTCTTGCGAGCCTCCTCCTGCTTGCGGTCTTCCTCAAGCTTGCGCAGCTCGGCACGGCGACGAGCCTCCTCAAGCAGTTGCGACTCACCTTGAGGCTGCTGCGGTTGCACAGCGGGTTTCTCGTCCTTCTTTTCGTCAGGCTCCACAGTCTTGTCGGCCTTTTCGTCCTCTTTCTTCTCCTGAGGCTTGGCTGCGTCCTCTTCTTTCTTGCTATCGTCGACAGCGTCTTCAGGAATTTGCTCTTCCACTTTCTCCTCATTGAGTTCATCCAGATAGCGGAAGTATTCCTCAAATGTGCGACCCTCTCGCAACAGGAGGTCGAAGTTTTCTTGACTTATAATCACATAGTGAGCCTGAGGCGGAATCACTTTCTCCTCGTCTTTCTCCCACACGCCACGGTAGTGCTCTACCTCCGAGTAGTTAGCGAAGCCCTTGACAATAATAAGTCCCAAGTTGCTGAAAGACATCTGTTCCAGCTCAAAGTCTTTCATCACAAACGATGAGAAGTTGTGCTTAGCCACCTCATAGAGCAACTGGTTGCTCGACACCGAGTCGGTTGAGAACACAAGCACAAAGAGTTGTGGCTTGCTGCGTCCCTCCTGGAATGGAGTGAACTCCTTGTTCTCGCCACCGCCGGCTGTTGAGTCGTTCGACAATCGCATCGACCACAACATGCCGCGCGTGTTGCTAGAGCCACCATTAATTTTGCGACCTTGATTCAGGTTCTTGACGATTGCCGATGCCGTGGGCGTGATATCGGTCTCGGGATAACGCTCTAGCATTTCCTTGATGGTCTTCTTGAACATCTCAGGATTGCGCTCAGTGACGTAGGCGAGCGCGTCGATAAACATGAATTTGGGCATAATCTTCGACAACGGATAGGTGCGCATCATGTCGGCATAGGCCTGGTGCACGATGGCATTGTCGTTGTTGAGATAAGCGGTATAGGCCTGGTCGTAGAGCTCTTCTTGCACCAGATTCATGCGCTTGAGGTTCTCCAGGTAGTTGGGATCCTGCATTGCCATACCATATTTCGACTCGGGGAAGTTGCTCAATATCAGCTGCCGGTACCGCTCGGCATCACTGTATTGCCTACTTCGCTGGTAGAGCAGGTACATATTATAGTAGGTGTCGAGCCTGTAGGTGTTGTCGGGGTATCGTTCCAGCAGTTGCTCAAACTCATAGGCTGCCGCGGGCAAGTCTTCGAGCTTGTCCTTGAGAATTACACCCATGTTATACAGGCCTTCCTGGATGACGTCGTTAGAAGTCTGAATTTCTTCCTCGGTCTTAGGGATTTGCTTGAGATAGTATTCCTCGTAGTGTGGGTCTTCAGCCCGCTTGAGGGCTTCCTTGTCCACCTGTGTCGAGTCGTTGGCAGCGATTGAATCGTTGCCTGCGATGCTGTCATTTTCCTCCTCGGTGTTCTCGTCGAGCGAGAAGGTGTTCTTGTTGCGCCGTCGCCAGTTATCCTCCAGCTTGCGGTTACCCCACTGTTGCTGGAATGCCGTCTTTCCGGCATTCTTAGTGGCTGTGTTATAGAAATACCACGAGTTGTCGGTGTTGATATTATAGCTTGCTGGCTGTTTAGCGTTATTTTTCAGTCCGTTGGCACCTTGTTGTTGCGCCAGGTAGGCCTCACGGTCGGCGGCTTCTTTCTCTTCTTTCTCCTTCTTCTTCAGCTCCTCAATGATTTTAGCTATCACCTTTTTTTGCTCCTCGAGTGGCATTTGCGATAATCGCAACAGCGAGTCCTGCAGTGTCACGTTGCCCGAGTAGACCGCCAGTTCGTCGAGCACATCGCTGCGGTGCTTGAGTGCCTTGTAGTTAGGATAGGTCTCGCTGAGCTGCGGTATAGCCTCGCTGTAGCAAGGTTGAGCCTTGTCATACTTGTGCTGAGCAAAATATATGCCTCCCAGCGTGAGCTGGCTGATGGCCTTGTCGATACCGTTGCGCGTACTCTTCTTGGCGGCAAGCTCATAGTTCTCAATGGCCTTGACGGTATCGCCACGAGTGAGATAAAGGTTACCAATGGCATAGTAAATCTGGTCGAGGTATTCCTTGTTGCGGTCGTAGCGCGTCATGTTTTTCAGCGCTTTCACCTCGCCCTCAATGTTATTGCCCTGGAACACGGCACTCTGCTTGATGCGAGCGTTAAACTTAGTGCGATAGGTAGAACTGCTACTGCTACCAGCCTTCTTATAGGCCTGATAAGCAAGTTCTTTCTTTCCTGTCTCGTCGTAGAGCTGTCCCAGCAGGAAGTAGAGGCGCACCTTTTGCCCTCCGCCAGCGCCCTTCACGGCTTTCTCCAGATAGGGCACCGCCTCGTCGTTCATCTTGCACTTGATGTAATAGTCGGCATAAGCTAGATTAGCCAACTGGTTCAGGCGCTCGTTCTCGATGCGCTCGGGGTGGATGTGCACCAGCACATTGTCGGCCTCGGTGGTCCAGTTCATAGCGCAATAGCTCAGTGCTTCCCAAATTTGCGACTCCAGCACCAGTTCAGGTTTCCAGGAGAAGTGCCGGGCAATGTAGTGGAACGTTGCCGCCGAGCTCAAGAAATCGCCTTTCATGTACTGCGCCTTAGCCAAGAGATACCAGGCGTTGTGGATAAATGGGTTATACTCCTCGCGCTTGAGCCATGCCTTATACTTGGGGTCGCTTCCCTTGCCGGCTTTGCGCTTGGGTTTCTTCTTGATAGAGTGTAGCGAGATGGCCTTCTGCATCTTCTCGATGGTGCGGTCAAAGTTGGTACTCGGCTGCGTTGCCTTAGGGTCGCTATAGGCCTCGGCGGGGTGAATGAAAAGCTGAGTGGAATAGTCGTCTTGATAGTCGTTCTCGAGCACTTTTATCTGCTCGTTATAGTGTTTCTCGCCGTTGTAGTAGACGTTGTAGCGAGTGTTAAAGGCATGCCAAAAACGGCTACCGGCAGTGTTCTTCTTGGTACTGCATGCCGAGAAGATCGCTGTCGCAACTATCAAAACCACGGGTATGTATCGATACAATTTTTTCATTACACCCACAAGCGTGTATTAATATAAACGAATGGTCACAACATTTATTGCATCATCTCTCATTCACGAGCGATATCAACTCCTCTTTGATAACATCGGGCAAGGCGATGCCACGTTTTTTGACCGAGCGTTCCCACGCCATGATTTCGTCAGGCTTGAGAGTGTAAAGCACGTCACGAAACTGCTCCACCTCTTTGTCATTATAGCTGGAGGGGTCACGACCCTTGAAGCCATCAAGTTCCTCGTCTTCGTAGTAAATCACCGGGTCGTCGATGTGCTTGAGCATCATCTCGCTGGGGCACACATCGTGAGCGCCACAGCAGTCGTCGGTGCACGCGTCTTGCGTGGGTTGCACTATCTCGTCTTGTTGCTCGCCTGGGTGGCGCGTCATGCGATCATGAATGTAGAGTATAACCCCTATCACCACCATTGCGAGGAATATGTAAAAAGCAGGTATCATTTATCTTTCATTAGTTTGCTCAAGTTCTGTCTCTAAAAACGGGCGCTTCGCTTAAAATTCATTAAAAATTAATTTAAAAATTTTCATCGTTTATAGTAGCTAATTTTAATTTAATTTTAAGTGCGAAGCACGCCCCCCCTTCAGCAGCAACGGGCGCTGCGCTTAAAATTCATTAAAAATTAATCTAACAATTTTCATCGTTTATAGTAGCTAATTTTCAAGTGCCTGGATGTAAATGAAGTTGTTGCCAAAAGTTGGGGTACGACTTTGTCACCACTTCGGCATTCTTGATGGTGATGCCAGGGTGACGAGTGGCAGCGAGGGCGAGGGCGAGGACCATACGGTGGTCACCATGGGGATCGAGTGTCACATCGCCAGCAGGGGTGCTGTGGTTGCCGTCGTAGCTCATAGTGCTCTCGTCACACTCCACTTTATAACCCAGTTTTAACAACTCTTGGCGCAATGCCTCCACGCGGTCGCTCTCCTTGATGCGTAGCGTCTGTAGCC
Organism: uncultured Prevotellaceae bacterium; assembly: GCA_900316835.1. GTDB lineage: Bacteria > Bacteroidota > Bacteroidia > Bacteroidales > Muribaculaceae > Sodaliphilus. The sequence continues at coordinate 4,172 of ONEL01000028.1, read as the reverse complement.
CCACCAGGGTAAATGGCATGCGCAACAAGCACAATGTCACGGCTAGGATAGGAACAAGATCGGGGGTAGCGGTCATGTCGCGGTGGTAGTGCTCAGGTAGCACGCCTGCCTCAGCTCTCGCGCTGAGCATGAGCACATCGGCCTCAGCACCGCCTCTATAACAGAGAGGACGCGAAGGAGTATGCCCAGTGGCAACCAGTGCTTGCCACATCGCCTCAATGTCATCACACAAGAGCTCATCATCATCCTGGAAAAACGTTTGAGTCTCAATGCCTTTAGCCTTCTCAACCGCCACACCCAGTGGTTCCATTATTTCCTGGATTGCGCTATCGCCCTGCACGCTATCGCAGCTCAAACCTTGTAGCGTGATGCTCGATTGTGGCAACAGTGCTTGTAGCGCTAGCCAAAATGCCGCGGCGCTCCAGTCGCCCTCAATGCGCGGTGGCTTTGAGGTGTAATGCCCGGCAGGCACCATTATAGCGTGCTCGTCGCGGCGAGCCTCAATGCCGTGGTAGCGCATCAGGCTCAGGGTCATGTCGATGTAGGGCAACGACACCGGCTCTCCATCCAGGTGAAGTGTCATGCCGCCAGCCAGTGGCGCTATCATGAGCAGAGCACTTATGTACTGGCTACTCACTCCAGGATTAATTATTACCGTTCCTGCTGTGAGATGCTTACCCGTGATGCGCAGGGGCGGATAACCTTCGCGACCCATGTAGTCAATCTCAGCCCCCATGTGCCGCAAGGCATCCACGAGTACCGCGATGGGGCGTTGCCGCATGCGCTCATCGCCATCAAGCACCACCATGAGCCCCTCTTGCACGGCAAAAAAGGCAGTCAAGAACCGCATCGCCGTCCCTGCCCCACCCACATTAATGCGAGTGACAATGTCGTGCTCCGGTCTTGACACCACAGGAGCTGGGCATGATAAAAAGCATAGCTTTTTCAACTTTTCATCTAAACCACACTCGCTACCAGAGCACGGCAACTGCTCCTCTAAGATAGAGGAGCTGGCGCGAAGCGACTGAGGAGTATGATTACCAGCCGATGACGTTGTCATACTCCCCCCTGCCCCCTCTATCTTAGAGGGGGAGCTTTCACCTGTTCCAGAGCAAGGCAACTGCTCCTCTAAGATAGAGGAGCTGGCGCGAAGCGACTGAGGAGTATGATTACCAGCCGATGACGTTGTCATACTCCCCCCAGCCCCCTCTATCTTAGAGGGGGAGTTACCCATGCTCTCCACTGCCCCACTTGAGGGGGAGCTTTCCCCTGTTCCAGAGCAAGGCAACTGCTCCTCTAAGATAGAGGAGCTGGCGCGAAGCGACTGAGGAGTATGATTTCCGGCCGATGACACTGTCATACTCCCCCCCGCCCCCTCTATCTTAGAGGGGGAGCTATGCTCTAGAACCTGTTTATAGTATAAAATTGAATTTATAATAGTTTGAGGCTGTGTAAATACTATCTTATTCTCAAACCTCAACGTGTAGATACCATATTTTTTAAACAATATATCATCTCTTTCAGCATCACTATAAGGTTGAGAGACATGAAAATGATAATCACCATCAAGCTCAATACACAATTTTATTTGGGGGCAATAAAAGTCTAATATAAAATTGCCAATCCCATATTGCCTTCGAAATCTTAATCCTTGGATTTGGTCCTTCTTTAGCCAATTCCATAGGGTCTTTTCAGCTTTTGTTGAATTATTCCTTAATTGACGTCTTATTATTTTTAATTGAGGATCATTTTTATTGTATCTCACTAGTTTTGATGACGCTGTCATACTCCCCCCTGCCCCCTCTATCTTAGAGGGGGAGCTTTCCCCTGTTCTAGAGCAAGGCAACTGCTCCTCTAAGATAGAGGAGCTGGCGCGAAGCGACTGAGGAGTATGATTTCCAGCCGATGACGTTGTCATACTCCCCCCTGCCCCCTCTATCTTAGAGGGGGAGTTACCCATGCTCTCCACTGCCCCACTTGAGGGGGAGCTTTCCCCTGTTCTGGAGCACGGCAACTGCTCCTCTAAGATAGAGGAGCTGGCGCGAAGCGACTGAGGAGTATGATTACTAGCCGATGACGCTTTCATACTCCCCCCTGCCCCCTCTATCTTAGAGGGGGAGTTACCCATGCTCTCCACTGCCCCACTTGAGGGGGAGCTTTCCCCTGTTCTGGAGCAAGGCAACTGCTCCTCTAAGATAGAGGAGCTGGCAGCAAGGGCATTGATAATCAAGGAGCGATTAGCAATGCTCTTGGAGGCAGGTAGTGTCACCCGGCACTCCACGCTAGCTGGTAATGTGAGACGAATATCCATTTTTCCAAGCGCAAAGATAACTAAAACATTTCATTTCCGCAGTAATTATTCACGACATTTAGCACTACCCGCCATTTTCCGCTCCACTCGCTTTGGCACCTTTGGCTCTTGAGCTATAAAATGCCATTAGCTGAAAAATTACGCCTATTTATTTGCATATTTAACCTTTTTGTAATATATTTGCAACTTATTAAGATGAATCTATAACCTAGGACTATATCCTATTTTTTTTATCTAATTTATTTTACTTATGAAAAACAAATTTACATTATTAGTGTTATTAGCGGCATTGTTAGTGCCCATGACACTTAACGCGAAAACTAAGATCTCGAAAAACGTGCAAGCGTTTAGTAACAAGACCGAGAAAGTGGCGATGGCAAAGCGTGGCGATGCCACCATGCCCATGGCTGTAAAACCCAGTGGAAATATCCACATGCTGGCAATGCCCAAGGCCGAAGGAGAAACCCTGGTTTGGGACTTTGAGGATGCCGATGCCGGATTATCGACATTCACCGCGCTCGACAAGGACGGTGACGGCTTCAACTGGACCTATTACAACAACGACGTTGCCGACCAATCGGGCGACAAGCACATGACCACCCATGGGGGCGTGGGCGTGATAGCTTCGGCAAGCTATGACAACGACACCAGCACTCCTCTAACCCCCGACAACTGGCTCATCTCGCCCGAGGTCACACTGGGTGGCGCCCTGAGCTTCTGGGCTATGGGACAAGATGCAAGCTATGCAGCCGAGGTATTTGGCGTTTATGTTAGCACCGACGGCGAGAACTGGACTCAGGTTGGCACCGACAAGACTGCTACCGATGCATTTGAGCTTTATGAATTCGACCTCAGCGCCTATGATGGCCAAACCGGTAAGTTCGCTATCGTTCACCACAACGTTACCGACATGTTCATGCTCAACGTTGACGACATCACCTTCAACCCCGCGGCTCAAGTTACTCCCGATCCCACTATGCCAACCGACCTCACCGCCGAACCCACCACTACCACCGCACAGATTGCTTGGGTTCCTGGCGACAACAACAGCTCTTGGGACCTGCGCTGGCGTCCTTGGACCAATCCAGCCCTGATTAACAACCTGTGGGATCTGCCTGTTCCAGGCTACGAGAGCCAGGTAAATGGCTGGAGGTTGTATGATGCCGACGGAGATGGAAACAACTGGGGCCTGACTTACAGTGGCACTACCCAAGACGATGCATGCTTCTCCTCAGCAAGCTACAGCGGTGGTGCACTCACCCCCGACAACTGGCTCATCACTCCCGAGGTGGGCATGGGTGGCACCCTCAAGTTCAAGACTTGGAACCAAAGTGCGAGCTATCTCGACAAAATCATGGTATACTATGCTCCAGCTGACTGGACGGCACTCAGTGACTTTGTAGCTATCAGTGAATTCATTGAGCCTGCTGTCACCACTAAAGCTAGTGCTCAAGAGATTGAGATAGACTTGAGTGCCTATGAGGGACTGGGCGTTATCGCATTCCGCCACTACGATTGTGAGGACATGTGGGCCATCTACATCGACGACATCCAAATCACCGTCCCCAATGGCATCGATCCAAGCCAAATTCCCAACTGGACCGTTGTTCAGGACGTAACTAATCCTTACACTATCGAGGGCTTGACTCCCGAGACCAACTATGAGGTACAGGTAATGGCCTACAATGAGGAAGGCGACAAGAACACCGACTGGACCGAGAGCACTATCTTCACCACTCTCGCCGAGGAGCCACAACCCACTCACACCTACACCGTAGCTGGTTCTCCCGCCGGATTCTTTGGCACCGAGTGGGATACTACCAACGAGGCTAACGACATGACCCTCAACGCTGAGACCGGT
>ONEL01000029.1 GCA_900316835.1 uncultured Prevotellaceae bacterium | reverse complement strand
AGTTAAGCCTCACCACGCCGATGGTACTGCGAAAGTGGGAGAGTAGGTAATCGCCCCTTAAGAGAGAGCTTCGAGCACACGCCCGAGGCTCTCTTGTTTATTTATATATACTAATATATATACCAATATCAAAAACACAAACTCTAACTCTAACTCTAACACTAACACTAACACTCTCTCCCCATTCCTAGAACAGAGCCCTAAGCCCCACCACGCCACTGGTCAGCGACATGGGAGGCGTAGGTAATCGCCCCCTTAAAGAGGGTGTGTCAAAATGCGAAATCTAATGAGAACTCCTCCTCATAATCAATATTGTAAATAGACGTTAAGGCTTTCATACTCCCCCTGCCCCCTCTATCTTAGAGGGGGAGCTGCGTCTTTTATCACATTTTGACACACCCCCAGCTGCGTCTTTATCACATTTTGACACATACTCTTGTTTTTTCATAAATTCTAATACTGAACCACACTTTTCCCATTCCTAGTGCAGAGTCCTAAGGCTATGATTAACCTTAAAATATAAAATCACCCAAGGCAAGCCTCGGGTGATTTTACGTTTTGATTTGGTATATTTATATATCTCTATATAAATCAATTATATGATATATGTATTTTATTTTCTACAAAAATAATGCTTTTTCTTAAAATAAAAAGAATTTTACTAAAAAAGTTATCAACACATCTGTTTTAAGAAAAAGTGCGTACCACATTTCTATGATACGCACTCTGTTGGGGTTGATGTATTATTTTATAACCTATAGTTGTGTTACTTAATTACACCTAGTTTTTTGCCCACCTTGATGAAGGCTGCAATGGCCTTGTCGAGATGTTCATGTTCGTGACCAGCTGAGAGTTGAACGCGGATGCGAGCCTCGCCCTTGGGAACAACGGGGTAGTAGAAACCAGTTACATAGATGCCTTCTTCTTGCATTGCTGCGGCGAAGTCTTGTGAGAGTTTCGCATCGTAGAGCATAACAGCGCAAATAGCACTCTGAGTGGGCTTGATATCGAAGCCTGCTGCAATCATCTTGTCGCGGAAGTAGTTCACATTGTCGATGAGCTTGTCATGGAGTGCGTTGCTTTCCTTGAGCATCTTGAACATCTCAAGGCTGGCGCCAACAATTACTGGAGCTACCGAGTTGCTGAACAGGTAGGGACGTGAGCGCTGGCGAAGCATGGCAATAATCTCCTTGCGGCCTGTGGTAAAGCCACCCATAGCGCCACCAAATGCCTTGCCTAGTGTGCCTGTGAACACGTCAATCTTGCCGTATAGGTTAAATTGCTCAGCTACTCCATGGCCTGTGGGACCAACTACACCTGCCGAGTGCGACTCGTCAACCATTACCATAGCATCATATTTCTCAGCAAGCTCTACAATCTTGTCGACAGGAGCTACATTGCCGTCCATTGAGAACACACCGTCGGTGGCGATGATGCGGAAACGTTGCTCTTGAGCTTGCTTGAGGCACTCTTCGAGTTCTTCCATGTTGGCATTAGCATAGCGATAGCGCTTGGCTTTGCACAGGCGCACACCATCAATGATCGAAGCGTGGTTAAGAGCATCGCTGATGATTGCGTCTTCAGGGCCTAGTAGAGCTTCAAAGAGTCCACCGTTAGCGTCAAAGCACGAGCCGTAGAGGATTGTGTCCTCGGTGTGGAAGTAGTCGCTTATGGCAGCCTCAAGTTCCTTGTGGATGTCTTGTGTGCCACAAATGAAGCGAACGCTCGACATGCCGAAACCACGCTGTGCCATCATGTCTTGAGCAGCCTTGATAAGGCGTGGATTATCGCTAAGACCAAGATAGTTGTTGGCACAGAAGTTGAGCACGTCGGTACCGGGTTTTACTTTGATAGCCGCTTTTTGAGCGGTAGTGATTAGTCTTTCTTCTTTGTACAAGCCAGCGTCCTTAATTGCTGCCAGCTCATTGCTAAGGTGTTCTTGAAATTTACCGTACATGAGTTTTTAAAAGATTAAATAGTTGTTTATTTATTAGGTCTTATTGTCTTCGATACCCACAAAGTTCTAAAAAAATCATGACATAGAACAATTTTTTTGCCGAAATTTTATTAAATTTGATTGTTAGTGATTAATTTTGCACATCTTAAAAAATAAAACAACTATTTTTAGACATAGACTTAAACAATGAAGAACGTTTTAGTAATTGGGTCAACAGGGCAAATTGGCTCTGAACTCACTATGAAGCTGAGAAGTATTTATGGCAATAGTGCCGTAGTAGCTGGATATATTCCAGGAGCTGAGCCTAAAGGGGAACTGGCAGAATCGGGCCCACAGGAAGTGGTTGATATTACTAATGCTCAGCAAATTGCTGATGCTGTTAAAAAGTATAACATTGACACTATCTATAATCTTGCCGCGCTGCTGTCGGCAGTAGCCGAGAGCAAGCCTTTGCTGGCGTGGAAGATAGGTATAGGTGGCTTGATGAATACACTCGAGGTGGCTCGTGAGCACAACTGCGCTGTGTTTACCCCCAGCTCTATTGGCTCTTTTGGTCCCAATGCTCCCAAGGATGGTACACCCCAGGACACTATTCAGCAGCCTCGCACCATGTATGGTGTGACTAAGGTTAGTGGTGAGCTCTTGAGCAACTACTATTTCACTCGCTTTGGCGTTGACACTCGCTCGGTGCGTTTCCCAGGTTTGATTTCTTATGTAACACCTCCAGGTGGTGGCACAACCGACTATGCAGTGGATATTTACTATAGCGCTGTTAAAGGTGAGAAATTCACTTGTCCCATCAAGGCGGGCACTTTCATGGACATGATGTACATGCCCGATGCACTACGTGCCGCTATTGAGATAATGGAAGCCGATCCCACTCGTCTTGTTCACCGCAACTCGTTCAATATAGCATCCATGAGTTTCGATCCTGAGATTATCTATAATAGCATCAAGAAAGTAATTCCAGAGTTTGAGATGAAATATGAGGTAGACCCCTTGCGTCAAGGCATTGCCGACTCGTGGCCTAACCGTCTCGACGATACTTGCGCTCGCATGGAATGGGATTGGAAACCCGAGTATGACCTCGACACCATGACACGCGACATGATTGAGAAACTGCGTGTGAAATTTGGAAAATAAGATTTAAGTTACACTCACAACGAGCCTAAAAAAGAGTAATAAATGACTGGTCATCGCATCCTTAATGGAGTGATGACCAGTTTATTTAATAGGGGTTATTCTTTATTTTACTTCTACTGTTATGCTAGCTGTGCGAAAGCGGAAAAGATTGTCGCTTAGCTCGTTGCGTGATTTGTTGATAGAAAAGTTCTTTTGTGAATGTAGCTTGATAGATGGCACCATAAAAACAATGCTGTTGCCGTCGCTTGAGTAGCTGAAGTCAACAGGATGGTTTCTCTCATTGAGCACCAGTAGGGTATCGGTGGGTTGCATGTTGAGATGTTTCATCACTTCACTCATGGGCACTCGCACTTCCACATTGGTTGTGTCGTGATTGCTGAGGTTGGTAATCAAGATGTTCACGTTGCTGGTATTAGCGCATGAGCAGCATGCTATTGCCAGCAGTGTTGTTGTGGCCAGGTGTTTAAGTTTCATTGTTGTTTCTCCTCAATGCTTTTGATACCATCGCGTGCCAGGCACACGCGGTAGCGTTTATACTCAGTGTTGCCTTCATATTTGCACTGTATCACAAAGTTTAGATAGTAGGTCTTGTCGCCCTGTGTGAAATGGTCGATTGCCTCGCCATCGTTAACAAAAAGTGGCATCTTGGGGTTGTCCATTTTGCGCATGAACCCAAACAGGTTGAACCGCACAATGTTGTTGATGCCATTAATGGGGTAGGCCGAGATGCGGTCTACGGCTTTGCGCTTCAAGTGCACATACTTGCGATACTGGATTACTTGCTCGTCCACACCTCGGTTCACCACTAGTGGGTTCTTGCGGGCGCGTTTCTCGTTAACGTGTCGCGACACATCTTGTGGCGAAACAAAATCAAAACCCTCTTTTACGCGACCTATCTTGCGATTATTCACGCGAATTGTAATTAGGTAGTCATAGAAGCGGCTACCCAAGCCGTGAGCGAAGTAGTTGCGAATAAGGTCCTTGATGCGGTCTTTGAACATGTAACTTATCACAAGTGCTATAAAGAATGGCAAAGTGAAATTGCCATAGGTCTGCTGGAAAGCAAACGACACCACCGTGGCAAACACCATCGAGATGCCAGCAGCGACGCTGAATGCCACTTGCTCAAGAAAGACAGTGTTGCTACGCTTGTGGGTGGGAAGGTAGAGGTTACTCTCAATGTATTTCTTGAGCTGGCTAGCCCTGTAAACAAACTGGCGGTTTTCGTCATCGCTATCACCTTTCACGTTAAGGAATCCCCGGCGCTGTCGATACATGTGCTCGTTTTCAAGCAGATGAGTGATGGCAGGCAAGAGCGACGACTCGTCTAGCTCTTGGGGTTGCAAAAGCTTGATAATGCGCCCCATGTGCTGTTCCACAATGTTAGAGATAAACTCGTCGCCAAAATCATAAAACACTAGCACCTGTTCTCCGTTTTGAGACTCGGCAAGTATTGAGCGCAGTGAACGGTACATATCTAGCATTGTTGCCGACTGTTTCACGATATCACTAGCAAGATGCACTTGAGCGTCCTTGTTCTTGTGTGATGCAATTTGTTCAAAAGCATCCCGCAAACTACTCTTGACGATTGAGCAGTACATCTTTACCTCGGTCTCAAACTCGCCATTCTCGTTCTTGGGATTAGAGCAAGCTTGCTTTATCCTAACAAATGGCAGCGTGTCGTCGTCGGTGAGCTCGCTGAGCAAGTATCTAGGTGTTATGAGACGCATGTAAGAGATGACGTCGCGGTAGAATGTATCCTTGGTGTAGGTGTGGCGATTAACATCAAGCACCTCGGGGATAAATATCCAGGTGTTCATGTAGAAGTCGTTGTAAATCACGCCATCTTCAGGGACATAACCCACTTTAAACTCCAGCGTGTTGCTGTCATGTATTTTAGGCTTAATGTTAATCATTGTTGTGAGATAGGGGTTGTGAGCGTGTTAAAAAAGAGTTGTTCATTGTGCTTTAGAAAAACACTCCACTAGTGTATCCAAACCACCGCAGCACAGTGTCGCCCCACACTATTATCATGAGCCAGCTTATAAACATCATTGTGATACCAAACTTGAAGGTGTCGCTGATGCTATACTGGTTGGTGGTGTAGAGTAGGGCAGCGGGCTTGCTGTTGAACGGTAGCACATACACATGTCCCACGAGCAAGGCGACGGGGAAAGCGAGGCTCATTACAGGATAGCCGTTGCTCTGTGCAACACCAATGGCGATGGGGACAAAAATGAGCGTGAGCATAGTCTTTGACTCAAAGATGAGCGAGAACAGCAGGATGCTTGCCGTGAGGATGAGATAAATTACCCAGAATGGAGTGTGGGCACCAATGCCAACGGCCGAGAACAACGCATTAATCATCGTGCCTGGCAAGCCTGTGGCTTCAAGGCCTGCTCCCAACGTGTAAGCACCAGCCGAGAACAACAGCAGATGCCACGGGATGTCGACATCATTCCACTTGACGATGCCAATCTTGGGCAATAATGCCACCACGGCACCCATAAATGCCACTGCCGTTTGGCCTATGCCATGATAGTCGCCTGTGGCCCACAAGATGAGCACTGTCATGAATATTGCTACAGCCTTGTATTCCTGCCCGGTCATCTTGCCCAGCTTGTGTAGCTCGTCGCGCAAGCGGTCCATGCCACCGTCGATTTGTGGCACGCGTTCTTCTTTTTTGAGAGGAAAGAATATCTTAGAGCCTACAAACCAGCCAATGAGAATTAGAATGATATTCATGGGGAAGGCTGCCATAAACCAGTCCTGATAGCTCACCGAGCTTATGCCTAGAGCGCCACCAATGAGGGCTCCAGCAAGAAGTGTGGCGCCAGAACCAGTAAGGAACGAGTTTGCGCCCAAGTTGATTTGGAAGAGGTTTTGGAGCACCAGGTTGCGGCCAAAGTTGTTGCGATGTCCCTCGCTAGCGCCATAGATGGCTGCTACAACCATGAAAATGGGAAGCAAGATGGCTGCCTTGGCGGTGGTGGCCGAGATGAATGCCGAGAGCACGATGTTGATAACAATGAAGCTAAGGATGATGCCGTTAGTGCTCTTGCCAAACTTTAGCACAAACCAGATGGCAAAGCGCTTAGCCACTTGTGTCTTAACGAGCATGCTCGCCAGGATAAACGACAGGATATTTAGCCACATCACAGGATGCCCCAGTTGTGCGTAGGCCTCCTTGTCGCTCGTGACACCTGTCAGCACTATCATCATTATCACAATGAGCGAGGTTAGATAATTAGGGATAGCCTCGGTAATCCACAAGATAATGGCAGCGACAAAGATTGCGAGCATCGCATAGTTGATGCGCAAGAAATGGTTGTGTGTTTCGCTCTTGAGCTGGGCCTGCTCGCCCTGGCTGAGCTCGTGTTTAGTCTCGGTGCCGTCGGGGGCGACCACCACACTCATCTTTTTCTCAGCTTTCTTGAACATGTCGTCATAGCGTTTCACAGCACCCTCGGCAAGGGTTGTGGTCTCCTTGTTGGTGTCGATGTTGTTGATGAACGAAATGTCGGCAAACCAATAGAAGAACACAAAGGCTAGTATAGCCAGTGGGCCACCTATGCGCTGTAATATTTTTTCAAAGCCCGACTTTTGCATCTTTGGCAGTTTCTCGAGCTTATAATTGTTCATGTCGAGCGGGTCAAACGCTTTAGTTGCCGTTGCTACTGCTGGTGATGTAGTTGTTTCTGCTGTCATTATGGTATTTCTTGTGGGTTGTAACATATAAAGGGGTGCCTTAAGGTGCGTGGCACCCCTTTCGCAAGTCAATTGAATATATTGATTATTTCCAGTTCTTATAGGGGTTCTTCATGAGCATGGAGTTGTAATACTTGGGGTCGCCAGTAACTTCCTCTCCTAGCCATGCCGGGTGGTCGAATGCGGCATCCTCGCTGGGCAATTCCACCTCGGCAACGGTTAGCCCCTCGTTGTCGCCATAGAACTCGTCGACCTCAAAGGTGCGCTCTCCAGCTTTTACCAGATAGCGTGTCTTGTCGATAACTCCAGGCTCACAAATCTTGAGTAACTCCATAACCTCATTGGCAGGAATTTCTTTTTCCCACTCGAAGCGGCTAGCGCCACTCTCGTTGCCAATGCCCTTGACGGTGATAAAACCTTTCTCACCCTTAACGCGAACTCGCACTGTGCGTTCAGGCACTGAGCTCAAGTAGCCCTGAGTGATGCGGGTGGCCTTAAACGCTTCGTTCTTGAAGTCTTCGCTCTTTACAAGGAATTTTCTTTCTATTTCTTGTGCCATAATGTTGTTGTTAGTTTGCTAAAGGTTTGTTAATCATGCCAATCACTCGCTTGATGGCTTGCAGATAATTGATGTTCTCAACTCCCTCCAGGCCACAGTCGGCAATGGTCTTCTTGATGTCTTCAATCTCGGTGCTCTCGCTGTTGATGGTGCGAACCATCGCGCCGTTGATATACACCTCGCCAGTCTCGCAAATGGTGTCGTTAACCATATAGCCATAGCGAGCCTTCTCAACCGTAACCGCTTGCAGGTCGGGGTGCTCGTCAATCATCTTGAGGAACTCCTCAAGAGTGTACTCGTCCTTGGTGAGCTCGGGCATGCCTTCAACCTTAAAGGCTGGGAACACTTCGTTACGTAGTACTTGTGCGCTGATGGGAAATTCTCCTTTCATCAAAGGATTCCACTGCTCAAGCCCGTCAACCTCTTGAACAAAGGTCTTGATGTCCATCTTGCCGTTGCGAATTTTAGTGTTGTTAACATCGTTGGTACGGCTAACAATATAAGTCTCGGTGCTGTGGCGTTCCCACACTTTCTCGGGAACAGGAACGCTCAAGCGTGCCATACGCTTAGCTGGCTCGCAGAAGCAGCGGCCAAAACTGCGGAACTCAAACCTTGGTTTTGATATTTCACCAATCTTTAATTCTTCTTTTGCCATAATTTTACTATTGGGTTTCGATAGGATTTAAAATGTGGATTAGTTTATTTAGATTGTTTTTGAAAAAAAGTTGGCAGGCAGGTCACAAGATGCCTGCCAACTTATAAATATAGGGAAATAGTTTACTGTACTACAGTTGGGTCTTCCTCGCCGGTGTCGGGGTTCTTGGCACCCAGGGTACCATCGGCAATCATGAACTTGCCAGTGCCATCGGGACAGCGGCTCCAAGTCTTCTTGTTGTTGGTAAGTGACTGGTTGCCCCATCCGTCGGCCTTCTCACCGCGCTGGAACTTGTCCACGACAGTGCCATTGGGAGCCACGAGCTCAATGAGAACGCTCTTCTTAGCCGAGAAGCCACTTGATAAGCCACGTGGAGTGGTGCCCTTGGCACCCACGATGGTAAAGTAGCTGTGAGGCATGATAACCTCATCGGCAAGACCTGTCCATGCGTCGCTTTCATCTTTGCGAATTACCACGTCCTTTAGCTTAATGGGGTCGTCGCCATTGTTGTAGAGCTCAATATATTTGCCCTCGTCGGTTTCGGCGGCTCCAAAGAGCTCGTTAAGCACTAGCTTAGTGTAGTCGCTGGGCTTGTCGCCAACGGTTACCTCAAATTCCTTGGAAGTGGTGGTGAAACCAGCCTCATTAGTAACAACAACCACATAAGTAATCTTTGTTTTATCGGGCTGAGCTGGAATGGTAGCAGTGTAAGTAGTGCCGTTGCCAGCCATTTCAATATCCTTAGTGTTGCCATTGATGGTGTATTGTAACACGGCTTTTGTGATGGCTTGAAGCCCCGACACATTGGCAGTTACCACGATGTCGTCAAACGAAGTGGGAGCCTCAGGAACGATAGTAACACCATCAATGCTCGAGGGACCCTCATAAACCTTATCTTCAACGCAAGCTGTCATCGCTACAGCGAGAAACAGCGCGAATAATAACTTTATAGTTTTCATTGTTATAATCTATTTACTTGGGTTAAACACAATTTTAGAAGTTAATCTCGGCGCGAAGTCCTAGCATGTGATAGTTGATACCACCCTTGCCCTTGGGATCCACAACCTTGGTGTAGTCGTTGGTGAGGTTGCCAGCTGCGTCGTGACCCGAGATGAGCTTGCCCTTGCCGTTGGCGTAACGGTCGTTGTTACTGTACTGGTAGTTGAGAACAATCTTCACCGAGTTGTTAATGTAGTAGTTGAGACCAATGGTGAAATTTTCACCGGCACCACCATAGATGTCCTTATTGTTGAGGTTAAGGTAGTCGTAACGAACAGCGAGCTCCAGGTCGCCCCACTTGCGACCGCGTGAAGGCTGAGTAAACTCGCCCTCGGCGGTGTTGAAACGTTGCTTACCGCCAAAGAGCAAGCATGCGGCATGAACATACCAACCGCCAAAGTTGTAGGTAGCCTTAGCGGCATCAACACTGTTGCGAATCCACTCGCTCTGGATGCGTGCGGGACCATAGTAGGCAGCACCTTCAAGACCATAGAGGAGGGTGTGATCAACATCGGGAATTACATCGGTGTCGAGATATTTCTTGCGGTTGATGCTAGTGGCGTTGCGGGTGCTAAAACGCTCGCCGCCGTACTCGTTGGTGGCAACATCGGTCTTGGGAGTGCGATAAGAGATCTTAGCGCCTGCATAGAGACCCCAAGTGCGGTCCTTGGCATAAGGCATGACGCCTACCTTACCGGTGAATGAGTAGCCTTGACTGCGACCAAAGTCCTTGTTGTTGTCTTGAACGTAGGTGAGTTCTTCCTCGCCAGCTACAGTCTGGAAGAACATGCCACCAGTGGCACGGAAATGGTCGCGCAAGTAAGCAATCTGGATACCCAAGTGGCGTGAGGGAACCAGTGCCTTGCACACCATTGGTCGCTCCATGAAGGTGAGGTAGCGCGATGTGGTGGTCTGCTCCATCGAGAAGTCTTCCTTGAAGTTACCGGCTTTGATAGACACGTTGGGGATGCCGTCAAATTGCACTATAGCGTCCTTAAGCTCAAATTTTCCGTCGGCAAAGTCAACGTCTACCTCGCCATACCAGTTGTAAGGCAAGCGAGCCTTGACAGCAAAACGCGCACGGCGCACCGAAGCTCCGTTACCAATTTTGTTATAACCTTCTTTCTTGCCAAAGAACATGGCACCATCTAATTGAACGCGATTGTCGAACCACAGACGGTACTTCTTGTTTTTCGACTCAAACGTGAGAATGTTGTTACGTTGTTCCGAGATTACTTCCTCTCGGTCGACTTTTACGCCATACTGATTAGTAGTGGCGAGCTCGTCGTCTTGTGCCCAAGCGCAGCCCACCGACGAGAGCGCAAGCACAAAGGTTAGAGTTAATAATTTTTTCATTGCACTAAACAATTAAGTTAATAAATAGAAAATCAATGAATTATATCATTTGTAAATATTGCACTATGTTCACACTGCGGTCGAGGCGGAGCTTGCGCCTGAAGCGGTAACGACTCACTTCCACACTCTTGGGTTCAACGTTGAGCATGCTCGAAATATCCTTGCTTGAGAAGCCCAGTCGCAGCAGGATGGCAAGTCGCTTGTCTTTCTCCGAGAGCGAGGGACAACGCATGAGCAAGCGGCTCACGAAATTCTTGTGAAGCTCTTCAACTTGGTTGTAGAACTGGTCCATCTCGCCCGTGAGTTTCATGTTCTCGTTGAGCTTGAGGGCGGTGAGTCGCAGTTGCTCCCTTAAGCTTTGAGCATCGGCATCGCTTTGTGAGAGTTCAATCAACTGCTTACTCAGTTCCTCAATGTATTGGCGTTGTTGCTTGATGTAGAGCGACAGGTTCACGAGCTCCTTGTGCTTGATGTCTATCTCGTTGGTCATTACATTAAAGTGAGAGGTGGCGGCGGCCATGTCGAGGCGGTTGCGCTCGTCGCCAGTCTCACTGCTGTGGGTGAGCTCGTCATTTAGAGCTTTTTTTGTAATCCTGTGGCTACGACGTTGATTGCAGTAGAGGATGACAAATCCACAAGTTATGATTACAAAACTGGTGATTATAACTATCAGCACAGGATGCTTAACAACAGTGTGCAGCAACGTCACCAGCAAGAAAGCAAGCAGTGGCGTCACAAGCGATATGGTGACAAGATTTAAAAGGCTACGATAACGTGACCCATTAGTCATCTTGCTGCACTCTCGCAACTGGCTGGGCGACACTATCACAGGAGTCATGCCTAGCAGCAAGGTCCCTCCTATATTGCCCATGAGTAGCACTGTGATGAGGGCATAGAGCGATGGTAGTGCCCATCTCATGGGTTTTGCCATTGAGTTCTCGTTGCGTAGCACGGTAGTTGTAGGGATTGCCATCGCGATGCTCAAAATCACGATGAGAGCTACAAGATATGGTAACCAGCTCACGCATATCTCATATAAGAACGACGAGAGAATCAGTGATGTAAAGAGTGCATAATTGGTGGCAAGAGTAAGTCCACCCAAAATGATGCCAACTAACGCTAAGCGTTTCATGTGTAAGTTCTTGAGCAGTAAGTGCCTGGACGATTTGTATATAAATCGTTCAAACATCTTGTCATATAATGCGAAGAGCATAATCCCAAGCAGTGGTGCGGCAAAGAGTGAGAACAAGGATGCCATTAAGGTTAAGCTGTCTAACCACTGGTAGTGGTAGGCAATGGCTGTGAGAGCACCCCACAATGCCGTCACTGCCGAGGTGTAAAGGTTGGCACTTCTAGTGATGGCAATAGTCATTACTATACCACACATTATTATATAAGCCTCGGTAATAGAGAGTTTGCCTAATTGAGATGATGACTTACTGGCAATTACAAGTGCTAAAAAACACAACACCGATGACACAATAATTAACATAAACCCTATCACACGGGGTGATATTAAGTCGCGGATGTGGATGCCCAAGAAACTGACTCCAATTTCCCGGTATCCTAACCATGCTCCTATCATCAGGAGGAATAATATCGTCATCGTGAATTCCATAGGGTGGTGGGATTATTAATTATTGTGACGTATTACCATTATTGCGAGATGGTCGGCAACACGAACCGCTTCCTCGGCAAGTTCCTCAACGTGAAGGGTAAAGTAGCGCAAGTGGAATTTCTGGCTAAGCTTAAAATTATCCATCTCATGAAACACGTGGCGCTTAATGGACTGGGCGAGCTTGCTTACTTCTTTCTCAAAGAAATAGATGCGGTGAATCTTTTCGGTGACGAAACGGGGGGGCTTAAAATAGTCGCGTGAGGCTTGAATAGTGCCTTCGATCGACAAAGCGGCTATTTCCACCAGTTTTAAGAAATCGATGTTTAATTCCGATGGGAAGAAAGGAATTTCTATCTCATATTGACACACGTTCTTGTAAAGCAGGTCGCTAATCTTATCAAGGCGTTCCAGCAGTTGCATGATGTCCACTCGCTGGTCGGTCACCAGCGAGTAGGTGTATAGGTCATTCTCTATGGTGCGACGCAACTCCAGTGTGCTCTCGCGTAGCTTGCTGATGGACTCTTGATTGCTATCAAATTCCACTTTATTTCCTTCCAAGTAGTTCTTGATTCCATTTTTATAGGTGAGCACGCACTCATCAATGTGGTCAAGGAAACTATCGAGGTCGCTTATGGTTTTATTAGTCTTTTTTGTGCCAAACATAGTTTTAAAGGTTGTTAATGTTACTAATTGCAAAAATACAACATAAAATAATTAAATGCAAACCTGCTGTTGAGTTTGTGTTTTGTGAAGGTTGGGTTGGTGTAGTGTTTTTATAATTTATATATTATTAATATTCAGAGAAATAATATTTGCTGCTGTAGTGGTATTATTGTGTGGCAAAAAATAGTATGTAGTGTTTAAATATGATTTTTGTAAATAATATTTCGGCGCGTGTAGTGTTGTGGTGATAAAAAATGCTCAGCACAAAGTGGTGCTGAGCATTAAGAAAAAAGCAAGTTTGCGGGAATGAATAAGCGTCACTGTTTCACTAGCACGCTGTAACCCTTGGCGGGGAGGGAGAAGGTGCTGCTGGGAGCAAGGGTTTGAAGATTGGAGGTGAGTGCGGTTGCTACTGTAGCGCTATTGAGCCACTGGCGATAAGTGCCGGCTTCAATCCCACCTATTGTCACACTTGTCTCAGTATTGCCTAGGTTGAGGATAATGAGTACTGTGTTGTCGCCACTAGTCTTGGTGTAGGCAAGTACGTTGCTACTATTGGTGCTGAGGAACGTTGTGGTGGTGCCGCAGGCTAGTGCCGGCTGTGTGTGACGCAATGCCACAAGGGTGCGAATGGTGTTTGTCATCATCTCATCGTTGTTGTTCCAGTTAATCTTAGTGTCTTGGAAATAATTGAGGATTTGGTCATTACCCACCTCTTGACCATTGTAGAGCAATGGCATTCCATAGATTGTGAAGAACAATGTGGTGAGGACATATTTGTTGGCTCCGTACATGTTCTCTAAGGTTTTGCCGCCGTCGTTAAAGTTCTGGTCGTGATTGGTGAGATAGGTCATGCGGTCGAAGCTAAGGCCCTGACTCTCGTTAATGAAACTCTCGCAATAGTTCCTTAGGGTGCTACCGCTCGTTCCGTTGGGACCAAAGCGCAGTAGCTTGCCACTCTGGAAGTTCCATGCGTAGTCGTAGTCAAAGCCCACGTTTGAGAGACGGGATGCATCGTGAACAATGTCGGTCTCGGCGAGCATAATGAGATCTTTGCCAGCCGCATAGTCGCGCAGCATGGGTATGGTTGATGCCCAGTAGCTGCTTGGAATGGCACTGCTCGACACGTAGTCGCAGCGGTAGCCGTCAACGTTGGCTTGGTCTATCCAGTATCGCAAGCAGTCGTTCATGGCTTCACACAGACTGGGGTTGCCGTAGTTGAGCTGGTACACGTCGCCATAGTTGTTAGGGTGAACCATCGCGCCATTTTGAGTGGTGTAATACTCGGGATGCTCAGTTACCCACACGGCGTTAGTTGCGGTGTGGTTAGGTACCCAGTCAAGGATAACTTGCATGCCTAGCTCGTGAGCGCGAGATACAAAGTCTCTCAAGTCGCTTATGGTACCATAGCTAGGGTTTACTGCCTTAAAATTAGTAGCGGCATAAGGACTGTTGATGCCACCGCCACGTGGATAAATGGGCATGAGCCACACGATGTCGATACCCAGCTTGCGCAGGTCGCTAAGTTTGACCTGTGCCGCGACAAAGGTGCCGGCGCTGGTGAAACTGCCCACGTTCATCTCATAGATAACACGATTTTTCTCGCTCACGGCAGTGGTGAAGTCAACGTCGAGTGGTTGTGCCTCGCCAGGCACAACTACCTCGCCAGGTGGTATCTCGTCATTATCGATTGTGTAACCATCGTTGCTCACGCTAATGTAAATGTCGCTCTCGCCCATCTTGTAATCGCTCATCAGGTCGAGCTGACGATTAGTGATGCCTGTGGCGGCGCCATAGTTGTTGGCTATGTAGTTCAGTGCTTTGTCATAGTAACTGTCGCTAAGGTCAAACTGGTAGTAGTTCTTGCCGCCATGGCTCACGATGCCACTGTGGTGGATACCAGGCCATGGTGTGAGACCGGCTTCGGGCCAGGCATAGAGTGCCATGTCGCCCCAACCGGCATTGTCATTAATATAGATTTTGCCTTTTTTAGGCTCTACTTGAAAGAGGATGACATTATAAACATCGGTAACGTCCGATCCTGTAACCGAGTTGTCACCATTAACGTCACTGGTGCCGGCGTAGGTCATGTCGTTGAAAAGAATGTAATTGTAAAGGGCTGTCACATCGCTGGCAGTGACTGTCCCGTCACAGTTCACGTCGCCATGCACAGTAGCTTTGCCACTCGCGAGTGTGGCAATTAGAGCAAGTGTAAAAATGATTTTCTTCATGCGATAAATATTGTTTATTGTAACTTTTTTGCTTACACATATATTATTTTTGTGCTTTATTGCGTTGTAAAATTAGATAGTTTAGTTTAAAAATGCAAAAAGTGCATTATTATAATGCTTAATTTTTGCGTATTTAATATTTATAATTATCTTTGCAATGTCTATTGGTTTATAGATACTTAGGCTAATTGAAATTTTGATTTTTATGTTTAATTGCACTAGCTTGGGCATCATTGACTGGCACAGGCGGTGCGCTATAAAATTTTTTACAAAATGAAGAAATTAATTGCTTTGATGTGTGTGGCAGTGCTCGCTATGGGTGCCACAGGGTTTAGTGCTGAGGCTAAAGTGAAGAAAACGGCTGTTAAGAAGACCGAGAAAGTTACTAAAGCTAAAGTTAAAGCCGATGTAAAAGAAGTTAAGGCTTGCGAGCAGAAATGTGAGAAAGCCGAGGGATGCAAGGAGATGAAGGCCGAGAAGATGAAACCAGCTAAGGGCCTGCAAAAGATGGAACTTAGGGATGCTAAAAAATGCGACGGCAAGCAGTTGAAAGCTTGTGAGAAAGGTGAAGTTAAGAAAGAATGCTGCAAGAAAGAAGGCGCTAAGAATTGCGAGATGAAAGCTCAAGGTGAGCACAAGTGCGCTCACAAGTCGCCTTGCTGCAAGGAAGGTGCTTGCAAGATGGACGGTAGCTGCGGTAAGGAAAAATGCAAGCCAGGCAGCGACAAGTGCTGCAAGTAATTGCTTCTACCACTCTACACGTTGAAATAATAAACGCATTATAGCCCACGATGAGAGTTGCACACTGCTCATCGTGGGCTTGATTTATCTAGTCCTGCGGTTGAGAATGCTTTGTGATAAGAGACGATAAATATCGTGCTTGTCGCCACTGAGTGACTGGAGATGGCGTTCAATCACGTTGACGTCGCCACGGGCTGCAGGACCCGTCTGCGACTGGGTGGGTGTCAGGTTGTCGAGTTTAGCTATTGTGGTCTTGATGAGCGGGAGCATCGCATCAAATGGGATGCCAGCTTCATCAAGCACCTCGCTTGAGAGTGTGAACATGTGATTGGCAAAATTGCAGGCGAAAACTGCTGCCACATGAAGCCGCTCCCGCTCGGTGCTAGTGATTTCATGCACATTATTTGTGAGCAGCATAGCCAACTCTTTAACTTCTTGGGTTGCACAACTATCGCAGCCTTCTATAAAGATGTGAACCTCGTGCATGTCGGCAGGACAGCTCTTGCTGAACGACTGCATGGGATAAAGCACGCCATAGCGGGTGCGCTTGCCTTTGAACACGTCAATCGAGGTCGAACCCGATGTGTGAACCCATAGGCCACCGCGAGCGGGACATGTTTCAAGCACACGGGTAATTGCATCGTCAACAACCGATATCACATAGATATCAGCATCGGTAACTATTTGGTTTAAATCATTGGTGGCTTGAGCACCCACTCGGCTAGCCAAAGCCTCGGCGCTTGCCATGGAGCGACTATACACTTGCACCAGGTGGCACTTGCCGTTGAGGGCAAGAGCCAAGCTCGTCGCAACATTACCTGAGCCTATCAATACCACTCGCCACCTCATTGTGCCAGCTGCTGATTTACTTGGTCAATATAGTCAAGAATTTCCTCACGTCCACGGCCGTCTTCACTCGAGGTGAGAAACACTGGAGGTAGCTCTTCCCAGGATTGTAGCAGGTGACGCTTGTAGGCCGCCACAGCTTGAGCGCCAGCCACCTTCCCCAGTTTGTCAAGCTTAGTGAACACTATGCTGAAGGGCACGCCATTCTCTCCGAGCCATTGCATGAACTCTAGGTCGATTTGTTGGGGCTTGAGGCGACTATCAATGAGAACAAATAGGTTGGTCATCTGCTCACGTTCTAGCACATAGTCTTCGATAATAGTCTTGAGTTTCTCGCGGGCATCCTTGCTGCGTTGTGCGTAGCCATAACCCGGCAGGTCGACAATATACCACTCGCCATTAATGAGGAAGTGGTTAATGAGCAATGTCTTGCCAGGTGTTGCCGAGGTCTTGGCAAGCCCACGGTGGTTAGTGAGCATGTTAATAAGAGACGACTTGCCCACGTTGCTTCGTCCTATAAAGGCATACTCAGGCTTATTGCCCTCGGGGCACTTGCGGTAGTCGCTATTGCTGATTTCAAATTTTGCGGTTTTAATTTTCATTGGTTAGGAATATTTTGTACAAAGGTACTGAAAAAAGATATAAAATGCCAATTCCTTGAAAAATAGTTTGTAACTTTGCCCAACACAAACTTAACACTTAATACTTTTTTACTCTTATCTATGATTTCTTTTACATGCGACTATATTGAGGGAGCACACCCACTGATTTTGAAACGACTTGTTGAGACTAACATGACTCAGGTCGAAGGATATGGCGAAGACCCATTCTGCGAGGCGGCGCGTGACAAGATTCGCGAAGCCACGGGATGCCCTAGTGCCGACGTCTTCTTCCTGGTGGGTGGCACACAGACTAATTCCACCGTGATAGATGCTATGCTGCGCCGTTACGAGGGTGTGGTGGCTGTTGAAACTGGACATATTGCCGTGCACGAGAGTGGCGCCGTGGAATTTAGCGGGCACAAGGTGATCACAATTCCCGGTCACAATGGCAAGATGAATCCTGAAGATTTGCGTCAATACCTGCATCACTTCCATGCCGACCCCACTTGGCCTCACATGGTCTATCCGGGAATGGTCTATATTTCGTTCCCAACAGAGTATGGCACTATCTACACTCGTGATGAACTAAGTGCAATTAAAGCCATCTGCGATGAGTATGAGATACCTCTTTTCATTGATGGTGCCCGACTGGGATATGGATTGATGAGTCCTGCTGCCGACATCAACCTGCGTGAGCTGGCTCAGCTGTGCGATGTGTTCTACATTGGCGGTACCAAGGTGGGTGCCCTGTGTGGTGAGGCTGTAGTGTTTTCACGTGGCAACGCTCCGCGCCAGTTCTTCACCATCGTCAAGCAGCATGGAGCCTTACTGGCAAAGGGACGACTGCTGGGATTGCAGTTTGACACGCTGTTTACCGACGAGCTCTACTTCAAGATAGCTCAACATGCCATCGACATGGCTATGGAGCTAAAGCGCATGTTTGCAAGCAAAGGATTTGAATTCTATATCGATTCTCCCACAAACCAGCAGTTCCCCATCCTTGCTAAAGAGCAAATCGATGCTCTGGAAGGAAAGGTGCTCTATGAGGTGTGGGACACACTCCCCGATGGGCGTTACATAACCCGTTTTGCTACAAGCTGGGCGACTCCACGCGAGAATGTGGAACTACTAGCCCAAATGCTATAAGTAATCGCAATCATCTCCCCACTGGAATGTCATAACCCGTGAGGCGGAATGCCACTTTGAATGGGGTAGCGGCTTTGCGAGGCTTGGGACCGGCGTAGTAATAAAACAGTCGCTGCAGGTCAAAGGTCTTGATTGCCACTAGGCGAGTTTCATGTGGCTTGAGGTCAACCTCGACAGTTGCTGTGCGCTCGTGCAGCATCTCTCCGTTCATTTGCGAGTAGCGCATCAGCAGTCTTATGTGCGAGATGCGGTGGTTGGTATTGTTAGTGACAAAAAACGATTCTCGCGAGTCGCTAGCTTTCTTGCTATAGCCTTTTAGCGTCACGGCATTGGGTTCTAAATCGCGCAGTAGCGAGTCGGGGACACAAGCATCGGGAATTTGTTCCACCAGCTGGGAGTTGTTCTTGAGTTGGGCTTGTGTGGTGCGAGTGCGAGCCACAGCAGTGGTAGCTACCATTAGTAGCGTCAATATCAATGTGATGTGTTTCATAGATAACGTACTTTATTGAACTTGTTGCCGTTGCCGTCGGCGGGAAAAATCTTTTTAAAGCCCACGGGTAGACGCTCTTGCTCAACGTGTGGGATTATCGACACTCCACGAAACAAGGTGGGTAGAAAACGGGCGAAATTCACTCTTACCTTCACGTCCCAGCGAGGAGGCTCGAAGGTGAGAGATGTGGCATCCTTGTTGAGGGTAGCGACACATTCCAGTGGCGACACCAGTGTCACCTTGCTGCGCTGGCTATAGAGCCACAGGTGGTACTTGTTGTCGACGGCACTATCTTCAATGTAGCCTATCACAGTGCCAGGTAAGAGTTCAAGGTCTTCGCTTGAAACAAGTAGCAACCGGTATCCTATCTTGTGCGACGGCTCGGGCTGCCACCGCTCAATGGCTATAGTCATGTCCTCGTTAGGGTAGTACCATATTCCCTCTAGGGGTTGCATGTCGCTCTCAAGCAAACGCTCGCGCGCTACCTGCTCATTGAAGCCGGGCACTACCACCGACTGCTCGGGAAGAACAGTTTTTGCGCCAGCTGCAACACTTGCAATTAACAATATGCCCCAAAATAGCCTTTTCATGACCAACAAAGGTAGTAAAAAACTCTGTAATGTGCAACTGCTTTATTTCGTAGCAAACTTATAGGTGAGTCCGAAACTCAAGATTTCCTTAAACTGCCAGTAGCGCCAGTCTTGTGTCCAGGGACGTGAGTTGTCATAGCGCAGATGAGTGAAAATTTGGGTGCTGAGGAAACTGTTGATGTTAAAGGAGAACGTGTTCTCCCAGTCTCCTTGGGCATAGTGATAGTCGGTAAATGCATAGAGTCTCGACTTCCATGTGATACTAGGAGTGATTTTCCACTCAAACTTTGCCTCGGCGCTGGAACCGAAGCTGTGTTTAGTGTGATGCCCGGCGTCAATGCCAAACTTTGTGGGGTCGATGCGGTCAATGTCTCGGCAAATCTTTAGGTTATAAGACAACGGAGCTATCGACAGGTTGAAAACCTTATAGCCTTCTTTGTCCTTGTAGTTGTAGGTCATACCAAGACCTAGCGTCAGCTCGCCCTGCGACAGGAACGATGCCGCAAGATCGCGGGTGTTGGTAATATAATTGTTAAGAAATTGAGTCTTAAAAAGCAGGTTGGCTGAGTAGTACCAGCGTTCCACGGCTTTGTAACCCAGCTGGGAGCTGAACAAGAAATTGTCTTCGTTGATGCTATAGTTGCGCAGGCTGTCACCCTTGGCGGTGGCTATACCCAGGCGATAATGTAGCGTGTTGTTGAAGAGCCACTTGGGATGCACTTTCTGGTTCAGGTTGCAATCCCACTGGAAGTCGGCGAGAAGGTTGAGATTGTTCTCGCCACCCTGATACCAGTTACTGCTAATGTAGGCTTGAGTGCCGTGCAGGCTGGCTACAACAGTGTGAAGCCAGTTGTGCACTTTTATCTCACGGCGGTCGATGGGCTTGAAAGTGTTGCTGTTAATGTCGCGAGGCTCTACCATGAGTTCGCTGCCTGAGGGGTCGGCTTCTACAACCACCTCGCTAGGAGGCTTGGGCAAGCTCCTCTCGTTGTACCTCACCATGCCGGGATTGTCAATCATCATTTGATAACGCATGTCATGCACTCTTAACCATCGCTGTTGAGCTTTGCCAATCCAGTCGTTGTCCACCTTCAAGCCCTGCTTTGATGAACTGGCTTCACCAGGCGTTGCCACTGGCTGTTGCTTGTCGAAAACTAGTGGCATGAGCATGTAGGTGCTACTGGATGTGCTGTCATTTTGCGCTTGAGCATTCACTGGCACACATACCACAATAGCACTTAAAATTATTGTTAAATAAAAATGTCTCATTATTTTCAGCTATTTTTGTGCAAAAATACACATTTATTCATTTCATCGCTTTGTTTGGTTTATAAAAAACATTACCTTTGTTTAAAATTAAGAAAATCATGTTAGCACGTATTTTATTTCTCATAGTAATAATGCCATGCCTTGCCGTTGCGTCGGCAATGGCTCAATCATTTGACAGC
Source organism: uncultured Prevotellaceae bacterium (assembly GCA_900316835.1). Taxonomy (GTDB): domain Bacteria; phylum Bacteroidota; class Bacteroidia; order Bacteroidales; family Muribaculaceae; genus Sodaliphilus. The sequence continues at coordinate 1,857 of ONEL01000029.1, read as the reverse complement.
ATGGTTAATGAAATGGATGAGAAATCGCTACCTCAAGTTAATATTGAGGTAACACTTGATAGCATTAACCGCACTAGCTATACTCTGGGCAAAGTGACCATTGCGCAATTTTGCGACTCGGCTGTTGTGACCGAGGTCTATAACGGCTTGCTACGCTACAGGGGGATGAGTGCTTACTATAATGATAAAAAGTCTTTTGCGTTGAAGATAGTGGACGACGACGGTGAAGACCTGGATGCTAATATCTTGGGACTGCGAAGTGACCACTCGTGGATTCTTGATGCCATGGCAATTGACCGCGTTAGGATGAGAAACCGAGTGTGCTTCGATATTTGGAACGAGATTAGTCGCACCCCATGGGAAACAAAATATGACAACCGCAACGGCACTCTAGGCAAGATGGTGGAAGTTTACATCAATGGGAACTATAACGGAATCTATTGCTTGACCGACAAGATTAACCGTAAACTCCTGAACTTGAGAAAAGCTAAGATGGATGCCGACAGCACATTGACAATCAAGGGGCTACTGTATAAAGGCACTAACAAGAAGGCAAGCAACTTTCTCACTACCTATGAAGAGGACCGCCTCGACACGCTAGTGTGGAACTCCTTTGAATTGCAGTATCCCGACGATTATCCCTCGCCTGCAACGTGGCAACCGCTCATGGACATCATCGACTTCAATAGCCTAACTGGTGATGAGGATTTTGCACAGCAATACCAGCAGTGGTACTACCTTGACAACCTGGTGGATTACTGGGTGTTTATTGTGGCTTTCAACATTCAAGACATGCCCTACAAGAACACCTTCCTCTCAACCCCCGACATTACCTTTGAACATCGATATCTTCTCACTCCCTGGGACCTTGACGCGTCGCTTGGGGGATACTACGACGGCACCTATTTAGATTTCTATGCATGGCTGGAACGGCTCGACAAGTATGGACCATTCAATCGTGTCGTGGTTAACAATCTCGACAATATTAGGCATCGCATTGCCATGCGGTGGAGGCAACTGTCGCCCACAACCCTCGCGCCAGCTCATGTTGAGGAGGTGATTAATGGTTATGCGCAGCAGTTTATCGAGAGTGGCGCCTGGCAGCGGGAGCAAGCCAAGTGGCGTAACAATCCAGTACCACTAAAGGCTAACCTGCTTGACGAGACGGCCTACGTCATCGATTGGTACACGCGTAATCATGCTTTCATGACCCAGGAACTGGAACAATGGCTCTTGCCAGGCGATGTGAACTGCGATAATTCAGTGACTGGTAGCGATATTACAGCCATCTATAATTATATCTTGCTAGGCGATGATTCTTATCTAGGCACAGCCGACGTCAATGGCGACGGAGAAGTCACCGCAAGTGACATTACAGCCATCTACAATATAATTTTAAGCACTGGCTCACAGGAAGAATGAGTCTCGTAAAAGTCGGTTCTTGACATAAAAAAGGTCTACCCAGTTTCTTGCGAAGGGTAGACCTTTTTATTAGTAGAAGAAGAAAATCTTACTTCCTGATGACCTTGGTAGTGGTGGTTGAGCCGTCGGTGTAGCGTGTAACAACTATGTTCACTCCGCTAAATGGCTTGCTGCTACGCACGCCGGCAAGGTTGATATACTCCACATTCACTGGCTGAGCATTGCTCACCACGCCATTGATGGCTGTGGGCAGTGGACTGCTTGCTTGCAGGTCGAGAGGCTGAGCCATGATAACAGCCGATGCCGTTTGTCCAGCCTTTGGTGTGGGAGTCTCGGGCTAAGTTCACAAACGAAGTGCAAGAAAATATTTTTTTAAAAACAAAAATAAATATTTTTATGTGCTGTTGGAAGTCGGAAATAACTTCCGTAGCGAAG
>ONEL01000030.1 GCA_900316835.1 uncultured Prevotellaceae bacterium | reverse complement strand
CGCATAGAGAACATGAACGGACTTGTCAGACAATACATCAAAAAAGACATGCAAATCACTGAAATTGACGATGAAACCATTAAACAAGTACAATACAAAATCAACCGAAGACCAAGAAAAAACTTGATTTCGATACACCAAAATCAAGTTTCTTCAAAAATATCAATAATTTTGACTAATTTCGCACTTGCTATTAGAATTCACGCGAAACGCAATTCACAATATTCATGCGCTTCCTGCGTTTTTAAAGAAAAAAGACAATTCATGAAGCGTTATATTATAATTATATTGATGGCGGCAACAATAATTCCCGCTATTGCCGCCACTAGTAACGACATCAAGCTGTGGAGCGAAGGACCGCTCACGTGGGCCGACTTTGGCAGAATGCTACCATCCACTTCATCCGAGCCTTCGCAGCTGGAAGTGGAATTGAGCGCCACTCCGCTCGAAAACGAGAATGCAGCCACAGTGCGGCTCGAGGCTCGCGCCATCATGCACCGCAACGCATCGGCAACAAGCGCCGCTCAAAGCACACCCCAGCGACTCAGGTACCACCAGTTGCAATTTGACTTGCTGGAGCTCATGCGTCGCAACCTGCAGCAGGAAATTAACACTGGCATCGACGGGGCTCAAGCCGAGCAACGCCTGCGCTACTATCAGGACCTGTATCGCCAGCGAGTGCGTGAGATGGCTCGCGACACACGCAATGGTGCCGACATGGCAGCCGTCGACCGCTGGGAAAGCAATGTTGAAAATCAGCTACAGGAAATAGGAATTCCCGGCGTGCCACAGGTCACAAGCAAGCTCTATTTCTATGGGCTTTATGCTGGCGTGGGCTATGACTCTCCCACAGGCAAGTTGCGCGACAACTTTGGCGGCAGTGTCATTTTTCATGTGGGACTCACAGGGGGATACAAGGCTTTGCGATTGAAAGCCGATGTAGCTTTTGGCCAGCCGTCCTATCGCAATAGCAACATCTTCAACGTTGCCCCCGACGAGCAGGGACGCCCACTGCAAGGCAACAGCTCAGGCAACGCCACTCACATCATGGTGAGCGCGCAACTGGGCTACACCGTCTACAGCCATGGTCGCTTGTCCATCACGCCCAATGTGGGTGGTTTCTACAACCGCTACAGCTGGGATGTGGCAAACTATAGCTGGAGTGTTGACGACGATGGGCACGACATTCGCACCACCACCAGCACTGAGGGGCGCAATCTGCATTGCTTTAGCGCGATAGCATCTATCGACTTCGACATCAACCTGAGCAGCAAGGTGAGCAACACTTCCCTCACCGGCTATGGCCACCGCGAGCGTTGGACATCGAGCGTGCGCATCACCCCATGGGTGGCTCACAGCAAGTTTAACAAGTGCGACCCGGCAGTGAGTGGCATGCACGTGGGCATCAATGTGAGCTACCTGGGTCTTGCCCGCCTGCTGAGGCTATAAAAGGAAATCCCGCATCTCTCATTTACAACTACTGGCATAATAACTATTTTTAAACTTTGTTTTTCTTGCTTATATAAAACTTTGTCATACTTTTGCAGCGAGAAAGAAAAATGGTGAAAATGAAAAGGTTTCTCTACATAGTCATTTTGCTCCTTGCACCGCTTGCCTCCTGGGCTCAAACTGACGGCGAGGGCGGCTTGGCACTGCCATCGGTACTCAACAAGGCGGTGGCTAAGTGGGGCTTCTCGGTGAGTGAAAGTGGCGACACTACCTACAAGGTGATTCTCAACACCATCATTGTGTATCCACCTGAGCGATTTAAGAACAAAGCCGAGGAGGAATTCTACTGGCGCACCGTGCGCGACGTGAAGCGCACATTGCCCTATGCCAAGCTCATAAACCGCACCCTGCAGGAGACCTATGAATACTTGGAAACCTTCCCCACCCAAAAACAAAAGGAGGACTACCTGGTGCAATTTGAAAAGGTTGTTTTCAACCAGTACAAGCCCGAGATGAAGAAACTCACCAAAAACCAGGGAAAAACCCTAATCAAGCTTGTTAATCGAGAAACTAACCAGCGCAGTTACTACATCGTTAAGGCTTTCCTTGGCACTTTCCGTGCCGGTTTTTGGCAAACCTTTGGGCGATTCTTCGGTGTGAACATGCGCGAGGGGTTCCACCCCAGCTCTAACAAGAACGATGCCATGATAGAGCGCATCTGCACTCGCATTGAACAAGGAGTGCTTTAATAATGGACAATGTATAATGCACAATTCATAATGCACAATTCATAATGCATAATTCACAATGCATAATTCACAATGCATAATGCACAATGCACAATTCATAATGCATAATGCACAATTATTAAAAAATCATTAGTGTCCGATAAAAAATTTTGAGCGGCAAAAAAATAGGGCTGAACCAGATTTTGTGGTTTCAGCCCTTTTGATTTACTTTGTTGCGACCAAACAAACATTTCAATCAATGGGCAAAAGTAGTAATTTTATCGGACAGCCAGGTTGTGCGCAAGTGGGAGAAAGCGCTATATATCATTGATTCGACGACCATTACACCGTTCTCAAACATTCTCAATGGCGCTGGCACAAACCGCCCGAATTGCAACTGTCAATTTTCTAAGGAGGGGCTTGCTTTTTCAAAATAGAGAGAAGACCGCATTAAATGCGGCCTCCAATGCTGTTTTTCGTCCATTATTGATTTTTATCGGACACTAATGATTAAATATAGAAACAATAGTAAAATAATGTGAGTTAGATTTTCAAAAAAAATTGGTTGCGAGCTTCACAGCCCGCAACCATCAACATCAAAAAATTTATTCTGAGAAAAAATTACCTAATCATCTTGCTTGTAATTGTGTTACCGTCGCTGTAGCGAGTAACCACAATGTTCACGCCCTTGAAGGGTTCACTGCTCTCAACTCCAATAGTGTTGTAGTAGCGCACGCTCTCAACCTGAGCGCCAGTCTTAACAGTGCTAATGCCGGTGCTGATAGAGGTGGCAGGAGTAATCTCAATCTCATCGGTCTTCACATAATACTTGCCCGACGCGTCATCCTTAACGTAGAGAGTTGCATAGTATTTCACTTCCTCAATGTTCACCATGTCGCCATAGGCCTTCAAGCCAGGAGCGGCGCTGGGCTTTGAGGTCACAGCCTCAAAGGTGTCGTAGAGGGTGAAAGGAACCTTGAGGTTGGTCTTGGCAAAAGTGGCCTCATTTAAGCCCGTGTACTGAAGTTCGCCATAGTTGGTCTTCCAGGCCTCTTCTTGACCATTGAGAAGCACCTTCTCACCATTGCCCACCTGGCGCCATACTCTTACCAAGTAGCGCGAATCTTTATCGACATTGTTAATAACCGAGCTCAGGTCGATGGCTGCATGAATATAGCGGGTGCCGTTATTGTCGTTGGTATATTCGGCTGCAACAATATTCTTCAGGTACATCTTAACCGATGCGTCGCTCACACTCTGCTTGTAGCAACCGTAGGTGTTGTCATTATACTCGGTGTATAACTCAGGAACATATACTGTGCCATCTACAATCTGGTCGGTGAAAACTGGGTTCATAAGGCCATTCTGATCAACGTTGATTGCCCCGTGAGCAATTTTCTCAAAAGCACTGCCAGTTGTTGCATCAGCAACTCCCTTAAGAACACGATACTCAGTCATGTCTTTTGCCATGTTTGGAGCGAAAGTGATCTCTGCTTCATTGTTTTCCTCAAGGGTGTTATTTTTGTCTCCATCAACCTCAGCTTGGCTATATTTAGCACGGGTAACAACGTTATCGTTAGTCTTGAAAACTGGAGCGAAGCTAACTACGCATTTGAAGTTCGTGTTATTGTTGCCCTCGGCAGGCACAACTCGATATTGGAAACCAGGATAAAGGGCTGTATTAGCTTCACGGCTGGTCATTTCATCGCTGTAGAACATGTCGCTGAGTCCCATGATTTTTTCAGTACTATACTCCAAATCATATGACTTACCATCCTCATAAACAGGCGTTAATATTTGTTTCAATCCCTCATCGTTCACAGCCTCTTTGGCTGCATCAGCGTAATGAACGGTAAATGTTCCAGGAACCCATTGATTTTGCTCAATAGTTCCAACAGTTTTAAGGAAATTACCCTTATGGTCGCAACGCTGAATTTCAAGATTGCCAATGCCTTTAAATTTAAGAGTGGGATTATATACAGTGATTTTCAGGTCATTGCGATAAGCATTCTTGTTCTGGGCAAAGTTATAACGGCTCCAGTAGTCACCATTACCAACCCACATGTCCTCGGTATACTGGTCTAATTTGGCTTCACCCTGAATGTGCATACCAATACCAGCACTACCAAAGTCCTCATAGGTCAAATTGGGAATATCAAGTGGATAAGCATTGTCTTGGTAAGCTGAAGCCACTATCAGGCCGCCATCAACATGATAAACCTTGTTGCGCATTCTCCATGCTTGGGCAAGCGCCTCATGCTCTTGGCTGACTCCAAACGTTTCCATATCACATTTTGACCACATATTGTAAGAGCGGTCAGTAATACCAGCATGACCTGTAATGTTGTTATCAACATAGATGTTCTCGCTCATTCCGTCAGGAAGGATTGCCGTGCGGTCGGGAACATTAATCTTTTGGTCATCGCTACGCATGATGTCAACAACGTTGCAAATCTCAAGCAGACGGGGTTCCATAAAGAAGAACTCACTCTGATCCTGTTCCGAGAGATTGGCGCAGCTATAGGTGTTAAGCTGTGTGCCAACTTCAATCTTATTGCCTTCGGCGTCTTTCTTGATTGTGGGTGTTCCTATCACTTTCATCACAGGGTTGTAACGAAGCAGGTTATAAGCGAAACCGTCATCATAGACATAAATGCCACGCACGCCACTGAACTGATGGCCTACATATTCCTCTGGATTGTCTATCTTAAGTCCAATCCACGCATATTGTGGAGTCTCGGGATTTGCCCAAGAAGGAACATTTCCATTGGCATCTCTCAAGAGAGTCTTGCCCTCGGCCATCTGGTGCTTGTACTCATTGCTAATTGGCAAAACGCTGCGAGCAATAAGGAAAGTTTGAGTGGTACCATCGTTAGCATACAACTTACGAACACCAACACCTATCAGGTCGTGGTCTATTGTGTGGTACTGATGCTTAACATTATGGTCGGCATGAGTCAAGGCTTCAAGGGTGATAGGTTCAGTAAAAACACGAACAGTACCCATTGCAAATTGCCTACTCTTAACATCGTCTTTCCTCACTTCTAAAATTGAGAACGTCTTTTTTCCTGGTTCTATTGAAATTGCGTTATTTCCTTGTTGTCCAGCCACAAATGTGTTTAATGCGGACCCTCCTGTTGCAGGATCATCAAGTCCACCAACTATATTCACCTCATTATCAAACTGGATGTCATCATTGAGAAATTCAGTTCCATTGTATTGAGGCAATGCTCCTAATCTTACTTGTCGCAGATTCTCTTTGGTACATTGCACTTTAAAAGTACTATGGCTTGGAAATATCAATTTGCCATCAACAATCTTACAGTCATTAATAGTTTTACCATAAGGAAGTGTTAATGTAAGAATGACAGAGCCTCCCTCCGGATTTGGACTATTAAATTTCATTGAAATTTTGTCCTGTGAATAATTGCCAGGGTCCAATCCTTTTGACATGTCGAAGACGTACTCGTAGGCCTTCAGATTTTGGGTGAGGCAGGCCATGAGGCATGCTGCCACGATTAAGAAAAATTTTCTCATCATAATAATTTCGTTTTTTGTTTTTAGTTTGTAATTCTATATATTAATGTAAAGATGTTAAATATCGGCTTGTAACGAAATTGAAATATATTTGTTTTTTTACCACAAAAATTCTCGCCACTTTTTCAAGTGCCGAGTCAATAGAATCCAATAATAACTGAATAGTAATCGTTTGCAAAGTTATGTCAAAAAAGTCGTCAGTGCAACACTTGAAAATTGTTAATTTTTGTAGTCGTTCACATATTTTCGTTAATATTCAGAAATTATGCTTAAATCAACACACTCACTTACACAGTGTTTTAGGTCACTATTTTATAATTATCCATTTGGTAGTGTATAAATATTTCCCAACATATGGAACACTTATTCTTACACTTTTACCACCAAACTTGGAAGGTCCAAAAGGGGGATCAGTGGAAAAAAGGTGGGCAACGATAAAGCAAAAAACAATTATTGACTCGATAAAACAGGGGGAAGGGTGTTGCAAAACAGTAAGGGCAGTGAGAATGACACTTTGAGCATGGCAAGTGAGATTGGTTTCTAAAAATTTTATCGGACACTATTGTTAAAAAATCAATTTTTGTTTCAGATGTTTAGCACGTTTCGAGCTATGGTCCATAGGATTGCGGTAGCTACCACGGTCCACACCACCGCTTTGTGCTCTACTAGGCTAACGAAACGCTTGCCCTTGTGTAACTTCTTGAGAACAAATGACACGCACAAGGCTATCACAAACGGAATGGCAATGATATAGAAATAGTTATAGGACAGTGCCTCACCCACGTTGCCATGCAGCAGAGCATGGGTCGCTCGCTGCCCTCCACAACCCGGACAGCTGAAGCCTGTTAGAAACTTGATGGGGCAACGCGGGAACCATAAAGCCGACGACGGATTTATGAAATAATAGAATGCCAGTGCACATGCCACTAGCACAACAGCCAGCAACCACCACACCCACGAGCGCCGATTGCCAGCCGAGAAATAATTATTTTTTTTATCAGCTTTAGTCAATAGTTTTTATCCCAATTCGGTCATTAGGATTTGGGGTCCTCCTTGAAAATAGCATGAGAGCATGTGCCAAAATGAAATTGGCAATGAGCGCAATTCACTTTTTTGGCACACACTCTCAGTGAGTCTTTAAGCAATGGGAGCGAGATTAAATATACTGTGAGATTAACTCGAAATTCTTCTCACGAGTATCCTTTTGGATACTAAACCAGTCGATGATTGCCCATATTCCGCAACCTCCGCAAGTGAGAAGCTTGCCAATACCCTTGCCGTTCTCACCTAGCCAGAAGCGGTCTACTCCATAGGCCCCGAGGAACAATGAGAGCAACAAGCCTGTCATTGGGCTCTTGAATTGCAGCATTTGAATAGAATTGAGGGTGTTTTCGTCAAGCATCGACAAGCGCTCCTGTATGTAACCAATGCGCTCAACGGGGAAGTTATCGCGATTGGCCATCATGAACATGTCCACCTTCTGCTTGTTGCCACCGCCACCCATGGGTTGCTGGTAGGCTGGTTGCTGATATTGTGGCTGTGGAGCTTGATACTGAGGCTGTGGAGCCTGATATTGCGGTTGTGGCTGAGCGACAAAGAGTGGTGCAAGCTCAGCGACCTCGGCAGCGCGAGCCCATCCAGCCATGCCTGCTGTCCACACTAGCGATTCTGGAGTCATGCCATTAGCAATGAGCTGATTTACTTCGAATGGGCCTAGTTGTTGCCCATTTTTTTCTAAATAATATTGAGCCATAATAGTTAGATTTTAATAATAACAATATTGATTTCTTTTTCTATAGCACAAAAGTAAACATTAAATTTATAATTCGCAATTAAAATATCCTTTTTTTTGAAAATTATTCTCATTCAAGCATTTTGCTTGCAGCACTCGCCATGCTTGAGCGTGTTTTTTTAATGTGGTATCCATGTGAGCCGCTTTTTTACTTTTGCGACTCACAATCAAAATTAATCAACTACCATGAAACATTTCACTATCGAAGAGCTCACACGCTCCACCACAGCACGCCAGCGAGGCATCGACAACACTCCCTCGCAGCTAGTTATTAACAATCTACATGCACTCGTTGACAACATTCTCGACCCTTTGCGGGAAGCCTGGGGCGCACCCATACACGTGAACAGTGGCTACCGTTGCCGCGAGCTCAACAAGGCGGTGGGAGGTGTGCCACAGAGCCAGCACATCCTGGGCGAGGCTGCCGACATCACCGCTGGCTCTCGCGAACAGAACAAGCGATTGTTCTCGCTACTGCAACAACTCAACCTACCCGTTGACCAGGCCATTAACGAGCACGACTACGCATGGCTACACCTCTCCTATGGTCCTCACCACCGCCGGCACTACTTCGCGATAAAATAGTCGTCGCTGTCAACACGTAATAATTAACTCATTATATCCCTTTAATCTATGCAACAGAACCAATCCATTTTACACGCAGCCTACTCGGCTTGGTGTCGAGCCAGCGCACTGCGAAGTCGCAGATTGCGAAACAAGCGATTTGCCTACGGCGACCAGTGGAGCGACACTGTCACCACCGCTGCAGGGGGCACTGTGACCGAATATGAGGCCTACGCACGAGGTGGCACGCCACCCATGACTAACAACCTCATTCGCCAGATGATAAAAACCATCGTGGGACGTTATCGCACCGAGTGTATCACTAATCGCGTCCCAGCCAACAAAAACGTGGCGCTTGTGCACGAGCAAAACCAACTTGAGGAACTCGATAGCCGTGCGCTCGAGGAATTCCTCATCTCGGGAACCGCGGTGCAACGCATTGCCATTGAGCGCGACCTGTGGCGCCACTGGGTGAAGGTGGAAAATGTGAACCTCAACAATTTTTTCATCAATCACATTGAGGACCCACTGGCACGTGATTGCGAGATGGTGGGACAACTGCACGAGCTCTCCATGGCGCAACTGTTGAAGATTGTTGCACATGGCTCGAGATCTAAAGCACGGTGGATAAGAAACCTGTATCGTAATGACTGCCAAGAGCGAGCCATCGACTTTGCCCATGCCATTGGTGCCGACTCACACTTGGCAACAAGCTTCTGGACGCCCACACAGGGTGGCAAGTGCCGAGCCATTGAGGTGTGGACTCTCGAGAATCGCGAGATACTGCTGTGCCACGACCATGCCACAGCACAAGTGAAGCTTGTGCCGGCAACCACCAAGGTCAAGAACGCTCCTGGTATTACCACCCACTGGGACATCGCTACCACATGGCACTGCCGCTGGTTCACACCCATGGGCGACTTGCTTGCCGAGTGGGACTCGCCGTGGGCACATGGCTCTCACCCCTTTGTCATGAAGTTCTACCCTCTCACCGATGGCGAGGTGCATTCCTTTGTAGAAGGCATCATTGACCAGCAAAAGGCGGTGAACCAAATCATCACCCTCATCAACAACATCATGATGGCGAGCGCCAAGGGTGTGCTCGTCTTCCCCGAGACGGCTCTGCCCGACGGCTTCACCTGGGAAGACATTAGGGAGGTGTGGAGCAAATGCAACGGCATCTTGCCCTATAACCCAAACTATGGCAATGCCAAACCTGAGCAAATCTCGGTCAACAACACTAATATTGGGGCATACGAGATGGTGAAGCTGCAAATGCAGTTGCTCGAGGAAATTTCGGGCGTCACAGGAGCCCTGCAGGGACGCTCAACAGTAAGCGGTAACAGCGCCACTCTTTACCAGAACGAGACCGCCAATGCCGTGATTGCCCTGAGCGACATCTTCGGCACGTTCACCAACTTCCGCCTCAACCGCGACAACAAAATAGCTCGGCTATAGCCTCTGTGAGATAATGGATAATGCACACATGCACTCAAGAAACCATTAGGTACAACCATAGATATCAACCCTAACCAAGGTTGTTGATCACAATACTCACTTTCACAACAAGACATCAAGGGTCGCACAGCTTAGCCGTGCGACCCTTGGATATTATTGCCACAATGGTTCTCTAATCATGAGATTGAGCCCCATGTGCGTGGGGGCTGACATTAATCGTCGGCTGTGAAGCCAGTGTGACGCATGCCATGAACCCACAGGCGGTCATAGGCCACTCCAGCATAGTCATCGTCGCTGAAGACCACATAGAACGAGATGGCATCGTTAGGCATACCATTGGCCTTGACAGCTCCTCCAGGAGTTATCTTGCCATCGGTGATAATGGCAGTGCCTGTGCCAGCGGCGTCATAGTCCTTCTCGGGGCATGAGAATGTGAGATTGTCTAGGTCGATGTCGACGATGAGTTTGTAGTTCCAGAAGGTGCCCTGGTCATCAAGCCACATTTGGTTAGTGCCATTGCTAGCAAGGTTGTAAGTAGCAATTTGCACAGTGCCTTCGCCATAGGGGTCTTCATAGAGAACGTTTCCATTCTCATCGACAGCGTCGACTACAACATCCCATTCACCTGCCATGGTTACTATAGCGGTGTTCTCAATCTCATCTTTCTCGCATGATGTGAATGCAAGGAGCATTGCCATCAGCGCTAATATTGAATATAATGACTTTTTCATATTATCTTTCTCCTTTCTTTAAATTATTCAGGAATAGGAAGTCCATCGGGGTAGTTGTCCTCGGTGATTGGAGTGAGTATCGCACCACCACCAATATAGTAATTCAAACGATAGGTAAAGACACCTGTTGTGGGGTCGAACAAACCGTCGTACATCTGCTCGGGATCTTCGGGGTCATAGAAGTAGAAATCACCTTCCTCAATGAGCTCTACACTATTGTCGGCGTTGAGTTGAAGTACCGACTCGGCATCGAAATCATAGGGGTAGCCAGGATAGACGCCATAGGTGTAGTAGCCACACAGCAGGTCGCTAATCAAGTAAAAACCATCACCCATGTCCTGAATGGAGATAGGAGAATTATAGTAGTGACGAGCGGCATTAGTCTTATGCTTGCATTCACCCCAGTAGATGTTGTCAAAGTGACCGGGGTTGTTAACCCACACGTTACGCTTCTCGGTAGCTGTGAAGCCCTCGGGGTTCTTTACCGAATAGTACACTGTGTAGAAACCAGGAGCACTCGTGTCAACATTGCTTGTGACTTCCACATTGCTAGTGTAGTCCTCGCCATTGAGTGAGGCACTATAGCCTGGGTCTACAAATTCATCCCCCACACTGAGCAACACATCACCACCTTCCAGAGTGATAACGGGATAGTAGAGGATATCGGTCTTGCCCTCAGTGTCCTTGCTACACGAGTTGAGTGTCAAGGCCACCAGAGCACCGAATGCTAAATATTTAAATATCTTCATAATAAAATCATTTTAAGTGTATTAACCTTGACTATAATTACTTAGCCCAAAATACTGGCGCATTGTCACCAGGATAGGTTGGGGTGTTCTGGTTGCGGTTAGCCGACGACTCGGCATAGGGGAAGCGTTGCAAAATTCCATTGCCTAGTGCTGAGTTCACGTTGATGGGCTTGTAGAGTGTTCCAGGAACAAGATACTCAGGATGATACTCGTCGGTTGTAGCATTGTAGATGTCCTCACCTGCAACAGTGCCCATTACGGGATACTTGAGGCGACGCATCTCGCACCAAGCCTCAAAGCTGTTGTAGCCCGAGAGGTCAACCCACTTTTGGATACCGATTGCCTCCTTGTAGTTGTTGATGTCGAGTGGGTATGCTTCAATAACAGCATCAACACCGGTAACACCAGCCTTAGCAAACGATGCCTCGATGGCGGCACGGTAATAGGCCTGAGCCTGACCGGCGTTCTTGTTCTTTGCATAGTACTCGGCAATGAGGAAATTGATTTCCGACACGCTAATCAGCACCACGGGATCATTGTAGTGCGCGTTAGGACGGCACCAGTAGTTAGCCTTGTAGTTATTAGTAGTAGCGAAATTGGTTCCACTCACACCACCAGTGAACTGACCACTACCGTTAGGTGTGAAATAGGCTGCCAAGCGAGCGTCGGAAGCATCGTTCATGGTGTTCAACAGTGCCAGGTTGAGGATGATGTTGATTTGCGAAGCGCCATAGCTTGCAAAAGCGTCCTCCAGGAAGAATGGGTTGGCTTGACCAGCCTCATTTTTCCAGCAACCGGCAAACTGAACGTCGCTACTTGGGAAGTTATCCTCGTTGATGAGCGCGGCAATCTGGCTATTAACGTCTTTAACACCGCTCTCGCGTGTGAGGATGCGTAACTTCAAGGCGTTGGCAAACTTAATCCAATTGCCCGCATTACCATTTGGGAAAAGCAGGCTGGTAGCCACTTGGTCGCCAGCGCTAGCTTTAGAAAGCGCATCATCAAGCTCAGCTAGAATGCCGTCATAGATTTCTTGACCATCGTCATACTTTGGAGTCAAGATATTGAGATTGTGCGACTCGCTGTAAGGAACCTCGCCATAGCAGTCTACAAGCACTTGATAGATATATGCCTTGAGGGTTGTTGCGGCTAGATAAGTACCCCAGTCCTCGCTTGCTGTGGCAAGTTCCATGATGCTCTTGATGTTGTTAAGGGCTCGTGTATTGAGCTGTATATACATTGAGCTTGAACGAGTGGGACTCTGGTTGAACTGGCTATAGTCCAGATAGTTGCTAGTGCCAAATTCTTGAGAGAAGTGCTGTGCGAAATATCCGCCCACGGTGCGCAGGTAGTCGCCATAGCTGTGCGCGAGGTTCATCTCGGCGGCAGGCAGCATCATCGAGGGTGTCATGTTCTCCTGTGAGGGAGAATTAGGGTCTTCGTTAATGTCGAGGTAGCTATCGCATGAAGTGGTTGCCAACCCGAGCACCAAGAGACCTGCTAAAAATATCTTTTTCATAATCTTATTCTCCATTAAAAATTAGTACTTAATGCTAAGATTTAAACCAAACACGCGGCAGCTGGGGTTGGTGTAAAGCTCACCAAAGTTACCCTCGAGGTCGGTACCGGTAGTGGTAGTCTCGGGATCGATGTAGTAGTTGTCGCGAGCTGTCCAGGTAAAGAGGTTGTTGGCAAACAGGGTCAGAGCCACATTGCTGAGCTTAGCCTTGTTGACCCACTTCTTGGGAAGCTCCCAAGTGAGGCTCAAGTTGCGCAGCTTGGCAAAGGTGCGGTCAACGAGATAAGCCTCGCCACCATTGCCCCAACCATAGAGGTTGAAGTAGTCTTGCAAGCCCTGGTCACTCATCAGGATGGGAGTGGTGTTAGCCACATAGCCACCATTGCCGTCGCTTACCACACTATTAGGAATAATGAATGGGCGGCGCTCGTTGTAGGTGGTCACGATACCGTTACCGGTGAACTGCATCAAGTTCTTAGTGCGTGAGAACAATGTTCCACCCCAGCGCACATCGAGCTGAGCGCTCAAGGTGAGACCAAACGCGCTAAGTGAGGTGTTCACACCACCAGTCCACTTGTGATTCATGTCCTTGCCTGTGTCGAGAACCTCGCTACTTAGAATGGGCTGTCCGTACTGGTCTACGATGGTGAATTTCTCGCCCTTATTGTTAGTGTAGTACTCTGGCAAGTAGGTATAGTAAGAACCCATGGGCTTGCCTTCCTCGGCATACATGTAAACGGCGTCGTCGCCAGCCGAGAAGCTATAGATAGTAACCTTGCCACCCTCTAGGCTCTCGGGCATTGAGAGAACCTTGTTGCGGTTGATAGCTAAGTTGAAGCCCAAGTCCCAACGGAAGTTGTTGGTGAGCACGGGGGTTGTATTAACGAGCAACTCGAAACCACGGTTGCGAACCTTACCAAAGTTGGTCACAACAAAGCTGTAGCCGGTTGATGGGTCAACTGGCAGAGTGAAGATTTGGTCCTTAGTGGTGCGAGTGTAGTAAGTAGCATCAATGTTCAAGCGGTTATTGAAGAACACCAGGTTGATACCAGCCTCAAACTCGGTAGTCATCTCGGGCTTCAAGCTCGATGAACCAGCGGTGCTGGCTGCCTGGAAAGCGTTAAGACCACCAAATGGGAATTCAATGCTTGTGCCACTATAGTAACCGTTGGCATAGGCTTGAACGAAGCGTGGATTAACCATGTAGGGGTCGGCATCGTTACCGGTCTTACCATAGGCCAAGCGCACCTTACCGAAGGTGAGCACATCGTTGCGTGGAATCACGCGAGTGAAAATCCAGCTCAAGGTAGCACCAGGATAGAAGAAGCTGTTAGCGCCCATGGGCAGAGTTGATGACCATTCATTGCGGCCGGTGAGGTTGAGGAAGAGCATGTCGTCCCAGCCCAGAGTGATGTCGCCAAAGAGAGCCACCTGGCGGCGCTTGCTCTGTGACTCACTCAATGCCGAACGAGTAGCACCATTGCTCAGGTCCCAGAATCCGGTCTCGAAGGTGAGGCCGTCGGTCTGGCCACCCATGGCGGTGTGGTAGCGTTCATTCATGTTCACACCGGCAATAACGGCAAGACTAAGCTTGTCATTCACAAAGTTGCGGGTGTAGTCGGCAAGGAAGTCATGGTTGATCTCGTGACGACGAGCATAGGTAGCATATACCCAACCATCTTGGTTCATGTGGCTGGGTGCGTAGCCATAGTCCTCGTTGATGAGGGCGTCGTCGAGACTAATTTGTGGATAACCCACCTTGCGGTCATAGTCGGTGTAGTCGAAACCAAAGCGATAGGTCAGCGTCAAGTCCTTGATGGGGTTGATGTCGGCCTGCACTTTACCGCGCAACTGCTTTGAGTCGAGGTGGTTATAGTTGTTAGCGATAGCCCAGTAGGGGTTTGTGATACCATAAGGAGTAAAGTAAGCCTCGGGAGTGAACAATGGGTTAGTGATATCTT
This sequence comes from uncultured Prevotellaceae bacterium, assembly GCA_900316835.1. Lineage (GTDB taxonomy): Bacteria > Bacteroidota > Bacteroidia > Bacteroidales > Muribaculaceae > Sodaliphilus. Next base: position 23,428 of record ONEL01000030.1, on the reverse strand, counting down.
TCATGTCCACAATGCTCACATCGCGAGGTAGCTCATAGAGACCGTCAATCACCGAGGTACCCTGGAAGCTACCCACCTGGTCGGTCTTCGACTTGGCATAGCTGATTGATGAAGTGAGCTTCAGCCAGTCGGTGGCCTTGTAACCACCACGGAAGTCGAGAGTGTGACGGGTGTAAGTATCGGCATCGGTTGGCATGATACCATTATCGCTAACGTAGTTATAAGAAAGGTAGTAGTTAACCTTGTTGTCTTCCGACATTCCGCTGAAGGCGATGCTGTGGTCGTGCGACCAGCCAATGTCGAAGAAGTCCTTCACGTTGTTCTTCTTAGCGCTATACTCATGGATGAGTTGCTGATGGTTCCAGATTGGACCATACACTTGAGTAGAACCGTCGAGGGCAGGACCCCACGAGCCGTTCTCGATGTAGGTTTGGCCACCATTCCAGCCCTGGCCCCATTTATTTTGGAACTTGGGCAACAGGCTCACTTGGCGAGCCTTTACGCTACCATTATACTCAATTGAGAAGTTCTTACCATCACCCTTCTTACCTTGCTTGGTGGTGACGATGATAACACCATTGGCGGCACGGCTACCATAGAGGGCGGTTGCGGCTGCACCCTTGAGCACGGTCATCGACTCAATGTCGTTGGGCGAAATGTTAGCGATACCACCGGCAGCCAGTGCGTGGCCACCACCCAGCTCGTCGTTGCTGCTGGTGAGGGTGGTGCTCATCAGGGGCACACCATCCACTACATATAGTGGCTGGTTGCTACCATTGATAGAGCTGAAACCGCGAATGATTACCGAGTTGGCGGCACCTGGGTCGCTCGATGTGGACTGCACTTGCAGACCGGCGACCTTACCACTAAGCGAGTTCATTGCGTCGCTAGTGTGGGCTCCCGCAATCTCATCGGCCTTCACTTGTTGTGCGGCGTAACCCAGCGATTTTTGCTTGCGGGTAATACCCATAGCTGTCACAACAACCTCCTCGAGGGTGTTGTTCTCTTCTTCGAGGGCTACTGTTACATAACTTGCAACCGCAACGGTCTGTGGTGTGTATCCCACATAGCTGATCTTCAGCTGCGTAACGTTGTCGTTGACGGTTACTGTGAATTCACCGTTAATGTCGGTTGCTGTGCCTTGATTTGAGCCCACAGCTTGCACCATGGCGCCAATTAGGGGCTCATTGTCGGCTGCACTAACGACCTTACCTTTAACGGTCTTGCTGGCAAATGCGCCAAAAGCGATTAGGCACACTGCCATGAGAGTTGATAAAAGTCTCTTCATACAGTAAACAATTTATGATTAAACTTCAAAATATATAATATATCACTTCATTCAAAACATTTAATCACTCTCTTGATGGAATGGGGAAATAGCAGTGTGTTATCCATGCCATGAGATTGTGAGGCGTACTATAAATTTTATCAATACCACTAGTTATGTCTAGAGATAATTTATGGTGTATTTACACTTTTTATGGTAGGCAAAAAGTTAGCAAATATTGATCTTTAAAGCAACTTAATACTCGTTATAACACGCATTGCAAAATTATAAACTATAATCAAACTGAGCAAAATAAAACAAATCTTTAACCTTTGCCACACTTTTTGTTCTAAAAAAAGCTATTTTTGAATTTTAAAACATATTTTTTTATTTCTTAACAAATAGCGACCCAAACAGAGTATTTTCCCCACTACCGCAATGGATAAAATCGCCACTTTGCGCATTATCTAACCACTTTAATAGCAACATGTTAAATTCAAAGCAAAATAAGACAGCATTTTGACACAAAATAATTCTCTTTTAACTATTTTGCCCTATTCCAGCCCTCGCTCGACTGTTAAAACATGTACAAATTAACAATTCACAATTTAACATTTTCACAATATACTACCCAATAATAGCGAGTAGATTACCTGAGCATTCTATCAAAAATGGAATCAAAACCTCACAACAAATTAAAGTCACTTGCAAAAAAACATACAAGATGTTGTTGCAAAACATTATAAACTACCGATTTTCTGATCAAACTGGCAACAAGCAACTTCGTCAGCTTGTGGTATCAGTTTGTTAAAAACAAAAGAAAATCGGTAGTTTTTTATTTGTAGCAATAGCCCCTCGACAAAATGTGAAGCAAAATGCAAAAATAAAACTGTTATGACTTAAATAGCCAATAAAAAACTATTTAACGTGAGTTCGACGAATTTATCATTTGAAAATCATTGCGTTAGCAACTCCCCCTCTAAGTTAGGCCAATGGAGCAAGCCGAGACCAGCAGCAAAACTTGTTTTGCTTTTGATAGTTATCATACTCCTCAGTCGCTCCGCGACAGCTCCTCTATCTTAGAGGAGCAGCCTGATATACAGCTGTTTATTTTCGTCGAACTCACGTTATTTGTCGCCCTTATGACCCGCTTGGGTTTAAATTTCTAATTTCCCAAGCGGGCTTTCTCGTCACTGCCGGCTCCGCTGCCACGCCACTTACTGCTGGCGGCATTGAACTTGTATCGCACTGTAACTTGTAACTCGCGCGAGTCGCGGTGCGAAGCCTGGCACATGTTGCGCAAGCCATAGCGCAATTCCACCTTTTCTTGCGCGTCGAGCAGGTTTCGCCCGGCAATTTTCACACTCAAGCGGTCGTTGAGGAATGTCTTGGTAAGGCTCAAGTTGAGGTTACAAACGGCTCGGGTGAGCGATACGTTCTCCATGTCGCCCTTTGTGGTGATGTCGAGGCTGGCATTAGCCGTGAGCGTAGGTAAAATTTTGATGTTATTATTGAACTGAATCAGAAAAATGGGGCGCTTGGGGCTGATGTAGCCAACAGGTGTGGGAATCTTTGTCCAATCCTTAATCATGCCCAGTGAGAGCTGTGGCTCGTAGATGCCAAACTTTGGGTTAAGGTTAAGCATCAAGCGCATCTTGTGGCTGTGGTCGAGGTTCTCACGGGTGAGAAGGGTGGTCGCCTCGCTGCCGGGCACCTCGTGCGCCACGTTGATGATGTGGTCGCTCACGTGTTTGTATTCGGCCATGAGGCTCATCCAGCGCCACATTACCATGAGGCCCACCTGATTGTTGATTGATGGCTTGAGGGTGGGATTGCCACTCTCCCAGGTGAAGCGGTTGCCATAGGACACGTTGCTGGTGAGCTGCCAGTAGTAGGGGCGCTGAATCTTCATGCTATAGTTGAGCATGAGCTGCACTGCGCCGGCTCGTGCCTGCAGGCCCACGGTGGGGAACAGGTGATGATAGGTACGACTCTGCTCGGCAATTCGCTCGCCCATGCTGTAGTAGTCGATTGTCACGTTCTCGTTGCGCAGACCCAGGCGCATTGAGCCGAAGGGCAACGGGCGACTGTACTCCACAAAGAAAGCATAGTTGTTCTCGCGCTGCTCTGTTACCGACGACGGTACCACCTGCTCGGGATTAAGGTACTCGTCGTTGCGGCGGGTATTGCTCAGCTCGGTGCCTGCTTGCAGATTGCCACCCAGCACTGGCCATGAGAGCACGAGTTTGCCTGCCAGTAGCTGGCTACGTGCCATGCTCTGCGCTGTGACAATGCGGCTGTCACGTTCCTGGCTCACCTCGTCGTTGAGCTGGTGCTTGCGACTCTTGTTGAACATGTAGTCGAGATTCACATCAATGCCCAGTTTTCCTACCCGTCCGTTGTAGTAGGCATTGAGCGTGTGGGGCATGTTGTAGGTTGAGTGATAATCGGCAGTGTTCTCAACGTGGTCGTAGAACTCACCATTGGCTATCACATCGGCAATCATCGTGCCGTGGCTTTTGTTCTTGAAGTACCACTTGGTATCGTAACGCACGCCCATAGAGTGGTTGTCGCCCAGCACATAGTTCACGCCCACCGAGCTGTAGAGCGATTGGCTGTGGCTCTTGTCCTTGAGATGTTGATCAAGAAGCCAAGTGGTGTCGGCGAGCACGTCAAACTTTATCAAATCGTTATTTTCCCAGCGGTCGTCGTTGTACCACACGGCGCCAAACACGTCCACTCCGCCCTTGCGGTAGTTCCAATTGATGCCCGTTGCAAGGTCCATATTCTTTCCTTGATAATAATTGGCCTCGGCATCAAATGAGAAACCCTCGCCTTGCGGGCGCTTGGTCTTGATGAGGATCACGCTCTCCACATCAGCCTTGTACTTTGCGCCTGGGTTGGTGATGAGCTCCACGCTCTCGATGTCATCGCTCTTGAGCTGGTCGAGGTCACTCTTGTTGCGCATTTCTCGACCATTGATGTAGATGAGTGGCGCGCCCTTGCCAAAGACTTCTATACCATCGGCCTTCTTCTGAACTCCTGGCAAGTTTTGCAACACATCGTTGGCTGTGCCCACACGGCTCAACAGGGTGCCACCCACGTCGGTCTTGATGCCCTCGGTAGTGAGCTTGAAGACGGGACGCGTGGCTTTCACCACCACCTCACCCAGCATGGTGGCCTCGGGCATCAGTTGCACCGTGCCCACCTCTTGACTGCTAGCGAGAATATATTTTGTCTCATAGCCTATGTAGCTTATTTTCACAACTGCTTGCCTACACTTGCAGTTGACAACAAACGAACCATTGCCATCGGTTATGTCTCCTGCAATATAGGTGCTATCGGTAATGGTGAGAAGCACTACATTGGCATAGGGCAAAGGTTGATTGTTCTCGTCGATTACTGTACCGGTAAAATTTGCCGCCATCACGCTTAGTGCGCTAACTAGGCAAGCAAGAAAGAGTGCAATTTGTTTCATTTCAAAAGATGTATATTTACTGTGGTTAATAAAATGTGCGTTTAAATCTCGGGGCCACAATCATCATGGTCACCTCGCATACTATTGACGTAACCAGCAGGGCAAAATGTTGCACTCTAAAAACATTTTCACCCTTTAGTGTTAAAAAAAAAAATCGTGAGTTAAATAAAAACCAGCATCTTTAATTCAAGGCGTGAGGCTATCAAACAATGCCTGTTAATGACACTCAACCCCGCCAGGCGCTTGAGGCTAGGCAGGGTTGAGCGTTAAGGGTTAGAGATACTGATTTATGAATTAGTGTCACTTGTCATGCTTGTGCGATTTTCCAAATCCAAAGCCACGCAACACAAGTCCCAAGGTCCAGCGGTTCTTGATTTCAGGACCAAAGCCATCTTTCATGACCGACTGTGGAGCATAACGGAAGTACATTCCCAGCCCTCTCCAGCTAAGCATGGCGATGCCGTCGAAGGATATCTTGCGCTGGTTAAGACCACGGGTGGTCTCGCTGTAGTCGCTCTTGCCAATGCGATAGGTGTTCTTATAGTCGGCAAAGAAGTTCCAGTTCATCACGGCTCCCACTGCCACGTTCCAGCTCTTGCCAAGCGACTGGTTGAACATGAGTGGAAATTGCATTGAGCGCACGAGCAGGGTGGTGCGATGCTTGTCGTGCTGCTCGTCAAGCTTATTGTAACCAAGCACTCCATCTTCACCGCGGCTCCAGAAGTAGGGCTTCTCAAGACCGTAGCGGTGCCAGTTGAAACCTATACCCAACGACACACGCGAGCGGCCCTGGTTGAACACGTGGCCCAAAGCCACGAGGTTGAGGATGCCTATCTCGCTCATCGACTTCTTCACGCAATCACGGTCAACATCGGCAACACTGTGACGCCCCCAGCCAAACATAAGGTCGCTGGTGAACACTTCCCAGTGTGACACCTTGTAGGTGCTGTCATACCTTGAAAATGGGTGACGGAACTTCATGTGTCCACTCTCGCTCTCTTGTGCATAGAGACGGTTTTCGGCATCGGTAGTAACTTTGTACTCATACTGATAATCCTTGTCGTCCTTGCTCCCGTCAACTTTCAGTTTCACCTTGCCATCGCCCTTGGTGATAGTGACTTTGCTTGGATTGTTGATTACTTTCACTGTGTCGGTCGCCTCAGCGCCACTCATGCAAGGTGCTACTAATGCTGTAGCAAGAAGCAGTAAGTAAAATTTTTTCATCTTAATTTTTTTAATATTAATAATTATTCACAATTTATAAACATAACATTTTCATTCATTATTGTCTGAGCGATACTCAAATATGTCGCCAGGAGTACAATCAAGGGCACGGCAGATGGCATCGAGAGTTGACAATCGCACTGCCTTAGCCTTGCCGTTTTTCAGGATTGAGAGGTTGGCGAGCGTGATGCCCACTCGCTCGCTGAGCTCGCCCAGCGACATCTTGCGTCGCGCCATCATTACATCGAGGTTTACTACTATCATAGCATTAAATTGTTAGTTTTTGTTCTTCGGCAACGTCGTAGGCAATCTTGTAGAGCGATGCGATTATCAGTGCCACCACTGGATAGAGAAACACATTGTCGGTAACAACTACGGTAAGCTCGGCTGTTTTAGCGCAAGCTATGCTTATGTTGTCGCTCAAGAATGAGTAGAAAGGCAACACTAGCACCATTACCCAGAGCAATATCACATTAGCGCGACTAAATATTGTGCCGTTTTGCAAGTACCTTAATATATTAACAATAAAGGCGGTAAAGAGCCCAGCCATAGTGAGCATGGCAAGACGATGCAAGACAAAGAACGTCAATTTCACCCCAATGCGTGGCGACTCCCAGTTTATCACCCCCTCACCACTGCCGGTGGTGAGAACATAATAAGACTGCACACCGTAGAATATTAGCCACAACGGGATGAATGCCAGAATCACATAGCACACAATTTTCAAGAATTTTACTGACTTATCTTTCATAACAACTAAAATATTAAGCCCGAGTTCGGGTGGGTTAATAGTTTTTTTTCGCTGGCAAAGATATAACTAATTTATCGAATTACGATAAATTTATCTCGTTTTTTAATATTTTTTAATTGTTTTACGTTTTGTTCTATTATAAAAGAACTAATAAAGGCATGCTGTTTTTTAAGCACATTAATTTAAACTATTCATCGCCTAGAGGAATTTTAGAGCGTAGCTCTTTAATTTCCATGCGCAGCATGGCGCTATGGGTTAAAACCACTAATTACACCCTATTTGACACTAATTACTGAAAAATCATTATCAACAATTGTCTTTAATAAATCCCCTCTAATGCACAAAGCCATTTGTCGGTAATTGTCTTTTTAAAAAATTTTGTTTGAGAAAAAAGGCGCTTGCTGGTGAAGACAAAACACACTTAGTTACTGAATTATGCGGTGTGAGTTATGCATAATTAATTATTTTCACTACCTTTGCGGTTTGAATGAGAAATCACAAAAAAATAATATCAACAATATGGAATACAACTTCAACGAGATTGAAAAGAAATGGCAACAGTACTGGAAAGATAATAATACCTACAAGGTAGATATCGACGAGAACAAACCCAAGTTCTATGTTCTCGACATGTTCCCTTACCCTAGTGGCGCCGGCCTGCATGTGGGACACCCTCTGGGCTACATAGCAAGCGACATCTATGCGCGATACAAGCGCCAGCGAGGCTTCAACGTGTTGCACCCCATGGGCTATGATGCCTATGGCTTGCCTGCCGAGCAATATGCTATCCAAACTGGCCAGCATCCCGAGATTACTACTAATGAGAATATTGCCCGCTATCGCCAGCAACTGGACAAGATAGGGTTCTGCTACGACTGGGACCGAGAGGTACGCACCTGTGAACCTGGTTATTACAAGTGGACACAATGGGCTTTTCTACAGATGTTCAAGAGCTACTATAACACCGAGCTTGACAAGGCACGCCCCATTGAAGAACTGGTAGCCTACTTTGAAAAGAATGGCAGCAATGGCTGCAACGCTCACACTAATGCCAAGGAAGAGTTTACAGCCGCACAATGGAACGCTATGAGCCCTGCCATGAAGAGCCAGATGCTGATGAACTATCGCATTGCCTACCTGGGCAACACCATGGTGAACTGGTGCCCGCAACTAGGGACTGTGCTTGCTAACGATGAGGTGAGTGAGGGACTCTCAATTCGTGGTGGATACCCTGTTGAGCAAAAGGTAATGAGCCAGTGGTGCTTGCGCGTGAGCGCTTACGCCGGTCGCCTGCTTCGCGACCTCGACACCATTGAGTGGAGCGATTCTATTAAGGAAACTCAAAAGAACTGGATTGGCTACAGCGAGGGTGCCGAGATGCTGTTCCCCATTGTAGGTAGCGACGAGCAGTTGCTCATCTTCACCACCAGGGCCGACACCATCTTCGGCGTTACATTCATGGTACTCGCACCCGAGAGCGAATATGTAAGCCAGGTGGTTACCGCCCAACAGCGAGATGCCGTCGACGCTTATCTCGACGAGGTGAAACACAAAACCGAGCGCGAGCGCTTGATAGAGAAAAAAGTGAGTGGCGTGTTTAGTGGCAGCTATGCCATCAACCCCGTCACCGGCAAGGAAATACCCATCTACATCAGCGACTATGTGCTCGCCGGTTATGGAACTGGCGCTATCATGGCTGTACCGGCTCACGATAGCCGAGACTATGCCTTCGCACGCCACTTCGACCTACCCATCGTTCCACTCATTGAGGGAGCCGACGTGAGCGAGGAAAGCTTCGATGCCAAGGATGGCATAATGATGAACTCCAGCAACGAGCGACTGCAACTCAATGGCTTGCAAGTGAAAGATGCTATTGCCAAGACTAAACAATATATTGAAGAAGCCGGAATCGGCAAGGTTAAAGTGAACTACCGCTTGCGCGATGCCATCTTCAGTCGCCAGCGCTACTGGGGCGAACCTTTCCCAATCTACTACGACGAGGATGGTCAGCCACAGCCTCTTGATGAGAGCGAACTGCCATTGCGCCTGCCCGAGGTGGACAAATTTCTTCCCACCGAGACTGGAGAACCACCACTGGGACGAGCCCACAACTGGGTTGCCGCCAATGGTCGCCCTCTGGAGCTAAACACCATGCCTGGCTTTGCCGGCTCCAGCGCTTACTACCTGCGCTACATGGACCCACACAACGACGAGGCACTTGTGAGCAAACGTGCCAATGAATACTGGCGCCAGGTCGACCTCTATGTGGGTGGCACCGAGCATGCCACGGGTCACTTGATTTACAGCCGCTTCTGGAACAAGTTCCTCTACGACTACGGCTACGTGTGTGAGGCCGAGCCTTTCCGCAAGCTCGTGAACCAGGGTATGATACAAGGACGCTCCAACTTCGTTTATCGCATCAAGGACACTAACACCTTTGTGTCCTATAACCTGAAAAAAGACTACGACACCACCCCAATCCATGTGGACGTGAACATTGTGTCGAACGATGTTCTTGACCTGGAACGTTTCAAAGCATGGAGACCTGAGTTTGCTAATGCCGAGTTTATCCTCGAAGACGGAAAATACGTGTGTGGATGGGCGATTGAAAAGATGTCGAAGTCGATGTTCAACGTGGTGAACCCTGACGACATTGTGGAGCGCTATGGAGCCGACACGCTGCGTCTCTATGAGATGTTCTTGGGACCTGTCGAGGCCAGCAAGCCATGGGACACTAACGGTATTGACGGAGTGAACCGCTTCCTCAAGCGCTTGTGGGGACAATTCTTCAAGGGCGATGAGTTACAACTCACCGATGAGCAGCCCGGCGCCGAGGCTCTCAAGTCAATCCACAAGCTCATCAAGAAGGTGAGCCAGGACATTGAGCAGTTCTCTTATAACACTAGCGTGGCGGCATTCATGATTTGCTCTAACGAACTCAGTGGCATGAAATGCCGCAGCAAGAGTGTGTATCGCGACTTTGTGATTTTGCTCTCGCCATTTGCCCCTCACATTGCCGAGGAATTGTGGCACGTGCTGGGTGAGCAAGGCACCGTGTGCGATGCCCAATGGCCCACCTGGAACGAGGAATACCTCAAGGAGAGCGTGGTGAAGTACACAGTGCTCTTCAACGGCAAGCCACGTTTCAACATTGAGGTTCCTGCCGGTACCGCCAGCGACGAGGTTCAAGCTCAAGCTCTCGCCCACGAAGGCGCTGCCCGATGGCTCGACGGCAAGCAACCCAAGAAGGTGATTGTGGTGCCTAACAAGATTGTGAATGTGGTAGTATAAATAAAAAAAGCCAGCAGGCCCGACGAGTGAACATGAAGACTGTGATCCTATTGCCTTGATGGCTTGGTGGCTTGTCTAGGTGGGGGCTATAAATTCAAAATCCATCTCAATTAATTTATAGTCCCCTCCTATTTTTAATATAATTAAATGAATAAAGAGCGAATTCCATGGCTTGACTACGTGCGGTTTTTCAGTATCTTCCTGGTGATACTGTTTCACACTCCGCCACAAACTCCCATCCTGGATGGCAAGATTATCATTAACTTGCGCATCCCGCTCTTCTTTTGCATTTCGGGCTACTTATTCAATATTGCCAAGTATAGCAACTTTGGGCAATTTTTCAGTCATCGAGGCAGGCAAATTCTTGTGCCGTATCTCACTTTTTTCATTGTCTTCTATGTGTTGTGGTTACTCGTTGGCACAAAGCTGGGCGATGCCAATGTGGCATGGTGGCAACCACTAGTCGACTTTGTCAAGGGGGAGCCACACACTGTGCTGGGCACATTCTGGTACCTGTCGTGCCTGTTTGTGATGCAAGTTCTTTTCTACTTCCTGCAACGGTTGTTGCCTAACCAGTGGCTATTTCCCGCAAGCATCATCCTATCGGTAGCCGCTATAAATTGCCCTCTCGAGAACTACTGGCATGTGTGGAACGCCATGGTCTACATGCCATTCTATGCCTTTGGCAACTGTTTTAAGCACTACCTGAGCAAGGTATCATTCAGTAGTCGCCACCGCACGGGCATACTGCTTGCGCTGGGCGTTGTTTCGCTAGTGATAATGGCGCTGAGCATCTACATTGAGGAGAAAAATAGCATGAACGTCATTAAGATTGCATGTGGAGTGATGGTAATACCCACCTACATTTGCCTTGCAAAGTGGCTTGCCAAGCGTTATGGACGCAACAGCATCATTGAGCTGGTGGTGATGAACGGCACTGTCTACCTGGCTTTCCAAAACCACATGATAGGTTTCATTAAGGTCATGCTTGAACGCGCTTTCTACACTGGCGTCATGGAAGATAACCTGTGGCTCAAGTTCACAGTTCCCTTCATGGTGATGATAGCTATCTATCCTTTTGCTTGGCTCATCCACCACCACATGCCCTGGATGCTTGGCAAGAAAAAAGTTTAAAGCAGGCACACAGCTCATCAAACTTGCTGAATTATTTGTAAAGCCGTTTATTTTTTAATATATTTGCCCCTGTAATTTAATTACTCACGGCTTAAACCATGAAATAAATGGCAACTTCTCAATTCTCCGAACCTAACAAGGTGTATGTAGTGACGTCGGCTATTACTGGCGACGTCAATGTGGGTGCTGGATCTACCTTAGTTTTTCAAGGTGGTAAGATTTCAAATGGAAAAATCACTGGAAATAACGTCACGCTGCGTTTCGATTCCATAACTCCCACATTCAGCAATGTCACGTTCAATGGCAAGTTTAACTGCGATTGTTTCTACCCCGAACTATTTGGTGCACGCGGTGACAGCAAGACCGATGACGCCAGTGCTATTCAGCGATGTGCCGATGCCGCGTTTGCGGCTGGGGTGTTTGTGGTAAAATTTTTACCTAAAACTTACCTCATCACATCAACCATCTATCTTAAACCAGGCATTAAACTGCAAGGCACAGTGACAAGCAACGTGTATCGCTATAAAGATAAGACCACAATCCTCGCAAACCTCTCTAACCCCAATGGTTTTGCGCTCGACAACGATGTCTATGAGCCATCTAACGTCAAGCTCAAGAGCAACAATTATGTGGCATCTCTTAGTAATTCGGGCAAGCGACTCGACATGTTTCACAATGTTAAGAATTCGGTAACTCCCATATACAATCCTTATTACCCCACCGACTATTATTATGCCGGACCATTCCATCTCAGCGATATTGCCCTGTGCACAACTAACGACACCTTTGGGGCTGTACGTGAAATAGGAATGATAAATGCTCACATTTCGGGGGTTATAATCGACGGCTTCAGGCTGGGAATGTTCTTGGCTAAAGGGTGGAACTTTATTGTGGAAAACTCTACCATCAGGGTGTCGATGTTTGGAATGATGCTTGGTGCCGAAATCACCATTGGCTTGTTCAACTCGGTGCAGATGTATTGCACACAGACAAGTCCTAAATACACCGATACCACAAGAAGATTCTATTCTACAATAGTTGAACCCTTGACCGAGTACTCCAAGTTTAAAGGTACCGCACGCTCAATAGGCATCATTGCCAACCAAACTAGCGCTACCTTTAACTCATGTGTTGTTGAACGTTTCCAGATAGGCATTTTGGGATATGGACTACAGATGTGTTTCAACACCCCTTATTTTGAGTTTAACAAGGAGTGCGTAGTGTGTCTGAACAAAGGGTGTATACAGCTCAACAATAGTGTGGGTTCGCAAGGAGATACCACCGATTACAGTTATATTGCTACTAGTGTGTGGTCAAAAATCATCCTCAACAACGCACACCCAGGCACCTACTATCCCACCGTGGCCGACGAGAGCAACAATAAAGATTATTACAACGTGAAACCCTATGTTGTAACTAATCACAACAAGGTGTACCGCCGCATGACTTATAGCCCAAGCTCGTTTGTCGACTGTAATGTGGGAGACACAATCTATGTGTGTGACACGCACCCTAATGCCAACAAACCCGAACTAGCTCAAAAGGAAAAAGCTTTGATGCCTAAGAACCTAGGCAATTATTACCTTCACCCCATTACAATGAAGGATGCTATACAGCGCATTGCCACCGACTATAATTACCGCGATGTGACGCGCATTGTTCTCGTGGGTGACGTAACGCTCAACGAGAGTCTTAACTGGCAATGTAGCCACGCGCTTGAGGTGGTTAGCGAGCGACATGTGAAAAGGCTTAATATCAATGCCAAGCAAAACATCGCGTGCGATGTCACATTCAAGAAGCTCAATATAACACTCAACAAGGCTTTGTGCCAAACACAAGGCAAGGACTGCGTGAACCTGAAGTTTGAGACCGACACCATAGCCGGCAATGCGTGCATTGTTGAAAACTCGTCTCAACAAGAAGCGCCAAGCTCCGTTGTGTACATGTCATTTGACAGAGCCACAACGTTTGCCACAAGAAAATACTTCAGCGATAACAGTAGCCAGCAGCAGTCAACCAAGTATCACGTGATGGTTGCCGGGAAGCTGGTATCGTCGATTAGTGGCGCTACGGCTGTTCGGCCCACCGAAGCCATCAACACTGGCTATTGCTACTTCGACACCATGCTCAACAAGCCCATTTGGTGGAACGGGAAAAACTGGGTGGACTCGCTGGGCAATAGTGTTAACTCGTCAAGATACAAATAAAAAATCATCTCCATCTCAATAATCTGTAACAATGGGAAACCGTCGTAATTTCATAAAAAGTCTAGCACTTGCGGGCATAGCCACAAGTCTTAACCTTAGTTTTAAGAGCAAGGACAAATCGTCCTATCGCAACAAGTTTCTTCACAAGGACGATTGTCTGAAAATTACTGGCACATTTATTGACGAACTATCACGCGACATGCCCTTCCACAACTGGGGCTTGGAAGAATGGGATAAGGAGTTCTCGCTTATGAAATCCATTGGCATCAACACCATTGTGCTACCTCAAGTGGGACTAGACCTCAAGTTGCTCTACCCATCGGCATTGCTGGCAGGCAAAGGCTTGCCACACCCGTCGTTCGACAAGCTGGACCTCTTGCTCACCCTTGCCGACAAGTGGGGCTTCAAAGTGTATTGTGGACTTTACAAGTCACATCACTCTTCTCAATTTTTACAAGAAAATATTACCTCTATCAATCGCAGCGTGAGCAGTGAGATTTGGGACCACTATGGTAGCCGGCATCGCAGTTTCGACGGCTGGTTCGTAAGCAGTGAAGTTAGTGTGGAAAATCGCCACAATCTAGCTGCAATAGTCGACTTGTGCAAGCATTGCAAGGCTATCTCGGGCAACAAGAAGGTTATCATCTCTCCATGGATTGATGGCAACAGGCTCCTCGACGACGACAAGGCGCATGGCACCTACACTGCACAATGGAACGAAATAATGTCGCACATGTCGCAGGCTGTTGATATTTGCACTATTCAAGACACCGGCATTAACGACCTCGACTGCGCCAGCTTCTACCAGTCGTGCCAACGCATAGCTCAAAGTCATGGCATCAAGTGCTGGGGCAATGCCGAGACCTACGACGCCCAAATGCCTATGCGACTTTATTCAACCGATTTTGACCACTTGCGTCTAAAACTCAGTGCCGCACGAGCCGCAGGGCTTGAAAAAGTCATCACCTACGAGTTCAGCCATTTCATGAGCCCTCAATCAGTGTGCCAGTCAGGCTCATGCTTGCTCAATAGATATAAGGAGTATTTCGACCTAAGTTAAAAGTTCAGATTTTACTGACAAGTTTAAAGAGTTTTCATAACCCACAACAATGAAAGATATAGTTTTTGCGACAAACAACGAGCACAAGCTCAGTGAGTTAAGACAAATAATGGCTGGTAAGTACAATGTACTAAGCCTCGCCGACATAGGCTGCCACGACGATATTCCAGAGACGGCTTCCACCATCGAGGGCAACGCTATGATAAAAGCACAATGGGTAAAGGAGCATTACGGCTATGACTGCTTTAGCGACGACACGGGACTCGAGATTGATGCGCTGGGAGGTGAACCGGGAGTGCACTCAGCACGATATGGGGGAGTGGCACACGACAGCGAGCGCAACATCGACAAGGTGCTCACATTGCTTGATGGGGTACCCATGGAACGTCGCACAGCACGCTTCCGCACAGCAATAGTTCTAATCATGAATGGACAGGTGCACACCTTCGAGGGCAAGGTGGAAGGCCACATCCTCACCAGCAGGCATGGCACAGGCGGTTTTGGCTATGACCCCATTTTCAAGCCCGACGAGGCCAAGTGCGCCTTTGGCGAGATGAGCGCTGAACAAAAAAATAGCATCAGCCACCGTGGTCGTGCTGTAGCTAAGCTCACCGATTTCTTAAACCAGAAATGAGAAGATTTTTTCAAGGCAATGAAGCGAGCTGTTGTAATAGGAGCCTCATCGGGACTAGGACAAGAGGTGGCACGGCTACTGCTGGAACAGGGCTACACTCTGGGGGTGGCAGCACGGCGAATTGACCGATTGGAACAGTTGCGGGCATTAGCTCCCGACCGCGTGATAGTGCAACGCATTGACGTCACTGCTAGTGATGCCACTCAAGCTCTTAATGAATTGATTGAGAAGCTAGGTGGCATGGACTTGATGTTCTACGCCAGTGGGGTGGGCAAGCAAAACATGGAACTAGAGCCAGATATTGAAATCAACACCGTGCTCACTAATGGACTGGGGTTCACAAGCGTCATTGGCGAGGCTTTCCGTTACATGGCACAGCATGGTGGAGGACACATAGCAGCCATTAGCAGTATTGCTGGCACCAAGGGACTGGGAGCGGCTCCCTCCTACTCTGCCACCAAGGCCCTGCAAGGCACCTATCTTCAAGCCCTAGAGCAACAATCACGCATGCGTGGCTTAGGAATCAACATCACCGACTTGCGACCAGGCTTTGTGGCCACCGATCTGCTTGGCGATAACCCTAGCTACCCCTTGCTTCTGCGCCCCGAGCGTGTGGCACGCGAGATGGTGCGTGCTGTGACTCGCGGCAAGCATGTGTGGGTGATTGACTGGCGCTGGCGCATTGTCACCGCCCTGTGGCGACGCATTCCGCGCTGGATATGGCGACGATTGAAGGTGAGATAACGTTTCAACGCCAACCGGCCCGCAAACTTTTTTTACTCATTTGGGTATAAATTGAAAAATGTTTCATAACTTTGTATCTAACAGGCAGAAGCATAAGTACTATGCAAAAAATCCAAAAGATATTTTCTTTGAGGATTTATACGAAGGGAATATAGGAATTTGAGAATATGGAAAAGACTGTTAACATTAGAGGAAATCATCATATTCAATAACTATGGCAAAGATAATCGTTCAAGACACAGAGATAACAGTATCAACAGTAAATGGAGAGGACTACATATGCATTACAGATATGTTAAAAGCAAAGGACGGAGACTTCTTTGTGACCGACTGGCTTCGCAATCGTAATACGATGGAGTTTCTTGGCGTGTGGGAACGTGTTTACAACCCCAATTTTAATTATGGCGAATTCGCCATAATTAGAAACCAATCTGGCTTGAACAGTTTTAAAATAAGCGTCAAAGAATTTGTTGCCAGAACATGAGCTATCTCTCTTCAGGCAAAGGCAGGACGATATGGCGGAACATTCGCTCACAGGGATATCGCCTTTGAATTTGCCATGTGGATAAGTCCTGAGTTCAAGATTTATGTCGTTAGGGAGTTCCAGCGTCTCAAATCCCAGGAACAGAAGCAACTAGCTTGGTCAGCCAAGCGCGAACTGTCTAAAATCAACTACCGCATCCACACCGATGCCATCAAGGAAAATCTTATTCCGGCTAAAGTCACTCGCGAGCAGGCCATGATTAAGTATGCCGAGGAAGCCGATGTTTTGAACGTAGCAATGTTCGGCATTACAGCTAGGCAATGGCGTGAAGCAAATCCCAATCTCAAAGGCAACATCCGCGACTATGCCACCATCAATGAGCTTATATGCCTATCGAACATGGAAAACCTGAACGCTGTGTTCATTAACGATGGTCTACCGCAGTCGGAACGGCTCGTCAAACTCAATCAAATAGCTATCCAGCAGATGAAGATATTAGAAGACAACACTGGACGGAAATTTTTGAAGTGAAAACTATGAAAACAAAGAAATATACTCAGACTCAGCAAGTCATTGATACTCTTCGAGAACATGGAGGATATGCGACTCTTCGCAATCTATATCATCTGGTTGACACATCCACATGGGCAACGAAGACTCCCCAGGAATCCATTCGCCGTATTGTTCAGCAATCATCAGATATCTTTAAAATTCAACCAGGGCTATGGGCTTTGAAAGAGTGCCGAGATGACGTGATGCATAAATTAGAGTTGAAACCTGGCAACAAGAAAAGCGAAGAAACTTTTACTCATGGTTACTATCAGGGATTACTTGTTGAAATAGGTAAATTTAGACGTATGACCACCTATGTGCCGGCTCAAGACCAAAACAGACTATTCATTGACAAAAAACTTGGAGAGATAACTGATATAACAAATTTGCCAGACTTCACCTATGACAACTTAAAGCGCAAGGCTCGTTCAATAGATGTTATCTGGTTCAATGAGCGTCAGATGCCGTCAGATTTTTATGAGGTGGAACATACTACAGACATCAAGAACTCTCTATCAAAATTCTATGAACTTCAAGACTTTCACGCAGGCTTCTTTATCGTTGCCGATGCCAAGCGTAAAAAAGAGTTCGAAGACAAACTTAACGTATCAATGTTTTCATCTATTGAGAAGCGAGTGAAATTTCTGAATTATGCACAAGTTGTTGGCATCTATGAAGGGATGAGAAAGATTGAAAGAAACTTGTGGTAAAGTTACGATCTAAAACACAAAATAATTTGGAATCAACAAACGTACTAGCTTTAGAAAGCAAATTGTGCGAAAAGCCAGTTATTTGCATATAGCTATTCACATCGCTACTAATGTTGACCGACGCATTCCGCGCTGGCTGTGGCGACGATTGAAGGTGAGATAACGTTTCAACGCCAACCGACCCGCAAACTTTTTTTACTCATTTGGGTATAAATTGAAAAATGTTTCATAACTTTGTGCCTGACATTATTAGCATAGCTTGAAGACTAGTTTTAACAAACAGTTTTTCTAATAGTTAGTGCTATTGCTTAATGCTAACTGGATTAATACTGGAAATGGAAAGAAACGACGATATTGAATACACTGCTACCAGCGATGAGCCACGCAAGGGAAAGCGCGGGACTAAGATTCTTGTTGCCTTGCTGTTATTGCTGCTTGTGGGTAGCGCTGCAGGTGCCTATTTCTTGCTTAAAGATTCAGGCTCAGCCAAGGCCGACCTTAAAGACGCTAATGGCCAAATCACTGCGTTACAAAAGGAGGTTAATGGGCTCAAATCACAGCTCGACACAACGTCGCAAAGTCTTTATCGTGAACGCATCGCACGCACTAAATTGCAGTTAGAGAACGACACGCTCAAGACTCTGTTCCCATTATACATCTCCACACTTGAGGTGGCAAATGCCGATGGTAAGGGTAATTCCATCTCGTCCTACGGAAAAGATATTTCGGCATCGAGTTCGATGTATCTCATGCCACGCATCACCTACCTTGGGATGAAAGTGGGTGATACCATTGAGCTCATGGTGCGACTCTACGACCATGAGAACAAACTGGTAACTGGCGCTAACTCTCCAGCTGGATATTCTTTCTCTTGCAAGGTGGGACCCATCATGCCCAGCGAGAACACAGTGTCGCTAAGTGGATGGGGAGGCGCCGACAAGGGTCACTTCAAGCCAGGAACCTACCGCTACGAGGTGTGGTATAACGACATGTGCCTGAAACAGTGTGTGTTCAGGCTGAAATAACGCGAATTTATAATTCCACTAGCGGTCGATGAGTGGCTTGAGCTTGCGCTCAAAGATGCCACGCTCCACTATGCGGTAGTGAGGATGATAGCCATCGTTGAAAGCGTGGCTGTGATGCACTGCCTGATTATTCAAGCTAGCCTTCTCTAATTGTTCTAACAGCTGGTCATCGCCTGTTATTTTCACATCCATTCCCTTTATTACACCCACAATAGCTTGCCATTTATCGTGCCATGACACTTGTGACCCGCTGGTGGCTTTAGCGCTGAGCACAAAGGCATCGAGCAGCTGCGATGCCGTGATGAGACCATCTCTCACCGCACTGAGATGCACACGCACATAATTTCCTTCCATGCCTATGGGCTCATAGTAGAGACGGCAAGCATCGTCGCCACTGATGCCAAGCTCACTAGAGAGATAGTCGCGCGCCGCTTCCACGTCGCTAATCATGTGCTCGGGACCAAAATGCTCTTGATAGAAATTCTTGTAGATGTCCTGCATAGTCGATGCCGGGTAGCTTCCCAGCTGCCACTCCACAGCATGTCGCACTGCCGGCACATCCACCACTTGCCCACTAGCCATTGTTGATATCAGCATTGTCGCTATTATTGAAAGTAGAAATCTCATGAAACACAATATTGTAAAACTTAAAGGCAAAATTACATAAAAAACAATATTTTTGTCTATTTTTGCAAAAAAATATGAGCAAAATGAATTTAAAGCAGCGACTACAGCAATTTAGGCAGTGGCAGCGCAATCCCTTCAACTACACACGCAGCAATGAGAGCCACGTGTGCAACAATTGTGGCGACACTTTCGAGGGAAACTACTGCCCCGTCTGTGGCCAAAAGTGGAGCATGGGACGCATTACCTGGAAAAATACAGGTCAGGGAATCCTTGAGCTGTGGGGACTGCACACTCGCTCGCTGCCCTACTCGTTGTTGCAACTCATCTTGCGACCAGGCTATTTCATTGCCGACTACATCAGCGGGCGACGCCAAGTGAGTTTCCCGCCTGTGAAGATGCTAGTGATCATGGGGCTTTTTGTCCTCATTGCCAACAACTTGCTTCTGGGCGATTCCACGAGTGAAGATCTGTCTCAAGTAATTGACAAGAACTCCGCCAATCCAGCTTATCAATATCTATTCGCATCGTTTGACTGGCTAATTAAGCACGACGACTGGACGCTCATGTTCATATTTTCCTTCTTAATATGGCCCACGTGGGCACTATTCCGTTACTCGCCTCGTTGCCCACGCCACACCTTACCCGAGGGATTTTTCATCCAGGTGTTTAATAGTGTGCAGGTGCTCATGCTAATGCTAGTGCAAATCTTGCTCACTCCCCTATTCCCAGGCGTGCGTAGCGAAACTGGTGGCATTGTTTTGTTCTTGATAGTTATTTTTTGCATCTATCGCACTTATCGCCAGCTCTTTGGCTACGGGACTTGGGGCACCTTGTGGCGACTGGCAATGGCAGTGGTTGTGATTGTTATGGAATTTTGTATCGCCTTAATAGTAATGTCGGGCATTATTAATTTTTGTAACCCATCTGGCAATAACGACATTTTACAAGACCTGACTGTGTCAACATTAATTATACTGCCATTGCTACTTGTAATTTTTGCCATTTATCAAATTAATATTCACATCAACAAGCGCAAAATCAAGAAGGCTAGCAAAGCTACTGAAAAACAAGAAACTGAAACCACTACCACCAATGAAGCTCAAACAGAAAATAGCTGAATTCCACAAGTGGCAACGCAAACCCACGCAGTTCACACACGACCCCACCTTGCAGCAGCATTGCCAATGCTGTGGCGAGGACTACCGTGGCAACTTTTGTCCCGTGTGTGGACAACCGGCGGGAAAAGGTGACGTCTCATGGAGCTCGATCAAGGATGGCTTTATGGAACTGTGGGGCATGCACACTCGCTCACTACTACGCTCACTGTGGCAACTTATTTTGCGCCCTGGCTACTTTATTGCCGAGTACATCAGTGGGCGTCGGCAGGTGAGTTTCCCGCCTGTGAAGATGCTAGTGATCATGGCTTTAGTTATACTATTAATCACCAACTTTTTCAGTTATGACATAGACGAGGTAGTAACCCCCATCACTCCTGGCGATGTAAAATCCACTGTCAACCATTATTCCGACATCATTTTAAACTGGGCTGCCTCACACTACGACTGGGCTTGCCTCGTGTTTCTCTCTTTCCTCATTTTCCCCACATGGGTCATTTTTCGTTACTCGCCACGATGCACTCGCCACACCTTGCCACAAGGATTCTTCATACAGGTGTTTAATAGTACACAGATGATTATCATCATCTTTCTAACTATCGTTCTCACCGATGTTATCGACACTTTTATTATTGCGGAAAGAATCGATCAAGTCATAGTCGACTCTATTACTAACATCTTTTTTGTCTTAGTGATTGTGCTCATGCTCGTGCGCACCTATCGGCAACTCTTTGGATATAGCCTGTGGGGCACCACTTGGCGTGTGCTGGCAACAGTAGTTTCTGGCTTCGGACTGCTTAACGTCTTCACGCGCTGCATAGTTATTATCATTGCGGTATTTATGGGTGCTTGGGATCACATCCTTTACAACACCGCCCCTAAATTACTTGTCTACGCTACATTTCCAACCGTTATACTCCTCATCTCTCACATCATCAACAAGTATCGGTACAAGCATAACATTGACAACTTTTGATTTATCTGTTTAATTTGGTTTTTAATCAGACTATTTCTAACAAAAATGCGATTAAGTGAGTCAAAGCTGAGCTTGCTCAAAGCCTTCACATCTCTGCTAGCATTGCCGCAAGCTTGCGGGCGCTAGCATTAATTTCTTCCACACTCTCAAGGTAGTTGGAGTTGAAGCATAGCTGCGCTTGTTCATAATAAGGGCTACGAGCGGCAAGACCTTTAGCTACCGATGCCGCTATTTCGTTGTCGCTCATCCCAGTGAGCAATGGGCGCTTGGCACGTTGCTCGGGAAGCACCAGCCGTGAGGTGATACGCTCCACGCTTGCCTGCAACCACACCGTGACACCCATGTGGTTCATCAACTCCATGTTGCCATGCTGCAACGGAGTGCCACCACCGCAAGCCACCACCATGTCGCTAGCCGTAGCGGCTATCTCGCGCAATGCAGCGCGCTCTAGCTGGCGAAAATGCGCCTCACCATGCGTTTCAAACACCTCTCGAGCCGTCATGCCACACTGCTGCTCAATGTAGTGGTCCAGGTCGATAAATCGCTTTCCCATCACCCGTGCCAGAGGCTCACCCAGTGTGGTCTTTCCACACCCCATGTATCCTATCAAGAAAATTGGTTTCATCAATAATAAGTATTAAGCGTTAAGCGCAACCTTAGCTACTCATAAGCGCGTCGCTAAGGTAAGCAATAAATTTGTCATATCAATGTCATTACTGGCATTATTTTGCACATTTGTTGCGGAATGCTTATCTTTGCATTCTAATAATTAAATGCTATGTCGAGCAACAACAAGAGAAAATGGTATGTTGTGTGGGTGGGGACTGAACCAGGTATTTGCGACACCTGGACCGAGTGCCAGCTACGCACCAAGGGATATGCTGGCGCACGCTACAAGAGCTTTGACAACCAGCAGGATGCTGTCGAGGCATGGCGCAACGGATTCGAGCAAGAGGCGCGTGGCGTGCTGAGAGCCATAGCCAATGCCCCTCACCGCAAGGATGAAGTGGACTACACCCTCATCCCCGAGATTATCCCTGGCAGCTGGGCTGTGGATGCCGCCTGCAGCAAGAACCCTGGCGCAATGGAATATCGAGGCGTGGACGTTTACACAGGTGAGCAAATTTTCCACCAAGGTCCATTCCCGCAGGGCACTAACAACATTGGTGAGTTCCTCGCCATCGTGCATGCCCTGGCTTTGCTCTACAACCGGGGCGACAGCACCACCACCATCTATAGCGACAGCCGCACTGCGCAAGTGTGGGTGCGACGTCGCAAGTGTGGCACCAAGCTCGAGCGCACTCCGCAAAATGCTCGCCTGCTCGACATCGTGGCACGCGCCGAGCAGTGGCTACAGACCCACACCACCACTAACCCCATCCGCAAGTGGGAAACTGACAAATGGGGTGAAATTCCAGCCGACTTTGGCAGAAAATAACAGTGGCACGCATTTTGCAAGCTGCTTACTTGTAACCAAAAACATGACAAAATGCACTCCAGCAGTAAGCGGCAAAGCATAAAATATCGCAACGACGACGACAAGGCCTACGGCGTGGCAGGAATGGCGCTGGGGCTGGCGGTGTTTGATGTGAGTGCATTGTCGCGGGGACTCGACCTCGACGCCACAGGATTTGAATGCCTGCAATTTAGCCCCGACTTTTTCTTCGAAGGCAACCCGCTCATCAGCGCTAAAGACTCGTGGAAGAACATCTATAGCCACTTCCAGGTGATGATGGGATTGTCGATTGCCAATGCCATGTGCCGCAAGATGTTACTTGACCACGGCACCATCGACCACAAGCTTCGCGCCATCCTGCTCGAAGCTGCTTGCAACGAGGGCAAAGAAGCTTGTCAGCTCGAAAAGGAAGAGGTAGAACCACTCTTCGACAAGTATTTCACCCATCTGCTTGGGGTGTTCTCTAATCGTACCATTGCCCAAGCGGTAAGGGAGTTTGCTTCCATTCTGCGCCAAGAGCGCACCATCCCCCGCGACGACATGGAAGACTTCTTCAGCAACGTGCTTTAAATTCTCACATTAATTCTTGTACTACGTGAATTCTAATAGCAAGTGCGAAATTAGTCAAAATTATTGATATTTTTGAAGAAACTTGATTTTGGTGTATCGAAATCAAGTTTTTTTCTTGGCCTC
>ONEL01000032.1 GCA_900316835.1 uncultured Prevotellaceae bacterium | reverse complement strand
TGACCTACGACCCTGTGGGCAACGCGCTGACGCTCAATAACGCCACCATCAACAGCGCGACACAGTGCATAAGGTCGAAAATTGCGGGCCTTCACATCAACTTGCAGGGAACAAACACAATGTCATCGCAGTGCCCAATCCCAATAGTGGAATGATTCAGAACGAGGACTATGATGTGGGATTGACAATCGACAATGCCAATATCTACATTGGCGGTGGATATATCCAAACGGCCCCATCGCTGGTGCTGCGCAACTGCAAGGTGACCAAGCCTGCTGGTGGCTACAGCGATGGCATAGAAATAGTTGCCCCCGGTAGCACCAGCATGTGGTGGGGTGAACTTGAGATTGTGGCAACCGGTGGTCAAGATGTTCCCGGCGATGTGAACGGCGACGGCGAGGTTACCGGTAGTGACGTTACCGCTCTCTACAATCACATTCTCTTTGGTCAAGACACTCCCATCTTTAACGGCGACCAGAATGGTGACAATGAGGTTACCGGAAGCGATGTCACAGCGGTTTATAACATCATCTTGGGACTTTGATTAATTCACAATGCATAATTCATAATGCGCAATTTTTATAAAGAAAAATAAAATTAAAGCCATATAATTATGAAAAGAGAGATATTGTTCTTGATTTTGTCAATGACAGTTGTGGCGCATGCTGTCGCGGCTGAGAGTACCTTTGCACGTCAAAATTGAATATTAACCTAAAATATAATAAAAGAATGAAGAAACTCTTTACTTTTTTGTTGATTGCACTTGTTGCCCTTAGCGTTAATGCAGCAGGAGTTATGATTTGTGGAAAGGTCTACAATGAGAATAGTTATCAGTTTATAAATCAGGAACTCACCAGTGCTGGCTACTTGAAGAGCGGTAGTTTGGCCTATGATCCTGTGAACTACAAATTGACACTCAACAATGTCGATATATTGTGCGATAAAACAATTATTGAGACCTATCAGCTTGAGGAACTTGAGATAGAGGTGATAGGTAATTGCACACTCAAGACTAAAAAAGAAGGTAATGAGACTGTCGACAATGGACTCAGCTGTATAAATGTCTCAGCTGCTAATACCAAGCCGATGACTATTGATTTCACGGGCAACGGATCGCTGAAAATGACTTCTACCAATATTGCATTTTTCGCTTTCAACCGATATAGCGTGCAATACAAGTTTGATGGTCCCGATGTCACCATTAAATCGGCCCGTGGCATTTGGTCAACCAGTGTTTATCGTGTGGCTTATAAAATGAATGCCGGCTCGTTGAAGATTTGGAGCGACTTTGGAGCTATCGTTCACGCTTTCAATATGGATAATGGTGTGTATGGCACTATGTCGTTTGCCCCAGGCATTAAAATCTTGGAGCCTTATGACGGCTATTGGGATTGTGTGTTGCCACAGAACGGTTATGCCATGATAAGACACTTCGCTGGTGAGGCCAAGACAGTGAAGATAGGCAGCACCTACGACCTCAAGGTTGGCGGAGTGCAAGTCACTACCCAAAACTGCAACGACATCTTGGGCGATGGCAAGGTCTCTTACTTTCAAACAAATAACTTTTTGACTTTGAACAATGCCACAATTGAGGACGATTATCAGATCATCGTCAGCGACATCCAGTGGCTGAAAATCAGGATTGCTGGTTACAACCGTCTTATCACGCATCACAACACCTATGGTATAGATTTAACTGAGTGTGATGGCGTGGCAATTGAAGGCGCAGGCAATGGAGTGGATAATGACGTGTTGTCGATGGAATCGAGTGTCAACCAAATGGGCATAGGTTACTTCACCCATAAGAAAGGCGAACCTGCCCAAACTTACATCCGCAACTGCTCTATCACAATGCCCGGAGGTGAGATTCAAAACGAGGACAACGACTGCGCGCTCACTATAGAGAACGCATATATCCACTTAGCCGATGGATACATCAGCACACCGCCAGCGCTAACTCTCAACAATTGCTACATCAGTAAGCCCGTGGAAGGGCATGTTGATGATTACGGTACCATTTGTGCCAACGGCAGCAATGGCATGTACTGGGGTGAGATTGAAATTATGTCTGGCACCGCACCCACACCGGTCGTTGTGGGCGATGTAAACGGTGATGGCGAGGTTACCGGTAGTGACGTTACGGCTCTCTACAATCACATTCTCTTTGGTCAAGACACTCCCATCTTTAACGGCGACCAGAATGGTGACAATGAGGTTACCGGAAGCGATGTTACAGCTGTTTATAACATCATTCTGTGACTTCGGTGATAATGCGATAACTCTTTTTCAAGGAGGTTAGATAAATTTTTAGTCACGTTACATTTTTTTTTAAACTTAAATTATTAAAAGATTCATTTTATGAAAAAGTTATTTTTAATGTTTGCAGTGGCAGGACTGATGGCTTCCTGCGCAGGTAACGGAACCACCAGTGGCAGCGCAAGCGCAAGCGCCAGCGGTGAAGTAAAAGACGGCGAGACTACCGAGAAAGCCGAGCCCGCCAAGGAAGAGAAGGACACCGTTAAGGGTCCCGTGACAATCGAGAATCCCTCTTGGAGCGTTGACGTTCCCGAGGGTTGGTATGTAGTTAGCGAGACAGCCGGCAATAGCCAGAAGAGCTCTTCTTATCTTCGCATTCAGCCATTGGTACGTCCCGAGGGAATGATTGGTCTGATTTCAGCAACAGTTAAGTCTTATCCTTTTAAGAGCAACACCGTTGAGCAAGATCAAGAAAGCTTCAAGAGCGCGTTCAAGGTTGAGAATGCCAAGATTGAGAAAGAAACAATTGGTGGCATAGAGTTCCAGAAGATTGTTAAGCCTGCCGGTAAAGGTGGTGGCATCATCTCGCACATGACAGCTCCATTAAAGCCCGAAGGCAACATCTCGATTGAGGTTCAAGGCTATGAGCTCAACGATCCCGTAATCGCTGCTATGCTCAAGAGCTTCAAGCTTAAACCAGCTGAGCTCGAGGCTAAATAACACCTCCACCGAGGGTGTTACAAAACTCCGACAATGGGCGCAACGTGGATGTGTCATCTTTGACACATCCACGTTTTATTTCTTGCCGTACATTTCATTTACAAAATCCTTGGCTTCTTGCTCAGTGTAGTTGCCAGGGATTTCAATTCTCTTACCATCGATTTGATTATTCACTGTAGGATAGGAAAGTACTTTGTCTTTGTAGACAATAGCAATTGGTTTACTAATATTTTGGATAGTTAGTTGAGAGAATTGTTTGCTGCCTTCTTCATTGAAGACAAGACATATAATGTGTTCTTTTTCGCCTGATGTAGAGACATTAACAACTGATTCTCCAGTCATGGCAGGTTCCCCTGCGGCGTTAGTCTTAAGTGCGATGAGCTCATAAAAACCTTTAGGAGTTGTCTTTTTAGTCCATATCAGTCTAAGGTCGGATGGCAGAATGTCTTTACCATATTTTGTGATAATGTCATTTATGGCTGCTGTGTCGCTTTCTTGTGCAGAGTAAACTACGGGCACTAAATCATTAGAATTATTAGTGCTGCGAATTAAAGTTGAATCACCAGCTGCCTCACATAACTTGCTGATATCTTGAGCAATGTCATTGTAGCGATAGGTCTCATAAAAGCCTATTTGCTCCACTGCCTTTTTGTCGATCTTACTTTTTTGCTCTTGCTTACATGAAATAAAGAATAGTGATGCTCCAAAACACACCACAAGCAATAAAGCACAAAGGGCTTTGAAGTTTTTTGTTGTGAATAGTTTCATAATTGTTGGTTTTGATTGTTGTTAAATATTCCGTGTTTTTATATGGTGTCATCAATATACAGCAAAGGTAATCAATTATTTTCGAAATTCAGTTGATATCTACCTTAAATCCGCAGCACTTTTTTGATTAAACCTTATAACATGAGGGCACTTCATTTTGAAGTGCCCCCCGGGGGAGTATGATAATATCTGCTTTGACTTATTCTCATGATTAACAAGTCATTCTGTGTTATCATACTCCTCCGCCCTGCGGGCACCTCCTCTATCTTAGAGGAGGAGTTTTCAATAGATTCAGAAGTTTTGCAACAGCCTCATGAAATAAATGTGGTGAAGTGCGTCATTTTTTAGCACTTCACCACATTATTTATCTTGTGAAAGACATTTAATAATTACTTGTACTTGTCGCGGATGTTGTAGATGGCTTCGAAGATAGTGCGATCGGCATCGGTCAGGCGGATGCCGCGACGCGACATCACACGCTCGGCGGTGGCAAAGAAGGCGTCGAGTTTCACGTTCTTGAAGCCTGCCACGTCGCTACCCTCGTGGAATGAGCCCACAAAGGGGCGTGGAAAGCCTGCTCCATGCAAGTTAACACCCACGCCCATCACAGTGCCTGTGTTGATCATGCAGTTCACACCGGTCTTGCAATGGTCGCCCATTATCAAGCCGCAAAACTGGCGGCCTGTGCGCAGGAAACGCTTGCTGGCATAGTTCCATAGTTTCACCTCGCTATAGTCGTTCTTGAGGTTGCTGGCTGTGGTGCCACCACCAATGTTGCACCACTCACCAATCACGGCGTTGCCCAGGAAGCCGTCGTGAGCTTTATTGCTGTAGCCTTGGAAAACCACATTGGCAACCTCGCCACCCACTTTGCAATAGGGACCAAAAGTGGTGGCGCCATAAACCTTGGCACCCATCTTCACCACCGCATGACGGCAAGCGGCAAACGGGGCTCGAATGCAGCTGCCTTCCATCACCTCGGCATCGGCTCCAATGTAGATGCTCCCCTCGGTGGTGTTGAGGAAAGCCCCCTCAACTTTAGCACCTGGTTCAATAAAAATCCTTGACTTGTCGCCAATCACAGTGCATGAGCTAGAGACGGGTTGCGACTTGCGACCGTTTGTCAAGCGATTAAAGTCCATCTCCAGCGCTTTACCGTTTTGCTCAAAGATGTCGTAGGGATAGTGCAGGGTGATAGGTGGTAGGGTGGGGTGGACAATGTTAGTGAAGTGGCGGTTGTCGAAGTCGCGTGCCGCGCCACGGAATGCAATCAATTCCTCGCCTAGCATCAGCGCCTCGCCACTCTTGAGTTCCAGCACCTGCTTCACCAGCTCGGGGTTGGGTAGCACATGACCGGCAATCATGAGGTTGGCTCTCCGTGCGATGAGTGGAAACTTTGCTTTGAGGTAGGGTGTTGTGAGGAATGAATAGGTCATTTTTTCGTCACCTATAGCGGCTTTCCACTTGCTTGCGATAGTTGTTATTCCACACCGCAGCATGGCAGTGGGGCGAGTGTAGGTGAGGGGTAGTAAATTGCGACGCACCTCATTGTCGTCAAAGAAAATTATATTGCTCATGATTAGCGCTTTTTTGGTTTATCGGGTGCAAAAATAGCGGTTTTTTTCATCATGAGCGAATTTTTTACTAATTTTGTGCCCTATATATTGTGGGTGTGTCAAAATTCGATAAATGACGCAACTCCCCCTCTAAGATAGAGGGGGTAGGGGGGATGATATTGATTATCAGCTTATTCTGCAAAATCATACTCCTCCGCCCTTCGGGCACCTCCTCTATCTTAGAGGAGGAGTTTTCATTAGAATTCGCATTTTGACCCCCCTATATATAATATAATGTGTAGCAAAATTATTTGTAACAGATGCGATAAACCAAGAATTATGGAATTTCAAGAACAATATATAAAAGGTGTGTGGCTCATTAAGCCCAAGCGCTTTGGAGATGAGCGGGGCTACTTTAGCGAGACCTGGAAGCGTGAGGAATTTGAGGCCCATGTAGGCAAGGTGAATTTTGTTCAGGATAATGAGTCGTTTTCAACCCACGGAGTTTTGCGCGGCCTGCATCTGCAACGGGGACAATGGAGCCAAGCCAAGCTGGTGCGGGTGTCGCGGGGTAGGGTGCTGGATGTAGCCCTCGACCTGAGGCCCGGCAGTCCCACCTATGGGCATCATGTGGCTGTCGAGCTCACTCAAGAGGGTGGGGAACAGCTGTTCATCCCGCGATGCTTTGCTCACGGGTTTGTGGTGCTCAGCGAGGACGCTCAGTTCCAGTACAAGGTGGACAATGTGTACGCTCCCCACAGCGAGATGACAATAGCTTTCAATGACCCGGATTTGGGCATTAATTGGCGAATTGACCCATCACAAATGGTCTTGAGCCCTAAAGATTTGAAAGGAGTGTTATTAAAAGATGTTAAATCATTTGAATTTTAGTAAAATACCACATTTTGCAAACTGCCTGACACTTACCATGTTAGGCGGTTTTTGCTTTTATACATTATTAATAAATACTAGCCTTGTTAATAACTTTGGGGCAAAAATGTTTGGTTATTAGTCAATTAGTTTGTACCTTTGCATCGCTTTTGGGCAAAAGCACTCCTTTGACTTTGGCTAAATCGTTGATTTAGTGAGAGAAGAAAAGGAATGCGCTCTTGTCTAAAGGCATTTTAGAAACTAAGTAATAATTAAAAGATTTTCAAAACAAAGTAAAACTAAACTAAGATGCCAACAATTCAGCAATTAGTAAGAAAAGGTCGCACTTCACTGGAAAGTACAAGTAAGTCGCCTGCTTTGGATTCTTGCCCACAGCGTCGTGGCGTGTGCGTGCGCGTATACACCACTACCCCCAAGAAGCCAAACTCGGCTATGCGCAAAGTTGCACGCGTGAGATTAACTAACGGAAAAGAGGTCAACTCTTACATCCCCGGCGAGGGTCACAACCTTCAAGAGCACTCGATCGTGATGGTTCGCGGTGGTCGTGTTAAGGACCTTCCAGGTGTTCGTTATCACATCGTTCGCGGCACACTTGATACTGCAGGTGTAGCTGGTCGCACTCAGCGTCGTTCTAAGTACGGTGCTAAGCGCCCCAAGGCTGCTAAGAAGTAATTAGACCAATTTTTGCTAGAAAACAAACAAAATTTAAAAACTTAGTTTTTGATTATTGGATTGATTTATTTGGGTTGAGTAAATGGTCGAAGAGTCGGCCGTTGAAGAACAAAGAAGCAAACAACCAAGCGGACAAAAACTACAATTACATTTAAGAAAAATGAGAAAGGCTAAGCCAAAGAAAAGGATCATTTTGCCCGATCCTAAGTTCGGTGACGTGCGAGTTTCAAAATTCGTTAATCACCTCATGTATGATGGTAAGAAAAACACATCTTACCGCATCTTCTACAGCGCACTCGATCTCGTGGGTGCCAAGATGAAGAGCGAGGAGAAAGCACCTCTGGAGATTTGGAAAGAGGCTCTTGAGAAAGTGACCCCCCAAGTAGAGGTTAAGTCTCGTCGCATCGGTGGCGCAACATTCCAAGTTCCAACCGAGATTCGCCCCGATCGTAAGGAATCAATTTCAATGAAGAATCTTATTATCTTTGCTCGCAAGCGTGGCGGTAAGACTATGGCCGACAAGCTGGCTGCTGAGATTATGGATGCTTACAATGAGCAAGGTGGCGCATTCAAGCGCAAAGAGGACATGCACCGCATGGCCGAGGCTAACCGTGCATTTGCTCACTTCAGATTTTGATAAATAGGAAAAAATAGGAAAATATAGAAATGAAAGCTGACGAACAACTGAAGATGACACGTAATATCGGTATCATGGCTCACATCGATGCCGGTAAGACCACTACTTCAGAGCGCATATTATTCTACACGGGCCTTACCCACAAGATTGGTGAGGTTCATGATGGAGCCGCCACTATGGACTGGATGGTTCAGGAGCAGGAGCGCGGTATCACCATCACTTCGGCAGCTACCACAGCCTTCTGGAACTACGACGGCAAGAAATTTAAAATCAACCTTATCGACACTCCGGGACACGTCGACTTCACAGTAGAGGTGGAGCGTTCGCTCAGAGTCCTTGACGGTGCTATCGCTACATTCTGCGCAGTGGGTGGCGTTGAGCCACAGAGCGAGACAGTGTGGCGCCAAGCCGACAAGTATAATGTGCCACGCATCGCCTACGTGAACAAGATGGACCGCTCGGGAGCCAACTACCTGGAGGTAGCCCGTCAGCTCCATGACGTGCTGGGTGCAAACCCATGCCCCATTGAGTTGCCAATTGGCGCCGAGGAGCATTTTAAGGGTGTTGTCGACCTGGTGACAATGAAAGCCTATTACTGGCACGATGAGACCATGGGCGCTGAATATTCGATTGAGGATATCCCCGCTGAGATGCTTGACGAGTGCCAGCAATATCGTGACCAGATGCTGGAGAAGATTGCCGAATTTGATGACGACTTGATGGCAAAGTACTTTGATGACCCATCAACCATCACTGTGCAAGAAATCAAGAACGCGCTGCGCAAAGCAACGTTGCAGATGGAAATCGTGCCCATGCTGTGCGGAAGCTCGTTCAAGAACAAGGGTGTGCAACCACTGCTCGACGCAGTGTGCGCCTACTTGCCCAGCCCCTCCGACTCGGCCGAGGTTACCGGTCACGCTATCGATGACCCCGACAAGCAGGAGTCCCGCCGTCCACTCTTTGAGGACCCCATGTGTGCTCTCGTGTTCAAGATTGCTACCGACCCCTATGTGGGACGTCTCGTGTTCTTCCGTGTTTACTCGGGACAAATTGATGCCGGTAGCTATGTCTTCAACTCTCGCTCGGGCAAGAAAGAGCGCATATCGCGCTTGTTCCAGATGCACAGCAACCATCAGAATCCCATGGAGACCATCGGTTGCGGCGACATTGGCGCTGGAGTGGGCTTCAAGGATGTACGCACTGGCGACACCTTGTGTGACGAGAAGCACCCCATTGTGCTAGAGGCTATGGACTTCCCCGAGCCAGTAATTGGTATCGCTGTTGAGCCCAAGACTCAAAACGACCTCGACCGCCTGGGCGTGGGCTTGCAAAAGCTTGCCGAGGAGGACCCCACCTTCCAGGTGGAGAGCAACGAGGAAACCGGCCAAACCATCATCCGTGGTATGGGTGAGCTTCACCTCGACATCATCATCGACCGCTTGCGTCGTGAATTCAAGGTGGAGTGCAATCAGGGTTTGCCTCAGGTTTCTTACAAAGAGGCCATTACCAAGCCTGTTGAGTTGCGCGAGGTGTTCAAGAAGCAGACTGGTGGCCGTGGTAAGTTTGCCGACATCATTTGCCGTGTTGAACCTGCCGACGACGAGACCCAGACCGGACTCCAGTTCATCGACGAGGTGAAGGGCGGAAACATTCCCAAGGAATATATTCCCGCGATCCAAAAAGGCTTCACCACCGCAATGAAAAACGGTGTGCTTGCTAACTATCCCGTGGAGAGCCTCAAGGTGACTGTGATTGATGGTAGCTACCATCCCGTCGATAGCGACCAGCTCTCGTTCGAGATTTGTGCTATTCAAGCTTTCAAGAAGGCATGCGCTCAAGCCCGTCCAGTACTCATGGAGCCCATCATGAAAGTAGAGGTGGTAACTCCCGAGGAAAGCATGGGTGACGTGATAGGTGACTTGAACAAGCGTCGTGGCCAAGTGCTGGGAATGGAAACCAGCCGCACCGGTTGCCGCATTGTCAAGGCCACAGCACCACTAGCCGAGATGTTTGGTTACGTGACTGCGCTACGCACTATCACTTCGGGCCGTGCGACTTCAACAATGTCGTTCTCCCACTATGCCGAGGTGAGCACAGCTATCGCTCAAAAGGTTCTCACTCAGGTGGGTGGTAGAGTAGATTTATTGAAATAATTTTTATATTTTAACAAATATGAGCCAAAAAATCAGAATTAAACTAAAATCTTACGATCACAACTTGGTTGACAAGTCGGCCGAGAAGATTGTCAGAACAGTTAAGAGCACTGGCGCTGTGGTTAGCGGTCCAATTCCCCTGCCCACTCACAAGCGCATCTTTACTGTGAACCGCTCGACTTTCGTAAACAAGAAGTCACGTGAGCAATTCCAACTGAGCGCCTACAAGCGCCTCATCGACATCTACAGCTCAACCGCTAAGACCGTTGACGCACTGATGAAGCTTGAGTTGCCAAGTGGCGTGGAAGTTGAAATCAAGGTGTAGTGACAATCACTATCGCAAAACGCAGTTAACACACATTCGTGATTTAAAAAAGTAAGTAATTATTTAAAATTTAAGAGAAATGCCAGGATTATTAGGAAAGAAAATCGGAATGACATCCGTATTCAGTGCCGACGGTAAGAACGTACCGTGCACTGTTATCGAAGTAGGTCCTTGTGTAGTTACTCAAGTGAAAACAATGGAAAATGACGGCTATGAGGCTTTGCAGCTTGGCTTCATCGAGAAGAAAGACAAGCACACTACCAAGCCTGAGGCTGGTCACTTCAAGAAAGCAGGAGTAAAGCCACAAAGACACTTGGCCGAGTTCAAAGGATTTGAAGGTGAGTACAAAGCAGGTGACGTTTTCACCGTGGAGTTCTTCAATGAGGACCACTATGTAGACGTTATCGGTACTTCTAAAGGTAAAGGTTTCCAGGGCGTTGTTAAGCGTCATGGTTTCGGTGGAGTAGGCCAAAAGACCCACGGTCAGGACGACCGCTTCCGCGCACCAGGTTCTATCGGTGCGTGCTCTTACCCAGCTAAAGTCTTCAAGGGCATGCGTATGGCCGGACAGATGGGTAACGAAAGAGTTACTGTTCAAAATCTCGAGATTATCAAGATTTTGCCTGAGAACAATCTCCTCATCGTGAAGGGATCGGTTCCAGGAAGCAAAGGTTCAATCATCTCAATACTGAAATAAACTATGGAACTAGCAGTATATAACATTAATGGCCAAGACACAGGCAAGAAGGTAACTCTCAATGATGAGGTTTTTGCAATTCCCGAACCCAACGAGCATGTCGTTTACCTTAGCGTAAAACAATACTTGGGCAACCAGCGCCAGGGCACACACAAGTCGAAGGAAAGAAGCGAGATTATGGGCTCTACCAAGAAGCTCGGTCGCCAAAAGGGTGGCGGCGGTGCTCGCCACGGCGACATCAAGTCTCCATTGTTCCACGGCGGTGGTCGCGTGTTCGGTCCACGTCCACGCAACTATTACACCAAGCTCAACAAGAAAGTTAAAGACCTGGCTCGTCGCTCGGCTCTCACTTTCAAGGCTCAAAATAACCAAATCGTAGTAGTTGAAGACTTCGATTTCGAAGCTCCCAAGACTAAGAACTTTGTAGCTATCACTAAGGCTCTTAACCTCGACGGCAAGAAGGTGATGCTCGTTCTTGATGACATCAAGAAGAACGTTTATCTCTCGGCTCGTAACGTAGAAAAGGTTAATGTGTGCACAGCTCGCGACCTCAACACTTATCGCGTGCTCGACAACAAAGCTATGATTGTTACCGAGAGTAGCATCGAGGTTATGAACAAATTTTAATCATCTTAAGGAGAGATATAATAAAGACAATGAGTATTCAAATCATTCCTATCGTATCGGAAAAGGCTAACGCCATTAGCGAGAAGCAGAACCGTTATTCGTTCAAGGTATCTCCCGAGGCTAATAAGTATCAGATCCGCGACCTGATCGAGGAACTCTACGACGTTAAGGTGGTTGAGATTAAGACTATGAACTACGACGGAAAGAAGAAGCAGCGCTACACTCGCACTGGCATTCAGCGCGGTGCTACAGCAGCTTTCAAGAAAGCTATCGTAACGCTTGCCGAAGGACAAACTATTGATTTCTATAGCAACTTATAATTAATAAAATGGCAGTAAGAAAATTGAAGCCCACAACACCGGGGCAAAGACACAAGATTATTGGTGTATTTGACAACATCACAAGCACTACACCAGAAAAGTCTCTTACAGTCGGATTGCGCAAGACTGGTGGTCGCAACAACGAGGGACACCGCACTACTTACTACAGAGGCGGAGGTCACAAGCGTCGCTACCGTTTCATCGACTTTAAGAGAAACAAAGACGGTGTGCCAGCTCGAGTAAAGTCGATTGAGTACGATCCTAACCGTTCGGCTCGCATTGCGCTGCTTTACTATGTAGATGGTGAGAAAGCTTACATTATTGCACCCAACGGACTTGAAGTTGGCGCTACAGTAGAAAGCGGTGAGAACGTAGCCCCCGAAGTGGGAAACGCGCTTCCACTAAGTAACATTCCTGTTGGTACTTTAATTCACAACATTGAGATGCGTCCCGGACAAGGCGCTCGCATCGCTCGTAGTGCTGGTACCTTTGCACAGCTCACCTCGCGTGAGGGAACCTATGCAATTATCAAATTACCTTCGGGTGAGACTCGCAAGATCCTTTCGGCTTGCCGCGCTACTGTAGGTGTAGTCGGCAACAGCGACCATGCTCTTGAGCAGTCGGGTAAAGCCGGACGCTCACGCTGGTTGGGACGCCGTCCTCACAACCGTGGTGTTGTTATGAACCCTGTTGATCACCCAATGGGTGGTGGTGAAGGCCGTCAGAGTGGTGGACATCCACGTTCACGCACAGGTATCTATGCTAAGGGCTTGAAGACCCGTGCTCCCAAGAAGGCATCTTCTAAGTACATTATTGAAAGAAGAAAGAAGTAATTTGATTAAAGTTTAAACTATGAGTCGATCATTAAAAAAAGGTCCTTACATCTGTGTCAAGCTCGAGAAGAAGATTGACGCTATGAACGAGAGTGGTAAGAAGGCTGTTGTGAAGACTTGGTCTCGCGCCTCGATGATTTCTCCCGACTTCGTAGGTCACACTATCGCAGTACACAATGGTAACAAGTTTATTCCCGTTTACGTAACCGAGAACATGGTGGGACACAAGTTGGGCGAGTTCGCTCCCACACGCACCTTCCGTGGTCACAGCGGTAACAACAAGTAATAACAAGGACCCGGGAAAATTCATTGACAAAAAAAGAATTAAAATACAATGGGTAAAAGAAAAAGAGAATCAGCCAATAAGATTAAGGAAGCCCGCCGTGAGCAGAGCTTTGCCAAGCTCAAGAACGTGCCTAGCTCACCTCGCAAAATGCGCTTGGTGGCCGACATGGTGCGCGGCGTAGAAGCCTTCAAGGCTCTTGGACTCCTTCATTTTTCTAATAAGCAGGCTGCTGCCGACGTTGAGAAGTTGCTCAAGAGCGCTATCTCTAACTGGGAGCAGAAGAATGGTAAAAAGGCCGAAGACGGCGAGCTTTACATCAAGTCAATCAACGTTGATTGCGCGCCTATGCTCAAGCGACTTCGTCCAGCACCCCAAGGACGTGGATACCGCATCCGCAAGCGTTCTAACCATGTGACTATCTATCTTGACACTATTAACCAAAAAGACGCATAACAAGAGATATGGGACAGAAAGTAAATCCAATCAGTAATCGTTTAGGCATCATCCGCGGTTGGGACTCTAACTGGTTTGGTGGCAGTAATTATGGAGA
This sequence comes from uncultured Prevotellaceae bacterium, assembly GCA_900316835.1. GTDB lineage: Bacteria > Bacteroidota > Bacteroidia > Bacteroidales > Muribaculaceae > Sodaliphilus. The sequence continues at coordinate 13,376 of ONEL01000032.1, read as the reverse complement.
TACTCTGCTCGAGGATAGCAAAATCCGCAAGTATCTCAGCGTGCGTCTGGCTAAGGCTAGCGTGTCACGCATCGTTATCGAGAGAACTCTCAAGCTGGTGACTATCACCATCTGCACCGCTCGCCCAGGTCAAATCATTGGCAAGGGTGGTAAAGATGTTGACAACCTCAAGGAAGAGCTCAAGAAGCTCACTAGCAAGGACGTTCAAATCAATATCTATGAAGTGAAGCGTCCCGAACTCGACGCCGAAATCGTCGCTAACACTATCGCACGCCAAATCGAGGGCAAAATCGCCTATCGTCGTGCTGTGAAAATGGCTATCGCTTCTACCATGCGCCTCGGTGCCGAGGGTATCAAAGTGCAAGTGAGCGGTCGTCTTAATGGCGCCGAAATGGCTCGCTCGGAAATGTTTAAGGAAGGTCGTACTCCACTGCACACTCTGCGTGCCGACATCGACTACGCTCTCGTTCCAGCTCTCACTAAGGTGGGCTTGATTGGCGTTAAGGTGTGGATTTGCCGCGGTGAGGTTTATGGCAAGAAGGACTTGGCTCCTAACTTCGCATCGCAAGGCAACGACCGTCGTCAAGGTGGTGGCAACCGCCGTGGTGGTTTCCGTCGCAAAAACAATCGTTAATCATTTATTGTGTGATTTTTTAACAAGACAAGAAAATGTTACAACAACCAAAACGTTTAAGATATAGAAGGCCTTCTGACGGACGTGTACGTCAATACAGCAAGCGCGGAAACCAACTGGCTTTTGGCTCTTTTGGCATCAAGGCTCTTGACTCGAAGTGGATTACCGCCCATCAAATTGAGGCTGCTCGTGTGGCTGTGACTCGTTACATGCAGCGCGAGGGTAATATTTGGATCCGCATCTTCCCACACAAGCCTATCACCCGCAAGCCAGCCGACGTGCGTATGGGTAAAGGTAAAGGTGATGTTGCAGGATATGTTGCTCCCGTTTTCCCTGGCCGTGTGCTGATTGAGGTTGACGGTGTTAGCTATGAGATTGCTAAAGAGGCTCTGCGCCTGGCTGCTCAAAAGCTTCCTATTCCCACTAAGTTTATCGTTCGTCCCGACTACGATCCTTCGCAGAATGTGTAATTTTTAATTAAGTTTTGATCCATTATGAAGCAACAAGAATTTAGAGAGCTCACCGATAAGGAACTCCAAGATCGTTTAGAAGCTGCCGAGAAAGAGTACACTCAGCTCACTATCCAGCACTCTATCTCGCCACTGGACAATCCAGCAAAGATTACACTAGATCGTCGCGACATCGCACGCATGAAAACTGAGCTGCGCGCACGTGAACTGAAAATTAATAAGTAATCCCCCCTAACACAACATTATCCACACAACATGGAAGAAAAAAGAAATTTAAGAAAAGAAAGAGTTGGGGTTGTCTCTAGCAACAAGGGTGACAAGACTATCACTGTAACTGTGAAGTACAAGGAGAAACACCCAATCTATGGTAAGTTTGTCAACAAGACAAAGAAATATCACGCTCACGACGAGAAAAACGAGTGCAATGTGGGTGACACAGTGCGCTTGATGGAAACTCGACCACTGAGCAAGACCAAGAGATGGAGATTAGTTGAAATAATCGAAAAAGCTAAGTAATTATGATTCAAGCAGAAAGCAGATTAACAGTTGCCGACAACAGTGGCGCACGTGAGGTGCTTTGCATCCGTGTGCTGGGAGGCACAGGACGTCGTTATGCTTCGGTGGGCGATATGATCGTCGTTACCGTCAAGAACGCCATCCCTTCAAGTGATATCAAGAAAGGTACTGTTTCACGAGCAGTAGTCGTGAGAACTAAGAAAGAAATCCGCCGCCAAGACGGATCTTACATTCGCTTCGACGACAACGCATGCGTGTTGCTTACCAATGCCGGTGAGCTTCGCGGAACCCGTATCTTCGGCCCTGTAGCTCGCGAATTGCGCGCCACTAACATGAAGATTGTTTCGCTTGCCCCCGAAGTTCTTTAATCCTAACACATTATTAAACATTTTAAGAAATGGCTAAGTTACACATTAAGAAAGACGACACCGTCTATGTTCTCGCTGGTGACGATAAGGGTAAAACTGGTCGCGTCTTGAGCATCGATGCTAAAAAGAACCGCGCTATCGTGGAAGGTGTCAATATGGTATCTAAAAGTACCAAGCCTAATGCGCAGCACCCCCAGGGTGGCATTATCAAGATGGAAGCTCCCATCCACTTGTCGAACCTCAACGTGGTAGACCCCAAGAGCGGACGCAACGCCCGCCCCACACGTGTAGGGTTCAAGGTTGAGAGAGATGAGAACGGAAAAGTAGTTAAGAAAGTGCGTTACGCAAAAAAATCAGGAGAGGAGATCTAATTTATGGCAACTACACTCAAGAAACAATATGATGAGAAGATTGCTCCAGCTCTGATGAAGCAATTCAACTATAGCTCACCCATGCAGATCCCACGTCTGGTAAAGATCGTTCTTAACGAGGGTCTGGGCGACGCTACTCAAGACAAGAAAATTATTGAGACAGCAATTACCGAGCTCACTACTATCACTGGTCAAAAGGCTGTACAAACAGTTTCGAAGAAGGATATCTCTAACTTCAAGCTGCGCAAGAAAATGCCTATCGGTGCACGCGTTACACTGCGTCGCGACCGCATGTATGAGTTCATGGAGCGCTTTATCCGCATCGCCCTGCCTCGCATCCGCGACTTCAAGGGTATTGAGGGTAAGCTCGACGGACGTGGTAACTACACCGTGGGTGTTACCGAGCAAATCATCTTCCCCGAAATCAATATTGATAACGTGAACAAGATGACTGGTATGAACATCACTTTCGTTACCACCGCTAAGACCGACGAGGAAGGTTTTGCACTGCTCAAGGAGTTCGGTCTGCCATTCAAGAACGCTAAATAATTTTTAAATTAAACTAAGATTATGGCAAAAGAATCAATGAAGGCCCGTCAGGCCAAGAGAATGAGAATGGTTGCTAAGTATGCCGAGAAGCGCGCTGCTCTCAAAGCTGCCGGCGACTATGAGGCTCTCCAGGCACTGCCACGCAATGCTTCTCCAGTGCGCCTGCACAACCGTTGCAAGATCTCTGGACGTCCCAAGGGGTACATGCGCCAGTTTGGTATCTCGCGCATCAACTTCCGTGAGATGGCTTCTCAAGGTCTCATCCCAGGAGTTAGAAAAGCTAGCTGGTAATAACCATTTGAGATTAAAATATTAAATAAGTAGTATTAAATATTGTTCGACCTTTGAGTTCGAATTAATTTAAAACAACATTTCAAAACAATGACTGATCCAATTGCAGATTATTTGACAAGATTGAGGAATGCGATCAAGGCACAGCATCGTGTCGTTGAAATCCCTTCTTCGAAATTGAAGAAAGAGATCACTAAGATTCTCTTCGATCAGGGCTACATCCTTAACTACAAGTTTGTAGAACCCGAAGACTCTCCTGTAGGCACCATCAAGATTGCGCTCAAGTATGACGCTGTCGACAAGGTGAATGCAATCAAGTGTCTCAAGCGCGTGTCGCGTCCTGGCTTGCGCCAGTACACTGGCTACAAAGATATGCCACGCGTGTTAAATGGTTTAGGTATCGCCATCATCTCAACCTCTAAGGGTGTGATGACCAACAAGGAGGCTAAGGCACAAAAGGTTGGCGGCGAAGTTTTGTGTTACGTTTATTAATAATAAGGAGGATATAACTATGTCAAGAATAGGTAAATTGCCAATCGAGATACCCGCCGGCGTAACAATCGACATCAAGGATAACGTAATAACCGTTAAGGGCCCAAAGGGCGAGCTCAAGCAGGCTGTTAACCCCGCCATCAAGGTGGAGATGCAAGACGGACAACTCACCGTAGCACGTCCCGACGACAACCGCGAGTCACGCGCTCAGCATGGTCTCTATCGCGCACTCATCAACAACATGGTTGTGGGAGTGAGCACCGGTTTTAAGAAAGAACTCGAAATAGTAGGTGTGGGTTACCGCGCAACTTCTAAGGGACAAGTCCTGGAACTGGCTCTTGGTTACTCTCACGCCATTTATTTGAAAATGCCACCTGAGGTGACTGTTAACGCCGTTACTGAGCGTAACAAGAACCCTCTCATCACTCTCGAATCATGCGACAAGCAATTGCTTGGACAAATTTGCGCCAAGATTCGCTCGTTCCGCAAGCCCGAACCTTACAAGGGCAAAGGTGTTAAGTTTGTTGGCGAGGTTATTCGCCGCAAGTCAGGTAAAACGGCAGCTGCCAAATAATAAATAGACAATAACACACACACTACTATTATGATATCAAAAGAACAAAGACGTAGGAAAATTAAGGCTCGCATCCGCGGTAAAATCAGCGGAACTGCCGAGCGCCCACGCTTGTGCGTTTTCCGCAGCAACAAGCAAATCTATGCCCAAGTGATCGACGATGTAGCTGGTAACACTATCGTGTCAGCTTCTTCTAAGGGTTTAGAGCAGGGTACTAAGAGCGAGATAGCTGCCCAAGTTGGCGAGGCCGTAGCCAAGAAGGCTATCGCCGCAGGTATTGAAACTGTCGTTTTCGACCGCAATGGATTCTTGTTCCACGGACGTGTGAAATCACTCGCCGATGGTGCACGCAAGGGTGGTCTTAAATTTTAAATCACAATTATGGCTAAAAATAATAGAGTTAAAGTTTCCAGCGACGTGGAACTTAAAGATCGCCTAGTGGCTATCAACCGCACCACCAAGGTTACCAAGGGTGGACGCACTTTCACTTTCGCTGCTATCGTTGTCGTTGGTGACGGCAATGGTGTGATTGGTTACGGCCTGGGTAAGGCTAATGAGGTTACCACAGCTATCGCTAAGGGCGTGGAAGTGGCTAAGAAAAACCTCATCAAGGTGCCTGTTTATAAAGGCACTATTCCTCACGAGCAAGCCGCTAAGTTTGGTGGTTCTCGCATCATTATGCAACCCGCTACCCCAGGTACTGGTGTGAAGGCCGGTGGTGCTATGCGTGCCGTGCTCGAGAGCGTTGGTATTACCGACGTTATCTGTAAGTCTAAGGGCTCTTCTAACCCCCACAACCTTGTAAAGGCTACTTTCAAGGCTCTGGGTGAGTTGCGCAGCCCAATGACAGTGGCTCACTATCGTGGCGTTACTATGGACAAAGTGTTTAACGGTTAAAATTTTGACTATTACTATGGCTAAAATTAAGATTAAACAAGTTAAGAGTCGCATCAATCGTCCGGCTCGCCAGAAGAAAACCCTCGATGCGCTGGGTCTGAGAAAATTGAATCAAGTCGTTGAGAAGGAAGACACTCCTCAAGTCTTGGGTATGATTAACCAAGTTCGTCACCTTGTAGAAGTAACGAACGCTTAATAATAAATTGCAACTATGGAATTAGGTAATTTAAAACCAGCTGTTGGTTCCAACAAGTCTAAGCGTCGCATTGGTCGTGGACCTGGTAGCGGCATGGGTGGAACTTCTACACGTGGACACAAGGGTGCTAAATCGCGCTCTGGTTACAAGAAAAAGGTGGGATTCGAAGGTGGACAGATGCCACTGCAGCGTCGTGTGCCTAAATTCGGATTTAAGAATATCAACCGTGTTGAGTATAAGGCTATCAATATTGAAACCATCAACACTTTGGCAACCGCCAAGGAACTTGACAAGGTTACTATTGCCGACCTCATCCAGGCTGGATTCGTTCGCAAAAACCAGCTCGTGAAGATCTTGGGCAACGGAACTCTTTCTAAGAAAGTTGACGTAGAAGCCAACGCATTCTCTAAAAAAGCTGAGGAAATCATTACCGCAGCTGGTGGTACTATCAACAAACTTTAATAAAGAGAGATAATGAAACTCATTCAGACTATCAAGAATATCTGGAAGATTGAAGACTTGCGCAAGCGACTGGGAATAACCTTCCTTTTCATCCTCATCTATCGATTTGGATGCTACGTAGTGCTGCCAGGTATCAACCCCAGCGACCTCGACGCGCTCAAGAAGTTCACTGAGAGTGGACTGATGCAGCTGCTCGATATGTTCTCGGGTGGTGCCTTCTCACAAGCATCAATCTTCGCCCTCGGTATCATGCCCTACATCACCGCATCTATCGTTATTCAACTGCTTGGCATGGTAATGCCTAGCTTCCAGAAGATGCAACGCGAGGGCGAGAGTGGCCGAATGAAACTGAACCAGTACACACGATATCTCACTGTGCTGATTCTATTGGTTCAGGCTCCTGCCTACCTTATTAACTTGCGCGTGCAAGTGCAACAGGCTGGTGGTCATGTCGAAATGGGCTTCTGGACTATGGCGTTCCTCACTATCGTGCTCACCGCTGGCGCTATGTTTATCATGTGGCTCGGTGAGAAGATTACCGACAAGGGTATTGGCAACGGTATCTCAATGATCATCCTCGTGGGTATCATCGCCCGCCTGCCGGGAGCGTTCACCCAGGAGTTTGTGGGACGCTTGACCAATGCGCAGGGTGGTCTCATCATGTTCCTCGTTGAGCTCATCGTGCTCTTCGCTATCACTGCTGGTGCTGTGATGCTCACTCAGGGAACACGCAAGGTACCTGTTCAGTATGCTAAGCGCATCGTTGGTAATAAGCAATATGGTGGCGCTCGCCAGTATATTCCTCTAAAGGTGAATGCCGCTAATGTGATGCCAATCATCTTCGCTCAAGCGCTGATGTTTATCCCCATCACTCTAGCTGGTTTCGGTGCTCAAAAGGATGCCTCAGGTTTCCTGGGTAGCATGGCACGCACCTTTGGCGACATGAACGGTTTCTGGTACAACGTGGTTTACTTCCTGCTTATCGTTGCCTTCACTTATTTCTACACTGCCATCACAGTGCGACCCACTCAAATGGCTGAGGAAATGAAGAAGAACAGCGGTTTCATTCCAGGAATCAAGCCAGGTAAGAAGACTGCCGAGTATCTCGACTCTATCATGTCGAGAATTACATTACCAGGTTCTTTATTCCTGGGTGTTGTGGCTATCCTTCCTGCCTTTGCACGACTCTTCGGAGTTAACCAGAACTTTGCTCAATTCTTCGGTGGCACTTCTCTGCTCATCACTGTGGGCGTAGTGCTCGATACACTTCAGCAAATCGAGACTCACTTGAGGATGCATCACTACGATGGCCTCATGAAGAGTGGTAAAATCAAGGGACGTGCTTCTTAACAAGCCAGCTCCTTCTCACTTACAATTAGGTTTTTAAAAACTCAGCGTTTGTGAAATGATTTATCTCAAGACCGAAGAAGAAATTGAACTACTTAGGGAAGCTGACCTCGTGGTGGCGCGCACTCTTGGCGAACTGGCCAAGTGGGTCGCCCCCGGGATCACAACCCGAAGGCTTGACCAAATTGCCGACGAGTTTATTCGCTCGCAAGACTGCACTCCAGGATTTTTGGGACTATATGGTTACCCTGCCTCGGTTTGCATCTCGGTCAACGAAACTGTAGTTCACGGCATCCCTTCAGGATATGTTCTGCGTGATGGAGATATCGTCTCTATCGATTGCGGAGCTGTTACCAAGGCGGGCTTTAACGGAGATTCTTGCTACACCTTCTGCGTGGGTGAGGTGAGCGAAGAGGTGAAAAAACTGCTTCGCACAACTAAAGAATCGCTCTATGAAGGCATCAAGCAGGCAATACCCGGAAACCGCATCGGTGATATAGGACATGCAGTGCAAGAGTACTGCGAAAAAAGAGGGTACAGCGTGGTGAGAGAAATGTGCGGACATGGGGTAGGGCACAAGTTGCATGAAGACCCTGATGTACCAAACTATGGCAGGCGAGGTACCGGACCGCTCATCAAGAATGGCATGACCATTGCTGTTGAGCCCATGATTAACATGGGAAGCAAAAACATCGTCATTGAGCGCGACGGATGGACAACACGCACCAAGGATCGCAAGCCATCGGCTCACTTTGAGCACTCTATCGCTATCCACAACGGAAAGCCTGATATCCTTTCTTCTTTCAAGTATATTGAAGAAGTGTTGGGAGACCGATTCATCTAATCAATATTAAATCATTTAAAAACTCACACGAGCACAATCGCTAACTTTTAAAACTCTTAGTATGGCTAAACAAAATGCTATCGAACTAGACGGAACTATCGTTGAGGCACTCTCTAACGCCATGTTCCGAGTTGAACTTGAGAATGGGCACCAAATCACTGCTCACATCTCTGGCAAGATGAGAATGCATTACATCAAAATTCTGCCAGGCGACAAGGTGAGAGTGGAAATGTCTCCCTACGATTTGACCAAGGGAAGAATTGCTTTTAGATACAAATAATTTTTAATCACACACACACTCAATAAGAGCACATTATGAAAGTAAGAGCTTCAATAAAAAAACGTAGTGACGACTGCAAGATCGTTCGTCGCAAAGGACGTTTATACGTGATAAGCAAGAAAAATCCTAAGTTTAAACAACGCCAAGGATAATTTTTATTAATTTTGCAACAAAATTCAGTTTATACAATATGGCAATAAGAATTGTGGGTGTTGACCTCCCCCAGAACAAAAGAGGCGTTATCGCACTCACCTATATCTACGGTATAGGACGCAGCTCGGCTGCTAAGATCCTGGCCGAAGCTGGTGTCAGCGAGGACACTAAGGTGAAAGACTGGACCGATGCCGAGGCTGCTAAAGTGCGCGAGGTAATCGGTGAGAGCTACAAGGTCGAGGGTGACCTCCGTAGCGAAGTTCAAATGAATATCAAGCGACTCATGGACATTGGTTGCTACCGTGGCATTCGCCATCGTAACGGACTTCCCGTGCGCGGTCAAAGCACTAAGAACAACGCGCGCACTCGCAAGGGTCGCAAGAAAACTGTTGCTAACAAGAAGAAAGCTACTAAATAATTTTAAAGTATGGCAAAAAAGACAGTCGCAGCTAAGAAGAGAGTTGTTAAAGTTGACGGAGTGGGACAACTCCATGTTCACTCTTCTTTTAACAACATTATTGTGTGCCTCGCTAACGGTGAGGGACAGGTTATTTCATGGTCTTCGGCAGGCAAAATGGGATTCCGTGGCTCGAAAAAGAACACGCCCTACGCAGCCCAAATGGCAGCCCAAGATTGTGCTAAGGTGGCCTACGACCTTGGTCTTCGCAAGGTAAAGGCTTATGTGAAGGGTCCTGGTAACGGACGCGAATCGGCTATCCGCACCATTCATGGTGCCGGCATCACAGTAACTGAGATTATCGACGTTACTCCACTGCCACACAACGGATGTCGTCCTCCCAAGAGAAGAAGAGTTTAATACATTTAAACCATTCTTTTCTACTCAAGTTTTTTATTAATTATTTTTTCGCGAATCTCTGTCAGTGATTGGATTGCACCTTTTTTAACAACCTCTCTGCAATCGCGGCTGCACTGAAGCGATTCATTACATGAACTAAACTTTTTAAATTATTTAAACAAAATGGCTAGATATACCGGTCCAAAATCAAAAATTGCACGCAAGTTCGGAGAGCCCATCTTCGGCGAAGACAAAGTCCTTGCCCGCAGAACTAACCCTCCCGGTCAGCATGGTGCTAACAGAAGAAGGAAACTTTCAGAGTACGGTACTCAGCTTCGCGAAAAACAAAAAGCTAAATACACCTATGGTGTACTTGAGCGTCAGTTCCGTAACCTCTTTGAGAAAGCTTCGTCTTCTAAGGGCGTAACTGGTGAGGTGCTTCTCCAGTTGCTCGAATCAAGACTTGACAATATCGTTTTCCGCTTGGGAATCGCTAAAACTCGTGCCGCTGCACGTCAGCTCGTTCTCCATCGTCACATCACCGTGAACGGAAACGTTGTCAATATCCCATCTTACTCTGTAACTCCTGGTGAGCTTGTTGCTGTTCGCGAGAAATCTAAATCGCTCGAAGTAATTCAAGACTCACTCGCTGGGTTCAACCACAGCAAGTATCCTTGGATCGAATGGGACGAGAACGCTAAGGGTGGTAAAATGATTAACATGCCACAGCGAGAGGATATCCCCGAGAATATCAAGGAACAATTGATCGTCGAGTTGTATTCTAAACAGTAAATTTAACATCCATGTCTATTTTAGCTTTTCAGAAACCAGAAAAAGTCTTGATGCTCGAGGCCGACAACAACTTCGGTCGTTTCGAATTCAGGCCTCTCGAACCAGGATACGGTGTTACCATCGGTAATGCGTTAAGACGCATCTTGCTCTCTTCGCTCGAGGGATTTGCCATCTGCAACATCCGCATCGACGGAGTAAAGCATGAGTTTGCAACCATCCCAGGCGTTAAAGAAGACGTGACTAACGTCATCCTTAACCTCAAGAAGGTGCGCCTCAAGCAAGTGGTTGACGAAACCGAAACCGAGAAGGCAACTATCAAGGTTTCAGGACAGGATGTTTTCCATGCTGGAGACATTGGTAAAGTGCTTAACGGATTTGAGGTTCTTAACCCCGATCTCGTAATCTGCAACCTTGACCCCAAAGCTAGCTTCCAGCTCGACATCACCATCAACAAGGGACGTGGTTATGTGCCTGCCGACGAAACTCGCAGCGCAAACGACCCAATCGACGTTATTGCCATCGATTCTATTTACACGCCCATTGTAAACGTGAAATATGCCGTTGAGAACTATCGCGTGGAGCAGAAAACCGACTACGAGAAACTACTGCTTGAGATAACTACCGACGGGTCTATTCACCCTAAAGAGGCGCTCAAAGAAGCCGCTCGCATTCTCATTCAGCACTTTATGCTATTCTCCGACGAGAAGATTGCACTCGATGCTACCGAGAACGAGGGGAACGAAGAGTTTGACGAGGAAGTACTGCACATGCGTCAACTGCTCAAAACTAAGCTGGTTGATATGCAACTCTCTGTGCGTGCACTCAACTGCCTCAAGTCGGCCGAGGTCGAGTCGCTTGGCGACCTTGTTAAGTACAACAAGACCGACCTGCTCAAGTTCCGCAACTTCGGTAAGAAGTCGCTTTCCGAACTTGAAGAGCTCCTTTCAAGCCACGGACTCAACTTTGGCATGGACATTTCAAAGTATAAATTAGATAAAGAGTAATTTAAGATGAGACACAATAAAAAATTCAATCACCTCAGCCGCAAGAAAGCACATCGCGATGCACTCTTGGCCAACATGACCATCTCACTGATCATGCACAAGAGAATATTTACCACTCTTGCCAAGGCTAAAGCTTTGCGCTCTTACGCCGAGCCCATTATCAACCGTGCTAAGAACGACGACACCGCTTCGCGCCGTGTGGTTTTCAGCTACCTCCAAAACAAGCAGGCAGTTAGCATTCTCTTCAATGAGATTGCTCAAAAGATTGCCGACCGTCCAGGTGGTTACACTCGCATTCTCAAGCTTGGCAACCGACTTGGCGACAACGCTAAGACTTGCTTTATCGAGCTTGTAGACTACAACGAGGCTCTGCTTGGTGAGAAGAAAGATGCTGCTAAGAAAGCAACTCGTCGCAGCCGCCGTTCTACCAAGAAAGCCGCGCCCGCTACCGAGGCTCCCGCTCAGGAGCAAGCTGAGGAAAAAGCAGCTGAGTAATATATTATAAAACTCAATATTTTTCCAATCACTCCGACCTTAATCAAAGTGGTGTAAATAACGAGCCACTACGATTCTAAAATAATGCATCAACGGCATTGTGGAATTATACCGCAATGCCGTTGATGCTCTTTTATGTCAATTTGAAAATGCAGGCACAAGACTTTGTGCACTATATGATTTTTGTAATTATAAAGTCATTCCTTCATTCTAAAGATTCTTACTCCCTCTGTGTCCTTGCTCTTCGACAGCTGAGTGCGCAAGTCAACAGGTTCAAGCATCACCTTCTTGCCGCGCGACGAGGCGTCAAGAAGCACAGGATTACCCTTTGCGTCAAGCTCTATAATACCCAAGTGAGAAATGTCAAGACCCTCAGTCCTGGTAACAAGTCCCACAAAATCGCCACGCTTCACTACCTTGCGCACATCCTTAGAGTTTAATTGCTCCTTCTTGATATAAGGAAAACGATGATTGCGGTAGCCTATCTCAAAATTCCTGATCTTCTCAAGCATCACGTCATCGCTCTTGAGCGATACATAAGAATTGCGGTGAGTGCTCATGAAATTAATGTCCTTAATCTTATAGCGCACACACGCGATGTCGCTCGTCACGTCCACTATGTTGCCACGGTTGCTATTATCAATAATCCAGTCGCTCATGTAGTGCAAGCGTGATGAGTAATCACCCATCTCACCATGACGGTAGCGCAAGTTCTCAAGATTGTGAGCATAATCGCGCCATGAGTAGCGACCGCTTAGTGTAGTGCGACTCAAAGCGTAAAGCGTTTCAACAAACGTTGTGCAATCTAGCTCATCAATATTTATCGTCAGCTTTTCCTCCTCACCCTCAAGCGTGTGTCCCACATATGGAGTCCCCTCAAGTTTGTGAGCATAAAAAACCACAAGCTCATTAGCTGTTTTCAGTCCGCTATGCAAGCCCTCGGCGAGCAGATTGTTGATTTTTATTGTATCGTTTTCGCAATGAAAGCGCATGCGTTCAACTGTAGCACCATTGCCCATGGCATGCGTTGAGACGCTATGACTGCCAAGCACAGCAATGAGCATTAAAAGTAATAGACTAAATTTTCTCATAATAGCTTTCTTATTTTTTTAATTTGCAACAAAAGTAACAAAAATATTCAATCCCACCAAGTCACCCAGCCACATTTGTTACCAGCACGAGGCATGGCGTCTCGCGCGCGTACATAATATATATTTATGAAATCTTTATTATATAATAACGTGAGTTCGACGAATTTATCATTTGATAATCATTGCGTTAGCAACTCCTCCTCTAAGATAGAGGGGGTTGGGGGGAGTATGAAACTCTTCATAAGGAAATCATACTCCTCAGTCGCTTCGCGACAGCTCCTCTATCTTAGAGGAGCAGCCTGATATACAGCCATTTATTTTCGTCGAACTCACGTTATAATAGTGTTATACTTTATAAAATATAGGGTAAAACTTTATTATATATAGAGGAATACTATATTATATATAGGAATACTTTCCGCTAGTTTCACCTTTGAAATTTCCCTAAGTAAGGCTCCCTTGCTTGATAACCGCTCTCTTGCTCGCTCTGGTTTGCTTCTCTTTTGTCCCGTTTCTATGGCTGTGTTGTTGTTTGGTTTTTGTGTTCAAGTGTGGTTGCTCAGCTGTTGTCCTTAAAGCGTCAAAAAAGTGTCTTAAATCACCTGTTTGGGGCGAAAAATGAAAAAAAACACGATTTTTCTCACTTTTTTTGTTGAAAAATTTGCACAGTTCAAAATCTTGCCATACCTTTGCAACGCTTTTCGGCTCACGAGGACCCTGTTCCGAGTTGAGCGGTTTTTTTGACCCCTTGTTG
>ONEL01000033.1 GCA_900316835.1 uncultured Prevotellaceae bacterium | reverse complement strand
CACATCATCCACTGTGGTGGTGAATACCAGAGTTATCTACAAATTGGAATCCTGAAATAATCATCAAACACTGATATGCGTATGAAAACAATATTGAACTGGCTTTACGAGAACTGGATGAAGGGAACGCCATTCCTTGCACTCTACACTTTCATCTTGATTTGGCTCTATGTCAAGGATGCAAATTATCCGTTGTTTCTCATCTGGTTGCAATGCTCGGCCTATTGGCTGCACGAGTTTGAAGAGTATGTATGCCCCGGCGGATTCCTCGACTTCTTCAATCGAGGTCCGCTTGGCTCTACCCGTGGCGACAAACCGCTGACGAAGGCAGGTTCCTTCTGGATCAACATCCCGTTGATGTATGTGCTGCTGCCTCTGTCGGGCATTCTGTCGCACTTCTTCGGCATTGATTGGGGACTGTGGACAGCCTATTACTCCACACTCAATGCCTCAGCCCACGTCGTGATGTTCTTTATCTTCGGCCGCAAGTACAATCCCGGTCTGGTGGCAAGTGTGCTTGTGAACATTCCGCTCGGCATATATATGATATACTATTTCCTCTCCAACGGGCTTGTAAGCACAGGAGTGAACATCGTGAGCGTTATCCTCGGCATCATTGCCCAAGCCTCTATGATGGTCTATGGCTTTGCCTATCTGGTACCCACATCTAAGAAAGAAGGCTATCATAGGAACGTACAAAACAAATAATCTCTATAGCGATATGAATAGAATTGGACTGGGCTGCATGGGTATGGCTCGCAGAAATGAAGAGAGTAGTATCCGCACTGTTGACACGGCACTCGACCATGGGGTGACGATGTTCAATGTTGGTGAGTTTTATAACGGAGGCGAGAGCGAAATTGTGCTAGGCAACGCCCTGCGTCAGCATCCGCGCGACAAATATTTTGTCAGTGTGAAGTTCGGGGCTCTTCCCAGCCGTGAGGCACTGTATGGCGTGGATATGAACCCGTTCAACGTCAGGGCACACCTGACATATAGTCTCAGCCGCCTTGGGTTGGACTATGTTGACCTGTACGAGCCAGCCCGCATGGATGATGCCTATTCCGTGGAGGAGGTCATCGAGGCAGTCAATGAACTGGTGAAGGAAGGACTGGTGCGCCATGTCGGCATGACGGAATGTACAGCCGAAGAACTGCGCCGAGGCAATGAAATATGTCCCATCAAGTATTTCGAAAAAGAGTACTCACTGCTTAGTCGTAAGATGGAAGAGGAAGACCTGCCCATCTGCCGAGAATTGGGCATCCCTGTCGTAGCCTACGGGCTATTAGGCCACGGCCTGCTGACTGATGGCTTTGCAACAGGAGAGCGTACACCGCACGTTCTGCCATTCCTGTTCCGTCCTGAGGATATGGAGCACAACCGTGCCATCGTGCAGCAGTTGAAGGAGATAGCCGACGGCAAAGGCTGTTCCACCAGTAACCTCGCCGTGGCGTGGGTGCTGCAGAAAAATCCTGACATGCTCGCCATCGTCGGCACCACCCATCCCGACCATCTCACTGACTCGCTGAAAGCCCTCGACATCACGCTGACAGATGAGGAGATGAAGGCCATCGGTGAAATCTTCGCCCCAGGCCGTGTGCGTGGCGGTGTACTCCCGATGATGCACTATAAGAATGGTCGATTCATGGGATTCAAATAGATTTGTGTAAAGTATCTTAGAGTTGTTTTCCTGAAATTTAGAAAAAACTCGCCAATATGCATTTTTTTGCATTTCGGTGAGTTTTCTTTTGAAATTGCTAAAGTTAACTCAAAATGTGACTTTGTATCTCCGATACCATTATTCAGTCAAGAAGGAATTGTCACTTACTATTAGTGTCGGGAGAGTCACACTCCAAAAATGTCATTCTAAAATAGCAGATTTATGGGATTTGGATAGTAATACCTAATAAAATTTGTGGGGAATGGGTAAAATTACTAAAATAAATTTGTGGGGATTGGATTTTTATATTACCTTTGGAGCACTTAAAACCACCATTTATGGCTGATAGATTATTTAAAAGAAAAATATATGCGGAGCTTCTGAACTGGAAACAGGAATCAGACGGTAAGAGTGCGCTGTTAGTAGAAGGTGCCAGACGTGTAGGAAAGTCTACAATAGTAGAGGCTTTCGCCAAAAATGAATATGAGTCATATCTGCTCATAGATTTCAATAAGGCTTCCAAGACGATTAAGGACTTGTTCAATGACTTGATGGACTTGGATTACTTGTTCCTATATCTTCAGACAACTTATCATGTGACACTTGTGAAGAGGAAGTCTGTCATTATCTTTGACGAGGTACAAAAATGTCCCATGGCTCGTCAGGCGATCAAGTATCTTGTTGATGACGGTAGGTATGATTATATTGAGACTGGCTCTCTGATTAGTATCAAAAAGAATACTGAGGGTATAACGATTCCCAGTGAGGAGGACAGGATACAGATGAACCCGATGGATTTTGAAGAATTCCGTTGGGCTTTGGGTGATGAAGCGACAATGCCGCTTTTACAGAAGTTTTGGGAACAGAAACATCCACTTGGACCTGCTCATCGGGAAATGGCACGTAATCTGCGTCTGTATATGCTTGTCGGTGGGATGCCTCAGGCTGTCAATGCCTATCTTGATACAAATAATTTCAGCAAGGTTGACATTGCCAAACGTCGGATATTAAAACTGTATGAAGATGATTTCCTGAAGATTGACTCGTCAGGAAGAGCATCTGTCATGTTCCGTTCCATACCTGGTCAATTGAGCCGGAACGCAATCCGATATGTACCATATTCAGCTGTAGGAAAGGTGGATGATGATAAAATGACCGAATTACTGAAAGATCTCGAAGACAGTAAGACGGTAAACATGTGTTATCATGTTGACGATCCTCAAGTGGGTATGGGGCTGACTAAGAACATAGGCCAGTTTAAGATGTTCGTATGCGATACAGGTCTGTTTATAACACTTGCTTTCTGGGATAAAAAATTCACAGAGAATATAATTTACGAGAAACTTTTATCAGATAAGTTGCCAGCAAACCTCGGATATGTTTACGAAAATTTAGTGGCTCAAATGCTGGTGGCATCTGGAAATGAACTCTATTATCATACTTGGCCCCGAGACGAAAAACATTACTATGAGATTGATTTCTTACTCTCAAGAGGAGCCAAGAATTGCCCAGTGGAAGTAAAGTCTTCAAACTATAAGTCTCATGCCTCACTGGATGAGTTTTGCCGCATCCACTCCTCCCGAATACTGTGGCGTTACCTTATATACACCAAAGATTACGCTAAAGACAGCGAGACATTTTTAATTCCACCATACATGGTGCCGTTTATCTAAACTGCCAAAGTATCAATTAGCAAAATCAATACAGGACGTAATCAATTCGAGGGGCGGTAAAAGGGTAAAACGGTTGTATAAATTCGGCAATGAATCCTATTTGTTGCCGAATTTACAAGAAATGAGGAAACATTGGTGATTTGTACTTCCTCAGTAAAATGAGAAATATGAATCAAGAAAGCACAATCGGACAAGTTTGGGTTTTACATTTATCCATGTATAATACATGAACCTCTAAATTGAAAATAGTAAATTCAATCATTTTGGTTAGGGTTTACTTTACCTTTTATATATATAAGAACATCTAAACTTAAACCTAAACTTACAAGGTTGAAATCAGGCTCTTTTCTTTTGATTGAAATAATAAAGATTAGATTCCAGTTTGACCTTGTTTTTGTTAAAAGAGACTTATTCTGCACGAAAAATAGGCAAAACGAGTCTGAATCCAAAGATTATTTTTTATATTTGCAAACAAAATGAGCCGAATGGGCAGAATGAGTCTAAATAGAGATGCCAGTACTTTACACTAACTCTGTAAGTCGCTGATAATCAGTATCGTCCAGCCGCCACGCAGGCTGCTGTAGAGGAGTAAATATTACACTCACATAATGAAAGGAACCTGTCCGTTTGGGCTGGTCTCTTTACACTCCCCCTCTAAGTTAGACCAATGGAGCAAGCCGAGACCAGCAGCAAAACTTGTTTTGCTATTGGCAAGGCGTAGCCCATTGACGCTGAAAGAGCGGGGCGGGGGGAGTATGTCACCTCATTTGATAGTTATCATACTCCTCAGTCGCTCCGCGACAGCTCCTCTATCTTAGAGGAGCAGCCTGATATACAGTTATTTATTTTCGTCGAACTCACGTTACTTAATAATTCAGACGATTTTAGGCTTAGAACGTCGCTTGATGTGCGTTATTTTACGGATTTCTTTGGTATTGGCGGTATTAGCACCGATGAGTTTCTTTAGTCATCAACACAAATCGCATAAAGTTTCGCAAGTGAAGAAACAACAATTGGATTAAGCCCAATTACATTGCTGTTGATTGGTAGAGTTTTTCACTATCAACGAGAACTATTCTCGCTCGGAGTATTTTTTCTCAAACAAGTCTTGATGCTCTTCTCCCCACTTTAGCATCGCGTCGATGATGGGTATGAGTGTCATGCCGAGCGCTGAGATAGCATATTCACTGCGAGGTGGCAGCTCAGGATAAATGGTTTTAGTTACCAATCCATCGTCGACCAATTCTTTCAGTTGCAGGTCAAGCACTCGAGATGTCGCTTCGGGAAGAGCCTTGTGCAACTCGCTTGGCCGCATGCTTCTATAGCGAAGTTCATCAAGAATACATGATTTCCACTTTGAATCTATCAAGCTAATTGTTAATCGCAATGGGCAACTAAGGTCAACAGGTATTTTTCTTTTATACATAATTGTGTCACATTTAATCTTTGTGATGCAAAGTTATATATAATGTTTGAAATAGAATATATATGGAAAAATAATTCAGTACATGAATAATTTTTCGGTACTTGCACAATCGGTGAATAGCATCTACTTTTGCACAGAATTTATAACTAAAAAATAATAACAATGAGATCTCCTATTTCAGAGTATGCAGCGGTTGAAGCAGCCGCAATGAAGTTTGTAAAAAGTGTTGCCGAGGGCAATAGCAAGTATGCCAAAGAGTTATTCACCAGCGATGCCGTACTGTTTGGATATCTTGATGGAGAGCTAGAGCATGGCTCCATTGAGCAGTTCTATCACAATGTTGACACAGTGGGTGCAGGTGCTGATTTTAAGGCCCGTGTTGATGTTGTCTCAATCGAAGAGACAGTAGCTGTTGTTAGAGTACTGGAAGAAAAATGGGGTGGCCGCATTGACTTCACTGACTATTTATTACTGATGAAGATGAATGGTGAGTGGAAATGCGTAGCTAAAGCCTACAACCAGAACTCCGACACCATTAAGAAATAATGTGACAAAGTTAGGAAAAAGAAGCAATGTGGGGGAAGTGCCAACATTTTGGCATATCCCCCACAGCTTTAATGTGATAGTAATTCTTGATTACTGGAAAGCATTCTCGCTAAGGCCATTACCGCCAATGGCGAGATCTTTCATGTAGGCTGGAACCGGCTTGCCCAGATACTTATCGACATAGAGTTTAGCCAGATACTGACCTAACATGAAGCCATGTCCACGCAAACCAGTGAGCAATCCCACCTCGGGGTCGATAATGTAGCGCGGCTCAATGTAGTATCCTGCCCACACCGCATGGAAACCAACCGAGGCGAGGTTAGGAATCCACTGCGCAAACATTTCGCTAACTATCTTGAGGAACGCCTGGCTGTTGTACTTCAAGTTTTGTCGAGCCTCGTAGGGGTCGCAGTCGGGCGAAGCACAACCAATAATTTGACCAGTGTGAAGGAATTGCTGTCCGTAAACAGCATTGAATCCCTTGTAGTGACGGCGATCAATAATCATGTCGAGCGAATCGCCGTTGGCGCCCAGGTTAGGCAGCCTGCGTGTAATAAACGCCTGGTGCTTAACCGGATAAAGTTGAGTGTCAATACCAAGCATGTCGGTAAACTTCTCAGAGCCCCATCCCATGGCGTTGACAAAGTGGTCGCAGGTATATTCTACGTAGTGCTTGTCGTGACGCCGTACCAGCACTCGGAATTTATCTCCCACACGCTCCACATGCAGCACTTCACAATCTTCCAGCACTTGTCCTCCATGTTGCTTACCCACAGTACGCACATACTCAATGGTGCGCCCAGGAGTAGCCTGCCAGCAGTTTTCGGAAATCAAGGCATGGCTATAGATGTTATCGTCAGGATTCCAATAGGGTGAAATCACCTTTGTAAAGTCCTTGCGGTCAATCATGTAGGCCTCGCTCCAAGCTCTTGAGGCATCGAGTGAGCGATAGGTGGCATCGTCATGCACAAGGTTTACATATCTTGTCATCTTCAAGTCGATATTACAGTGCTGCTGATCATCACGGAAGATTTCCAGGTTGTGCATAGCGATGTCGCTGATGTCGGGGTTAGAGAATGCTGGTCGTCCACCACCAATGCACCGCCATGTGGAGCCACGGTCGTAATTGACAAGGATTACGCGCTTTCCGGCTTCGGCAAAATAACGGAATGCGGCGCTACCAGCCATTCCGCCACCAGCCACAAGAATCTCAGTCTCGGCTTTTTCAACAACCGAGCCATGCTCGAAAATAAAAGTCTCATGTGTTTCGCCACTATAAACATCACCCAGGGTGACTTGATTGGCTAGTGGCGCACGTGGAGTGCTGTCGCCAGTAACCTCAATACCATAAGAACGTAATATTTGTTTTGCTCTCGACACACATCGTTTTCCACGGCAAGGTCCCATGCCCATGCGTGTGGTGTGCTTTAGTTCGTCGACCGAAATGTGCTTGCGGTCGCCCACTACAGCAAGCAATGTTTTCACATCTACATCCTCGCAATGGCAAACAAAGGCTTTACCTTCCTCGGGATTAGTGAGTGGACGCAGATTGAGAGGCTCAGGATATCGTTCCTTGATAATAAATCCTTTAACTTGGTTCAAGTCATCGATTACTGTGGCTTTGACACGTGCCACATTAGTTTTGTTTTCTTTCTTGAGAACTTTCTCAATCACACCTTCTCCCACCTTGGCACCATTGTCATCGACGAGAAATACCTCTTTACCTTCCTCGACCTCATATTCTACAGGCAAGAACATAACATTCTTGCGCTTGTCATAGCCGAATATTGCAAGTCCCGGGCAATGGTTCACACACTGCATGCACCCAATGCACTTGTCGTAGTCGACCATTGGCACCGATGATGTAGTGGGTTTAGTGATAGCACCCTGTGGACATGAGAACGTGCAAGGGTTGCAAGCGAAACCATAGAGACAGTTAATTTGCACGTAGGGTTTCAATGCCATGCGTTCTTCGGTAGGGATGCGTGGCTCGTCGAGTAATCGTACTGGTCGTTGTTGCGAGTCGATATATTGTCGCGAGACATCAAGATATTCCTCATAGGGGAAACGAATACCCAGCTCTTGCGCCACCTCATAGGCCACTTGCTTTCCACGAAGCACAGCGCTAGTTCCCTCGCCAATGCGCACCGCATCGCCAGCGCCATAGACGTTGCGACCAAATACCGAGCGTCCCTTCACTAGCAGTTGGTTATCGGGAATCAGTCCCGTACAGATGTTTATTATGTCAATGTCGTCGATTACTTGCTCAGTGCCAGGGATGGGCTGGAAGTCGCGACACTCGGCAATCACAGCCCCCTTAACTCCTGTGAAGTCATCATTAGGAATAGCCCGCAGTAGCACGTGCGAGGTCATGATGGGAATACCCAATCGACGCACACGATTGGCTTGAACAGGGAAGCCACCCTCGTGGTCCATTCCCTCAATGATAGCTTTGATAGTAGCACCAGCTTGCATAGCTTGATAGCTAGTGAGGTAACCAATGTTGCCAGCACCTACTGTGAGAACCCGCTTGCCCAGCAACGTGTGTTCCTGGTTCATCATCTTCTGGAACACTGCCGCGGTGTAAACACCAGGCACATCATCATTCTCAAACACCGGCATGAATGGCACAGCACCTGTCGCGACCACTAGATGATCGGCATCAATATAGCTCACCTGTTGAGTGACAACATTCTTTAGCGCGATGCGTCGTCCCTCAAGCAGGTCCCACACTGTGTTGTTCAGCAAAATGCCATCATGATTGTCGCCGGCAAGAGTTTTAGCAATATCAAAACCACGCATACCACCAAATTTTTGCTCTTTCTCAAAGAAGAAGAACTGATGAGTCTGCATGTTAAACTGCCCACCCTCGGTGGCATTATTGTCCACCACAATATTAGGAATACCCAGCGCGGTTAGCTGTTCGCGGCAAGCTAGTCCTGCAGGTCCACCACCAATGATAGCAACAGTGGTCTTGTAAATTTTTGTCTCATTAGCTTGATGGCTCTTGCTCTGCGGAAGATAATCCCTAGGGATTTCACACACTTCCTTCACCCCATCAACAGCGGTGATGCAAATGCGTCGCACTTGCCCATCAACAAGCATCTCGCAAGCTCCGCACTTGCCAATTCCACATTCAAGACTTCGGTTTCGTCCAGTGGTGCTGTGGCTATGTACAATCAATCCCGCCTGATGCAGAGCGGCAGCAATAGTTTTACCTTTTTGTCCACGAACTGTTCTTCCTTCAAAGCGGAATTCCACATATTCTTCCTTAGGTAGGTCAATAATTGGATGGTTTTCAATTTTATACATGATAAATGTCTTATTGGTTATTATTTTTAGTTCGGCTTTAGTTAATTAGTTATGGTCTTGTGTGAGTACAAAGATAACACATATTTGGCAACTATAGTGCAAAATAATCAAAAATATTGAAACTTTTATTATAACCCTTAATGATAGAGGTATCGTTTAATGCTCATCTTGGGTGTTTTCTCAAACGGGCTGTCGACGAGTTCCACCTTTGCAATCTTGCTATAGGCAGGTAGAGATTTGTTGGCTTCGACTCGTATAGTATTAACAATTTCAGCACGCTCTTCATCATTCTTGTTTTCTAATTGCTCGCTATAGACCAGCGCGACAATCTTTCCCTCGCGGTCAACTACTACACTCTCGTCAACATAGTGGTTATTAGCTAAAACTGCCTCAACCTCTTCAGGATAAATATTCTGCCCCGATGAGTTAAGAATCATCGACTTAATGCGGCCACGAATGAATATGTTTCCATCCTTGTCCATCACACCCAGGTCGCCAGTGCGGAACCACCCGTCGGCGGTAAAAGCCGCCTGAGTTGCTTCGGGGTTCTTGTAATATCCTGTTGTGAGATTCCGCCCACGGGCTTGAATCTCGCCAGCGACGTGACTTGGCTCGTAGGAATCAATGCGCAGCTCATGCACCGGTTTACCACATGAACCTGGGACAAATTCAGTCCACCATTCCCACCCCAGTAGCGGGCAAGCCTCGGTCATACCGTACCCCACCGTGTAAGGCAGACGCATCTTGCGGAAGCACCGCTCGGCCTCGGGATTGAGAGCCGCGCCTCCCATGATAAAGCAACGTACCTGCCCGCCAAAGACCTTAAGAATCGTCTTTCGAGCGGCATTATAGACCATTCCACTCAATCCAGGAATTGCCAGCATCCACTTTCTTTTCTCCAGAGCCGGTTTTATGGAATTGCTATAAATCTTTTCCATCACCAGCGGCACAGTTACTACCATGTAGGGTTTCACCTCGGTCATAGCCTTGAGCAGCGTGCTTGGCGAGGGAGTTTTACCCAAGAAATAGACTGTGACCCCATCAACATTGGGATGTATGAACTCGATTGCCAAGCCGTACATGTGTGCCAGTGGCAACATCGACACCACAGTCTCACCAGGCTTGTTAGGAAAATGAGTGTTGGCAAAGTCATCAGTATCGGACATGGCATCGTAAGTGAGCATCACCCCCTTGGGATTACCGGTTGTGCCCGAGGTGTAGTTAATGATGGCTAAGTCATTGCCATTGTCCACATTGTAGTCGACCTGTTCAGGTTTCATGCCCCCCGGGTAACGCTCCTCGTAAACCGTCTCTCGCGCAATCCAAGCGTCGGCAACCGCTTTGTCGCGATACCATAACAGCTTACCATCCTTTACATTTATAGCAGCCTTTAAGGTTACCATTTCCTCGGGATTAAGTTTTGCCCAAATATCGTCGTCGGTAAAAAGCAAAACACTATCAGAGTGCACGACGAGCGAATTCACGTTAGATGGGTGAAAATCCGCCAAAAGCGGAACCACCACTACCCCATTCACGTTAATCCCCCAGAAAGTCATTGCCCATCGCGCCGAATTCTTAGCGCATATAGCAATTTTATCCCCCCTGTTTATTCCAGCCGCAGTAAAAAAAAGTCGGAATTGCTCTATACATTCAGCAATGTGGGAATAGGAAAAGTTGTCCCCTCCATAGTCACATAGTGCCTTTTGGTCCCACTGCTTGATAATAGTTTCTTCCAGTTTCTTGAGATAGTGTTTCATTGTGATATGCTTTCTTTATTAACATCAATAATCTTTTTATTATCCTTATTCCAAGGATATACAATAGCGCCAGTTTATTATGAAATACCACAAGCGTTATCGGGATATATATATTAATAATAAATTAATGTATTAATCGGTCGTTATTTTGCAAAAATATAAAGATTTTGCGACATAAGCAAGAATTTTGCTTTTTTAAAGTAATAAACAGTTACCTGAAACAGCAGTATCAAGCACGCCATTATAACTAAACCATTACTTAAAATAATTAAAGCGAATCTCTCGACTCGCTTTAATTAATTCTGTCTTAATAAACCAAACTTATCACATTAGTATCTTTATTTTTAAGGTATTATACACATGTTAAAACTGATAGAGATATAGTCTCTATATAACGTGCTACTTAATATTACCAGTTTTGGAAAAAAGAGGAAAAATTATATTACATCTTCTATCACAAAACAAATCATTAAGTATCTCAGTGCAAATATAGACACAATTTCTTTAATATCCAAATTTTTATAAAGATTATTTTGTTAATTATTCAATTTTATGGCATTTTTCTATTATTGTTGCACATGTTATTATAATTAAGTAACTTTGAAAAAATTTTTTAAGCATAATAAAGGTGGTCTATAAATTAAGAAAAAGTTAAAGCCAGTGTTGGTTGTATTTTGATTTCTGCCGACATCTTTTAACTTAAATTCTTGAAATGTAGCCCGCTACTATTCTTCAAATTTAAATTAAAATCTGCTGTGAGCATAAATACAAAATTCAACTCAATTAATTTATAGAACCCACCTAAACACAATGGAAAATCAGGACTGGAAAGCGATGCTTGGAGCCACATTTAACATCTCCCCCGGCTCGGAAAAAAGCGATGATAATAAAGACAATAATCCTGAAGCGCATGCACATGCTAGCGCCGTGGAGCAACAAGGCAAGCAAGTTGTAAACATTGTTCTTGACAAGAAAGGCCGCAATGGAAAGAAAGCCACTATCATTGAGAACCTCAACATTGATGATGAGTCGCTCAAAGAACTTGCCGCACAACTCAAGCGCGCTTGCGGTGTGGGCGGCTCGGCTCGTGGAGGAGAGATACTCATCCAGGGCGACATGCGCCAAAAAGTCCTTGAAGCTCTCACCAAGCAAGGATTTAAGGCACGAATTATATAAGCGAATTATACGGAATTTAATTTATCGTTATATAAACATTGTCATTAATTGCCAAGAGTGAATAATCCACTAGCATGTAGCAACCGGCAAGGCACAAAACACCTTGTCCCAACACAGTAAATAGTAACATGGATAAGAAATATATCAGTGTCATCAAGGCATCGGCAGGTTCGGGCAAGACCTACACCCTCGCTCGCACTTACATCTCTCACCTGCTGGGCACACCCACAGGCAAGAAAGTTAATGTGAACGGCATGGAAGTGCCGCAATTTCGGCTCACGCACAGCCGCGACTACCACAAGCATTTACTGGCTATCACTTTTACCAACAAAGCCACAAACGAGATGAAGCAACGCATCGTCAAGCAACTCTTCAAGCTGAGTAACGGGAAAGGTGATTTTGTAGATGACTTTAAGCAAATGTTTATCTACAACGACTTTAACGAAGTAACAACCGCTGCCCGACAAGCCTTGAGCGATATACTCTTCAATTATGACACATTCAATGTTAGCACCATTGACTCCTTCTTCCAAGGCATTCTCCGCAACTTTGCACGAGAGCTTAACCACGACTACAACTATAATATCCAGCTAGACCTAGACTATGTAACCAGTGTTGCTGTTCATGATTTCTTAATGGACTTGGGAAACCCCACTCGTGGCACAGCTGCTGTTGACCAATGGGTAAAAGATTTTATCGCCGACAAAATCAACAAGAAGAAGAAATGGAACTTCTTTGGCAACACCGCTGAACTGGAAAAATTCGCACAAAACATCTACCGAGAGGTTTTTAGGGAGCATCACGATGCCATAGTTGACTATCTTAGCGACATTGGCGACGGTCATGGCACCTCACGCATTAATCAATTCCGGCAATTTTGTATAACACAGCGCAATCAACATAGTAAAAGCTATGACGATTGCCTAAAGCAATTCAAAATATTCTTTGACAATAATGGCATTGCCCACACTATTAGAGGCGGAAGAATTGTCAAGAAGCTTTATGACCAGAGCTATACCACACTCAGCGATGACAACCACAAGACACTCGACAGCTACGCACAAGACAGTTGTGCTCTAACAACACATGTTGTCTCAAAAAAATGGGTTAATGACATTTCTATTGACCTCATAGATGAGTTTAGACAACTGTGTGCTACCACCATGATGCATCACCACATGGCCGAGCTCTATGATAGCGCTCTCGACAACATTTGGAATCTGGGCCTGCTGGGCAAGATTGACGAGAAACTTGAAGCCTTCCGCAAGGACACTAACAGCATCTTGATAGCCGACACTAACGACCTGATAGGTCGAGTGCTAGACTGCGGAGCCACATTCATCTACGAGCACACAGGCACAGTGCTCTACAACTACATGATTGATGAGTTCCAAGACACGAGCCGCAAGCAGTACAGCAATTTTAAACCACTGCTACAGGAGGCAATTTCCAATGGTAAGGACAATCTTATCATTGGCGATGAGAAACAGTCGATATATCGTTTTCGCAACAGCGACCCCGGTCTGCTCAGGCAAGAGATAGGTAAAGATTTTGACATTGATAGCACAACTCTCGATACCAACTATCGCAGTTATCCTGCCATAGTAAGCTTCAACAACGCATTTTTCAAAGCAATCATCGACGATTACAACAATCATGGCTGCGACTACGAACTACTCACCGCCACGTTCTCTAATATTGTTCAAAAGTGCAAAAAAAATTCGTCTAACGGATTAGTAAAAGTAAACATAGTAAAAAATGAGTCGGGGGTAAAACAAAAGATTATTCAAGCCTTACCTCACTACGTCAACCAACTGAGGCAACGTGGCTATGAGCCTAAGGATATTGCCATCCTGGTAAATACCAACGACGAAGGCAAAGCCATTGTGGAACAAATACTCTACTATAACGACTCGCTAGGAAACACATCCCATCCTCACTATATAAATGTTATCTCGGACGAGGCCTTGCTGTTGAAGAACTCGCCCGCCGTTCGCCTCATTGTGAGTGTTCTACAGTTTCTTGAAAATAGCCAGTTCAATATTGACTCCGATGAAGAAAACGCCACTACCGATAATGAGCCATTCAAGAAATTCTTGAAGAAACGCTTGCGTGAGCAAAAGCGCAACAAGGTACTACACGACTTTGAGACATTAATGCAAAATGAGTCGCTCGAAGAAAAAGCCGGAGAAATTTTGGTGGATTGTTTCAAGCGAGAACGAATCAATGACAATGAAACCGATGTGGAAAAGCGCATCTCAGCGTTCTCGGCCACTGCCCAAGAGCTAATGCCCGACCATCGCAATCAGCTCACCAACTTGCTAACGATTGTGGAAAAGATTATTGACCATTATATTGTTCCACAAGGTGACGTTGAGAACGCCTTTATCCAAGGCTTCATGAATGTGGTTGTAGAATTTAACCGCCAGCGCAATGGTGGCACTGTGCGAGAATTCCTGCATTACTGGGAAACCAAGAAGAACAAGCTCACTATCAACTCTCCAAGCGAGGCTAATGCAGTGAACGTAATGACTATCCACAAGTCGAAAGGTCTAGAATTTAAGTGTGTAATTATTCCCTTTGCCAACTGGGACCTTGTCAAGCTCGATAAGATCTTTTGGATAAAAGACAAGGACTGGGAAGCCCAAGGGCTCTCGTCACCTCAGAGCCATGACATGACGCCCCCACTCATCCCTGTGAGCACATCAAAGCTTGAAGGCATCAATCGCTTTAACGACATCCTCAACATTGAGAAACAAATGAGCCTTATCGATAATCTCAATAAGCTCTATGTGGCACTCACCCGCCCCAAAGAGGAGTTACACATCTTTGCCACCGACAATGAGAGTAAAGATAAAAAGAAAAAAATTGACGACCTTGGCATTAGCGAAATCTCCACCGCGTCGAGCCTCATAATGCGATATGTAACAACATCGAAGCTTAACTCCGAGCTATTAAATGGTTTTGAACTCACAGTGAGTGAGGACACAATATCTTGTTTCACTAAAGAAGAAAGTGGAACCGACAGCAACGACGACACACTCAATGTAACCTCCATTGAGATGGGAACGCCAATGGTCGCCGGTGCTCAAAACGAGAAAGAGCAGACTAAAGAAGATGCTGAAAATCATAGCGTTTCTAACATGCCCGTCTACCGCTATAGTCCTCAAGTGATGCCCGTGAGAGTGAGTATGCACAAGACCAGTGGCTCCATCACACACCAGGGCATAAGAATGCATGAGATATTTAGTCAAATCAATAGCGTTAATGACTTTAATCGTGCTCTAAACTACGGCATCAACAACGAACTTTTCAAAAGCAACAGTTACTGGACCGAGGAACGATTTAAGCAGTTACTATCAACAATACAGAGCGACGCAACGCTAAGCAAGTGGTTTGACCCTGCCAGCACCGTCTATAATGAGCGCAACATTTGCATGCTCACCAATGAAGAAAATGGTGGCGAGAAAAACTATGAGCACTTGCGCCCCGACCGGATTGTGCGCCTCCACAGTGGCGAAATATTGGTAATCGACTACAAATTTGGATTTAAACACGACACTGCTACCATAGCCGACGATAGCAAGAAGGTTGGCGACTACATTAGAGAATTGCGTCCACTACTGGATAGTGACGACATAAAAGGATACTTGTGGTATGCCCGCTACAATGTTATTGTGCCGGTAGAGGGTTAAAATCCTTTTAACAGCTCATCAACTTTGCTCATCGCCTCATAGTCGGTTTGATCAATGTGGACTGGTGTGACCGTAACATAGTTACGCCTCAACCAGTAGGCGTCGGTGCGACTGTCGTCGGGGTCTTTCTCAACATATTCACCAAGCATCCAGTAGTAGTCAAAGCCGTGTGGTGCTGTGCGGTGGTCCCAGGTGTTGGTCCAAGCTCCTGGTGCTATGATAGCGGTTTTAATTCCTTCTATGCGCTCGCAATTAGGGATATTAACGTTTAAACAAACTCCTTGAGGCAAGCCTTGAGTCATCACTTTAGCGATTACATGTCGCATCACCGGCACACAAGTGTCGAAAGTGGCATCAGGGCTAAAGTTATCGAAGCTGAAAGCCACACTGGGAATGCCTGCCATAATGCCCTCAAACACCACTCCCATGGTGCCGCTGTAGAGCACGCTATTACCATGGTTAAGACCATGGTTAATTCCCGAGAGCACTAAATCCACTTTTCTTCCGCCAGTGAGCACGCCAAGTCCCAGCTTTGCGCAATCGGCGGGAGTGCCCATAACGGCATAGCAAGTCAATCCCTCCCTTTCTTCTTTCTTTATCGCCCTCATGGGATCAAGAGTTGTTATTGAAGAAGCCTTTCCACTCTGGTGGTTCAATGGTGCGGCGACAATCACATCACCATAGTCCATAGCGACCTTTATCAAAGTTTTAATACCCTCGGCATTATATCCGTCGTCGTTACTCACAAAAATCAGGGGGCGAGAATTGTTCATTATTGTATAGTTAGTTATTTATTATCATTTTATAAATTTCAGTCGCAGGCTGTTCAAGACTACCGAGAGACTTGAGAAAGCCATCAGAGCCGCTGCCCACATGGGAGTTATCTGGAAATCTATACCGAAAAGGTGCATCACACCTGCGGCAAGCGGCAAGCACACAATGTTATAAATAAAAGCCCAGAAGAGATTTTGCCAAATCATGCTCACCGTCTTTCTACTCAGGTCAATAGCATCAGGGAGGATGTTCATGTCATTACCCATGAGCGTCACTTGCGCCACATCCATTGCCACATCGGTGCCTGAGCCAATGGCTATGCTCACATCGGCCAGTGCGAGAGCTTGAGTGTCGTTGATGCCGTCACCCATCATCGCAACCACCTTGCCCTGCGACTGCAACTGTTTCACCAGCTCTTCTTTGTCGGCTGGCATCACACCACTCTTGTAATGGTCAATGCCTGCCTCATGCGCCCAGTGAGCCACAGCCTCTTCCTTGTCGCCACTGAGCATGTGCACCTCAATGCCCTGCTTGCGCAGAGTAGCGATAGCCTCGGGTACGTTGGGCTTGAGAGTCTCTCTCTCTTCAAGTGATAGATTATCGGCCTTAGTGAAGTCTACAACTTCTTGATTAGGTATAGTGATAGTACCAGTTTTGTCGGTCACAATAGCGTTTACCTTGCGCAGTTGTTCGAGTGCGGTAGCATCTTTAACGAGAATTTTCTTTTGGGCAGCCTTGCCTATTCCCACCATCAGCGCGGTGGGCGTAGCAAGTCCCATTGCGCAAGGACACGCAACCACAAGAACCGAGACAGCCGACATTATGGCTTGTGGCAGCGACTCGATACCACCAATTATTAACCACAGCGCCAGTGTGAGTAGAGCTATCGTAGCCACCACAGGCACAAAGACTCCCGCTGCCTTATCGACAATGCGTTGCACCGGAGCTTTTGAGCCTTGAGCTTGTTGCACCATGGCAATAATTTGTGCCAGTGCGGTTTCTTCACCCACCTGCCGTGCACGCAAGCGCATTCGTCCCTGACTAGGAATAGTTCCAGCCATCACCCTGTCGCCCACGCGTTTAACAGCTGGAGTGGGCTCGCCGGTAATCATGCTCTCGTCAACGTAGGCCGCATCTTGGGTCATAAAACTAGTTGCCCAAGTCACCTCGCCATCAACCGGAATTTTCTCACCTGCTCTCACTTCAATCAAGTCACCCTTGTCGATAGTAGATATAGGCACGAGCTGTGGCGAGTCTTCTCCCTCGGCTGGTTGTTTCTTAGTAACCACACGAGCAGTTTTGGGTGCCATGCCCATTAGCTGGCGGATGCTTGAGGCTGTGCTGTCCTTAGCTTTCTCCTCGAGCAATCGCCCCGTGAGCACAAATGCTATTATCATGGTCACAGCATCAAAATAAGTGTGCCACTCAATGCCTCTTGCTCCCCATGTGCTCTCCCCCGCGAACGTGTTGAAAGCACTAAAAATGAAGGCTATCAACGTGGAGAGCGACACCAGTGTGTCCATGCTGGCAGTCCTGTGAAGCATCTGCTTGAAGGCTGCAGTGTAAAACTGACTCCCACACAGCAACATGCAAGCTCCCGACAAGATAAGCGACAGCTGGTTGGCAGCATCACGTCCACCAGCTGTTATCCATCCCATCGACAGGCACATCACCATCACAGCAAATGCCCATGCTAGCAGAGTCTTGCGCTTGAGAAGTCGAGACTGGCGAGCCTCTATTTCCTGGAGGCTCTGCTCGTCGTCAATGACAAGGTCGTAACCAATGTCGCTAATGTGCTGCTTCAGCTGCTCGAGCGACACCACCGTGGGGTCGAAATCAATGAGTGCCGTTCGCCCCACAAGGTTTACACTTGCCTCATTTACTCCATTAATCGAGTTGAGCTTGTTCTCCACATTAGCCGAACAAGCCGAGCATGCCATGCCAATTACAGGAACAGTTTTCTTCACTTGAAAAAATTATATTTCCATTTCAAATCGTCCCAAGTCATCAACGGCGTCCTTCATAGCTTGTGGAGAGACAACCGCTTCGTCATAGTCAACTGTCACATTTGCATCATCAAGGCTTACCACCGCGCTATTAACACCTGTGAGCGCATTAAGAGTTTTCTCAACATTAGCCTTGCAGTTGGCACATTTCATTCCAGTTACAGTGAAAGTTTTCTTTGTCATAATCGTGTTTATTTTTTTTAATGCCACAAAATTAATCATTTTCCCAAACAATAACAAATTCTTGCTACATCCTCATATTACAAAGAAATGCTTGATAAAAACAAGTGGGGGCGCTCCTGTCGTCGCTTAAAATTAAAGCTGCGCTAAAATTAAAAGGCGCTATCGCGCTAAAATTTAAATAATAATTTTAGCATGACTTTTAACCACCCTGGTGGCAAATAGCTTTTAGTCGTATTTCGTCTGGCAAAAAAATCCTCAGGCGATGGATGGCTGTTCAACACAAATCACCACAAATTGACCGCAAATTATAATATAAATGACGAGACTGTAACAAAGAAATTGTTTTTTAATTGTTTGTAATTGTTTGACAAAAAATCCCATCAATTGTCTTTAATAAATCCTATCAAATGCACATGTCTTTTGTCCTTCAATTGTCTCGAAAAAGAATCTCTCCGTGAGAGTAAGGGCGCTGGGCTCTAGATGATAATAGTCAAAAACTTTGCCAATGATTTTGCAATTAACTTAAGTTATATTAATTTTGTGGTCGAGAAGTATTTATTATATTTTTTTTCGCTTATGAAACTTCCACAAGATCCATTTATCCTTGCAAGTTATATCAACACCATGCTACGCGATAATTATCGTTCGCTCGATGAGTTGTGCGCTGCGCTTGACATCGACCGCAAGACTCTAGAGGAAAAGTTGCGATTAGTGGGCATGACCTATAATGAACTTCTCAACAAATTCTGGTAAAGATAACAATCAAAACATAACCGACATGAATAATACATCTAAAAAACTCCTCACTCACGCTTTTATTCTTGATATACTATGCTTGGTTTTGTGCTTGGCACTACTATTTTTGGGCACAAAAAACATTATATCTTACTGGATGCTTGCCATTGGGGCTATCATAGCACTTGTAGCCCTCGTGACATCTATAGCTCTATTTATCAAAGCACGCAAGATTGACCGCGATGAAAGTCGCCGAATTGAGCAAGAGATTCTTGACAACGCCGCCAAAGAGGACGCGGTAGAGGCTGCCACAGCGCAAGACGACTTAGAGAACCAGCAGCAAGATGACTATAAAAACGACGACGCTGAAGAGTGATGACAAAGCTTATTTCATGGAACGTTAATGGTCTCAGGGCTGTGGTCGGGAAAAACTTTGCCGACACATTCAAGGCGCTTGACGCCGACTTCTTTTGCCTGCAGGAGACCAAGATGCAAGCCGGTCAGCTCGACCTGGAGTTTGAAGGCTATAAAAGTTACTGGAACTATGCCGAGAAAAAAGGCTATTCAGGCACAGCCATCTACACTCGCCATGAGCCAATTAATGCCACACTGGGCATTGGCATTGAAGAGCATGATCATGAAGGAAGAGTCATAACCCTGGAAATGGAAAAATTCTTTCTTGTAAATGTCTATGTTCCCAACAGTCAAGACGGCTTGCGCCGACTCGACTACCGCATGCGCTGGGAGGACGATTTCAGGAACTATTTGTTGAAATTAAACGTAACAAAACCTGTCATTGTGTGTGGCGACCTCAATGTGGCTCACAAGGAGATAGACCTCAAGAATCCCAAGAGTAACCGCAAGAATGCCGGTTTTACCGACGAAGAGCGCGAAAAGATGACCACGTTGCTTGATGCCGGCTTTACCGACAGCTGGCGACATTTCTACCCCGACACCGAGGGCGTTTACTCGTGGTGGAGCTACCGTTTCCAGGCTCGACAGAAAAATGCCGGGTGGCGCATCGATTATTTCCTGGTGAGTAACGACGCTCGCGACAAGATGGTTGACGCAAAGATTCACACCGAGATTATGGGTAGCGATCACTGCCCGGTGGAACTGGATATCGACTTCTAAGTGTTAAGGTTTTAGGTTTTAAGGTTAAGATTAAGCATTTATAAAAATGAGGACCGACTTGAGTTCACACATTAAACTGGAACATGTTTCAAAGCGTTACTATCGCCCCGAGAGTGAGGTAGAGCTCATCTCTCTCACTAGATATGAGAAAGTGAACACCCATGTTGTTGACACCCCATTGGAAGGAGCCGCCTATGCCGCCATGGATGTCGCCCACACCATTGAGCAGTGTGTTAGAGAACGAGGCAGGTGTGTCATTGGCTTGGGGGCTGGGCGTTGCGCCATGGATGTGTATGGCGAGCTAGTGAAGCTCTACTTTGCCGACAAAGTGAGCTTCAACAATGTCATCGCTTTCAACCTTAGCGAGCTGGGGCTTGGTGTTACCGATCCCGATGGACAGAGCACGTTGAAACGACTAAAAGACGGGTTCTTTAATAAAGTGGATTTTGAACCCGAGAACATCCACACTTTTAGCGCTCGCGTGACAAAGGAGAATGTTGTCAAGCTTTGCAAAGCCTATGAGACCGAGATCGACGAGTTTGGTGGTCTCGACCTTGTGGTGTGCGAGCTCACCAAGACCGGCGGACTGGCATTTAACGAGGCTGGCTCCACCAGCATGTCGTCATGCCGGCTTGTATCGCTCTCGAACGAAGCCCGCAGCCGCATTGCCGAGAGCTATCAATGTGAGAACTCGCCCAAGACTGCTGTCACACTAGGCATCAGCAACATCCTTAATGCCCGCAAAATAATTAGCACCGCTTGGGGCGAGAGTAGCGCCAAGGCGGTGTTCAACACCATTGAGGGTAACATCAACGACCAGTATCCCGCATCCTTCCTTCAATTACACCACAATGTTAAACTGGTGATTGACCTTGATGCCGCTTCGAGCCTCACTCGCATCAACTACCCGTGGAAGGTGACATCGTGCGACTGGAACAGTAATCTGCTCAGGCGGGCACTAGTGTGGCTATGCGAGCAAACGGGGAAACCTATTCTTAAACTCACCAACAAAGACTATAACGACTACGGCTTGAGCGAACTAGTAGCACTCTATGGCTCGGGCTATAACGTGAATATTGACATCTTCAATGACATTCAGCACACCATCACAGGGTGGCCCGGAGGTAAGCCTAATGCCGACGACACCTATCGTCCTGAGCGTGCCACGCCTTATCCCAAGCGCGTGCTGGCTTTCAGTCCCCACCCCGACGATGTTATCCTTGCTATGGGAGGCACACTGCGCCGGCTGGTAGACCAGGGGCACGAGGTTCATGTGGCTTATGAGACCTCGGGAGATGTGTCGGTTAGCGATGAAGACATGTTGCGATATGTGATGCTTACCGAGCGCATAGAACGGCATTACGGCATTGAACAAAACGAGAGCATTAAAGCCTCAAGAACAAAGCTAATTGAAGACCTCAAGAAAAAAGTGCCTGGTGACCCCGACACTGCCGAGGTGCGATTCTTCAAGGGACAAATCTTTGTGTGCGAAGGCATCACCAGTTGTAACTATCTGGGCATAGGCGAGGAAAATGTTCATGAGTTGCGATTACCATTCTACACTAGTCATCCCTATGCTGTGGGGCGTGTTACCGAAGCCGACGTAATGCCCATCAAGGAACTGATTGAGAAGGTAAAACCACATCAAATATTCTTTGCCGACGACCTGAGCGACCCCTACGGCACCCACGAGCGCGCCGCTAATGCTGTTCTTGCCGCCATCGACATGCTAAAGGATGAGCCCTTCATGCGCGAGTGCCGCGTGTGGATGTATCGCGGGCTGTGGGGAGAATGGGACATCGACCACATTGAGATGGCTGTTCCCATGAGTCCTGAAGAGTTCCAGTACAAGCGCGACGCAATATTAAAACACCAGTCGCAAGTGCATGATGCTCCATTTATCGACCCTGAAGATGAGCAGCTCAACTGGCAACGTGTACTCAAGCGCAATCAAGACACCGCATGCCTCTATAGCCGCCTGGGGCTAGCGAGCTACGAAGCCATCGAGGCTTTTGTTCAGTATCATCCCATTCAATAAGAACAAGACTATTCTTCTATAAAAATCAACATCGCCCCACTGGAATTCCAGCGGGGCGATGTCTTATAAGTTAATCAAAAAGTGCCAGCACATGGCAAGTGGAACAGTCCACTTACTCAGCGGCGGGAGCTTCCTCGGCAGCGGGAGCCTCATCGGCAGCCTTAGCGGCGTCCTCGGCAGCTTGTGCCTCGGCAGCGGCCTGTGCTTCGGCAGCGGCCTTAGCCTTAGCAATCTCAGCACGCTTTTGAGCTACGGCCTCGGCCTTAGCCTCATTCTTCTTTGCCTCGTCCTCCAAGCGCTGCTTGCCGGCAGCCTTCTTGTCTTCACGAACCTTGTTGCGAACAGCCTCGAGCTTAGCGTCCTTCTCGGCCTTCCAAGCGTCGAAACGTTTTTGAGCCTCTTCCTCGCTGAAAGCGCCTTTCTTCACGCCACCCTGCAGGTGCTTCATGAGCATCACGCCCTCGCGCGAAAGGATGTTGCGAACTGTGTCGGTGGGAATAGCGCCCACATTCACCCAGTAGAGAGCTCTCTCGAAATTCAAACTTATTGTAGCAGGATTAGTGTTTGGGTTATACGAACCAATCCTTTCAATAAATCTACCATCTCGTGGTGCCCTGCTATCGGCGATGACAATGGGATAGAACGGATAGTCTTTGCGACCATGACGTTGCAGTCTAATTCTTGTTGCCATTTCTTAATAAGTTTTGTTTTGTGCGGCATGACCTGCACTGAGGTCTACCGCGGTTAATAAAAAAGTTCTCAAAAATAAAAGTGGCCCCAATTGGTCACTTTCATTTGTTGTCCTGGTAGGATTCGAACCCACGCAAACGGAACCAGAATCCGGTGTGCTACCGTTACACCACAGGACAATTTTTCTCAATTGCGGTGCAAAGTTACTACTTTTTTCTAAACCACCAAAACTTTTTGATTATTTTTTGAAAAAACATTTATTTGAGGATTTTTAAACCACGAATTACACAAATGGCTTGTTCTCGAATAAAACCACGGATTAAACAGATTTATGCCGGTGAAAGAACCACGAATTGACACTAATTGACACTAATCATTTAGATGGCGCGGGGGCTTGAAGTGCCGCCCTGCGGGCGAAAATTAAAGCTTCGCTAAAATTTATTTCAAAATTTAAGCGCTGTCGCGCTAAAAGAGATTTTACATTATCGGGGAATTTTAGCGCGGAGCGCCATTAATTTCCTGCGCCAGCAGGCTTTTTGGCGAACTTTGTTCGCAACTTTTTGATAACTATCATGAGCTATTGCCATCATTGAGAATTCATTTAT
>ONEL01000037.1 GCA_900316835.1 uncultured Prevotellaceae bacterium | reverse complement strand
TGAATTTAATGTTTTGATTACCACTAAATTACTAAAAATCAGCGATATGCGCAACTTTTTGAACATCTTTTTATTAACTTTTTAATCCCGCCAACGGGTAACAACAATTATGTGTTTAGTCTCATTTAAGAGCCAACACAACGATAAAACCCGCTGGGATGCAACGGGTTTTGGTTTTCTGTGCGCCTGATAGCTGCCACGTTTGCGTCTCCCAAAACATCCCCCCAACTATAGATTGACAATACTTTACTGATAAGAACATACAGACGTTCAACCTATTAAAAAACATTAATTTAAGAGGATTCTCTCTTGACTTCATGCTGTTCTTACATTAAAAAATTATCTTTGTAACATAAATAGGTTGTTATATTGAACCACAATGATTAAGTTGAGCGTATAACCGCTCATGTAATTCTTATTTAACACTCGATAGTCAAGCAAAACATGAAGCAACTATTTGCCATACTGTTAACTCTCTTGGTTTCGGTTAGCGCCCAAGGAGCCCATGCCTATAACGTTAACCAGCATAATTGTTTGGACCGATTGACCACTGCAGAATTAATGCTCCGTGGCCAGGACTTCTTGCAGAACAAGGGTTGGGTTGACAGCGCGATGGTATGTTACAGTATCGTTGCCAATCGAGTCCAAAACAACAATTTGGAAAGCAAGGAGAAATATCAGATTGCCCGAGCGCTAAACAATTTAGGTTATATCTACGCGACCTACTATTATGACTTCCAGAAGGCCTACGAGAATTTGAATAAATCAATGGAATTGTCTAAACTATACGGTTTTGACAATAATCTGGCATACTCCTATCTTAACATGGCCTCTATCTTTGACAATCGCAATAGACTCTTTGCCAACGATGCCCTATCGACCGAGGCTCTGGACAACACAAAACTGGCATTTGATTTCGCCGTCAAGGCCCAAGAGTGGAATGTGGCTGTTACCAGTATCTATAACATGCTGGAAATGATACACAATAAAACTGACTTTGAACTCATTGCACCAGATCTGGTCCGTTTCAAGAATTTGCAGTTGACCGACAGCGTGGAAATGTGGCAATGTACGCGCATGTTCTGCAAGGCCACCGAAGCATTCCAGGCAGGCAAATATCAACAAGCTCTAAATTACTATGAAAAGATGCTTGGTGAGGCTCAGGAAATCATGACCAATCGCCAGCAGTGTATCATCAAGGCCATGCAGCAAAAGGCTGCAGTGCTTGCCGTTATGCGCCATTATGAAGAAGCCATTTCTTGTTTGCGCGAGGTGGAGCATATAGCCCTCGACAATGGTATGCAGAGCGAGTTGATTGACAATTACAGGGCGATGGCTAAGGTCTATGATGCTATGGGAAACCGGCAAATGGCTGAGCAACTTGACTACAAATTCCTGAAAGCCAGGGATGAATTTATACAAAAGAGCCATGCCGAAATGGTTGAAAAGTCACGTTTCCTTGACGAAATGCGCCGTGTCAATGATCAAGTGGCACAGATTCAAGCCAAGCACGAGCGTGCCCATCAGTTGCTGCTAATGATGAGCTTGATTGCTGCCATAATACTATTAGCCCTAGTCTTGTTGGTGCGTAGCTACCTCAAACAACGCAATTATATCAGACATCTGTATGAAAAAAATGTGCAGTTGTTGGTGACAAGCGAGGTCATCCCCCAGTCGACCGTTGTGGGCTCTGTCGAACCCAATGAATTGCATGATGAATCTGCTCCTAAATACCAGGGTACAACTCTAGACCAGGAGAGCAAGGAACGCCTCTTTGCCCGAATCAAACAGGTGATGGATGATATTCACATCATTTGCCAACCTGATTTTTCATTACAGAGTCTTGCCGACCTGGTGAGCAGCAATTATAAATATGTTTCTCAAGTGGTCAATGAGTACTACGGGAAAAGTTTTAAACAGGTACTGAATGAACAACGGGTGCGTGAGGCCTGTCGCCAACTTAACGATACCGAGCGATATGGTCACTTAACCATCGAAGCTATCGCCGCCAATTTGGGCTTTAATTCGCGAAGCAATTTTACGGTTACTTTTAAGCGTATTACAGGCATATCTCCTTCAAAATTCTTAAAGATGGCCAAGGAGAAATAATGGAGCACCGGTTAACAGATAACGCTCAAAATACCCATAAAACCTAGGTTTTTGGTTCTGTTTCACTGAAACAGAACACAGGCGCTGGCCTTTTCCTTGCAAGAGGAAAGGGTCAGCACTAATTTTGCGAAGGTTTTTTTGACATCAGAAATGACTATCCAGGTGACTACCTATACCGATGGCACCACGAGCAAAGCCAAGGTCATGAAATAAGGTGTGTGGATAGAACAATCCTACATTGTTAGATAACTTATATAATTAACATTATTAACCAATAACAAATCAGTTTATTATGAAGAAATTGTTTTTATTCGTTTTTGTCATTGCAATTGCTTTGCAGGCCATGGGAGCCGACATTGATTTAGCGACTGCCAAGTCCAGTGCTCAAAGGTTTGCCGCTTCAAAGATGGCCCAAGGCCATTTTATGAACCCGTCGAACATTGACATGACGTTGGTGAAACAGGAAATGAATAGTGTGAAACCAGGTACCACAGTGTATTACATTTTTAACACTGCCGACCATTTCTACATCATTTCAGGTGACGACCGTGCGCCAGAGGTGCTTGCCTATGGTGACCGTCCGTTGGATGAGAAACGCATTCCTGCCAACATGGGGCACTGGCTGGCCAATTACAAGGGACAGATGGAGTATTTGCAGGAGCATCCTGAGTTGGTTATTAGCAACAAATTGAACGAGCCTACTCGTGTCGCAAGTGTGGCTCCGCTGCTCACGGCCATGTGGGATCAGCAGGAACCCTACTACAACCATTGCCCTGTGTATAATGGCAAGTTCTGTGTCACTGGTTGCCCTGCCACTTCGTTGGCAATGGTGTTCTATTACTGGAAATATCCTGTAGGCCCCACTCCTGCTGTTTCGGGTTACGACAGTTACGATTTCCAAGTCGAGCCTCTGCCTTCCATCACCTTTGATTGGGACAATATGATTGACGACTACCTGAATGGTTATACTGATGCCCAGGCCGATGCTGTGGCTTGGTTGATGCGTTACATCGGTCAGGAAGAGGAGATGGATTACTCCCCAACCGGCAGTGGTGCCTATGGTAGCGATATCTTGCGTGCAGTGAAATTCTTTGGTTACAACTCCAGTATGGCTCAACTTTACTACAAGTATTCCTACAGCGACAGTCGCTGGGTTGGCATGATTCAGGAGGAGTTGGCGAACAACCGCCCCATTGTGTATTGTGCTTCCGATAGTAATGCTGGTGGCCATGCCTTCAATGTCGATGGCTATGATTCAACCAACGATACCTACCACATTAACTGGGGTTGGAGTGGCGATGGCAACTGCTATTGCGTGCTCAATGACTTCACTGACGGTCACTACACGTTCGATGACAATCAGCATATGATTATCGGTATCCAGCCTCCTTATATGGGACCGACTATCGTGCCCAGTGTCAAGAATATGGCTATCGAGTCCTATGCCGAGAAAACTGCTACCGATGTTCTCACGGTTTACGGCTATTATCTGGAGAATGACGTGACGTTGACATTGAATGATCCTAATGGCGTCTTCTCGATTGATGCTGACCATGTGTCGTTGAGTGATGCGGATGCTGGCAAAGACATCAATGTGACCTATTCTCCCCAGGAACTGGGTACGCACAGTGCAACCATCACTATGCACAGCGAGGGGGCTGAGGATGTGGTGGTTAACTTGACGGGTACCTCTATCTTTGAAACTCATAATCCCGTAATGCTCGATGCAAATGAAGACTATATCAAATTAACCGAATTCCGTGCCGATTGGACAGACGAGACGCCTGCTAAGAATGTGGAGAGTTATACCTTGGAGGTGAAGAACAAATCGATTATTATGGAGTTGGGCGAGGCCGACTTCAGTGACTGCTATTATCAGGGCTCTAGTGTCATTTCACATTGGCAGGATTACTTCCCTGAGGGTTGGGTTTACAATGGAGATCAGTTATTTACTGGAAACGGTTGCATCCAGTTGGACTCAGAGGGTGAAATTCTCACACCCGAGTATGATCTGGCTGGCTATGACAAGATTACCGTTAAGATAAAAGCCAAGAGTTATAAATCATGGTATCAATCAGGTATTACGATCTCGACCAGTCTCCAGTCAATTCACGTTGATCTGGAACCCAATTTTACCGACTACGTGTTTGTGCTTGACTGTGCCGACGTAGACCAGGTGGCCATCAAGGGTGATAATTATCCGAACGACTATGGATCGATCGCAAACATCCAAATCCTAGCAGGTGATGCTAGCGAGCCTTCAAAACTCAAAGCCGTCAACGAGGAAGGAGATGCCGATTATCGCTTGATTACCGGTATTACCCCCGACAAGTTCTACACCGTTAAGAACCTGACTGCCGGTGGCACCTTCTTCTTCCGTGTGAAGGCCCATTACACCGACGACACCTGGAGCCCCTGGAGCAATGCCAAGACTGTTGTCCTGCATGGTGAAAACACCTCAGTCGCAGACGTGAAGGTCGAGCACGAGGTGGCGGGGGTGGAATACATCAACCTGGCAGGCCAGCGCAGCGCGAAGCCGTGGCAAGGTGTCAACATCGTCGTCACACGCTACACCGACGGTACAACCCGGAGCACCAAAGCTATCATGTAGGAGAGTTTTCCGCTTCGGTCTACTATGCCTCGCCCACGGCGAGGCCACAAGCAAACAACAAAATGAGGGTGTGTCAAAATTCTGGCATGCCCTCTTGTTATAACATGCTGTAAAACATATAACAAAGCCTCTACTTTCCCAAGCGGAGGCTTTGTCATGTCAAAAAGTTTTAGTAACTTTGTGACAATCAATAAAATAAATAAAATAATGTCTGCAAAGTTACACTTTCGCCCGCACATAAACAACCAATTGGTGCTTTTTCCTCAGAGGATTGACGAGGACATCGCGCCGAACGACCCAGTGCGTCTGGTCAACAGCGTTGTCGACGGCCTGGATCTGGAGCGTTTCAGGAAGCTGTACAGGGAGCGTGGCCGCAGTCCCTACCACCCGAGGATGATGCTCAAGGTGATCATCTACGCCTACATGAACAACATCTACTCGTGCCGCAGGATCGAGCAGTCGCTCAAGCGCGACATCCACTACATCTGGCTGGCGGGTTACGAGAAGCCGGACTTCATCACGATCAACCGCTTCCGCAACCGCGTCAAGGATGAGATTGACAACGTGTTCACCCAGCTGGTGCTGATCCTTGCCGAGCGCGGCTTCGTCAGCCTTGAGGTGGAGTACATCGACGGCACAAAGATAGAGTCCAAGGCGAACAGGTACACTTTCGTCTGGAAGAAGACGGTGGTGAAGAACCGTGCAAAACTGCAGCAGAAGATACGTGCGCTGTTGGGCCAGATAGACGAAGCCATCGCCCAGGAAAACGCCGCCCAAAACGAGGAGGTGGACTTCACGCCCGCCCAACTGTCGGAGATATGCGAAGAACTGCGCAGCTCCATCGAGCGCGCCTCGGCTGAGAAAGCCAAGGACAAGGCGGAGAAGGCCAGGCTGCGCGAACTCAAGCGGCAGGCCAAAGAACTGGAGAAGCAGCGCGACAAGCTCAACGAGTACGACGGCAGGCTCGAGCAGATGGGAGACCGCAACTCGATGTCCAAGACGGACGAGGACGCCACGTTCATGCGCATGAAAGAGGACGCGATGAACAACGGGCAGACCAAGCCCGGCTACAACCTGCAGGTGACCACCGAGAACCAGTTCCTGGTGGACTTCGGCCTGTTCCCCAACCCCGGCGACACGCTCACGATGCCCCTGTTCCTGACCTCATTCCAGCGACGCTACGGGCATATGGCCTCAACGGCGGTGGCCGACGCGGGCTACGGCAGCGAGGAGAACTACCGCTTCATGGAAGAGAACGGCATACAGGCCTATGTCAAGTACAACTACTTCCACATGGAGCAAAAGTGCGCGTTCAAGGCCGACGCACTCATGGCGCAGTTCAAGGGTAAGGCTAACGACCTTAACGGTTATGCTAAGCTCATGGGCGCACAGGTCGACTCGGCTCAGGTCGTCTTCGCTAGCAACTTCACTCCCAAGCTGGAGAACGAGGCCGGTCTGGCAGGTCGCATCGCTGGCTCGCCCAAGGGCAAGCTCGTCGGCCCCGTCAAGGGTGAAAACGGTGTGTATGTCTTCCAGGTCTACAACATCCAGAAGGATGCTCGCCAGCCCAGCAAGGAAGAGCT
This sequence comes from uncultured Prevotellaceae bacterium, assembly GCA_900316835.1. Taxonomy (GTDB): domain Bacteria; phylum Bacteroidota; class Bacteroidia; order Bacteroidales; family Muribaculaceae; genus Sodaliphilus. The sequence continues at coordinate 235 of ONEL01000037.1, read as the reverse complement.
CGACAACCGCTATGCACAGCAGCGCGGTGGCGGCATGATCGCTAACCCCGGTGCTATGGCATTCATCCTGGGCAAGGCAACCAAGGTCAAGCGCTCGCTCATCAATTTCTATTGATAACAGATAAACCCGTTGGCAGGATTAAGCGAGCGCATACTTGATCCTGCCGATGGGCTTGTGATTAATCTTGTTGATGTATTGTGAAACAGTAAAGGCGCTCACTTTACTGATGATTCT
>ONEL01000038.1 GCA_900316835.1 uncultured Prevotellaceae bacterium | reverse complement strand
CACCGCTTCCAGCTGGTCCGCGTTCAGGTTTCCCCACTCAAAAAACTCCGTGCTGCATTTATGCACCAGGTACATCGCTGAGGAGTCCATGGAGATATGTTTCGCTCCCAGTGAGGCTATAGTTGCCGCGCTGGCGTTCATCCCCACGAAGTGCACGCTCACGTTGCCGTGAGCTTTGAAAGCTGATGCTATTGACAGTGCCTTGGCTAGTGACCCGCCCAGGCTGTCTATGAGCACGTTCACCGGTTTGTCTTTGTTTTGAGCCAGCACGTAGTCCACGTAGTTGCTGTCAAAGTCATACCCGCCCACGTACCCTTTCAGGTGAAGGTGATAATCTGTGTTTTTCATAGATTTCGGCTTGTTTACTGACACAAAATTAATAATGCTGCTTCTTTGAGTAAAAGACAGTAAATTATACCCTCTGTTTCGGATATTATTGTTATCTTTGCAGTCTAATAGAGGCAAAATAATGGCTGAAAATCAGAACATAGAGTACAAAGAATCGTGGCGTGACGAATATCTGAAATGGATATGCGGCTTCGCCAATGCGCAAGGCGGCAGGATCTACATTGGCATTGCCGACAATCAACAAGTAGTAGGTGTCAGCAATTCCCACCGCTTGCTGGAAGATATACCCAACAAGATAGTAACCACGCTTGGCATAGTGTGTGACGTTAATCTGCTGGAGCGCGAAGGCAAGGAAATTATTGAGATAGTGGTTGAGCCGAGCAATATGCCAATCGCTTATAAAGGCGAGTACCACATACGCAGCGGTGCCACCAAACAGCAGTTGCGTGGGGTAGCCCTGCAGCAGTTCATCCTGAAGAAAATGGGCTTGTCGTGGGATGATGCCATTCATCCTACCGCCACGATTGATTGTATAGATGATGAGGCAGTCAGGTATTTTCTTCAAAACGCTGTTGAAGCCGACCGTTTACCTGAAAAAGTAAAGAACTCATCTGTTGAACAGGTCTTGACAAATATGGACTTGATGGATAATGAAGGGCATTTGAAAAATGCCGCAGTCTTGCTTTTTGCCAAAAGGCCACAAAAATATTTCTCTGGAGTAGAGTTTAAGATTGGCCGGTTTGTGCGCGATAACACCGACTTGATTATTCAAGATGTAGTGTCGGGCAACATATTGCAAATGGCAGATGAAGTAGTTCGCATACTAAGAGCAAAATATCTCATATCCCCAATACACTATGAGGGTATGGTTCGGAAAGAGCCTTTGGAAATCCCCGAATCATCGTTGCGAGAAGCCATATACAATGCGATAGTCCACAAAGATTACACAGGGGTTGCCATTCAAATGAAAGTGTGGAATGACCGCATAGAACTGTGGAATGATGGCACATTGCCGGAAAACTTCACAATTGACATGCTTTTGAATGATCACACATCAAAACCTCGCAACAAGAACATCGCCCACATATTCTACATGGCCGGGTTTATTGAATCTTGGGGGCGCGGCATAGACAAGATGCGCATGGGATTGAGTGAGGTGAGTTTGCCGGAACCAACATTCAAAGAGCATTGTGGCGGTTTGTTGGTGACAATCAAAAGAGGCGAAATGGCAAACAAGCTATACAATGGTATCACAACGAATGATACTAAAAATGATACTATAAATGATACTATAAATGATACTATAAAACTTACGCCTCGTCAGCAACAAATTCTACGCATTATAAGTGATACGCCCAATCTGAAGATACAAGGAATGGCGACCATCCTAAACGTTTCAGTACCAACAATTAAGCGAGATATAAAAGTTTTAACTTCAGCAAAGCGAATTATTCGTGTCGGTTCACTGAAGGATGGTCATTGGGAGGTGTTGATATAGTAATCTGCTCCTTCATATGAGCCCCAAAATGAGCCCCAAAATGAGCCCCAAAAAATAGAGCCACCCTTGCGAGGTGGCTCCGCCATCGTTAGGGCGATGCAGCCTACATCACACGGAACACATAGCCATCTGTAAAGTCATAGTCATAACGGAAAAGTTCCTCGGAGTAAGCCTCCATGTCAAAGAAGCGACGCAGGTGTTCGGGTATCTCGTCTAAGAGTCCCAGGTCATCCACCAGTTGCTCGGTGAACTCCTCTTCGCTGTCCCACTTACCTTGGTAAGCATCGCGGAACTCCTCGAATGTCACGTCAGAGTCGCAGCGGATGTCCATGAAAGCCTCGAAGGCCTCCTGCTCATCCTCGTCCAGTGCCGCAAACTCTTGGATGCGCTCAAAGGTGTCCTCACTGAGGCTGCCCTCATCGTACCACGCCTCCGGCCAGTTCTCCATGTCTTGGAACATAAACTCCGGGTCCTCCTCATCCCATACCACTTGCCGGCACACCTGCAGGAACTCGTCATAGCCGCCACACAGGGTAAGGTCCACCCACATGCCGTCCAAGTTACCACAGTTATAGCGGTGGTAAGAAGAAACATAGACAGCCGGATTTCCCGTGTGGAAGTCATACTTAAAGTCCGCCAAGTCCAGCTCAGCGTCACACACATCAACATTATTATTGAGATTGTTGGAACTTGAGAGAGCCTTTACGCTCTGCTCCTTGTCAGTGCTCTGGGCACCACTGATTGAATCATTAAAAAGAGATAATTCGTT